>NC_020453.1:3195000-4601666 GCF_000344805.1 Bradyrhizobium oligotrophicum S58 | reverse complement strand
AGCACGCGGTCGACCATCTGCGACACGGTCTGGCTCTCGATCGGCAGCCCCGTGGCCGGCGAGTAGGGCACGCCGACGCGCGCCCACAACAGGCGCATGTAGTCGTAGATCTCGGTGACGGTGCCGACGGTCGAGCGCGGGTTCTTCGAGGTCGTCTTCTGCTCGATCGAGATCGCCGGCGACAGGCCGTCGATCTGGTCGACGTCCGGCTTCTGCATCATCTCCAGGAACTGGCGCGCGTACGCCGACAGCGATTCGACGTAGCGGCGCTGGCCCTCTGCATAGATCGTGTCGAAGGCGAGCGAGGATTTGCCGGAGCCGGAGAGCCCGGTGAACACGACCAGCCGGTCGCGTGGGATCTCGACGTCGATGTTCTTGAGATTGTGCTCGCGGGCGCCGCGGATGGTGATGGCCCGCAGGCTCGACGAATTGGCTTGCGCGCGCTGCTTGGCCTTGATCACTTCATCCATGACGATCGTCCCACGGCGCGGCATCACGCCATCGTTACAGGCGCGTTCTGCCGGAAGCCGGCCATCGGACGCCAGAGGGGAAAGGTATCGTCGGAACGTAGGAAGAACGGGCGCGGATTTCCAGTGCCGTCAGCGAATCATCAACAATGCGTTCGGGGAATGGCAGCGAATGGCAGGAGGGCGACTGGTTCCGCGATGCAGCCTGCTTGATTCCGCAAAGAAAAAGCCTCCGCTCTGGCAGAGCGGAGGCTGTGTGCGTTGGCCCGGAGGCGTCGATCTTAGAAGTGGTAGTTCACGCCGACCTGAACCGAGTGCAGGTTCAGGGTGCCCGAGGCGATGTTGTTCACGAAGTAGTTCTCGCTGCCGAGGCTCTTGTACAGGTATTCACCCTTCAGCGACCACTGCGGCGCGAACATGTATTCGAGGCCAGCACCAACGGTCCAGCCGCTGTGGAACTTGGTGTCGGAAACCGAGGCGCCGAGGAACGTGTTGGTCAGCTTGTTCTCAGCCCAGGCGTAACCACCGGTGGCGTACATCAGGGTCGGACCGAAGGCGTAGCCGATGCGGCCACGAACGCTGCCGGTGTCCTGAATCTTGGTGTTGAAGGTGCCCAGGAAGCCCGGGATCACGCCTTCGCCGCTCTTGATGCTCGCCCAGGCGGCGTCCGCCTCGAGACCGAACACGAGAGCGCCCTGCTGCCAGTTGTAGCCGATGGTGCCGCCGGCGAGGCCGCCGTCCGGACCGTTGTCTTCAACCGTGGCATAACCGCCCATGGCGCCGATGTAGAAACCGGCCCAGGTCGGGAGCGGCGCGGCAACCGGCGCCTTGGTGTAGGGACGCGCAGCAAGATCGGCAGCGGCAGCGGGAGCGGCCAAGGCGGCCAGGGCCACGGTCGCAAGCAGGATCTTCTTCATTCTTCTTCTCTCCAGTTTAGTCCTAGCAGTCCGCGTCGCACCGAAGTTCTTACGCACGAAACAGACTCACCCGTTCAAGTTGACGGTCCCCCTATAGCCCGGTTCCGCGCAGATTGCCGTCACCTCAAAGCCACACCCGCGACGAAACCGGGGATCTACGGGCAACGGCAGAAAGCCTTTGTCGCTCAAATGCTTGGGTTCCGCCTGTCACGCAAAGCCAACAGTGTCCGCAGCGCAACAAAAAAGGCCGGCTTGCGCCGGCCTTTGAATGTTCGGGTTGTGGAACTGGTCAGTATTTGGCGATGACCGGGCCACCGAAACGATAGTTCAGGCGGGCGGTGAACAGGTCGACGTCCTGCTTGATATTGTCGGTCTGGGCGAATACGGCGCCGCGGAACGGGACGTTCGTGTTGCCCATGAACAGGTGGTCGTATTCGAAGCCCACCGACCAGTTCGGCGCAAAGGCGTATTCGACCCCAGCGCCGACGGATGCGCCCCACTTGTGCACGGTCGTGGTGGCCAGCACGGTGTTGATCACGCCGGAAAAGATCTCGTACTTGGTGTCGGTGACGGCCGCGCCGCCCTTGGCGTAGAGCAGGACGTTGTCGAAGGAATAGCCGATCTGGCCGGTGAATAGGCCAAAGGCGGTGATCTTGCTGCGATTCCTATCCGGCGCGAAAAGGGGCGTAATATTGTTGCCGGTCAGATCGGCCCAGTTGCCCTGCGCCTCCAGGCCGAACACGACCGAATTCATCTGCCAGCGATAGCCGAACTGTCCGCCGACGGTGCCGCCGGTTGCGTTGTGGCAACCTTCGGCGCGGCCGTCCGCGAGCGTCCAGCAGTTGCGGCTCGATCCATAGCCGCCGTTGATACCGAGGTAGAAGCCACTCCAGTCGTTGATCGTGGCAATCATCGGCGGCGCCTTGGTGTAAGGCCGCGCTGCCATGTCGGCTGCCGACGCGGATGTGGCGGCTGCGATGCCGACGAGGGCCGTCGTGATCACAAGCAACTTCTTCATCAAATTCTCCCCCGGGAGTTGGAATGACAAGCGATGGAAATGTTCATACACGCGGCATCCCGGAGATGCTGTAACGCACGCGCCACATTGGCAAAAAAGCGTTATATATCAAATATTTAACATAAAATAGCCGCGTCGGTGCCGAGCTGCGGACACGAAAAAGGCCGGCGCGGGCGCCGGCCTTTGCGGTAGGCTCCGGAGAGCTGCCTTTGCTTCAGTAGCGCGTCGCCATGGGGGCGCCGAATCGGTAGTTCACCCGGACCGTCGCCATGTCGATGTCCTGCTTGATGGTGTCGACGCGTGAATTGACGGTCGCGGTCGCCGGGAAGCTGATGTCGCGCGATCCCATGAACAGGTGATCGTACTCGACCGCGACCGACCAGTTCGGTGCGAAGCCGAACTCGACGCCGGTACCCACGGTGCCGCCCCAACGGGTTTCGCTCGCCGAATCCAGCTGCGTGCCGACAGGGAAGGGCGCTGCTGCGTTGGCGGTTCCGGTGTATTTGTTGTGCGTGACCGCGGCGCCGCCCTTCACGTACCAGAGCACGTTGCCCCAGGCGTAGCCGGCCTGGCCGGTGAACAGGCCAATGGCGTCGGTCTTGGTGGTGTTGGTGATGCCGGTTGTCAGCGCCGCGGTGCTCGCATTGGAGGATTTCAGATCGGTCCAATTGCCCTGGGCTTCGAGGCCGAACACCCAGCTCGCGGCCTGCCAGCGATAGCCGACCTGACCACCGATGAGGCCGCTGGTGGCGTTATGGCAGCCTTCGCTCTGCGTCGGCGCGACCGCCGCGGCGCCGAACCGATTCAGGGTCCAGCAATTGTGGCTCCAGTCGGCGCCGCCATTGGCGCCGAGATAGAACCCGGCCCAGCTCGGCAGCGGCGTGACATAGGCAGGCGGCGGTGCCTTGCCATAGGGCCGCGTCGCAAAGTCGGCGGCCGATGCCGGTGCCAGGCCGAGCAATGCGGCGCCCGCGCTCACGATCAGAGTTGTCTTCTGCATCTCTCGTCTCCCCAATCCCAAAGTCTTCCCTCGCCGGATCCCTCCGATCCGGGCCCACGCGTGTGGCCTGCTCTGGTTGTAGGAAAGACTGATTTCTAAAAACTGTGACCACAGCCCAGCGCAGCGCGGGATGTGCCGATCGTGCTTAAGCGGAGGTAAATGAGGCGGCGGCCCGCATGACAGCGGCGGGGCACGATGCAGCCTTGGTGTTTGAAGCTGATCAGCTCTCGCCACGGTCGATCGGCCGGGGCCTCCGGACACGCGCAGCGCCTTCGTCCGAAGCGAGGGGCGATAAACCGGCGAGTGCCGCCTCAGTGCTTGGAGACGACGGGGCCGCCCCAGCGATAGTTGACACGGACGGTGGCCATGTCGACGTCCTGGCCGACTGTGTCGGTCCGGGTCGCGGCGCCCGCCGGCAGGCCGGAGAAGTTCAGGGCCTTGTTGCCCATGAAGATATGCTCGTACTCGGCGCCGACCGACCAGTTCTTGGCGAAGCCGACCTCCACGCCGGTGCCGACCGTAGCGCCCCAGCGCGTCGCACTCGCCTGGTCGAACGCCGTGCCGGTGGCCGTCGCAATTCCGTTGTACTTTTCGCTTGCGACCGCCGCGCCGCCTTTGACGTACCAGAGCACGTTGTTCCAGGCATAGCCGATCTGGCCCGTGAGCAGGCCAACGCCATTGACCTTGGTCTGGTTGGTCACGGCCGGCGCGAGCTGGCTGGTGTTGCTGCCCTTGAGATTGGCCCAATTGCCCTGGCCTTCGACGCCGAACACCCAGCTGCCCGCCTGCCAGCGGTAGCCGATCTGGCCGCCGGCGAGCGCGCCGGCTGCATCATGGCAGCCTTCGGCATTGGTCGCGGGGACGCCGGCAAGGGAGACGTTGTTGGTCCAGCAGGTGCGGGCCGAGCCGCCGCCCGCATTCAGGCCGAGATAGAATCCGCTCCAATCATAGATCGTCGCGATCATCGCAGGCGCCTTGGTGAAGGTGCGCGCGGGCAAATCGGCTGCGATCGCCGGCGCAAACCCCAGCGCCAGCGAAGTTGTCGCCCCCAGCAACAGACTTCTCATCGCAGTCCCCAAACCTAGTCCGACGCCCGCACGCACGCTCTCACCAACGCCCACACCCGCCGGACCTTGATAGCCCCTCCCGCCGTAAAAAGCCGTCACCCAAAGGACACATCGGCCTAGCAAGTGCCCGTTCTGGCACACAAAAAAAGGCCGGCGCGAGGCCGGCCTTTCGACATATTCGCGGTCTGCGTGCAATCAGTAGCGCGACACGCCCGGACCACCGAAGTGGTAGGAGATGCCGGCCTTGACGGTGTGAACGGTGTCCTTCCACTCCGAGCGGTCGCCCGCCACCGGGGTGTACTGCAGCGTGCTCTTGCCGAAATCGAGATAGTTGTACTCGACCTTGGCCGACCAGTTCTGGGCGAACATGTATTCGGCGCCGGCACCGATCGTCCAACCCCAGCGCCAGTCGCTCTGTGATGCACCGAACGCTGCGCCGCGCAGGCCGGGATCATAGCGGTGCTGCAGGTCACCGACAGCGGCACCGCCGCTGACGAAGAACAGCGCCGGACCGGTCGCCCAACCGAGCCGACCCTTGATGTCGCCGAAGCCGCGCAGCTTGGTGAAGTAGCTGTCACCCGCGCCGAGATTGATCTCGGACGAGCGGCCGTGGATGTCGGCCCAATGGTAGTCGCCCTCGAGGCCGAACACGATGTTGTCGACCTGCCAGTTGTAGCCGGCCACGCCGCCGATGAAGCCGCCGGTGATGTCGTACTTCTGCGTGCCGGCGAAGATCGCCGTGTTCGGCGCACCGAAGAAGGTCTCATCGCTGCGGCCCCAGCCGCCGCCGCCCTGGAGACCGAGATAGAAGCCGGTCCAGGTCGGGAGCGGCGTCGGCGCCATCACCGGGGCCTTCGTGTACGGGCGGGCGGCGAGATCGGCGGCTCCCGCCGGCGTCAGCGCCCCCAAAACCATCAAGCTGACAGCTCCAAGAAAAATTCTTTTCATCCCAAGTCTCCCGCTTTGGGCGTCTCCAAAATGGTCCCCGGAGACGCACTTTTGTGAGTTGGTGCGACCACGCTCGCGGCCCCAATCCGTCCGCAAATATACGCGATTCAACCCTGGATACCGTCTCCCAAAAGCCACAGGCGAGGAGGAAGTGAGGCGTGCTAAGTTGATGAAAGTTAATTACTTTTCCGTGATTTCGGGAACCTTTTCCGGGTTCCTTTTGCGGAACTTTGAGTTCCATCAGGTTCCATGGAACTCGACGCATGGTTGTAAACACAAGAGCGCGAACAAAACTGGAACAATCCGGCCCGGCCTGCTATATGTGGATAAGCAGCGAGAATGCAGGTGGCCGGCGTGGCAACCGTATAGGGTCCGGCCCGAGAGGAAGGGTTCAGCCGCCTGGTGCCGAGAGGCTGGCAGGCGGGGCCGGTCCGTGATTTGAGAACCGCGGGAGAGTGTGATGGCGGGTAGCGTGAACAAGGTGATTCTGGTCGGCAATCTCGGCAAGGACCCGGAGATTCGGCGGACGCAGGATGGACGGCCGATCGCCAATCTGAGCATCGCGACGTCGGAAACGTGGCGCGACAAGGGGACCGGCGAGCGCAAGGAGAAGACCGAGTGGCACCGCGTGGTGATCTTCAATGAGGGCCTCTGCAAGGTTGCCGAGCAGTACCTGAAGAAGGGCGCCAAGGTTTACATCGAGGGCGCGCTGCAGACCCGCAAATGGACCGACCAGAGCGGCGTCGAGAAGTATTCGACCGAGGTGGTGCTGCAGGGCTTCAACTCGACGCTGACCATGCTCGACGGTCGCAGCGGCGGCGGTGGCAGCTTCGCCGACGATGCCGGCGGTGATTTCGGCAGCAGCGGTCCGTCGATGGCGCCGCCGCGCCGCGCGGTGGCTTCGGCTGGCGGTGGCGGACGCAACAACGACATGGACGACGACATTCCGTTCTGAGGTCTGAACGACCTCATGGGAGCGTGTGTGTCCTGGTCGTGACCAGGTCGAAGAGCGGCGTCGGGCGCTGACGTGCATTGCCCGGCTCCGTCGGATCGTTCGTCCCACATCGTTCGTCCCACAGTGCTGCTGGAGCTGGTCCCATGCTGGACCCTGTGGCCAAGGTCGTCGATTTCTACCAGCTGGCGGAGCGCCTGAAGCGCGAGCTCCGCCATAGCTGGCTTTCCGACGGACGTCGCGAGAGTGTGGCCGAGCATAGCTGGAGCATGTCGCTGCTCGCGCTGCTCATGCACCGCGACCTCAGCCACCCGGTCGCGATCGATCGCGTCCTGAAGATGATCATCGTGCACGATCTCGTCGAGGCGTTGGCGGGTGACGTTCCGTTCTTCGAGACGGGCAGCCGCAAGGACGCCAAGGCGGCGAAGGAGCGTCAGGCGATCGAGGACATCAGGGCGCGGCTGCAAGGGATGGCCGGGCAGGAGGTCTTCGACCTGTTTCACGAGTTCGAGGCGCGCACCACGCCAGAGGCGAAATTCGCCGCGGCGCTCGACCATCTCGAGGTCCAGATGCAGCACAATCTCGCTGGCCTGGAGACCTGGCAGCCCATCGAGTACGATCTGGTCTATACCAAGATGGATGCCGCGTGCTGCCATGATCCTCTGCTCGCCGACATGTGCGCGGCGGTGAAACGGCAGGCCGAAGCCAAGATGCGTGCCGGTTGCGTCGACGTCGACGCCATCAAGGAGCGTCTGCACATTGCGCAGGCTGCTCCAACCTGACCACCGAGGCCGTCGCATGAGCTTTGCACCGCTGCTCGACGCGGGGCCTGCCATTCTGCTGCACGCCCTTGCCGCGATGGCGGCGTTCGCGCTGGGACTCGTCCAGTTCGCGGCCCCGAAAGGGACCTTGCCGCATCGGACGCTCGGCTGGATCTGGGTCGCGTTGATGGTCGCCGTTGCGGCCAGTTCGTTCTGGATTCACACCATCCGGCTGGTCGGTCCATGGAGCCCGATCCACCTGCTTTCGATCTACACGCTGGCCGTGCTGCCGCTGGCGGTCTGGGCTGCGCGCCGTCATCGGATCGCAGCTCATCGCCGGGCAATGATCATGCTGTTTTCCGGCGCCCTGGTGATTGCCGGGCTGTTCACGCTGCTGCCGGGACGAATCATGCACAGGGTGGTGTTCGGGTCGTAGCGGGACGGTTCGCGCGGCCTGTCCCGGGCGACTGCACGGTCTGGTTAAGTGACTGGAAAGGCGAGCAGAAAAAGCGCGCTCCGGCCCCCCTTGGGGGTGGCTTGCGACACCGCCATGCGCTATATGATTCCAAGCGATTTTCGCCTGTCAAAACCGACCGGAACCCCCTTTGTCCGATAAAGAAGATGAGAAGCCCGGCGAGCCGGGCGGACCTTCCGACATTCGTCCCGTTTCCATCCTCGACGAGATGAAGCGCTCCTACCTCGATTACGCGATGAGCGTGATCGTGTCGCGAGCGCTGCCCGATGCGCGTGACGGTTTGAAGCCGGTGCACCGGCGCATCCTGTATTCGATGTACGAGCAGGGCCACACGCCCGACAAGAAGTACGTCAAGTCCGCGCGCGTGGTCGGCGACGTCATCGGTAAATACCATCCGCATGGCGACCAGTCGATCTACGATGCCATGGTGCGCATGGCGCAGGACTTCTCGATGCGCGTGCCGTTGATCGACGGCCAGGGCAATTTCGGCTCGGTCGACGGCGATCCGCCGGCCGCCTATCGATACACTGAGGCCAAGCTCGCCAAGTCCGCGATCCCGCTGCTCGACGACATCGACAAGGACACCGTCGACTTCCAGGCGAACTACGACAATTCGGACAAGGAGCCGTCGGTTCTTCCGGCCAAGTTTCCGAACCTGCTGGTCAATGGCGCCGGCGGCATCGCGGTCGGCATGGCCACCAACATCCCGCCGCACAATCTCGGCGAGGTCATCGATGCCTGCGTCGCGCTGATCGACAATCCCGCGCTCACCATCGACGATCTCATCAACATCATCCCGGGGCCGGATTTTCCGACCGGCGGTATCATCCTCGGCCGCGCCGGCATCCGCTCGGCCTATCATCTCGGCCGCGGCTCGATCATGATGCGCGGCAAGGTGACGATCGACACCATCCGCAAGGATCGCGAGGCGATCATCGTTTCGGAGATCCCGTACCAGGTCAACAAGGCCACGATGGTCGAGCGCATCGCCGAGCTGGTGCGCGAGAAGAAGATCGAAGGCATCTCCGATCTGCGCGACGAGTCGGACCGCGACGGCTATCGCGTCGTGATCGAATTGAAGCGCGACGCGGTGCCGGACGTGGTGCTGAACCAGCTCTACAAGTTCACGCCGCTGCAGACGAGCTTCGCCGCCAACATGCTGGCGCTCGACGGCGGCCGTCCGCAGACGATGAATTTGAAGGACCTGCTGACGATCTTCGTCGCGTTCCGCGAGCGTGTCGTCACGCGCCGGACCAAGTACCTGCTGAACAAGGCCCGCGACCGCGCCCACATCCTGGTCGGCCTCGCGGTGGCGGTGGCCAACATCGACGAGGTCATCCGGGTGATCAGGACCTCGCCCGATCCGGCGACCGCCCGCGAGGCGTTGATGTCGCGCGACTGGCCGGCGCGCGATGTCGAAGCCATCATCACGCTGATCGACGATCCGCGCCATCGTCTCTCCGAGGATGGGACGATCCGGCTGTCGTTCGAGCAGGCCAAGGCCATTCTCGACCTGCGTCTGCAGCGCCTGACGGCGCTCGGCCGTGAAGAGATTTCCGACGAGCTCGACAAGCTCAAGGTCGAGATCAACGACTATCTCGATATCCTGCGCTCGCGGGCGCGGGTGCAGGGAATCATCAAGGACGAGCTGGGTGCTGTTAAGGCCGAGTTCGGCACGCCGCGCCGGACCCTGATCGCCGAGCAGGAAGGTGAGGTCGAGGACGAGGACCTGATCCAGCGTGAGGACATGGTCGTGACCGTGTCGCATGCCGGCTACACCAAGCGCGTGCCGCTGTCGGCCTATCGCGCCCAGCGTCGCGGCGGCAAGGGCCGCTCGGGCATGCAGACCCGCGAGGAGGATTTCGTCAGCCGGCTGTTCGTGGCCTCCACCCACACGCCGGTGCTGTTCTTCTCGTCGCGCGGCCAGGTCTACAAGGAGAAGGTCTGGCGGCTGCCGATCGCAGCGCCCAATGCGCGCGGCAAGGCGCTGATCAATATCCTGCCGCTGGAGCAGGGCGAGCGCATCACCACGATCATGCCGCTGCCGGAAGACGAAGCCTCCTGGGCCAATCTCGACGTGATGTTCGCCACCACCGGCGGCAACGTCCGGCGCAACAAGCTGTCGGACTTCGTCGATGTCAGGCGCTCCGGCATCATCGCGATGAAGCTCGACGAGGGCGAAGAGATCGTCAACGTGCAGATCTGCACCGAGCGCGACGACGTGTTGCTCACGGCGTCGGGCGGGCAGTGCATCCGCTTCCCGGTGACCGACGTGCGCGTGTTCACCGGGCGGACCTCGATGGGCGTGCGCGGCATTGCGCTTGCCGGCGGCGACAAGGTGATTTCGCTGTCGATCCTGCGCCATGTCGAGACCACCTCGGACGAGCGCACCGCGTATCTGAAGATGCGCCGCGCCATGGCCGGTGAGGTCGCGAGCGAGGAGCCGGTCGAGAGCGAGGGTGAGGAGGCGGCGGCAGGCTCGATCCAGCTGTCGCAGGAACGCTATGTCGAGATGTCGGCGCAGGAGCAGGTGGTGCTGACGGTGTCGGTCAATGGCTATGGCAAGCGGACCTCGTCCTACGAGTACCGCACCACCGGCCGCGGCGGCAAAGGCATCGTCGCAATGTCGGTCAACAACCGCAACGGCAAGCTCGTCGCCTCGTTCCCGGTGGAGGACGGCGACCAGATCATGCTGGTGACGGACAAGGGCCAGCTGATCCGCTGCCCCGTCGACGGCATCCGCATTGCCGGCCGCTCGACCCAGGGCGTCATCGTGTTCAACACGGCTGACGATGAGCATGTCGTCTCCGTCGAGCATATCGGTGAGGAGACGGAGAATGGCAACGGGGCGAGCGAGCAGGCGAACGGCGAATAAGAGGACGAGTGGCGAGTAGCGAATAGGGGAAGAACCAGGTTTCTGCCCCCTTCGCTGTTCGCTACATCCGGTCGACGCCGACGACCCGCGCCTCGCGGATCGTCGCCCTCGTGCCGGCGGTGCGCAGGCACGACGCTTCGAAGTTCGGCCAGGCCTGCTGCGAGCAGTCGCGGCCGATCGGGCGAATGTCCAGGCGGTCCGCCTTGGCCAGCGGCCGCGGCACGCTGGCTTCGACCTGCGGGGCAAAGCCGGGCAGGAGGGTGAGGGCGGTAGCCACCAAGCCGGCCGCTGCGATGGCAGAAAGCGCTTTGATCATGACGGTCCCCTGTCTTGTGTCTTGGTCGTGCTGGGCCGTTCGGCCCGTTGTTCGTTGAGAATTTGATAACCATTTCGGGTTTCGAGACGTTTTCCCGGACCGCACGAATTGGTTTCATGTCCCCGCGGGTGTGTTTCGCCGCCGAAGTTCCGATGAAACAATCGCGGGTGGGGGATGCAGTTCCGCCTCGCCCTCGCAATGTCCCGTGACCGCTGCCGCGGCTGCGGACCATCACAGCCGCGCCAGCACGGGCGGCGGCGGCTTGCCGGCCTGTTCCGGCCGGTATAGGACGGGCGCATGCAACGTATTGCGCTCTATCCGGGCTCGTTCGATCCCGTCACAAACGGCCATCTCGACGTGGTCCGGCAGGCCGTTCACCTCTGTGACCGGCTGATCGTCGCGGTCGGCGTGCATCACGGCAAGAAGCCGCTGTTCTCGACCGAGGAGCGGCTGGCGATGGCCCATGAGGTGTTCGGCCCGGTCGCCGCCGCAGCCGGCTGCGGCTTTGAGGCCTCGACCTACGACAATCTGACCATCACCGCGGCGCACGCCGCCGGCGCGATCATGATGATCCGCGGCCTGCGCGACGGCAAAGATTTCGATTACGAGATGCAGCTCGCCGGCATGAACCAGACCATGGCACCGTCGATTCAGACGGTGTTCGTGCCGGCGTCGGTCCCGGTCCGTCCGATCAACGCCAGCTTGGTGCGCCAGATCGCGGCCATGGGCGGCGAGATTTCGCATTTCGTGCCGCCGTCGGTGGTGGCCAGCCTCAAGGCCAAATTCGTTTGACGATCCAGGTGCCGGCGGTGCCTTGCGCCGCGCGGCATTGCCACGCGTTTTCCTCTCATCATCCTGTCGGAGTTGCCATGATCCGAGCTCTCACCTTCATCTTCGCTCTCGTGTTCGCGCTGCCGGCGCTGGCGCAGTCGCTGCCTTCAGGGCTCGACAAGCAGAACGCGCTGGTCATCGACACCACCAAGGGCCGCATCGTCATCAAGCTGCGGACTGATCTGGCGCCGCAGCACGCCGAGCGGCTGAAGACGCTGGCCCGCGAAGGCTACTACAACAACGTGCCGTTCCACCGTGTCATGGACGGCTTCATGGCGCAGACCGGCGACGGCCAGAAATTCGACGGCACCGGCGGCTCGAAATATCCAAACCTGAAGCAGGAGTTTTCGAGCACGCCGTTCAAGCGCGGCACCGTCGGCATGGCCCGGCGCGGCGACAGCGTCGATTCCGCCAACTCGCAGTTCTTCATCTGCTTCGGCGACGCGTCCTTCCTCAACGGCCAGTACACCGTGATCGGCGAGGTCGTGCAGGGCATGGACGTGGTCGACAAGCTCAAGAAGGCGCCTCCGGGCTCCGCCGGCGGCGCCGTCACCGATCCCGACAAGATGGTGAAGGTTCAGGTCGCCTCCGACATCAAGTAGACCGCTAGAGCAGGGCACCCGAGTCTCCTGGCCTGGGTTCCCTGCCTCTAAGGACCCTTTGCCACGTCGCCGGCGCGCACCGGCTCTGCCGCCCGTCGTATCGACGCCGCCGGCGGCTTCAGCTTTAAGCGTGATGGGTCTATCCTGGACCGCCACCGCCCGGGCCTCTCGTGACCCGGATTGCCGTCAGGAGGGGTGACGGCCGCAGATTGGAAGACGCCTCGACATTTTCAGCCCAGGACTGTTCGCAAGTCCTGACCCCCGTCAATTCAACCAAACTGAGAGACCAGCATGGCTGTGACCGAAAATACCTTGATCCTCGAAACCACCCAGGGCCCCGTGACCATCGAGATGCGTCCGGATCTCGCGCCGAACCATGTTGCGCGGATCAAGGAGCTCGTCCGTGAGGGCTTCTATGACGGGATCGTGTTCCACCGCGTGATCGACGGTTTCATGGCGCAGACCGGCTGTCCGCAGGGCTCCGGCATGGGCGGCTCCGGCAAGAAGCTGAAGGCCGAGTTCAACGCCGAGCCGCATGTCCGCGGCACCACCTCGATGGCCCGCGCCGCCAGCCCGGATTCCGGCGACAGCCAGTTCTTCATCTGCTTCGATGACGCGAGCTTCCTGAACAAGCAGTACACGGTCTGGGGCAAGGTCACCGAGGGCATGGAGAACGTCGACAAGATCAAGCGCGGCGAGCCGGTGCAGAACCCCGACAAGATCGTGAAGGCCTACATGGCCGCCGACGCGGCGTAATGCGAGACCCTCATGGTGAGGAGCGTGCGTAGCACGCGTCTCGAACCATGAGGCCGATAGTCGGGCCTTCATCCCTCGAGACGCGTGCTACGCACGCTCCTCAGGATGAGGGGCCGACGGTCGTTCCAGAACGACGATGCGCACCCACCTGTTCGACTTCCATCTTCCGCCTGAGAACATCGCGCTGCGCCCGGCGAGCCCGCGCGAGGCGGCGCGCATGCTCGTCGTGCAGGGCGACGGGGTGCTGCGCGACCGCACCGTCGCCGATCTGCCGGACTGGCTCGAGCCGGGTGATCAGCTCGTCGTCAACGACACCAGGGTGATCGCGGCGCAGCTCTCGGGCCGCCGCATCAGCCGTGACACCGAGGCGAAGATCGAGGCGACCTTGATCAAGCGGCTCGACGGCTCGCGCTGGCAGGCGCTGGTGCGGCCGGCCAAGAAGCTTGCGCCCGGCGACACGATCCGGTTCGGCAACGAAGGCAAGGTCTGCCTGCTCGGCCATCTCGACGCGACCGTCGAGGCCAAGGGGGAGGAGGGCGAGGTGACGCTGTCCTTCGTCTTTCATGGCCCGTCGCTCGACCAGGCGATCGCCGATCTCGGCCGCCCGCCGCTGCCGCCCTATATTGCCGGCAAGCGTCCCGCCGACGAGCAGGACACCCAGGACTACCAGACCATGTTCGCGGCCAAGGAGGGTGCGGTTGCCGCGCCCACCGCTGGCCTGCATTTCACGCCGGCACTGGAGCAGCGGCTGCGCGAGCGTGGCATCGGGCTGCAGCGCGTCACGCTGCATGTCGGCGCCGGCACCTTCCTGCCGGTCAAGGTCGAGGACACCGAAGGCCACCGCATGCATGCGGAGTGGGGGAGCCTCACGCCGGAGACGGCAACCGCGCTGAACGAGGCGCGCGCCAGGGGCGGCCGCATCGTCGCGGTCGGCACCACGTCGTTGCGGCTGCTGGAGAGCGCAGCCTTGCCCGACGGCACGATCGCGCCGTTCGAGCAGGAGACCTCGATCTTCATCACGCCCGGCTATCGTTTCCGCGCAGTCGACATCCTGATGACCAATTTCCATCTGCCGCGTTCGACGCTGTTCATGCTGGTCTCGGCCTTCGCCGGTCTCGAGACGATGCAGGCCGCCTACGCGCATGCGATCAGGAGTGGCTATCGGTTCTATTCCTACGGCGATGCATGTTTGTTGTTCCGCCAACAGGATGAGCGCATCGTCGAACCGTAGGGTGGGCAAAGGCGTGCGACGCGCTACGTCGTGGGGCACGGTCTTCGCGCGCCGTGCCCACCGTCCGCACCCACCGGCGCCGATGGTGGGCACGCGCCGCCTAACGGCGCCGCTTTGCCCACCCTACATTTTCACAGCTCGCCCTGGGCAATTCGCGCCACACTCTCCGCCGTCATTCCCCGCGAAGGCGGGGAATCCAGTACGCCGCGGCGGCTCGGCAGATAACAGGTATTGGTGAGTACTGGATCACCCGCTTTCGCGGGTGATGACATTGTTGGTGGAGATGCGGCTGGGCCGCCTTACGCCATCGCCCGCTCCGGCAGCAGCTCGGCGATCTGCACGGCATTCAGCGCGGCACCCTTGAGCAGCTGGTCGGCGGCGACGAACATCGCGATGGAGTGACCGCTCGGATCCGACAGGTCCTTCCGGATACGGCCGACCAGCACGTCGTCCTGGCCCGACGCATCGACCGGCATTGGGAAGTAGTTCTTCGCGCGGTCGTCGACGACGCGGACGCCCGGCGCGGTCGCGAGGATGCGGCGGACTTCGTCTTCCGAGATCGGCCTCTCGCATTCGAAGGTGATGGCCTCGCAATGGGCGCGCAGCACCGGCACGCGCACGCAGGTGACGCCGATGGCGATCCCTTCGTCCTCGAAGATCTTGTGGGTCTCGTTGATGACCTTGGTCTCTTCGTCGTTGTAGCCGGTGTCGGGATCGATGGCGGTGTTGTGGCTGAACAGGTTGAAGGCGAACGGATGCGGCATCACCTTCGGCGCATAGACCTGGCCGTTGAGGCTCGCCCGGGTCGACTGCACCAGCTCGTCCATCGCCGCCGCACCGGCGCCGCTGGCGGCCTGGTAGGTCGAGATGATGACGCGCTTGATGCGGTTCTTCTGGTGGATCGGCCACAGCGGCACCAGCGCCGTGATCGCCGCGCAGTTCGGGTTGGCGATGATGCCCTTGTGGTCGCGGATGCGGCGGGCGTTGATCTCCGGGATCACCAGCGGCACGTTCGGGTCCATTCGGAACGCGGAGGAGTTGTCGACCACGACGGCGCCTGAGCGGACGGCAATCGGCGCAAACTTCTTCGAGATGCCGCTGCCGGCCGAGAACAGCGCGATGTCGACGCCCTCGAACGAGCGCTCGGTCAGCTCCTCGATCACGATGGTCTGGCCGCGGAAGGTCAGGGTCTGGCCCGCCGAGCGAGCGCTCGCCAGCGCCTTGAGCCGGCCGACCGGGACGTTGCGGCGGTCCAGGGTGGCGATGAACTCGGCGCCAACGGCGCCGGTCACGCCGACGATGGCAATGGTGGGATCGGTCTTCACGTCTCTGTCTCCGGTTGGAATTTGGGCATAAAAAAAGCCCCGGACCTTCATCAGGCGGGGCTTCGGTTCGAAGATGTCGCGGTCGAGTTCGATTACGCGCGCACGCCTCCCGAGGCCCTCGAGGGCTTGGTGGTTTTCGTCGTGCGTTTGGTCAAGGTCGACATGGTGTCGGACCATAGGGGCGGTCGGAACCGCCGTCAACTTCTGTCGTCGGCCAACCTGCGCCGATCGCGGTTGAATCGGGACCCGTCCTGACGCAATAAGCCTGCCATGAGCTCCTCCGAAGGCGACCTTCCCAACCATTTCGAACTGCTCGGCACGGATGGCGCGGCCCGCACCGGCCGGTTGACGACGCCGCATGGCGTGGTCCGGACCCCGGCCTTCATGCCGGTCGGCACCGCCGGCGCGATGAAGGGCGTCCATTGGCGCGATGTGCGCGACGCCGGCGCCGACATCGTGCTCGGCAACACCTATCATTTGATGCTGCGCCCCGGCGCCGAGCGCATCGCCGCCCTTGGCGGCCTGCAGCGCTTCACCGGCTGGGGTGGTCCGATGCTGACCGACTCCGGCGGCTTCCAGGTCATGTCGCTGTCGGCCCTGCGCAAGGTGACGGAGCAGGCGGTGACGTTCCGCTCGCATATCGACGGTGCCAGGATCGAGCTGTCACCGGAGCGCGCGGTCGAGGTGCAGCGCCTGCTCAACTCCGACATCGCGATGCAGCTCGACGAATGCGTGCGGCTGCCGGCCGGGCCTGACGACATCGAACGCGCGATGCTTTTGTCGCTGCGCTGGGCCGAGCGCTGCCGCCGGGCCTTCGAGACCGCGCCTGCGGGCTACATGCTGTTCGGCATCGTCCAGGGCGGCGATGTCCCCGACCTGCGTGTGGCGAGCGCGCGGGCACTGGTCGATATCGGCTTTCATGGTTACGCGATCGGCGGCCTCGCCGTCGGCGAGCCCCAGGCCGTGATGCTGCAGATGATCGAGGCCACCGCGCCGGTGCTGCCGGCGAACCGTCCGCGCTATCTGATGGGCGTCGGTACGCCCGATGATCTGCTGGAGTCGGTGAAACGCGGCATCGACATGTTCGACTGCGTGCTGCCGACCCGCAACGGCCGCCATGGCGTCGCCTATACCCGCTTCGGACCGGTGAACCTGCGCAATGCGCGCCATGTCGACGATGCCCGGCCGCTGGATGAGGAAAGCCCGTGGCCGCCGGCGCGCAGCTATGCACGCGCCTATCTGCATCATCTCATCAAGGCCGGCGAAGCGCTCGGTGCGACGCTGCTGTCGGAAATCAACATCGCCTATTTTCAGCAGCTGATGGCCGGGATGCGCGAGGCCATCGCGCACGGGCGCTTCTCGGAATTCTATGAGCGCACCAAGGCGGATTGGGCGCGCGGCGACATCGCCGCGCACGTGAGCTGACCGCTCACTACGATGCAAATGGCGCAACCGACCGATGTCGTCGGCTCACTGATGCGATGCATCTGAGCTGCAATCTGAATAGATCCGCACCCGGAATTGAGGCGGCTGCGGCAGGTCGTGGAACCCTTCGGCAGCGCCGCCGTTCAGTTGCAGGTGATCTTGGTTCTCAAGGTGTGTTTGGTGACAAAGCCGTAGCCACAGGTGTCGCAGGTCCACAGATAACTGATCGCATTGTCGGCCAGATACGCCGATGCCTCCGCAGCAATCATGGAGTCGGCGCAGACCGGGCATGTCGGCAAATCGCAGCCACGGGGATCCGGGCGGGGGGATGCGGTCGACATGAGATCAGCGAGTGCTGACATAGGGACCTCCTGGACGATCTCTTTGTTTGGCGTTCTCTGTTTGAATGGCGTCTACGGTCAACGAGTCCAATTTCAACGAGCGACTTCCGACGGGAAGGAAGTCTGTCACACAAAGAGTTTGTCTGTTGGTCGATTCTTATCTTTCGAATTTTCTCTTTCGCATTTTCTGTTCTGCGAACGCCATCTCGTGGCGTTCGAGCATTCCGCTTGTATCATTCTGATGATGACATCTTGCTGACGCCAGCTACAGCTCGTCCGAAGCTGCAATCGGATCGCAGTCTCCACCGAGACTGCATCGTGAATCTCTATCCGACTGAAGTCTAACCTACACCCAATTCATTGACCTTGTCGCAACACAAATGCGTAGGTTTTTCGCAATTTAACGACGACTTGTTGTGCGCCGCGATGACGATGCGATCGCGTAAACGTGCTTGCGCAGCGCAACAGGCTCGCTGAAGATAGTCAGGAACATTGTCGACGTCGCGCCGAAGTGCGCAAGGAGTGATCTGATGGAGTCGTCAGCTGCGATACAGCGTCCCGGGCGCGGGAGGGTATTTGATTCAATTGTGGACGCCTTTGGCAATACGCCGATTGTGCGGTTGCGAAAGCTGCCCGAGCAGCAGGGCGTCAAGGCCACCATCCTGGCCAAATTGGAATACTTCAACCCGGCGGCGAGCGTGAAGGATCGTATCGGCGTCGGCATGATCCTGGCGATGGAGCAGGCCGGGGTCATCAAGCCGGATACCGTGCTGATCGAGCCGACCTCCGGTAACACCGGCATCGCGCTGGCCTTCGTCGCGGCGGCGCGCGGCTACAAGCTCAAGCTGGTGATGCCGGAATCGATGTCGGTGGAGCGGCGCAAGATGCTGGCCTTTCTCGGGGCGGAGATCGTGCTGACGCCGGCCGGGCAGGGCATGAAGGGCGCCATCGCCACCGCCGAGGAACTGTTGCGCACCACGCCCAATTCGGTGATGCCGCAGCAGTTCAAGAATCTCGCCAATCCGGACATCCATCGCCGCACCACGGCCGAGGAGATCTGGAACGACACCGGCGGCAATATCGACGTGTTCGTTGCCGGCGTCGGCACCGGCGGCACCATCACCGGCGTCGGCCAGGTGTTGAAATCGCGCAAGCCTGGAATCCGGGTCGTCGCCGTGGAGCCCGAGGAGAGCCCGGTGCTATCAGGCGGCCAGCACTCGCCGCATAAGATCCAGGGCATCGGCGCCGGCTTCGTGCCGGACATCCTCGACCGCACAGTGATCGACGAGATCGTCAAGATCAACAGCACGACCGCGATCGAGACCTCGCGCGCGCTGGCGCGCAACGAGGGCATTCCGGGCGGCATCTCCTCGGGGGCGGCGATTGCCGCGGCGCTCGAGATCGGCAAGCGTCCGGAGAGCGCCGGCAAGACGATTCTGGCGATCGTGCCGTCGTTCTCGGAGCGCTATCTGTCCACCGCGCTGTTCGAGGGCATCTGACCATGGCCGACCAGCCGCGGCGTCCGCGCACGCTGGCCGACGCCCGTACCGAGGCCGAGGCTGCATTCAAGAAGGTCACGACCAAGCCGGTCGAGGCGCCGCCGAAGAAGGCTGCGATCCCCGGGGCGCGCGAGCAGGTGACGTTGCGGATCGATCAGGACGTGCTCGAGCACTTTCAGTCCGAAGGCCCGGGCTGGCAGGACCGCATCAACGCGGCCCTGCGTAAGGCCCTGGGGCTTTGATCGCAGCAAGGAACAGGGGGGGGCGTCGGATCGCCGCCGCCTCGACGTCCGCCCCGGACGCTCGTCGCGGCGGTGATCCGCGGTTAGCCGCTCAGCGGCGGAAGGCGCCGCCGAGCATCCCACCCATCATGCCGCCGATGAAGGCTGCACCGGCATCCGGACCGCCGCCGCGGTGATAGCCGCCGCCACCGCCGCCGCTGCGCTGGACCCGCCGGGCCGGGCGCTCGTCATCGCTCGCGCTGGACGTTGAAGCGGCCGGGACGATCTCGGTGAGCAGAGCCTTGTGCTGCAGTCTGGTGAGATAGCCGCTCGGCGGGTAGCCCCGCGCCGCCTGCCAGCGCTTGAGCACGGCGCGCGTCGGCTCGTCGAACCTGCCGCTGGGCCTGGTGTCGAAACCGAGCCCCGTGAGGCGGCGCTGCACGTCCCGCCGCAGGCCCTTGTCGAGCCCGATCTGGTCTTCGGTGACCTCAGTGCCCTGCTCGGTGAAGGTGGCGGGGTCGATGCCGGTGGTCAGGTTGCGCGTCGTCGTGGAGGGGCCGTTTTCGAGCGACGCCACCCGGGCCAGGGCCAGCGACCTGAATTGACCGTTGGGGTAGTTGGTCAGATAGGCCTTCAGCTCTTCGGACCTGTTGGAGTCCTTCACCGAGCGCCAGAATTCCAGCTCGACGTCGTTGGCAGGCGGGATCGCCGCGACGGTGATCGGGGCAGCGCTGGCCGCCGGTGCTCCGCCTGCGCCGGGGTTGAGATAGACGGCGCCGATCAGGTTGGTGTGGCCCCAGGGCAGCTGTCCCTTGGCGGTCTCCTCGTTCACCTGGGCGCGGACCTGCGTCATCGCCTGCTGGATCTCGAGGCCCGGCTGGGTGATGTGCGCGATCAGGGCCCGCGTGAACGGGCTGTTGGTGCCGGCTTCGCCGTCGAGCGCGGTCTGGCCCGGGCCGGTCGCGAATGCGATCAGGGTGCCTTCGCCGGATTTCATCTCGGCAAGGCCGGCCTGCACCGAGACGCTACGCGTCGACGCGCTCGACCTGATCTTGGCGGCGAACGGATTGTCGCGGCAGGCGTCGAGGAACACCAGCTTGACCTTGGCGTCGCCCAAGGTCTGGTCGAGCGTGACGTCGACATTGATGGCGGCGCCGAGCTTGGCGTCCATCTCGGACTTGATGTCGGCATCGATGGGCAGCAGGTAGTTGGTGCCGGAGATCGCGATGCCATGGCCGGCGTAGTAGAACAAGGCGACGTCGGCGCCCTGGCTGCGGCGGCCGAACTCGAGCAGCTTCTCAGTCATCTGCTCGCGGTTGAGATTGGTGCCCTCGACGACGTCGAACCCGACATTGCGCAGCGTGACCGCCATGGCCGCGGCGTCGACCGGCGGATTGGGGAGCTGGGCCACGTTCTTGTAGGCGCCGTTGCCGACGACGAAGGCCACCCGCCGGTCGGCCCTGGCGGTGTCGACCGCGAGCGCGGACCAGACGAGCGTCAATACCAGCACCGGAATGAGGCTGACCCGCCGCATCTGACATCCCCCTGTCGAACCTGTCGTCGAACCAGCCCTCGGCGAACACGATCGGCGACCGAAATCCGCCATCATGACTACACCAAAAAGCCGTGATTGGCCCAGGCCAAATCGGCGGTTGTGGGAGAGCCCGAGCGGGCAACAAAAAAGCCCGTGCCTTGCGGCACGGGCCATCACTTCAGATCGAAAGGACCGTCAGCGCCGGAGCGCGCCACCGAGGACACCCCCCATCATGCCGCCGATGAAGGCCGCGCCGGCAGCGTTGCCGGCATTGTCCTGCGGCGGCGGATTCCGGTAGACCGGCGCGCCCTGCGGTGGCGGGCCGCCTGCCGCGACGTTGCCCGCCGGCTTGGCGCGACGCGGTTTGGCCTCGTCGCCGACTGAGGCTGTCGCCGGCGCCGGCTGCGGCTCGGCCAGCAGCGCCTTGTGCTGCAGCTTGGTCAGGAAGCCGGTCGACGGATAGCCACGCGCCGCCTGCCAGCGCTTCATGACGCCACGGGTCTCGTCATCGAACACGCCGGTCATCTTGGTGTCGAAGCCGAGGCCGGTCAGCCGGCGCTGGACATCCCGGCGCTTGGTCTTGTCGAGGCCGATCTGATCCTCGCTGACCTGGCTGCCTTCCTCGGTGAAGGTCGCGGGATCGACGCCCTTGCCGACATTGCGCGTCGCGGTGTTAACGGCGCCGCTCTCGATCGAGGCGATGCGCGCCATCGCCAGCGACTTGAACTGCCCGTTCGGGTAGGTCGCGAGATAGGCGTTGAGCTCTTCCGGCTTGTTGGAATCCTTCACCGAGCGCCAGAACTCGAGCTCGGCCTCGGCCGCCGTCGGGCCAGCCGTGGCGGCGACCGGAGCGGCTCCGGCCACGGCGGGCGTTGCCACAGGAGCGGCCGACGGGTTCAGATAGACCGCGCCGATCAGGTTGGTGTGACCCCAGGGCAATTGGCCCTTGCTGGTCTCCTCGTTGACCTGGGCGCGGACCGAGGTCATGGCCTGCTGGATTTCCACGCCGGGCTGCGCGATGTGCGAGATCAGGGCGCGGGTGAACGGGCTGTTGGCGCCGGCATCGCCGTCGAGCGCCGTCTGGCCAGGACCGGTTGCGAACGCGATCAGCGTGCCTTCGCCCGACTTCATCTCGGCAAGCCCGGTCTGCACCGACACGCTGCGGGTCGCCGAGTTCGACTTGATCTTGGCGGCGAACGGATTGTCGCGGCAGGCGTCGAGGAACACGAGCTTGACCTTGGCATCGCCCATGGTCTGGTCGAGCGTCACGTCGATGTTGATCGCCGAGCCCAGCTTGACGTCCATCTCCGATTTCAGATCGGCATCGACGGGCAGCAGATAGTTGGTGCCGGCGATCGCGATGCCGTGGCCGGCGTAGTAGAACACCGCGATGTCGGCACCCTGTGCCTTGCGACCGAAGTCGAGCAGCTTCTCGGTCATCTTGTCGCGGGTGAGGTTGGTACCCTCGACGACGTCGAAGCCGACATTGCGCAGGGTCGCCGCCATGGCCTTGGCGTCGACCGGCGGGTTCGGCAATTGGGCCACGCTCTTATAAGCGCCGTTGCCGACGACGAACGCGACGCGGCGGTCGGCCTTTGCGGCTTCTGCCGTCAGCACCATGCAGAGCAGCGACAACGTGATGGTGAGAAAGCGCATCAGGAGATCCCCCAACGAATATTAGCGAAGCGATCGCTCCCGCATTTGTCGTCGGTCGAGCCGAAAAGTCTTGTTCCGATGCAAAAAATCACGCTTCTGCCACAAAGCAGATTGCGAGTGTTGCGCGAGACCAACGCCGATCGCGTGTATCTCCCCGATTCCGTGACGGACCTCACACTGTCGAAGTCAGTTCCCCGGCGAACTGCTCGCTACGGCCGGCTGGGCCTGAGGCGGTCGCAGGTTCAGGAGGTTACCCGCCAGAATCAGCGCCGCCCCGAGCACCGTGAAGCCATCGAGGCGTTCCGAATAGACCAGCCAGCCGACGGTGGCGGTCAGCGGGACGCGCAGGAAGTCCATCGGTATCACGATGGTGGCGTCGGCATAGAGCATCGCCCGGGCCATGCAGAAATGCGAGAAGGTCCCACATAGCGCGACCATCACGATCCAGCCCCAGCCGGTGGCCGACGGCCAGCTCCACCACACCAGGGTGGGAATGAGGCCGGCGACCGACTGCACCGCCAGCATCCAGAAGATGATCGACACGGTCGGCTCGGTACGCGTCAGGAACTTGACCAGCGCGATCGAGATCCCGAAGCCGACGGCGGCCGCGAGCGCAATGAGCTGTCCGGGATTGATCGTGCCGGTGTCGGGGCGAACGATCACGACGACGCCGATCAGGCCGAGGACGATGGCCGCGAGCTTGAAGAGGGTGATGCGCTCGCCGAGGAAGGTCGCTGCGAGCAGGGCGGTCCAGATCGGCATCGTGAACTCGATCGCCACCACTTGGCCGATCGGAATCAGGGTCAGCGCGAAGAACCAGCCGAGCTGGGCGCCGTAATGGATCAGGTTGCGTGCCGCGTGCTGCTTGAGCCTGCTGGTGCGGAGCGTTGGGAGGCCGCCGCTGAGCGCGATGACCGGCGACAGCATCACAAGGCCGATGAGGCAGCGCAGCTCCATCAGCTCGAACACGTTGAGCTCGCGCATGGCTTCGCGCCCGGCCACCGCCATCACCAGCATGAGGCTGAGCCAGCCGGTCATCCACAGCGCGGCCATCAGTTTCGAAGCGGGGCGATGCATGAGGCTGGAAATGCAGGGGCGGGGAGGTGCGAGAGCGGCTGTATCACCTCGCGTGAACAGCAATGCAAACGGATTCAACGGTGCAGTGCATCAAGGCGGCTGTAGGCGCGGCGGTTGCCTGCGCGTTGCGGCCGAGAAAAACAATGGAGTGTGTGGTCGTTTCGTCCTAAAGCGACCGCCGCGAAACAGCCAAGGGCAGCTTTGACACATGACCGAACGTGCCGCCTCAGCCGACTTCCTGACCGCCTTCGCCACCGGCTGGCCGGAGCGGGAGCCTCATCTCATGGTGCTGTCGCTGACCACCCAGAAGGGCGTCCAGGATTTTGCCATGACACGCGAGCAGGCGCTGCTGGTCGCCAAGACGATCAAGCGCACCGCAGCCCAGCTGGCCCCGGCGCCGGCCGCTGGCCCCGGCGCCAAGCGCGCCTGAGCGCCGTCACCGCGACAGCGAGATGTTGGCTGCGCGGAACTGGCTGTCGGCCCGGATCGAGACCGACTGCTTGTTGCCGCGGGTTGCCAGCGCGATGTTGGCGTTGAAACCGGCGGTGGCCGCCATCAATTGGAAGTTTCCACCACCGCCGCGCCCCTGCAGAACGCCGCTGACGCCACGGCTGGTCTCGGTCCAGGTGCCCGAAATCGCCGAGCCCTCGGCGACGACATCTGCCTCCAGGCCGAACTTGTAGGCATCGCTGGCGCAGGTCAGGACGAGGGTCATTCGTGGCCCGGACACACGGTAGCTTGCCCGGCAGCGGATGCGTTCGGTCGACCCGTCCTCAAGAGCCACGGTGCCGCCGCCGCCCCATGTCCCGGCCAAGCCGCTGAACGGGCCAGGATCCGCGTGCCCGGGCGCGGCCGTCAGGAGCGTCGACATCAAAACGGCGGCCAACGAGAGCCGCCGCTTGGAGGCGTCCGGACGCCGCCGTATTGGGTTACATGCGGGACGCCTGCCAGCGTCCGCTGCAGGGGATCCCTGCCGACGCTCCGTTCCACTTGCCCGACCCCGAATTGCCGCTGAGCTGTCCATTCGCGTATGCGCCGTTGATCGAGACCTTCACGAGGCCTTCGCGCCCGATCGAACCCGATACGTTGGCGCCGGCCGCAGAAATCTTACCGTCCGCGACGATCAGGGTCGAGCTTGCGGTGGGCTCGCAGCTGCCGCTGCTGGTGACGATCGTGACCTGCCACTGGCCATCATAGGGCGACTGGGCGAAAGCGGGGGCGGCTGCACTGCCTGCCAGGATCGACGCGACGAAAGCCATTCCAATGCGGTCGAGACGCATGAATCGATGTCCCTCAATGTCTGTGATGAGAAGCTTATTTGGAAGAAATGTGACGAAAGTTTGCCGCACTGCCGAAACGGAAATTAACCGAGCGAATTCAGCATATTAAGGATTAATGCAAAACCCGGCCCTGAGCCATTCCGGCGGCATTGTGAGCAAATTGCGCCTTCGCCCAGCAGGTGAGGCCCCCGTCGCCATATCTTGCTTTGGCAGGCGAAACCGTCGGCCGAGCAGGCCGCCGACGCCGATTGCGGCGGCATGGATGTGTCTGCAGCGGTCCGACCGTTTCGTGATCTCGGTTCAGTGCGGCCCGAGGCTGGGGGCCTTGGTCGCGAACTGCTCGTCCTGCGGCTTGGCTGGAATCGCACCGTTCGCCTTGGCTGATTCGACGACGTCGCCAAGCAGCTTGAGGCCGAGCGGCGCCAGTGCACGCTCCCACAATTCGCGCGCCGTCTCGCCCTTCTTGACGAAGCACCAATCCTGGGCGGCGATCGCGCCTGCGTCCATCCGCTCGGCCAGATGATAGACGGTGCCGCCGGCGACCGGATCGCCCTCTTTGATGGTCCATTCCACGGCCGCCAGGCCGCGATGCCGCGGCAGCAGCGACGGATGGTAGCCGATGCCGCCCAGCCGAGCGGTGGCGACCGCCTCCTGGGTGACGCGGGCATGGCTATGGGCCGTGACGATCAGGTCCGTCCCGGGAGCGATATCGCTGGCGGGCACCACTTTCGGATCGGCCTGGACCACGACATCGATCCCGGCCGCCCGCGCCGCAGCGGCAAGCCGGTCCTCGCCGTCATGCACGACCACGCGCGCGATCTCGATGCCTCTCTCGCGCAGCATGTTCAGTGTGGCCACACCGAAATGGCGGGAGCCGACGAGGGTGATACGCATGTCAGGGATCTTCCACGGTTGGGGCGGGGCCGGGAGCCGGTCAGGCAGGCTCCGCAGCGGACGAAATCGGGTCAAACCAAGCCTTCGGGTCAAACCAAGCCTTGGCGTCCAGGTCAAGCGCCCACTACGGTTTCATCACAAGCCCGGGCCGGCGCGGCCGTTTGGAAGCTGGCCAAGTCGCCTGCCAAGTCGTCTGCCAAATCCTCCGGTCCCGAGAGAACAGATGTCGCCTCGGACCTCCGTTCGGCCGGATGAGGACGCCTCACGGCTCGGCGCCCGAATGCCCGTGACGCCACGGCAACGCCATCGCCTTGTTCCCGGTCAGCAACAACATGAAACGGTTCATGCAGCACGGCTCGAGGCGGTCGTGCGTTCGTCGTCCCGCTGCTGGCCCAGCCGGCAGCAGCACTCGCACACGACGGCCAAGACGGCTGGCTGATACCGATCGAACTAATGGACCGAACTATCAGTCGTCCCGACCGGGCCGTCCGATCGCGAGCGTTGTCATTGGCCCCCGGCGAAGTGATTTGACCGATCTACGAACAAGGCGAGGCCGGGTTCAACTCACATTTCATCAATGCAACTTTTGATTGTGTAATCAGCTGTCGTCTGCGTACTAAAACTGACGGGTCTGCATATGATGAAGATAATTTCTTAAAGGCCGTAGAGCACAATATGTAAGCCGCACCGCCGCGCGGCCGGATAGCCGGGTGCCGCGCCTGTCACCGATCCCTGGGCAACAGCACCCGGTTATTTGCGGCCGGTCATTTCGTTTCGGCCGGCGGCGGCGGGTCGTCGATGCCGAGCGCCGCGCAGAGCGGACCGAGATGCTTCTCGTAGCGGCGCCAGCTTCCGATCGAACGGCGATAGATGGGCTCGCGCACCTGCATCAGGCTCGCGGTGCGCACCATGCGCTCGGTGCGATGGAAGTCGAGGCAGGCGTCCTCCCAGTCGAGGCCACAATGCGCGAGGACTCGGCGCGAGACGCCCTCGAGATCATCGACCAGATCCTCGTACTGAACGTCCATGAGGATGCCGGGCGGCAGCACCTGGTGCCAGTGCTCCATCACGCTCTCATAGCCCCTGTAGTAGTGGCCGAGCTCGGTGAGGTCGTAGGCGAATGGCTGGGACCCGGTGAACAGCAGCTGATAGCATGAGATGCAATTGTCGAGCGGGTCGCGGCGCGTGTTGATGATCCGGGCGCGCGGGAACGCCGCATGGATCAATCCGACGAACAGGAAGTTCAGCGGCATCTTGTCGACGATGTGCTCGGCTTCCGGCGCCAGCACCCGGACGCGGGCGGTGTACTCCTGCCCGAGCTTCGTCATCTCCTCGGGCGGCAGCATCATGATGAGATCCGGGTAGGCCGGAACCACCTTCTGCCGGTTGGCGCATTCGCCGACCAGCTCCTTGAAGGTCTCCAGTTCGCCGGCGCCGAAGACCTTCGAGTGGCTCGCCAGCACCTGCTCCATCAGCGTGGTTCCGGAACGCGGCATTCCGACGATGAAGATGGGCGCCCAGGAGTCGTCACCGTGCCCCACGACCTTGCGGAAGAATTCGGGCGTGAAGCGGTCGGCGACGTTCCGCATCATGCCGAGCCGCTGCTCGGAATCGTAGTCGAAGGTCTTGCGCTTGAGCGCGTTGGCCTTTTGCAGATGCGAAAAGGCGGCGTCGTAGTCCTTCAGGTCGGACCGCGCCTTGCCCATCGCGAAATGAGCGGCGATCTGCTTCTCCTGATCGAGCTGATCGACACGTTCGAGCAACTGCTCCAGGCTCGGCAGCCGGCTGTCGTCCGGCTTGAACTTCGACATGTTCGCGAGATTGAGATGAATCGGCGCATCGTCGGGAGCCAGTTCGAGCGCCTTCTGGAACGCGGCCGTCGCCTCCTCGAAGCGCCCGAGCGCCTGGTAGGCAACGCCGAGATTGTTGTACGAGCCGAAGCGATGCGGCTTGATCTTGATGGCGAGCAGGTTCTGCTCGATGGATTCTTCCAGGCGGTTGAGCTCGAGAAACGCGTTGCCGAGATTGCCATAGGCGTCGGCGTAGTCGGGCCGGCTCGCGATCGCCCGCTTGTAGTGCTCGATCGCGCGCTCGCGATGGCCCTGGCGCAACAGAACGTTGGCGATGTTGTTGTGGGTCTCGGCATGCTCCGGGCTGAAGTCGAGGACCTTGAGGTAGCACCTCGCCGCCTCGATGTCCTTGCCGGCCGCATAGAGCAGGTTGCCGAGGGCGAAATGCGCGTCGAGGTGCTGCGGCCTGTTGTCGATCGCGCGCCTGAGCAGGGCCATCGACTCCTCGATCCGCCCCTGGTTCTGCCGGACCATGGCGAAAGCATAGAGGATGCCGGGATGGCTCGGCGCCAGCGAGAGCGCCGTCTCGTAGTGCTGCTCGGCCGCCTCGTAGCGCCCGGCGGAGGCCTCGACCGCGCCAATGCTGCCATGCGCCTCGGCGGATGTGTCGTTCACCGCCACCGCGCGCTGGAAATAGTCCTTGGCCTCGTCGAGCCGGTTGGCGGTGGTACAGATCACGCCGAGGCCGACGAGGGCGTCGAAATTGGCCGGCTGTCCGGCAAGGATCAGCTGGAAGATCTGCTCGGCATCGCTGATTTCGCCGCGGCTCTGCAGCTTCTTGGCGACGGCGACCACGCCGTCCGCCAGCGTTTGAAGTGACGCAAGCCGCGTGGCCTCGAACGGGCGCGAGTCCGTCGTGGGCGTGACCACCGGCGGGGCGACGTTCGTGGACTGGGGTTGCGTCACTCCCGCCACCGCTTCGGCAATCATCGGCCGCAGCGCCTCGGTGCCGAGCGCATCGAGCAGCGGCTTCAGCCGGTCGCCATACATGCGCCAGCGGCCGACCGATCCGGCGAAGAGCGGCTTTCGGACCTGCACCAGGCTTGCGGTGTTCACCGGGCGCTCGTTTTCGTGAAACGCCAGGCAGGCGTTGTCCCAATCGAGCCCGCAATGCGCGACGATCTTGCGCGCGTTCGGCTCGAAATGGCGCACCACGTCCTCATACGCCACTTCCAGCATGACGCCGTCCGGCAGCACCGCGCGCCAATGGCTCATCAGCCGCTCATAGGCCCGGTAGTAGCGGCCGAGCTCGGCGAGGTCGTAGGCAAAGGGCTGCGGCTCGGCGAACAGCTGGGTGTAGCAGGACAGGCAGGTGTCGACCGGATTGCGCCGGACGTGAATGATCCGCGCATTCGGCAGCGCGAGATGGATCAGCCCCGCGAACAGGAAGTTCGACGGCATCTTGTCGACGATGCGCTTCGCGTCCGCCGGAAGGTCCGTGAACCGTTCGAGGTAGGCGCGCGCGAGAACGGCGAAGTCGGCATCGGAGAGCTTGGCGAGCATCTCCGGAAAATCGCCGCGGGCGCGATCGGTGAAGAGCGCGGCGGCCGCGGCAAAGTAGTTGACCTCGCCGGCACCATGCATGGCGGGATGACTGGCCAGGATCTGCTCGACCAGGCTGGTCCCGGACCGCGGCATTCCGATCACGAAGACCGGGGCTTGCGACGGATCGCCGTAACCGGCGCGCGCCTGCAGCGTGTCCTTGGAGAAAACGGTGCGAATGCGCTCGATCTGGCGCAACGTCTGGTTCTCGTCGTAATTGATGCGGCGGCGTTCGAGCCCATTGCCGGCATTCAGGTGCACCAGGGATCGTTCGCCGTCCTTGATGTCGGCATAGGCGCGACCGAGGGTGAAGTGCAGCGCGATGCGCGCATCCTCGCTGAGCGTCTCCGAGCTCGTGGCAAGCTCCTGAAGCGGCGCCCAGCGCGCATCGTCGGCCGAGAACGGCTTGACCACACCGTAGTTGAGATGAACGCCGACATTACGCGGATTGACCGCCAGCGCGGATTCATAGGCGCGCGCGGCCTCGTCGAGCCGGCCCAGGATCATCAGCACGCCGGCGAGATGGTTCATCGTCGTCAAGTCGCGCGGATCATGGACGAGGGCCGCGCGATAGCTCGCGATCGCCTGCTCGAACCGCTTGATGTCGCGCAATGCATCGCCGCGGTTGCGGTGGGCGGCGGCATAGTCGGAGCGTCGGCGTACCGCTTCGTCGTAATGCGCGAGCGCCTCGTCGTGCCTGCCGCGGGAGTGCAGCGCATTGGCGAGATTGTTGTGGGCCTCCGGGAAATCCGGCCGCTCGGCGATGGCACGCTCATAGTGGAAGATCGCGGCCGGCCAGCTCTTCATCTCCAGATGCAGATTGCCGAGATTGTAGTGCGCCTCGGCCAGATGAGGGCTCAGGGCAAGGGCCTGCTGATAGGTGCGGATGGCGGCGTCGAGTTGGCCACTGGCTTGCTGGCAGCCGCCGATGTTGAGCAGCACGACCGGCGCGTTGGGCTGGATCTGGAGCGCGCGATAATAATGGGCGATGGCCTCGGAGTGCCGCCCGAGCATACGGCAGGCGTCGCCCAGGCTTGCCGCGGCTGCGGCGAACTCCGGACGCGCGGCAAGCGCGGCTTCATGATGCGCGAGCGCGCGCTCATGCTGCGCGAGACGCTGCAAGGCAAAGCCGAGCGCCTGATGGGCATCGGCATCATCCGGACGGGCGGCGAGCACCAGCTCCAAGTGCCGCACCGCGCTGGCCGGATCTCCGAGGCTGGTGAGCGCGCTGCCGAGCAGAAGACGGGCTTCGGTCGAGGACTCGTCGAGCGCGACGGCGCGCTGCAGATGCGTGCTTGCCTTGGTGAGATCGCCCAGGCCTGCGAAGGTCTTGCCGAGCGACAAATGCAGGTCTGCGGCCTCGCCAGCTTGTTCTGCGGCCTGGTCCAGCAGCGTGCGGGCTTCGTGCGCGTCGCCAAGCTGCAGGCGGACCATCGCCAGGCTGCAGAGGGTGCGGAAATGTCCCGGCTGAAGCGCCAGCACCTTCCGATAGGCCTGTTCAGCAATCCGCAGCGCGCGCTCGTCGAGCGCGGCCGGAAGCGGCCCGCCGGGAGCGGTCGACGCGGAGACGAGTCGGGGACGGAAGGCGAAGGCAGGCTCGTTCATGATGACAACTTGCTGATGTTCGACCGAAGCCGTTGTCCGGGCGGATTGAAGCGAAACGGAGGCTTGTGCGAGGCCGATCGCAATCGGTCGTCTAGAAACGTTCGAGTGTCAGCGCATGCGGCTCGTCGCGCGACGCGTGCGTCCGTCACGTCAGGAGCAGGCTCAGGGGATAGCGAGCTTGGTTGTCCCGTCCGACCAGAACGCGATGAGGCCGGCGCAGACCCTTGTGGGTCTGCACCGGCCGGTGTTGCTCGTCGTGATGGAGGCGTCAGCCCCACATGTGATGCATCGCGTGGTGGTGGGACATGTCCGGGCCACTCGTGGCTGCCGCCGCCGTCGCGGCCGCAGCCGCAGCTGCGGTGTGGTGGCTGCTCTGATGGCTGTGGTGGCCGCCGCAGTGATGGGTGTTGGTGGTGTGGTTGTTGCCGGTATTGTTGCCGCCGGTCGTGCCACCGCCCGCCGTTCCACCACCGGTCGTACCGCCACCCGTGGTGCCGCCGCCCGTCGTGCCGCCTCCGGTGGTGCCTCCACCGGTCGTGCCTCCGCCCGTGGTTCCTCCACCTGTCGTACCGCCGCCGGCCATGCCGCCGCCCGGCGTGGTCGTGCTCGCCGGCGTGCCGCCGGTGCCGTTGGCGATGTTCGGGTTGGCGCCGGCCGGTGCACCCGTGCCCATCGCGATGCCATTGACGGACGTCGCGGTCACGAAGGAGGTCGCCGAACCTACGTAGCTCGCGCCGCCGATGGCCATGTTGTTGCCACCGATGTCACCGGCGTTGCCGATGAAGTTGGCGGCGGCCGCCTGCAGCATGGCGTTGTCGGTGGCAAGCGCGGCACCGGTGTCGCCGTTCAAGATGCCTTGCAACGCCTTCGTGGCCATGGCCGAGTCGGACTGCAGCGCGCCCGCGGCGAGTTCGTTGTCGAAGCGGCCTTGGAAGACCGCGCCTTGCGCGTTGTTGAACTGCACACCGAAGTTCTGATAGTTGGCGATCTGGGTGATGAGATCCTGGGTCGCCGTCGCGGTCCCGTTCGCGACCGCAACGAGCTTGGCGCCCATCGTATTCGCTTCGGCCAGGAACGAGGCCCAGAAGTTGGTCTGCACCTGGTTGTCCTGGAACTTGGTGACGGTGCCGGTCAGGCCGCCCGGCATTTCCGAGAAGCCGCCGCCGTGACCCGGCATGCCGGTGCCGCCGGCCGCCTTGTTGAGCACCTCGTCATTCTGGAACACATCGATCATGTCCAGGATGTTGTCGGCGGTGCCGCGCAGGGCGGTCGGGCTCGCATTGGCCTCTGCAGCGTCGTACTTGTTCAACTGCAGTCCGATCTGGCCGAGGATGGTCTGCAAGTGCAAGGTCGTCGTCTGCGCGGCCACCGCGGTCTGACCCGCTTCGAGCGCGGCGAGCTTGGCCGGATCGGCGAGCAGCGCCTGCAGGCCCTGCTGCACGGCTGTGAAGTCGGCCGTGATCTGTCCGAGATTGTTGGCACTGATGCCGCCGAGCGCGAGGTCGGCTGCGGCGTTGAACACCTGGCCGATCGCCATGAGGTCGCCGCCGGTCGCGGTCGCGAGGTTGGCGGTGCTGTCGTTGCCGGCGGGAAGCGCCTGGAAGGCCACGTCTTGAGCGCCGGTGTTGGCGAGGAAGGTGAAGTTGGTCAGCGCCGACGACAGATGCGCGTCACCCTGGATCTGCTGCAGGATCATCGCCTGCACGTTGTGGATCGTCTGGTCGGCTTCGGCGAGCGTCGCCGGATTGGCCGTGTTGGGCGCCGCGTTGATGAGCGTTGTCAGTTCGCCCTGGACCTGCGTCAGCACCGCCGTGTCGGTCGCGTTCAGCGTGAACGCTTTGCCTCCGAGCGTCACCTGCGCGGGATTGGCCAGCATCGCCGCGATGTCGTTCTGCACCGCATGCAGGTCGGTCGTGTAGCTGGTGAGGAACGGGTTGGAGTTGCCGCTGTTCTGCGGCGTCGAGAACAGACCGGTCGTGATACGCGTAGCGTCGTTGAAGACGACGCCGGCCTGCACGAGGTCGGTCGACAGGTTGAGCGCCGAGGCGCGCACGAGCAGGTTGGACGTGCCATTCGCCAGCGCCGTCGGGTTGAAGGTATTGGCTGCCATTAGATCATCTCCCCAAGTTTCAACCCGGCGTCTGCTGCTTGGCGTATCGGCAGCACGCGGGCGTTGATCGGGCTACAGCACCTCGCTCACCCCATCGCGGAGCGGGCGAAATGTCGCAGCCTCAGAGCACTTGGGAATTATTTGCTCTAATGGGGCCAAAAGAAGCGCCGTGGAGTCCTCAAATATGATGTTGTGCGGGCACGCGATCAGTGTCGCACCCGGGCCACGGCCGCTTATGGAAACATTCTAACTCTTTGATTTTAGTCGTGGCATCCATGCAACATCCATTGTGGGGGAAGCCGATGCGCACGGTCCAGACAAGAAGTTGCCCTGATCTTGCGATCGTTCCCTGTGCTCTCGCTGGAATGGTTCCAAGGAGAGCCGACTCGTTCGGCGAGGAATGGATCGTGCATCTCGGCTGGTCGTGAACGCTGTCGTCTTCGCCTTCAGCTCCGATCTCTTCCGTGGTGATCCTCTCTTCTTTCCGTTTCTTGGAAGCGCCTGGGAGCAGGCGAATGCTGGTCCCTGGCGCTTCCGCATGTCGTCGGGTGCAGAATAGCTGCCCTCGTACCTCTTTATCCCCACATGTGATGCATCGCGTGGTGATGCGACATGTCCGGCCCGGCCATCGCGCTATGTGCCGTATTCGACGTGTGGCTGCTGTGATCGTGATGGTGGCTGTGATCGGCGCCGTTGTTGGCCGCCGTGGTCCCCGAAGACGTGCCGGTCGCGCCTCCGCCTGTCGCGCCTCCGGCCGCCGTACCGCCCGCGCCGCCAGCCGCCGCACCTGCGCCACCAGCCGCGGTCGTCCCCGCCGCAGCAGTGCCGCCGGTGCCGTTGGCCAAGTTTGGAGTTGCGGTGACAGGAATGGTGCCGTGCGCGGTGCCCTTGATGGAGGTTGCCGCCGAGACCGTGGTCGCGGTCCCGACATAGGTGCCGCCATTGACGGGGATGTTGTTGCCAGAGACGTCCATCGCATCCGCCGCAAAGCCCTGGCCGGCGGCATTGATCATCGCCTTGTCCGCCGCGAGTGCTGCGCCGGTGTCGCCGTTGAGGATGCCCTGCAGGCCCTTCACCGCCGCGGCCGTATCGGCCTCGAGCGTGCCACTGAGCAGCTCGTTGTCGAAGCGGCCCTGGAACACGGCGCCCTGGGCGGCGTCGAAATTGGCGCCGAACTGCTGGTAGTTCTGGATCTGCGTGATCAGGGCCGCACTCGCCTGCGCACCGCCGGTCGAAATCTTCTGCAGGGTGGCGTTGATGGTGTTGGCCTCGGCCAGGAATGCGGCCCAGAAGTTGGTCTGTGCCTGATTGTCCTGGAACTTGGTGACGGTGCCGGTCAGTCCGCCCGGATCCTCCGCGAAGCCGCCCGCATGTCCAGCAGCGCCGTTGCCGCCGGCCGCCGTGTTCAGGTTAGCGTCGTTCTGAATGATGTCGATGCTGTCGAGCAGATTGTCAGCCGTGCCGCGCAGTGCCGCCTGATTGCCGGTGGTGGAGGCCTGATCATACTTGGTTAGCTGCAGGTTGACCTGCCCAAGCACGGTCTGCAGGTGGATCGTGGTGAGAGCCGCCGCATTGGCGGTCTCGCCAGCCTCGATCTGCGCGAGCTGGGTCTTGTTGTTGAGGATCGCCGTGAGGCCATGTGACACGGCGGTGAAGTCCGCGGTGACCTCGGCGAGGTTGCCGGTGTTGATGCCGCCCGATGCGATCTCGACCGCCTTGTTGAAGACGAGGCCGACATCCTTGAGGGTAGCGCCAGCGGTCGCCGCGGCAAGGCTGGCCGGATCGTCAGCACCAGCCGGGGAGGTCTGGAAGGCAACGTCCTGGCCGCCGGTGTTGGCGAGGAAGGGCACGTTGTTCAGCGCGTTCGCCAGATGCGCGTCGTTGTGGATCTCTCCAAGGATCTCCTGCTGGAGCGCATGAATGGTCTGGCTGGCGGCGGCCTGCGTGGTGGCGTTCGCGAACTGGCCCGCGGCCTGCAGCAGCGTGCCCAATTGGCCCTCGACATTGGTGAGAACCGCCGTGTCGGTGGCGTTCAGCGCGAACGTATGTCCGCCGAGCGTGACCTGGCCCGGATTGGCCAGCATCGCCGCAATGTCGGTCTGCACCGCCGTGATGTCGGCCTGGTAGCTCGTGAGGAAGGCCGGTGAGTTGCCGCTGTTGGCGAGGCTGAAGAGGCCGAGCGAGGCGCGAACCGCATCGTTGAAGACGACGCCGGCCTGCACCAGGTCCGTCGAATGCTGGATCGCGGTGGCACGGGTCAGCAGGTTCGAGGTGCCGTTGGCGAGCGCGGTCGGACTGAAGTTGACCGGCGTGGCGCCACCGCCGCTGCTCGGCGGCGTCGCGGCCGTGCCGCCGGTGCCGTTGGCGATGTTCGGGGTCGCGGTGACCGGGATCGTGCCGTGCGCAAGGCCGTGCACGGAGGTCGCCGTCGAGACCGTGGTGGCCGTGCCGACATAGGTGGCGCCGCCGATCGCGATGTTGTTGCCGGAGACGTCCATGGCGTCAGCGGCGAAGCCCTGTCCGGCAGCGTTGATCGCTGCTTTGTCCGCTGCGAGCGCAGCACCAGTGTCGCCATTCAGAATTCCCTGCAAGCCCTTCACCGCGGCTGCGGAGTCGGCTTCCAGCGTGCCGCTGAGCAGCTCGTTGTCGAAGCGGCCGCGGAAGACGTTGCCCTGGGCGGCGTCGAAATTGGCGCCGAACTGCTGGTAGTTCTGGATCTGTGTGATCAGCGCCGCGCTGGCTTGTGCGCCACCCGTCGAAATCTTCTGCAGCGTTGCGTTGATGGTGTTGGCCTCGGCCAGGAACGCAGCCCAGAAATTGGTCTGCGCCTGGTTGTCCTGGAACTTGGTGACCGTGCCGGTCAATCCGCCGGGATCTTCTGCAAAGCCGCCGGCATGGCCGGGCATGCCGTTGCCGCCGGCTGCCATGTTCAGGTTGGCGTCGTTCTGGATGATGTCGATGCTGTCGAGCAGATTGTCGGCCGTGCCGCGCAAGGCAGCTTGATTACCAGTCGTTTCCGCCTTGGCATATTGGTTGAGCTCGAGGTTGACCTGTCCGAGCACCGTCTGCAGATGGATCGTGGTCAGCGCGGCCGCGTTCGCCGTTTCGCCATTCTCGATCTGCGCGAGCTGGGTCTTGTTGTTCAGGATGTTGGTCAGGCCCTGCGAGATCGCGGTGAGGTCGGTCGTCACCTCCTGCAGGTTCGCAGTGCTGATGCCGCCGGAGGCGAGATCGACCACCTTGTTGAAGACGAGGCCGACGTCCTTGAGGGTGTTGCCTGCCGTCGCGGCAGCCAACGTCGCCGCATCGTCGGCGCCGGCCGGCGTATTCTGGAAGGCGACATCCTGGCCGCCGGTGTTGGCGAGGAAGTTGACCTTGTTGAGCGCGCCGGAGAGATGCGCGTCGCCGTTGATCTCCTGCAGGATCTCCTGCTGCACCGCGTGCAGCGTCTGGTCGGCGGCCGTGATCGTCGCGGCGTTCGTGGTCTGCCCCGCGGCGGTGATCAAGGTCGAGATTTGCGCCTGCACGTTGGTGAGAACGGCGGTGTCGGTCGCATTCAGCGTGAAGGCCTGGCCGCCGAGGGTGACCTGTCCGGCATTGGCGAGCATCGCGGCGATATCGTTCTGCACGGCGTGCAGATCGGTCGTGTAGCTTCCGAGGAACGGGTTGGAGTTGCCGCTGCCGGCTTGCGAGAACAGGCCGAGCGAGGCGCGGACAGCATCGTTGAACACCACGCCTGCCTGGACGAGGTCGGTCGACATGTTGAGCGCGGAAGCACGCACCAGCAGGTTCGACGTTCCGTTGGCCAGGGCCGTCGGGTTGAAGGTGTTATTCGCCATGGATCATCTCTCCCCAAGTTCATCCGACGCCCGGCAGGGCCTCGTACCGAAACTGGCCAGACGATGCGGAACCGCATCGGCCCTGCCGCAGGACGCGCCGCGCGTTCGAACCGCGCCTCACGCCGGTGCGCTGCTGTGTCGCGCGATGTTCTGTCGCGCGCTACTTTGTCGCACCTTCGCTATATGCTCGGAGCAATCGGGCCAAAAAAGGCGTTGGGGAGTCCGCAAATATGTTGTTGTTTGGACATCGCGGATCTGTGACAGATCCGTCGCCATCGCCTGCCAAGTGATTGATTTTCAGTCGCAAGCGCCAAATGCGGGGTGCGGCGATCTGACGCGAACTGCATGTTGTCGTCAAGATGCTGCCTGCATCTCGCCGGTGAGTGGACGGTCTCCGGAAATTGGCCGCAGGGTTCGTCTCGGGCTGTCAGGCCCCAAAGGCGGCTCTTCGGGCGCGGTATTTTCTGGCCTGCGACGTTCGCTTCAACGCGATCGCACCTAGACTGGTGCGAACGACCACCGGTTCGGGGCAGCGAGCGCGGAGTTGAGGGCGTGCGTGGGCGTGTCGGCTGAGCTCGCCGAACTATTGTTCAGGCGGTGGCGGGACCTGGCGCTGTGCGACGAGCGCACTCCTGATCTTCTGCAACAGCGAATTGTAGAGCTGATTCCAGGTCGGATCCTGCCCGTTCGCGTCCAGCCCACGCTTGATCAGGCCGAGGCCCACCCGATAGACGGCAACTGCGCCATCGATGTTGCCGAGAGGAACGAACGCGTCGCCCAGGCTCTGGTAGGACATCGCGAGGGATTGCTGCAGCGACGAATCGTTGGGAGTGGCATTCGCGAGTTGCGTGACGACCGCCGCATTGGAGCGGCGCTGCTCGAAGGCTTCGGCATGGCGGCCCTGGGCCGCGAGCACGTCCGCGAGCAGAGCGTGGCACCATGCGAGATCGCGCTGGAAGCTGGGATTGGTAGGATGGGCCGCCGTCAGCCGACGGACGATGGCGAGACTGGCGGAATAGGCGGCGCATGCGCCGTCGAGATTTCTCTGAACGAACAGCACCGCCCCGATCCGGTTCAAGGCGACCGAGAGATTGCGCTGGAAGCCGGCATTGCCGGGGTCGGCCTGGGTCAAGTACCTGACGATGTCGATGCTCTGCTTGTAGTTCTGCAAGGCGCTGGCCGGATCGCCCGCGGTGACCGTCCGGTCGCCTTCCGCAATCTGAGCGGCGGCCTGATCCAACAATCGGCCGGCAGCTACGGTCACACCGACCGCGAGGCCGCCGCGCGTAACGTCGCCGTGCGGGCGCGCCAGCAGTGCACCAAGCGCAATCGGATCGTCAGCGCCAGCAGGGGCCTGCGGCGGATGTCCCGCCGGCATGCGACCACCCGCCGCCGATTGCCGGGTGGTCGGAGCAGCCGAAAGTGGCATCCGCGGTTGCGGACGCAATCCCTGCCCGAAACCGGGGATCCTGCGTACCATTCCCTCGACCTGTTCGGCCGTGATCAGGCGTGTGCATTCGAACTGCCGCGGCGTGCCCTTCCACCGCGGGCACCAGAGCGCATCCTCATGATCGAAGCGATGACGCGCGTCATTCCAGCAGCTGTTGCAGGCATGATGGTTGATGATGCGATAGGGCGTCGCAAACTCGTTGGTCGGATCGGTGAAGCCGCTGATCAGCACGACGGGTATGCCGACCGCCCAAGCGAGCCATGACAGGCCGGAGGAAAGACCGACGAAGAACGCGGCGTGTCTGAGCCAGCGGGCACGCTCCGGCAGCGGCCGGTCGCCGGTCTGATCCTCGGCCTCGTCGGGAATCTGCGTCCGGAAATCTCCGTGGCTGCGCTCCGCCTTCTGGTCGATGCAGATGACGCGATAGCCGGTCGCCTTGAGAAAGCCGACGAGGTTCTGCCAGCCGTCCGGATTGTTCCAGTGCTTGCATTGCGTGGTCGCCTGCACGGCGATGCAGACATAGGGTTCGGCGATCGGACGGCTGTCCTCGCTGAGCATGACGCGCGGCGGCCGTTCCGCGGGATCGACACCCAGGATTTGCGCGGCGGTGCGGTGCAGGCCGACCTGGCGGAAGTCGCAGGGCTGATAGACCAGCTCGTCGTCGTTGAAGAACAGGGCGACCGAGTAGGTGGCGTAATATCGCTCGGCCTGGATCATCTCGTGCGTGATGAAGGTGACATCCGGATAGGCGTCGCGGAACAGCGGGATGAGCGGCTCCCCGATCGCGCAGGTGAGGCGGCACTGATGCAGTTCCTTGAATTTCACCGCGTAGCTCAACCAGCCGATGGCGTCGCCAATGGTGCCGACCGGAAACTGGATCAGGACGTCGCGTTCCCCGGCGTTGTAGTCGTGGCGCACCAGGAGCTCTTGCCCTGACCAGACCTCGAGCCTGAACGGGACGAAGTAGCGCTTGCTGCTGTTGACGTGTCCTGAGCGCAGCTCGATGTCGAAAAGGACGTTGGCAGTTTCGAGATCGCTCAACCGGACGCGCCAAGCCTGACCGTTGTCGGGCAGCATGACCCGGCAGCCGTCGTTGAAGTCGAAGCGAAGGCCCTGCGGCCCGGCCTGCGTCGGTACGGTCGATGGCGGCGGCAACCGCGGCTTGTTCGGGCGATCGGGCGCGTTGCTCCGAACGTCCGGCTGGGCGTCGGCTTGCGGTGTGGCGACTGTCGGCACCATCGTCGGATCGGAGGCGCGGGGAAGGTTTGCAACGTTCATGCGGCGGGTGCAGTCTGCGTCCGCCGCGAGCGAGGTCGCAGACCGCGGCTTGTCAGTCTTGTTACTCCACGAAGGCGCGGCGCCACTGATCGAGGACGGGCTTCATCAGATAGCTGAGCATCGTGCGGCTGCCGGTCTGGACATACACCTCGGCCTGCATACCGGGCATCAAATTGACGCTGCCGAGCCGCTTCCGCTCCTCGTCGGACAACGTGACCCTGACCGTGTAGAAGGTCGAGCCCGTGCGCTGATCGTTGGTGGTATCGGGCGACACGAACGAGACCTGACCGCTCACCTTGGGCGTGGTGTGCTGATTGAATGCGTTGAAATGGACCAGCGCGTCCTGGCCGGTGTGGATGTGATCGATATCCTTCGGCTGCACGTGCGCTTCCAGTTGCAGCTCGTCCGAGTCGGGAACGAGCTCCATGATGGTTTCGCCTGGCTTGATCACGCCGCCGATGGTGTGAACCGCGAGCTGGTGGATGGTGCCGGAGTTCGGCGCGCGCATCTCGATTCGGTCCAGCTGGTCGCGTGCGGCGACACTCTTCTCGACCAGGTCGCCTTCCTTGGCCTGCGCATCGCCGAGATCCTTGACCACCTCGCTGCGGAAGTCCTGATCGATCTTGACGGTCTGCAACTCTGCTTCGCTGATCTTGGACTTGGTTTCGGCAACGCTCGACACCAACTGGCCGCGTTCGCCGTCGATTCGTGCCGCTTCCCGCTGCAGCGTCGTCAGTCGCGTCAACGGAACGAGGCGCTTGTCGTAGAGGTCCTGAACGCCCGCCAGCTCACCCTTGATCAGATCGATCTGCTTGTTCTTCGAATCGAGCTGGGATTCCATGCCGCTGATCTCGTTGTTCAGCTGGACGATACGCCCTTGCAGGAGCTCCTTCTGGCTCTTGCGGGTGATCGCACGAGCCTTGAACAGCGCGTTCTCCGAGGCGATGACCGCGCGCACGTTTGGGTCGTCGGTCCGCGACGTCAGTGTTGTCGGATAGTCCGGCTGATCGAGGACGTCGCGCTCCGCTGAAAGCCGCGCGATCTTGGCGCGCTGTTCGTTCAGCTGCTTGGTGATCGCCTGCAGCTGGGCCTGGCTCTGTGTCCCATCGAGCCGCACCAGCAGATCGCCGGCGGCCACGCGCTTGCCATTGTCGACCTTGATTTCCGCGACGATGCCGCCGGTCGGGTGCTGGATCGCCTTGACGTTGGATTGCACGACCAGATTGCCGGGGACGACGACAGCGCCGGCGAGCGGCACCAGGGTCAGCCAGCCGCCGCCGAAAACTGCCGCGATGAGCAGGACGCGCAGGCCCAGGCGCAGTTCGTTCTCGAACATGCGGCCGACGCGCGGAACGAGCGATTCGTCCGAATCGTCGTCGAGATCTGCCGCGGTCCCTTGCGCGGCGATGAAGGTCATGCCCGTGGTCAATGCGGTGCCGGCGGTGCCGACCAGGCGGCCGACCCGGGTCTGCGGAACGACAGGCGCATGCATCACGCGGGCAGGGAGGTTCTGTGCCATCGCGCGGGGCGCGTTGCCGCCGAAATCGCCCTCGCGTCGCGCATCCCTGAGATCCAGGAGGGGCGCCGCGTTGTTGCTCGGCACGCGCGCAGGCACGTTCCGCGGTGGCGGCGACAGCTCCGGCTCGTAGCCGCGCATCGGCGCCGGGCGTTGCCAGTCCATCTCCCGGATGCCTTCGCCGCGGCGCGCCTTGGGCGCTGGGGTACCGAGACCGAACAGCGACAACGACACGTCGAGAGCACGTCCCATCGTGCTGCCTTTCTTCTTGCGCGGCTTAACTCGGGCTTGCGACGGCGGCGGACGCCGGCGCTTCTTGCCGCCGTCGCGCGCGCCGCGGCGCTGCCGCGGGTCTTCGTCCGAGCCGTCGTCGAAGGCGCCCTGCAACCGCTGCAGTTCGAGAATCAGGGCATCGCCCTGCGGACCGACGGCGCGAGTCTTCGGTCGCACATAGTCTTCGTCATCGAACGGCCTGAAGTCATTGATGTGTTTCATTGATCAAGCGCTTTCTGCTGGGGCGGCGCGACGAAGCGTTCGGGCGTTCGGATTCGGAGGCGCTGTGGGACCAGCAACCCTTGGGGCAGCGGCGGCGTGCGTGACGGCCGGTCCAGCAGGGGGCTTGGCGCCGGCGACGCGGGCAAAGATCTCCTGGCAGGGACCGAATGCGATCGCCTTCCCCTCGTAGAGCACCAGCGCCATGTTGAGCGAATTCAGTGCGCTGGGACGATGTGAGATGACGATCACAATGCTCTGGTTCTGCTGCCGCATGATCTGGATGGCGCGGCTCAGGGCATTCTCGCCGTCGGTGTCCAGATTCGCATTCGGCTCGTCGAGCACGATGAGGAACGGATCGCCATATACCGCGCGGGCAAGACCGACGCGCTGGCGCTGACCGGCCGACAGCGACATGCCGCCCTGGCCGATTCGCGTCGCGTAGCCCTCCGGCAGGCGCAGGATGATGTCGTGCACGCCTGCGATCTGCGCCGCCTTGAGGATCGCATCCGAGCTCGCATTCTCGTCGAAGCGGCAGATGTTGTCGGCGATGCTGCCGTCGAACAGCGCGACGTCCTGCGGCAGATAGCCGATATGGCGTCCGAGATCCTCGTTGTGCCACTGGTCGAGCGCGGCACCATCGAGGCGGACCGTGCCATTGAGCGCGGGCCAGATTCCGACCAGCGCCTTCGACAGCGACGTCTTGCCGGAGGCGCTCGCGCCGAGCAGGGCGAGACCGGTGCCGGCCTTGATCGAGAACGACACGTTTTGAACGATCGGCCGATCCGTGCCCGGCGCTGCGACCGTCAGCTCCTGCACGGTCAGCTCGCGGAACGGCCGCGGCAACGCGACCGGAGGCGCTTCCGGCTTCGCGGTCGCCTTGCAGATGTCGCGCAGACGCGCGATGCCCTGACGCGCGGCGACCAGCTGTTTCCAGCTGCCGAGTGCGATCTCGATCGGCGCGAGCGCGCGCCCCATCAGGATCGACGACGCCATCATCACGCCGCCCGACGCCTGCTCGGAGACGACGAGCGCCGCGCCGATGCCGAGCATGCCCGACTGCAGGATGAAGCGCAGGACCTTCGCGGCCGCGCCGAGATTGGCGTAGACGTCGCTGGCGCGGATATTGTCCTTCAGATAACGCTCGTTGACGGCATTCCAGCGCGCTGCGAAGCGATCGGACATTCCGAGGGCGCGAATCACCTCGGCGTTGCGCTGGGTGGCATCGGCAAGAACCTGGCGCGCGGCGCTGGTGTCGCTGGCGGATTTGCTCGCCTGGCGCGACAGCCGATCGGTCACGAGCGTCATCGAGATGATGCCCACCGTGCCGATGACCGCGGTGATGCCGATCAGCGGATGAAACAGGAACATGCCGATCAGGAAGATCGGAATCCATGGCATGTCCAGGAACGCGGTCGGTCCCATGCTCGACATGAAGGCGCGCAGCTGGTCGAGATCGCGCAGCGGCTGCTGCATCAGCATCGGCTTGGTGCCGCGCAGGGGCAGGGTGGCCAGAGCGTGGTGAATCGCGTCCTGCAGGCTAGCATCGAACACGGTGGCGACCCGGCACAGCATGCGGGTGCGCAGCGCGTCGAAATAGCCCTGAATGAGATAGACGGCGAGGATCATGACCGACAGACCGATCAGCGTCGCGAGATTCTTGCTCGGAACGACGCGGTCGTTGACCTGCATCATATAGACGGAGCCCGACAGCATCAGGATGTTGATGACGCCGCTGAACACGCCGATGCCGGCCATGCGTTTGACAGCCTGGCGCAATCCGCGCGTCACGGGATCGTCGCTTCCCGAGATAAGGTCAGTTAAGGCAGCCGCAGCTTTCATTCGCGGGCGGTCTTGAGCCAGACTCATCCAGGCGCGTCTCCCAAAGGACAGTGCTTCAATCAGCGCTATTGACAGTCGATGCCGACGAATTTCCGGCAACAATGAGACATACGGCCCTTTCTGTCGCAGCATCGCAGGTACGAAACGGCCGACAGGCGTGATGCGCCGGACCGGCAACAAGTAAAGTGCGGCATCGTTCGTGGCGGTCAATGCCGTCCGAAATCCATTTGCGTTCGTCGATAGTTGCTGCGTGAAGACGATGCCTTGCGCGTACAGCGCGTCATACATTCGTCTGTCTATCACCTTGCTTCTGCACTCATTGGCCGCGGTCCGGGCCGAATGACGCCACGAAGACGAATAAATCTTCCTGCGGTGCAACGCACATGCGTTGTCATCTCGATCATGCGGTATTCGATGGTGGTGCGGAGAACGACCATGACGACAGCGGCAACACACCGACATGAGGCTCCGCGCACCAGCCCGAGAAACGCAATCAACATGGTCGGCCATCACGGACAGCGATGTGTTCTGTCATCGAACACGAGGCCTCCGTGGATCCAGCAATCAGTCTGACGGCGACGGTCGACAGAGCAGCAGGGGAGGATGAAGCGCGTCAGTTTGCGCGCGATCCGAGTAACCCGTCACCGGCTCGGGGGCGCAACGACTGATCAATCACGCGCGATCCAAGCGGTCGCGCACAAACGTAGCGGGGCAACGATCGGCATGGAGGACGGCGCTGCCTGCGCCGATGTCAGACGAAAGAGTTGCTCACTGAGAGTATCCGGGGGACGACGAGTTGTTGGACTACATCACCATCGGGACGCGTGATGCGGAAATAGATTCGGGTCGAGAACCGGCCTGCAGGGGTGCCTATTCGGCCGTGCTGCATCGGATCGATCCGCTGAGACGAAATTCGGTCGCCGGGTCGGCGGTGAACCGCGCCGATTGCGTGCGCGCATGTCGGGAGGCGCACGCATGAAGATTCGCAAGACCGACTATGGAACGATCATTCTGCACTGGACGCTGGTTGGAGCCACGGTGATCGCGTTCATGACGGGGCTTCGCATGGCAACCGAAGCACCGGGCCATGCCTGGATCGCCAACAATCTCGATTGGCTGCTGCCGCGACATCGCACCTGGACCTGGCACATGCCTGCGGGCGTCGTGCTTGCAAGCGTCGCCGTCGCCTACATGATCTATATCTCGAAGTCCGGGCTCGGCCGCCGTGTCACCGTCGACAAGATGCGGTTCAAGGGCCTGCTCGGCCGTCGGCCGGCGCGGCTGGGCTCGATCAGCGTGATGCTGCACTGGGTGCTGTTCATCGCCATGGCGATCTTGATCGTCACCGGCGGCATGCTGTTCTTCGGCGTGGCGTCCGGTTACGTCACGATGATGATCCACTGGTACGCGACCTGGGTCATTCCTGCCTTCGTGGTGATGCACATCCTGGTTCACTTCAGCATCGGCGGAAAGATGCAGCTCTATCGCGTGTTCCGTCCGGCGCCGCTGCCGCCGCCGCCGCCGAAGCTCGACCCCGTCGAGCTGCTCACGATGCTAGTCGAGCAGTCGGAGAAGCTCGAGGAGGCGGAGGCGCCTCCGAAGAAGCCGGCGCCTGCTGCGCGGCCTGCAGCGCGCGAGCCGATGCCGGCGCCGCGGCGCATGGAGGAGCCGATGCGGGGGCGGTCCGAGCAGCGCATGCCGCCGGGCCGGATGCGTCCGCCGCCGGCCCCGTCGAAAGGCAATTCGCGCCGCCGCAATCCGAGCTTTCAGGCCAATCCGTTCGTCGTAGCTACGGCGGCGGCGATCGTCATCGGCTCTGCCATGTTTGCCGCCGACTACTACGCCGAGGACACCGTCACGGTGTATCGGATCGCCACCTCGGACGCGCCAACGCTCGATGGCGATTCGTCGGATCGCGTCTGGCGCAACATCCAGCCGCATATGGTCACGACCAACCAGGGCGACAATTTCGATGGCACGGGCGAATCGCGCGTCTGGATCAAGGCGGCCCATGACGGGACCTGGGTCTACTTCCTCGTCATCTGGGAGGACCCGACCCGATCGCTGAAGCAGCTGCCGCTGATCAAGAAGGCCGATGGCTGGCATCTGCTGCAGAACGGCTTCGACAAGGGCGACGAGAACGACTTCAACGAGGACAAGTTCTCGATGCTGTTCACGACGCTGCCGATCACCCTGGCCGCCGACCGAACCTTCCACATGAGCTCGCAGCCGATGCCGGACAAGCCGGCGACACTCTCGGGTCGAGGGATTCACTACACGCCGGCGCCGAACCTCTATGCCGACGCCTGGCTGTGGAAGGCGACGAGCGGCGGTCCGACCGGGTGGATGGATGACGACCATTTCGGCCCTCCGGCCGAGCCGACGCCGGATCAGGTCAAAGGGCTCACGCCGTACAAAGGAGGATTCGCGCCGGATCCGGGCACGGCGAACTATTCGGACAATTTCGTGATCGACAGGGAGGCTGCCAGGCTGGGAAATCGGGGCGTGAGACCGAAGCGCCTTCCGAAGGACGTTGGTGCGATGACGGCGGCGATGGGTGAGATCAACCTCGATCCGAACATCGGCGAGAGTGAAGGTGCGCGCTGGTTCATGACGGAGGCCGAATCGGTGCCGTATTCCGCCGAAGCCGACGCGCAAACGCCGATCGGGACGGTCGTGCCCGGGGTTTTGATCAGCGGCGAGTTCACCGGCGACCGCGCCGACATCCGTTGTGCGGCCCGCTGGGCCGCGGGCCACTGGACGCTCGAAATTGCCCGCAAATTGGACACGAAAAGCAAATACGACGTTCCGATCAAGAACGGTGTCTTCATGCGCGTCGCGGCTTTCGACCACACCCAGATCCGACATACGAGGCAGATCCGGCCGATGCGACTTGAGGTGCAGTGATGGGTAAGATTTGCAAAATCCAGTACAACAGGGAAACGTTCTACGCGAACGTAGGCGATATCCTGCTCGACGGCGCCATCAACAGCGGCGTGGATCTGCCCCATGACTGCCGCAGCGGAATCTGCGGATCCTGCAAAGTGACTGTCGTCGATGGCAAGCTGTTCGGCGGCATGGAAGGCGACATGGCGCATGCGTGCCAGGCACGTGTCGTATCGGATCTGAAGATCATCACCGAGCCGGTGCCGGACACCGTGACGATGAATTGCGAGGTCGGCGATCTCGTGCGGCTCGCGCCCGACGTCGTCGGTGTCACCCTCGAGATGCCGAAGCCGTTGCGTTTCTTCCCTGGGCAATACGCCAAGGTTCAGTACCGCGGGTTTCCGACGCGCTGCTACAGCCCGACCTATCCGATGGTCGGCGCGCCCGACAGCCATCTGCTTTATCTGCACATCCGCATCCTGAAGGATGGCCTGGTGTCGTCGGCGCTCGGCCGCGACATTCAGGTCGGCCACCGCGTCAAGCTGACGGCCCCGCTTGGCACCGCATTTTTCAGGCAGAAGCACCGCGGGCGTATGATCCTGGTCGCGAGCGGTACCGGCTTCGCGCCGATGTGGGCGATCGCAGTCGCCGCCATCACCGAGAACCCGAAGCGCGAGATCGTCTTCATCGTCGTGTCGCGCACGCTGCAGTCGTTCTACATGCATCAGGCGCTGTGCCGGCTGGCGCGCTTCCCGAACGTGAAGATCATCCCGATCGTGTCGGAGCCGCAGAACGTCTCGCCGGCGATTCGCAGCGGCCGGCCGACCGAGCACATGCCGGAGCTTACGCCGAACGACATCGTCTACACCTGTGGTGCGCCGGCAATGACCGAAGCTATCGCCAAGATGTCGCGCGCAGCCGGTGCAAAGTGCCATTGCGATCCGTTCGTCTCGTCGGCGCAACCTTCGGAGACGAGTGGCGGTCTCATGGATCGGCTCGTCGGCTGGCTCGATAGCCAGCGCGGCCGTCCGGCCATGTTCCAGCCGGCGGAATGAGATCATCGCGGCCGGTGTGCGCGGCCGCTCTATCCTGATCGTCAGCCCGCGACGAAGGCGAGCAGGGTGCCGGTGGCTGACGCTGGCGGCACGACGATACTCGCCCCGCTGCGCACAGAAGCTGCGCCAAGGGCCTTTTCAGTGGTGGCCAGGTCATGCGACGCCAGCACGAGGCCGACGCCGCCGCGCTCGGGCAGGCCAGCGAGCGACACGCCGGGATAGCGCGCCGCGAGCTGGTCCCGTGTGAGGAACACGAAATCGGCGCGGTCGCCGCCGGAGGCGACCGTTACGGCGCCGTCAGCTTCACTCCGCCCCTCGCAATCGATCAGGCGCGATAGATGCGCTGCATCCTTGGCCGGGTCCGGCGTCACGATCAGCGCCTGCTTCAATTGCTTGGCGGCGTTGGCGTGGGTCATCAGCTCCGGAATCCACACGGTCTCGCGCGTCTTGTGCTGGCAGGCAAAGATGCGCAGGCCACCGGGCGCCTCCGCAACCGGCCATTGAAAGACGCGGAATTTTGCGGCCGAGATCGTGCCGTCGGGCAGCGGCACCGGACGTTCGAAGTCGATCGGCCCGATCGGCTCGAACCCATGGCTGCGAATTTCCTCGGCGCCGGCCGCGGAATCGATCGCCGTGAAGGCGATGCGCTCGATGCCTTCGCCGCGCTGCGCGAGGAAATTGCGCGTCGGGACGTTGTGGTCGGTCTCGGCGAGAATACCGAGCAACTCGATGTAATCCGGATCGAGCATGATGGTGTAATTGCCCGACCCCATCTTGGCGCTGTGGGTGCCGCGCGGCGACAGCGTGAAGCCGAGACGCTTCCAGGTCTCGGCCGCCGCGTCGAGATCCTTCACCACGACGACCGCGTGATCGATACCGATGACATTCTTGAGGGCCACGCGTTTGTCTCCTTGCAGCGAACTTGGCATATTGGCGGCCGAACTATGCCCAATCGACCCATGCGCCGCAACCGGCGCGGACGGCCCTCGGGCGCAAGGCAAAATCGATCTCCATTGCGGCGGTCGACCAGCAAGGATGAGCTGTCCCCGATGAGCACGACGACAGATGACGTTCGATGGCCGCCTTCCTTGTGGGTGGCCCAGACCCCGCCTGGACCTGATCTGCCGATGCTGCGGGGCAGCGCGCAGGCGGATGTCGTCATCATCGGTGGCGGCTTCACCGGCCTGTCGACCGCGCTGCATTTGCGCGAAGCGGGCACGGACGTTGCGATCGTGGAGGCGATGGAGCCGGGCTGGGGCGCGTCCGGCCGGAACAATGGCCAGGTGATTCCGACACTGTCCCGTCCAGATCCCGATGATCTCATCGCGCGCCACGGCGTGGCCGGCGAGCGCTTCGTCACCATGCTGCGCGATAGTGCACAGAACCTGTTCGATACCGTGCGGCGCTACGGAATCGAGGCTGAGCACGAGCAGACCGGCTGGGTGCAGCCGGTGCATTCGCCAGGGCGGATCAGGATCGCCGAGCGCCGCTTCAAGCAGTGGTCGAAGTTCGGCGCTCCCGTCGAGCTGTTGTCGCGCGATCAGGCGCGTGAGATGCTCGGATCGGACGCATGGCATGGCGGATTCTGGAACAGGACCGGCGGACACATCAATCCGCTGGCGCTGGCACGTGGTCTGGCGCGAACGGTGCTGGGCCTCGGCGGGCGCATCTATGCGCGCTCTCCGGTGATCGATTTCGCAAGGCGCGGTGATCGCTGGGTCGTCCGCACGGCACAGGGTGAGCTGTCGGCGCGTGCGCTGGTGCTGGCCAGCAATGCCTATAGCGGCGAGTTCTCCAAGGCGCTCGCACCTGATATCGCGCATGAGGTGATGCCGGTGCTGTCCTGGCAGATGGCGACGCAGCCGCTGTCGGACAATGTGCGCAAGACGATCATCCCGGCGCGGCAGGCGATGTCCGATACGCACGGCGAACTCTATTTCGCCCGCTATGATGCGCGCAACCGGCTGGTGACCGGTGGCGCCGTGATCGGTCCCGGCAACAAGGCTGAGCGCTTGAAGGCACGCGTCGGCGAGCGCCTTCAACGTCTATGGCCGCAGATCGGAGAAGTCAGGTTCGACTACGTCTGGAACGGCTATGTCGGCATGACCACGGACTACATGCCGCGTATCCATCGCCTAGGTCCCGATGCCTATGGCTGGACCGGCTGCAATGGGCGCGCTGTGGCGCTGACGATCCCGCTCGGCGCCGAGCTTGCAAAAGCGGTTCGCGGTGCGCCGGCAAACGAGCTCGCCCTGCCGTTCACCGAACCGGTGACCATTCCCGCGCATGCGCTGCTGCGGCCGTTCGCGCCGCTGATGCTGCTGCTGTACCGCTACCGCGACGCCCGCGAGATCGCCTAGGGATCAAGCATGCGCCGTCCGGGCGAAATCGCCGCCCGGGATGGCTTCGAGCAGGGCCTGCGTGTAGGGATGCTCTGGGCTGCCGAACACGTCATGCGTGAGACCGTGCTCGACGACGACGCCGTCCTTCATGACCGCAACCAGATCGCAGATCTGCGCCGCGACCCTCAGGTCGTGCGTGATGAAGATGATCGACAGGCCCAGCCGCTCGCGTAGGCCGGTGAGCAGCCTCAAGACCTGCGCCTGCACCGAGACGTCGAGTGCGGATACCGGCTCGTCCGCGACCAGCACGGCAGGCTTCAGCGCGAGGGCGCGCGCCAGGCCGATGCGCTGGCGCTGGCCGCCGGAGAATTCGTGCGGGAAGCGATCGGCAGCGGAGGGGTCGAGACCCACCAGGCTGAACAGGTCGCGCGCCTCCGTCAGCGCCTGGTCGCGGGGCGTGCCATGCACGATCGGCCCCTGGGCCACGAGCTCGACCGCCTTGCGACGCGGGTTCAGCGAGGCATACGGATCCTGGAACACCATCTGCATCCGCTGCGTTCGCTCCCGGATCGCGCGGCGCGACAAGCGGGCCCAGTCCTCGCCGTCCAGCAGAACCGATCCGGCGTCCGGATCGATCAGGCGAATGATGCAGCGGGCGAGGGTGGATTTGCCGGAGCCGGACTCGCCGACGATACCGAGCGTCGCGCCCTTCGGCAGCGTGAGCGAGACGTCCTTGACGGCGTGTGTCACGCGCTCGCCGCGGCCGAGGAAACCACCTGTCCGATAGGTTTTGACGAGACCGGACAACTCAAGAATCGCCTGCTCCGACAGCTTGCGCGGCGGCGGCGCAGCGACGGGCGGCACCGCGGCGATCAGCTGCTGCGTGTAGGCGTGCTGCGGCTTGCGCAGCACGTCGATCGCGGGGCCGTGCTCGACGATGACGCCATGCTGCATCACGACGACGCGGTCGGCGATCTCCGCGACGACGCCGAAATCATGGGTGATGAAGAGCACCGCGGTCCTGCGCCGCTGCTGCAATTCGCGGATCAGCTTGAGAATCTGCGCCTGCGTCGTCACGTCGAGCGCGGTGGTCGGCTCGTCCGCGATCAGGAGCTTTGGATCGAGCGCCAAGGCCATGGCGATCATCGCGCGCTGGCGCTGGCCGCCGGACAATTCGTGCGGATAGGCTTTTGCGGCCCGTGGAGGATCGGGGATGTGGACGTCGGCCAACAGCGACAGCACCCGCGACCTGATCTCGGCGTTGCCAAGATCAGTGTGAATGTCCAGCACCTCGCCGATCTGATCGCCGATCGTGCGCAGCGGATTGAGCGCGGTCATCGGCTCCTGGAACACCATCGCGATGTCGGCGCCGCGAATGCTGCGCATCTCGGCGGCCGAGGCGGTGCAGAGATCGCGGCCGCAGAACAGGATGCGCCCGCCGTCGGTGGTCACGCCCTCCGGCAGCAGCCGCATGATGGCATTGGCCATCATCGACTTGCCGGAGCCGGATTCGCCGACGATGCAGACGATCTCGTTTTCGGCGATCGACAGCGAGACCTCGGAAATCGCGTGGGTGCGGTCGGCGCCCTTGGGCAGGCGAACGCTCAGGCGGTCGACGTCGAGAATGGGATCTGTCGAACTCATCGCTGCTTCAGCCGCGGGTTCAGTGCATCATTGAGGCCCTGGCCGACCAGCGACACCGCGAGCACGGTGACCAGGATGGCGACGCCGGGGATGGCCGAGACGTACCATTGCACGCGCAGCACGTCGCGTCCGAGGCCGATCAGGTTGCCCCAGGAGGCGACGTTGGCGTCGGATAGCCGCAGGAAGGCGAGCGCGCTTTCCAGGAGGATGGCGACCGCCATCACGACGCCGGCATAGACGATGACGGGCGGCAGCGCATTCGGCAGGATCTCGCCCAGGATCAGCTGTGCGTCGCGCATGCCTAGCGTGCGGCCGGCCTGGACGAATTCGCGGCTGCGCAACGACAGGAATTCCGCCCGCGTCAGCCGCGCCGGCGCAGGCCAGGAAACGATGCCGACCGCGATAGTCACCGTCGTCAATGTCGAGCCGAACACCGCGACCAGCACCAGCAGCAGCACGAAGTTCGGCAAGGTCTGGAAGGCTTCGGTCATTCGCATCAGGATGTTGTCGATCCATCCGCCGTAGTAGCCGGCGAGCGCTCCGACCATGACGCCGATCGTAACCGCGATCAGCGTGGCGACGCCGCCGATCAAGAGCGAGATGCGGGCGCCGTGGAAGATCTGAGCCGCGATGTCGCGGCCCGAATTGTCGGTGCCGAGCAGGAAGCGTGGATTGGCGAAGGGCCAGATCAAGGGCCGGCCGGCGAGCGCGAGCGGATCGCGCGGATAGAGATAGCCGGCGCTGATCGCCATGCCGACGACGATCAGCAGCAGGATCAGGCCGAGCACCGCGGCAGGACTGCGGAAATAGCGTTTCACGGCATCCATGCGCTAGCTCTCGGCCGTGATGCGCGGGTCGAGCCGCGCGTAGAGCAGGTCGGTGATGAAGTTGACCAGGATCACCAGCAGCGCCGAGACGAAGACGATTCCGAGCAGCGTGTTGAGATCACGCTGAACGACGGACTCGTAGGCGAGGCGCCCCAGGCCGGGCAGCGAGAACACGGTCTCGACGATGACCGAGCCGCCAAGCATGGTGCCCGCCTGCAATCCGATCAGCGTGACCATCGGCAGCAGCGCATTACGCAGGACGTGGCGGGTGATGATGCGGGTCTCGTCGAGGCCCTTGGCGCGCGCGGTACGCACGTAGTCGAGGTTGAGCACCTCGAGCATCGAGGCGCGCATGATGCGCAGATAGATGGCCAGAAAGATTAGGCCGAGCGTCAGCGACGGCAGTACGAGATGGCTCGCGATATCGAGCACGCGCCAGATGCCGGTCCTGACGGCGCCGATATCCTCGAATCCGCCGGCCGGCAGCCATTGCAGATAGATCGAAAATACCACGATCGCCATCAGGCCAAACCAGAACGAGGGCGTGGCGTAGAAGATCAGACCGAATGTCGAGATCAAGGTATCCGGCCATCGGTTGACGCCGCGCGCGGCGATCACCCCGAAGACGAGGCCGAAGAAGAACGCAAACGACAGCGAAGAGGCCATCAGCAGCAGGGTCGGCGGCAGCCGTTCCAGGATCACGGAGGCAACAGGCTTGCCATAGATCGCGGAGAAGCCGAGATCGAGCCGCACCAGCCGCCACAAATAGTTCGCGAGCTGCATCGGGATCGAGAGGTCCAGCCCGTAGAAGCGGCGTAGCTCGCGCGCGGTCGCGGCATCGCCGCCGCCCATCTGCGCCATCATCGCGTCGACCGTATCGCCCGGCGCGAACTGCAGCAGGAGAAAGACGCCGATCAGGATCAGGAACAAAGTCGGGATGGAGGCGGCTAATCGCCGCCCCGCAAGGCTCAGGATGCGCATGGCCTCATTCTGACCGAGTTTGGCTCAGGCGGAAAGCCAGAGATCGTGCCAGCTCGATGATCCCCAACGCGGCGTGTTGGAATGGTTGCGGGCCTTCGCCGTGATCACGGTGACGAAGATCTGCTCGATCGGCATCCACACCGGCAGTTCGGTATTCGCTTCGCGGACGAAGTCGGCATAGAGCGCCTTGCGCTTGGCCGGATCGACCTCGGTTGCGGCGTCGTCGATGATCTTGTCGATCTTGCCGTCGTCCCAGCCCCACTGGTTGGTCCACGGCGCGCCCTTCGGCTGGCCGGAGCGGTACCAGACCGTCGTCGAGACCGCGGGGTCGTTGCGGTACTGGTGCCAACCGGTCGCGAGGTCGAAGGCGTGCTCGTCATAGACCTGCTTCAGGAAGCCGCCGCCATCATTGCGCACGATCTCGATCGCGATGCCAACCTCGCCGAGCGACTGCTGGATGAAGGTCGACCACAACGAGATGTCCTCGCCCCATGGTGCGGGCAGCAGCTTCAGCGAGAAGCGGGTGCCGCCGGCGCCCGGCTTGTAACCGGCCTCATCCAGCAGCGCCGCCGCCTTGGCCTTGTCGTAGGGGTATTGCGGCGTGTTCGCGCCGGGATAGAAGTCCGTCGATGTGGAGGGGATCGGTCCGGTGCCGAGCTTGGCGAAATCGCCGAGGAAGTTCTCGATGAAGAACGGCACGTTGATCGCGTGCGCAATGGCGCGGCGAACCTTGACGTCCGCCAGCTCCTTGCGGCGGACGTTGAACTCGAGCGTGTTGGTGCGCGCGTTGCCCTCGTTGCCCTTGGTCGAGACGATGAAGCGCTTGTCCTTGCCGAGCCGCGCCATGTCCGAGATGGTCAGTCCGGAGAACGGACTGTAGTGCAGATCGCCGGCTTCGAGCTGAGCGGCCGCGGCGGCGCGATCGGTGATGACTTTCCAGACGATGCGGTCGAGATAGGGCGCGTTGGAACGCCAGTAGTCCGCGTTACGCTCGGCGATGATGTACTGGCCGCGCTCGTATTTCACGAACTTGAAGGGACCGGTGCCAACGGGCGCGAGGTTCGCCGGGTTCTGGCGGATGTCGCCGCTCTCATAGAGGTGCTTTGCCGAGACATAGCCGAGATCGGGCAGAGCGCGGAGCAACAGGTTGAGCGGCATCGGACGCTCGTAGCGGAAGATCGCGGTCTGCGGATCCGGCGTATCGACCGATGTCAGGAACAGCTGCAGCGTCGATCCGTAGTTGAGGATCTTCTTCCACATGTTCATCGCGGTGAAAGCGACGTCTTCGGACGTGAACGGCTTGCCGTCATGCCACGTAACGCCCTTGCGCAATTTGAAGGTGATGGTCTTGCCGTCGGGAGTGGCCTCCCAGCTCTCGGCAAGCACGCCGACAGGCTGGCCGTCGGCATCGAGGTCGACGAGGTTCTCCTGGATCTTGCCGCCGATGATGTAGACGCCGGTCGAGGCCTGCAGGCTCGGATTGAGCTGCCGCTGCTCGGCGCCGTAATGCACGTTGAACACCCCGCCCTTGCGCGGCGTCTCCTGAGCGAAAGCGCGGAACGGGTTGAGGACATTGGCTGCAATCGCGGCGGAGGTCAGGAGGGCGGTGCGGCGATTGATCTCGAAACGGCTCGAATTCATCAAGGTCTCCCGAAGGACGCAGCGGCAAGGCTGGCCGAAGGTGCAATAGCCCTTGAGCTTACGCGGATCATCCTGCCAAGTCATTCCCAATTGCGCGGCCGTACGGTCGCAGCCGCAATGGCGCCGCGACCGCCGCAGGAGAACAGATCGCTTGTATACGAACGGTCGGCAGGACGTCTGGACTTCGGCAGGCGTCGCGTTTGGGCAATTGCTTGCCGTCGCCGGACCGACGGACCTGCATCAGGGCCCAGGACGTCGGCCGCCGTCCACAGGGAGATCATGTAGGATCCGCAACCCTGGAGGACGGTGGTAAATTCGATTCTATTTGAGGTGTGTGCGGCCCGGTGCCGCGCCGTCTGCGACGGGGAGGCGCAGCTCGAAACGGACCTCGAGCTCCGTCGGCAGAAGATCGATCTCGCCGCCATGGCTCATCATGATGGCGCGCACGATCGCCAGTCCCATCCCGGTGCCGCCGCTGTCGCGCCGCGTGGTGAAGAAGGCGTCGAAGATCCGCTCGCGGTTGGCGGCGGAGATGGGATTGCCATCGTTGCTCACCCTGAGGATCAACTGATCCGAAAGATCCTCCGTTTCGAGGCTGATCGTCCGGGCTCCATGGCGCACGGCATTGTCGGCGAGGTGCGTGAGGACGATCAGAAGGGTCTCGCTCGACAGCTTGATCGGGCGCTCCAGAGCGCCCTTGGCTTCGATCTGCGCCGTCGGAAACCGCTCGCGCAGCGGCTCGAGCACCTCTGCTAGGTAGCTCAAGTCAGTCTGCAGCACTGCTTCGGCACGGGCGAGCTCGCGCAGGCGCTGGGCCATCCGCTCGAGCCTATCGGCATCGCCGAGAATGTTGGCGAGAAACTTTTCCTGCTCGGCACGGGTGAGATGACCTGAGGACGCATGCAGGGAGTCCAGCAGCAGCTCTGCGGCGCCCTTGATCGAGGTCAGCGGCGATTTGAGCTCATGCGTCAGATGGGAGGAAAAGTTTCTGATGTAGATCGAGCGCCGCGCCAATTGCTCGGCCATGGCGAAGAAGTGCTCGGCCAGCTCGGCGAAGTCGCGGGTGCCGTAATGGGCAAGCGGACGAAAGCCCGCAGGATCATTGCGGCCGATCCTGCCGGCGCGATCGACCAGTTCGCGCATCGGCCGCGTGATCGTTCGTGCCACGATGAACCCGGCGAGCAGCGTCATGAGAATGATGGTCGAGCCCGCGGCGACGAATTTGCCGCGCTCCAGGTAGAGATGCTCGAAAATATTCCGCGGCGTCCGCGAGGTGTAGATGATCCCGGCGACGTGATCATTGACGATCACCGGCATCGCCGAGAAGACGTGGACGCCGACACCCCGGCTGATCGAATAGATCGGCGGCGGCGCCTTGTCGGGAATGCGGATGCGCAGCGCCGCGCTGTATCTGCCCTTCAACGCAGCCGCGACCTCCTCGATATGAGCAAGTGACTTGCCCATTTCGTCGCGGCCGGCGATCACCACGCCCTGCGGATCGAGCACGCGAAATCCTGCCAGGGTCACCTTCTGGGTCTCGCGGATGACCGGCAGCAGTCGCGCGCCGATCGCGACATAGGCAGGGTCGGCAGGCTGGACCGCCTCGCGGGCATCGGGACGGCGAACGAACAGGTCGTTGCCGAGCAGATCGAGCAGGGGGCGGATCGGCGTCACCTCGTCCAAGGAGTCCGGCCGTGCCTCGGGCGGGATCTCGGCACCGAGCGGAATGCCGGATGCGAGGCGCGCGTTGACCTCCTCGGCGAACACGGCAGCCATCACGCGACTCTGCGCGATCAGCTCGGCCTGGGTCTGGCGGATCAGCTGGTTGTCATAGATGCGAAAGAAGAACAGCCCGACGAGTGGAAGACAGGCCACCAGCGTCAGGACGCCGAACACGATCTGACCCAGCGACGGTCGCCACTTCTTCTTGGGCTTGGGCGCGATCATGGTGTGCCGCAGCGGCCGAGCCGGAAGCCGACACCATGGACGGTCTCGATGGCGTCCTCGCAATGCGCGGCCGCGAGCTTGGCGCGGATGTTGCGGATGTGGCTGTCGATGGTCCGGTCCGAGACCTGGATGTTGAGCTGATAGGCCGCGGTCATGATCTGCTCGCGGCTGAACACGACCGCGGGGCGCGTCATCAGCGTGCGCACGATGCTGAATTCCAGCGCCGTGAGCGCGAGCTGCATGTCGCCGAAACGAGCCGTGTGCTGCTGTGGGTCGAGGCGAAGCCTGCCATGAACCAGCTCCTCCGGCTCGGCGGAACGGTCCACACTGCCGGAGACGACGCGGCGGAGAATGACGTTGACGCGGGCGACGAGCTCGCGCGGGCTGAACGGCTTGGTGACGTAGTCATCGCCGCCGATCTCGAGACCGAGGATGCGATCGATCTCCTCGTCACGCGCGGATAGAAACAGGATCGGCACCTGCGAGGTCCGGCGGATGCGCCGGCAGACCTCGAGGCCGTCGAACTCCGGCATGCCGACGTCGAGCACGATGAGGTCGGGCCGGTCCTCGGCAAACCTGACCAGGGCCGCCCGGCCGTCGGCTGCTTCGGTCACGGCCATGCCGGCCTTGCTCAAGGCGACGCGCAAGACCTCGCGGATATGCGGATCATCGTCGACAATGAGGATTCGAGGGGGCACGTGTTCTGCTCCGCGGCGAGGCATCAGCTCGGGGTCTGCGATAGAGGATGTGTATCGAGATAGCGCTGCAAGCGCCAGCCGCGAAAGCTCCAGGAGCGCCAGGACGCCATGTCGCTCATTTGCCGGTCCAGCAGCCCGTTATGGGCCCGGGCCAGTTCAGCGTCGTAGGGTGACAGCATGAGGGCCCGACGAAGCGCCGGCATGGCCTGCGGACCGAGCGTCCGCAGATAATCAATATCGATGTCGGTCCGGTTCAGGACTGTCCTCCGACTATTGGCGACGTTGTAGTCTGCGATCAGCGCAGGGAAATTGACGAGCGCGCAGCCATAGAGCGTCACTGCGAGCGCGATCAGGTTCGTGCGGACGAGCCATGAATTGGGCTTTTCCAGCGCGATCCGGACGACGATCAGGATCAGCCCCACGGCGACGAGCGTCATCCATATCAGAGCCGCGATGCGCCATCCTGTCAGGAGGTAGCTCTCGATGTAGATGTGCACCCGCTGGATCGAGGACAGCACCAGAAGCACGTTCTGCCCGACCCACAGATAGACCAGCGGGCGGACGAGCCGCGGCTCGTCCTCCGTCTCTCCGGATCGGACAGCGATGATCACGAAAGCGGCTGCCAGCAGCGCCGTGACGATCAGCGGATAGGCGCCCCGGTGGGCGTACGTAGCGTAGGTCATTCCATTGGGAAGGGCCGCATGTCCCCACAGGTACATGCCGTCGAGCGTGGTCTGGATGGCGAACAGCAGGTTGAACAGGATCAGCGAGCGGACGACGGTCTGCGGACCGAGCAGCGGTGCCAGAACCGATGGGGCCGGATCCGCCTCGAGGTCGATCGATGGACTCGGCGTCGACGATCGCGGGCGCCAGCGCAGATTGATGAACGGCCAGATCAGGGACAGCATCACGATCCAGAAGATTGGACGGCCGATGCTCAGCGTCGATGCGATGCTTTGAGGACGGAGTTGATCGAGCCACTGCTCCATCACCGGGTTGGCTGCGGCGAACAGGAGAATGAACACGAAGCCCAGCGCCAGGGGGATACTCCAGGTGAGCAGAACGCGCATAAAATCATTGGCGCGCAGCGTGGCGATGGTGTCGGGTATCAGCCTGAATGGCCCGATCAGAAGCAGTTGTCGCGCTGCCGTCAGCGGGAGGTGAAGTCCGAAGGCGTCCGGCTTGGTCGACAGGGCAATGGCCGACATCGTCGTGAAGACGACGATCAAGAACGACAGCAGGCTCAAGTCCTCGATCGCGGGTATCAGACCTGCGATGAGGATGACGGCCGCGAGCATTGACCGCTGTTGGTCGATCCTGGCGTGGTTGACCATGCCGCTGATGGCCGCCAGCACACCGGCAAAAATCGGCAGGGAGAGGCCGAGAGTCTGGTCGTAGAACAAGACGTCGGCGAGCCAGAGAAGGCCGAACGCGACGGCGAATTTGTGCCACATGGAGTCGGAGGCGGCTGGGGCGGCCGCCAGCTCGGCGGAGCTGGTCATGGCAGGAATCCTCGATGAGACGATGACTCGGCCGAGGGGCGCGGCCGATGAACCGAGCATGACGTCGGCGCGTGCAGTCGCTTACGAAGGGCTCTGCAGCATTTCAGGATTTGTTTGCAGATTTCGTGCAGGCGCGAGTCTGCGGCTGGCGCTGGCAGATCGGCGTTGTTACGCAGATCCCGTCTTTCCTCGAATGGTCGGTTGCGAACATGCTCGGACGTATCAGGACGGTGGTCCTCTGGATCCTGGCTCTGCTCTTCATTTTCATCACGCTCAACAGCAATGAGCCGTATCTGGTTCGCCTGCGCGGGACGGGCCACGGCGCCTTGCTCATCATCGGCCTTGCTGCGCCGCTGCTGCTGATGCTCGGCGGGCGCTGGAGCCGCGGCGTCGGCGGGCGGGTTCTGGTGCTGACATGGTGCGTTCCGCTTGTGGCGCTGACATCGACACAATTCATGTTCGCCTGGCGCAAATACGAGACGTTTCGCACTACGCCTGACGTGGGGCGTCTGCTCGGACGGCACTTCATCGTCGGCTACGCCGCCGCCGAGGACGCAGCAGCGTTGGCCCGGCAGGGATTGATCGCAGGTGTCTATGTGACGCATCACAACGTGCGCGGACGCACCGAGGCTCAACTGGGCGCCGAGATCAAGCGATTGCAGTCCGAACGCCAGATTGCCGGGCTGCCACCTTTGCTCGTTTCCGCCGATCAGGAGGGAGGCCGTGTCGCGCATTTGTCTCCGACCCTGCCGAACATGCCCGGGCTCGCTACGCTGGCGGATCTGCCCGCGGCGCGGCGCGCGCACGACGCGTTCGAGATGGGGCGGACGCAAGGACAGGCGCTGGCGGCAGCAGGCGTCACGTTCAACCTGGCGCCGGTGGTCGATCTGCGCCCGCGGTGGACCCGCAACCGCCTCGACTTTCACACGCTGATCGGACAGCGCGCGATCTCCAATGATCCGGGCGTGGTGGGCGACGTCGCGCTCAGTTATGTCAGGGGCCTTGAAGCGAGCGGTGTTCGGGCGGCGGTCAAGCATTTCCCTGGTCTGGGCCGCGTCGAGGCCGACACGCATCACTTCTCTGCGCAGCTCGATACGCCGGCCGACGTGTTGGAGCAGTCGGATTGGCGGCCGTTCCGTCAAGTGCTCGACAACTCACATGCGGCCATGATGGTCGGTCACGTGGTGGTCGATGCGATCGATGCCGAGCGTCCCGCCTCCCATTCCAAGGCGGTGCTCGACGGCCTGATCCGCGGCCGCTGGAACTATCAAGGCGTGATCGTGACCGATGATCTCGTGATGGGCGCGATCTATGGCCGCAATCTCTGCAAGGCCGTCGTGGAAGCGCTCAATGGCGGCGCCGATCTCTTGCTGGTAGCTTATGACGGCACGCAGTTTCATCGCGTGTTCGCCTGCGCCAAGCAGGCTCTGGCGGAAGGACGCATCGATCTCGACGCGCTGCGGAGGAGTGACGAACGGCTGACACGCTGGTCGGAGCCGGGCAAGTCGCCGCCCTCCGATGTCTCGACGTATTTCGATGAACCGGGCAGCGCCCGCAACACGATCGTGGATTGATCATGGTCGCCTCGGTCAGCGCGGACCGTTGCCGGCCCAGTTGCGCCAGGCGACGTTGGACAGGCTGCGCAGGTCGGTCGCCAGCGGCCGCCGTGCCTGCTTGTCGTGCTGGCCGATCACCTGTTCCGACTCGCGGATCTTGAGCTGCAGCTCCGCGACCTGTGTCTTCGTCCGTTCGAGCGCTCTCGCATCTGCGCTCTCACCAACGGTAAATCGCGCCGTCTCGATCTGCTTCAGGGCCGCGCGGTTCTTCTTCAGTTGGGCGCGATGCCAGGCAATCTTGCTGTCACTATCCGCAACCATGCTGCACTCCCGATAAAGGCTGCGAATCCTAAACGACTGAGTCCTGATTCGCGACGGTTTCGGCTGCGGTCCTGCGAGGATCGAGATACCGATCGGTCCACGTCGCCTGCAACGCGTCCTAATCAGCTGGGAACCGCAATCTCACCCCAGACTGGCGGCGCGTCTCATCTCGTCGATCAGCTCGGATGCTTCGGCTTTCGTCAGCGCTTCATCGGTCGGATCGGGCCGTCCCGCCTGGTCGCTGAGCGTCTTCAGATACGAAGCTTGAGCGTCGGTGATCGGATCATCTCCAGACACCCAGCTTCGCGGGTCTTTCTCAATCTTGTCGGCCATGACGAGCCTCCGTTGCTTGCCTTGGATCCAACACTCCCCTTGAATATTGTTCCTGTTTTGTTCTATATTCAGTTCGATCAGTTCTCGAAGGTGCTCCATGTGCGACATCGATTTGGTTCGACTGGAAATCGACCGGATGCGCTTCCAGGTCGGCCGGCAGAATCGCGAGATCCTGCAATTGCGGCGCGCCGGGATCAGCACGGAGGCTGCCGAGGCCCTGTTGCAGCGGATGCAGCAAGCGCTCTTGCGGCTGCGCGAGCAGCGTGAGCTGCTCAAGGGCGAAGAGGCGAGGCGGCAGCCGCGGAAGCAACGAAGCGCCCGACATGCCTGAACTTCATTCAACGTGCCGGCGTCTGCGACGATGCCTCGGCAGCGAATGTCGGGCGGGCGAGGCCCGCTAGCACAAGGCCGTGACGTCGGATCTCCTCTTGCTCATGAGGACGTCTTCGCTGGCGTCCTATGAGCAGGCGGCACGGGCTGTTCCGATGACCGGTTGCTGGTCGCAGGATCTGCGCCGCGGGCTACTGTAAACACGATGTCGGGGCTCGCGACTGTGAGCTCTTCAGGCGTGGCATCGCAGGATTTGATCTCGAAATTGTTGTCGAGAATCTTCTCGCCATGCGTGCCGAGCGTGATGAGATCGGCCTGTTCCGCCGCCTCCCAGACCTCGCGTTCAGTGCGGAACGGACGGGTCAGCCGTTCGTCGTTCTCAAACAATGCATAGGGCACGAGCGGCTCCAGATCGCGATCCTTCGAATGGCGCTGCCGGGGCCGCGCAAGCGGCGCGGCCGTCAAAGCAGGTTCGACCGGACAAACTGCGTCGCAGGCGGGCTGGTTCCACGCCGGGAGATCACGTCACTCGACCAGTTGTGACGATCTGCCGGTCGCGCTGCGGGAACGTGGCCGCGCGCGCGAGGTTGCCCGCAGTGTCGATTCCAAGGGAGAACTCAATGGACATCAAGGGAAAGAAGATCGCGATCCTCGCCACCAACGGGTTCGAGCAGTCAGAGCTCGAAGTGCCGCGTGATCGCTTGAAGCAGGCGGGAGCGACCGTCGACATCGTGTCGCTTGCGCCCGGCGAGATCAAGGGCTGGGATCAAAAGGACTGGGGACGTCCGGTCAAGGTCGACAAGACGCTCGACCAGGCCGCTGCATCCGAATACGACGCGATCGTGCTGCCGGGCGGCCAGATCAATCCGGACCTGTTGCGCCTTGAACCGAAGGCGCTGAAGTTCATCAAGGATATTTTCGACGCCAAGAAGATCGTCGCCGCGGTCTGCCACGCACCCTGGTTGCTGATCGAGACCGGCATCGCGAAGGGGCGCAAGATGACGTCCTACAGGTCGATCAAGACGGACGTCGCCAATGCCGGCGCCGACTGGCAGGATGCCGAGGTCGTCGTCGATCAAGGCGTCATCACGTCGCGCAATCCGGGCGACCTGGAAGCCTTCAGCGCCAAGATCATCGAGGAGGTCAAGGAAGGTCGTCACCTCCAGCGCAGCGCTGCGTGACTTCAGTTCTAGGGAGACTGGCGCGAAAGAGAAAGCCGGGCCTTTGCCCGGCTTTCTTCGGATGGACGGTCCCAGCGCCCGAGGGGTCGAACGCTGGGCCGCAGTCCACACGGAGTGCCTCCAGCGAGATGGGGGAACGCCGCCGAAGGCAAGAGGTAGACGCGCAGCCGACGTTGCGGTTCCTAATCCGCCAAGGCTGCAAAAGACCGGGTCGTCCGGATCAAACCGGTCGGAGCAAGGATCCGTGAGACGTTGGAACTTCGTCTGTCATCTTGGGTTGGCGGATTTCCGGACGAACCGCGCGGAGATGTGCCGTGAGTGAGAAAGCCAAGATCGAGGACTACACCGCTCCGGCCGGCGGATGGGGGTCCGTCCGTGCTGTCGCGAGCATCCTGACCCAGGAGGAAGTGACGCTTCTGGGCAGCGAGATCCTGCTCAAGCAAAACAAGCCGGGCGGCTTCATGTGTGTCAGCTGCTCCTGGGCCAAACCGGCCAAGCCACACCCGTTCGAGTTCTGTGAGAATGGCGCCAAGGCCACGGCCTGGGAGATCACCGGCAAGACGGTCGGGCCCGAGTTCTTCGCCCGGCACACACTTGCCGAACTGCGGACGTGGTCGGACCATCAGCTGGAAGAGCAGGGGCGTCTGACGCATCCGATGCGCTATGACCCGGCGACCGATCGTTACGTGACCGTCAGCTGGGATGACGCATTCCGCGCCATCGGCGGCGAGTTGAACAAGCTCGATCCGCGGTCCGTCGTGATGTACACTTCGGGAAGGGCATCGCTCGAGACCAGCTACATGTACCAGCTGTTCGGGCGCATGTATGGCACCAACAATTTCCCCGACAGCTCCAACATGTGCCACGAGTCGACGTCAGTAGCGCTGCCCGAAGTGATCGGCGTCCCCGTCGGCACGGTGCTGCTCGAGGATTTCGACAAGGCCGATTGCATCTTCTTCTTCGGCCAGAACACGACGACGAATTCGCCGCGGATGCTGCATCCGTTGCAGAAGGCGGCGCAACGCGGCGTACCCATCATCACGTTCAATCCATTGCGCGAGCGCGGGTTGGAGCGGTTCACAAATCCCCAAAATCCCATTCAGATGGTGTTGACCGGCGGCACGAGGATCAGCACGCAATATCATCAGCTCAGGGTCGGGGGCGATGGTGCGGCCCTGCTCGGACTCTGCAAGGCCGTGATCGAGGCGGACGATGCTGCGATCGCCGGGAAGAGCCCGCGGGTGCTCGACGTCGCCTTCATCGAACAGCATACGTCTGGGTTCGACGACTTCGCGAGCTATTGCCGCCAGGCGTCGTGGAGCGACATCGAGCGGTCTTCTGGCCTTGGCCGGGCCGACATGCTGGCAGCTGCGAAGGTCTATGCGTCGTCCAACGCTGTAATCGCCAACTACGGCATGGGGATCACGCAGCACCGCCATGGCGTCGAGACGGCGAAGATGATCGTGAACCTGCTCCTGCTGCGCGGGAACATCGGCAAGCCCGGCGCCGGCATCTCGCCGGTCCGCGGGCATTCCAATGTGCAGGGGCAGAGGACGGTGGGGATCTCCGAAAAGACCAAGCTGGTGCCGCTCGACAAGCTCGCAGAGCTCTACGCATTCGAGCCGCCGCGCTGGGATGGTTTGAGCACGGTGGATGCGTGCGAGGCGATCATCAAGCAGGACGTGAAGGGGTTCATCAGCCTTGGCGGCAATTTCCTGCGCGCCGTCCCGGAGAGGTCGCTGATGGAGCCGGCTTGGTCGAAGCTGAGGCTATCGGTGCAGATCGCGACCAAGCTCAATCGTACCCATCTCGTGCCCGGCACGGTGACCTATCTTCTGCCGTGCCTGGGTCGCATCGAGATTGACCGGCAGGCGGGTGGCGAGCAAGCAGTATCGATGGAGGACTCTACCACCTGCATCCATGGCTCGCGCGGGCAGCGCCAGCCGATCGCCGAGACCCTGTTGTCCGAACCAGCCATCGTCGCCGGTCTGGCCAAGGCGACCCTGCGACCTAACCCACGCGTCGACTGGGATGCGTGGGTCGGCAACTACGCGCTTGTCAGGGAGGCCATCGAGCGCACGTATCCCGACCAGTTCAAGGACTTCAACAATCGCTTGTTTCAGCCCGGCGGCTTCCCGCGGCCGCTTGGCGCGCGCGAGCGCAAATGGAAGACGCCGACTGGCAAGGCCAATTTCACCGTGCCCAAGGCTGCGCTTAATCCGCCGCAAGAAGGCAATGGCGTGTTCCAGCTGATGACCTTGCGTGCCGATGGTCAATTCAACACCACGATCTACAATGAGGACGATCGTTTTCGCGGTGTGATTGGTGGCCGCCAGGTCGTTTTCATGAACGCGACCGACATGGCTGATCTGGGCATCAAGCAGGGCGACCTGGTGCGGCTTTCGACCAAGGCTGACGATGGCGTCGAGCGCTCCCTCGGCGGACTGCAGGCGGTGGCATTCGACATTCCGCGCTACAGCACTGCAGCCTACTATCCGGAATGCAACGGGCTTATCCCACTGTGGCACTACGCCGAGGGCAGCAAGGTGCCCGCCGCCAAATCCATCCCCGTCCGGATTTCGCGCGACATGGCCGTCTGAGCTGTCCTGCGCCGTCAGCCCGCAGCTCGCTGTCTTGCGTCACCGGGGACGACCCCTACAAACGGGCTCGTGATCTCCGGCGGTGTAGCGCCAGGGCGAAGCGGGACGACGAGTCGGCACACCAGTCCCTCCGGACGCCAGTCGAACGAGGCGCGTCCGCCCAGCTGGCTTTCCACGCTGGCCATCAGGCTGCGTGTACCGAAGCCGCGCGACGTCGGCACATGGACGAGCGGACCGCCGGTTTCGATCCAGATCAGATCGAGGCGGTCATGCTCGATCGCCCACTTGACCGATAAATGACCGGAGCGAACCGATAGCGCGCCGTATTTGGCCGAGTTGGTCACGAGCTCATGGAAGGCGAGCGCCAGGGTCTGCGCCATCGCGGGCTCGAGCTGCAATTCGGCGCCGCCGAAAGCGACCTGACCGCCCGTCGCGTAGGGTGCCAGTTCCTCGGCGATCAGCCGGCTCATCTCCGCTCCCTGCCAGCTCGATAGCGACAGGATGGTGTGTACACGCGCGAGCGCGCTGATGCGGCCCTCCACGGCGCTGACATAGGTCTTCACGCTATCGGCCTTGGTCAGCCTCACGATCGATTGGGCCAAGGTCAATGCGTTTTTGGCCCGATGATCCACTTCGCGTGTCAAAAGGTTCTGGCGCTCCTCGGCGCGCTTGCGCTCAGTGATGTCGATGGTGACGCCGCTGACGCGAATGACGCGGCCACCCTTGTCGGTTGTTGCAGCCGCCGTCCCCACGCACCAGCGTTCTTCGCCGTCAGGTCTGTGAATGCGGAACTCCGCTTCATGGGATGTCGTCCCACGGCCGAATTCGGCGATCAATTGCCGAGCGCGGGCGGCATCCTCAGGATGAAGCAGACCCATGATGTTGACGCTGTTCAGTTCAAAACTCTCCGGCGTCACGCCGAAGATGCGGTACTGACCCTCGTCCCACATCCAGTCGCCGTTGACGCCGTCCCAGTCCCACGAGCCCATCCTGCCTGCCGCGATCGCCATGCTGCGACGTTGCTCGCTTTCGACGAGCTTGGCCGTGGAGCGTTCGAGCTCGGCGGTGCGGGCGCGGACGCGATTTTCGAGTTCGAGGTTCAGATGCTCGAGCTCGCGGGTCTTGCGATAGAGCTCGGCAAAGACCTTGATCTTCGCTCGGAGCACCTCGGGCACGACGGGAACGGGCACGTAGTCGACGGCGCCCATCTCGTAGCCGCGCAAACGATCAAAGTCGCTGACCTGGATGGCCGAGATGAAGATGATCGCGATCTTCTGGAACCGCGGATGCTCGCGGATCATCTGTGCGAGCTCGAAGCCATCGAGTTCGGGCATGCATACGTCAACGAGAATGACGGCAATCTCGTTCTTCAGCAGGATCTCGAGCGCTTCACGGCCGGAGGTGGCGACCACGAGATGCTCACCGAGTTCCTTGAGGATGACTTCATAGGCCAGCAACTTCGCAGGCTGATCGTCAACCAGGAGAATATTGACCTTCTGATGTTCTATCATGATGAACCGTTCAGCGGTGCAGCCACATGCGTATCGCAAGAAGCAGCTGCTCTGTGTTGACGGGTTTTGCCAGATAATCGGAGGCGCCAGCTTCTAGGCACTTTTCGCGGTCTCCCTTCATGGCTTTCGCGGTCAACGCGATGATGGGGAGCCGGACGAAGGTGGGATTTTGCCTGATAACGCCAATGGTCTGATAACCATCCATCTGGGGCATCATGATGTCCATCAGCACAATCGCAATTTCCGGATTGTGCTGCACCAGTTCGATTGCTTCGTTCCCGGTGGTCGCCGTCAGCACCTTCATGCCGCGGCGTTCCAGCACACTCGACAGCGCGAAGATGTTGCGCGCGTCGTCGTCGACGAGCAGCACCGTCTTTCCGACCAGGTCCTCATCGGAACTGTTCAGCTTTTCCAGCATGCGCTGCTTCTCGGTCGGAAGTTCCGTGATCACGCGATGCAGGAACAACGAGGTCTCGTCGAGCAGGCGCTCGGGAGATTCCACGCCTTTGACGACGATGCTGCGGGCCATCGTATGGAGTTCCGCGTCCTCCTCGGCCGACAATTCGCGGCCGGTGAAGACGACGACGGGAACGCCGGCGAGCGTATCGTCGGTGCGCAATTGATCAAGCACGTCGAAGCCGCTCATGTCGGGCAGACGGAGATCCAGAACGACGCAGTCGCATGGCGCGCTGCGCAGCGCATCGAGGGCGCCGGCGCCGGTTTCGGCCGCGATGATCTCGATGTCGTCATGGTCCAGCAGTTCGCGAATGCTCATCTGCTCCGCGGCGTTGTCCTCGACGATCAGCAGTCGCTTGCGGCGCGGCTTGGCATATTCCTTGATCTGAGACAGCGCAGCGCTGACACCTTCGGTCGTCGTCGGCTTGCTGACGAAGGAGAAGGCGCCGCGTGCCAGCGCATGCTGGCGGTCTTCATCCAGCGTGATGATCTGCACGGGAATGTGCCGCGTCAGCGGATTGTGCTTCAGCTGGCTGAGAACGGTCCAACCGAGCATGTCGGGCAGGAACACGTCGAGCGAGATCGCGGCCGGCTGATATTGCTTGGCCAGATCGAGCGCTTGCGCGCCGCGGCTGGCAACCAGAACCTTGAAGCCCTTGTCGCGCGCGAGATCGATCAGGACCCGCGCGTAGTGCGGATCATCCTCGACGACCAGAAGGATCGTGTCGCCCGGCTCCAGATCGAGCCTGTCATCGGCCAACTGCTCGATCACGCGCTCGGGCGCAGGAGCCTGTTGAGGGGCAGGGATCTGGAGGTAGGGAACGGGACCGGGACTGACGCGCGGCGCCGTGGCCGGCCCTGAATATTTGAGAGGCAGATAGAGCGTGAAGGTGCTGCCCTTGCCTGGCGCGCTCTTGAGATGGATTTCGCCGCCCAGGAGGTTGGCGAGCTCGCGGCTGATTGCAAGTCCAAGCCCGGTGCCGCCGTATTTGCGGCTCGTGCCGGCGTCGGCCTGCTGGAAGGCTTCAAAGATCAGCTTCTGCTTGTCCTGGGGAATGCCGATGCCGGTATCCGAGACTTCGAAGGCGATCACCGCCGGCGCACTGTTGAGCACCGGATGTTCGGCGCTCCATCCGCCCAAGGCTGCGGATACCGTCAAGCGCACCCCCCCGTCGGCAGTGAACTTGAAGGCGTTCGAGAGCAGGTTCTTCAGCACCTGTTGCAATCGCTTGGAGTCGGTGACGATGCTCCGCGCGAGGTTCGGATCGACATCGATGTTGAAGGTGAGCAGGCGATTTTCCGCTTCGTGGCGGAATGGACGACCGACCGTCTCCAGCAGGTTGGCCGTGAGGATCTCCTCGGCATCGACGGTCACCGTGCCGGACTCGATCTTGGAGAGATCGAGAATGTCGCTGATGAGATTGAGCAGATCGGTGCCGGCGCCATGGATGGTGCGGGCGAACTCGACTTGCTTGAGGGTGAGGTTGCCGTCAGGATTTTCGGTGAGCTGCTGACCGAGGATCAGGATGCTGTTGAGCGGCGTGCGCAGCTCGTGCGACATGTTGGCCAGGAACTCGGACTTGTATTTGGACGTCAGTGCGAGCTCGGTCGCCTTCTCTTCGAGGGCGCGGCGGGCCTGCTCGATCTCCTGGTTCTTGCGTTCGACCTCGACGTTGCGTTCGGCGAGCTGCTGCGCCTTCTGTTCGAGCTGTTCGTTGGTCTGCTGCAGCTCGCGCTGCTGCGCCTGCAGCTCGGCAGCAAGCTGTTGCGACTGCTTCAAGAGGCCTTCGGTCTGCATCGTGGCCTCAATGGAATTGAGCACGATGCCGATCGAGTCGGTCAGCTGTTCGAGGAACGTCATCTGTGACGTCGTGAACGGGCTCAGCGACGCCAGCTCGATCATCGCCTTGACCTGGTTCTCGAACAGCACCGGGAGCACGACGATGTTCTTCGGGACGGCGCGCAGCAAAGCGGAGCCGACCGGAACCACGTCCGATGGGATCTCGGACACCAGCCGCTGGCGCTTGTCGATCACGCATTGTCCGATCAGTCCCTCGCCGAACTGGACGAACTGGCGGTGCGGATAGACGCCGTCGTCTGCATAGGAGGCGAGCAGGCGCAGCTGCGGCGTGTACTCGGTGTCGACCTGGTAGATCACGCCACGGTGCGCGTTCACCAGCGGCGTCAATTCGGTCAGGAGCAGGCGGCCGACGGTGGTCAGGTCACGCTGGCCCTGGAGCATGTTGGTGAACTTGGCGAGGTTCGTCTTAAGCCAGTCCTGCTCGGTGTTGAGGTCGGTCGTGAGCCTCAGATTGGTGATCATGGTGTTGATGTTGTCTTTGAGCTCGGCGACTTCGCCGCGCGCATCGACCTGAATGGAGCGGGTGAGGTCGCCCTTGGTCACGGCGGTCGCGACCTCTGCGATGGCGCGGACCTGGGAGGTCAGATTGGCTGCCAGCAGGTTGACGTTGCCCGTCAAATCCTTCCAGGTGCCGGCTGCACCGGGCACGTTGGCCTGGCCGCCGAGACGGCCCTCGACGCCGACCTCGCGGGCGACGCTGGTGACCTGGTCCGCGAAGGTCGCGAGCGTCTCGGTCATGTTGTTGATGGTTTCCGCAAGGGCTGCGACCTCGCCCTTCGACTTCACCGTCAGGTTCTGCTTCAGGTCGCCATTGGCCACGGCGGTCACGACCTTGACGATGCCGCGCACCTGCTCGGTGAGATTGGCGGCCATGAAGTTCACGGTGTCGGTGAGATCCTTCCAGGTGCCGGCGACGCCCGGCACCTGCGCCTGGCCGCCCAGCTTGCCTTCGGTACCCACTTCGCGCGCGACGCGCGTCACCTCGCCGGCGAAGGCGTTGAGCTGATCGACCATCGTGTTGATGGTATTCTTCAGCTCCAGGATCTCGCCCTTCACGTCGACGGTGATCTTGCGCGAGAGGTCGCCGCGCGCCACGGCCGTGGTGACTTCGGCGATGTTGCGGACCTGGGTGGTCAGGTTGGCCGCGAGCAGGTTGACGTTGTCGGTCAGGTCCTTCCAGGTGCCACCGACGCCAGGCACGACCGCCTGGCCGCCGAGCCGACCCTCGGTGCCGACCTCGCGCGCGACGCGCGTCACTTCGGCCGCGAACGAACGCAGCTGCTCGACCATCGTGTTCAAGGTGTCCTTGAGCAGCAGGATCTCGCCGCGCACGTCAACGGTGATCTTCTTCGACAGGTCGCCACCGGCAATCGCGGTCGCGACCTCGGCGATGTTGCGCACCTGGGCGGTCAGGTTCGAGGCCATGAAGTTGACGCTGTCGGTGAGGTCCTTCCAGGTGCCGGCCACTTCCGGCACCTGGGCCTGGCCGCCGAGCTTGCCTTCGGTGCCGACCTCGCGCGCCACGCGCGTCACCTCGGACGCGAAAGCGTTGAGCTGGTCCACCATGGTGTTGATGGTGTTCTTCAGCTCCAGGATCTCGCCCTTCACGTCGACGGTGATCTTGCGCGAGAGGTCGCCGCGGGCCACGGCCGTCGTCACCTCGGCGATGTTGCGGACCTGGGCGGTCAGGTTGCCGGCCATCGAATTGACGCTATCGGTGAGATCCTTCCAGGTGCCGGCGACGCCGGGAACGTTGGCCTGGCCGCCGAGCCGACCCTCGGTGCCGACCTCGCGCGCGACGCGCGTCACCTCGCCCGCGAAGCGGTTGAGCTGATCGACCATCGTGTTCAACGTTTCCTTCAGGCTCAGGATCTCGCCGCGGACGTCGACCGTGATCTTGCGCGACAGGTCGCCGCCGGCGATCGCAGTCGCGACCTCGGCGATGTTGCGGACCTGGGCCGTCAGGTTGCCCGCCATGGAGTTGACGCTGTCGGTGAGGTCCTTCCAGGTGCCGGCGACGCCTGGCACTTCGGCCTGGCCACCGAGCTTGCCGTCGGTGCCGACCTCGCGCGCCACGCGCGTCACTTCGCCTGCGAAGGCGTTGAGCTGGTCGACCATCGTGTTCAACGTTTCCTTCAGCTGAAGGATCTCGCCGGAGACGTTGACCGTGATCTTCTTCGACAGATCGCCCTTGGCGACCGCGGTCGCGACCTCGGCGATGTTGCGCACCTGGCCGGTCAGGTTCGAGGCCATCGAGTTGACGCTGTCGGTGAGGTCCTTCCAGGTGCCGGCGACGCCGCGCACCATGGCCTGGCCGCCGAGCTTGCCTTCGGTGCCGACCTCGCGGGCCACGCGCGTGACCTCTCCGGCGAAGGCGTTGAGCTGATCGACCATCGTGTTGATCGTGTCCTTCAGCTCCAGGATCTCGCCACGCACGTCGACCGTGATCTTCTTCGACAGGTCGCCGTTGGCGACGGCGGTGGTCACCTCGGCGATGTTGCGCACCTGCGCGGTCAGGTTCGAGGCCATCGAGTTGACGCTCTCGGTCAGGTCCTTCCAGGTGCCGGCGACACCGAGCACGTTGGCCTGGCCGCCGAGCCGGCCATCGGTGCCGACCTCGCGCGCCACACGGGTGACCTCGCCCGCGAAGGCGTTGAGCTGGTCGACCATCGTGTTCAGCGTTTCCTTCAGCTGCAGGATCTCGCCGGACACGTTCACGGTGATCTTCTTCGACAAATCGCCGCTGGCGATCGCGGTGGCGACGTCGGCGATGTTGCGGACCTGCGCCGTCAGGTTCGAGGCCATGAAGTTGACGTTGTCGGTCAGGTCCTTCCAGGTGCCGGCGACGCCGGGCACCTGCGCCTGGCCGCCGAGCTTGCCTTCAGTGCCGACCTCGCGCGCCACGCGCGTCACCTCCGAGGCGAAGGCATTGAGCTGGTCGACCATCGTATTGATGGTGTCCTTGAGCTCCAGGATCTCGCCACGAACATCGACGGTGATCTTGCGCGACAGGTCGCCGCGCGCCACGGCCGTGGTGACGTTGGCGATGTTGCGGACCTGGGCGGTGAGGTTGCCGCACATCGCGTTCACGGAGTCGGTGAGGTCTTTCCAGGTGCCGGCGACGCCGGGCACGATGGCTTGGCCACCAAGCTTGCCGTCGGTGCCGACCTCGCGGGCGACGCGCGTCACCTCCGATGCGAACGAGCGCAATTGATCGACCATCGTGTTGATGGCCTCCTTCAATTGCAGAATTTCACCGCGGACGTCGACCGTGATCTTCTTCGACAGGTCGCCATTGGCGACCGCGATCGTCACCTCCGCGATGTTGCGGACCTGGCCGGTGAGGTTGTTGGCCATCGAGTTGACGCTCTCGGTCAAGTCCTTCCAGACGCCCGTCACCTCGGGAACCTGGGCCTGTCCACCGAGCTTGCCCTCGGTGCCGACCTCGCGCGCCACGCGCGTCACTTCCGAGGTGAAGACGCTGAGCTGCTTGATCATCGTGTTGACGATGTTGGCGGACTGCAGGAACTCGCCGCCCAGCGGCCGGCCGTCGACGTCCAACTTGACGGTCTGCAGGAGATCGCCCTGGGCCACGGCGGCGACGGCGCGCGTCACCTCGCGCGTCGGCCAGAGAAGGTCATCGATCAGGGTGTTGACGGAGCTTTCCATGTCGGCCCAGGAGCCGCTGGCGATCCCGAACCTGACGCGTTGACGGGTCTTTCCTTCGCGGCCGACGACTTGGCCGACACGTTCGAGCTGCTGCGCCATGCGCTCGTTGGCGGCAATGATCTCGTTGAACGTATCGGCGATCTTGCCGTCGATGCCCAGATAGTCGCCGCCCATGCGCACGGAGAAGTCTCCCGAACGCATCGCCTGCAGCGCCCGGAGCAGGTCCTGGCTGGCGTCAGGTATCTCAGCTCCGCTCCCGTTGCGGCTGAAGCCTTGCCGAGTGGGCGACGCTCCGGCAGCAGAATCGAGATCGCTCATCAAGTTCCCCCAAGGCGACAGGTTTGCCAGCAAGAATCTGAGTCTTATAGCTGGCGGCATACAAGCCGCGACGACTACCCAAATCAAGCTGGATGCCAGTCCAGCCGGCAAATGGAACCGGCCTTTGTCGGCACAAGCGGCTCAACTCCGGTTTCCAGGAAATGTTCCAAGAAATTTGTAGTGCGGGGTTTCGCGGGTGCGGACGCTCAGACCCGATAGGAGTCAGGGGGAATCCCAGCTTGGTGGATCAGGACGCGCGGTCGGCGCCGACGAACGGTCTGCCAAGCGGAAAAGGACCTGTAGCGAGACCTTGCCCTTCGAATTCCATTCCGCGGAGAGACGAGTGCGGCGCGGTTCCAGCGTCATTCTCATGAAGATTAATATCGTGTAACGCGGTTGCGGCATTCAGTTGCGGCTACCAGCTAATTCACATGAAGCAATCCGATCTTTTTAGAGAAAACGCCGATAACTGCCTTCAACTCGCCGAGCGTGCAGGGGGCGAGCCAGCATTTCGACGCTATCGACGCATGGCCCAGGGCTGGAGCGCGCTCGCATTCGAGCAGGATTGGCTCGATGGCGAAATCAAACCGATCGGTGACCGCAAGGAAGTTGCGTTGCACGACTAACCAATTCGGATGAGGAGTGTCCCCATGACCCCCCGCACCGTTCTCATTGCGTTGTTGACCGCGTTCAGCGTCGCCTCGGCTGTCGCTGCATTCACGACGATCCGCCAGGTGCATACGGAAGCTTACTCGCTTCCGCAGCCCGTTACCCGTATCTGAGGTGAGAAGGCAGCCTCACGGCTGCCCGGACCCGCCCGATGATCCATAGACCTGTCCATTGGCGTAGCTTGCGTCTGCTGCGGCCAACTGGACGTATATGGAGCCGAGCTCTGCCGGCTGACCGGGGCGGCCAAGCGGGGTCTGGCCGCCGAATTTCTCGAGCTTCTCCATTGTCGCTCCGCCCGATACCTGCAGCGGTGTCCAGATCGGTCCTGGAGCGACGGCGTTGACGCGAATGCCTTTTGGCCCGAGCTGCTTGGCCAGCGACTTGACGTAGTTCATGGTCGCGGCCTTTGTCTGCGCATAGTCGTAGAGGTCGGGCGAGGGGTCGTAGGCCTGCTCGGACGACGTGCCGATGATGACCGAGCCGGGCTTGAGGTGCGGCAGCGCGGCCTTGATGATCCAGAACGGCGCATAGATGTTGGTCTTCATGGTGGCGTCGAAGTCCTCCGACGAAACCTCCAGGATCGATTGGCGGGTCTGTTGTCGGGCAGCATTGTTGACGACGATGTCGAGGCCGCCCAGCGCTTCCACGGCCCGCTCGACCAGCTGCTGACAGAAGCTCTCGTTGCGAAGATCGCCGGGAATGGCGACTGCCTTTCGGCCTTCCGCCCTGATCAGATCGATCACCTCTTGGGCATCCGGCTCCTCGGTCGGATAGTAGTTGATGGCAACGTCAGCACCTTCTCGCGCATATGCAATGGCGGCAGCACGTCCCATTCCTGAATCCCCTCCAGTGATGAGCGCCTTGCGGCCGGCGAGGCGGCCCGAGCCTTTGTAGCTGGTTTCTCCATGATCCGGCCGGGGAGACATCTTGCCGGCGAGACCTGGCCACGGCTGCGACTGTTGATCGAACGGCGGCTTCGGATACTTGTCCTTGGGGTCGACGAGCCCTTCGCTCGTCGCAGAAGTCTCACCCATTGCCTCACGTCCTTTTGCCGTTGCGGAGGCCAGCGAGGCAGCCGCAAGCGTTGCCGTGCCTCCGACCATCTGGCGGCGTGACATCGAAGGTTTGGAATCGTCTGCCATGCGGTTTCTCCTCTCGAGGTGCGGACCAACCGCAGACGACGACGAACGTTTCTCTCACGCCGGGCAAAATCCTGTAGCCGCGGTGCGGCTCAGACGCTGTGGCGCATTGGCTCAGGAGCCCTCAGTGAGGGAACGATCGGGTCCTGTCCGAGTCGTTTTCAATCCACAGCAGATCCGCATCGTGGGCGGGCCGCGAATGGGACATGGGACGATGCCATTTTATCACTTTGACTTGACCAACAGCGAAACGATAGCAGGCGAGCGCTATGTCGAGCTGCCAGGCGATGGCGAGGCGATGGATTCAGCTGACGTCATTGCGCGGCAGCTGGTTTCGGATCATCCCGAGCTGCGCAACCAGAGCTACGCGGTTCTGGTCACCAATGAAGAGGGGGACGAGGTCTGCCGTGTCCCGCTCGATGTTCTTCATTAGAAAAACCGAAGGAAACGAGCGATGGCGCAAGACAGTTCGCAAGGCAGTCAAGGGATCGTACGAACCGGACGCGGAGAGGAACAACCGGCTGACAAGGATCGCGCGCAGCGAGTCCATCAGTCGACAGCGCCTGACGCAACATCTCGGGAAGCCACACGCCATCCCGCAGGGAGTGAGGACGAGAAATCCGGGTCCGATTGACAGAGCGCCGCGTGCGCGGAACCCTCGGGCCGCGCGCCACGTTGCCAATTCTTCAAGTAACGCCAATCCTTCAAGTAACCAAGTAATGGAGGCTCTCTCATGGAAACGATTCTTGATGAGCGCGAATATGGCAATCTGATCGGCAGCGACAAGGTGGAAGGAACGGCAGTCTACGGCGCCGATGACGCCAAGATCGGCACCATCGAACGCGTGATGATCGACAAGCGGAGCGGCCGCGTCTCTTACGCGGTGCTCGCCTTCGGTGGCTTTCTGGGCCTTGGCAACGACCACTATCCTCTGCCGTGGCAGTCGCTGAAATATGACACCCGTCTCGGCGGCTATGTGACCGGGGTGACCGAGAGTCAGCTGCGCGGAGCCCCCAGATATTCCGATGAACGCGAATGGGATTGGGGCGACCTGGCCAAGGGCCGCAAGGTCGACGACTACTATGGCGTGAATCTCGCTTAGCTCGGGCAGGTGGTCCCGGCAGGCGGCCGGCGGAACGAAGTTCAGGTGTGCCGAATTATTCTGCGCACGCGCCGCAGCCCAGGGGGGAGGCGCACCCATCAGTAAGCTGAGGTGTTCCCGTGGATGCCCAGACCAAACCGCGGGAGCCCGCTGCCGATCATCCGCGTCCGCATGATCGGCGTGAGGAGCAGCCGGCGCCTGAGCAGGGCCGCCAGTCCGACAAGGCCAACCCGACTGAACCCGACGCGGAGCGCAAGCCCTCGCTGCGGGATCGCCTGCGGGCGCACCCTTGGCTGACCGCAGCCGGCATTGTCGTGGCGCTCGTTGTTGTGATCGGCGCGATCGCTTACTGGCTGAACGCCCGCCACTATGAGTCGACGGACGATGCGTTCATCGCGGCGCGCAGCTTCTCGGTTGCACCGAAGGTCGGTGGCTATGTCATCGACGTTCCCGTGACTGACAACCAGCACGTCAACGCCGGCGACGTTCTTGCCCGCATCGATCCGCGCGATTACCAGATTGCCATCGATCAGGCCAAGGCGCAGGTCGCGGTCGGCGAGGCCAATGTCGACAATATCGAGGCGCAGATCGCGAGCCAGAAGGAGCAGGTGGCGCAGGCGAGGGCGCAGGTCGATCAGGCCGATGCGCAACGGCAGTTTGCCCAGCAGGAGGAGGGTCGGGCTCGCGACCTGGTCGAGCGCGGTGCGGGAACCGTGCAGCGCGAACAGCAGACGCGCTCGGACCTGCAGTCGCAGCAGGCCAACACCACCCGCGCCAAGGCCGCGCTCACGGCCGCGGAGCTCGGCATCAAGACCCTGCAGACGCAACTCGAGAGTGCCAAGGCCTCGCTGCAGCAGGCCCAGGCCCAGCTCGATCAGGCCAATCTCAATCTGCAGTACACGAACGTGACCGCGGCAGAGCCCGGCCGCGTCGTCAAGCTGAGCGCCGCCAGGGGCACGCTCGCTACGGCCGGCCAGAGCCTGATGATGTTCGTGCCGGACGACGTCTGGGTGGTCGCCAACTACAAGGAAACCCAGCTGACCGACATGCGTCCAGGTCAGCCGGTCGAGGTCCGGATCGACGCCTATCCCGATCGCAGGCTGACCGGAAAGATTGCATCGGTGCAGCCAGGCTCGGGGACGGCTTTCAGCCTGCTGCCGGCCGAGAATGCCACTGGCAACTACGTCAAGGTCGTCCAGCGCGTGCCGGTCAAGATCACGATCGACAGCTGGCCCGCGGACCTGCCGGTCGGGCCGGGCATGTCGGTCGTGCCCAGGACCCGGGTGCGATGAGCGATGTTGCAGCGGGCAATGGCGCAGGCGGCTGGTCGCCTGAACGCTCCGCTGCGGGCGGTCACAATCCCTATCTGATCGCCTTCGTGGTCTCGATCGCCACTTTCATGGAGGTGCTCGACACCACGATCGCCAACGTCGCGCTGCGCCATATCGCCGGCGGCCTCGCAGTCGGCATCGATGAGAGCACTTACGTCATCACCAGCTATCTGGTCGCGAATGCCATCGTGCTGTCGATCTCGGGCTGGCTCGCGACCGTGATCGGCCGCAAGCGGTTCTACATGATCTGCGTCGCGGTGTTCGCAGCCTCGTCGCTGTTGTGCGGCCTTGCGTGGAGCCTGGAATCGCTGGTGCTGTTCCGCATCGTGCAGGGACTCGGCGGGGGCGGCATGGCGACGTCGGAGCAGGCCATCCTCGCCGACTCCTTTCCACCCCACAAGCGCGGCAAGGCGTTTGCGATCTACGGTGTCGCCGTCGTCGTCGCACCGGTGGTCGGGCCGACGCTCGGCGGCTGGATCACCGACACCTATTCCTGGCACTGGGTATTCCTGATCAATCTGCCGATGGGCATCCTCTCCCTCGTCCTGGTCGGCACCCTCGTCAGCGAACCCTCAGGCGCGGAGGAGGAGCGGCGGCGCCTTCTGCGCGACGGTTTGCGCGTGGACTTCATCGGGTTCGCGCTGGTTGCGATCGGGCTCGGCTCGCTGGAATTCGTGCTCGACGAGGGTCAGCGCAACGACTGGTTCGGCTCGACCATGATCATCTGTTTCGCGCTGTCGGCCGGGGTCTGCCTGATCGCGCTGATTCCCTGGGAGCTCTCCCGCAAGAATCCGATCGTCGACATCCGGCTGCTCGGGCGCCGCCAGTTCGGCGCCTGCTTCCTGGTGATGCTCGCGACCGGTGCGGTGCTGATCGCAACCACGCAGATGCTGCCGCAGCTGCTGCAGGCCGAGCTCAACTATACCGCGCTGCTCGCCGGCCTCGTCCTCTCGCCCGGCGGCGTCATCACCATGATGATGATGCCGGTCGTCGGGCGCCTCGTCAGCGTGGTGCAACCGAAATATCTTCTGGTGTTCGGCGCCTGCGTCGTCGCCGGCGCGATGTGGTATCTGACCGGCCTGACCGGCGACATCACATATGGATACGCCGCGCTGTCGCGTGTGATTCTCGGCGTTGGCCTGCCGTTCCTGTTCCTGCCGGTCACGACCGCGTCCTATGACGGCGTGCCGCCGGACAAGACCAATCAGGCCTCCGCCCTGATCAACGTGGCACGCAATATCGGCGGCTCCATGGGCGTGGCGCTGTCGCAGACGATGCTGGCCCAACGCGAGCAGTTTCATCAGAGCCGGCTGGCCGAGCACGCTGCGCCGTCGGACATCAACTACCAGCAGACGATCGAGACCCTGACGCGCTACTTCCAATCGCACGGCTCGAATGCGGGCGAGGCGGCCGGCCAGGCCGTTGCGTGGGTCGGCCGGACGCTACAGCACCAGGTCGCGCTGCTCGCCTATATCGATGTGTTCTGGACGCTCGCGCTGCTGGCCGTGTTCATGATCCCCGTGGCCTTGAGCCTTAGATCGACCGATCTCGGAACCGCGCCGCGCGGACATCGATGGCAGTCGTCGAGCGGACCCGAAGGTCAGGCGGCCGGAGTCTGAACGCTGCTGTCGGCCGATGCCGCCATCATGCTCCGCCGGCTCGACAGCCAGATCGGAATCTCACGATAGCAGGTGCCCTTCTCGTTCATCTCGGCAACCGTCCACCGGCTCGGGTGGCGTTCTTTGCCGACGAAGATCCAATCATCCGCTGCAGCCGGCGGCTCGTTCGGTCGGGTTCTCAGCCATGCCGAACGGGCTCCCTTCGGCAAGCGGTCCTGCTTCATCTGATAGAGATCATATACTGGCGAACGCATGACGCTACTCGTCCTCAAGCAACACCGATCCTTCACACCCTCAGCGTGTCGCGTCGTCGCGGCGGAATTGTGGGAGCGGCGCGGCCGGGCTGTGCAAAAGCTGGAGCAAGCCTGTGATTGCGTGCGTCTGCCACATTCGTCGCGTGACGCCCGTGCCACGGCGCGCCTTGCAGAAGCGGCGCGCGGAGCTCTGGAGGAGACCCGCGAGCCGGAAGACCGACGAACGAAAAACGTGTCGATCATTGAAAAGCCCGCCGGGATTCTGACCGGCGGGCCCTTCCAATCAAAAGAAAGCATAGCTGAGATCGAGACCGTAAGTGGCGTGAAGAATGAAGCCAAATGCCGTGGCGCCGCAGAGCATCAGGATCGTCCGCAGCTTCTCGGAATCGATGCGAGTCTCTTCGAGATGGGTCGGGAGAGCCTTGGTCAGTGTTGTCATTGTGGACCTCTGTACGCGAAACGAAGACGGAGATTGAGCTACGAAAAGTATATTCGAGGATGCTTAGAGCCCGTTTCTGGGGAGGTAGTGATGTAGGGCCCCAGACGAGTTCTAATTGTGAAAGAGGAACCCAGCATCGTGCAGTTTTTGGGGCAAAGTTGCGGAAAGTAAATGATCAGTAAATTAAATCTCAGGTTGATGATAGTTGCGCCGAAGTATTGGTACACGTCTCGGCTGTTGAATGAAGTTGCTAGGTTGTCGAATCGCGAAGCCGCACGTTTTAAACGGCGATTCTTGCTGACAAGCGCTTTGCGTGGTCTTCACTGCGTCCGATCAGCCCGCGTGAGGACTGTCTGTGGGGAGCAGGCGCCTCGGTTGTAAAAGCAACCCGTAGTATAGAAGCAGCCCATCCCGACCTCGGCCAATATGTGGCGAGCGGTTAACGGTTGTGACGAACTCCGCCACGGAGGCGCCGGTATCATTGGCATGATTGCTATCATGTGAATGATGGCGACGGAAGACGGCCTTCGAATTCTCGTCGAAGGTGTGCTCGTCAAACAACAGCCGCACAATCATCGAGGTAAATCTCGCGCGCGTCCCCTGTTGAGCCCAGTTGCGGCCTCGCCGTGGCGCATCCGCCCGACCATTGCAGGCATTCTTGCGGCACGGCGTGCCCGAGTGATGCGCCCTGGCGTTGCCTCGTTTGAACATGGAGGGGGAGGGACGGTGAGCTATCCACGGACATCCACAGCTTGCTGGCCAAGCGGACGAACCCCCCATGGCGCGCAGTCAAGCCGCGCGCTTCCGATATCCCGATATCAAGGTCGAGAGCTCGCTGAGAACCCCGACCGACGCTGATGAGAAAGCCCGGTACACCGGGAAAGGCGCTGCCATCGTGCAGGGGAGGCTAGGAGCCATTCGGCTGTCCCTGAGGCTTCTGGCCCCGTGCAGATCTTTCCGCACGGCGGCGATCCGCTGCATCGCAGGTCTCGACCACGTTTCGGACGAGGGCAGCCCCGAGTGACGAACCCTCGCGCGAGCGCAGGCCGCCTGAGGTGCGCAGTCGGTTCGGCCCGTGGGGTCCACGACCTGCGCATGGCGCGCGTCGCTCCGCTCATGCGGCACTTTGGACACACGAGGTCAGAACGGTATTTTCGGTCGTTTCTGCACGTTGCAATTCATTTCCGGACATGTCAGCTGGTAACTGGTTAGGGTGAATCTGCCGGGACTGCCAGGGTGACGAGTGCAAGGCGTTTAGAGTACCGCGCGGATATTGATTGGTTGCGCGCCGTCGCCGTCATCGCGGTCATCGGATTTCACTACGAGTTGCCGGGCTTCAGCGGTGGGTTTATCGGCGTCGATATCTTCTTCGTCATTTCCGGCTATGTGATCTCCCGGCTCATATGGTCCGGAATCCAATCCGATTCTTTCTCGTTCATCGCCTTCTATGAACGTCGGGCGAGGCGCTTGCTGCCGGCGCTCTACCTGATGATCGTCGTGACGGGAATCGCCGCGTGGTTCCTCGCGCCTCCCGACGACTATCGCATGTTCTATGGGAGTGCGGTCTCCACGCTTCTGTTTTCGTCGAACGTCTTCTTCTGGCTGCAGACCGGCTATTTCGATCTCCCAACGCTTGGCAAGGTTCTCATCCACACCTGGTCATTGTCGGTCGAAGAGCAGTTCTATTTGCTGTTCCCGCTCACCACCTGGCTATGGAGCCGGTTGTTTCGTGACCCCACATCGAGGCCGTCGCTCGTTCTGATCATAACCGGGACGGTCGCGTTGTGTGCTCTCGACGAGCTGTTGATCAAGCACTCGGCGCCAGCTGCTTTCTACATCGCGCCGTTGCGGGCCTGGGAGTTTCTGGTCGGAAGCATCGCCTTCTTCATGCATCGCTGGTCTCCAATCAAGGTCGAGACGCGCCTCGTCTTTGCATCGACCGGATTGGTGTTGATTCTGGTCGCCGTGGCCGCCTTCCGGCCAGACACGAGGTTTCCCGGCCTGCATGCGCTGATCCCGTGCCTGGGCACGGCATTCTACATCATCGCCTTCAATCGGGAGCGGGGCAGGCCGAGGCTGCCGCTCAGCGAGATCGGCACATTCCTCGGGCGCCTGTCCTATTCGCTCTATCTCTGGCACTGGCCGGTGTTCGTCCTCGGCAGAGCCGCGCTGCCGCTCGATGTCGCAACCTCGGCGTTCGCGACCGCGGCCCTCCTGCTGTGCTCGCTGTTGCTTGCCTACATCTCCTATGTTGCCGTCGAGCGGCCGGCACGGGAGCGGGTGGAATGGCTTGGTCTGCGCGGCTCGCGAATGATTGCGGGAGCTGCCGTCATCCTGATCGCAGTCGGGGTCCACGGCTATGCGCACGACGGCTACGCGGATCGCTTCCCGCAGTCGCAGGCGCGATTGCTTCGCTACAATGCTCAGACCACGGAGCCGTTCTACCGCACGCACAGCTGTTTTCTGCAGCCCGACGACCCGTTCGCGACCTACGATTTTGACGCGTGCCTCAAACCGGCGGCAAACAAGCGCAACATCCTGCTCGTCGGCGACAGCATCGCTGCCCATTATGCCTGGGGTCTGCGCAAGGACCTGCCGTCCGATGCCTACCACCTCCTGCAGCTGACGTCGGCGGCCTGTCCTCCGTTCGTCGAGCTCAAGCTGGAAACATCACGGAACTGTAACGACATCAATCAGCTGCTGCGCGATCAGATCAAGGCTGGCGGCTTTGCAGCTGTCATCATTTCCGGCAATTGGCGCTCTCATCTCGAGACCTACGGCCAACCTCCTGCGCGGCGCTTCGATCGCGATCTCAACGCGCTGCTGGCGGCCACCCAAGAAGCCGGTGTTCCGGTTCTGTTGTTCGGCCCCTCGATCGAGTTCCCAGCTCCGCTGGCTTCAACGCTGTTCAACTATGAACGAACGCACGTTCCGGTCGGCAATGCGCTCCTGCCACTGGAGGCATCGTTCAAGACCGACGATCATCTCAGGGCGCTTGCTCGCTCGTACCCCCTCGTTCAGTACGTTTCGATTCTCGACACGATGTGCAGCGAGCGGCGTTGTCCGTTGAAGATCGACGCGGAGACGCCGATCGTCTGGGATGTCATCCACCTGACCCCCGAGGGCTCAAAGTTCGTCGTCTCCCAGCTCAAGCCCCAACTGGATGCCTTCTTGAGGCGGCTGGAGCAGCCATCCGAGACCAGGGCGGAGGACATCATGGCTGGGGGCAGCTCGACTGCGCCTCGGAACAGCGTCCCTCGGGTTCAATGACGGCCAAGTTGACGCGGGCTTCCTTGCGACCAAGCCGCTCCGCGCTGCTTGGGCTGACGGGGCGCTGTTCGGCGAGTCTCATGCCGATCGGTCATGAGGATTGGCGCCAGGAGTTGAGGTGGGCCGTGAACCTTCGGTCGGTGCCGCGCGTTCTCTCGCGGCCGATGTCGGAACGCTGCCTTCGCAGGGCCGCGAAGGCGGGTTAACGCTGCCGCTCTCCTACGCCGTTCGGGACAACAGACATGAATTCAACCATCAAGGCTCTGGCCGTGTTCGCGGGTGCCGTCTGCTGGAGCGCCGCGGCGCAGGCCGAGCCGCCGCGCTGGAGCACGTATCGGATCCCGGAGACCGGGACGTCGGTCGACATTCCCGTCTCGATCTTCAGCGACACCGCGGGCCGCCCCGACGGCTATGGCCAGCGGTTCCAGACCGCCGACGGCCGTGCCAATCTCACGGTGCAGTCGGCCCCCAATGACGGGCAGGACACGCCGGCGCGGTTCCTTGCCAAGAAGAATCCGCCACCGAATATCCAATACAAGCGCGTCACCGCACGCTTCTTCGCGGTGTCGAGCTACAAGGGCGACTATGTCTGGTACAACCGCTGCAACTTCACTGGCGGCTATGTGCATTGCGTCCTGATCAACTACCCCAGGGCCTGGGAGCGGGACTGGGACGGCATCGTCAGCCGTATCAGCCTGTCCCTGAATCGGAGCTGAGGAGGGCGCTGCGCTGGAGCCAGGGCTGGTTTCCGGCGCAACTGATCTCGTCCGATGCCGCGGAGCGATGTCGGAGCGAGGCCGGCAGCTGAGCGGCCCGTTTGATCCAGCTCAATGAGACCATCGGGTCCCGTTGCATAAGCTTCGGCTTCATTTCAGCCGCCGCTTGCAAACGAGCTTGTCCTTCATGGCTGCCGCGTCGTTCACCGTCCGGGCCGAGAGCGTGACTGCGATCGCCACCATCAGGTGCCGCAGCGCGCAGGACGCGCTGTTCACGGCCAACACGTATCTGCGCCTGGGCGCCGCATGTGTCAGCATCGAGACGCCGGGCGGCCAGAGCATCAGTCCCGATCGGCTGGATGCATTGCTCAACGATGCTGGAGGGCGCAGTCGTCTTTGAGGCGAACGCCAGAGCCGCCGCCGCTGCTCAATCTGGTGGGGACGGCTCGCTCGGAGCGCTCTTCGCCGTCGTATTCCAAGGCTTAGGAGGATGATGCTTCAACCCCTTCGTCGCGCCGTGCCGGAGACCATGATGCGGCCTCGATATAGGGTCCGTAAAGCACGTCCTGCCGCCGCTGGTAGATGGTGACGAGGGCAACGGCGGCAATGAAACAGATTGCGGTCAAAATGGCCAATTCGAACATGTCAAAGCTCCATCGCCCAGGACGTGGCGGATGAAGGCGCGGTCGTCAAATGGAAGCCGCCGTTAAGCTGAAGAGGAAAGCTTAACGCGGGCGGATGACGGCCCTTGCGCAATTCCTTCTCAGGCACACACTCATCGCGGCGATCACTCCGCAACCGTCGAATGATCGGCACTGAGCTCGGGAAACATCGCCAGGCAGCTCACGCAATAGGATTCAAAAATGAAGCTCAGCAACGCGGACATCGGCAACTCCCCACCGTCGATCTGATCCGAGAAAAATGCCGTCGGTCTGTTTCAGGACGTTTTCGTGGGATGAGGAAAATGGCTTCGACCGCCCCCTGGAAAGCTTCATGCCGTGAGCGGGATGCTCAGCGGGACGACCGTTGGCGGTCGGGATCCGAGCGGACTCGGATCCAACGAAGGAGGAGTCCCGAACGAGCGACCGATGTTGAAGCCGGTCGAGGCGGCTGCGCGTATTCTATTCAAGAAGGGCCGACGCCACCACTGGTGGGAGCCGTACCAAAGCTCCTGCGACGAGATGGCGGCAACGGATGCGATCGCCAAAGAGGAGTTCGATGGCCGGTCGAGCGGACGTGGGTGGCCGCGGCGGTCACCGCAGACTAGGCGCTACCGTCTTCCCGGATCAGTGCGCCTCCGTGCTCCTGAAGATGAAGTTGTTGCAATAGTCCTTCCGCTTCCAGAACCATTCGCCGTCGGCACGCTGGTGAATTTCGGGGTCGAATTCCGCGAGCGGAAGCAGCTTGCCCTTGTTGAGAAACTGGCCCGAATAGCCCAGCCCTTGCAGAAATGAAAACGTCTCGTTCACCCGCTCGATCGTGGCGAGGCGGCGATCGCACTCGACGACGATGAGTGGCTTGCAGCGCCGCAAGGTCCGCTCGGCGCCGCGCAGGACGTCGAGCTCGGCGCCCTCGACGTCGATCTTGATCGCGGACACGTTGCCGGTGTCGGCGAGATAGTCGTCCAGGGAAATGGTCTGCACCTCGATCGCCTTCGACGCCTCGGCAGGGCGGAGCAGGGACGCTCCGGGCTGATGCCCATCGGGCACGAACAGCGTCTTCTTGCTGGACGATGAATAGACCGCCTGCGGCTCGACGACCACATTGTCGAGGGAAAATCTGCCGCAGAGCCGGGACAGCGCTTCGGCGAGATCGGGCTGAGGCTCGAAGGCGATGACCCGTCCGGGGGCCGACCAGCGCGCCAGCCAGTAGAGGAAGCTGCCCTTGTTGGCACCGATGTCGCACACGATATCACCGCGCCGGATGTGTCGTCGCAGCTCGGAAAGCTCGGTCTTGTGGTCGCGGAAGCGGGACCGCACGACCCGCACCAGAAACCGAGACGCCTCACGCTTCGCCAATCGAGCCCCCTATCGCACCCTGCCGCTCGCCCCGCAGCATGGTGAGCAGGCTCAGGCGGAAACGGCCTGTCGTTTACGGCAATGATTGGACATGAACAAGCGATGCGATCGCGCATCGCTTGTGACTGGCGATCCCAGCAGGACTCGAACCTGCAACCCGCGGAGTAGAAATCCGCTACTCTATCCAGTTGAGCTATGGGACCGTCGTCACGGCGTGATCGTCACAAGCGACGACCTCACGGGATGAACGCCGCGGGGCAAAGCCCGGTCGGCGGGGCATCCATAGCATGGGTCATATGAAAAATCTTTCGTTTCGCCAAGAGCGGCCGAACCGGATCCGGGGTCGGCGCGACCAAGCGAAGGCGGAGGAGGCTCGGGCCCCATTCGCGCGTCAGCGGCGCCACGAAGGGCGGCCGCGGGGGCCTTGCCGGTATGCCATGTCCTGTGAATTGCCGTTGATGAACAGTATTTTCCGGCCGCGCTCGCCCGCGGATGGCCACTCCCGCAGCAGGCCGCTATCCTGGGCCCTACAACCGCTGCCATCAGTCCGTCACCATTTCGCGTCCATTCTCGCCACGAATCGGCCAAACGTGGCAGCTTACCGGCTGTCCCGAAGAGCCGCCCCAAGAACTGTTCAAGCACCGTCCAAGGAGCTGTCCCATGATCGGTCTGGTTCGCGCCGCCGTCATCTGCGCCATCATGGCGCTCGGCCTCGCCTCCGCCCATGCCGCCGACAAGGCGTTCAAGCGCGACGACCTGGCTGACGCCGCCATCAAGCTGGAGGCCCAGATCAAGACGGAGGCTGGCGCGGTGAACAAGCCGCTCGCGACCTTGCGCACCGATGCCGACGCGGCGCTGCGCCGCAACGACCTGCGGACGGGCCTGCAGATTCTCGGGCAGATCGCGGCGACCGCGCCCGATGATTCCGGCAACTGGCTGCGGCTGGGGCGCACGGTGCTGACCCAGATCAGGCCGTTCAATGCGTCGGAGCAGACCTTCCTGCTGGAGCGGGCCTCGACCGCGGCCTATATCGCCTACCAGCGTGCCGGCAATGCGGGCGAGGAGGCCGAGGCGTTGGCCCTGCTCGGCAAGACCATGGCAGAGCGCAAGCTGTGGCGACCGGCGCTCGATACGCTCAGGCTGTCGCTCGACCTGCGCGAGGTCGCCGACGTCAGGGGACAGTATGAGCGGATGCGCGACGAGCACGGCTTCAAGCTGCTCGACTACACCGTCGATTCCGACTCGGCGAGCCCGCGCGCCTGCTTCCAGTTCTCCGAGGATCTCGCCAAGCGCACCGACTTCTCGCCCTTCGTGGCGCAGGCTGGCAACGACAAGCCGGCGCTGACCTCCGAGGACAAGCAGCTCTGCGTCGAGGGCCTCAAGCACGGCGAGCGCTACAACATCAACCTGCGCGCGGGCCTGCCGTCGGGCGTCAAGGAAAGCCTGCCGAAATCGGCCGAGTTCAACATCTATGTTCGCGACCGCAAGCCGTTCGTGCGCTTCACCGGCAAGGCCTATGTGCTGCCGCGCATCGGGCAGAAGGGCATTCCGCTGGTCAGCGTCAACACCCCGGCCGTCAACATCAACGTGTTCCGGATCGGCGACCGCAACCTGATCAACACGGTCATCGACAGCGACTTCCAGCGGCCGCTGTCGAGCTACCAGCTCACCGACCTCGGCAACGAGCGCGGCATGAAGGTGTGGAGCGGCGAGCTCTCGACCGCGATGACCTTGAACCAGGACGTCACTACGGCTTTCCCGGTCGACCAGGCGCTCAGCGACATGCAGCCGGGTGTCTATGTGATGACCGCGGCGCCGAAGGGCCCGACCACCGGCAACAGCGACGAGGACAGCGGCGGCCAGCTCGCCACCCAATGGTTCATTGTCTCCGATCTCGGCGTCGCCGCGTTCTCCGGCAATGACGGCATCCACGTGTTTGTGAACTCTCTGGCATCAACCGATCCCGTGGCGCGGGCGGAGGTACGGCTGGTCGCCCGCAACAACGAGATCCTGGCGACCCGCAAGACCGACGACGCCGGCCATGCGCTGTTCGAGACCGGGCTTGCGCGCGGCGAGGGCGGGCTGTCGCCGGCCATGCTGACGGTGTCGGGCGAGAAGACCGACTACGCCTTCCTCAGCCTGAAGACGACGGCCTTCGACCTGTCGGATCGTGGCGTCGCCGGGCGCGAGGCGCCGGCCGGCCCTGATGCCTTCGTCTATTCGGAGCGCGGCGTCTACCGCTCCGGCGAGACCGTCTACCTGACCGCGCTGCTGCGCGACGGCAAGGGCAACGCCATGACCGGCACGCCGCTGACGCTCGTCGTCGAGCGTCCCGATGGTGTCGAGTTCCGCCGTGCCGTGCTGCCGGACCAGGGCGGCGGCGGCCGCTCGTTCAGCGTGGCGCTGAACTCGGCGGTCCCGACCGGGACCTATCGCGCGCGCGCCTTCACCGATCCCAAGGGTGCGGCGGTCGGCGAAACCACCTTCATGGTCGAGGACTACGTCCCCGAACGGCTGGAATTCGATCTGAGTTCCAAGGACAAGCAGATCAAAGCTGAAGCTCCGGTGGAGGTGAAGGTCGACGGCCATTTCCTCTATGGTGCGCCGGCCTCCGGCCTGCAGCTCGAGGGCGATCTCTTGGTCACGACGGCGTCCGAGCGGCCGGGTTTTCTGGGCTATCAGTTCGGTGTCGCCGACGAGCAGAGCGCCTCCAACGAGCGCACGCCGATCGAGGGACTGCCCGAGACCGACGACAAGGGCGCGGCGACGTTCCCGGTCAGCCTCGCCAAGCCGCCGTCATCGAGCCGGCCGCAGGAAGCGCAGATCTTTGTGCGCATGGCCGAGACTGGCGGCCGCGCCGTCGAGCGCAAGCTGGTGCTCCCCGTGGCGCCCAAGGCGGCGCAGATCGGTATCAAGCCGTCGTTCTCCGGCAAGAGCGTCGGCGAGGGCGACAAGGCGGAGTTCGACGTCGTGTTCGTCTCGCCGGAGGGCAAGACGCTTGCGCGTAACGGGCTGCGCTATGAGCTCCTGAAGATCGAGTCGCGTTATCAGTGGTACCGGCAGAACTCCTATTGGGAGTACGAGCCGGTGAAGTCGACGAAGCGCGTCGGCGATGGCGACGTCACGATATCAGCCAACAAGCCGGCGCGGCTGAGCTTCCAGCCGGAGGCGGGGCGTTACCGGCTCGACGTCAAGTCGGCGGATGCGGATGGTCCGGTGACCTCGCTGCAGTTCGATGTCGGCTGGTACACCGAGGGCAGCGCCGATACGCCGGATCTGCTGGAAACCTCGCTCGACAAGCCGCAATATGCTTCGGGCGACACCATGGTGGTGACGGTCAATGCGCGCACTGCCGGCAAGCTGACCGTCAACGTGCTCGGTGACCGGCTGCTGACGACGCAGACCACCGAGGTCAGGGAAGGCACTAATCAGGTCAAGCTCGCGGTCGGCAAGGACTGGGGCACCGGGGCCTATGTCGTGACGACGCTTCGTCGTCCGCTCGATGCGGCTGCGCAGCGCATGCCGGGCCGCGCGCTCGGCATCGCCTGGTTCGGCATCGACAAGCAGGCGCGCACGCTCAACGTCGCCTTGAGCCCGCCGGCGCTGGTGCGCCCAGGCTCGGCTTTGAAGATCCCGGTCAAGATCGGCGGGCTCAATCCCGGCGAGGACGCCAAGATCGTCATCGCTGCGGTCGATGTCGGCATCCTCAACCTCACCAACTACAAGCCACCGGCGCCGGACGATTATTATCTCGGCCAGCGCCAGCTCTCGGCCGAGATTCGCGATATCTATGGCCAGCTGATCGACGGCATGCAGGGCTCGCGCGGCCAGATCCGCTCCGGCGGCGACAGCAGCGGTGCCGAGCTGCAGGGCTCGCCGCCGACCCAGAAGCCGCTCGCGCTGTATTCGGGGATCGTCACCGTCGGTCCCGACGGCACGGCGGAGGTCAGCTTCGACATTCCGGAGTTCGCCGGCACGGCGCGCGTGATGGCGGTGGCGTGGAGTGCCACCAAGCTCGGCCGCGCCACGGTCGACGTCACCGTGCGCGATCCGGTCGTGCTGACCGCGACCCTGCCGCGCTTCCTGCTCTCGGGTGATCGCGGCACGCTGTCGTTCGATGTCGACAATGTCGAGGGAGCGCCGGGCGATTATGTCGTGAGCGTCAAGGCGGGCGGCCCGGTCAAGATGGCGGGCAATGCCAATGTGACGATGAAGCTCGCCGCCAAGCAGCGCAGCTCATCGACGTTGCAGCTGGACGCCAGCGGCACCGGCCAGGCCCAGTTCGACGTCGACATCAAGGGTCCGAACGGGCTGAGCCTCGCGCGCCACTATCAGCTCGACGTCAAGCCGGCGACGCAGGTGCTGGCTCGGCGCTCGATCCGCACGCTGGCGAAGGGTGAGAGCCTGACGCTGACGTCGGACATGTTCAGTGATCTCGTGGCGGGCACCGGCACGGTGTCGCTGTCGGCGGGGCTGTCGACCGCGCTCGATGCGGCGACCATCCTCAAGGCACTCGATCGTTACCCGTATGGCTGCTCGGAGCAGATCACCAGCCGTGCGATGCCGCTGCTCTATGTCAACGAGCTCGCGGCGGGGGCGCATCTCGCCATGGATACCGAGGTCGACCAGCGCATCCGCGACTCCATCGATCGGCTGCTGGCGCGGCAGGGCTCCAACGGCTCGTTCGGCCTGTGGTCCTCGGGCGGCGATGATCCCTGGCTCGACGCCTATGTCACGGATTTCCTGACCCGCGCCCGCGAGAAGGGCTTCGCGGTGCCGGACGTGCTGTTCAAGAGCGCGCTCGACCGCGTCAGGAACTCGGTCGTCAATGCCGCCGAACCGGAGAAGACCGGCGGTCGCGATCTTGCCTACGGCCTCTACGTGCTGGCGCGCAATGGCGCGGCGCCGATCGGCGACCTGCGCTACCTCGCCGACACCAAGCTCGGCAATCTCGCCACGCCGATCGCCAAGGCGCAACTCGCAGCCGCCCTGGCGCTGGTCGGTGACCGTGCCCGTGCCGAGCGGGTCTATGCCGCGGCGGCCGACAGCCTCGCGCCAAAGCCGGTGCTGGTGTTCGGCCGCACCGATTACGGCTCGGATCTGCGCGACGCGGCGGCGCTGGTGTCGTTGGCGGGCGAGGGCAATGCGCCCCGCGCGACGCTGACGCAGGCCGTGGCCCGCGTCGAGGCTGCGCGCGGGCTGACGCCCTACACCTCGACGCAGGAGAACGCGTGGATGGTGCTGGCGGCGCGCGCGCTCGCCAGGGAGACGCTGACCATCGACGTCAACGGCCAATCCGTGAAGACCGCGCTGTACCGCAGCTACAAGGCCCAGGAGCTCTCAGGCCAGCCGCTGAAGATCACCAACACCGGCGACGCGCCGGTGCAGGCGGTGGTCTCGGTGTCCGGCTCGCCGCTGACGCCGGAGCCGGCGGCCTCCAACGGCTTCAAGATCGAGCGCAGCTACTACACGCTCGACGGCAAGCCGGCCGACATCGCCAAGGCGAAGCAGAACGATCGCTTCGCGGTGGTGCTGAAGGTCACCGAGGCCAAGCCGGAGTACGGCCACATCATGGTGTCGGATTATCTGCCGGCTGGTCTCGAGATCGACAATCCGCATCTCGTGTCGTCGGGTGACAGCGGCACCTTGGACTGGATCGAGGACGGCCAGGAGCCGGTCAATACCGAGTTCCGCGACGATCGCTTCAGCGCCGCGCTCGATCGCGCCGCGGATTCTAAGGCGGTATTCACGGTCGCCTATGTCGTGCGGGCAGTGTCGCCCGGCAAATACGTGCTGCCGCAGGCCTACGTCGAGGACATGTACAACCCCTCGCGCTATGGCCGCACCGGCACCGGCTCCGTGGAGGTCCGCGCAGCGAAATGAGCGAGGGTGGGACCAGCGATGGTGAGTTGGGCGGGCGGAATGCTCCGCACCCTCGGTCATGGCCGGGCTTGGCCCGCCTGCGCGGCCGAAGCCGCTTCGGCGCGCCGAAGGCCCGGGCATCCACGCTCCCTCCGCGCGCTCCGGACGATGTGGATGGCCGGGACAAGCCCGTCCATGACGGGAGGAGAGGGCGGGGCGTAAACCGGCTGGCTGTCGTTGCGCTCGCCTTCATCGCGTTTGTCGTCCTAGCTCTCACCACGTACACCATCTCCCTCGGCTCGCTGCCGCTGCAGGAAGCCAAAGCGGTCTCTACGACCGTCGTCGACCGCCACGGCAAGCTGCTGCGCGCCTATGCGATGGCGGACGGGCGCTGGCGGCTGCCGGTCAGCGCCAGGAAGGATGTCGATCCGACCTATCTGAAGCTGCTGCTGGCCTATGAGGACCAGCGCTTCTTCGACCATCATGGCGTCGACCCGCGCGCGCTGGCGCGGGCCGCGATCCAGCTCGGCTCACACGGCCATATCGTCTCGGGCGGTTCGACCATCACGATGCAGCTCGCGCGGCTGCTCGAGCCTAGGCGGCAGCGCTCGCTGCACGCCAAGCTCCGGCAGATCGTGCGCGCGCTCGAGCTCGAGCATCAGCTGAGCAAGGACGAGATCCTCGATCTCTATCTCACGCTCGCGCCCTATGGCGGCAATCTCGAAGGCATCCGTGCGGCGTCCATCGCCTATTTCGGCAAGGAGCCGAAACGGCTGTCGCTGGCGGAGGCTGCGCTGCTCGTCGCGTTGCCGCAGTCGCCGGAAACGCGACGGCTCGACCGCCACCCGGAGGCGGCACAGCGTGGGCGCGACCGCGTGCTCGATCGCATGGTCTCAGAGAACGTGATCTCGGCCGAGGACGCCGCGCAGGCGAAGGCGCAGGCCGTACCGGCGCTACGCAAGCCGCTGCCGGTCCTGGCGCCGCATGCGGCCGATCAGGCCACGGCATTGGTCAAGGATCAGCCGATCGTCCGCCTGACGCTCGATGCCTCGCTGCAGAAGGTGCTGGAGCCGCTGGCGCACGATCGCGCCATCGCGTTGGGGCCGAACGTCTCGGTCGGCATCATCGTCGTCGACAATGACAGCGGCGACGTACTCGCCCATGTCGGCTCGGCAGATTATTTCGACGACAAGCGGGCAGGGCAGGTCGACATGACCCGCGCGGTTCGCTCGCCCGGCTCGACCTTGAAACCGTTCATCTATGGCCTCGCCTTCGAAGACGGCTTCGTGCATCCGGAGAGCCTGATCGAGGACCGCCCGGTGCGCTTCGGCTCCTATGCGCCGGAGAATTTCGACATGACGTTCCAGGGCACGGTGCCGGTGCGCAAGGCGCTGCAGCTGTCGCTGAACGTGCCGGCGATCGTGCTGCTCGATCGTGTCGGTGCCAGCCGGCTGTCGTCGCGGCTGAAGCAGGCCGGCGGCAATCTGGTGCTGCCGAAGGACGAGGCGCCGGGCCTCGCCATGGGCCTCGGCGGCGTCGGCGTGACCCTGCAAGACCTTGTGCAGCTCTACACTGGCTTCCCGCGTCTCGGCACCACCAGGCCGCTGCGCGAGATCATCACGGCCGATGATCAGGACGACAGCCGCGAGTCGATGCGGCTGATGGATTCGGCGGCCGCTTGGCAGGTCGGCAACGTGCTCCTTGGAACCCCTCCGCCGGAAAATGCGGCGCGCAATCGGATCGCCTTCAAGACCGGCACCAGCTACGGCTATCGCGACGCCTGGTCGGTCGGCTTCGACGGCCGGGTCACGATCGGCGTCTGGGTCGGCCGCCCCGACGGCGCGCCGGTGCCCGGCCTGATCGGCCGCGTCGCCGCCGCGCCGATTCTGTTCGATGCCTTCGCCCGCAGCGGCAGGCTGCCGGCCGCGCTGCCCAAGCCGCCGAAGGGAGCGCTGCTCGCCAGCAATTCAAGGTTGCCGCTGCCGCTGCGCCGGTTCCGCCCGATCGGCGAATTGGTGCGGACCGGCGCGGAGCAGGCGCCGCACATTCAATTTCCGCTGAACGGCTCGCGGATCGACGTCGACCGCTCGGCCAGCGCCGAGGCCGCAGTCATGCCGGTGAAGGTCTCCGGCGGCGTGCTGCCGCTGACAATGCTGGTCAATGGCCTGCCGGTCGGCGAGATCGACAGCCGTCGTCAGCGCCTCATCGATCCGCCCGGGCCGGGCTTTGCGCGCCTCACCGTGATCGATGCCACGGGCGCTGCGGACACAGTTGTGGTCAGAATCCAGTGAGGGTTCGCTAAGCGGTTGTCGGCATGGCGGTTTCAGCGTATTCGGAACCCCATGGTCGAGACCTATGCCCGCCCCCGTTTTGGAGAGCCGCGCGAGCCGAAGAACCTGGTGAACCCAGGCAATCGGCTGGTGCGGATGATCGATGCCGTCACCGTGAGTCACGCCAGGGCCGTCGCGTTCCTGCTCGTCTGCGGGTTGCTGCTTTTCCTGCCCGGCTTCTTCACGATACCGGCCATCGACCGCGACGAGGCGCGCTTTGCGCAGGCGACCAAGCAGATGGTCGAGAGCGGCGACTATGTCGACATCCGCTTCCAGGACGACGTGCGCTACAAGAAGCCCGTCGGCATCTACTGGTTGCAATCGGCTGCGGTCGAAGCCGCATCTGCCGTCGGACTGCCGCGCGCGCAGTTGCGCATCTGGGTCTATCGCATTCCATCCTTGATCGGCGCTGTTGGTGCGGTGCTGCTGACCTACTGGACCGCGCTTGCCTTCGTGACTCGACGCGGTGCGGTGTTCGCTGCGCTGTTGATGTGCTGCTCGGTGCTGCTCGGCGCCGAAGCGCGGCTCGCCAAGACCGACGCGATGCTGCTGTTCACGGTGGTCGCTGCGATGGGCGCGCTGTCGCGGGTCTATCTGTCCTGGCAGCGGGGCGAGGATCCCGAGCATCCGCCGTGGGGACCTCCGGCGATCTTCTGGACGGCCTTGGCGGGCGGCATCCTGATCAAGGGTCCGTTGATCCTGATGTTTGCAGGCCTCACCATCATGACGCTCGCGATCATGGATCGCGGCGCGGCGTGGCTGTGGCGCCTGCGTCCCCTCTGGGGGCTGATGTGGATGCTGGTGTTGGTGCTGCCCTGGTTCGTGCTGATCTTCCTGCGCGCGGGGGACACCTTCTTTGCCGATTCCGTCGGCGGCGACATGCTGAGCAAGATCGGCGCCCAGGAGTCCCACGGCGCGCCGCCCGGCGTCTATCTGCTGTTGTTCTTCGTCACCTTCTGGCCCGGCGCGCCGCTGGCCGTGATGGCCGCCCCCGCAGTGTGGCGGGCGCGGCGCGAGCCGGGCGCGCAGTTCCTGCTGGCATGGCTGCTGCCGTCCTGGATCGTGTTCGAGGCCGTGCTGACCAAGCTGCCGCACTACGTGCTGCCGCTGTACCCGGCGCTTGCGATCCTCACGGTCGGCGCGCTGGAACGTCGCGTGCTGTCGCGCTCCTGGCTGCGACGCGGCGCCGCCTGGTGGTTCGCGATTCCCGCCATCACCTCCGTGGTCGCCGTCATCGGGGCCATCATCGTCACGCACCAGCCGGTGTTTCTGGCCTGGCCCTTCGTGGCTGCGTCCCTGATCTTCGGCCTGTTCGCATGGTGGCTGTATGACGACGGCCGTGCCGAGCGCTCGCTTCTGAATGCCGGTGTCGCGGCGATGTTTCTCGCCTTCGTGGTCTATGGCGCCGTGCTGCCGGCGCTGACGCCGCTATTCCCCAGCGCCGAGATCGCGCGCGCGCTGCGTAACGTGGTCTGCGTCGGGCCGAAAGCGGCGGCTGCCGGCTTCCATGAGCCGAGCCTCGTGTTCATGACGGGAACGTCGACGCAATTGACGGACGGCTCGGGCGCCGCCGACTTCCTCAGCCAGGGCACCTGCCGCTTCGCCCTGGTCGAGCAGCGCACGGAACGCGCCTTCGTGCAACGGGCCGAGGCGATTGGGTTACGCTACAACGTCGCCAAGCGGATCGACGGCTACAACATCTCGCAGGGCCGTCCGGTGTCGATTGCGATCTATCGTTCGGAAGGCACCGAATAGATGTCCGCGCCCGACAGCCCCTCGACGTCGCCCGGCTATCTCTCGCAGCTCGCGCTGGTCGGCAAATTCTCGGTCGGCCGGCTCGTGCGCCGACCACAGGCTGCGCCTGATGCGGCGAGCCGGCAGCGTCTGTCGCGCCAGCTTCTCCTGCTCGGCGCTATCGGTGTGGGCGCGATCCTCATCCTGATGGTCGCCTTCGACGCCTATGAGATCGGACTGATGCCCACCCGTGGCGCTCCGAGCTTGTGGCCATGGCGCATCGTCACCGAGTTCGGCCAGGATGAATACGTGCTGGGTCTGCTGGCCCTGGCCGTCGTCGTGACGATCCTGATCGTGCCGCTGTGGCCGGAAGCCACGCGCAGCCGCCTGCTCAATTTCGCGACGCATGTTCAGTACTTCTTTTTCGCGGTGCTCGCCTCCGTCCTTGCCGCGCAGGTGTTGAAATACATCATCGGACGCGGTCGTCCCTTCGTCGGAGGCAAAGCCAACGCCTTCAACTTCGAACCCTTCAACGGCACGCCGGCCTATTTCAGCATGCCCTCGGCGCATGCCGTGACGGCGTTCGCGCTGGCATTCGCAATTGCCGCCGTCTGGCCGCGATTGCGCGTTCCCATGGCCATCTATGCCGTAGCCATTGCGCTCAGCCGGCTGGTGCTGCTCGCCCATCATCCGAGCGATGTGGTCGCGGGCGCCGTGGTGGGATTGGCCTGCGCGATGCTGGTCCGCTACTGGTTCGCAGCACGGCGGCTCGGTTTCCGCCTTGGCAAGGACGGCCAAATCGTACCGCGCTAAAGGGGTTGATGAGCGGCCCCAAGCCCCATAATAAGCCTCCGCCGGAGCGCCCGGGGCAGGAACCGGCCCAAACACGCCCTTATGAGTCTCAACTCTTGTCGACCGAAACCCCCGTTGCCGTCTCCATCGTCGTTCCCGTGCGCAACGAGGCCGGCAATATCACGCCCCTGATCACCGAGATCGCAGCCGCGCTCGACGGTCTCTGGTCGTATGAGATCATCTACGTCAACGATGGCTCCACCGACGAGACCGCGCAGCGGCTCGCTGAGGAGATGGCCCAGCGTGCGAACCTGCGCGTGCTGCGCCATGAAAAGTCGACCGGCCAGTCCGCAGCGGTGCGCAGTGGCATCCGCGCAGCCCGCGGCGCCATCGTGGCGACGCTCGACGGCGACGGCCAGAACAACCCCGCCTTTCTTCCTGAGCTCATCGCCGCAATCGAGAAGGGGGGCGCCGGTGTCGGTCTCGTCGCCGGGCAGCGGGTCGGCCGCAAGGACACCGGATTCAAGAAGCTGCAGTCGCGGATCGCCAACAAGATCCGCAACGCGGTGCTGCATGACGGCACGCGGGACACCGGCTGCGGTCTCAAGGCGGTTCGCCGCGACGTGTTCCTGATGATGCCGTATTTCGATGGTCTGCACCGCTTCCTGCCGGCCCTGGTGCGGCGCGAAGGCTACGACATCGCCTATGTTGACGTGATCGATCGTCCCCGACACTCCGGCGTGTCGAACTACGGATTCTTCGACCGGCTCTGGATCGGGATCATGGATCTCGCCGGTGTGTGGTGGCTGATCCGCCGCAAGAAGCCGACCCCGGTCGTGTTCGAGGTGAAGTGATGCTGATTCAGTTCGGACAGGCGCTCAGCAACTACCTCTACGACATCTTCATTGCCAAGTTCGATTTCTGGCTCGTGTTCGGCCTCGCGGCCCAGCTTGCCTTTGCGGCGCGATTCCTGGTGCAATGGATCGCGAGCGAGCGCGCGGGCAAGAGCGTGGTCCCGCTCGCGTTCTGGTTCTTCTCGATCGGTGGCGGGCTGATGACGCTGATCTATGGCCTCGTCAAACGCGAGCCGGTCATCATCTTCGGCCAGCTGCTGTCGAACATCATCTATGTCCGCAACGTCATGCTGATCTTCAAGAACCGCCAGCGCGAATCGCAGACGCTGAGCAACTGATACGAACGGGTCCCCTCAGCGCGGCAACGGCTGGGCGGACGTCGCGGGCAGGGCGACAGTCGTGCCGTCTGCCACTTCGCTGCGGCGGATTGCGACCTCGCCGGCGGCATCGAGCACCGGATAGGCGACCGAGCAGATGTGCGAATGGATTCGCCTGAGATCGCGCAGCACGTCGAGATGCAATGACATTGTTTCGAGCGTCTCGGCGCGGCCTTCTCGCAGACGCTCCAGATGCCGCTCGGTGGCGCCGAGCTCCGCGTTGCGTAGCTCGGCCTTTTGATCGAGCAGCCGGTGCGCCTGCTGCGCATCGCCCGACATGAAGATGCCGAAGGCGATGCGAAGCGACTCCATGATCTGGCGGTGAAAGGCCTGCAGGTCGTCAGCGCCTTCCGTCGAGAACTGAAATCTGCGCTTGATCTTCTTGGTCGCGAGCTCGCTCAAATTCTTGTCGATGATGTCGCCGATATGTTCGAGGTTGATGGCGAAGGAGATGATCTCCATCGCGCGCTGGCCCTCGCGTTCGTCCAGACTACCGCGCGTCAGCTTGGTGATGTAGAGTTTGATCGCCTCATCGAGCCGGTCGACGACGTTGTCCGCGCGCGAGACCTGGTCGACGAGGCCACGATCATTGGTCATCATCGCGGTCATGACGTTGCGCAGCATGGTCTCGACCAGATCGCCCATCCGGAGTGCTTCGCGCGAGGCGTCGGCGAGCGCAAGCGAGGGAGTTTCCAACGCGGTTTCGTCGAGATAGCGCGGCTTGGCCGGATCGACCTCGGCAGGACGATCCGGGAACAGTTTCGTCAGCAGCTTCTCCATGCCGCCGAGAAGGCCGATGAAGACCACGGCCGTGCCGAGATTGAAGACCATGTGGAACTGGGCGGTCAGCTTCGACAGATCCGGCTGCCATTGCTGCAGCTGAGCGGCGAGCGGATGCAGGAACGGGGCGATCAGGGCGACGCCGATGATGCGATTGAGCAGATTGCCGACGGGCAGGCGATAGCTTGCCGGGTTGTCGCGGCGCGCGCCTTCGAACACCGGATTGACGGCGCTGCCGAGATTGGCGCCGAGCACCAGGGCCAATGCCGCATCAGCCGTCACGAAATGCGCATAGGCGAGCGACATCACCAGCAGCACGCTGGCGACGCTGGAGTGAACGATCCAGGTGACGACCGCGCCAAAGATGATGCACAGCGTGACGTCGGCCGTGATCGCCTGCATGAACACGCGCATGGCAGGTGCGTCTTCCGCCGGCGCGAGCGTATCGATCAGGATGTGCAGGGAGAGCAGCATCAGCCCGAGGCCGATCGCGACGCGGCCGAGATCCTTGATCCGCGACCGTGGCCCGCTGCGGAAGGCGACCAGTCCGAGCACGAACAGGACCGGCGCGACGGCGGCCACGTTGAACGACAGCACCTGGACGATCAGCGTGGTTCCGATATTGGCGCCGAGCATGATGGCCAGCGCCGGGACCAGGCCGACCAGGCCCTCCGCCGCGAACGAGGTGGTGATGAGCGCCGTGGCCGTGCTGCTCTGGAGCAAGGCAGTGAGGCCAAGCCCGGCGGCCAGCGCGCTGAACCGGTTTCGCAGCGCGCGCGACAACAGCAGCCTGAGGTCTGGGCCAAAGGCGCGCAGGATGCCGCTGTGGACCATGTGGAGGCCCCACAGCAGCAACGCCACGCCGCCCATCAGATCGAGAAGAACCATGAGTCCCGTTCGTTTCCGCTTCCATTCATGCGGAGGCTACGCCCAATCGGCTGCGGATCAACGCTATTTTCTGGGCCCTGCCTGCCTGCTCGCAGGGCCTCCGGCTGCCGCCGTTGACGAGGTCAAGCGGCGTTGAAGGCCGCAAAGCCGCGATCGAGATCAGCCTTGAGATCCTCGGTATTCTCGAGACCGATGTGCAGGCGCAGCGTGGGACCGCCAGGGGCCCAGGTGGTGGCTGTGCGGTAGCTCGCGCAGTCGAACGGAATCGCCAAGCTCTCGAAGCCGCCCCACGAATAGCCCATGCCGAATAGCGTCAGCGTGTCGAGCATCGCATCAACGGCCGCCTGCGACTTCGGTTGCAGCACGATGCTGAACAGGCCGGATGCGCCGGTGAAATCGCGCTTCCAGATCGCATGTCCCGGGTGGCTTTCGAGCGCCGGATGCAGCACCTCGATCACCTCGGGACGGGCGGCGAGCCAGCGCGCCATCTCCAGTCCCGAGCGATGATGCTGCGCCAGCCGCACGCCGAGCGTGCGGACGCCGCGCAAGGCGAGGAACACGTCGTCCGGCCCGGCACAGACGCCGAGCAGCCGGATGCCTTCGGAGATCAGCGGCCACGCCTTCGCATTGGCCGAAATGGTACCGAACATGATGTCGGAGTGGCCGCCGATATACTTGGTGGCGGCCTGCATGCTGACGTCGACGCCCTGCTCGAGCGAGCGGTGGTAGAGCGGCGTGGCCCAGGTGTTGTCGTCGATGACCAGCGCGCCGTGAGCATGGGCGACCGCCGCGATCGCCGGGATGTCCGGCATTTCAAACGACTGCGACCCCGGCGCCTCGACCACGACGGCGCGTGTATTCGGCTTGAGCAGTTGCTCAATTCCTGTGCCGATCAATGGGTCGAAATACGTCGTCTCGACGCCATAGCGCGCCAGCATGCCGTTGCAGAAATTGCGGGTCGGGCGATAGATGCTGTCGCAGACCAGCACGTGGTCGCCGGCCTTGAGCACCGACAGCAGGGTCGTGGAGATCGCCCCGAGACCCGACGGCGCGATCCCGACGCCGGCGCATTGCGGACCTTCGAGTGCCATCAGCACCTGCTGCAGCGCCTTCGTGGTCGGCGTGCCATGGCGGCCATATTGGAATTCGCCGCGATGCGCGTGCAGGTCCTCAGCCGTGGGGTACAGAACCGTCGAGCCATGAACGACCGGGGGATTCACGAATCCGTGCTGGGCCTTCGTGTCCCTGCCCGCGGTGATCAGCCGGGTCCCGACGTTTTGTCGCACCGCCGCAGCGGGGTCGTTCGATGATGCCATTCGCGTATCTTTTCTCGTTAATGCCTACCGGGACAGCTCAAATCGGGCAGGACTGCGGTCGTTAATAACAGAATGCAGAACAGGGCCGTCAACCCCTTGACCCGGACAGCCAGTCGTTCTGTGATGCCGGCGCAATTCGATCGCTGCACGTTGAGGGGCTTGCCGCGATTTCCGCTCAATCATGCATGCACGGCTCCGCTGTGCATGGCGTCTGCCACATGTTGGTACGGCGTTTGCAATGGCGGATTAAGGTCGGGCCCCCACGACGCGCTGAGGTTTCATCGCTCCCCAAGGACGACCGCGAAAGGCTGTATTTATGAAACGCGTCACTCTGGCTCTCACTCTTGCTCTCGCCCCGGTTCTGGCGAGCGTCGGCGCCCAGGCCGAAACGCTCAAAACCGTCAAGGATCGCGGCATGCTCGCCTGCGGCGTCAGCCAGGGCCTCCCCGGCTTCTCGTCGCCGGACGACAAGGGTAACTGGACCGGGCTCGACGTCGACGTCTGCCGCGCCGTCGCTGCCGCGATCTTCAACGATCCGACCAAGGTCAAGTTCGTTCCGCTGTCCGCCAAGGACCGCTTCACCGCGCTGCAATCCGGCGAGATCGACGTTCTGTCGCGCAATACGACCTGGACGCTGTCGCGCGACACCTCGCTCGGTGCCAACTTCGCTGGCGTGACCTATTATGACGGCCAGGGCTTCATGGTGAAGAAGGCCCTCAAGGTCAATTCTGCGCTCGAGCTCAACAGCGCCTCGGTGTGCGTGCAGACCGGCACCACCACCGAGCAGAACCTCGCCGACTACTTCAAGGCCAACAAGATGAAGTACGAGGTGATCGCGTTCGCCGGCCAAGACGAGACGATCAAGGCCTACGAATCCGGTCGCTGCGACGTGTTCACCACCGACGTCTCGGGCCTCTATGCCGAGCGGCTGAAGCTCGCCAATCCGGCCGATCACGTGGTGCTGCCTGAGGTGATCTCCAAGGAGCCGCTGGGACCGATGGTCCGTCACGGCGACGACCAGTGGTTCGACATCGTCAAGTGGACGCTGTTCGGGCTGGTGACCGCCGAGGAGCTCGGCGTGACGCAGGCAAACGTCGACGAGATGGCCAAGTCGGAGAAGCCGGAGTTCAAGCGCGCCTTCGGCACCGACGGTAATCTCGGCGAGCAGCTCGGTCTGACCAAGGACTGGTTCTCCCGCATCGTGAAGGCGGTCGGAAACTACGGCGAGATGTATGAACGCAACGTCGGTGCCGGCTCCAAGCTGCAGATCGCGCGCGGTCTGAACCAGCTCTGGAACAAGGGTGGTCTGCAGTACGCGCCGCCGATCCGCTGAGCACTGCACGATAGCGGGGGCTGCGGCGATGAGCATCGAAGCGAGGTTACCGCCCGCGCAATATGGGCTTCGGCTGAAGCGCATGCTGGGCGGCAAGGCAGGATGGAACGGCATCATCCTGCAGATCTTGTTCGTCGCAGTCCTGGTGTGGGTTGGCTACGAGATCGTAGCCAACGCACGCAGCAACCTCGCCACGCAGCGCATCACGTCGGGGTTCGGGTTCCTCAACAACACGGCCGGTTTCGACGTCAACCAGACCCTCATCTCGTACTCCGGATCCGACAGCTACACCCGCGTGCTGCTGGTCGGCGTTCTGAATACGCTCTTGGTGTCGGTGATCGGCATCGTGTTGGCGACCATACTTGGGTTCCTGGTTGCGCTCGGACGGCTGTCGCCGAACACGCTGCTGTCGCGAGTCTCCGGCGCCTATGTCGAGCTGATCCGCAACCTGCCGCTGCTGTTCCAAATCCTGTTCTGGTACCTCGCGGTGCTGGCGGCCCTGCCGGGACCGCGCCAGAGCATCTCGCTGTTCTCGACGTTCTTCCTCAACAATCGCGGCTTCATCGTTCCGCGTCCGATCGAAGAACCTGGCCTGATGCCGTTCCTGAGTGCGCTCGGCATCGCGATCGTCGTCTCGGTCGGTCTGCACTATTACGCGCGACGTGAGCTGTTCGTGCGCGGCCACCTGGTGCGGATCTGGCCCTACGTGCTCGGGCTGCTGATTGGCCTGCCGCTCGTTGCCGTGATCGTCTCCGGCGCGCCCCTCGCCTTCGAGGTTCCAGCGCTGAAAGGCTTCAACTTCGCCGGCGGCTCGCGCATCATCCCCGAGCTCGTCGCGCTGACCCTGGCGCTCACCATGTATACGGCGTCGTTCATCGCCGAGGTCGTGCGCGCCGGCATTCTGTCGGTTCACAAGGGACAGATGGAGGCGGGGCTTTCGCTCGGACTGAGCCGCGGCACCGTGCTGCGCCTCATCGTCGTCCCGCAGGCACTGCGCGTGATTCTGCCGCCGCTGACGAACCAGTATTTGAACCTGACCAAGAACTCGTCGCTGGCGGTCGCCATCGGCTACCCCGACCTCGTGTCGGTGTTTGCCGGCACCACGATGAGCCAGACCGGGCAGGCCATCGAGATCATCGCCATCACCATGGGCGTCTATCTCGCGCTGTCGCTGATCACGAGCGCGATCATGAGCTTCTACAGCTGGCGGCTTGGCAAGAGACTTGGCGCATGAAGAGACTTGGCGCATGACGAGATTGGGCGCATGACCGACATTACCGCTTCGACCTTCATTCGCCAGGATTTGGCCGGGGAGCGCCCGGCGCCGGTCAAGACGACAGGCTTCGTCGGTTTCGTCCGCACGCGATTGTTGAACTCGCCGACCAACATTCTGCTCACTTTGGTGAGTGCCCTGTTGATCTGGTTCACCGTGATCCCGGCGCTGAAGTTCCTGCTGGTCGACGCAGTGTGGGTCGGCCAGGATCGCGAGGCGTGCCTGGCGCAGAACGCGGGCCATCCGGTCGGCGCCTGCTGGCCGTACATTTCGGCGAAGTTCGGCCAGTTCATGTACGGCTTCTATCCGGACGCCGAGCGCTGGCGCGTCAACCTGACTTATGGTCTGGCGGTGGTGCTGCTGGTGCCGCTGCTGATCCCGCGCCTGCCGGCCAAGGGGTTGAACGCGGGCCTGTTCTTCTTTGCCCTCCCGGTGGTCGCGTTCTTTCTGCTCTATGGCGGCGGCCTGGAGGGCTTCGGCGTGAGCTGGACCACCGGCACGCTGCAGCTGTTCGCCGAGAGCATCGACACGGCGGGTAACGCGCTGGTTCGCGCCGGCGACGGCGTGCCCGTCATCGGCATGCTGTTGTGGCTGCTGGGCAAGCTGGTCGTGCTGATCGGAATGCTGGTGTCGCTGGTGATCTGGCCGCTGGTCTGGGTCCGCAATGAGCTGCAGGCATCGCATCAGCCCGTATGGAATGACCTCGCACTCACCGCGATCGTGGTCACCGCCCTGGTGTTCGTTGCCGGCGGCGGGGCGAGGGCGCTGCGCAGCGTGATCGCGACGGCCGCAACCTTCGCCGGCATCGCGATCGTCATTGCGATCATGGGCCTCGACCGGCACGGCCTTGCGATCGTCGACACCAGGCTGTGGGGCGGCATGCTGGTGACGCTGGTCGTTTCTGTGATCGGCATCGTCGCCTCGATGCCGATCGGCATTGCGCTGGCGCTCGGCCGGCGCTCGACCATCCCGCTGATCCGCGTCTTCTCGATCGCCTTCATCGAGCTGGTGCGCGGCGTGCCGCTGATCACCGTGCTGTTCTTCGCGACCTACATGTTGCCGCTGTTTTTGCCGGGCAATGTACGGGTGGACGGCCTGGTGCGGGCGCTGATCGGCGTCGCGCTGTTCTCCGGCGCCTACATGGCCGAGGTGATCCGCGGCGGCCTGCAGGCCATTCCGCGGGGCCAGGCGGAGGCGGCGAGCGCGCTCGGCCTGTCCTGGTGGAAGACCACGAGCTTCATCGTGCTGCCGCAGGCGTTGCGCCACGTCATTCCCGGTATCGTCAACAGCTTCATCTCGCTGTTCAAGGACACGTCGCTGGTCTCGATCGTAGCGCTGTTCGATCTCTTGGGCAGCCTCAAGGCCTCGTTCGCCGATCCGGTGTGGGCGACGCCGACCACCGCCTTCACCGGCTTTGCCTTCACGGGAATGATCTACTTCGCCTTCTGCTTCGGCATGTCACGCTACTCCCTGCTGGTCGAGCGCCGCCTGAACGCGCACCGGCGCAATTGAGCCAGAGATCATCGAGAGATCCATGACTGCAAATTCGATCGTCAGCATTGCCGCCCTGAACAAATGGTACGGCGAATTCCATGTGTTGCGTGACATCAACTTGTCGGTCGCCAAGGGTGAGCGCATCGTGATCTGCGGTCCCTCGGGCTCGGGCAAGTCGACCCTGATCCGCTGCATCAACGCGCTGGAGGAATTCCAGGAGGGCGAGATCAATGTCGACGGCATCGATCTTGGCCCGAACCTTAAGCGGGTCGACGAGGTCCGCCGCGAGGTCGGCATGGTGTTCCAGAGCTTCAACCTGTTTCCGCACCTCACCGTGCTGGAGAATTGCACGCTGGCGCCGATCTGGGTGCGCAACATGCCGCAGAAGGAGGCCGAGGCGACCGCGATGAAGTTCCTGGAGCGGGTCAAGATCCCGCATCAGGCGCAGAAATACCCGGGGCAGATGTCCGGCGGTCAGCAGCAGCGCGTCGCCATCGCCCGCGCATTGACGATGAACCCCAAGGTCATGCTGTTCGACGAGCCGACCTCGGCGCTCGATCCCGAGATGGTGAAAGAGGTGCTCGATACCATGGTCGACCTCGCCAAGGAGGGCATGACGATGCTCGTCGTCACCCACGAAATGGGCTTCGCGCGCGAGGTCGCCAACCGCGTCGTGTTCATGGACGCCGGTCAGATCATCGAATCCAACACGCCGCAGGAATTCTTCGCCAACCCGCAGCATGCACGCAGCAAGCTGTTCTTGAGCCAAATCTTGCGGCACTGACGAACGAGCGAATAGCGAGTTGCGAATAGGGACGAAGCCTTATTCGCTATTTGCCCTCACACGAACGGCGGCTTGATGCCGCTGCGCCGCTCCAGCCAGGTCGGCACCGGCAGATTCTTCGAACGCATGAATTCGGGGTTGTACAGCTTCGACTGATAGCGATTGCCGGAGTCGCACAGGATGGTCACGATCGTATGGCCCGGGCCGAGCTGCTTTGCCAGCTGCACTGCGCCGGCAACGTTGACGCCGGTCGATCCGCCCAGGCACAGGCCTTCGTGCTGCAACAGGTCATAGATGGTGTTGACGGCGTCCTCGTCGGAGACCAGGAACGCGGTGTCGACCTTCGCTGTCTCGATGACCGGGGTCACGCGCCCGATGCCAATGCCCTCAGTGATGGAATCGCCGGGCGTGGATTTGACGACGCCGTTCTTGAACCATTCGTACATCGCAAAGCCGTGCGGATCGGCGCAGGCCGTGACGATGTTCTTGTTCTTCTCCTTCAGATAGCGGCTCGTCCCGGCGATCGTGCCGCCGGTGCCGAGCGCGCAGATGAAGCCGTCGACCTTGCCGTCGGTCTGCTGCCAGATCTCCGGCCCCGTCGATTCGTAGTGAGCCTTGGCGTTGTCGAGGTTGTTCCACTGGTCGGCGAACAGCACGCCATTCGGCTCGGTCTTGCGCAGCTCATCAGCGAGGCGGCGGCCGACATGCTGATAGTTGTTCGGATTGCTGAAGGGCAGCACGGGGACTTCGACGAGCTCGGCGCCGCAGAGCCGCAGCGTGTCCTTCTTCTCCTGACTCTGACTGTCCGGAATCACGATCAGCGTGCGATAGCCGCGCGCGCTGGCGACGACCGCGAGACCGATGCCGGTGTTGCCGGCGGTGGCTTCCACCACGAGACCGCCCGGCTTGAGATCGCCACGCTTCTCGGCCTCCAGGATCATCCACTTGCCGGCGCGATCCTTGACCGACTGTCCCGGGTTCATGAACTCGGCCTTGCCGAGAATGGTGCAGCCGGTCGCTTCCGAGGCGCGCTTCAGTTTGATCAGGGGCGTATTGCCGATCGCCGCGACGACGTCGTTATGAATGGTCATTGTGCAGATACCGTAGTGTTTCCTCAGCCAGACTTAAGAGGACCCTAGCCCGATATCCAGAGGAGTGTAAGCCGCGGCGTCACGATCCTGACTTGGCGAAAACGACCTGCCTGACGTCGATGTTCCCTGAGAGGAAACCTGCCTCGCAATAGGACAGATAATATTCCCACAGCCGCCGGAAGCGCTCGTCGAATCCGGACGGTGTGAGGTCCGGCCACGCCTCCCGGAAATTGCTTCGCCAGATCGCGAGCGTCTTGGCATAATCTTCCCCGAAGATGCGCTCGCGGATGACGGGTATGCCAAACCGCTCGCCGAGCGACTTCAAGATCTGCGGCGTCGGCAGCATGCCGCCGGGGAAGACGTAGCGCTGAATGAAGTCGACCTCACGGCGATAGTGCTGGAACAGGCTGTCCTGGATGGTGATCGCCTGGACGCCAGCCAGGCCGCCAGGCAGCAGGCGGTCTCGCAACTGCGAGAAATATCTCGGCCAGAACTGTTCGCCGACCGCCTCGATCATCTCGATCGAGGCGATGCGGTCGTAGCGGTCGCGCTCGTCGCGATAGTCCTGCAGGCGGATCTCGACCTTCTCGGTGAGCCCGGCCTCCTGGATGCGGCGTTGCGCGAAGTCACGCTGCTGCTCGCTGATCGTCAGGCCGACGACCTTGGCGCCGAAGGTCTTGGCGGCATATTCGGCGAAGCCGCCCCAGCCGCAGCCGATCTCGAGCAGGGTCTGGCCGGATTTGAGATCGATCGCCTCGGCGAGCCGCTTGTATTTGTTGGTCTGCGCGGCCGTCAGGTCCGTGGTGTTCTCCTCGAACAGCGCCGACGAGTAGGTCATGCTGGGATCGAGCCAGGCCGAATAGAACGCGTTGCCGATGTCGTAATGGGCGTAGATGTTGCGCCGTGCCTGCCGCCTGGTGTTGCGGTTGAACCAGTGCCGCACCAGCTGCGCAAACCGGATCAGCGGCTTGTCCTCCAGCATCGACTGTAGGAGATGCTGATTGACACAGAACAGATAGAGAAACTGCGTCAGGTCCGGCGTATCCCAGTCGCCGTTCAGATAGGCCTCGGCGATGCCGATGTCGCCGCCGTTGAGCAGGCGCGATGCGAAGCCGTAATTGGCCAGGATCATTGCGGCGGCCGGCCCGGGCTCGACGCCGCCGAGCCGGACCACCCGTCCGTCCGGCAGGGTCACGTCGAGCGTGCCTTTCCGCAAGCGCGAGCCGAAGCCCAAAGCGAGGCGGGGCAGGCGGGGAAGATCGGCAAGCACCTTGTCGATGGTGTCAGGAGTGACTGGGATGACGTCCGGCATTGGCAGGTCCATTCACGCAAACGGCTCAGCGCCCACCTCTCTCCCGCGGGATGCCGTGTGGCACCTGATCGGGCGGGGATGACGGAAGCAGAGCGCGCCGGCCGTTTCCGGTCAGCGTCGAGATATATAAGCGTGGCCGTCGTTTCCCGCCAAGCCGGTATCTGATCCGCGACTTGCGGTGATTTCGCCGCGCGGGACGAGGCGAATGCCCTTCATCCAGAGCCGCAGCGCCTCCCAATGAATGGCGCCGAAGATCTTGAACGAGACGAGCGGAAGCGAGGCGAAAGCCGCCAGCAGGGAGCGCGAGGTCAGCCTGCGCCGGCGGCCGAAGAAGGTTGCGGCGAGCAGGGGGCCGTCGCCGCCGGTTTCGAGAATCCGCAACTTCACATTGTCGCCGGGCGGCATGACCCGGAAATGGTAGCGCATCGCCATGTCGATGAATGGCGAGACATAGAAGGTCTTGTCCTGCTCCTGGCGTAACCCGGCCGCTGACAGCTCACCCGGCTTGACCGGCAGCACGTAGGGCTTGATCTCGCCGAAGGTGTTGCGGACCTCGTAGATCATCAGCGCCAGGGTTCCGTCGCTACGGTGGCAGAAGTACACCGACAGGGGATTGAACGCATAACCGAGCAGCCGCGGGTAGCACAGCAGCAGGACGCATCCGCCGGTGAGATCGACGCCGTGCTCCGCCGCGCAGGCCTGTGCATAGGCAAGCAGCGACGATCCGTCGCGCCGGCCATGGTCGCGCTCGTGAAAGCTGTAGAGCGCGCGGCGGTTGACCCCGAACAGCGGTGATTGCCGATCCGCCTGGTCGAGCCGGCCGAGGTCGATCAACAGGCTCATCACGCGATACTGAAAACGATGCGCGGTGGGGCGCATGCGCGCGTGCATGACGTCGCCGACATAGAGAGCGGCGGCCGCCGTTCGATCGCTTTGTCCCGAGTTGTCCATGTCCATGTCGCGTCTATTCCGCAGCCTCGGCGAGTTCGGGGGCAAGCCCGCGCCACGGTACGCTGGCGCCGAGCGCCTCCGCCACAGCGAGGCCCGAGCGCAGCCCGTCCTCGTGGAAACCATAGCCGGTCCAGGCCCCGCAGAACCAGGTGTGGCGCTGCCCCTGAATCGCTGCCAGACGCTTCTGCGCCGCAAAGGCGGCAGCGTTGTATTGCGGATGCTCACAGACATATTTGCCGAAGGTCAGCTCCGGAGACGGAGCGAAGGGTGGGTTGAGGCTCACGAACAGCGGCTTGTCGTGGTCGATGCCCTGCAGATTGTTCATCCAATAGGTCACGGCAACGTCGTTCATCGGAGTGCCCTCGCGCTGCCAGCGCAGGAAATTCCATGAGGCCCAGGCGCGGCGGCGCTTCGGCATCAGCCTGCTGTCGCGATGCAGATAAATCGTGTTGGGCGAATACTTGATTGCGCCGAGGACGCTGCGCTCGTGCGCATCCGCGTCGGCGAGCATCGACAAGGCCTGGTCGCTATGTGCGGCGATCACGACGTGATCGTAGGTGTCGCGGTGGCCGCTGCTGTCCTGGACGACGACGCCATGGGCCGTGCGTTCGATACGGGTGACGGCGCTGCCGAGCCTGACGTGGCTGCGAAAGCTGGATGTCAGCTTCTCGACGTAGCGGCGGCTGCCGCCCTTGACGGTGCGCCAGACCGGGCGATCATACTGCAGCAACCGATGGTTGCTGAAGAAGGCGACGAAGTTCTCGGCCGGAAAGTCCAGCATCTCGGACGCAGGCGCCGACCAGATCGCGGCCCCCATCGGCGCCAGATAATCGGTGAGGAGCCTTGGGGCGAAATGGTTGCGGCGGAAATAGTCGCCGAGCGTGAGGCCCTCGAGACGGCCGGCCTTGAAGTCGGCGGTGCTCTGCTCGTTGAAGGTCAGGATGTCCCTGAGCATCCAGAGATAGGACGTCGACAGCAGGTTGCTCGGCTGGGCGAAAAGCCCTTTCGCGGTGTCGAACCAGCTGTCGCCGCCGCCCTTCCACTCGAAGCGGCCGGCATCCGCCGTGACGGCGAAGCTCATGCTGCTCTCGACCGTCTCGACCCCGAGGTGATCGAACAGCGCCGTCAGTTCGGGATAGTTCAGCTCGTTGTAGACAATGAAGCCGATATCCACCGAAACCGGGACGCCCTCATAATCGATCGTCACGGTGTGGCTATGGCCGCCAGGGCGGAGATCGCGCTCGTAGACGGTGATCGGATAACGCTTCGCCAAGGACCAGGCTGCGGCATTCCCCGCAATACCCGTTCCGACCACTGCAACTCGCATAGATGCCCCCCTGAAGCTCACATGCAAGTTACGGAGCCGGGGTCGAAGGGTTTCACAGCGCGCTTCCGGCGTCACACCCGGCCCAAAATGGCGGTCGACAGATGAAATCTTGGTAAGGCTGCAGCCGGACTCCTGCGGCCTTGTCCACGTAAAAACCCGCTGAATCACGGGAGATTCGTCAATTCCGAGGTCTTTGTCGGGACCGCCGACGACGGGGGACAGGGGGCCTGCGGGGCTGTGCGGCGCTGTGGGCTGGGGCTAGAATGATTCCCAATAATACAGGGAAGCATCACGCCAGTGTCCATCGTGCCGATCGCCGTCGACGAGCCTTGCCGCGCGTCCGCTGACACGCGGATCGTCGCCGGGAGCCAGGAGAGTCGTGCTCCGGCGATCCTTCGGCGCTTCGCCCGCTGGATGGCAGCGATCGGATTGGCGGCAAGCTCGGCCGGCTGCCTGCTGACACAGGATATCCCAGATCCCGCCCTCGATATGCCCCGGCGCTACAAGGCGGCATCGGGGGCCGATATGGCGGCACCGCCGACCCTGGACTGGTGGCGGGGCTTCGGCTCGCGCGAGCTCACCCAGTTGATGGAAGAAGCGCAGACCGTGAACCTCGATATCGCCGCGTCGGTGGCAAGGTTCAGGCAGGCCGACGCGCTGGCGCGGCAGGCCGGTGCCGCGCTGCTGCCGAGCCTGTCGGCCACGGGGCAGGAGACCTATTCGCGCACCTCCGGCTCGAGCTCGAGCGGGCTCACCAATGGTGGCCGCGAGGTGGTCAATTATCAGGCCTCGCTCGCGGCCAGCTATCAGCTCGACTTCTTCGGCCAGAACCGCGATGCGCTGCAGGCCGCCGAAGAGACTGCGGTGGCCGACCGCTTCGACCGCGACGTCACCCAGCTGACGACGCTCGCCACCGTCGCCAACGCCTATTTCCAGGTTCTGGCCGCGCAGGATCGGATTCGCACCGCCGAGCGCAACATCGCCAGCGCCACGCGCGTGCTCGATGCGATCCGGGAGCGCCGGGCGGCAGGCACGGGCAATGATCTCGATGTGGCCCAGCAGGAGAGCGTGCTGGCCAATCAGAAGGCGGCAGTGCCGCCGCTGCGCCAGACGCTGGACCAGAACGTCAATGCCTTGGCCGTGCTGGTGGCGCGCTCGCCCGAGGGCATCCGGGTCAGCGGCGGCTCGCTCGACCAGATCAGGACCCCGCGCGTGACCCCGGGGCTGCCGTCCGAGCTTCTCACGCAACGGCCCGACATCCGCCGTCAGGAGGCGCAGCTGGCGTCGGCCACGGCCAACGTCGGCAGCGCGCGGGCGCAGTTCTTTCCCAGCATCCAGCTGACCAGCAATGGCGGCTACCAGAGCGCCGCACTGGTGTCGTTGTTTCAGCCGCATGCGGCGTTCTTCAGCCTCGCGGGCAGCCTGACCCAGCCGATCTTCGATGGCGGCAGGATTTTGGGCAATTTCGAGAACGCCAAGGCCCGCCAGGACGAGCTGCTGCAGACCTATCGCAAGACGGTCATCCAGTCGTTCACCGACGTCAACAACGCGCTGTTCTCGATCAAGCAGACCACGATCAAGTTGCAATTGCAGCGGGACGTCGTTGCCGCCTCGCGCCGCGCCTTCCAGCTCTCCGAGCAGCAACTGCGCGCAGGAACTGCCGACATCGTGACCGTCTTGAACACGCAATTGACGCTGTTCCAGGCGGAGGACGCGCTATGGCAGGCGCAGCTCGCGCGCCTGCAGGCGTTCGTGAGCCTCTACCAGGCGCTCGGCGGCGGCTGGGAGCCGCGCATGGAGAAGTCGGCCGATGCTCTTTAAACCGGACGAGAAGGGAGCAGCGGCAGTGAAGCGGGCGCGGTCCAGCGTGGCACGGCGGCTGGTGTCGATCACGATCACACTGCTGATCCTGGGCGGCCTCGGCTATATCGGCTGGTCGGCGATGCAGCAGAAGCAGCAGGCCAACAACCGCTTCGCCCGGCCCGATCTTCCCGTCCCCGTGCTCGCCGCCGCGCCGGCCGTCAAGGACGTGCCGGTCTATCTCGACGGCGTCGGCTCGGTGCGCGCACTCAACACGGTGACGGTGCGCTCGCAGGTTGACGGCAAGCTGATCGCGGTCAATTTCGTCGAAGGCCAGGACGTCAAGAAGGGCGACGTGCTCGCCGAGATCGATCCGGCAATCTATCAGGCGCAGTACGATCAGGCCGTCGCCAAGAAGGCGCAGGACGAGGCGCAGCTTGCCAACCAGAAGCTCGACCTCGCCCGCTACGAGCAGCTCGCCGCCAGCAATGCCGGCTCCAAGCAGCAGGCCGACACGCAGCGCGCTGTCGTGGCGCAGCAGCAGGCGCTGATCAAGGCCGACCAGGCCGCCATCGACAACGCGGCGGCGACGCTGAGCTACACCAAGATCGTGGCGCCGCTCGCCGGTCGTGCGGGGCTGCGCCAGGTCGACCAGGGCAACATCGTTCATGCCTCCGACGCGACCGGCGTCGTCGTCGTCACCCAGCTGCAGCCGATCGCCGTGCAGTTCAGCCTGCCTCAGCAACAGATCATGCGCGTCAACGCGGCGGCGGCCAAGGGATCGCTGACGGTCGACGTGTTCGGCAATGACGGCGTGACGGTGATCGACACCGGCACGCTGCGGGGGATCGACAACCAGGTCGACCAGACGACCGGCACGCTGAAGCTGAAGGCGGAATTCCCGAATGCCAAATTCCAGCTCTGGCCCGGCCAGTTCGTCAATGTCCGCCTCAAGGTCGAGACCTTGTCGCAGGCGGTCACGGTGCCGACCTCGGCCGTGCAGCGCGGGCCCGCGGGCACCTTCAGCTACGTGATCGGCGAGGGCGACATCGCTTCGGCGCATCCGGTGACGGTCGTGCAGCAGAACGAGAGCGAGGCCGTGATCGCCAGCGGCTTGAGCCCCTCGGACCGCGTGGTGACGACCGGTTTTGCTAACCTCGCCGACGGCGTCAAAGTGGTGGTCGGACGCGCCGAGCAGACGCCGCAGGCCGATCTGGCGCCACGCAAGCGCGGCCGCAATCCGCAAGGAAAGGACCAAGGCAAGGAACAGAGCAAGGATCAGGCGAAGGAGGGAGGTGCACCGCCCGAGGGCGCGCCGAAGGATGGCGAACGGCGTCGCCGACCGCAGGCCGAAGGCGCGACGGATGCCGGCGCCGCGGCGCCCCAGGGAGGTAATGAGGCAGGTCGCGGCGCGAAAGCGCAGCCATGACGCGACCTAGAGAGTGACGAGCAGGTTGCGATGAGCGTCTCCGAACCCTTCATCCGCCGTCCCATCGCAACGTCGCTGCTCGGCGTCGCGCTCCTGATCGGCGGCCTGCTCGGCTATCTCGCGCTGCCGGTCTCGGCGCTGCCGCAGGTCGACTTCCCGACCGTGCAGGTGACGACGCAACTGCCGGGGGCGAGCCCCGACGTGATCGCCTCGTTGATCACCGCGCCGCTGGAGCGCCAGCTCGGGCAGATCCCATCGCTCTCGGCCATGAACTCGACGAGCTCGTTCGGCGTCAGCCAGATCTCGCTGCAGTTCGATCTCGGACGTGACATCGACGGTGCGACGCAGGACGTGCAGGCCGCCATCAATGCCGCCGCCGGCGTGCTGCCGAAGTCGCTGCCCTATCCGCCGACCTACGCCAAGGTCAATCCGGCGGATGCCCCGGTGATGACGCTCGCGCTGACGTCGGACACGATCTCGCTGCGCGCGATGAGCGACTTGGCCGACACGATCATGGCGCAGCGGCTGAGCCAGGTCGCCGGCGTCGGTCGCGTGTCGGTGCTCGGCGGGCTCAAGCCGGCGGTGCGGGTGCAGGCCGATCTGGCGCGGCTCGCCGCCTACGGCATCTCGATGGAGGATCTGCGCAGCGCCATAGCGGGCGCCAACGTTTCCGGTCCCAAGGGCTCGCTGGACGGGGCGCAGCAGTCCTATCTGATCACGGCCAACGACCAGATCGCCGCAGCCGACGCCTACAGGCCGATCATCATCGCCTACCGCAACGGCTCGCCGGTCACGATCGGCGATGTCGCCACCATCGTGGATGGACTGGAGAACGACCGCACCGGTGGCTGGTACCAGGGCGTGCCGGCCGTGATCCTGGATATCCAGCGCCAGCCCGGCGCCAACGTCATCGACGTCGTGCGCCAGATCCGCGAGGAAATTCCCAAGCTGCAGCGCACGATCCCGGCGGGCGTCAAGCTCAACATCGTCAGCGACCGCACCGTGACGATCCGCGCCTCGGTGCACGACGTGCAGTTCACGCTGGTGCTGAGCGTGGTGCTGGTGACCTTGGTCGTGCTGCTGTTCCTGCGCTCGCTCCGCGCCACGATCATCGCCGGGGTGGCGTTGCCGCTGTCGCTGATCACGAGCTTCGGCGTGATGTATTTCGCCGGCTTCAGCCTGGATAATCTGTCGCTGATGGCGCTCACGATCGGCACCGGATTCGTCGTCGACGATGCGATCGTCATGATCGAGAACATCGTGCGCCACATGGAGGAGGGCGAGAGCGCGATGAACGCCTCGCTGCGCGGCGCCCGGGAGATAGGCTTCACCGTGATCTCGCTGACGGTGTCGCTGATCGCCGTGTTCATCCCGCTGCTGTTCATGTCGGGGCTCGTCGGCCGCATGTTCCGCGAATTCGCCTTGACCCTGACGATCGCGGTGGTGACGTCGGCGGTGGTGTCGCTGACCCTGACGCCGATGATGTGCTCGCGGCTGTTGAAGCATGCCAGCGAGGAATGGGTGCTGCCGGGGCTGAACGCGATCAGCCGCTTCATCGATCGCACCGTCGCGCTCTATCACCGCAGCCTGCTCTGGGTGCTGGACCGGCAGACCGAGACCCTGGTCGTGACCTTCGCGACCTTGGCGGCGACGCTCGCGCTCTACGTCGTCGCGCCGAAGGGATTCCTGCCGCTGCAGGACACGGGCTCGATCACGGCGGTGACAGAAGCCGGCCCGGATGTGTCGTTTGCAGAGATGACGAAGCGTCAGGCCGAGGTGGCGGCGGCAATCCAGGCAGACCCCGACGTGGTCGGCGTGGTCTCGGTGATCGGCGCCGGATCGGTCAATCCGACCACCAATGTCGGCCGGCTTGTCATGACGTTGAAGCCGCTCGGAGAGCGGCAGCACGGCGTCGCCGAGGTCATCAACCGGCTGAAGCAGAAGACGTCCGGCGTGCCCGGCATGACCGTGTATTTCCAGCCGGTCCAGGACGTGCAGATCTCGACCCAGGCGAGCCGTTCGCAATATCAGTACACGCTGACCGGCGCCGATGCCGGCGAGGTGTCGAAATGGGCGGGCCAGCTGGTGGCGGAGATGCGGCGCGATCCGCTGTTCCGCGACGTTTCGTCGGAGGCCCAGGACGGCGGCCTGCGCGCCGAGCTGACGATCGACCGCCAGCGGGCCGGCCAGCTCGGTGTCAGCCTGCAGGGCGTCACCGACACCCTCAACGACGCCTTCGCGCAACGGCAGATCTCGACGATCTACGGCCAGGCCAACCAGTACCGCGTGGTGCTGGAGGCGCTGCCGATGTATCAGCGCGATCCCTCGATCCTGTCGAAACTCTACCTGCCGGGCGCCGGCGGCCAGGTGCCGCTCTCGGCCGTCGCGAGCCTGAAGCGCACCACCGCGCCGCTCGCGATCTCGCATCAGGCGCAGTTCCCGGCAGTGTCGCTCAGCTTCAACCTCGCGCCCGGCGTCGCGCTGAGCGAGGCCGTCGACGCGCTCCACGCCACCGAGAATCGCATCGGCATGCCCGGCAGCATCATCGGCGTGTACTCGGGCGATGCCGCGGAATTCGCCAAGTCGCTGGCCGGACAGCCCTGGCTGCTGCTGGCCGCCGTCATCACGATCTACATCGTGCTCGGCGTGCTCTATGAGAGCTACATCCATCCGATCACGATCCTGTCGACGCTGCCGTCGGCCGGCGTCGGCGCCATCCTCGCGCTGATGCTGTTCGGCCAGGATCTCTCGGTGATCGGACTGATCGGCATCATTCTGCTGATGGGTATCGTCAAGAAGAACGCGATCATGATGATCGACTTCGCGCTGGAGGCCGAGCGGCACGAGAGCCGCACGCCCTATGACGCCATCGTCCAGGCGTGCCTGTTGCGCTTCCGCCCGATCATGATGACGACCTTGGCCGCGCTGTTCGGCGCGCTGCCGCTGGCGATCGAGAGCGGCACCGGCTCCGAGCTGCGCTTCCCGCTGGGCATCTCCATCATCGGCGGCCTGCTGCTCAGCCAGTTGCTGACGTTGTACACGACCCCGGTGATCTATCTCGCGCTCGACCGCATCAATCGCCGCCTCGAAGCCGCCGTGCCGCCGGCGCCCGACCTGCCGTCGCCGCCGATTGCGGGTGCGACCGAAGGCATCCAGTGATGGCCTCGATCTCCGAGCCGTTCATTCGTCGGCCGGTCGGCACCACGCTGCTCTCGATCGGCCTGTTCCTGGTCGGGATCGTCGCCTACATCTTCCTTCCCGTTGCGCCGGTGCCGAACGTCGATTTTCCGTCGATCTTCGTCAGCGCATCGCGGCCGGGCGCCGATCCCTCCGTCATGGCCGGCACCGTTGCGGCGCCGCTGGAGCGGCGGCTGGGCGAGATCGCGGGCGTCGACCAGATCACCTCGACGAGCTCGCTCGGCACGACCAACATCCAGATCCAGTTCTCGATTGGCCGCGACATCGACAAGGCGGCGCGTGACGTCCAGGCCGCCATCAACGCCTCGCTGTCGGATCTTCCGAGTGACCTGCCGGCGTTGCCGCGCTTCCGCAAGGCAAACACGGCCGCTGCTCCCGTGTTCGTTCTGGCCCTGACCTCGAAGACGATGACACCGAGCGCGATGTATGACGTCGCCGACACTGTGCTGGCGCAGCGGCTGTTCCAGGTGCCCGGCGTCGGCAACGTCACGGTGAGCGGTGCCGACCAGCCGGCGGTGCGCATCGCGCTCAATCCGGTGTCGCTCGCCAATGCCGGCATTGCGACCGACGACGTCAGGACCGCGATCATCAATGCCAATCCGATCGGGCCGGTCGGCATCTTCGAAGGCGGACGGCAGAGCGAGACCATCGCCATCAACCGGCAGATGCGGACCGCGGCCGAATTCCGCAACATCCTGATCAAGAGCAACAATGGCAGCTTCGTCCGGCTGTCGGATGTCGCCGATGTCGAGGATTCCGTGCGCAACGTGCGCTCGATCGCATGGTTCAACAAGCAGCCGGCGGTGCTGATCCAGATCGCCAAGCAGGGCGATGCCAACGTCATCGAGACCGTCGATCGCGTGAAGGCGCTGATCCCCGAGCTCAAACAGTGGATTCCGGTCGGCATCGAGATCGCAACCCTGGTCGACCGCACCGGCACGATCAGGGCCTCGGTCGAGGACATGCAATGGACCTTGCTCGCGACTGCGGTGCTGGTCATGGTCGTGGTGTTCGTGTTCCTGCGCCGTCTGGTGCCGACGGTCGCGGCGGGCGTCTCGGTGCCGCTGGCGCTCGCGGGCACATGCGCTGCGATGTGGATCGCCGGCTTCTCGATCGACAACCTGTCGCTGATGGCGCTGGCGATCTCCGTCGGCTTTGTCGTCGACGACGCCATCGTCATGATCGAGAACATGTACCGCAATCTCGAGCATGGCTTGCCGCCGATGCGGGCCGCGCTCGACGGCGCGCGTCAGATCGGCTTCACGGTATTGTCGATCAGCCTGTCGCTGGTTGCGGCCTTCGTGCCACTGATCTTCATGGATGGCGTGGTCGGGCGGCTGCTGCGCGAGTTCTCGCTGACGCTGACCTTTGCGATCGTGGTGTCGACATTGGTGTCGCTGACGGTGACGCCGATGATCTGCGCGCACTACGTCAAGGAGGCGATCTCCGATCGTGCCACCTGGTTCGACCGGATCGTCGAAGGCGCGCTGTCGCGCATGGTGCGCTTCTACGCCTGGACCTTGCGCGCGGTGCTGGTCTTCCCGTTCCTGACCCTGGTCGTGTTCTTCGCCACCATCGCGCTGACGGTGACGCTCTACATCAAGGTGCCCAAGGGCTATTTCCCGACCGACGATTCCGGCTTCGTCATCGGCGCGACCCGCGCCTCGGCCGACATCTCGTTCCAGTCGATGCTGGGGCTGCAGCAGCGGCTCGCCGACATCGTGATGGCCGATCCGGCCGTGGCCGGGATCGGCTCGACCATCGGCGGCGGGGGCGGGCCGGGCGGCGCCACGTCGAACCGCGGCACCATGTTCATCAACCTCAAGCCGCCCGCGGAGCGCGAGGGCGTCTCGACCCAGGCCGTGATCGACCGTCTCAGGCGCAACCTCGCAATGGTGCCGGGTATCCGTCTCTTCATGTTCGCCGCGCAGGACGTCCGCGCCGGCGGCCGGCAGAGCGATTCCGACTATCAGTACACACTGAGCAGCCCCGATCTCGATCTGCTGCAGAAATGGGCGCCCATCGTCGCCAAGCGGCTGGAGACCGTCGAGGGCATCACCGACATTTCCAGCGACCGCGATCCCGGGGGCTTGCAGCTTGCGCTCAGGATCGACCGGCAGAAGGCGGCGAGCCTCGGTGTCCGCGTCCAGGACATCGACAACGCGCTGAACAACGCGTTCGCGCAGCGCCAGATCTCGATCGTCTACAGCCAGCGCAACCAGTACATGGTGGTGCTGGAGATCGATCCGAAATTCCAGACTGATCCCTCGAACCTCGAACGCATCTACGTGGCCGGAGCAGGTGACGCGCAGGTCCCGCTGTCGGCGCTGGTCAAGGCCGAGCGCGGCCTGTCGCCGCTCGCGGTGTATCACTCACAATCGTTCCCTTCGACCACCGTGTCGTTCAACCTGCTGCCGGACGTGCCGCTGCAGGCCGCGACCGCCAACATCCAGCGTGCGGTCGACGAGCTGCACATGCCCGAGGGCATCCGCGGCAGCTTCGACGGCAACGCGGGCGATTTCAACAAGAGCAGCGGGCGTCAGCCGCTGCTGATTTTGTTCGCGCTGGTCGCGATGTATATCGTGCTCGGCGTGCTCTATGAGAGCCTGGCGCATCCGCTGACCATCATCTCGACCCTGCCGTCGGCCGGGCTCGGCGCGCTGCTCGCTTTGCAGGTCACCAATACGCCGCTGACCGTGATCGCCTTCGTCGGCATCATCCTGCTGATCGGCATCGTCAAGAAGAACGGCATCATGCTGGTCGACTTCGCGCTCGAGGCCGAGCGCCAGCGCGGGATGTCCTCGGCGGACGCGATCTTCGAGGCCTGCCGGGTGCGCTTCCGCCCGATCCTGATGACGACGCTCGCCGCGCTGTTCGCCGGCCTGCCGCTGGTGATCGCAACCGGTCCCGGCACCGAGCTGCGCCGGCCTCTAGGTATCACGATCATCGGCGGGTTGCTGGTGTCGCAGATCCTCACCCTCTACACCACGCCCGTGATCTACCTGCTGATCGACCGGCTGCGCCGCCGCCCGGCGCCGGAGCCGCTCGCAGCCCCGGCCGAATGAGCCGTTGTCGGGCTGTCCGCGGGCGCGTATAGCCGCGCCATGTCAGACCTGCCACACGATCACCCGCCGCTCGCCACCGAGGCGCCTCCCGACTGCCCGCGCTGCCAGAAGCCGCTGCCGCTCTGCATCTGCGACAGCGTGACGCCGCTGGAGAGCCGGCTGGGACTCCTGATCCTGCAGCACCCGCAGGAGCAGGACCGCGCGCTCGGCACTGCGCGGCTCGCCGCGCAGCATTTCAAGAACACCGTGGTCAAGGTCGGGCTGTCCTGGCCGAGCCTCGCCAAGGCGCTGGGACGGCCGGTCGCCGATCCCGCACGCTGGGCGATTCTCTATCTTGGCTCGGCCAAGGCGGCCGAGCTGGATCCGGAGAGCGAGGTGCTCGCGCTGACCCGCAAGGGCGAAGTGGCCGACAACCAGCGCGCCATCCTCAAATCCATCGAAGGCGTGATTCTGCTCGACGGCACCTGGAGCCAAGCCAAGGCGCTGTGGTGGCGCAATCCGTGGATGCTGAAATGCCAGCGCGTCATCCTCGGACCGCGCCAGCCCTCGCGCTACGGCCGGCTGCGCCGGGAGCCGCGCCGGGACGGGCTGTCGACGATCGAGGCGGCAGGCCTGCTGATGGCCGCGCTGGAACGCCGGCCGGAGATCGCCTCAAGCCTCGATGCGAGCTTCGAGCGCATGCTGGCGCGGTATCGGGAGGTGGAAAAGGATCAGCCCGAGCTGACGCCTAAGCCCAAGTCCCGCAAGCCGGATTGGCGCGGCCGTAAACGCCGGGTTTAGGAACCGGGGGTACGCTTCTTGCATTGCAGCATGGAACGAGGATGAGAGCCATGCAGGAAGCAGAAAAGTCCAATGTGGTGCAGTTTCGCGATTACGCGCCCCGGCTGGCCGGAAGGTCCGGTTCCGATCGGGCCGGTGTCTCGGCCGGTGAGCGGGGGTCGGTTCTGACCTGGCCGCGCGCCCAGGTCAGCTATCCCGGCGGCATCGACGATCTGCCCATCTAGCGCCGATATCGCGCGCGACGAGTGGTCCAACCGCTTGATTTGATTGAGTGGAGGCCACGACCAGAATTGAACTGGTGTAAACGGTTTTGCAGACCGCTGCGTAACCACTCCGCCACGTGGCCCCTGTGTGCGGAGCATTATAGGCAATCCCGCGCTTAGGCAACCACTCTCGTCAGGGGGTGCACACGTCTTGCGGAACGGTCTTGAACGCTCGCGCAGCCGGTGATCGCGCGCAGCGGACCGTTGCCGGAAACGCGATCCAGCCGGCGCCACCTCTGCTTCAACGGCCGATCCGCCACAGCAGACGCTGGCGCCCGTCGGTCCGCTCGATCTGTCGCGATCGCGGCTGGCGCGCCACATTCGGACACTCTGCCGCCAACAGCTCTCGATGTGGACACCGCCTGCGCTGGTAGTCCGCGGATTAAGATCCCGCACATGCCGAACCCACGGATGAACATGAACAATACTGTTCCATGATGGATCACCTGAGCAGACGACGGCTCTCTGACGCAAGAAACCATGCTGCGTGCGAGCGTCTCTCGCGTCAGCAATGACGCGCAGCAGCGACGATAGTTGAAAACATCGCGGCGAAATCGCGCTGCGCGCCTTGATTTCGTCAGGTTGTGTTGTTCTAATTACTCTATGTCAGCGTGTGCTGCGGGACGTTGGCTGAAGAGCAGCACTCCGGCGATTCACACAACGTCACACGCAAAGATCTCACATGCACGATCACCCGACACGGCGCTCGGTGGTTTTCGGCACGCTTGCTGCCTGCGCGTCGGTCGCGAGCGCTGCGGCTGATGACGATGATCCGCGCAAGGAGAAGCGGCCGCAAAAAGGTGACCTGCTCGTGTTCTCGGAAGGGGAGCGCGAAGGACAGACAATCACGCCGAACGATTTGAAAATCGGCGAGCCGCCGATTCATGCGTGGCCGAAGGATGCTGCGAACGCGATCGTCCGCGACGGATCGCGGCTGAACGAGGTGCTGGTCATCAGGCTCGATCCGCGCGAGCTCGATGAGGACACGCTTCCGCGCGCGGCGGACGGCATCGTTGCTTACTCGGCGATCTGCTCGCATGCGGGATGCCCGGTCACGGCCTGGATCAAGGCCACGGAGGGCAACGACGATGTCTTCAAGTGCATGTGCCACAACTCCGAATACGACCCTCGGCGCGGCGCTCAGGTCGTGTTCGGCCCCGCACCGCGGCGGCTTGCCGCGCTGCCCCTGGTGATCAGAGACGGTGCGCTCGTCATCGCTGCGCCTTTCATCGGAAAGGTAGGTGGCCAGCAGGGCTGACGAGAACGCGCATGCCTACCGGAACTCGCATCGTCACGACGAAATGTCACGACAATCAATCAAGCGAAAACGTAAGCAGGGGAGGTTTGTCCATGACCATCACGTCCACCGCCGTCAAGACATGTGCCGTCAAGAAATGGCTGCTCTCGAGCACCGTCGCGTTCACCTGTCTCACCGCACCCGCTGCCGTCGCCGGCCCGATCGAGAACTACAGTCCGGTCACGCCTGCGCGGCTCGAAAATCCGGAGCCCGGCAACTGGATGCTGTATCGCCGGACTTATGATGGCCAAGGCTACAGCCCGCTCAATCAGATCAATACCACGAACGTCAAGAACATGGTGCCGGCATGGACCTTCGCCACCGGCGTGATCGAGGGCCATGAGGCGCCGCCGCTGGTCAACAACGGCGTCATGTTCATCACCACGCCGATGGGGCAGGTGATCGCGCTCAACGCCAAGACCGGCGATCAGTACTGGCGCTACAAGCGGGAGCTGCCTGAGGATCTGTTCCAGCTGCATCCGACCAATCGCGGCGTCGGCCTGTGGCAGGACAAGCTGTATCTTGCCACGACGGACGATCATCTGGTCGCGCTCGACGCCAAGACCGGAAAGGTGCTGTGGGACAAGAAGGTCCAGGACTACAAGAAGGGGCAGTATCTGACACTGATGCCGCTCATCGTCGACGGCAAGGTGATGGTCGGCGGCTCCGGCGGCGAGTTCGGCGTGCGCGGCTATGTCGTCGCCTACGACGCCGAGGACGGCAAGGAGCTGTGGCGCACGTTCACCATTCCGGGCGAAGGCGAGCCGGGGCATGACACCTGGAGCGGCGACGACTGGAAGTCTGGCGGCGGCTCGGCCTGGATGACCGGCACCTACGACAAGGACACCAAGACGGTCTATTGGGGCGTCGGCAACGCCGCACCCTGGCCCGGCGGGATGCATCCCGGCGACAATCTCTACACCAGCTCGGTGATCGCGCTCGATCCGGCGACCGGCAAGATCAAGACGCATTTCCAGTATCACCAGAACGACTCATGGGACTGGGACGAGGTCGATGCGCCGATGCTGGTCGACCTGCAGCGTGACGGCCGCAGCTTCAAGAGCCTGATTCATCCCGGCCGTGACGCGATCTTCTGGGTGCTCGAGCGGACGCCGGAGCGGATCAACTATGTCAATGGCTGGAATTTCGTCCACACCGACGTGTGGAAGGGCATCGAGCCCGAGACTGGACGGCCGATCGTCGATCCCGAGCACAAGCCGACGCTGGGCAAGCGCGTCGATTTCTGTCCATCGCTGTGGGGCGGCAAGGATTGGCCGTCGGCCGCCTACAGCCAGAATACCCGCTTCGTCTACGTGCCGGCGAACGAGAATTTCTGCGGCGGCTTCACGGGCGAGAAGGTGCCGCTGGTTCCCGGACAGCTCTGGCTCGGCACCAAGCCCGAGGATATCGGGCTGACGGTGCGGCCGGGCGCGGATCATTTCGGCGAGCTGCAGGCGTGGGATCCGGCAACGGGCAAGAAAGTGTGGGCGCACAATTTCCCGAAGTCGCAGCTGTTCGGTTCGGTGACGGCGACGGCCGGTGACCTCGTTCTGGTCGGCGGCACCAACGACCGCATGCTCCGAGCCTTCCATGCCAAGACCGGAGAGCTGTTGTGGGAGCAGAAGACCAACTCGGGAATCATGGGCATGCCGGTCGCCTATGAGGTCGACGGCACGCAATACATCGCGGTGCAGTCCGGCTGGGGCGTCGACGCGCAGCGCATCCAGGATGCCCTCGCCAAGGGCAACATCGGGCTCGAAGACAACGTTCCGCAAGGCGGTGTGGTCTGGGTGTTCGCCGTCAAGAAGTAGCCGGATTGATCCTGCGTGGCGGCGGCTTGCGCCGTCGCCGCGCGCGAATCACCGATCGCGTCAGCAAGCCGCGAACCAGCCATCAGGGAAGGGGATCAGCGGCCAAGCGCCATGGTTGTCGTTGGCAGCCTTGGGGAGATGCGAGATTGAAAACAAGCGGGCCATGGAATCGGTCTCAGGCTCAGGCGCAATAGCCGTTCTTACGACGTCCAGCAACAATTCGTATTCGGCTTCGCTCATCGTGCCCTCGCGCAAACTGCGAGCGACGATCGCAAAACTCCACTTTGTTCAAATTGAGCGGATCGTTCAAATTCTAACGATCCAGGATGAAAGGCCTAATTGGTTACCGCTGCCTTTCGTTCCAATGACGGTACCGCAGTATCCGCAGCCTCGGTGTGAACGAGGTCACATCCCCCAGGACTTAATCGTTCTCCAATGGCGCGATCACACTGCGCCTTGCAGGCGCCTTGATCGAGGGATGCAGAAGATGAAGCCGCGATTCCGTCGACGGTTTGCCGTGGGTTGCCGAGCCTCGCCGGGCTCGACGCTCAAGCTCCTTCTGGACCTGCTCCTTCTCGCCTTCGTCAGGCGACGTCGGACCAGGCGAGCCACTGTCGCGCGGGGATGACGAGGCAACGCGCAGATCGAGCGTGAGCAAGTCTGTGGCCGCCTTCGCGCCAATCGCGCCTCGGATCCGACATTGCAAATGTCAGAGCCGCCGCATGCATGATCGATTCATTGCGGGGTCATCGTCGCGACGGCGAGCGGCCAGGTCTCCTGCGCGAGAATGTCGCGCATCAACTGCGACAGGTCCCGCGGCTTGAACGGTTTGGCCAACCGGTGCAGGCCGACCACCCGGGCCGAGAGGCCGTGAAAGTCGGGCGTCCCGCGTCCGGATTCCAGCACCATGCCCGACATCATCACGATCGGCATGTGCGGCCGGGCCGCCCGCGCCGCCCGGATGACATCGTTGCCGTCCATGTCGGCCAGGTTGAGATCAATCAGGGCCGCGGCGAAATCGTCGCGGGCGACGGCGTCCACCGCCAGCCGGCCGTCAGTGACCGCGGTGACAGCGTATCCGTCGCGTACCAGAAGATGCTGGATGACACAGCAGACGCCAACTTCGTCATCAACGACCAGGATGTTCGTCATGAGGCATTCCTGACAGATGTGGATACGGTCGCCGGGACTCGGCCAGCAGGCGTTGACGGACCTCGATCGCGCGGTCGACGGCTTCGAGCAGATCGAGCATGTCGAACGGCTTCTGCAGCGCAGCCGTAGCTCCGAGCTTGATTGCCATACCGAGGAAGTCAGGCGCTCCTTGCTTCTTGTCGGTGAACGCGTAGCCGGAGATCGCGATGAACGGCACGGTGGGATCGATCTTGATGAGTTCGCGGATCGTCGCGATCCCATCCATGCCCGGCATGAACATGTCGATCACGACCGCATCGAACGAGACACTGCCGATCAGCCGGATACCTGTCGGTCCGTCCGGCGCAAGAAACACGCAAAATCGCTTCTTCTTCAATAACGTTTCCAGCGCAGCGCGCGTGGCATAATCATCATCGATAATGAGAACAGTAGGCATGGGCCACCTCAGTATCAGCTGGACTGAAGGACGCTCACGCTACAAGGACAATGGTCTTAGACTCACAAATGACAAAGTAGTTAACACTGAATTAGTTGTTTCAATATTGCAACCAGGAGTTTTACGGAACTCACTCTTTCCTCGCGGTCGCAGATGTTGTGCACTATGCGATGAACATGGAACTATGACATGCGCAGCGAGCGGTAATCAGCTGTTGCAATGACTACGTCGGCTTGAGCAACGCGATGGCGACGAGGCCGACTGCGACAAACCCGGCACAGCAAAGTCGGCGCGGTGTCGCGCGCTCCTTCAGGAAGAACACTCCGATCAGTGTCGCAAAGAGGATGCTGCATTCGCGAAAAGCCACCACGCTCGCGATCGGATTTCGGCTCAGTGCCCAGAGGAACACGGCGAACGACGTGAGGCCGAGCAGTCCCGCGATGAGCACTGGGACTGCGGCTTCTCGAATGTCCGACAGAATCGCTGGCCCTCTTTGAGTCGTCGCGACGATAAAGAACACGGTACTGTCGAGCACGATCAGCCAGACCGTGAACGAGGCCCAGCCCTCGGGCTGCCGGGTGCCGGCCGCATCGACGACCGAATAGGCAGCGACCATTGCAGCAGCACAGACCGCGGCCCACAAGGCGCGGCGGTCGATGGGTCCGTGGATTCGGTCACGTGCGAGGCCGAGAATGCCGAGCACGATGATGGCAATGCCGACGAACTGTCCCGGTTGAGGCAGTTGATGCAGACCGAGATAGGCGAACAGCGTTGCGAACAGCGGCACCGTGCCGCGGGCGATCGGATAGGAGCGCCCAAGGTCGGCAGAGCGATAGGCGATCGCAAGGCTCGCCTTGTATCCGGCGTGCAGGGCGAGAGAGGCCAGAATGATCGGCCAGGTCGATGCAGACGGAACTGGGACGAAGAACATGAAGGGCAGGGTGAGCACGCCGCTCACGAGACCCATGCCGGCCAGGATGGAAAGACCGCTGCCGGTCTTGACGATGGCATGCCAAGTCGCGTGAAGCAGACCGGCCAGCAGCATCAGGAAAGCGGCAAGGGGGTCCAAGGTGCAGCGTCTCGGCGATCAGCTCTCGGGCCGCCAGGTCGCTGCGGCGAAGTAGGGGGCCGGGTGGTGAGCGAACGCCTGCTGGGAGATGACTCGGCTCGATGGCGACACCGCGAGCCGTTCCCATTCCGGCCGATCGACGAATCGCAGGCTCGCGATCTCCTCGCCGTCCGGCGCGAGCGCACCGCCGATGATCGCGGCTTCGAACGCGATCACCGTGTAGTAGGTCAGATCGCCGTTGGGATAACGGATGAGAAACTCGGGGCCGCCGAAAACGCCGAGCAGGCGCTGCGGCCGAACCACGAGACCGGTCTCTTCGAAGCATTCGCGGGCGGCCGCGTCGGCCGGATGCTCGTTCGGATCGACGGCGCCGCCCGGCAGGGTCCACAGATCCGTTTCTGCGTCGCGCCCCAGCAGGATGCGGCCGGTATCGTCGAATACAGAGATGGAGACAGCCGTGGTCGCCAGCAGATCATGCCCGATCTTGCTGCGGACGGCTCTGAGATGATCGGAAATCGGCATCGCGGTCGCCGCTTGCTGGAGGGTGGGCCTCGCTTGCCCGAGCCCTCAAGCGCCGTCAAGGCAGCCGGTCCGCGCCGCCGTTCGGTCGAGGCGCGTCCATTTCGACCGCCCGACCACGGTCGGCCGCATGGGCGCCAGGATCGGTCAAAACCAGGATCGGTCAAAAGAAGGGAATCTGAGGGAAGAAGAACCATTCGGCATGGGCCAGAATGGCTCCCCGGGCTGGATTCGAACCAGCGACCATTCGATTAACAGTCGAATGCTCTACCGCTGAGCTACCGAGGAACAAGCGAAGCAACGTTCGCGACGCGGCTGCGTATAACAAAGCCTTTTCGCCTTGCATAGAACGAAATCGCACCGCGACGACGATTGCGAGTTCTCCGGCAAATGTATGAAGATTCAGTTGGTTGCGACGATTTTGAACGCTTGCTGGGCAACCGCCGCCCACAGTTGGATGACAGGAATTTCACTTGGAAGGGAGCAAATCGCCACCGATAGTTCACGGAACTTGCCAGTGCCGAGGTCAGGGAGCGTTGTCAGATGCCGAACACCATCGTCCAATTCACCCAAGCCGTCACCGCGCCCTCGCTGATTCCCGATCCGGTCGAGCGTCTCAGCGACGACGAATGCCTCACGCGATTGGCCGACGCGGTGACGCGCGGTGATTCCGAGCATCTCGACGAGATCGTGCAGTTGATCGGTCGTCTTGTCGTGGTGATCGAGTAGTCCTGCCTCGCTGGGCCGGGGGCTGTGGCCGCGATCGGGGATCGGGGCACATCCGTTAGAACCCGCGTGTTGCCTTTTCGGGAGCCTTGTACCAAAAGATTGCGCAGATCGTTCGCGGTTCCTCCGCTTTGCTTGCAGGTCTGCCCATGTCTTCATTCGCGACGGCGCGCCAGAAAATGGTCGATGGTCAGGTACGGACCAACGACGTCACCGATCACCGCGTGCTGGATGCATTGTTGACCGTGCCACGGGAAGCCTACGTTCCCGCTGGCCTTCAGTCGCTGGCCTATCTCGATCAGGACCTCGACGTCTCCGAAGCCCCGGCCGCGAAACGCTATCTGATCAAGCCGATGCTGACGGGAAAATTGCTGCAGGCGGCCGAGATCAAGCCGACTGACAGCGTCCTCGTCGTGGGCTGTGCAACCGGCTATCTCGCCGCGCTGGCCGCGAAGCTTGCCGCAAGCGTGACCGCGACCGAGGTCGATGCGGCGCTGGAGGGACGGGCCAAGCAGTTGCTGGCGGGCGCCGAAGGTGGCCCGGTCACGCTTAGGGTCGCACCCGCTGCGCAGGGCGACCCGGCCGACGGCCGATTCGATGTGATTCTCCTGAACGGGGCGACCGAAGTCGCCGTGGATGGCCTGTGTCGCCAGCTCAAGGAGGGCGGCCGACTCGTTGGCGTGTTCGCCAAGACCAGGCCCGCTCGCGCCATGATCTTTACGCGATCGCATGGTGATATCGGCAGTAGGGTCCTGTTCGATGCCGCGGCACCGGTTATTCCCGGTCTCGAACGGATCCCCGAGTTCGAGTTTTAAGGCGTCCTACGAAGTTCCCTGTGGACTCTGTCGAGCGCGCGGCAATCCCGTCGCGCAATGGGATTTCGTTGAGTCGGTTTCGAGGCTTCGGACAGGCGAAATTCTGTTTCAAATCAGGAGTGTGGCCCGGATGCTGCACGTCAGGAGATTTCCGCAGCGGTTCCAGGGGTGGGTGGTTCCGTTGCGCTTGCATGAAGAATAAGGTGCGAGGTGCGCGGGAGTCTCTTCAACAGGTTACGGCCCGGCTCTGGCGTTCGAGCCGGTAACAAAATGAATGGAACAGGGATGTTTGGGGTGAAGCTCGTCACCGCGGCGGCGGCCGTGGTTCTCGTGATGGCTTGTGCAGGCCCGACGCCTGCGCTCGCCGACACGATCGAGGCTGCGTTGGTACGCGCCTATCAGAACAACCCGCAGCTGAACGCATCGCGGGCGCAGTCTCGTGCAGTCGACGAAGGCGTCCCGCAGGCTCTCTCGGGATATCGGCCGAAGGTCAATCTGAATGCGACGGCGGGCATTCAGTATACGGACTTGCAAGCGGCACCCGCTACCCCAGCTGTGAACGGCGTGCAGAGGCCGCGAAGCGTCGGTTTGACGGTCAACCAGAATCTCTACAACGGTCAGCAGACGGCAAACGGCGTCCGCAAGGCCGAAGCAAACGTGTCGGCGCAACGCGAGGCTCTCCGCTTGCTCGAGCAGCAGGTGCTGCTGCAGGCGGCCACCATCTACATGGACTATCTGCGCGATGCGGCGATTGTCGAGGTCCAGCGCAGCAACACGCGCGTGCTCGAGCAGACGCTCAAGCAGACCCGCGACCGTTTCAACGTCGGCGAAGTCACCCGCACCGACGTCGCACAGTCCGAGGCGCAGCTTGCCGCTGGCCGTACCCAGCAGCTCACGGCCGAGGCCAACCTGACCGCAACGCGCTCGAACTTTCGCCGCATCATTGGCAACGATCCCGAGAACTTGGCGCCGGGCTCTCCCGTCGACCGGTACCTGCCCTCGACTCTCCAGCAGTCGATCGAAACGGCACTGACGGAAAGCCCGAGCGTGACCTCGGCGATGTACGGCATCGACGTCCAATACCTGCAGGTCAGGATCAACGAAGGTGCGCTGCTGCCGACCGTCAATCTGCAGGCCCAGGCCCAGCAAAGCTACGAGTCGAGCATACAATCCTATCGTGGGTTCAGCGCTTCGGCGGTCGCCTCGGTGAACGTCCCGATCTACAACGGAGGCGCGGAATACGCGCTTATCCGTCAGTCCAAGGAGTCGCTGTCGCAGCAGCGTCTGGTCCTGGAGCAGACGCGCGATCAGGCTCGCTCCGACGTGGTATCCGCCTGGGGCAAGCTGCTTGCGGGCAAGGCCCAGGTGCAGTCGGCACAGGCACAGGTCTCAGCCTCGGAGATCGCCCTGAATGGCGTCCGCGAAGAGGCCAAGGCCGGCCAGCGCACCACGCTTGACGTTCTCAATGCCCAGCAGGCGCTGGTCAATGCGCGGGTGTCCCTGGTGACCGCTCAGCACGACCGCGTGGTGGCCTCCTATTCGGTGCTGCAGACCGTCGGTCGGCTTTCGCCCCAGGTGCTGAACCTGCCGACGAGCACCTACGATCCCAGCGTGCACTACCAGCAGGTCCGGGACAATTGGGCGGGTGTACGGACGCCGGACGGTCGTTAGTACATTCTTAATATCGACCCTGATCCCTCGGTCCTTGGCCGGGGGATTTTTTTGTGGCACATGCTGTAGTTGTGATGAATGGGCGACGCTTGACCGGCGACCTCCGTGCTCCACCGGGTTCGCGGCCGGCGTTGCTTGCATTCATTTGTTGCCATGACATAGCCTCAAAATGGCCGCGGAACGATTCGCACTGCGTCGGATGTTCTTCCAAGAATAGACTTCGACTTGGCCAGTATCGTTCCGTTGTTTTACATCGATCAGGCCTCGTCTGGAGACAAGTCGGCATGTCCGTTGAGAAGTCCAAGCCCCTTGGATCCGGCGCCCGGGACTATTGCGCTAAGCCGATTCGTACGGCGGCGTTGCTGATTTGGAGTCGGAAATGACGCAGCCTGCAAAGGTCCAAGAACCCTCGATGGAGGAGATTCTGGCGTCGATCCGGCGGATCATTGCCGATGACGAAGCCAAGCCGCCGGCAGCCGAGAAGGCCGCAGCTCCCGAGCCTGTGAAGGCGGAGAAGCCTGCTGCAGCGCCCGCGCCCAAGCCGGCTATGAACGACATCCCGCCGTCGAAGATTGCGGCGGCTGCGCCCAAGCCTGCGCCACCCCCTCCGGCACCGCCGCCAGCGCCTGCGGCAGCCGCGAGCAACAACCAGGACGACATTGACGCATTGCTGGCGGGTTTGGATGAAACGACTCCGGTCGCAGAGGCTCGGCCTGCGCAACCTGAGCCAGAACCCGAACCAGAAGTACTCGAGTTGACGGACGACATGGCAGTGGCACCACCGACCCCAGCTCCAGCCCCGATTCCCCCCGCTTCATCCTTCCGGAAGGTGGATCCGCAGGACGACATCGAGTTCATCGAGTCCGGGCGGCTGAACCACAAGGCCCCGAGTTTCGAATCGTCGTTCGAGCAGGCCACGCCGAAGCAGCCGATCTTGGCGCCGACCACCGTCAACGCCGTGGAATCGGCCTTCAATGCGCTGGCCAACACGGTGCTGAGCAACAACGCCCGGACGCTCGAGGATCTCGTCAAGGAGATGCTGCGCCCGATGCTCAAATCCTGGCTGGACGACAACCTCCCGGCGTTGGTCGAGCGGATCGTCAAGGCGGAGATCGAGCGGGTCTCGCGCGGCCGGTAGTGCCCAGCGGCTGCATCGTGCGGCTTCGCGGGCATTTACCTGCACCCGGTGCTGCTTCTTCCCAGTTGCAATCAATGTTTGCCGCCGCTGTTGACTTGGCGGCCGGCGGCGGCTTTCTAGCCCGTTCAAGCTGATACCGGCCTGGCCGATCGGGGAAGCCTCCCCGAGAGTGCCTTCCGCGGCCGGAAGTCAGTCCGAAAAGAGCCCAGGCACCAACAGCTTGCGCGAGCTTTTTCAGGTCGCGATCAAAGACCGGGAATAAGTTCCGCGACATCCCGAATTGGACAGCCGGCTCCGCGCCAGCTGAAATGTCATGATCGAAAAGAATTATCAGCCCGCCGACCTCGAAGGTCGCATGTCCCTGATCTGGGAGGATGCCCGCGCGTTCTCCGCCGGGCGTCCCGACCGCCGCGACGCCGATCCCTTCACCATCGTGATCCCGCCGCCGAACGTGACCGGCTCGCTGCACATGGGGCACGCGCTCAACAACACGCTGCAGGACATCCTGTGCCGGTTCGAGCGCATGCGTGGCCGCGACGTGCTGTGGCAGCCGGGCACCGACCATGCCGGCATCGCCACCCAGATGGTGGTCGAGCGCCAGCTGATGGAGCGCCAGCAGCCCGGCCGCCGCGAGATGGGCCGTGAGAAGTTCCTCGCGCGTGTCTGGCAGTGGAAGGACGAGAGCGGCGGCACCATCATCAACCAGCTCAAGCGCCTCGGCGCCTCTTGCGACTGGGGCCGCGAGCGCTTCACCATGGACGAGGGTCTGTCCAAGGCCGTCGTGAAGGTGTTCGTCGAGCTGCATCGCGCCGGCCTGATCTACAAGGACAAGCGGCTGGTCAACTGGGACCCGAAGCTGCTGACGGCGATCTCGGACCTCGAGGTGCAGCAGATCGAGGTCAAGGGCAACCTCTGGTACCTGCGCTATCCGATCGAGGGCACGACGTTCAGCCCCGAGGACCCCGCGAGCTTCATCGTCGTCGCCACCACGCGTCCTGAGACCATGCTCGGTGACAGCGCGGTCGCCGTGCATCCCGACGACGAGCGCTATCAGCACCTGGTCGGCAAGCGCGTGATCCTGCCGCTGGTCGGCCGCGAGATTCCGATCGTGGCCGATACCTATTCCGATCCGGAGAAGGGCACCGGCGCGGTCAAGATCACCCCGGCGCATGACTTCAACGACTTCGAGGTGGGCCGGCGCCACGGTCTGCGGCAGATCAGCATCCTCGACCGCGAAGGCTGCATCGCGCTGGTCGACAACGAGGACTATCTGCACGGCCTTCCCGAGGGCTCGGAGGAGTTCGCCAGGGAGTTCCACGGCGTCGAGCGCTTCGCCGCGCGCAAGAAGATCCTGGAGCGGTTGGAGGCGTTCGGCTTCCTCGAGCGCGTCGAGCCGAACACGCATATGGTGCCCCATGGCGACCGCTCCGGCGTCGTCATCGAGCCGTATCTGACCGACCAGTGGTATGTCGACGCCAAGACCCTGGCGCAGCCGGCGATCGCCGCCGTCCGCTCGGGCGCGACGACGTTCGTGCCGCGAAATTGGGAGAAGACCTATTTTGACTGGATGGAGAACATCCAGCCCTGGTGCATCTCGCGCCAGCTGTGGTGGGGCCATCAGATCCCGGCCTGGTACGGCCCGGACGGCAAGGTGTTCGTCGCCGAGACCGAGGAGGAGGCCGTCGGCCACGCTATCGGTTACTACGTCGAGCAGGAGGTCATCACGGCGGAGCAGGGCCGCGAGATGGCGCTCGACCGCAACAAGCGCGAAGGCTTCATCACCCGCGACGAGGACGTGCTCGACACCTGGTTCTCCTCGGCGCTGTGGCCGTTCTCGACGCTCGGCTGGCCCGAAGATGCGCCCGAGGTGAAGCGCTATTACCCGACCAACGTGCTGGTCACCGGCTTCGACATCATCTTCTTCTGGGTCGCCCGCATGATGATGATGGGCCTGCACTTCATGAAGGAGGTGCCGTTTTCGACCGTCTACATCCATGCGCTCGTCCGCGACGAGAAGGGCGCCAAGATGTCGAAGTCGAAGGGCAACGTCATCGATCCCCTGGCGCTGATCGACGAGCACGGCGCCGATGCGCTGCGCTTCACCCTGGCTGCAATGGCGGCCCAGGGCCGCGACATCAAGCTGTCGACCCAGCGCGTCGAGGGCTATCGCAAGTTCGCCAACAAGCTCTGGAATGCCAGCCGCTTCGCCGAGATGAACGGCTGTGCGGTGCCGGAGGGATTCGATCCGGCCTCGGCGAAGGAGACGCTGAACCGCTGGATCGCCCACGAGGCGGCCGCCGCCACGCGCGAGGTGACCGAAGCGTTGGAGGCCTATCGCTTCAACGACGCGGCCAACGCGATCTACCGCTTCGTCTGGGACGTCTATTGCGACTGGTATGTCGAGCTCTCCAAGCCGACGCTGCTTGGCGAGGACGGCCCCGCCAAGGCGGAGACCCGCGCCATGGTGGCCTGGGCACGCGACGAGATCCTCAAGCTGCTGCATCCCTTCATGCCCTTCATCACCGAGGCGCTGTGGGAGACCACGGCCAAGCGCGACGGCCTGCTGACCTTGTCGCCGTGGCCGCACCGCGTGGACACGCCGACGGTCGCCGAGATCGCCGCGCTGTCCGCGGCGAGCTTCGGCGATCCGTTGGTGCCGCCGATGCTGGTGTCGTTCGACGCCGCCAGCTTCAAGGACGAGGTGGCCGAAGCTGAGATCGGCTGGGTCGTCGATCTCATGACCTCGATCCGCTCCGTCAGGGCCGAGATGAACATCCCGCCCGCGACCCTGATCCCGCTCGTGCTCGTCGGCGCCTCGGCCGAGACCAAGGCGCGTGCGCCGCGCTGGCTGGAGGCCATCAAGCGCATGGCGCGCGTCGCCGACATCTCCTTCGCCGACACCGCTCCCGGGAGCTCCGCGCAGCTCGTCGTGCGCGGCGAGGTCGCGGCGCTGCCGCTCGAGGGCGTCGTCGATCTCGCCGCCGAGCGCACCCGTCTGGCGAAGGAGATCGCCAAGGCCGAGGCCGACATCGAGCGCGTCGACAAGAAGCTCGGCAACGAGAAGTTCGTCGCCAACGCGCCGGAGGAGCTCGTCGAGGAGGAGAAGGAGAAGCGCGAAGCGGCGCTGGCTCGCAAGGCCAAGTTCCAGGACGCGCTGTCGCGGCTGCAGGGCGTCTGACACGACGCTCTCTCCGTCATTGCGAGCGCAGCGAAGCAATCCAGAGTCCTCGGGCAGCCCTGGATCGCTTCGTCGCTACGCTCCTCGCGATGACGGTGCGAACGGCTTGCTCAGGAATTGCGAGCCCTTCAGCCCGAAGCGCCAGGGCAACTCCACCGCCTTGGTGATGCCGATGCGGACGCCGGTGACGACCTCGACGTCCGAGGGCCGGGCGAACAGCTCGATCGGCTGGGCATCCAGCGCCAGCCCGTTATGGGCGATCGTGATGCCCATCGCCTCCGTCAGCTTGCCCGGGCCCGAGCACAGCGTCCTGATATCCTCCAGCCCGCGCCGCCGCTTCATCTCTTCGATCCCGAAGGTCGGCTCGATCGCGCGGATCAGCACCGCGCTCGCCGACCCCGCCGGCTCGCAGACGAAGTTCACGCACCAGTGGATGCCGTAGGAGCGGTAGACGTAGACGAAGCCCGGCGGGCCGAACATCACCTGGTTGCGCGGCGTCGGTCCGCGGAACGAATGCGCCGCCGGGTCGGTGTGGTGATACGCCTCGACCTCGACGATGATCCCGCCGACACCGTCGACCAGGAACGTCGCCCCGATCAGGTCCGGCGCCACCGTGAGCACATCGCGGGCGAAAAATGCCCGCGTCAGCCGCTTGGCGGCACCATTGCGCCGGAGCCGTGAAACCCCGGGGGCTTTTGCCGGTTTCTGCGCCATTATGGAGAAAATCCGCCGTGATCAGCGCTGTTCCGCGCTGCCCATATCTGCCATGCCCTGGTATCCTCGGCCAGCCGGTTGCGGCGCGCCTTGCTACGGAATAGCTAGGGCGCAACAGAGGTTTGCGCGAATCCCATGGTCACCATCGTCGACATCAACTCGAACACGCCGCTGCGCCCCCGCCATCCCGAGAAGGCAAACCGGCCGGATTCCGTTTCGCCGGCCAAGCCCGCCTGGATCCGGGTCAAGGCGCCGACCACCCGCGGCTATGCCGACACCCGCAACATCGTGCGCGAGAACGGTCTCGTGACGGTGTGCGAGGAGGCCGGCTGCCCGAACATCGGCGAGTGCTGGGACAAGAAGCACGCCACCTTCATGATCATGGGCGATACCTGCACGCGGGCCTGCGCCTTCTGCAACGTCAAGACCGGCTTGCCGCAGGCGCTCGACGCAGGCGAGCCCGAGCATGTCGCGGAAGCCACCTTCAAGCTCGGCCTCGCCCATGTCGTCGTCACCTCGGTCGACCGCGACGATCTTACCGACGGCGGCGCCGGCCATATCGCAGCGACCATCCGCGCCATCCGCGCGAAATGCCCGACCACCACGATCGAGGTGCTGACGCCCGACTTCCTGCGCAAGGACGGAGCGCTGGAGCAGGTCGTCGCGGCCAAGCCCGACGTCTTCAACCACAATCTCGAGACCGTGCCGTCGCGCTATCTCTCCGTTCGTCCCGGCGCTCGCTACTTCCACTCGATCCGGCTGCTGCAGCGGGTCAAGGAGATCGATCCCACCATCTTCACCAAGTCCGGCATCATGGTCGGTCTCGGCGAGCAGCGCCACGAGGTGCTGCAGGTGATGGACGATCTGCGCTCGGCCGAGGTCGATTTCCTCACCATCGGCCAGTATCTGCAGCCGACGAAAAAGCACCACGCGGTGATGGCTTTCGTCACGCCCGAGGAATTCTCCGGCTACGAGACTGTCGCCTACACCAAGGGTTTTCTGATGGTGTCGGCGAGCCCGCTCACGCGCTCCTCGCACCATGCGGGCGAGGATTTCGCCAAGCTGAAGGCCGCGCGCGAAGCCATCGCGCGCTGATCGAGACCAGATGCCGAGATTTTCCAACAAGCGCCGCGTCGCGCATACGGCTGACCAGATGTTCGACCTCGTCGCCGATGTCGAGCGCTATCCCGAATTCGTGCCGCTGTGCCACTCGCTGGTGGTGCGCCAGCGCAGCCAGAAGCCCGACGGCATCGAGGTGATCGTCGCCGACATGACGGTGTCGTTCAAGCTCGTCAAGGAGACCTTCACCAGCCGCGTCACGCTCGATCGCGCTGGGCGCAAGATCCTGGTCGAATATGTCAGCGGGCCGTTCTCCAACCTGGAGAACCGCTGGAGCTTCGAGCCAACAGAGCAGGGCGCCTGCGAGGTGACGTTCTTCATCAGCTATGAATTCAAGAGCCGCATGCTGGCGATGCTGATGGGCTCGATGTTCGACACCGTGTTCGCGCGCATGTCGGCCGCGTTCGAAAAGCGCGCCGACGCGATCTACGGCCGCAAGCCGGCGGTGTCGTCGACTTAAGTCTTTCCCCTTGCCTTCCAGTGGCAGACCACAGAGGGCGCCCCACCCTCAGTCGTCATCCCCGCGAAAGCGGGGATCCATAACCACAGGATTGTTTGTGGCGGCAGGCAGGTAACTCCGATCTCGTCTCACCACATCCGCCGCGGAGTGATGGGTCCCGGGTCGGCGCCTCCGCGGCGCGTTGCGCCGCTGCGGCTTGCCCGGGACGACAGCGGAGGGCTGGGCTGGCGGTATGCCAACTCACAGCAAGACGGCGCCCCGCCAATGGCGTCGTTCCAAAAACCTTATCCACGTCTTCAAACAGCTGCTCCGCGAGATCGTCGCGGAGCCGTCCTGATCGCCGACGTAGCCGTCTGCGATCCAACCCTAAGCCGCCTGCACGGCGTTCAAAAAGTCCTTCACCTTGCCGCGCAGTTCGTCGGCGTGCTTGGCGAGCTGGCCGGCCGCACCCAGCATCTGCCGGGCGGCGCCGCCGGCCGATTCCACCGTCTGGCTGACCGAGCCGATGTTGGTGGCGACCTCGCGGGTGCCGCTGGCGGCCTGGCTGACCGAGCGGGCGATCTCCTGCGTCGCGTGGCCCTGCTGGTCGACGGCGGTGGCAATCGTCTTGGCGATCTCGCTGATGTGGCCGATGGTGCCGCCGATGCCCTGGATTGCGGCCACGGTGTCGCTGGTGGCGCGCTGCATCGCGCTGATGTGGGCTGAGATCTCGTCGGTCGCCTTCGCGGTCTGGCTCGACAGGCTCTTCACCTCCGAGGCCACCACCGCAAAGCCGCGGCCGGCGTCACCGGCGCGCGCGGCCTCGATGGTCGCGTTCAGCGCCAGCAGATTGGTCTGACTCGCGATCGCATTGATCATGTCGGTGACAGCGCCGATCTTGGCGGCGGCATCCGCCAGGCTGTTCACGAGGTCGTTGGTGCGTGCGGAGGCTTCGACGGCTTCGGCGGCAATGGTCGAGGAGGTCGCGACCTGGCGGTTGATCTCGCTGACCGAGCTCGACAGCTCCTCGGTCGCGCCGGCCACCGACTGCACGTTGGACGATGCCGAGCTCGACGCCGATGCCACCAGCGCGACGCGCTGGGCGGCCTGGTCCGCCGTCGTGGTCAGGGACGCCGCCGTGGTCTCGACCTCGCGCGAGGCGCCGGAGATCGCATTGGCGATCGCGCCGACCGAGGTCTCGAAATCCTTGGCGATCCGGTCGAGCGCGCGCTTCTTCTCCTCGCGCGCGGCGACGAGGTCGGAGAGGTCGCGGCGGAAGCTCATGACGTAGGTCTTGCCCTCGACCTGGGTCGGCACCAGCGTGATCTGCACCAGCGCCGGGCTGCCGTCTGCGCGCTTGGTGGTCCACTCGAACGTCGCGTGACCCTCGCGCTTGGCCTTGGCATCCATCTCGCGCACGACGTCGGCGGACTTCTTGCCGTTCGGCTGGACGTCAGGCGCCATCGCCGCCGGCGAGCGCGACAGCAGGTCCTGCTTGCTGCGGAAGCCGCCGAAGCGGACCGCCGATTCGTTGCAGGCGATGATCTTGCCCTCGGACATCACCAGGATGGCGTCGCGATGGCGTTCGAACAGCTCGGACATCAAAAGGTTATGTGTGCGATCAGCCGACTTGCCGGAGAAGAAAGCCATGGGGTCCCGAATCCACTGTCAGAGAACAATGAGCGAGAGGTAGCAGGACAAAATTAACCAAAACCTTTCGGTCGGGTGGCGCGGGCGATCATCGTCGGCCATCGCGATCCGGATGATGCGGGGACGGTCCAGCGGGCACGCAGCCGCATCCTCCGCGGCGCAATCACGCCCGGGCCATGCATCTCGATCGCCCCTCTGAAATCACGAGGGCGCAGGGAATGCCGGGAGCTCGCCGCCCCCATGGCCCGCCTGCGAAAAAAATGCAGGCGGCAGGTACCACAGGTGCAGCCGAGACATCCCGGCATTCCCCGCGCGACGGTCTTCACGCTTATACGCAGTCTCCCCGGGGACCGGCTGTCTTGCCCCCGTGACCGGCGGATCATCATCACCACCGGCGTGACACCAGCATCGGGGTGCCAGGACGCTGCGACTTCACGTCCGCCAACTGCCGTTCGTCCGCACGTCAAAGACGCGCTACGGCAACCAGCGGCCATCGCCTCCCCACCTCGCGTCTCGTGACGATCGCGATACGCCCCTCGTGTCGAGGCGGGATGAGGGGAGGGAAACATGAATTCTGGAAAGACGAAAGACAAATATTTTTGCGCGGAGGACTGGACACTGAGTCGAGCGTTGAAAGATCTAATGAAAATCGCGTTCTGGCGCAGGCGTTGCGAAGCAGACGATACGCTCGGTAGTCTATGTCAACACCCCTGGAGAGGCCATGATTTGCCCGACGAGCGCGCGGGCTGACCATGCCTCAGACACCTATCGCGGATTGATGCCAAGCCAGATGAGCAGGATCACGATGAGGCCATAGCTCCAAAACAGCGGCCAGAGCACGGTCAATGCGAGATAGATGCTGCCGATCAACAGAATGTCCATTGGCTCATGTGGTCGGCTGAAGCCCCCATTGTCGTACGTGGTCCAGACAAACCAAAGACCGGATGCGACCGCGCCGGTAAGGTAGGTGCTGAGTACAACCTTCTTCCATCGCGGCCAGAGCTGCCATCTCGGCAAAACGCGGATCATGGATCGAGGCTCAAGCCGAGGTTGCGAACGCAGTCCAGACAGAAGGCCGTCCGACCTTCCTGGCGATCATAGGCGGACGCGTACAATTGCCAACGCCCATTCGCGGCCTCCGATATCCAGGATCTCGGCTGCTTCATCAATACACCGGATGGCCGTCGGCCGGATTCGATGATGACAACCTCAGAGCGATCAGCTATAGAGCCTGCCATGATCACCGTCGCCACTCATCGTTTTGGTCGCTTTACGCACCGTAGCTCGCTGGCGGCGGGAGGATCGCGCTCAATCTGAGATATTGCAGCACGTGATCCGAACAGCCGCCAGGGACCCTGGCGGCTTTTTTTATCGCCGGCAGGTTCTTTGTTTGAAGGGGAGCCCGCCATGCCGAGCACGAAAGACGATCCGAGCGTCAGCGCTATCGAGGTGCACGAGGTCCGTGACGCCTCGCGATCATCGGGGCTATTCGAACGCCGTCGTGATTCCTCGTCGCGCCATCCCATCTCGCCCAAGCCCGGCGCCAAGATCTACTACTTGGCGCGACCGGCGTCTGATCAAGGCTGCGCCGAGCCCGAGCCAGTGTCATTGCTGCGGCTCTGGTGGGCACGCTGGCGCGAGCGCCGCCGCTTCGCCAGGGAACTACCTTGGCTCGCCGACGAAGTGCTGGAGGACTACGGCCTCACGCGCGATGAGGCGCGGCGGTGGTGCCGACGACCGTTCTGGCGCGCATGAGGAGTTTTGGGCTGAGACGGACGCGTCGGCCCACCCACAGCTGTCATCCCGGGCAAGCCGGAACGGCGCAAAGCGCCGTGGAGGCGCCGACCCGGGATCCTGTGGCTATGGATCCCCGCCTTCGCGGGGATGACGACCGAGGGTGAGGCGGCAGCGTCGCCTCATCCTGGCGAGGGTAGGCAAAGCAGGTCGTTGATGTTTGTTAGCCGTAGCGCAAAATCCAGCCACGCCCGCACAGCCGCGCGCGATGGAAGACTTCCCGCTTATCGCTTGCCGGTCTTATGTTCCCGTTAAGCGTGCGGCTAACGCGACACCAACCCGCCTACGCTCCATGATCGGTTACTCGATCATTGAGGGATGAGGTCGCACAGACGAATCTATCACCGTTGTCCTAGCAAACACTGGATCGCGTCGCCGCGCTCGCGATGACGGCGTGGCGAGGGCAGGGCGCATCACGAGTGCCTACGTCCGCGGCCGCCGTGGCGGCCGCTTGACCGGATGCAGCCGTGGCGCTCGCGCCACGCGAGGGCGGAGGCGCGTCGCGGCGGCCCGCTTCGGCTTCACGGCGACCTGCGGCCGCGCCAACTCCATCAGCATGCGCAGAGCCTCGAGCACGGAGCGCGTACGCACGGTGCTGCGGCCGATCGCGCCGAAGCGGTGTTCGCGGTGGGTGATGCGGCCGTCGCGGGCGGCGACGGCGAAATGGACCAGGCCGACGGGCTTGCCGGGGGTGGCGCCGCCGGGGCCGGCGATGCCGGTGATGGCGACGGCAAGATCGACGTCGGCGCGCTCCAGGGCGCCGACCGCCATCTGGATCGCGGTCTCCTTGGAGACGGCGCCGAAGGTCTGCAAAGTCGAGGCCTCGACGCCGAGCATCGCGCGCTTGGCCTCGTTCGAATAGGTGACGAAGCCGCGGTCGATGACGTCGGACGAGCCGGGGATTTCGGTCAAGGCTGCGGCGACGAGCCCGCCGGTGCAGGACTCGGCGGTCGCGATCATCAGCTTGCGCGACCGGCAGATGTCGAGCAGCGAGCGGGCCAGCGCGCTGGTAGAGCCGATTTGACGTTCGCTCGCCATGAACAGCGTTTCCTCGAACCGATCAAAACTTCAACATGTACCGCGCCGAAGATGGATGCGTTCGATGAGCCCGAAGCGCCGCCGCGGTTTCGACCTCGCCCCGCCAGGGCGAAGCGCAGCTTCGCTAGGGCGGGGAGAGGTCGGATTGCATCGTGAGATGCAATCCAAGCGAGGGGGTACAGGTCTATCCGCACGCACTACCCGTGCGGCTGCCCCTCACCCCAACCCTCTCCCCGTAAGAACGGGGCGAGGGGACGCGCCGTCGTTGCGGCGCAAGCGCGAGTCCAACTTTGAGATGGGATCAATCTCGTAGCTCGATGACAGAGGTGGAGGTCTACGATCAGATCAATCCAATCTCACCTATCTACACACTCCACGGCAGCCGGATCGTCGCGCTCGCCGTTGCCGCGATGCCTTCTTCGCGGCCGGTGAAGCCGAGGCGCTCGCTGGTGGTCGCCTTGACCGCGATGCGCGAGATGTCGACGCCGGAAATCTCGGCGATGCGCGCGCGCATCTGGTCGCGCAGGGGGCCGATCTTCGGGCGCTCGCAGATCATCGTCACCTCGAGATTGGCAACGCGGCCGCCGCGCGCGGTGACCCGCTCGATGGCGTATTTCAGGAACTGGTCGGAGGAGGCGCCCTTCCACTTCATGTCGGAGGGGGGGAAGTGCGAACCGATGTCGCCATCGGCCAGGGCGCCCAAAATTGCATCAACCAGAGCGTGCAAACCGACGTCGCCGTCCGAGTGGGCAAGGAACCCCTTGCTATGCGGCACACGCAGGCCGCACAGCCAGACATGGTCGCCTTCGCCGAACGCGTGGACGTCGTAGCCGGTGCCGGTCCTGATGTCGCCGAGCGTTGCTGCAAGGCGCGCTTCCTCGCGCACGAAATCTTCCGGTGTGGTGAGCTTCATGTTGGCAACATCGCCCTCAAAGGTCGCGACGGTCAATCCCGCCCATTCGGCGATCGCCGCATCATCTGTGAACTCGGTGAGGCCCTCGCGCGCCGCGCGGCGATGCGCCTCGAGGATCGTCTCGAACCTGAAGGTCTGTGGCGTCTGCGCGATGCGTAAGCGCGCGCGCTCCGGCGTCGCGGTGATGTCGCCGCCCGTTCCGACTTCCTTGATGGTGTCGGTCACCGGCACGACGGGAATCGCCGCACCGGTCTTGCCGGCCGCGACAATCGCGCGCGAGATCACGGCCGGCGTGACGAACGGACGCGCGGCATCGTGGATCAGCACGATGTCGGGCTTGTGCGGCGCCAGCGCTTCCAGGCCTGCCAGCACCGAGGCCTGACGCGTTGCGCCGCCATGCGCGGGCACCTCGTGGCGCAGGCCGCTCACGGCGGCATTGAAGATGTCGATGTCGTCGGGGTTCACCACCGGCTGCACGACGGCCACCTCGGGATGCTCGGCGAAGGCCGCGAGCGCGCGATGGATGACAGTGCGGCCGCCGATGGTGCGGTATTGCTTCGGACCGCCGGCACCGGCGCGCAGGCCGCGCCCGGCCGCGACGAGGATGGCTGCAGTCCGCTGAGAAGTCGTCATGGGAACAGGATATCGATGCTGATGAAAGACGAGGGTGAAGAGATTTGCCGGCTTCTTACATCTGCAGAGGGTGTTAAGCGAGCAGGATCACACATGACTCGAGCGGCGACTGCGATCGCGACGCGTTCGTAAGGGTGCCGTGAAGCACCTGCGAAGGCCGATTCGACGCCGCGAACCGCCGTGGAGCCATGCAAAAATCCGGCGGCTCAAGGGTTTACCATGACTGCCGAACAAGCATATTTTGCTGCACTGCACTTGAAATGCTGATCAGCTTGGCTAAAGTGTAGGCATGGCGCTTGACTGCCCAAGAATTGTGCTTGAGAGTGCAGGGCAGACGCAATGATGCGTCGATGAGCTTGAAGAGTCGTTCGTGACCGGTCCGGCCAATACACCTGCCAAACAATTGAAGATAGGCGGCGTTTCGCTCGCCAACCGGGCCGTTCTCGCGCCGATGTCGGGGATCACCGACGCGCCGTTCCGCCGACTCGCGGCCGAGCTGGGCGCCGGGCTGGTGGTTTCCGAGATGACCGCGAGCGACGATCTCGTGCGCGGGCGGTGGATATCCCGGTTGCGCTGCGAGGCCAGCGGCATCGGGCCGCATGTGGTGCAGCTCGCCGGCTGCGAGGCGCATTGGATGGCCGAAGGCGCAAGGGTCGCCGAGGACGGCGGCGCCGATATCATCGACATCAACATGGGCTGCCCGGCACGGCACGTCACCGGCGGCCAATCCGGCTCGGCGCTGATGCGCGACCTCGATCATGCGCTGACCCTGATCGAGGCGACGGTGGACGCCGTCGACGTGCCCGTGACGCTGAAGATGCGGCTCGGCTGGGACGAGCGCAGCCTCAATGCGCCGGAGCTGGCGCGCCGCGCGGAAGCGGCCGGCGTGCAGCTGATCACCGTGCATGGCCGCACCCGGCAGCAGTTCTACAAGGGCGAGGCCGACTGGAGCGCGGTGCGCGCGGTCAAGGACGCCGTCGATCTGCCGGTCGTCGTCAACGGCGACATCACGACCTACGAGGATGCACGCGAGGCGCTCGACGCCTCCGGCGCCGACGCCGTGATGATCGGCCGCGGCGCGCAAGGCGCCCCCTGGCTGCCCGGGCAGATCGGCCGTCGTCTCGACGGCGGGGCGGAGGAGGCCGCGCCGGAGCTGTCTCAGCAGCTCGCTTTTCTCACTGCGCTCTATGACGAGATCTGCCGCCACTATGGCGCGCGGGTCGGCCTGCGCCATGCCCGCAAGCATCTCGGCTGGGGGCTCGATGTCGCCGCCCAGCACGCCAACGCGCCGGCTGAAAAACTGAAGGCCTGGCGTGAAAATATCCTGACCTCCGAGCAGCCGTCCGAGGTGCATCGGGCGCTGCGTGAAGCTTTCGACGATTTTGCCTGGAGTGCAGCCGCATGAGTTCAGCCGCAGAACAGCGCAAGCGCCTTCCGTCCGATGGCGATGCCATCCTCAACGCCCTGCCGAATCCGGTCCTGGTCATCGGCCCGGACGGCATGATCATGGACGCCAACATGGCGGCGGAATCGTTCTTCGATTCCTCGACGCAGTTTCTGCAACGGCAGTCGCTGAAGAAGCTGGTGCCGTTCGGAAGCCCCTTGCTGGCGCTGATCGACCAGGTCCGCACCACCAGCGCGCCGGTCAACGAGTACAAGGTTGATCTCGGCACGCCGCGCACCGGCGCCGATCGGCTGGTCGACCTCCACGTCGCGCCGCTGCCGGAGCGGGCCGGGCACATCGTGGTGATGCTGCAGGAGCGCACCATCGCCGACAAGATGGACCGTCAGCTCACCCATCGCAGCGCCGCGCGCTCGGTGATCGCGCTGGCCGCGATGCTGGCGCATGAGATCAAGAACCCGCTGTCGGGTATCCGCGGTGCCGCGCAGCTCCTGGAGCAGCAGGCCTCCTCCGAGGACCGCATGCTGACCAGACTGATCTGCGACGAGGCCGACCGCATCGTCACCTTGGTCGACCGCATGGAGGTGTTCGGCGACGATCGCCCGGTGGCGCGCGGGCCGGTCAACATCCACTCGGTGCTCGATCACGTGAAGCGGCTGGCGCAGTCGGGCTTCGCCCGCAACATCCGCTTCGTCGAGGACTACGACCCGTCGCTGCCGCCGGTGCTCGCCAACCAGGACCAGCTGATCCAGGTGTTCCTGAACCTGGTCAAGAACGCGGCCGAAGCCGTCGTCGACCTCGGCACGGATGCCGAGATCCAGCTCACGACAGCGTTCCGCCCGGGCGTGCGGCTGTCGGTGCCCGGCAAGAAGTCGCGGGTGTCGCTGCCGCTGGAATTCTGCGTCAAGGACAACGGCCCCGGCGTGCCGGAAGACCTGATGCCCAATCTGTTCGATCCGTTCGTGACCACCAAGCCGACCGGAAGCGGCCTCGGACTTGCATTGGTCGCGAAGATCATCGGCGACCATGGCGGGATCATCGAGTGCGAGTCGCAGCCGCGCAAGACGACCTTCCGGGTGCTGATGCCGATGTACAGCGCAACCAAGCAACACGATCACGGCCCAAAAAACAGCATTGGCGACGACGTTTCGGGGACGCCGTTGCATGCCTCACAGGGATCAAATTGAGGACCACCTATGCCTGCAGGTAGCATTCTCGTTGCCGACGACGATACGGCCATCCGCACGGTCCTGAACCAGGCGCTGTCACGCGCCGGCTATGAGGTGCGGCTGACCGGCAACGCCGCCACCCTGTGGCGCTGGGTCAGCCAGGGCGAGGGCGATCTCGTCATCACCGACGTGGTGATGCCGGACGAGAACGCGTTCGACCTGCTGCCGCGGATCAAGAAGATGCGGCCGAATCTGCCGGTCATCGTCATGAGCGCGCAGAATACGTTCATGACCGCGATCCGCGCGTCGGAGCGCGGCGCCTACGAATATCTGCCAAAACCGTTCGACCTGAAGGAGCTGATCGCGATCGTCGGCCGCGCACTCGCCGAGCCCAAGGAGCGGGCGGCGAGCCAGCCTGACGACAGCGAGTTCGAATCGATCCCGCTGGTCGGCCGCTCGCCGGCGATGCAGGAGATCTACCGCGTGCTGGCGCGGCTGATGCAGACCGATCTCACCGTGATGATCTCCGGCGAGAGCGGCACCGGCAAGGAACTGGTGGCGCGCGCGCTGCACGATTACGGCAAGCGCCGGAATGGTCCGTTCGTCGCGGTCAACATGGCGGCGATCCCGCGCGACCTGATCGAGTCGGAATTGTTCGGCCATGAGCGCGGCGCCTTCACCGGCGCCAACACCCGCGCCTCGGGCCGCTTCGAGCAGGCCGAGGGCGGCACCTTGTTCCTGGACGAGATCGGCGACATGCCGATGGAGGCGCAGACGCGGCTTTTGCGCGTCTTGCAGCAAGGCGAATACACCACGGTCGGCGGCCGCACCCCGATCAAGACCGACGTGCGCATCGTCGCGGCCTCCAACAAGGATCTGCGCATCCTGATCCAGCAGGGGCTGTTCCGCGAAGATTTGTTCTTCCGCCTCAACGTCGTGCCGCTGCGGCTACCGCCGTTGCGCGAGCGTATCGAGGACCTGCCGGATCTGATTCGGCACTTCTTCGCGCTGGCCGAGAAGGACGGGCTGCCGCCGAAGAAGCTCGATGCCGCCGCGCTCGAGCGGCTCAAGCAGCACCGCTGGCCGGGCAATGTCCGCGAGCTGGAAAACCTCGCCCGGCGCCTTGCCGCGCTGTATCCGCAGGACGTCATCACGGCCTCGGTGATCGACGGCGAGCTGGCGCCGCCGGCGGTGACCACCGGCTCCAACGCGCCGACCTCGATCGACAATCTCGGCGGCGCCGTCGAGGCCTATCTGTCGTCGCACTTCCAGGGCTTCCCGAACGGCGTGCCGCCGCCGGGCCTGTATCACCGCATCCTCAAGGAGATCGAGATCCCGTTGCTCACGGCCGCGCTGGCCGCGACCCGTGGCAACCAGATCCGCGCCGCCGATCTGCTCGGCCTCAACCGCAACACGCTGCGCAAGAAGATCCGCGACCTCGACATCCAGGTCTATCGCAGCGGCGGTTAGCTCGCTGCCTGCGAGCCCCCCGGCACTGCGCGGGGGGAGACCGCCTGCGGCGTCCGCGATCATCTGCACATGCGAGGGTGCGAGGCGACGGCCAAGGCCGCGCCGCATGCGCGAAGCCGCGTCACCTTTCCGCAGATCATGAGGGGCCATAACGCGCCCCGTTGAAATCATTTCCTGTTGATCTCAGTGCGTGCCGGCAGCCTTCAGGGCTGCCGCGACGGCGCTTCGCGGTGGCGCGCGCGGCTCGTCGGATTGATCGGCGTCCAGCAATCGATATTTTCTAAAATGAAACATCGTTGCATTATTTGTTTGTGCCTTTTATGGTGCCCCCAAGCTGGCCGGAAAACGGCCCAACAAGGCACCAGGGAGGAACAGAATGGAGAGCGAGGCTGCTCGCGTCGCGCCGGCGGTCGACATCACGCCGACGATGACGAAGGTGATGCGGCGCATCATCCCGTTCATCTTCGCCTGCTACGTCGTCAGCTATCTCGACCGCATCAATGTCGGCTTCGCCGGCCTGCAGATGAATCGCGATCTCGGCCTGACGCCGTCGCAGTTCGGGTGGGGGGCGGGGTTGTTCTTCCTCGGCTATTTCCTCTGCGAGATTCCCAGCAACCTGATGATGCAGCGGGTCGGCGCGCGGCTTTGGATCGCGCGCATCATGATCAGCTGGGGCCTGCTGTCGACCCTCACCTGCCTCGTCGTCGGGCCGGTGAGCTTCTCAGTGATGCGGCTGCTGCTCGGAATGGCGGAAGCGGGCTTCACGCCGGGTGTGTATCTGTATTTCACCTACTGGTTTCCCGACGCCTGGCGCGGCCGCGCGACCGCGGCGTTCCTGGTCGGCATTCCCGTCGCCAACATGATCGGCTCGCCGATATCAGGCGCGTTGCTGACGATGGACGGCTTCGGCGGCGTTGCCGGCTGGCAGTGGCTGCTGATCATCGAAGGGCTGCCGGCTGTGCTGCTCGGCATCGCCTGCCTGTTCGTGCTGTCGGACGGACCGGACGACGCCAAATGGCTCGATCAGAACGAGCGGCGCGAGCTCAGCGCGCGACTGGCCGCGGAGCAGGCGACCTTGGCGGCGCGTCACGGCAACACGCTGCGCGATGCGTTCGCCAATCCAAAGGTGTTCGTGCTGGCGCTGGTCAATTTCTGCGGCATCTGCGGCTCGCTCGGCATTGGTCTTTGGCTGCCGCAGATCGTGCGCGGCTTCGGCGTGAGCTACGTTGCGGTCGGCTTCATTTCCGCAGCACCCTACGCGCTCGGCGCGATCTGCATGCTGCTGTGGGCGCGGCTCGCCAATCGGGCCCGGCACCGTCTCTGGTTCGTCTGCAGCGCACTCGCGACCGCCGGAATAGCGCTGTCGATCAGCGCGAGCCTCATGGCGCCGCTGGCGGCGATGCTGGCATTGACCGTGACGGTGGTCGGCATCCTGTCGTTCCAGGCGACCTATTGGGCGATCCCGTCCGGATTCCTCACCGGCCGCGCCGCCGCCGCCGGCCTCGCGCTGATCGTGTCGATCGGCAATCTCGGCGGCTTCGTCGGCCCCTACATGATCGGCTATCTCCGGGAATCGACGAAGAGCTTTTCGACCCCGCTCTACGTCCTCTCGGCAATCCTGCTGGTCGGTGCGACCGTGATGTTCCTGCTCGGCGATCCCGCCGATGACAAACCCGCCCCGAAGGAGGCCGCATGATCAGCCGTCGTAGCCTATTGGCGGCCAGTGCCCTCGTCCTGGCAGGCGGCACGACCGCGGCAGCGGGCTCCGTCCCGAACTCCGCAGGCACGGAAGCGCCGAAGCTGAAGGCGCCGGCCAATGCCTGCGACAGCCATCACCACATCTACGATGCGCGGTTTCCGGTCTCGCCGCACTGGCGTGGCGGCCGGCCGGACGGTGCGACCGTCGCCGACTATCGCCTGCTGCAGAAGCGGCTCGGCGTCACGCGCCACGTGATCGTGCAGCCATCGACCTATGGCGTCGATAACAGGTGCCTGCTGGACGCGCTCGAACAGTTCGGCGCCGAGGCGCGGGGCATCGTCGTCATCGATGAGACCATTGGCGACGATGAGTTGAAGCGGATGGATGGGCTCGGCGTGCGCGGAGTCCGCGTCAATTTCCTGACGTCGCAATCCTGGGGCATCACGACGGCTGAGCGCCTCGAGCAGACCGCGAAGCGGATCGCGCCACTCGGATGGCACGTTCAGGTGCTGATGTCGGGCGACCAGATCGCCCAGCACGAGGCGGTGCTGGCGCGACTTCCAGTGGCGGTCGTATTCGATCACCTCGGGCGGATTCCGCAGCCCGCGGGGCTTGCCCATCCCGGCGCGCAGGCCATGCTGCGCGTCGCTGAAAAGGGCCGCGGCTGGATCAAGCTGTCCGAGCCCTATGCCGACACCAAGGTCGGTCCTCCGGACTATCCGGACACCAGCGCGCTCGCGCGCGGCTGTGTCCTGGCCGCGCCCGACCGTGTGATCTGGGGCAGCGACTGGCCGCATCCGACCGAGAAGGAGAAGCCGGACGACGCCGTCCTGTTCGATCTGTCGTCCGACTGGGCGCCGGATCCTGCGATCCGCGACAAGATCCTCGTCGCCAATCCGGCGAAGCTGTTCGGCTTCGCCTGACGGCACGGAGCGTCTCAGGCGTGCGAATACATCGCAAGGCCCGGTGTCTCGAGCTCGGCGCGCAGGATCGAGCCGGTCCGGCTCTCGGTGATGAACAGGCTGCGGTTGTCGGGGCCACCGAAGGCGAGGTTGGTGGTGCCAACGCCGGCGCATGAGACGATGCGGTCGAGCGGTTCGGCCACGGGCGACACGCGCCACACCGAGCCGAAGCCGGTGTGGCAGATCAGGAGATTGCCGTCGCGGTCAAGCGCAAGGCCGTCGGGTCCGCCGGGACCGCCATGCAGGTTCACGAACACCCCGACCTTGGTGGTGATGCCGCTCGCAGGCAGCGGAATGCGCCAGACCTGGTTGGCACGGGTCACGGCGACCAGAAGAAAACTCTCCTCGGGATCGACCACGATGCCGTTCGGACTGGGGACCGTGTCGACCAGGCAGGTCAGGCGGCCGTCGCTGCCGAGCCGCCAGACGCGGCCGGTCGGATCGTGCATGCCGGTCTGGCCCTGGTCGGTGAAATAGAGCGTGCCAGAGCGTCCGAACACCAGGTCGTTGACGCCCTTGAAGCTCTCGGTCGCGACCGTCTCCAGAAACGGCGTGACTTGGCCGCTTCCGGGCTCGAGCAGCATCAGGCCGCGCTTGTAGTCGGTGATGAAGATGCGGCCGTCGGCGTGGATCTTCAGGCCGTTGGGCCAGCCGTCATACTCGGCGATCAGAGTCCATTCGCCGTCCGGATCAATCCGAAAGATCCGCCCGAAGGGAATATCAGTGACGTAGAGCCGGCCGTCACGGTCGAAGGACGGGCCTTCGAGAAAGCTGTCGATCGCGCGGCCACCCTGGTTGGCGTCGGCCCAGGCGCTGCGCCTGGCGTTGCGGAAGTGATCCGGCAGCCTGGCGAAGACTTGCGTGTCGATGCGGCGTGGCGGGGCGAACCAGCTCATGGCGCAAACCCATACAGCTCCGCAGGCGCGTCGACCAGCACCCGCTGCAGCGTGGCCTGGTCCGGCATCGCGTTCGCCATCAGGTCGAACAGCTCCGCATCATCGGGCTTGTCCTCCGCCTTGCGGGTCGGATGCGGCCAGTCACTGCCCCAGACCACGCGCTCCGGAGCGGCGCGGACATAGGCCGCGGTGATCCCAGCGCTTTCGACATAGGGCGACCTGCTGGTCAGATAGGCGCCGGACAGCTTGACCCAGGTGTTGCCCTTGTCGAGCAGCCTGCGAATGATGGCGTAGGACGGGCTCTTCAATCCCTCGGCAGGCAGCGCGCCGAGATGGTCGATGACGATTCGCGACGGCAGGCCCAGGAGCATGTCCTGCGCCGCTTCGAGCTGTTGCGGTCGCATGTTGATCTCGCAATGCCAGCCGAGTGCCGCAAATCGCGGTGACAGTTTCTCGAGCGATGCGACCGAGAGCGGACCGGGGAAGGGCAGGTTGAAGCGCACGCCGCGGACACCGAGCGAGTCGAGCCGCTTGAGCTCGGCATCGGAGACGTCCTCAGCGACCACCGCCACCATCCTGAAATTGTCCGGACCGAGCGCCTTCATCGAGGCCAGTTGCAGGCTGTTGTCGGTGCCATAGGTCGACGGCGTCACGAGCACGCCGCGTGTGGTGCCGATGCGCCGCTGCAGGGCCTTGTAGTCATCCGGCGAAGCGTCGGGCGGGGTGAGCGTCGCGCCGGGCGCCGTGGGGTATTTGGAATCGTAGGTATGGAAGTGACAGTCGGTCGCGTTCGGCGGCGCCTTCGCGGCAGGCCTCGCCGTTCCTGCCGACCAGCGGACGGCCTCGCGTGACTGAGCCGTTGCGACCCCGGGCAGTGCTGCGGTCGCCGCGGCGCCGATCAGCAAGCTGCGGCGTGTGATGGTGCCGGGTCTCGCCATGTCAGGCTCCCTTCACGATGACAGGGCTCAACGTCTCGGCGTTCCGTGGCCGGCTGATGACCAGGATCAGCGAGGCCCCGACCATGGTCACCATCGCGATCGGCAGCAACGCCAACCCGTGATTTCCCGTCGCCTCCAGCACGCTGCCGTAGACGTTCACCATCAGGCCGCCGCCGATCAGGTTCGACACGGCGTTGATCATGGCAAGGCCGGCCGCCACCGATCCGGCGCCAAGCCAGCCCGACGTCAGCGCCCAGAACGGCCCCTTGAACGCGTAGGCGCCGACCAGAACCAGGCTGAGCAGAATGACCGTTCCGATCAGGGAATGGATGACGAAGACGCCGAGGAAACCGAGCGAGATCAGGATCAGCGTCAGCGCGGTGTGCCAGCGCCGTTCTCCGGTCTTGTCCGAGTGACGCCCCCACAGCACCATCAGCACGCAGGCGACGCCATAAGGAATCGAGTTGATCAACCCGGTCTCCAGGTTGGTGAGCCCGAATGATTTGAGGAACTGCGGCTGCCAGACGCCGAGGACCGATCCGGCCGCCGAAGCGCCGGAGCAGGCGAGCGCCATCGCCCAGACATAGGGGTTGCTCAGCAGCTGTACGAAGGAGCCCCAGCCGGTCCTTTCCGTCGCCGACGGTCGGCTCGCCTTTTCCCGATCGAGCTCGGCGCACAGCCAGGCCCGCTCGTCATCGCGCAACCAGCGCGCCTGATCGGGCCTGTCAGTCAGGATCGACAGGCAGACCAGGCCGAGCAGCACCGTGGGAACGCCCTCGACGATGAAGAGCCACTGCCAGCCGCGCAGACCGAGCAGGCCGTCGAGACTCAGCAGCAGTCCGCCGAGCGGAGAACCGATGAAGGTCGCGGCCGGGATCGAGATGCCGAACAGGGCGATCAGGCGGCCGCGATAATTGGCCGGCAGCCAGTAGGTCAGATACAGCAGGACACCGGGAAAGAAGCCGGCTTCCGCGGCGCCGAGAATGAAGCGCATCACGTAGAACGAGTTCTGCCCCTGCACGAATGCCATCCCGGCCGAAATGATGCCCCATGTGATCATGATGCGGGCGATCCAGCGCCGCGCGCCGAAGCGCTGCAAAGCGAGGTTGCTCGGCACTTCCATCAGGAAGTAGGAGAAGAAGAACAGGCTCGCGCCGAAGCCGAACACCGCCTTCGACATCCCGAGATCCTGCACCATCTGCAGGGATGCCATGCCGACATTGCCGCGATCGAGGATCGCGAACAGGTAGCAGATCATCATGAACGGCATGATGCGCCAGGTTACTCGGCGCATGGTCGTCTGCTCCAGCGCGCTTGGCGCCGTCTTGGCTTCTGCCATTGTCTCCTCCGATTTTTTATCATGCGCGCCGTTCAAGCGACGCGAAGCTGCTTCTTGTTGACCATCGCACGCAGGTCGATGGTCTTGCCTTCCAGGACGTCCATCACGTGATTGACGGCGATGACGCCCATGGCCTCGCGGGCCGCCTGGGTGCTGGCGCCGGCATGCGGCGTGACGACCACGTTGGGCAGCGTCAGCAGCGGAAGATCGGGCCTGGCCGGCTCCTCGGCGAAGGAATCGAGTCCGGCGCCCGCGATGACACCGTCGCGCAACGCTTCGAACAGTGCTGTCTCGTCGATCAAGCCGCCGCGCGCGGTGTTGATCAGGATGCAGTGACGCCGCATGCGCGCGATCTGCTCGGCGCCGATCATGTTGCGCGTCTGCGGCGTCAACGGGCAGTGCAGGCTGATCACGTCGCTCGTCGCCAGCACTTCGTCGAGGCTGCCGACGCGCTCCGCAGCCTCGATGCTGATGTCAGCTGGCATGTAGGGATCGAAGACGCGCACCTGCATCTGCAGCGGCTGAACCAGACCGGCCAGGATGCGGCCGATCTCGCCGAACCCGATCACGCCGAGGCTGCGGCCCAACAACTGGACGCCCTTGGTGGTCGCCTTGTCCCAATGCCCGGACTTGATGCGGGCGTCGAGACGCGGGATCTCGCGCGCCACTGCAAACATCAAGGCGAGAGCGAGCTCGGCGACCGATTGCGAATTGGCGCCGCGCGCGACGAAAACAGGGATTCCGCGGCGATCGGCGGCGTCGACGTCGATGTTGTCGTAGCCGACACCGTGCTTGGCGATCGCCTTGATGTTCGCCGACGCGGCCATCACCCGATCGTCGATCTTGCCCTGACGCACGATGATCGCGTCGGGCTGCTCGGCGGCGGCGACCTTGGCCAGCTCCTCAGAGCTTACGTAATGCGGATGGGGGACGAGCGCGGCGCCGCGCCGTGCGGCGAGATCGGTCGCCTCTGAGGTCAGGGCGGGGCCGGTGATCAGAATCTTGTAGCGCATGTCGCTGCCTTCGCGTCTGGCGGCAACGCCCCGGCCATCGTGCGATGTCACGCATGGCCGAATCCTGCGGCAATCGTGCCGCCCGACCCGTCTTCGACGGGACGCTGACCGTTTCCCACACCGTCATTTTAAAATTGAAACGGCGTTGCATTTTTTGTACGTATCGCGCCGCTGGCTCGTTTTGTCAACCGCCGATCGGCCGGGCCGCAGGGACGTCACACCAGGGAGCTCGCCATGACCGCCGGTTTTCGCATCTATCCAAACCCGAAGCAGAAGGCCTCGCCGGAGCTCGTCGATCGCTATCGCAAGCTACCGGTCGCCAATGTGAGCGACAGCATGTCGCGAATGAGTGCGGCGGGTCCCCGCCTGCGTCCGATGCACGGCGGCGGCGTTCTTGCTGGCCCTGCGATCACCGTGAAATCGCGCCCCGGCGACAATCTCATGCTTCACAAGGCGCTCGACGTGGCAGAGCCCGGCGACATCGTCGTGGTCGATGCCGGCGGGGATCTCACCAATGCGCTGATCGGAGAATTGATGATCGCACATGCGGTGCGCCGTGGCCTCGGCGGCGTCGTCATCAACGGCGCGATCCGGGACGCGGCCTCGGTCCGCGCCGGCAAATTCCCGATCTTTGCGGCAGGCGTCACTCATCGCGGTCCCTACAAGGACGGTCCCGGCGAGATCAACGTTCAAATCGCGATCGATGGCATGGTCATCAAGCCCGGCGATCTCATTCTCGGTGACGACGACGGGCTCGTGTGCGTCCCGCTCGCCGACGCGGAGGCGATCTATGCCGCCACGAAGAAGAAGCATGACGCCGAGACCGCGCAGCTCGAAGCCATCAGCGCGGGACGCAACGACCGTTCATGGGTCGACGAGGAGCTGAAGAAACGGGGCGTTGAATATATGGGCTAACATCCCTTGCCGGGCCGTGAACTTCGGCTCGGGGGTGTGTATACCGTCCCGAAATGGTCGCCTGATCGCGGCCTGTTCGGGATTGAGGACGTGGCCAAGAAATCGAGCAAACCCCGCAAGACGGTCAAGCCGGAGAAGTCCTCGGGACTCAAGGGCGTCTCTGCCGTCGATCGCGCGTTGAGCATCCTCACCGCATTTCAACGCGGCGACAGCGAGGTCAGTCTTGCCGAATTGACCAAGCGCACCGGTCTCGTGAAGACGACGGTCATGCGCATGGCGCTTTCATTAGAGAGTTTCGGTCTGATCCGGCGCGTGGACGATGGCGGCTACCGGCTGGATGCCGAGGTGATGCGCCTTGCTGCCTGCTACCAGCACGCGTTCGGTCTTGCCGATCACGTGACGCCCGTGCTGGAGCAGCTGGCGCGCTCCACCGGTGAAACCGCGTCATTCTACACGCGGCGGGGCGAACAACGCCTCTGCCTGTTTCGGGTCGAAAGCGCCAATCAGATCCGCATGCATGTCCAGCCCGGCGACCTGCGCCCGATGGACAAATCGGCGATCGCCCAGGTGCTGAGACACTTCGATCGCGGTCGAGCAGCGGCCGCGATCGAAACGCCGATCTTCACCAGCGGAGTGACAGATCCCCATTCTGCGGCGCTCGCGACCCCCGTGTTCGGACCGAGTGGCGCCTTGCTCGGCGCCCTCGCGCTGTCGGGTCCGGTGACCCGGTTGACTGCCGCGCGCGCCGACGAGATCCGTCCACAATTGAGGACTGCCGGTGTCGACTTGACGACGGCGTGCGGTGGTTAGCGCGCAGCGCGTGCTCGCTTCTGCGTCCAACGACTGCGTTGACGTTATTCGCTTGGCGAACAGAAATATTGGCTCGGATTCATCGTATAAGTATTTAAATACCCTAATCCACATCGCCCGAGGGCGCAAAATGCATACAAACTAGCCTGCGCTCTCCCCTCCCGCCGCGGATTTGTCGCAATTTGGCAACAGCGTGGTAGGAATGCATCAGTCCGATTCCCGGACGTGCCGCGTTCAGCATCACCCACCTTGCCGGAATGACCAGCGCAGAGACCTCGGCTACCCCCTTCGATTCGTCCGCTGACAGCCGGCGCTGGACCTGGCGCACCTGGCTTGCGCCGGTCGCGGTCGGGCTCGCCCTGTTGTCGTCCTTCCTCACCTTCATCGTGCTGGTGGGCTTGAGCCCGATCGAGCCGACGCCCGAGGTCGTCAGCACCTTCCTGCTGATCGACGCCGGAACGATCCTGATCCTGGTCGGGATCATCATCCGCGAGGTCTGGCAGATGGTCCAGGCGCGGCGGCGGGGCAGGGCCGCGGCGCGGCTGCACGTCCAGATCGTCAGCCTGTTCTCGATCATCGCGGTGCTGCCGGCGGTGCTGGTGTCGCTGGTCGCCAACGTCACCATCGACCGCGGCCTCGACCGGTTGTTCTCGGGACCTGCCAAGGAGGCGATCCAGAACTCGCTGACGGTGGCCCGCGCCTACACCTATGAGCACGCCCAGCTGATCCGCGGCGACATCCTCGGCATGGCCAACGACATCGCCCATGCACGGCCGCTCTACGACCAGGACCGCGGCACGTTCCGCGAGCTGCTGACGGCCAGCGCCGCCTCGCGCAACCTGCCGGGCGCGATGCTGATCGACAAGGATCGCACCGTGCTGGAGACGGCGGAGACCGGCATCCAGCAGAGCTTCCAGACGCCGCCGGCGGACTTCCTCAGCAACATCAACGAGACCGAGCCGCAGATCGCGGTGTTTCCCGACGCCAATTACGTCGCGGCCGTGATCCGCCTGCGCGCCTTCAACGACACCTTCCTCTACGTCGCCCGGCTGCTCGATCCGCGCGTGATCGCGCAGCTCAAGCAGACCGAGACCTCGGTCGCCGAATACGCCCAGGTCGAGTCGCGCCGGCTCGGCATCCAGGTCGCCTTCGCGCTGATGTTCGCGGTGATCGCGCTGACCATCCTGATGGCCTCCGTGCTGATCGGATTGAACTTCGCCAACTGGCTGGTGTCGCCGATCCGGCAACTGATGAATGCCGCGCACACGGTGGCGACCGGCGATCTCAACGTCCAGGTCTCGGTGCACAGATCGGAAGGCGATCTCGCCCAGCTCGGCCAGACCTTCAACAAGATGACGCAGGAGCTGCGCACGCAGCGCGACGAGCTGGTCAGCGCCAGCGAGCTGATCGACAGCAGGCGCCGCTTCATCGAGGCGGTGCTGTCGTCGGCCTCCGCCGGCATCATCGGCGTCGACGCCTCGGGCAGCGTCGCCATCCTCAATCGTTCGGCCGAGAAGCTGATCGGGCACGCCGAATCCGAGACGCTCGATCATCCGCTGTCGGACGTGCTGCCCGAGCTCGACGACATGATGAAGACGGCGCGCGAAGGCAAGCAGCGGCTGGTACAGGGACAGGTCACGATCCAGCGCGACGGCAACGAGCGCAATCTCTCGGTGCGCGTCACCGCCGAGCAGACCAACCAGGCGCGTGACAGCTACATCATCACGCTCGACGACATCACCGAGCTGGTGTCGGCGCAGCGCACCTCGGCCTGGGGCGACGTCGCGCGCCGCATCGCGCACGAGATCAAGAATCCGCTGACGCCAATTCAGCTGTCCGCAGAGCGCATTCGCCGCAAATTCGGCAAGGTCATCACCGAGGACAAGGCCATATTTGAGCAATGTACCGAGACGATCGTGCGGCAGGTCGACGACATCAGGCGAATGGTCGACGAGTTCTCGCGATTCGCGCGGATGCCGAAGCCCGTGATGGAAGGCGAGGACGTTGCCGACGCGGTACGGCAGGCGGTGTTCCTGATGAAGGTCGCGCATCCCGAGATCGATATCGAGACCGACATCAAGCAGGATCCGCTGCGCGCGCAGTTCGACCGCCGGCTGATCTCGCAAGCGCTGACCAACATCATCAAGAACGCCACCGAGGCGATCGAGGTGGTGCCGCCGGAGGAACTGGGCAAGGGCCGCATCGACGTCGTGGCCTCGCGTGAAGGCGACGACGTGCTGATCGACGTGATCGACAACGGCATCGGCCTGCCCAAGGTGGCGCGGCAGCGGCTGCTCGAGCCCTATGTCACGACGCGCGCCAAGGGCACCGGCCTCGGGCTCGCGATCGTCGGCCGCGTGCTGGAAGACCATGGCGGCAAGCTGGAGCTCAAGGACGCCTCTGATTTCCGTGCCGGCCAGCGCGGCGCCTGGATGCGGCTGCGCTTTGCCGTGTCCGGCCAGGCCGCCATGCCGGGGGGCAAGGAGCAGGCGGCTGCGACGGACAATGTGCAGAAGACCGAGGCGAGCGGGGAAACCGCGAGCACGGTTCAAACGACCAATGACCAACCAAAAATCCAAGCCGCAACCGGCAGCTGACGAGACAGGCGTGACCCATGGCGAGTGATATTCTGATTGTCGACGATGAAGCCGATATCCGGGAGCTGGTAGCCGGCATCCTGGATGACGAGGGCTTCACGACGCGAACCGCCCGCGACAGCGATTCGGCGCTTGGCGAGATCGCGAGCCGCCGCCCGAACCTGGTGTTCCTCGACATCTGGCTGCAGGGCTCCAAGCTCGATGGCTTGCAGCTCCTGGAGCAGATCAAGAAGGACCATCCCGATCTGCCGGTCGTCATGATCTCCGGTCACGGCAACATCGAGACGGCGGTCGCCGCCATCAAGCGTGGCGCCTACGACTTCATCGAGAAGCCGTTCAAGTCGGACCGACTGATTCTTGTGGCGACGCGGGCGCTGGAGACTTCGCGGCTGAAGCGCGAGGTGCGCGAGCTCAAGCAGCTCGCGCCGACCGCAAGCAACATGACCGGCCGCTCGCCATCGATGAATCAGCTGCGCCAGACCATCGAGCGCGCCGCCAAGGCCAACAGCCGCATCCTGATCGTCGGACCTCCCGGATCGGGCAAGGAGCTAGCTGCCCGCACGCTGCATATCCAGTCGCCGCGCGCCGACGGGCCGTTCGTCGTCATCAACGCCGCGGCGATCACGCCGGAGCGGATGGAGGAGGAGCTGTTCGGCATCGAGCAGTCCAACGGCGAGCAGTCGCGCAAGACCGGCGCGCTCGAAGAGGCTCATGGCGGCACGCTGTTCGTCGACGAGATCGCCGACATGCCGCGCGAGACGCAGAACAAGATTCTTCGCGTCCTGGTCGATCAGACCTTCCAGCGCGCCGGTGGCACCACCAAGGTGCACGTTGACGTGCGTATCATCTCGTCGACCGCGCGGAACCTCGAGGAGGAGATCGCCGCCGGGCGCTTCCGCGAGGATCTCTATCACCGGCTGTCGGTGGTTCCGATCCGCGTGCCGCCGCTATCCGAGCGGCGCGAGGACATTCCCGAGCTGATCGACTATTTCATGGACCAGATTTCGGTGACGACGGGCCTGCCGAAACGGCAGATCGGGCAGGACGCGATGGCCGTGCTGCAGTCGCATGTGTGGCCGGGCAATGTCCGCCAACTTCGCAACAACGTCGAGCGCGTGATGATTCTCGCCGCTGGCGGCCCGGAGGTGATCATCACTGCCGACATGTTGCCTCCGGACGTCGGATCGATGGTGCCGGCGATGCCGACCAGCAACAATGGCGAGCACATCATGGGCCTGCCGTTGCGCGAGGCCCGCGAGGTGTTCGAGCGCGATTATCTGATCGCCCAGATCAGCCGCTTTTCGGGCAACATCTCGCGCACGGCCGAGTTCGTCGGGATGGAGCGATCGGCTCTGCATCGCAAGCTGAAGGCACTCGGGGTCGGCTGAAATTGCCGACCTGGACCCGGGTTGGCACCACTGGACGAATTTACATTGGAAAATTCGTCCAATCCCGGACTTTTACGGACGAATCCGGTTCTTTTGGAACCGGTGTTCATGCAATCGGCTTGCCTAAAATGCTCGCCTGTCTTCTAATCCGGCATTCCATGGTCCCTCGAGGGGGATCTCAATGGATCATGGGACACCACGTCGAGTCCGAGAGCTGCAATCGGGCCGCCGAAGGTTCAATAAGAAAAAGCACAAGACTGCGAGATAACAACAATGGCGGCAGACCGCGCACAAAACCTACAAGACACCTTTCTCAACCATGTCCGCAAAACCAAGACGCCGCTCACGATCTTCCTGGTCAATGGCGTAAAACTGCAGGGGATTGTCACATGGTTCGACAATTTCTGCCTGCTGCTCCGGCGCGACGGTCACTCGCAGCTCGTCTACAAGCATGCGATCTCCACCATTATGCCCGGCGCCCCGATCCAGCTGTTCGAGGGTGGCGAGGACGCGTCTGCGTGAGTGACCTGACGTGAGAGTGACCTGATTGGAACCCCGCGATCGCGAAGGGGGCATCGGCCTTTCGAGGCCGGATGACGTCAAGACGACAGGGCTGGTCATCGTGATCGGCCCTTACTTGCGAGCGCGCCGTGGTGACGACGGCGCGCAAGCTGGTCATTCCGACATGCGTGACAGCGAGGCGCGGATCGATGAGGCCGCAGGGCTGGCGCGCGCCATCGACCTGACGGTGGCCGAAGCGATCCTCGCACCGATCCAGCAGATTCGTCCCGCGACCTATCTCGGCAAGGGCAAGGTCGACGAGATCGGAGGCGTGATCGCGAGCCACGGGGTCGAGCTCGTCGTGATGGATTGCGCGCTGTCGCCGATCCAGCAGCGCAACCTCGAGAAGGCTTGGAATACGAAGGTGCTCGACCGCACCGGCCTGATCCTGGAGATCTTTGGCCGCCGCGCCAAGACCAAGGAGGGCTCGCTGCAGGTCGAGCTCGCGCATCTCAACTATCAGCGCAGCCGCCTGGTGCGCTCCTGGACCCATCTCGAGCGCCAGCGCGGCGGCTTCGGCTTCATGGGCGGTCCTGGCGAGACCCAGATCGAGGCCGACCGCCGGCTGATCGGCGACCGCATCACCCGGCTCGAGAACGAGATCAAGAAGGTCCAGGCGACGCGGCGGCTGCACCGCGCCGGCCGCCAGCGCGTGCCCTATCGCGTGGTGGCGCTGGTCGGCTACACCAATGCGGGCAAGTCGACCCTGTTCAATCGCCTGACTCGCGCCGACGTGCAGGCGGCCGACATGCTGTTCGCGACGCTTGATCCGACCCTGCGCGCGATCGCGTTGCCCCACGGCGGCAAGGCGATGCTGTCCGACACCGTCGGCTTCATCTCCAACCTGCCGACGCAACTCGTTGCTGCCTTTCGCGCCACGCTGGAGGAGGTGCTCGAGGCCGACGTGATCCTGCACGTCCGCGACATGTCGCATGAAGATGCCGAGGCGCAGCAGCACGACGTCGAGCTGGTGCTGAGCCAGCTCGGCATCGATCCCGAGGCCACCGACACCATCATCGAGGTCTGGAACAAGATCGACCGTCTCGACGAGGCGGCGCGCGAGAACCTCGCCAATATCGCAAGCCGACGGCCGCCGGAGCGGCCGTGCTTCCTGGTCTCGGCCGAGACCGGGGAGGGCGTCGAGGCGCTGCTGCAGGCGATCGAGGACAGGCTCGCCGCGGCGCGGACGACGCTCGATCTGACCATCGACGCCGCCGACGGCGCCGGCATCAGCTGGCTGCATCGCAATGCCGAGGTGCTCGCCAAGGAGCTGCACGAAGGCCACTACGACATGACCGTCCGTGTCGACGCCACCAAGCGCGACATCGTGGTGGAGCGCTATCACGGCGTGCCGCGGGTGGCGTAAAGACGGCAGGAAAACAAAGTAATGACGCGCTGAACGGATGTTCATTTCTTCCCGCGTCCGGCCTCTTGAAAATATCTCTGAAGAATATAGGTTCTGGTGAGGTTACTCCGGAGTGCAAACATGAAGATCTTCCACTGGAGCATTGCCCTGACGCTCGCATCTCTCGCTTTCGCAGAGGTTGCTTTGGCCCGGGCGATCTGAGCGAGCCTGATTGGGCCACGTTCAATTGCTGGTTAGGCGATCACTCGCCTGCTTTCGTGTCGTTCTGCTACTAGTCTGAAACCGCCGTTTCGGGAACATCTTGTTTCCCGGCCCGGCGGTCTGTCCATGAGCAGCTGCTTGCAACTCGTTCGGCGACAACGGCAACAAGCTGTTTCCAGCGTATTTGCTGAGATCGCTCAAGGTTTAACTTGAGCTTGATTTTGCCAGTGGAGCGGTCGGCGTAGTTCACCAAGAAGAGCGACAGGTTGCATGCCTTCGCAGAAGGACGCGTCCCGTGTCCATCCGTCAGAATTGTGCCTAAAGCCGCGGCCAGCTCCGCCTCAACGAGGACATCAGGATAGTCGTCCAGATCCAAATTGGGTAGGCCTTTCCGCTGCCTTTCGTCCAGTTCTGGAAGCCGAATGGTCTCTGGGACTGCGACGGTCCATCTCAAGTGCCCTTTGAGTTGAACTAATAGATTCCCCAAGGCTCCGGCCCACTGCTGATGCAGTCCCTCGGAGATATACCTGTTAGATAGTTCGAACTGATTAAATAGCTGGACTTCCGTCGTCGAAATAATGAGCGCATTTCTTAGGTAGATGTCATAAACTTTATCTCGGTACGTCTCCGCCAGTTTTGTGATCTCGGCGTCGCAGCGTGCCATCTGATCTGGGTCTGGGCCGCTTTGGTTTGAGGTCACCCTTTTTCCGAGTGCCATTATCAATTGGTCGGGCCGCGGGTTCATCATCGCCTTGACGCCATCGAACGCAAACCTGAAATCGGAAAGAGTCTGCTCCAGAGGCCACGAATCCAATGTTTTCCACCTAGCGTCACTTAGCTGGTAAAATACGTTGATTGTTCCCGGGGTCGCAAATTCCTGCGATTGGGGAAAGCCATCCAACATGGTAGTCAGGAAAACTGCCTTATCTTTCTGTTGTCCGGAGACTAGCGCTATGAGATCGGCGACGGCGCCAGCGAGGTAGGCGTCCATAACCATCAGAGAGATGATCTGGTGTGGGTTCTGACCTTTGCTCTTCAAGACCGTCTGAGCCGCCCGAAAATGCGCATCGAGGCACTCGAAATCGCGGGCAGCATGTGCGGCGATCCACTGAGTCCCGTCAGAATTATCTTTCGATTTCGCCGCATCGTAGCTCTCGATCAGATCAACAAGAGACATCTTGGGCGCAAGACAAAGTGAGTCCGGCCCCGCCCGCGAAAGCAGACACTTTGATTCGAACCGCATGGCGTCCTTGGGCCCTCTGTCCCGGGAGACGCAATCTCGCGAAATCTGGTTAGCATGTCGCACAATGCTGAGTTGATGTTTCAAAAGACGCGCCAATATGGACGTCACAGCCTCCCTGCGTGACGTTTGATCCTCACCGTCTTTCCAAACCTCACCTTGATGGACCGCCAGCAAGAAGCCCTGCCACGCATAGACAAAGGACGCAATGTCGTCGTCCCTGGAGACAATGTCTAGCTGATGGGCTTCGTAGAGGCAGTTCAGGGACGCCGTAACGGGCCGAAGATAGCCGTCGACCAGCAATACGGTTATGGGGTCGGTCTGATCGATAAGTTCGGCAGGCGCAAACAAGCGTCTCGCGAACCCCCGCGGGGAAGTCGGATCAATGAATTCAGCCTCAAAGTCTTTAAATTGCACAACGGTCAACGCCTCTCGCTGATCGTTCAGGTGCAGATTGGTATCACGGATGGCGCTGCTTGACGGCTCGGCGAACGTCGCTTCGAAGCCGCCAATCTTGAAAGACCTAAGGTAATCGAGAAAGTCGGGTCGAACGGCGAACACGACAAATGCCACCATCACCAGAGCAATCGCGCTTTGAAACGCCCAGGCTGTGCTGTCCTTGTCGCCCAGGATCGCCGACCCCAATCGCTTCAGGCCGGCATGGAGCGCCCAACGGTATCCAAACGTGATCACGCCGATGATGAATCCGAGCAGAAGAACTTCGAACCGAGGCCCCAGGAAATGAGATCTCAGATCGAGGAAATCCTGGCTAAGCATTGCGTTGTCCGAAGCAATCGCGAGCGCGGCCAAACTACATAGTCCAATCAACGCGATTGACCACCGTATTTCGGCCGGAATCCCTGAATAGCCGAAAAAGAAAGAGCGGATCGCGGTCCAAGTCGCGGCAAGCGACCAAGCGAACGACGCGCCCAGCAGAAACCAAACAAACAAATACATCAATGAACCTCTGCTTCTCGATGCTGAGGAAAAAAGCGCGCCAGGCCGCGCCTTACGGCCCCAAGTGTACGGGGCATGTTCATGACGGCAAAAGGGCAATTCGGATGTGCTGCCCGGTCGCGTAAGGCAGAACGAGAAAAGATCCGAGCAGAAGCCAGATAGCGAGATGCACGAACGCGCTCTCCCTGGGTGGTATCCCGTCAAATCCGCGATGCACCAACGGCTGAAGGCTGCCGCGCTCCACCGGAACGGCATAATATTGATTCATCTCTCGATGGAAATCCAGAATTGAATCTGCCTTAAATTGCGCCAGCGTCCAACGTCAGAGATGCACCGCAAGCTCCAGGAGATGACGGCGCGCGTCAACGCCAGCAAGCGCGGCATACTGGTCGGATGCTCTCACGGTATGCCGAGACTGACGTAGCTCCATTCGTCTTACGCGCTTCAGCATGAGCTGCCGCCAACGCCGTCGGCCATCGGGCGATCCCGCTACAACGGCGTAATGTCGACGTGCAGCACTGCGGCGCGACCGCCGTCGACGGCCGCAAGGCAGCGTTCGATCGCCGTATCGAGGGCATCGGGATCGTCGACGCGCTCGCCGTAGGCGCCGAACGCGCAGGCGATGTCGGCGAGACGCCGCTGCTCATCCTGACGCCCCGTCGTCAGTCGTGAAAGAAAGGAATTCGTCCGCTGCGCGGCGCCCTCCGGATAGACCCGTTGCACCGACGCCTTCACCGCCTGCCAGCCATTGTTGTCGAGGATCACGGTGAGGATCGGCAGCTGATACTGCTGCGAGACGGCGTAGACCGAATCCGGCGCGGCGAAATGGTAGGCGCCGTCGCCGACGATCTGCACCACGCGGCGTGCGGGGTTGGCCAGCTTGAGCCCGAGCGCCATGCCGCCGCTGAAGCCGAGGCCGCCGCCGGCCAGGCCCACATAGGTCATCGGCTTGGTGCGGCGAAGCTGCTGCTGCAGGATGGGCGCATTGCGGACGGCCTCGTTGACCACGATGTCGTCCTCGGACAGCAGCGCCTGCAGCCGTGCAAACAGATAGGCGGGGTTGATCGCGCCAGGCGCGCCTTTCTGTGCTGCCGCGGACGTGCGTTTCGCCTGCGCAGCCTCGCGTGCCGGCTGCCAGCTCGTGATCCGCTCGCGCACTTTCCGCAAGTATGCGTCGTCACCACGGGCGACGACGCACTCCAACACCTGCCGAAGGATGACCGCTGAATTACCCTGGATGCGAAGGTCGGTGGCAAATCCCCACATCGGAATGTCCGCCTTCAAGGCATCGAGATCAATCTGGATCCAGCTGATACGATCGGCTGATTTCAGCATCTGCGGAATGAAGGGAACGTCGATGTCGATCAGCAGTCCGAGATCGGCGCCGGCGACCAGTGCGGCCGGGTCGGAGCCGGCAAAGCAGGGCGAGTCCTGGCAGATGTTCATCGTGACCGGATTGAACTCGGCGACACGGATGCCGCAGACCAGCGCCAATCGCTCCAGCACCGAGACGGCCTCGGCGTTGCGTCCGAGGTAAGCAGTCAAGGCGATCGGGTTGTCCGCCTTCATCAGCGCGTCTGCTATCGCCTGCGCGCGCTCCGGCTCGATGCCGCCGGCCTTGACGCTGCCATAGCGCGCAGGCGGGTAGGCCGGCATCGCCTCGTGTTCCCAGGTCTCGGCGAGGGTTTCGCGCGGCAGCATCATGTAGACGGGGCCGGGCGGATCGCTGTGCATGAACGCGGCCGCGCGGGCCAGCGCCTCCTTGACGACCACGCCCGACGGCAACGTGTAGTCCCATTTCACGTAGGGCCTGATGACGCTGGCCTGGTCGAAACTGTCCTGCACGAAATGGACGTAGGTATCGCGTCCTCCCGCCAGCTCGCCATGCACCGCGAAGGGCGCCCGTCCCGCAAACAGCAGCACAGGAAGCCGGTAGCGAAAGGCGTTCTGGATGGCCATGCACGCGTTCGCCGTGCCGGCGTCGACGTGGACGAACACGGCCTGGCCGCGACCGGTCGTCATCGCATAACCCGCCGCCATGTGCACCGCCACCACCTCGTGAGGACACAGGATCACCTCGGGATGCGGCCTGCCTTCGCTGTCCCAGCGCGCGATTTCCTCGATCAGCGACACATGGTCGGTGCCGAGATTGGCAAAGATGTAGTCGATGCCGAGGTCGACGAGCGCCTCGAGGAAGTAGTGGGCGGTGCTGTGGCTGGTCATGGCGCGGTGATGCGGATCAGGCGACGACGGCATCGTCACGGCGCATGGCCTCCGGCTGCGTTGCGATGCCACGCAGGCGATCGAACAGTTGGTCGGGCTCGTGCGGTGCAGTCATGCCGCGCCAGGCGATGTGCGAGTCCGGCCGCACCAGCAGCAGGCTTTCCGCGAAGCCATAGCCCGCCTTGGCGCGTTCGGCGTCCACGAGCGTCAAAGGCACGCGTTGCCCGGCTGCGGCCTCGATCAGGGACGCGACATCGATAGCTGGATCGAACCGGACCAGCGTGTAGGCCGGGCCGAGCGCATCCAGCAGCGAGCGGCCGTCGGACAGCCAGACATGCGGTGCGCGTGCGCCGGGCACGGTCGACGCCGTGAAATGGCCCATGCCGTAGGGCGGCGGCGTCTCGCCATCATAGGAAATGGCGGGCGACCGGTCGTAGTAATAACCGAAGTTCAAGCCGGCACAGCAATATTGCTGCACGTTGAGATCGTAGGCGGCCTTGCCGACCTTGTCCCGCGCCGCGTCACCGACTGGACCATCCATCTCGACCTCGGCGGGCACGGCGCGCCGCTGGCTCATCACGGCGAGCGCGTGGTTCATCGCGAAGTGTGACACCTGCTCGGTGATCGGCTGCCGCTCGGCTTCATAGGCGTCGAGCAGGGCAGGGGCGGCCCAGCCGTTGATGACGCCGGCGAGCATCCAGCACAGGTCGACCGCATCGGCGATTCCGGCATTCATGCCGTAGCCGGCATAGGGAATCCACAGATGCGCGGCATCGCCACAGATGAAGGCGCGGCGATCGCGGAAGCGATCAGCGACAAGGCGGCGGCCGATCCAATCCTCCTTGCTGATGATCTCGTACCGGAAACGCTCGTCGACACCGAGGATGGTGCGCAGCGCCCAGTCGCGGTCGACGCTGTCGAATTCCACTTCCTCCGCTGCGAGGTGATTGTGGATCAGCCAATTGTCGCGGCCGTCGATGGAGACGGTGGTGCCGCAGCGCCGCGGATTGAGCGACATCGTCATCCACGCCGGCTTCTGGGTGATGAGCTCCTTGAGCGCGGGCGCGTGGATGTAGGTGGACTGCACCCGCTGCACCACATCAGTGCCGCTGAGCCGCGAGCCGATCAGCTTGCGCACCACCGAGCGGCCGCCGTCGCAGCCGATCAGGTAGTCGGCTGAAATAGTGATGTCCTGGTCGGCGTCGAGATCGCGGGCCCGCGCGATCACGCCGTTGTCGTCCTGATCGAACTCATCGACCTGGACGCGGTTGAGGATCGTGATGCCGCGCTGCGCCTCGGCGCATGCGAACAGGATCGGCTCGAGATAGATCTGGTTGATGCGATGCGGCGGCTCTGGCGTCGGCCAATCCGTGTCGGGTCCGCCAGTCGCCGTATAGCGGTCCTGGCGGGACGGGATCGGGATGCGCGTCAGTTCGCGGCCGACGACGGCGGTGCGATAGGCGCAGTCATTGGGGAAGTCGGCGGGCAGGCCGCCGTCGCGCACGTGCTGGACGATGCCAAGGCGGCGAAACACCTCCATGGAGCGCGCGGAGACGTGGTTGCATTTCACGTTCGGCGGCTCGCCGGCGCGCCTGATCTCCGCGACCACGACATCGATGCCGCGCGAGGCAAGATCCATGGCGGCGGTCAGTCCGACCGGGCCGGCGCCTACGATGAGGACCTGGGTTTGAATCGTCTTCATGTCAGTTCTCTTTGCTTTGAATCTACGCGCGCTCGGGTGCCGAGAGCGGACTTCGTTGCCCGTCGTCCGCGGTCGGGAGGCGGCCGCGCATGCCGAGGAGGGCCAATCCGAGGATCACCAGCGCCGAGCACAGCTGCGGCACCGCGCTGGCCTGAAACAGCGCGGAGACGTCCCACTTTGCCGCGAGCATCAACCCGCCGAGGGTAACGCCGAGGATCGAGCCGAAGCGGCCGATGCCCAGCGCCCAGCCGATGCCGGTGCCACGGATGTAGGTCGGATAGATGCGCGCCGCATAGGCATTGCAGCCGATCTGCCCGCCGATCACGGCCACGCCGGCAATGAAGACGGCCGGCACGAGGATCGGCAATGAGGCGCCGGCGAAGCCGATGGTGATGATCGAGAGGAAGCCGGCAACGTAGGTCGCGAACAGGACGCGATCGAAGCCGAACTTTTCGATCAGCAGGCCGAGTCCGATCGTGCCGAGCATGCCGCCGAACTGGAAGGCGATGCCGACCGCGATCGCCGCCTGGACGTCGAGCCCGACACCATGGGTCAGCGTCGGCAGCCAGCTGTTGAGAAAATAGATGTCCATCATGTTCATGAAGAACATGATCCAGAGCAGCAAGGTCGGCAGCAGGCGCCGCTTGGTGAAGAGCTGCGGCAGCAGGAAACCCTTGCCGCTCTCCTCGACGATCGTGAAGCGCGCGTCGACCGGAAGCTGGGCCTTGGGATCGATGCGCATCAGCAGCGCGCGCACCCGATCGCTCTTGCGGTCGTCGAGGGCCAGCAGCGACAGCGATTCCGGCAGCCAGATGATCAGGACCGGACAGAGAATGAGCGGCAGAATGCCGCCGACGAGGAAGATGATCTGCCAGCCATAGGCGGTGATGAGTTTGGCCGCGACCGCTCCGCCGATCGCCGATCCCAGCGACACCGTCATGAACATCAGCATGATCAGCAGGGTCCTGCGGCGCTGCGGCGAATATTCTCCGGTCAGAGCGATCGTGTTGGGCAGGACGCCGCCGAGCCCGAGGCCGGTGAGAAACCGAATGATGACGAGGTCGGAGACGCTCGTGGCCTGGGTGGTCGCCAGCGATCCAAGCGCGAACACGAGGACGCCGGCGACGACGAGCCATTTGCGCCCGAGATAGTCGGCGAGAGCGCCGAACACCAGTGATCCGATCATCACGCCGAAGAGTGACGCGCCGAACACCGGCCCCAAGGCGCCCGGCGCCAGGTGCAGATCCTTGCTGAGCGCGGGCGCGACGAAGCCGAGCGCCTGGGCATCGAAGCCGTCCAGCCCGACGACGAGCGCGCACAGGCAGATGACCCGGATCTGGAAGCCCGACAGCGGCCGCTCGTCGACGTAGCGCGCGAGATTGATCCCCTGCGTCAAGTGTTCCTCCCCCTTTTGCTTGTTGCTGCGTGGCCGGTTCGTTGCGGCCTCTATTTGCAAATATGTTGCATGATCAGACTCTTTGGATTAGCCACAAAATTCTCATTCATTCATGAGGAAAGCTAATGCCCCCGACCTTGCGGCAATTGGAGGCCCTGGTCCTGGTGTATCGGCTCGGCAGCATCACCAAGGCGGCGGCCGAACTGCGTGTGACCCAGTCGGCCATCAGCCTGTTGATCCGGCAGATCGAGGAAAACTTTCAGCTCAAGCTGTTCGATCGGACGACGCGGGCGCTGCATCCGACGGCGGCGTGCCGCGAGGCGATCACGGCGGCGGAACGCATCCTGACCGGTGCGCAGGGGCTGTCGGCGCGGATGCGCGACCTTGCCGAGATCAAGGCCGGCCGGATTTCGATCGCAGTCTCAGCGGGTGTTGCCTCAGCGCTGCTTCCGCGCGTCTTCGCCGCCTTTCGATCCCGCCATCCCGAGGTGAGCATCGACCTGCGTGATGTCGCTCCCGACGAGCTGCTGACCGTGGTAATGGCGGGGCATGCGGAATTCGGCCTCGGCAGCGTTGAGGACGAGGGCGTGCCGGAAGTCAGGGTCGACACGCTCATGCAAAGTCCGCTCTCGGCGATCGGGATCAAGGACGGCCGCTTCGAGAAGCACCGCCGTTTGTCGTGGGACGCCGTCATGGGCTCCGACCTGATCACGATGCGCCGTGGGACGCGCATTCGTAGTCAAATCGACGACGCGCTGGCGCAGAGCGGACGAGCATTGAAGCCGGCCTGGGAAGTGTCGCTGATCACGACCGCGCTGGCGCTCACCGCCGAGGGAGCAGGCCTCAGCATCCTGCCCGGACACATGCTGCCGAAGGCCCAATTCCCGACGCTCGTCGCTATCCCGCTGTCGCAGCCGACGATCTACCGGCACGTCTCCTTGCTGAGCCGCGCCGACTTCGGATTGTCGCCGGCTGCGCAGCGCTTCATCGAGATCACAAAGCGCATCCTGTCGGCCAAGGGCGGTTGAGCGGCGTCGGAGCGGGGAGGCTATTTCTCCAGCGCCTTCGCCTCGTTCCACAACTCGTCCATCTCGTCCAGCGAGGCCTCCTCGAGGGTGCGTCCCTTGGCGGCGAGCGCATGCTCGATATGGGCGAAGCGGCGCTCGAACTTGGCGTTGGTGCCGCGTAGGGCAGTCTCGGGATCGACCTCGGCGTGGCGGGCGAGGTTGACCAGCGCGAACAGCAGGTCGCCGGTCTCCGCACTCAGTTCGGTGGCGTCCTTGGCCTCGAGCGCCGCCTCGATCTCGTCGGCCTCCTCGCGGATCTTCTGCAGCACCGCGCGCGGATCGTTCCAGTCGAATCCGACGGTCGCCGCCTTGCGCTGCAGCTCCATCGCGCGCACCAGCGCCGGCTGTCCGGCCTTGATGCCTGCCAGCAGCGAGGATTTGCTGTTCTGCTCCTCGGATGGCCGTCGCGCGGCGCGCTCGGCCTTCTCCTCGGCCTTGATGCGGTCCCAGGTGCCCTTGGTGGGCTTGGTGACGTTGCCGTCCTTGTCCGGAAACACATGCGGATGGCGGCGGATCATCTTTGTCGTGATGCCTTCGACGACGTCGCCGAACGCGAACGCACCTTGCTCCTCGGCGATGCGGGCGTGGTAGATCACCTGCAGCAGCAGATCACCGAGCTCCTCGCGCAGATCGTCGAGGTCGTTGCGCGTGATCGCGTCCGCGACCTCGTAGGCTTCCTCGATCGTGTAGGGCGCGATCGTCTGGAAAGTCTGCTCGACATCCCACGGACAGCCGGTGACGGGCGTACGCAGCGCCGCCATGATCTCGATCAGGCGTGAGATGTCGCGGGAAGGGGGCATGGGCGGTCCTGACAGCAGCTTTCTTTCGGCTCCTGTATGCCCGAAGCAGCCCGCGGCTCCCAGCAAAAAGGCGAGGCACCGCCGCCAGCGGGTTGGCCGCATCGAGCGATGGTGCTAAGCGGGGACCATGAGCGAACAGGATAAGACGGCCCTGGTGCTGTTCTCGGGCGGACAGGATTCGACCACCTGCCTGGCCTGGGCGCTGGACCGTTTTGCGCGGGTCGAGACCATCGGCTTCGCCTATGGACAGCGCCATGCCGTCGAGCTCGATTGCCGCGGCCGCCTGACTGATGGGATCGCGCGCGTGCGTCCCGATTGGGCCGACAAGCTCGGTGACAGCCACACCTTGGACATTCCGACGCTGGCGTCCATTTCCGAGACCGCGCTGACGCGCGACGTTGCCATCGAGATGGGCGCCGATGGTCTGCCCAACACGTTCGTGCCGGGCCGCAACCTGGTGTTCCTGACCTTTGCTGCGGCGCTGGCCTATCGCCGCGGCATCCGGCATATCGTCGGCGGCATGTGCGAGACCGACTATTCCGGCTATCCCGACTGCCGCGACGAGACCATCAAGGCGCTGCAGGGCGCGCTCAGCCTGGGCATGGCGCGCTCGTTCGAACTGCACACACCGTTGATGTGGCTGTCGAAGGCCGCGACCTGGCAGCTGGCGCATGATCTCGGCGGCGCCGGCCTCGTCGATCTCATCCGCGACCAGTCGCACACCTGCTATCTCGGCGAGCGTGGCGCGCGGCATGAGTGGGGCTATGGCTGCGGTCAGTGTCCCGCGTGCGAGCTGCGTGCCAAGGGGTGGCGTGAATACATCGCCGGCGGCGCGCCGTTCTGAAAAAGCTGCGGGGCCCTGAGGCCCCGCGCGAGATCGGTGATGGAAATCGGCGTCGCGGACGTCAGGCCGCCTCGTGATCCGAGGGCTCGCGCTGGCTGACCATCACAAGATCGGTGTCGGCGAGGTCGTGGCTGTCGTCGGTGTCGTTGGCGGCGGCGGACGCCGCCTGCGCCGCGAGACGCGCGGTGATGTCGTCCTTGGCATCGCGGCCGCTCTTTTCCCAGGTGGGCGCATTGAGCACGACGATGTCGTCGTCATGGGCGGCATCGGCGTCATGATCGGCGGGCACGATCGAGGGCGACTTCACCGGGGCTTCGACGACACGCAGCGTCGGGGCCTCTGCTTCCATGGGCTCAACTGCAGCCTGTTCCGCGATTTCGGCCTCGACGTTTCCCGGTTCGTCGCTTTCCTGCTCCGCTTCGGGCTCGGAAGGCGCGGACTCGTCGGCGGTCTCAGCCTCCGCGGATGCGACCGCAGCAGCCGTGTCGGGCGCTTGATCATCCGATGCCGCGGCAGCGTTCTGCTCAGGCGCTGCATCATCCTTGGCGGCGAGGCCGAGATGCTGCGAGATTTCCTTGATCACCTTGTCGATCGCCATCAGCACGCGATATTCCGGGATCGAGGCCATGTGCTGCTCGAACCGGGTGCGCGCATATTGCAGCGAGTCGATTACGTCGGTCGCGATCGAGGACGACGACGCATCGGTGCCGTGCAGCGCCCCGGCGGCCTTTTCGGTCGAACTCTCGATCAGCAGGAAGGCTTCATATTGCGGGATTGATTTGAGCTTCTCGTGATAGTCGCGGCGCACGCCAGCGAGCGTATCGACGATGGTAACGAAAGACTCTGGCGCGGGCATTTCGACGTCCCCTCAACTCCGTCAAAGAAGATGGGCGGGACGCTACGGACACACTGATGAACGTTCAATTTCGAACGAATACGGCTCTTCCGATCATGCATACCCGGCCGTTAAGACGAGAATGTCAAATGTCTCGCAGGCCGGTCACGCCGGTTTAACGATCTCCGCCGGCCGCGGCGCGGCGTTCAACCGGCGAAGTCCTCGGGGCCCAGCTCGATGGGCCTGCCATGCGGCGTGCGGTCGGCGGCGTGATCCCAGGCGTTGCAGTAACGCGTCAGCGTCTCGGCGGATGCGACGCCTTTCTCGGCGACGAGCCGCTCCAAGGTCGCGAGCCAATGCCGGTAATAGGTGTCGCCGCAATCGGCGTCTCCGGCGGCCTGCGCGCTCGAAATCTCCTCGGCAAGGGCAGCGGCCCATTCGGGCCAGGTGAACAGTCCGCGAGCGTGCAGCGTCACGGCCATCGCGAAGGCGTGCGCCTCCCAAGGCTCGCGAAACACCGGCCCGTCGTCATCGACGGGAATGCCGGGCAACGCGCGCGTTGCCGCCAGGGCCGCGTGACGATCGGGAGCGGTCATGCGCGCTCCAGATACGGCTCGAAGGCGTCCACGGTGACTTCCAGCAGCGGATCGGGCGCATCGGCCCACAGCTCCGCGCCGTTGAACGACACCGTGTAGAGCCATTGCGGAGCTTCGCCGCCGCCATGCGCATTGCTATCCGGAAAGACGTGCACGCCGCGGATCGCATCGATGCGGCCGACATGGCCGCGCACGTAGCGCGGCAGCCGCGTATGCGTCGGGGGATGCATGTCCTTGGCGCGCACACGGTCGCCGACGGCGAAAAGGGCAGGCGCCGTGACGGGACGTTCGGTCGGGCCACCCCGATGCAGCATTGCAGCAACGCCATCGGCGGTCAGGATCTTGGCGACGGGTTTCGCCGGATGCATCACCTTCCCGGCCGCGAGCTCATCGGCTTCGACCAGATGCCGCTCCTGCATCAGCCGCTCGATCCCCGCGAGCCAGATCTGGTAGTAGCTCATGCCGAGATAGTCGGCGCCAGGGCGATTCTCGCGCGCGAAGCGCGACATGTCGATGTTCCAGCCGCCCGGCATGGCCATCGCCAGCGTCATGGCGAAGGCGCGGCGTTCCCATGCGGCATGAAACACCGGCTCGTTCGGCTCGGGATGGACCGGGCCGAAGCCGGCAGCGCCGCCCATGTCATGTGCGCCATCCATCAGCCGGTCACCTTTTCGGGCTGCTTCGCCAGACCAGTGCCGATCATGCTGTCGCGCGTGACCAGCTCGGCGAGCTGGTCCTCGCTCCAGCCGTCCGTCCCTTCCGGGCGCATCGGCACGACGAAATAGCGGATCTCCGCCGTCGAATCCCATACCCGGATCTTCGTCGTCGGCGCCAGCTCGAAGCCGAAATCCTTGAGCACGCCGCGCGGGTCCTTCACCGCCTTGGCGCGATAGGGCGCGGACTTGTACCAGACCGGCGGCAGTCCGAGCACCGGCCAGGGATAACAGGAGCACAGCGTGCATACGACCATGTTGTGCAGCTCGGGCGTATTCTCGACCGCCACGATGTGCTCGCCCTGGCGCCCGGCATAGCCGAGCTCGCCGATCGCGGGCGTGGCATCGGACAACAGCCGCGACCGGAAGGCCGGATCGGTCCACGCCCGCGCCACGACGCGGGCGCCGTTGCGGGGGCCGACCTTGCTCTCATAGGTCTCGATGAGCACATCGAGAGCGGCCGGATCGATGTAGCCCTTCTCGGTCAGGATGCTCTCGAGGGCGCGGACGCGCAGATCCGTTTCGGACAATTCCGAGTGATCGTGCGGATGGTCGTGATGGTGATCGGTCATGACGCGAAAATAAGCGTATCGCCACGAGCTGTCGAGCGATGCGTGCGCAGGTGGCGACATGTATCGGAAGCACGCCCTGCACGTAACTCCAATTCGGCGGGTTCCACAGGTTCAAATCGGCGCCGGAATATGGTTCCTGGTAGAACGTGCCGCCGAGCCGTAGCCGAAAACGACCGGATCTTGAGGTTCATCAATGCCGAATGACGTCTCCCGCCGTGATCTTGCGAAGCTGGCCGGATTGGCTGCTCTCGGGGCCAATGCGCCGGCGCAAGCGGAGGAGGTTGCCTTGAAGCATGATGCCGCGCGTCGTTTTCCCGCCGATTTCGTATGGGGCACGGCGACCTCGTCCTATCAGATCGAGGGCGGGGCAAAGGCTGACGGCCGCGGACCCTCGATCTGGGACGTGTTCACCCATCTGCAAGGCACGATCGAGGACGGCAGCACCGGCGACGTCGCCTGCGATCACTACAATCGCTACAAGCACGATGTCCGGCTGATCAAGGAGCTCGGCTGCCGGGCCTACCGCTTCTCGATCGCCTGGCCGCGGCTGTTTCCGGACGGCGGCTCGACGCCCAATCCGAAGGGGCTCGACTTCTACAGTCGCCTGGTCGACGAACTCCTGGCGAACGGCATCACGCCGTACGCAACGTTGTATCATTGGGACCTGCCGCAGGCGCTGCAGGACCGCGTCGGCGGCTGGCGCTCGGCCGAGACGGCAAAGGCTTTTGGGCACTACGCGGGCTACGTGGCGCAGCATCTGAGCGACCGGGTCAAGACGATCTTCACCATCAACGAATGCGGCCGGTTCGTGCCGTTCGGCTATGGTCTCGGCATCGATGCACCCGGGCTGAAGCTGCCGCAGCAGGAGGTGAACCAGGCGCGTCATCACGTGGCGCTGGCGCATGGCCTCGCCGTCCAGGCGATCCGCGCCAACGGGCAGGCGGGCACGCGCGTCGGCATGGCCGAGAACATCACCGCCTGCCTTCCCGCGATCGATACGCCGGAGAACGTCCGCGCCGCCGAGATCGCAACGCGCGAATTGAATGCGGGATTCCTCAACGTCATTCTCGAAGGGCACTACACCGATGCGTTCCTGGCGTGGTCCGGCAAGGATGCGCCGACGTTCACCGCCGACGAGTTGAAGACGATCTCGGCGCCGGTTGATTTCGTCGGCCTCAACATCTACGCGCCGCAGGCCTATGTGGTGGCTTCGGATCGTGCGCAGGGATTCGACGTGCTGCCGATGCCGTCCTCGTTTCCGCATATGAGCTCGCCATGGCTGCAGATCGGGCCCGAGACTGCCTATTGGGTGCCGAAGCTCGCCGCCAAGATCTGGAATCTGAAGACCATCTACATCACCGAGAACGGCACCTCGTCGGATGACAAGATGACCGCCGACGGCAAGGTTCATGACCTCGATCGCGTGATGTACTTGCGGAACTATCTCGCCCAGCTGCAGCGTGCGACCGCCGAAGGCGTGCCGGTGAAAGGCTATTTTCTCTGGAGCCTGATGGACAATTTCGAGTGGGTGTTCGGCTACAAGCAGCGGTTCGGCGTCTATCACGTCGATTTCGACACCCAGGTGCGCACGCCCAAGCTCAGCGCGTCCTATTATCGTCACGTCATCACGACCAATGCCGCCAGCGCGTGAGTGCGCGCACGCCTGCAGTCCTGGCCCAGCGTGAAGGCCTCGTGCACAGGCGATTGCACGGCACCGGCGGTCACCGCGCCGCGTGAAGGACGTCGTCATTGGCCACGCAGCCGACGTGATCGCGCGCGCCGCGGCCTTCCGCCGGCTCACATTGATTGCCGACGGCCGTAGCCTCCCGCGACGATTGCAAATGCATGATGCGGAAAGCACACCGCGTGCGACTCTTTTGCGCGCACACGGTTTTCACAGGGAAAGCTCAAGGAATATGACGTAAACCGTGGGCTATCCGGCTCCTCAATCGAGATTTCCCTCCATGCAAGTTTCCGTTGTTCGACCGTCCGCCCGCGTTCTGCGCGTCGCCGTCCTGTTCTGCGCCGTGGGTGCGATCTCCGGCGCCTGGGCGCAGGGCTCTGCGAGCGACGCGGCCAAGCCTGCGGCCGAGCAGCCCGCTGCAGCGCCGGCCGAGAAGCCATCGGATGCCGCAACGGCTGACACCAAGCCTGCCGAGAAGCTCGCCGAGCCCGCCGACAAGCCGGCGGCTGCCGCCGAGCCGGACAAGGCGACGGCCGACAAGGCCGCCGAGCCCGGTGCCGCGCCGGCCGCCGCCGCGGAGGCCAAGCCCGTCCAGGCTTCCGACGGCGCCAGTCAGACGCCGGCAGACAGGCCATCGGCAGAGACGTCTTCGACGGACAAGCCTTCGGCCGAGAAGGCACTCACGGAAACGGCGGCAGAGGCCAATCCCGCGGCCAAGGCTGATGCCAAATCCGAAGCCAAATCCGAAGCCAAATCCGAAGCTAAGTCCGAAGCGAAGCCCGATGCCGACACCGGCCAGAAGCCCGCCGTGACCGAGGCAAAGCCGGTGGTTCAGCCGCCGGCCGTTGCCAAGGATGAGCCGGCTCAGGACAAGGTCCAGGACAAGGCTGTGGAGAGCAAGCCGGCTGCCGCCACCGAGGTGAAGCCTGCGCCGGCAGCAGCTGAAACCAGGAAGCCCGAGCCGCCGGCTGCTGCGGTCGCGCAGCCAGCTGCAGCCCAGCAAAAGCCCGCTGCCAAGCAGCAGGCGGCCAGCCCGTCAGCCAGCGCCGAACGGCGCGGTCATGCGCATCATCATGCCGATGACGAGGACAAGCCGGCCAAACGCAAGCACCCCGCGCGCAAGCCGAAGAGCGAAACGAAGCGGGACGCAAAGCGGAGCAGCGTCAGCTGCAAGACCTTCCGCACCTATGATGCGGAGAAGGGGTCTTATCGCGGCTATGACGGCCGTATTCACGACTGCTCATAAGCGCGACGAGCGCAAGAGACGTGGTGCTTCCGGGCCGCGGCTGATCCGTGAGATCAGCGCGGCAGCGGCGATTGGATGCCGGACGTATTGCGGGTCAGAAACGTCCCGATCGTCGAGCCCTGCTGCTGCGGCTGCGGCCGGGCCAATCCCGTGGTGGTCCGCTGCTGCGGCGTCACGATGATCTGCTGCGGCGGAGACGGCGGAAGCGCGCCGCCGCGCGCCTGTGCGGTGTTCGACATCCGCGAGACCAGCCGCATCAGCTGGTCCTGGCCGGCCTGCAATTGCTCGATGGCGCGGGTGTGATCGCGGCTCGCCTGATCCTGCGTCGACTTGATCTGCTCGATGCCCTGCTGCAGCTCGGCGATGTCGCGCGCCATTCGCTGCATCAGCGTGGTCGGACCGCCGTTGGCCGCGCCGTCCTCGGTTCCTCGCAAGGAGGCGTTCGACATCATGGCGTCCTCGTTGCCCTGCTGAGCGGACGCCTCGTCCTGCGACGTCTCGCTGGCGCCCGGCATCCAGCGATCCATCAGCGACGTGCCGGCCTCGCGCTGCGACCAGGCGACGGAGCCACCGACCAGCACGACCAGCAGAGCGAGGCCCACGGCGTTACGGCCACGGAGCCTGCCCAGGGGCGCCTTGATGCGCGTCCAACGGCCGCCATTGGTCCCTGCCGCGTCACTCGTGCTCGCGGCTGCGGCGGCATCTGCGGCAACGCCCGGCTTCTCGATCGCGGCCAGCCGCGTATCGATCCGGGTCAGCACCTCACGCAGGACCCGCCGATACAGCTGATCGTAGCCGGCCTTCTCAGGCTTCTCCGGGGCGAGACCGATCTCGCTCGGATCAATCTGTTGCACATTCTGTGTGGACTGCATTGGTGATCCCCAAACCCTAAAACGCCCGCCGCCGACGCTGCTTTCTCTTTGAATTTTCAAACGTCACTCGACCCGGGGCTTTGGCCGAAAGCAAGACAGCGTCGTGACGAGGAGGGGGCCTTTTCGGACAATCGTCTCTCGCTGCCGGCGCCGGCAGATCTATTGGGGAAGCTCGAATCTGCCTTTCTTGCATGATGGCGAGCCTTCAAGGTACGATCTCACCGATCATTTGGGGTTGAAGGGTTGGGGCCGTGCAGAGCTTGATTGTCATCGCGCGCGCAGTGTTGTGCGCAGCATTCGTTTGTCTTTCGGCTCATGCGCAGGCCGCACCGGCCGACGAGGCCACGCGCAAGGCGGAGCTGATGGCGGCCTGGGAGGCGGCGAGCAAGGCAGGGACCGACGGACCAAGCGCCATCGCGCTGATCGATCAGGGCACGCTGAAGCTGCCGGTTGATTACTTCTACATACCGAAGAGCGAAGGCCTGCGGGTGCTGCGTGCGCTCGGCAACGTCGTCAACGACGCGACCTTCGTCGGGCTGGTCGTCGGCAGACGCCAGAACGACGACTGGATGGTCGTCATCAAGCACATCAAGGAAGGCTATATCAAAGACGACGACGCCAAGAACTGGAACGCCGACGAGCTATTGAGCAATCTCCGCGCCGGCGCGGACGAGGCGAACCAGGATCGCGTCGCGCGGGGATTTCCCGAGATGGCGGTGATCGGCTGGGTCGAGCCGCCGGCCTACGATGCAACGACGCACCGTCTGGTGTGGTCGCTGCTCGCCAAGCAGAAGGGCGAGCCCGACGATGCACCGAAGAACGTCAACTACAACACCTTTGCGCTCGGGCGTGACGGCTATTTCAGCCTGAATCCGGCTCCGAGCGGATCGCGAACGACAAGGCGGTCGCGCACGAGCTCCTGTCCGATCTCGCCTACAATGCAGGCAAGCGCTACGAGGATTTCAGCGCGAGCACGGATCGGATCGCCGAATATGGACTGCTGGCCCTGGTCGGTGGCGTGGCCGCGAAGAAGCTCGGACTGCTGGCGCTGGCCGGCGCCTTCGTGCTGAAGTTCGCCAAGATCATCATTTTCGCGGTGGTCGGTTTCGGAGCTGCGGTGATGAATTTCTTCCGCCGCAAGCCGCGCAACGACAACGCTGGCGGGCCTGCGTGAAAACCCTCCTGCTGATCCTGTTCTCCGGCCTGAAATGGGGCAAGCTCGGCATGACCGGCGGCACGATGCTGCTGTCGCTGGTCGTCTATGCCGGCATCTGGGGCTGGCGCTACGCGGCAGGCTTCATCGCGCTCCTGTTCGCCCACGAAATGGGGCACTACATCGCGGCGCGGCAGCGCGGCCTGAATGTCGGCGCTCCGGCCTTCATCCCGTTCGTCGGCGCCTGGATCGCGCTGAAGGAGCAGCCGGTCGATGTCGAGACCGAGGCCTATGTGGCCCTCGCCGGCCCGCTGGTCGGCACCGCGGCGGCGCTCGCGGTCTATCTGTGGGCGCGGTCGAACGACAGCAGCCTGCTGCTCGCGATCGCCTATTCTGGCCTGTTCCTCAATCTGTTCAACCTGCTGCCGATCTCGCCGCTCGATGGTGGCCGGGTGACGAGCGTCCTCAGTCCGCGCATCTGGTTGCTCGGCGTCCCCATGCTGCTGGCCCTGATGCTGTACCGCCCGAGCCCGATGCTCATCATCATCGCGATCCTGGCGGCGCCGCAACTGATGAAGGCCTGGCGCTACGATCCCGGCGCGCCCGAGAATGTCGCGTATTACGGCACGACGCTGCAGACCAAGCTCGAATATGGCGGTACCTATCTTGCGCTGGCAGCGCTGCTCGCGGTTATGACGTATGACGTTCACGAGATGCTCGGTCACTTGCGTCAGCCTGGGTGAGTGCAGCTGACGGCGCCGCTTCGGTCGAGAAGCGTCACGTAGTTCAAGGGCGCGCCGCGTCCTAAGGGATGGGTCTTCCGCAACCGGAGGAATTTCCGCTGCTGCATCGCAGCAGATATTGATGCGTGGCACCCAGCAACAATGCTGCTTTGCAAGACATTCAGGGAGCTATGAGCGGCGCGCGCTATCACATTGCGCTGAGCGCAGAGCACGCCTCAGGATGGACCCTTGCTCACTGGCATGTGGGAGACCAAAGTCGAGCCTGCCCGTCAGAGGCATAAGGATTCGGGAGGTTTCATGATTTCGCTCAAGTCCATCTTGCTTGCGAGCTGCGCAGCTGTGCTCGTTTCCTCGGCCGCCTGGGCTGCAGACCCGATCAGGATCGGCGTCATCGCGGAAGCGCAGGCCGTCGCCGGCTCGTCGATTGCACCTGCCGCGCAGCTGGCTGCCGAGGAGATCAACGCCAAGGGTGGTGTCGATGGGCGCAAGATCGAGATCGTCGTCTACGACAACCATTCCTCCTCGGCAGAGTCGGTTCGCGCCTTCCAGCGCGCCGTCAGCGAGGACAAGGTCAATGCGGTCATCGCGAGCTACATCTCCGAGGTCGTGCTGGCGCTGGAGCCGTGGGCAGGGCGTCTCAAGACGCTGATGATCACGCCTGGTGCCGCTTCCGACGTCATCACCCAGAACATCGCCAAGAACTACGACCAGCTCAAATACACCTTCCACGGCTATCTGACATCGACCTCGCTCGCCGGCCTCGTCTGCGACGCCGCCAAGGACCTGCTGGTCGAGCCCTACAAGATGAAGACCGCGGTCATCATGAGCGAGGACGCGGCGTGGACGACGCCGCTCGATGCCGGCTACGAGAAGTGCCTGCCGGAGATCGGGCTCAAGGTGGTCGACCATATCCGCATGTCGCCGGACACCACCGACTTCACGCCGATCTTCAACAAGATCGAAGCCCTGAAGCCGGACGTCATGATCACCGGCATCTCGCATGTCGGCACCCAGCCGACCGTGCAGTGGAAGAGCCAGCAGGTGCCGATCCCGATGTTCGGCATTTCCTCGCAGGCGACCAACTCGACGTTCTGGAAAGACACCAATGGCGCCGTCGAAGGCGTGTTCTATAATGCCGTGTCGGGCCCGGGCGTCGCGGTGACGCCGAAGACGCTGCCCTTCGTCGAGGCCTATCAGAAGAAGTTCGGTAACTTCCCGTCCTATGCGGGCTACACGTCCTATGACGACGTCTACATGATTGCCGATGCGATCCATCGGGCAGGGGGCACCGATCCCGACAAGATGGTCGATGCGATGGAAGCGACCGACTATGTCGGCACGATCGGCCGCATCGCTTTCAAGCCGAAGAGTGACCCGAACCCGCACGCGCTGCGGACTGGAAAAGGCTACATCACCGGGCTGATGCTGCAGTGGCAGAGCGGCAAGCAGGTCAATGTCTGGCCGAAGGAGCTCGCGGCCGGTACCACATCCTGGCCGTCCTTCATCAAGCTCAAGGCGGCCAGCAACTGACGCATCCACCGGGCCGCTCGTAAGAGCGGCCCATTTTTCTGGTGCCTCAGTCCGACGTTCGGGTCCAATTCCAAATGCTTTTCTGGCAGATCTTGATCGATGGCTTTGCCATCAGCGCGCTGTATGCCCTCGGCGCGACCGGCTTCACACTCATCTTCGGTGTCTCCGGCGTTCTCAACCTCTCTCACGGCGCCATCATGGTCGGCGCCGCGGTCGCCGCCTGGGCCGCCGCCAGCGAGCTCGGCGTCGGGCCCTATACGGGAGCGCTGATCGGCATCTTGGCTGGCTTCATCCTGGCCTTCGCCACCTACTTCATCGCTGTCAGGCCGATCCAGAGGTCGAAGGTCATCGCCGAGTCCGAGAAGGAGATCTTCATCCTGACCGCGACGCTGCTCTGGGGCATCATCATCCAGGAGGCGATCGCGTATCTGTTCACCAACAACGCCAAGACCGTGCTGCCCATCGTCGAGGGCGTGACCACCGTGTTCGGCGTACGGACGCCGAAGAACGAGTATTTCACCGCCGCGATCTGCTGGGTCGCGATCGGGCTGCTGTGGTTCCTGGTCAACCGCACACGGCGGGGCAAGGCGGTGATGGCCGCCTCGATGAACCCGCGCGGCGTCACCCTGCTCGGCATCGAGCTGTCGTCGATCTATCTCACCGTCTGGGCGATCTATGGCTTGCTGGCGGGCGTGGCCGGCATCCTGCTCGGCATGTTCTTAGGGGTCAGCTCCTACAGCGTCGGCCCGCTGACGGCGAGCGCGTTCTCGATCGTCGTGCTCGGTGGTCTCGGCAGCGTGTCGGGCTCGCTGATCGCGGCCTATGTCGTCGGCTATCTCGAGACGGGAACGGCCTATCTGATCTCGCCGGCCTACCGGACGATCCCGGCGCTGCTGCTGCTCGTCGTCGTCATGTATCTGCGCCCGCAAGGGCTGTTCGGACGGAGGTGAGCATGCCGAATTTCGTCTCGTCCCGACTGTTCTGGATCGGCCTCCTGACCGTCGTCGTGGCCCTGGTGCTGCCGACCTACGTCTCGGGCTACGTCCTCGGGCTGCTGACGGTCGCCTACTACACAGCCGTATTCGCAATGTCCTGGGATCTTTTGTTCGGCTTCGCCGGGGAGGTCAATTTCGGACCGACCTTCCTGATCGGCGTCGGCGCCTATACGGCCGGTATTCTCGACGCGCATTTCTCGCCCGGCCTGTCGATCTGGCTATGCATCGCTGCCGGCGCGCTGGCGGCGGTGGTCGGCGGTGTCGTGCTGGCGCTGCCGGCGCTGCGCGTCAGCGGGCCGTATTTCGGCCTGACGACGCTGGTTGCCGTGCTGATGCTGCAGAACTTCATCGTCGTCGCCGCGGGGCTGACCGGCGGAGAGATCGGGCTCGCGGTACCGGACGTCATTTCGATCGATGCCAAGACCAACTACTGGATCGCGCTCGGTTTCATGCTGGTGTCAGGCGCGATCCTGTTCGGCCTGTCGCGCAGCGCCATCGGCCTGATCCTGCAGGCCAGCGGACAGGACAAGATCCAGGCGGGCGCGCTCGGCTTCAACGTCACCAAGCACAAGCTTGCCGCCTTCGTCGTCAGCGCGTTCTTTTCCGGCCTCGCCGGCGCGCTTATGGTGTTCTACATGGGCACGGCCTCGGTCTCGACCTTCGTCGATGTCGGCGTCGGCGTGCAGATCATCATCGCCGCCGTGCTCGGCGGCCGCCGCACCGTGATTGGAGCGGCGATCGGCGCAATCTTCCTGATCGGTATGGGCGAGCTGCTGCGGCCGCTCGGCGAGCTCGCCACCCTGATCGTCTCGGTGATCGCGCTCGTCGTCATCCTGTTCTTCCCCGACGGCTTCCTCGGCATGATCAGGGGAGGGGCCAAAGCATGAGCAGCGCTCCGATGCTGGAGGTCAGCGGCCTCACCAAGCGATTTGGCGGCCTCATCGCGGTCAAGAACTTGAGCTTCTCGATCCGCCCTGGCGAGATCCTCGGCCTGATCGGCCCGAATGGCTCGGGCAAGTCGACCGCGATGAAAAGCGTCATGGGCGTCGAGCGGCCGACAGCGGGCTCCGTCAAGCTCGACGGCGTCGAGCTGGCCGGCCAGCCGTCGCATCGCATCGCGCGCATGGGCGTCGGTCTGGTGTTTCAGCATTCGCGGCCGCTGGCGCGCCAGACCGTGCTGGAGAACATCAAAGTCGCACTGCTGCCGGACAAGCTGACGCGATTATTCGCCGACAAGGATGTCGATGCCCGCGCACGAACTATCGCCGAGCGCGTCGGTCTTGGAAACGTCATGGAACGTCGGCCGCCGACGCTGGCGTTCGCCGACCTGCGCCGGCTCGAACTCGCCAAGGCCGTGGCGCGCAGCCCGAAGCTGGTGCTGGTCGACGAGCCCTTCGCCGGCCTCACCGCCTCGGAGGTCGCCGACTTCTCCAACCTCATCCGCGAATTCCGCAACGACGGCCGCGCCGTCCTCTTGGTCGATCACAACGTCAAGAGCGTATCGGCGCTGGTCGACCGCGTGCTCGCAATGTATCTCGGCGAGAAGATCGCCGAGGGCAAGGCGAGCGAGGTGATGCAGGACGAGACTGTGCGGCGCGTCTATCTCGGCGGCGCGCTGGTCTCGACCGCGCGGCCGGAGGCGAGCTTCAAGGATGTCACGCCGGCGCTGCAGGTCGACAATGTCGGCGTGCTCTACGGCAAGGCGCAGGCGCTGCAGGACGTCTCGCTGCACGTCCACGAGGGGGAGTTCGTCTCCGTCGTCGGTCTCAACGGCGCCGGCAAGACGACGCTGTTCAACGCGATCTCCGGCCTTGTGCCGTATTCCGGCGAGGTGAAATGGGCAGGGCGCAACCTCGGCGGCGGTACGGCCGCGCAGATCGCGCGCTCCGGCATCGTGCAATGTCCCGAGACGCGCGAGCTGTTCGGCGACATGAGCGTGCGTGAGAACCTCGAGCTCGGCGGCAATGCGCTCTCCGACATCGAGCGCAACGAGCGGCTCGAATGGCTGTTCGAGCTATTCCCCATTCTCAAGACGCGGCAGCCGCAGCTGGCGCGCACCCTGTCGGGCGGCGAGCAGCAGATGCTCGCCATCGCCCGCGCTCTGATGATGAAGCCGAAGCTCCTGATCCTCGACGAGCCGACGCTCGGCCTGGCGCCGGTCATCCTGGAGACACTGTCGAAGGCCCTGGACCGCTTGCGCGAGACCACCAAGATTACCGTGTTGCTTGGCGAGCAGAACGTCACCTTCGCGCTCCCGCACGCCGACCGCGTTTACGTGCTCGATCATGCCAAGATCGTCTGGGAAGGCCCGCCAGACCGGTTCGAGGCGGAGGCTGCGGCGAACTATCTCTGAGGACGCCGGCGAGCTGCAGCCGCGCGACGACGCCTGGCCGAAAGTTCGGGGCACGACGTCGGCGAATTTCGGGAGGCGGAGCGTTGAACGCCAAGAGCCAGGAAACCGCTGCCGACGTCGCAGCGTATCGCGCCGTCGAGCTGATCTATCACGCCTACCTGACCGGCCTCATCCTGATGCTGTCCTCGCGGGCCGGCGCGCAGCGCGCCGCGGAGATCGTCTTCCGGACCTTCCGCCGGCAGCAGTTGGCCCGCTTCCTGCCGGGTCTGACGAAGCTCGGTCTCGACGGCCTGCCGGACGCGGTGGCCTGCGCGCAGTACCACTATCTGTCCAACCAGGTCGGCGGCGTGAAGGTCGAATACGTCTACGAGAGCGACCGCAAGGCCTGGGTGCGCTATCCGCCGCCCCGATGGATCTGGTCGGGCACGGCCATCTGCGGCATTCCTTCCGAGGTTTCGCGCGCGATGCTGTGGGGATGGCATGCCAACAATGGTGTCGTGCTCGACAACCCCAGGCTCGGCTTCGTCTGCACCGGGCAGACCGTCGACGGCCAGCCTGGGCTCGAAGGCTACTACAAGGAATGGGACCACGAACTTGCTCCAGAGGAGCGGCTTCAATTTGCGCCGGGCGAGCGGTGCCCGCCGTTCGATCCCGCTCGCGCGCCCAGACTTCCGGAAGATGCCTGGCCCGAAGAGCGCCTCCACAAAGTGCTCCGCAACTACGCGATGGAGTACATCACCTCGATCGTGCCGGAGACGGTCACAGCCCTCGGTCCGGAACAGGGCGGCCATCTGGCCGGCGCCGCGGCGAGGCTGATCGGCATGCACACCTTTGACGACGTCGCCGCACTTCTCGGCGGCGTCGAGCCCGGCGCCGCAGGATTCGCCAAAGCGTTTACGCGGCTGGCGTGCGGACAGGGCGATGACGCCGAGCTGCGGCAGGACGACGGCTCCACGTTCGTGAGCCAGACATCGTGGCGTCTGATGTCGGAGCGGGAGAACCTTTCGCCGGCCGTGTTCGATGCCTGGAACGAGCTCTGGGTCGGCGCAGCGCTCGCGCACGACCGCTTCATGAGGATCGAGGTCACCGAGAGGCGCGATCGCGGCGACGCCCGCTGGGCGTGGCGCTTCTGCTGAGGACAGGCCGCGCCCTATCGGCTGCCCAGCGGCGGCTTCCGTCACGACTTGGCCTTCGCTCCCAGGAGCGCCCGCATGGCATCGGCCCAGACCGTCACGAGACGCTCGCGCCGTCTCGCCGAGACGTGGATGGTCTCGGAGATCGCCAGACCTCTGATGAAGTGGAGTGTCAGCTCCACGAGCTCACTATAGCGGTCGGAATCGGTCCACTTGCCGAAGAGCTGGGAATAGACGTGTTCGAGATCCCTGCGCGCGCCGCGTTCGGCCGCGATCAAGGCCTGCTTCAACGCCGTGTCGGTGCGCGCGACGGCCCAGAGCTCCAGCTCCGCGAGATAGGCCGGCTGACGCGCAGCGAAGGCCAGCGTCTCGACCGCTGCAATGAGGGTATCTGCCGGACGAGCCCGGGCGCGGCTCTGCGCTACCGCCCTCTCGTTGCGACGGACCAATTCGGTCACGCTCGCGGCCAGCAGAGCGGCGTGCGTCGGGAAATGATGGAGCAGGGCGCCGCGGCTGACGTCGGCCCGGTGCTGTACGGCGAGCGTCGTGGTGCCAGCCACGCCGCTTTCGATCAGGCATTCGACGGCAGCGTTCAGGATTCGCGACCGTGTGGCCTCGGCTCCGACCGCGCTCTTCGCAATTCTAGGCACGGGGCTCCCCCGACAGTCAGCATTGACTGTATCAACCGCGAACGTTACAGTCAATGCTGACTGTTTTGATCTACGGGGAGGCCTTGCCCAAGGTCGCCGTCGAATGGGCAGAGAAGAACGGCGAGGCCGTGTGCATGAGATGGCTGTCCGCAGCACGGGAACGCACGACAGCGGCGGTCCGGTTCCTGAGCCGGCGCGGCGGCCCGCAGGCGGCGCCCCCCGAGCTTCCATCAGCAGGATCGTGCCGCGGAATCTCTCAGAAGCGAGGCGGGCGCGCGGGAGGCGGCCGGGGCGCCAGGCGCGCAGCCGCGCCGACGGTCGTCGCCTCGGTCTTCGACGCGCGGAAAGCCCGCGCGAGTTGGTCCTGGCTGGCCTGCAGCTGTTCGATCGCCCTGGTGTGATCGCGGTGGGCCTGCTCCTGGCTGGACTTGAGCTCCTGAAACCCGGTCTGCAGTTCGGTCAGATCATGCGCGATCTTCTCGATCAGCGGCGCGACGTCCCGGTCAGGAACGGACGGCATGTCATGCTCGGGCGTCGCCTCCGCCATCGCAGACGATGGATCGCCGGAGCGCGTCGATGCTGGTGCTGACGCTGATGACGTCTCGGGTGATGGTGAGGCGGATGGTGATGGTGAGGCAGGGGGCGGCTCTGTCGTCTCAGCCGCGCTCGATCCGATCGCCGCGGTCTGTGGTGCGACGGCCGGAGTCGCCGTCTGGGGGTTCTCACGACGGATCGATTGAACTGCTGCTTCGATCCGGTCGGTGACGGAGGTGATGGTCTCCGTATGGTCCCGCGCCAAGGTGACGGCCGCGCCGACGAGGCCGGCTGAGGCCATCAGCGTGATCGCCGCCCGCAACACGGGCCGGCGCCGGGCCGTGGGAGGCGCGTCCACGCGCTCGCCATCTGCAGCGGGCTCGGCGGCCTCGACCGCATCAGCGGCGGCCTGGGCCTCGATGGCCGCGATCCGCTGATCGATGCGCGCGCGCACCTCGGCCAGCACCCGCTGATAGATGTCCTCGCAGATATCGTCGTCGGGCGACAGCGCGACATCGCCCGGATCAACTTCCTTCGGCGTCGACTGAACTGGCATGTCCTCGGGTCCCATACGCAATACGCCCCGTGCCCAATCCTGAAGGAAGCGCTTTTGACCCGGGGGCTTTGACCAAAGGAAGACTGCGGCGTGACGAGCGAGGGGCGATTTCGCACAAGCGCCGACGTGTCCGAGGGCGGCCGTCGTATGGCTCTCCCATTGCAGGAGCAGCGTATAGCCAATTCGCATAAGGTATATTATGGAATATTCATATGCTGAGGAAGTTCAAGAGCTTGCTCCAAAAACCTCACCAACCGTGGCAGCCACTCGCCTCCGGCGCGCTTCGTCGACGCGCCCAGCCCGATGTCCGCCTAACGGCCAAAACGCCGCTCCAGACCGCCTGCGGCGAACGCCGATGTTGCTGCCTTCGTCCATCGCTGCAATAAGCGCTGATGAAGCCCGTGATGTCGCCGGATTCGGTTCGTCATGCGGTACAAGATTCGACAAGAAGAAGCTTCTCAAGGGAGAAACGAGCATGAGCCTGTCACGACGCGCGCTGTTGAAGGCCTCCGCAGCGTCAGCCGTATGGGGTGGAATCGCAGCGCCGCATGTGGCGCGCGCGCAGAGCGCCGAATTCACTTACAAGTACGCCAACAACCTGCCCGACACCCATCCGCTCAACGTCCGCGCCAAGGAGATGGCGGCGGCGATCAAGGCGGAGACCAACGGCAAGTTCGACCTGCAGATCTTCCCGAACAACCAGCTCGGTTCCGACACCGACATGCTGAGCCAGATCCGCTCCGGCGGCGTCGAGTTCTTCACGCTGTCCGGGCTGATCCTGGCGACCCTGGTGCCGGCGGCCTCGATCAACGGCATCGGCTTCGCGTTCCCGGACTACGACACGGTCTGGAAGGCCATGGATGGCGATCTCGGCACCTATGTGCGCGGCCAGATCAACAAGGCCGGCCTGATGGTCATGGACAAGATCTGGGACAACGGCTTCCGCCAGACGACGTCGTCGACCAAGCCGATCAATGGCCCCGACGATCTCAAGGGATTCAAGATCCGCGTGCCGGTGTCGCCGTTGTGGACCTCGATGTTCAAGGCGTTCGAGGCGGCGCCCGCCTCGATCAATTTCAGCGAGGTCTATTCGGCGCTGCAGACCAAGGTGGTCGAGGGCCAGGAAAATCCGCTGGCGATCATCTCGACAGCCAAGCTGTACGAGGTGCAGAAATACTGCTCGCTGACCAACCACATGTGGGACGGCTTCTGGTTCCTGGCGAACCGTCGCGCCTGGGAGGCCGTGCCGGCCGACATGCGGGCGATCGTCGCCAAGCACATCAACGCGGCCGCCGTGAAGGAGCGCGAGGACGTCGCCAAGCTCAATGCCGGCCTGCAAGCGGAGCTCGCCTCGAAGGGCCTGATCTTCAATCAGCCCACCGTGGCGCCATTCCGCGACAAGCTGCGCACCGCCGGCTTCTATGCCGAGTGGAAGGGCAAGTACGGCGACGAGGCCTGGGCGCTGCTGGAGAAGGCGGTCGGCAAGCTGTCGTAACCTTGCGCATGATCCGGAAAACTGGAAACCGGTTTTCCGAAAAGCCCATGCTCAAAACAGAAATGACGTAGACGCGTTCGGGTGACGTCATGGCGCATGCCGAGTTCACGGAAATTGCCATCAGCGAGGTGGTCATCGAGACCCCTCGCCGCCGGTCCTGGCTCGATACGCTCGATGCATGGATGGGCCTTCTGGTCGAGATCCCGGCCGCGCTGCTGGTCGTCGCCGAGATCGTCATCCTGTTCGCAGGTGTCGTCGCGCGCTACGGACTGCACCGGCCGTTGATCTGGTCGGACGAACTGGCCTCGATCCTGTTCCTGTGGCTGGCCATGCTCGGCGCCGCGGTGGCGTTCCGCCGCGGCGAGCATATGCGGATGACCGCGATGGTGGCACGCGCAAGCCCGGCCATGCGGGCCTATCTCGATCTGGTCGCCACGGCCGCGGCGCTGGCGTTCCTGGTCATGATCGCCTGGCCATCGTGGGAATACGCCTACGAGGAAAGCTTCATCACCACGCCGGCGCTGCAGATCGAAAACATCTGGCGCGCCGCCGCGCTGCCGGTCGGCATTGGTCTGATGGCGTTGTTCGCCCTCATCCGCCTCGCCCGCACCGCCAATCTCAAAACCATGCTCTTGGCCGTGGCGTCCATCGCAGCCATCGTCGCGCTGTTCTGGCTGGCGCAGCCGCTGTTGAAGCCGCTCGGCAATCTCAACCTCGTGATCTTCTTCGTCGGCGTGGTCGGCCTGTGCGTCTTCGCCGGCGTCCCGATCGCGTTCGCGTTCGGCCTTGCCATCTTCGGCTATCTGGCGCTGACGACGCGCACGCCGCTGATGGTGCTGGTCGGGCGCATGGACGAGGGCATGAGCCACCTGATCCTGCTGTCGGTGCCGCTGTTCGTCTTTCTCGGCCTGCTGATCGAGATGACCGGCATGGCGCGCGCGATGGTCACGTTCCTGGCGAGCCTGCTCGGTCATGTGCGCGGCGGACTGCACTACGTGCTGGTCGGCGCGATGTACCTCGTGTCCGGCATCTCCGGCGCCAAGGCAGCCGACATGGCCGCGGTCGCGCCGGTGCTGTTTCCGGAAATGAAGGCGCGCGGCGCCAAGCCCGGCGACCTCGTCGCCCTGCTCTCCGCCACCGGCGCCCAGACCGAGACCATCCCGCCGAGCTTGGTGCTGATCACGATCGGCTCGGTCACCGGCGTGTCCATCGCGGCGCTGTTCACCGGCGGCCTGCTGCCGGGCGTGGTGCTTGCGATCACGCTGTGTGCGCTGGTGTGGTGGCGCTATCGTAACGAGGACATGAGCGGCGTGCGGCGCGCCACGGCCGCCGAGATCGGCAAGGCCTTCATCGTCTCGGTCCCTGCCCTGGCCCTGCCCTTCGTGATCCGCGCCGCCGTCGTCGAGGGCATCGCGACGGCGACCGAAGTCTCGACCATCGGCATCGTCTATGGCGTGCTGGCGGGCCTATTGGTCTATCGCCGTTTCGATTGGCGCCGCCTGATGCCGATGCTGATCGAGACCGCGGCGCTGTCCGGCGCCATCCTGATGATCATCGGCACCGCGACCGGCATGGCCTGGGGCCTGACGCAGTCCGGCTTCTCGCGCGCGCTGGCAGCCGCTATGACCGGACTGCCGGGTGGCCCGGCAACGTTCATCGCGGTCTCGATCGTGGCCTTTACGATCCTCGGCAGCGTGCTGGAGGGCATTCCGGCGATCGTGCTGTTCGGGCCGCTGCTGTTTCCGATCGCGCGGGCCGTCGGCGTGCACGAGGTGCATTATGCCATGGTGATCATCCTGGCGATGGGAATCGGCCTGTTCGCGCCGCCCTTCGGGGTCGGATATTACGCGGCCTGCGCCATCGGCCGGGTCGACCCCGCCGAGGGCATCCGCCCGATCTGGGGCTACCTGCTGGCGCTTCTCATCGGCCTCATCGTAGTTGCGATTTTTCCGTGGATTTCGATCGGGTTCCTGTAAACTCTTCAGACGATGAGGGAGGGTGGTGATGAGCACGAACCAGTATCAGCTCGGCCTGGACAAGACGCCCGCGAACTATGTGCCGCTGACCCCGCTCAGCTTCCTGGCGCGCAGCGCCGCCGTCTATCCTGACCACGTCAGCACGGTTTATGAGGGCCGCAGCTTCAGCTGGCGCCAGACCTATGAGCGCTGCCGGCGCTTCGCGTCGTATCTCGCTGGCCGCGGCATCGGCGTCGGCGACACGGTCGCTGCGATGCTGCCGAACATCCCGGCCATGAACGAGGCCCATTTCGCGGTGCCGATGGCCGGCGCGGTGCTCAACACGCTCAACATCCGCCTCGATGCGCCGTCGATCGCGTTCCAGCTCGATCATGGCCAAGCCAGGATCATCCTGGTCGATCCCGAATTCTCCGGCGTGATCAGCGAGGCGCTCAAGCTGATGAGTGGCCCGAAGCCGTTCGTGATCGACGTCGATGACGCCTCCTACGCCGGCGGCAGCCGCATCGGCGAAATCGAATACGAAGCCGCCGTCGCGTCAGGCGATCCGGCGTTCGAGCCGCGCCGTCCCACTGATGAGTGGGATGCGATCGCGATGAGCTACACGTCGGGTACCACGGGCAATCCCAAGGGCGTCGTCACGCATCACCGCGGCGCCTATCTCAACGCCGTCAGCAACATCCTCGCGGGCGGGCTCGGTCAGCATCCGGTCTATCTCTGGACCCTGCCGATGTTCCACTGCAACGGCTGGTGCTTCCCCTGGACGATGGCCGCCGCAGCCGGCGTGAACGTCTGCCTGCGCAAGGTCGAGCCGACGAAGATCTTCGAGCTGATCAAGGCCCACCGTGTCACCCACATGTGCGGCGCGCCGATCGTCTACAACGTGCTGATCAACGCGCCCGACGCGCCCAAGGGCAAGCGCGAGAAGCCCGTGGTGGGGCTGATCGCTGGCGCCGCGCCGCCGGTCGCGGTGCTCGAAGGCGCCGAGAGCATCGGCATCAAGCTGACCCATGTCTACGGCCTGACCGAGGTCTACGGCCCCGCCTCCGTCTGCGCCGAGCAGCCCGGTTGGGACGACCTGCCGGCGCCCGAGCGCGCCCGGCTGAAGCGCCGCCAGGGTGTGCCTTATCCTTTGCAGGAAGCCGTCACCGTGCTCGATCCGGAGACGATGCAGGAGGTTCCGCGCGATGGCGAGACCATCGGCGAGGTCATGTTCCGCGGCAACATCGTCATGAAGGGCTATCTCAAGAACGAGAAGGCGACGGCCGAGGCCTTCGCTGGCGGCTGGTTCCATACAGGTGATCTCGGCGTTCTCGACGAGCACGGCTACGTCATCATCAAGGACCGCTCCAAGGACATCATCATCTCCGGCGGCGAGAACATCTCTTCCGTCGAGGTCGAGGACATCCTCTACAAGCACCCGGCCGTGCTGTTCGCAGCGGTCGTCGCCAAGCCCGATCCGAAATGGGGCGAAGTGCCCTGCGCCTTCGTCGAACTCAAGGACGGCGCGCAGGCGACGGAAGCCGAAATCATCGCCTATTGCCGCAGCCACATGTCCGGCTTCAAGACGCCGAAGACGATCGTGTTCGGCCCGATTCCGAAGACGTCGACGGGGAAGATCCAGAAATTCCTGCTGCGCAATCAGGTCGACTCGGCGAAGGCGATCTCGGCGTAGCTGAGAGGCAGGATATCAATTAAGCCGTCATTGCGAGCGAAGCGAAGCAATCCAGAGTCCCCGCTCGCCCTGGATTGCTTCGCTTCGCTCGCAATGACGAAGCTACAAATGTCTGCTCTTCTCCGGATAGTACTGCGGCGCCTCGCGGCGGTCGTACATGCCGTAGTCGCGGGTGATCTCGACGACGCGGATGTTGTCAGCGCCGGGTTCGGTGAGAAGTCGCATGCTCAACGCCACGCCGGTCGCCTCGTCCGGCAGCTCGATCAGATGCGCGAAGCGGCCCTCGCGATAGACGCTGGAGAAGCTCGCGACCGGCAGATCCGCCGCGATGCTCAGCTGTTGCGCCGCGGTCTCGACCACCAGCACATAAGTCGGCGCACGCCGCGTCGGATCATTGTACGTCCCGCGCCGCTCCGGCGTCCAGGCCGCCTGCCCCGGCCTGACCTCATGGACCAGCTCGGCGACGCGCAGACGATAGTCGGAGAACACCTTGTCGCGGCCCAGCGTCTGGATGTCGTGGTGATGGGCGTGGACGCGCCAGGCGGTCATGGCGCCCTCATCCTGCCAGATCTGGTAGGACAGGATCAGATTGTCGCGCGACAGGCTCCTGAAGCGGTCGAGGAACAGGCAGCCGCCGAGCGCGTCGAGCTCGGGCCGCAGCGCGGCGGCGAGCTGCAGATACTGGTCGAGCCGTCCCGGCTTGACCTCGACCTCGAAGAACAGCGACAGCATGGCAAGCTGCTCCTTGTTAGTTCGCGTAAATGACAGTTGCTGCGTAGGGTGGGCAAAGCGCGCCGTCAGGCGGCGCGTGCCCACCGTCCGCCGGCAAATTCATCAGCAAGATGGTGGGCACGCACCATGGCGACTTCGCAAGGGGCCAGAGCATGTCCGCGCCTTGCCCACCCTACGCAGTCAGCTCCAGCCGCATCCCGTCATACGCCGGGACCACGCCCTCCGGCAGGCTCTGGCGCAGCACCTCGTAGTCGAGATCGGCGGTCATGTTGGTGATGACCGCGCGCTTCGGCTTGAAGCGCTCGATCCAGGCCAGTGCGTCGTTGACCGAAAAATGCCTGGGATGCGAGGCGGGGCGCAGGCCGTCGACGATCCAGAGATCGAGATCCTCCAGCGCGCCCCAGCTCTCCTCCGGGATGTCGTTGAGGTCCGGCGTGTAGGCGGCGTTGCCGATGCGATAGCCCAGCGCGGGAATGTTGCCGTGCTGGACCAGGAACGCGGTCAGCTTCATCTCGCCGCCCTTGCCTTCCACCGCCTGGGTCTCGCCGGCCTCGATCGCATGCTGGGTCAGGATCGGCGGATAGTCGCTGCCCGCAGGCGACACGAAGCAATAGGAGAACCTATGCATGATGTCCTTGGCGGTCGACTGGTTCAGGTAGACCGGAATGCGCCGCCGTTGGTGCATGACCACCGAGCGCAGGTCGTCGATGCCGTGGGTCTGGTCGGCATGCTCATGGGTCAGGAACACCGCATCGATATGATCGACCTCAGTGTCGATCAGCTGTTCGCGCAGATCAGGTGAAGTGTCGATCACGACGCGCGTCACGCCATGCGGCCCACGGCGCTCGGCCAGCAGCGAGCAGCGCCGGCGACGATTCCTGGGATTGTTGGGATCGCAGGCGCCCCACCCCAGCGCCGGGCGCGGCACGCCCGCCGAAGAGCCGCAGCCGAGGATGGTGAGCGTCAGCGTCATGCCAGCACCTCGGGCCGGGGCACCTTGGAAAACAGCTTGAAGAAGGTCTCGGTGGTCTGGCGCGAGAACTCCTCGAACGAGACGCCGCGCGCTTCCGCCAGCACCTTGGCGGTCTCGACCACATAGGCCGGCTCGTTGCGCTTGCCGCGGAACTTGCCGGGCGCGAGATACGGGGCGTCGGTCTCGACCATGATGCGATCGGCCGGCACCTCGGCGGCAAGCGCGCGAAGTGCGTCCGATTTCTTGAACGTCACGATGCCCGTGAACGAGATGTGCAGTCCGAGGTCGATCGCCTTCATCGCCAGCTCGCGTCCGCCGGTGTAGCAATGCAGCACGGCCTGGAAACGTCCCTGCGCCATCTCCTGCTCGAGGATGCGGCCGCACTGCTCGTCGGCCTCGCGGGTGTGGATCACCAACGGCAGGCCGGTCGCGCGGGCCGCAGCGATGTGAGCGTGGAAACCCCGCTCCTGGGCGTCCTTGGAGCCATGGTCGTAGAAGTTATCGAGCCCGGCTTCGCCGAGCGCGACCACTTTCGGATGGCTGGTCAGCGCGATCAACTCCTCGGCCGCGATGCCATCCTCCTCATCCGCATTGTGCGGATGGGTGCCGACCGAGCAGTAGACGTTGTCGAAACGCTCGGCGATCGCGAGCAACTCGGGCAGCCTGCGCACCCGCGTCGAGATTGTCACTAGGCGGCCCACTCCAGCCGCGGCGGCACGCGTGACGATGCCGTCCAGATCCTCGGCAAAATCCGGAAAATCCAGATGGCAATGGCTGTCGACCAGCATCACGCCGCCGTCGGCTCGATGTAGCGCGGGAACACCGCCTGCGGCGCCGGCAGTTGCGTGCCTGCCACGATCCGGACCTCGCCGCCGAGCCACGCAAAGGTCCGCTCGTCCTCGGGGATCCCCAGGCTATCGAGCAGCTTCGCCGAGGCCGCGGGCATCACCGGCTGGGTCAGGATCGCGACCTGCCGGATCACCTCGGCGGTGACGTAGAGCACCGTGTGCTGGCGCGCCGGATCGGTCTTGGCCAACGCCCACGGCGCCTCGCCCGCGAAATAACGGTTGGCCTCGGCCACGACCGACCACACGGCATTGAGCCATTGGTGGATCTGCTGCGTCGCCATGGCTTTCCGCGCCGCGCCGATCATCGCATCGGCCTCGGCCAGGATCGCCTTGTCGTTGGCCGAGAACTCGCCCGGCTCCGGCAGCAGGCCGCCAAGCTGCTTCGTGATCATCGACAGCGAACGCTGCGCGAGATTGCCGAGGTCGTTGGCGAGATCGGCATTGATGCGCGCGACGATGGCCTCGTGATTGTAGTTGCCGTCCTGGCCGAACGGCACCTCGCGCAGGAAGAAATAGCGCAGCTGGTCGACACCATACTGGTCGGCGAGCGTAAACGGATCGACGACGTTGCCGACCGATTTCGACATCTTCTCGCCCCTGTTGAACAGGAAGCCATGGGCGTAGACCCGCTTCGGCACGGGCACGCCGGCCGAGATCAGGAACGCCGGCCAGAACACCGCGTGGAAGCGGATGATGTCCTTGCCGATGACGTGCACGTCGGCCGGCCAGTACTTCCAGTTCGCATCGCTCTCGTCGGGAAAGCCGACGCCCGTGATGTAGTTGGTGAGCGCGTCGACCCAGACATACATCACGTGCTCCTCGTCGTGGGGCACGCGGACGCCCCAGTCGAAGGTGGTGCGCGAGATCGAGAGGTCCTTCAGTCCGCCTTTGACGAAGCTGATGATCTCGTTACGGCGTGCATCCGGCCCGATGAAATCCGGCTGGCTCTCATAGAGCGCGAGCAGCCTGTCCTGATAGGCCGACAGGCGGAAGAAGTAGCTCTTCTCCTCGACCCACTCCACCGGCGTGCCCTGCGGACCGCGGCGGACATCGTCAGTGCCGACGACGGTCTCGTCCTCGGCGTAATAGGCCTCGTCGCGCACCGAGTACCAGCCGGCATAGGTGTCGGCGTAGATATCGCCGTTTTGATGCATGCGATTCCAGATCGCCTGCACCGAGTTGTGATGCGCGGGCTCGGTGGTGCGGATGAAGCGGTCGAACGAGACGTTCAGCCGCTCGTCCATCTCGCGGAAGCGGCCGGCATTGCGGGTCGCGAGCTCCGACGGCGTCAGGCCCTCGTTCTGCGCCGTCTGCACCATCTTCAAGCCGTGCTCGTCTGTGCCGGTCAGGAAGAACACGTCCTTGCCGTCGAGCCGCGCAAAGCGCGCGATCGCATCGGTCGCGATCGCCTCATAGGCGTGACCGATATGCGGGTTGCCGTTGGGATAGGCGATCGCTGTGGTGACGTAGAAGGTGTTGTTGTCGACCGGCGCTGCTGCGACGGGAGCAGCAGCAGCTTCCGCGTTCTCGGGAAGTTCGACCTCCACGATGTCGATCTCGGTCATCTCGATCTCGACAACAGTCGCGGTCTCGACCTTCGGCCGGCGCGGCGCCTTCGGCTTTGCGGCGCTTGACGGCTTCGACGGTTCAGCGGCGGCGGGCGCAGCCTTCTTCGGCACGGCAGGCTGTTTCGTTGCTGCCGGTTTCTTTGCAGCCGCGGGCTTGCTCGTTGCGGCGGGCCTCGCCGCCACCTTCTTGGCCGGTGGCGCTGCAGGCTTTGCAGCGGCCTTCTTGGCAGGCGCCTTCACAGCCTTTTTGGCGATGCCCTTGGTCGCTTTGGCCTTTGGTGCTTTGCCGTTGGCTGTCGCCGACGCCGTCTTGGCTTTGGCAGCCTTCGCCTTGGTCGCCTTCGTCTTGGTCACCTTCGTCTTGGTCACCTTCGTCTTGGCGTCCTTGTCCTTCGCTGCCTTCGCCTTGGCTTTGGTCGTGCTGGCCTTGGCCTTCGCGGGCGCCTTGCCGGCAGCCTTCTTCGCGGCGCTCTTGCCCGCCGGCTTGCCCTTCTTCACGGTTGTCTTGCTGGCCTTGGCCACGGCAAATTCCTCTTTGACGACGTCGGACGGAGATTCCGAACGAGTACTGATTCCGATGATCCCGGGATGATGGTCGGCGCGGTTACCGCGTGGCTTCGGCGAGCATCCCGAACACCGAGAAAACCAGCGGTTTTCGCTCCAGATTATAGGATTCGGTGTCGCGCGCGGCGCGGACGATCTTTTCCCATACCTCCGCCAGCCGTGCAAGGCGCGGCAGTTCCGCGCTGGGATCGTCAGTGCGCAGCCGGTCCGCGACCCAGCGCTCGATGCTGTCGAGGAAGCTCGCCAGCGCCACGCGGTCGCTGGTGCCGAGCGAATCGCCCAGGGCATGCAGTTCGCCCGGGTCGATCCGCGGCAGGGTCGCGAGCAGTGCCGCGGTCCGGGTCTGGAGTTGCAGGCCGTCGCCGCCCAGCAGCATCAAGGTCCGCGCGACGCTGCCCTCGGAAGCCGCGGCCGCCTCGCGCAGGGCCGGATCGGCCGCATCCATGCCGGTGGCCTCGGCCGCAGCCCTGACGACGTCCTCGGTCGTCAGCGCCCGCAGCGAAAGCCTTCGGCAGCGCGACTTGATGGTGGCAAGCACCCGCGCCGGCGCGTGGCTGACCAGCAGGAACAGCGATTGCTGCGGCGGTTCCTCGAGGATCTTGAGCAGCGCGTTGGCGGCGTTGGGATTGAGCTCGTCGACAGTGTCGACGATGCACACCCGCCAGCCCTCGACGGCGGCGGTGGAGCCGAAGAAGGAGATCGTCTCGCGGGTCTCGTCGACGGTGATGACCGTGCGCAGCACGCCCTTGTCGTTGGCGGAGCGCTCCAAGGTCAGCAGACCACCATGCGCCTCGGAGGCGATCAGCCGCGCGACATGGTCGTCCGGATCGACATGGAGTGAATTGGCAGCCCGGACCGTGGCGGACGCGGGATCGCGGTGCGCCAGCACGAAGCGCGCCATGCGATAGGCCAGCGTCGCCTTGCCAATGCCCTGGGGGCCGCCGATCAGCCAGGCATGCGCCATCCGCCCGCTGCGATAGGCCGAAAGCAGCGCGGCCTCGGCCTCGTGATGCCCGAACAAGGCGCTGGTCTCGCGCGGATGACGGACCGCGATCTCGGGCTCGACCTTGCGCGCGCTCATGAGGCTGCCGCCACCGCCGTGAACAGGCGCTCGCGGACCGCATCCCAGACGATATGCGAGACAGAATCGGCGCTCGCCGTGGCGTCGATCAGGACACAACGCTTGGGATCGTCAGCCGCGATCTTGCGGAAGGCCTCGCGCAGCCCCTGATGGAACTTGAGGTCCTCGCCCTCGAAGCGATCGGGTGCGCCATCGCCACGCCGGGCCGCCGCCCGTTGCATCCCGACATCGGCAGGTACGTCCAGGATGACGGTCAGATCGGGCTTGAGATCGCCGATCGTCACCCGCTGCATCGCATTGAGCACGTCGGGTGCGACCTTGCCCTGGCTGCCCTGGTAAGCCCGCGTCGAATCGAAGAAGCGGTCGCACAGCACCCAGCTGCCCTGGTTCAGCGCCGGCAGAATCACGTTGCGCACGTGGTCGTCGCGGGCGGCCGCAAACAGCAGCGTCTCGGCCTCGGGACCGAGCAGCTTGCCCATGCCGGACAACACGAGGTGGCGCATGATCTCGGCGCCCGGCGAGCCGCCGGGCTCACGGGTCAGGACGACGCGGACACCCTCCTTCTCCAGACGATCCACCAACAGCTTGATCTGCGTGGATTTTCCGGCGCCCTCGCCGCCCTCGAAGGTGACAAATCGACCGCGGCCCGGACCACGTTTCAAAGCTAAATCCGCCATGTCTCTAGAGCTTCTCGGCTCCGGCGCGGAACATCCCGATCACGAGCTCGCTGGCCCCATCGATCGCGCGCCGCATCGTGGACCCCCTGCCCACCGCCTCCGCAGCATAGACGGGGGCCTCCATGGCGATATTGGGGCCGCGCCAGACCCTGACAACCCCGACCTTCTGCCCGGGCTCGACCGGAGCCTTGACCGGGCCGCTATACACGATGCGCGCGATCAGCTTGTCGCCGCCGTTCTTCTGCACCATCACCTTGAGCGGCACCGGGCTCGACAGCTTCACCGAGCGGCTCTCGCCGCCGAACACCTTGGCGTAGCCGACCGGCTGATCCGCTGCAAACAGAGTGCGGGTCTCGAAGTTGCGGAAGCCCCATTCCAGCATCTTCTTGGCTTCCGTGGCGCGGTCCTCGGGGTCCTCGAGCCCATTGACGACCACGATCAGCCGCGTGCCGTTCTGCACGGCCGAGCCGACCATGCCGTAGCCGCCCTCCTTGGTAAACCCGGTCTTGAGCCCGTCGGCGCCTTCCATCGCGTTCAGCAAGGGATTGCGATTCTGCTGCCGGATCTTGTTCCAGGTGAATTCCTTCTCGCCGAAGATCTTATAGAACTCGGGGAAATCCAGGATGATGTGGCGGGCGAGCATCGAAAGCTCGCGGACGGTCATCTTGTTGCCGGGGTCGGGCAGCCCGTTGGAATTCGCAAAGGTCGATTTGGTCAGCCCGAGCTCGCGCGCCCGCTTGGTCATGTAGTCGGCCGCGAAGATCTTCTCGTTGCCGGCCATGCCCTCGGCGAGCGCGATGCAGGCGTCGTTGCCACTCTGGATGATCGCGCCGGACAGGAGGTCGCTGACCGACACCTTGCTGTTCAGCGCGGCAAACATCGTCGAGCCGCCGGCCGGCGCCCCGCCCCGGCGCCAGGCATTCTCGCTGATCCGGTATTCGTCGTTGAGCTTGATCGTGCCCTGCTTGACGGCATTGAACACGACCTCGGCCGTCATCAGCTTCATCATGCTGGAGGGCGCGCGGAGCTCGTCGGCGTTCTTCTCGAACAGCACGCTGCCGCTATTGGCCTCGACCAGGATCGCGGTCGGCGCATCGCCATCGAAGCCACCGTCCTCCTTCCGTGCCCCCTGGACGCTCTGGTTGGCAGCGTAGAGCATGCCGCTCCAGCCGACGGCGACCACGGCCGCGAGGGCTATGAGCGCGCGCGTCGTCCGTCCGGACGTGAAACCGGCGCGGCGGAACGGTAAGGTCATGAAATCCATCGGCTAAGCTCTGGAACGCGCTTGGATTCTACCAGCTGGGCGGTGCGCAAACAACTCGGCAGTCCAGCGGGTGCGGCCGCTGTCCCGTGATTTGCATGGCCCCGCACGTGGTGCGATACGTCGATCGGGACCGACAATCAAAATCAAGAAATCGAGGGTGGAAGCGGTGTCATCGACTGGGATCGTCAAGGCGAATGGGATCGAGCTGTTCGTGCGCCAGCAGGGCGAAGGACCACTCGTGGTGCTGTGCCACGGCTGGCCCGAACTGTCCTATTCCTGGCGGCACCAGATTCCGGCACTCGCCGCCGCGGGCTATCGGGTCGTGGCGCCCGACATGCGCGGCTTCGGCGGTTCGCAGGCGCCTGCCGACATCGGCGCCTATACGATCTTCGACATCGTCGGCGACATGGTGGGGCTGGTCGGAGCGCTCGGCGAGCGCCAGGCCGTGATCATCGGCCATGACTGGGGCGCGCCGGTGGCCTGGCACGCGGCGCTGTTCCGCCCGGACGTGTTCACGGCGGTCGCGGGCCTGAGCGTGCCGCCCCCGTTCCGCGGCCGCGGCCGGCCGCTCGACACACTCCGCGCCGGCGGCATCGAGAACTTCTACTGGCAGTATTTTCAGACGCCGGGCGTCGCCGAAGCCGAGTTCGAGCGCGACGTGATGCTGACCATGCGCACGATGCTGGCGCGCGGCTTCTCCGATCCGCAATCGCTGTTCGTCGCACCCGACAATGGATTCCTCGGCCAGGCGAACCCTGACCTTCCCCTGCCGCCCTGGCTGAGCGAGGCCGACCTCGCACACTTCATCGCGGCCTACCGGACCTCCGGTTTCCGCGGCGGCCTCAACTGGTACCGCAATATCGATCGCAACTGGGAGCTGACCGCGCCCTGGCAGGATGCGCCGATCCGGCAACCGGCGCTGTTCATCGCCGGCAGCGAGGATGCGGTCGTGACCGGACTGATCGGCGCCAAGCGCGTTCAGGAGATGGAGCGCGTGCTGCCGAATCTCACGCGCAAGCTGATCATCGAGGGCGCTGGGCATTGGATCCAGCAGGAATGTGCTGATGAGGTGAATGCGGCGCTGATCGCGTTCCTGAACGATGTCGCTCCTTCCGACGCGTGACGCGCAGGAGACGCCCTTCGATCAACCGCCGGTCACGATGTGCATCGTCAGATGCGAGGCGGTTGAATCGGCACTCGCCTCGGTAAAGCCGAGCCGGCCGTAGAACCGTCTGGCGCCTGCATTCGTGCGCAACATAGTCAGCGTTACCGCTGGCGCGCCCTCCGTCCGGGCCGCAGCAATGACGCCCATCATCACGCCCTGCCCGATACCCCGATTGCGCACGGCCGGCGTCAGCGCGATGTCGACCACGTGCCAGCGCCCGGCACGGCAGTCGAGCAGAAGGCGGCCGACCGGCGCGGCGTCCTCCAGCACGAGGAGCGATTGCGCCGTGGGAAATTGGGCGGCGTATCCCGCGGTCTGTGCCTGGTACTGCTGTGCCAAAACCAGATCGAGCATCGCAGACGGAAGACCGCCGGCAGCGAACTGTGCGCCTTTGACGGCCTTGAACAGATCGCGCAGGAACGGCTCGTCCTCAACCTCGGCACACCGCAGCCGCAAGCGCGGGTCACGCAGCACGATGCGCGTTGCTGCCACCGCCAAACGCGCGCCGTCCGGTCAGGAGTTGTTGAACGACGGAAAAACCCCGCTGACGGCGATACACCAGATCAGCGCCTGGGTCGGCTGCATGTTCTCATGCGGTATGCTCTGGCCGCTGAAGGTCACCGCGTTGGGCGCGAAGGTGGTCGTGGCGGGCGGCGCCACGAAGCCGTTGAAGGCCGGATCGATCGCCACCATGCCCACTCCGGTGCCCGGCCCCGGGGCGGCATCGGCCGCGGTTCTGCCTCCGAGCTGCAGGGTATGGGTGTGCGCAGGCAGCTCGGCCGACGTCAGAAACGCGGTGGCGCCGCCGATCGTCTCGCCGAGCACGCGTGGCTGCAATCCCGGTCCATCACCCTGGCTGTTGGTGATGCACCCGTTCAGATTGGGGAGCTGAAAATTGGTCGTGCCGTTGCCGCCATAGAAGGTGCCGATCAGGGCAAACAGCAGCGTGTACCGCTGGATCGGAAGCACCTGCCCCGCGCAGGCCAGCCAGGCGCCAGCGCCGAATCCGTCCGCCGCAAAGGTGAACGGGAAAGCCTGGATCTCGCCGACATATGGATCTGACACGTCGTCTCTCCTGCCAATGCGCGATGAAACGGATCGAAGCGCGATATCTAACCCTGCGAGGGGAAAACGCCGACGATAGCGATGCAGTAGTTGCCGACCACGGTCGGCATGATGTTGTTGTGCCCCACGCTCTGCCCCGCCACCGTCACGCAGGGCGCCATGACCTCGTACGGCGCCGCACCTGTCGCGGGCGCATAGAGATTGCCCGTCGAGGCGGTGGCCAGGTGCACGGCGGTACCGGGCGTCTGCGTATCGGCGGCGGTCGTCGAGCCGAGCAGGCTGTGGCTGTGTGCCGGCATCTCGTTCTGGATCAGCGTATGCTCATCCTCGCCGTCGACCTCGCCCAGCACGTATGTCGCCCCGCCCTGGGGTTGCCCCTGCCCCAGCGGAACGCGGCCGCGCAAATCAGGGAGGTTGAAGGTCTGTACGCCATCGCCGCCATACGTCGTTCCGAGAATTGCGTAGAGCGCGTCATACTGCGAGATCGGCAGCGATTGTCCACTGCAGGCCAGCCACCCGTCGGGCACCCGCGGAAAAGCGAACAGCCTGATCTCGCCGAGATACTGGTCTGACATCCCGAGATCCTTTCGTTGGGATGAGAGGCGCGACCAACGCGGTTACAGCCCCTCTGGGAAATTGTACTCTATGCTCAGGGCATGGCGATCGAGGCATCGCCAGACCTCAGTCAGGAGTCAGCTCCGGGACGGATAGGTTCCCTGCGTCGCGATCAGATAGTTGATGACGAGATACGGCTGCATGTTGTTGTGCGCCAGCCCGCCGCCGGTATCGGTGAGGTTGGTCGACAAGGCCAGCGGCACCTCGCCCTGGCCCGCATTGGCGAAGATCTTCCGAGGATTGTCAGCCGGAATCGTATTCGTCGCGAACAGGTTGTTTGTCGGTAGCGCACCGCGACCGGCGCCTTGGGTCGTCGAGACCTGGATGAAATGGTTGTGAGCCGGGATTTGCGATGCGTTGAGGGTCACGGTCGTTGCGCCGCTGACCATTCCCGCCGGGTAATCCCCGCCGCCTCCGGTCGAGCCGAGGATCGCGCGGCCGCGAAGATCCGGAAGCCCGAAAGTACTTACACCGTTACCGCCGTAATACGTGCCGAGCAGCGAGAACAGCGCCTGGTTGGGCTGGATCGCGAGCAGCGCGCCATTGCAGAAGGCCCAGCCACGAGGGGCGAACGAGCCTGCAAAGGGCATGATCTGCCCAAGAAAGGGTTGGACTGGCATGCGTTTCCCCTGCCCCCGATCGAATGCTTTGCGATTCTTGAGGGCGCAATATCAGCGCGGACGGGATGAGAGCAATAAGTTGTATGAAATTTCTCGTTCGCTCAATGATTGTTATCCGGCTGGCAGGGATCAGTCAAGCCGATCTCGCTGCCGCGGGAGTCTACACGCTCGTCCGCGCGGCGCTCGTGTGTTTCCACTACACAATGCTCTGTTGCCGAGCTGCAACTGATAGTCGAAAAACGCCGGTGCCGACTGGGTTTCGCCGGAAACAAGCGTCTGCCTGCTTGCTCGCAGCGTGCGGTCACGTCCTAATGCACGCAAATGATCTGATACCCGCGATACCAGTCGAATTTTTTGATCAAAGATTTTGTAGTGGCATCGTCCCGTTGAGGACGCGCCGCGAGGGGGGGCGTAGTGAATTTCACGACCAGGACCGGACAAGGTTGCCTTCCGGCGCTGAGCGCGGTCGCTTCGCAGGCAATGCGGTTGATCTGTCTCGCAGCTGCCGTGACGCATGCGTGGTCGCGCCGTGGGCACCTGAATGCGATAACCGCGACGGTTCTGCGGCGAGATGGCGTCGTGAATCGCGTTGCCGGGACCTGGATGCTGGTGCGTGCCATGTGGGACGTATTCGCCGACGCTTTCGGCTGCTCGCTGGACAGACCGCCGGCACGCCCGTCCTCCCGTGCGGCAACCTCTTCCTCCCGGCCCGGCAAAGCCGGCGCGCGGCGCTACGCCGTTCTCTCGGCAATCGTGGGCCTCGTATCCATTGCTGCAAGTGACGCCTGGGCTGCCAATTGCACGGCAGTGTCCGCATTGACGGTTTCGACGAGCATTGCGCTGAACTCGCAGATCACATTCAGCGTCAATGGCGCCACCGGTCCCGGCGCGACGCTCGTGCCGAAAACGGGCACACAATACAATCGAATCGCCAACAGCGGCCTGTACAATGCGTGCGGAGTCGACACCAATACTGGTTTTCCGATTACGGGGGCCGGATCCGACACATCCGCATCGATCGCTGGTTCGAATGGGGGCGTCTACACGATCACGCCGATCGAGACGATCGATCCCAATAACGGCAATGCCTACTACGTCACCTATAATCTGACGATGACGACGGCGCCGCCGACGACGTCCGACACGATCATTCTGAACTATTCGTCGACGACCGATGTCGGCACTGGCGTCTTCGGCACCACCGATAGTGGCCTGACCATCTCGCTCACGAACGTCACTCCCAGCATCTCCGTCACTGCATTGTCACCGAATTCCGGCCCGACCGCGGGTACCAACTCGGTCGTCATCACCGGCACTGGATTCACGGGGACCACGGGCGCCGGCGGCGTGAAGTTCGGTTCGAACAATGCGACCAGCTACGTGGTCAACTCCAACACCCAGATCACGGCGGTCGCGCCGGCCGGGTCGGCGGGCACCGTCAATGTGACGGTCACCAATGGCGCCACATCCCAGGTGGCGGCGGCGAATCAATACACCTATGTGGCCGCGCCCACGGTATCCTCGATCGCACCGACGTCGGGAGCCGGCTCCGGCGGTACATCTGTCGTCATTACCGGCACCGGCTTCAGCGGCGCGACCGCGGTCAATTTCGGCGCCACGTCTGCGACCGGCTTCACGGTCAACTCGGCCACCCAGATCACCGCGACGTCGCCGGCCGGGACCGGCACCGTCGATGTGACCGTCACCACTGTGGGCGGAACATCGGCCACAAGTGCCGCTGATCAATTCACCTATGTGGCTGCACCGACAGTGACCTCGATCTCGCCGACGACAGGTCCGGGTGCTGGCGGCACCACGGTGACGATCACCGGCACCGGCTTCAGCGGGGCGACCGCGGTCAACTTCGGCGCTACGCCTGCAACCGGCTTCACGGTCAACTCGGCCACACAGATCACCGCGACCTCGCCCGCTGGAACCGGCACGGTCGATGTCCGGGTGACGATTCCGATAGGCGGCACCTCGGCCACTTCGGCGTCGGATCAGTTCACCTACATCCCCGCCCCCACAGTCACCTCGATCTCGCCGACAACGGGTCCCGTCGCCGGCGGCACGACGGTGACCATCACCGGCACGAACTTCACCGGCGCCACCGCGGTCAATTTCGGCGCTACGCCTGCCACCGGCTTCACGGTCAATTCGGCGACGTCGATCACCGCGACCTCACCCGCTGGGACCGGCACGGTCGATGTCCAGGTGACGATTCCGATAGGCGGCACCTCGGCCACTTCGGCGTCGGATCAATTTACCTATGTCGCCGCGCCGACCGTGACCTCGATCTCGCCAACGGCCGGCCCGACCACCGGCGGCACCACGGTGACCATCACCGGCACCGGCTTCAGCGGCGCCACCGCGGTGACTTTCGGCGCCACCCCTGCCACCGGCTTCACGGTCAACTCGGCCACCCAGATCACGGCAACCTCGCCGGCCGGGACAGGAACGGTCGACGTGACCGTGACGACGGTCGGCGGAACGTCGGCAACCAGTGCAGCTGATCAATTCACTTACGTGGCCGCACCGACGGTGACATCGATCTCGCCGACATCGGGACCAGGAGGTGGCGGCACCACGGTGACCATCACCGGCACCAACTTCAGCGGGGCGACCGCGGTGAATTTCGGCGCGACGCCGGCGACCGGCTTCACGGTCGACTCGGCCACACAGATCACCGCGACTTCGCCAGCGGGAACGGGCACCCCCGACGTCCGCGTCACGACCGCCGGTGGCACCTCGGCCACCTCGGCTGCCGACCAGTTCACCTACATCCCTGCACCGACCGTCACCTCGATCTCGCCGACCTCGGGGCCGGTGGCCGGCGGCACCACGGTCACCATCACCGGCACGAACTTCACCGGTGCGACCGCCGTGAATTTCGGCGCCACGCCTGCGACCGGGTTCACCGTTAATTCGGCGACCTCCATCACGGCGACCTCCCCGGCCGGCACGGGGACGGTCGATGTCAGGGTCACCACTGCGGGCGGCACCTCGGCCACCTCTGCGGCCGACCAGTTCAGCTATATTGGGACGCCAACGGTGACATCGATCTCGCCGACGGCGGGTCCGCAGACTGGCGGCACGACGGTGGTCATCACCGGCACGAACCTGAGCGGCGCCACTGCGGTGAACTTCGGTGCGACGCCGGCGACCGGCTTCACGGTCAATTCAGCGACGCAGATCACGGCGACCTCGCCCGCGGGCACCGGCACCGTCGACGTGACGGTGACGACCGTCGGCGGCACCTCCGCCACCTCGGCGGCCGACCAGTTCACTTATGTCGCCGCGCCGACGGTGACATCGATCTCGCCGACGTCCGGGCCCGGTGCTGGCGGCACCTCCGTGACCATCACCGGCACGAATCTCTCCGGCGCCACGGCGGTCAATTTCGGCGCGACGCCGGCAACCGGCTTCACGGTCAATTCGGCCACCTCGATCACGGCGACATCGCCCGCCGGCACCGGCACCGTCGACATCAGAGTCACCACCGCGGGCGGCACCTCGGCGACCTCGGCAGCCGACCAGTTCACCTACATCCCTGCACCGACCGTCACCTCGATCTCGCCGACCTCGGGGCCGGTGGCCGGCGGCACCTCTGTGACCATCACCGGCACGAACTTCACCGGAGCGACCGCGGTGAATTTCGGTGCCACGCCGGCGACCGGCTTCACGGTCAATTCGGCCGCCTCGATCACGGCGACATCGCCCGCCGGCACCGGCACCGTCGACGTCAGGGTGACCACCTCCGGCGGCACCTCGGCCACTTCGGCCTCGGATCAATTCACCTATCTCGGCCCGCCGACCGTGACATCGATTTCGCCGACATCCGGGCCTGTCGCCGGCGGTACTTCGGTGACCATCACCGGCACCGGCTTCACCGGGGCGACTGCAGTGAATTTCGGCGCAACGCCTGCGACCGGGTTCACCGTCAATTCCGCCACCTCGATCACGGCCACCTCACCGGCGGGGACCGGCGCGGTCGATGTTCGCGTGACCACGCCGAACGGCACCTCGGCAACGTCAGTCGCCGATCAGTTCACGTATTCGCCGGTCCCGACGGTGACGTCGATCGCGCCGACCGCAGGGCCCTTGGCGGGAGGCACCTCCGTGACCATCACCGGCACCGGCTTCACCGGCGCCACGGCGGTGAATTTCGGCGCCACGCCTGCGACCGGCTTCACGGTCAATTCGGCGACCTCGATCACCGCGACATCGCCGGCCGGCACCGGCACGGTGGACGTCCGCGTCACCACCGCGGGCGGCACGTCGGCAACCTCGGCGGCGGATCAATTCACCTATACCGCAGCTCCGACGGTCAGCTCGATTGCACCAACCTCCGGACCTGCGATCGGCGGCACGTCGGTCACCATCACCGGCTCCGGATTCACAGGAGCAACGGCGGTCAATTTCGGCGCGACTCCGGCGACCGGCTTCACGGTCAACTCGGCGACCTCGATCACTGCGACCTCGCCAGCGGGGACCGGCACCGTCGACGTCAGGGTCACCACCGCCGGAGGCACCTCGGCGACCTCGGCAGCCGACCAGTTCACCTATTTCGGCGCGCCCACTGTGACTTCGATCTCGCCGACGTCGGGGCCTGCGGCGGGCGGCACAACGGTGACCATCACGGGCACCGGATTCGCCGGCACCACTGGCGCGGGAGGCGTGAAGTTCGGCGCCGTCAATGCTGCGAGCTACACCGTCAATTCAGCGACCTCCATCACGGCCATCTCGCCGGCCGGTAGCGGTACGGTCGATGTCACCGTCACCAACAGCGGACAAACTTCAGCTGCCTCAGCTGTCGACCGTTTCGCCTATCTGTCGGCGGCGACGCAGACGGCGCTGACATCGTCGCAGAACCCGAGTCAGGCCGGTCAGGCCGTGACATTTACGGCAACGGTCACCGGGGCGGGCGGAACGCCGACAGGGACGGTCACGTTCAGCGACAACGGCACGTCGATCGGGACGGCGGCGCTGAGCGGCGGCGTTGCGACCTTCACGACATCGGCGCTCGCGGTCGGCAGCCACACGATCACGGCAAGTTATGGCGGCAGCCCCAGCTTCGTGGCCAGCACCTCGCCCGGCTTGGCGCAGACGGTGAACGTGCCGCTCGACAGCGTCAGGCTGCGCGCCCTTCAACTCAACGTCACCAAAATGGTGGCGCAGAATTCGGGACAGGCCATCTCCGGGGCGATCGACGATGCCATCGCCGATGGTTTCAACGATGGCGGCGCTTTCCTGACGCCCGGCAATGGCCGCATGCGCTTCAACTTCTCGGCTGACCCGCGTGACCAGGACGACGTCGCGGCCCTCCCCGGAGCGGCCGGGTCGGGCAGCAGCGCCTATGGCGCCGATCGCGGTGGCAGCCTCGGGACCGACGGCAGATCCGGCCGAGGTCGGTCGCGGATCGACAATGCCTTCGCGGCGATCGACCCTCAGGCGCCGAAGAAGGCCGCGCCCAGATGGCATGAGGACAAGCAATGGCTGTTGTGGGCCGACGTGCGCGGCACTGGCATCGACCGTTGGGGCACGATGAGCACAGCCGGCGTCACCCAGGCAAGCCAGTCCTCGCTCTACGGCCAGCAGCTCAACGCGCTGATGGGGGTGACCTACAAGGCGGCACCGAACTTCCTCATTGGCGCGCTCGGCGGCTATGAGACCTTCAGCTACACCGAGCAGGACATCAACGGGAAGCTCAAGGGAGACGGCTGGACGGTGGGCGCCTATCTCGGCTGGAAGATGTCGCCGACACTCCGCTACGATGCGACGGTGGCCTATTCCGGCATCGGCTATAATGGCACGGCCGGGACTGCGCAGGGCAATTTCAATGGCCAGCGCTGGATGATGTCGACGGGCCTCACGGGCATGTACAAGGCCTACGGCTTCCTGCTCGAGCCTTCGGCCAAGGTCTACGCGCTGTGGGAGCACCAGAATGCGTATACCGATTCGCTCGGCACCCGGCAGGGCACCAATGACTTCGCCAGCGGCCGCGCCTCGGGTGGCTTGAGGGCCGCCTACCCCTTGGCCTGGTTCGACAGCGGCATCGTGCTGACGCCGTTCGTCGGCATGTATGGCGATTACTATTTCAACAAGCAGGATGCCAGTACGCTCACCGACAGTGGCACCGGTCTGGCCTCGACCCCGCTGCTGCAGGGCTGGTCGGCCCGCGCCACCGGCGGTCTCGGCATCAGCACGTCGGGCGGAGCCAGCGTTGGCCTCGGCGCCGAGCTCGGCGGCATTGGCAGCACCACCCGCGTCTGGACCTACTCGGCCAGGGCGCGTGTGCCATTCTCTGCCCGGTAGTGCGTTGCTGATCGCAGGAATCAACACCGCTCCGGCATGGGGCGGTTCGCTCGAACAAGCCGTGCTTCTCGAACAAGCCGTGCTTGGCGGCGGCGACAGTACGGTGAGCTCAATAGAGGCCGCGGCCGCTCATGATGCCGCGGGCTTCATCGGCGCCATCAGACGCCTCGCGTGAGGCCGCGCTGGCGGGGGCTGCATAGCGCCCGTCCTGATCATAGGACACGGCGCGCGGATTCTCGAGGCTGCGTCCCCTCGTCCGGCTGGACGCCGACATTTCCGAGGTCGCACCGATCGAAGCCATGTCGGCGGAGGTGTTGCCCAGCGTATAGGGACGGCCCTCCGGCATCGGGATCTCGCCGCGAATCGGTCGGCCCGCGCCCATTTCAGGCACGAACGGCTTGGCTGAGGCGACGCGAACCAAAGACGGCGCCGGCGCCGGAATGCCGGTGCGCAGCGTGGCCATCAGCTGAACGTCGTCGGAGCCTTCGAGCGGTGCCCGGCCGACATATTCGACCCTGACACGCGCGACGCCGGTGCCCTTGAACTCGAGCAGGTCGGCCGCCTTGTTGGAGACGTCGATCAGCCGGTTGGCGTGATACGGGCCACGATCATTGATGCGGACGATCAGCGATTTGCCGTTGGCGAGATTGGTGACGCGGGCATAGCTCGGCATAGGCAGGGTCGGATGGGCCGCCGTCAGCGAGGTCATGTCGAACACCTCGCCATTGGCGGTCTGCCGGCCGTGAAAGTCGTCGCCATACCAGGAGGCCATGCCCTCGGCGCGGTAGTTCACGTCCTCTTCCGGAACGTAGGTCTTCCCGGCGACGGTGTAGGGCTTGCCGATTCGATAGACGCCGCCGCCCTTCGGCACCGGCTCGCCGAAGCCGACGACACGCGGACTCGACGACACGCCATATTTCGGGTCGACCTTGCTGGCGAATTTGTTCGACGAGGCGCAGTTCGCAACCATCAGGCAGGCGAGAACGGCGACGGCGCTGCGCACCGCTCTCTCGGCCGGATCTGTTTGACCAATCCCCATAGACCCCAAATACCACTTCGCCGGTTGCCGCCGAGCCATACGATCAGGCTCACACGTGCCGGTTTCCCCGAGTCGCGTCCCCCGCAACTCAATGCACAAGGATAACGCAACCCGAACACGGCGGAAATGGGGTGGGCCCCGCCGTGGTTAACCGGAGCTTTCCAGCGGTTGTTGGTCCGGGCGATAGCTGCCCGAGCGTGCACTGCTCTTCGTCTCCTTGTTGCGAGTGCACCTTTTTAGACACATATGTTGCGTGAAATCCTCACTTAGGAGTGTTCTCATTTCCCGGGACCTGAATCATTTTGACTGTGCGGGGTTGCACGTCGTTTCCTTCTCGCGGGGCGCAACAGGGTGTGTTCGCTATGATCGAAGCAATGACAGCAGTGATGGGCTTGGTTGGCGCCGGGATCTTCCTTGCTCATGCATTTGAGGGTGTTCGCTCGCGAGCCTGAGTTCCGCGAGCTTGAGTTCGCAGGCTCGCCAGCCGAGCCTTCTGCTTCAAGCAAGACTTGAAGCTCCACTTTTGCGAGCAGGCCGATTTCGAACGACCAAGCGGGGTTCGGACGGACGATGAAGCGCAGGGGGTGGTCGATGCAACATCAAGACATGCTTTCGGGCGGCTTCCTCGCCCTGGCAGCGGTGAGCACGGCAGTTCTGTGCTCGGGCCTGATCGCACTTGCTTTCGGGTGAGATGAGGCCGGGACGGTCCGTTGGGGCCAGCTCCCGATAAAGTAGTCCCTTGAAGCAGTCCCTTGTCGACTGGCGATGTCGGCGGGGCTCCGGCTCTGGGTTCAGGCCGTTTGATTCGTGACGAATAAGCCCGGCGCCCGCGCGCAGCGCCGTTGACGAGCCACAAGCTAGCACCCTAAACAGTCGTTGCGACGATGCCGCGCATCGTGATGGCGTGGCATTGTCGCTGTTTCCGGCGCGACGCCGGATGGAAGGGTGGCCGAGTGGTTTAAGGCACCGGTCTTGAAAACCGGCGTGCCCGCAAGGGTACCGTGGGTTCGAATCCCACCCCTTCCGCCAACATCCTTGCTTGAGCGCCCTCGATGGCTGCGTTCCTGGCGTGCCCTGCCCCCGGCAAGGCCCTTCCTAAGCGACCGCACGGGCATGGCCCGCGTCGCCGGCTATCAGTCCTGCAAGCAGAGAAGCTATCGTCCGCTGCGGTACCGGCAGGCTATGAAAAGAAGCGTTTTACCTCATCGGTCGGATAATCAAGAGCGGGCAAAGGATCGTTTCTCTCAGAACACACTGGCCAGCCAGACCGGACGAGCCCGGCTCCGCCCTGGGGCATAGATCATCCAACATTCTGGCCGGCATGCTCTAAGGCGGCCTGCGCTGAGCCGGCGGGGCCACGGGCCTCATCGGCTCAATTGCTCAGGCGTGATCCATTGCGCCGGCGTGGAGTGTCCTGTTCCTCGTCATCGGCGAGACCTGCCATTTCCGGGACAGCACCGACACGCTCCATCAGCTCGCGAATGTCGCCGATGCGGCTGTCGAGAAGGCGGTGCATCTCCCGCAGCGTCCAGCGCAGCTCATCGAGGGCGCCAGGCGCCGTGTCGGGGAAATGCGCCAGGTGATAGATCATCTCGTTGAGGACCTGCCTCAACCCATAGAGATCGTCGTGCGCAAGCTTCTGGACGTCGAGCTGGCCCAGCAGCCGCTGCACGAAGCTGCGACGATCGATAGGCACGTGGCGCAGATCGACGAAGCGGTTGACATGGAAGGCGCGCGGCGTCGCGGTGCTGCCGGCCGCATGAGCCAGCGCGGCGCGCACGCTGTCGGCACTGAGATCTTCCGTGTCGACCGCGAGCGTGTTCGGAAACAGGCTCTTGTGTCTTTCGATGAGGGCGTGGGTCTTGTCGTAGTACCACCCGAACCTGTCGGCCTGCGACAGCTCCGCCCACTGCTCCCGCGACATCTCCCCGAAATGGAAAGCGGTCGGCCGCTTCCGCCGCGCGGCCGGCGAGTCGGCGTAGTAGAAATGGTTCTGCGGCGCCACCTCGGCGTTTTCGGTCAGACTCGCGATGCAGGCCGCGCGGTCGCGGCGGCGCAGATGCACCAGGGTCACCTGATCACCGAGCAGCCCGGCGATGACCGGCAGAATGGCCGCATAGCCGTTGCCGACCACGCAGGCATGGGGACAGTTGAGGATCGTCTGGCGGATCTGATCCTCGAAGCTGCGATCGCCCGTCTCCTTGAGCTGGCAGAACAGCTCGTTCAGCTCGCTCGACGCCCATTCGTGCACGGCCACGTCGCCGTTGCCCTCGGTGTCGAACACGTCCTGCATCATTCGTGTGAGAGACGTCGTTCCGTCACGCCCTGTGCCGACGCACAGCACCCGCAGCGCGGATGCATGCGATTTCATCAGCGCGGGCCCGGCATGGCCGTTGGTCGCGCGGCTCGCCGAACCAATGCTGGAAGCGACGGCTCTTGGCCGCGTCAGCCGGCGAAGCTCCGCGGACGCGGCCTCGCATTCGAGGCGGTGGTGATCGCGCTCGTCGCGTAGCTGGCCCATGATCACGCCCATCTCTTCGGTGATCCGCTTGTACCGCTGGGCGTCATCCCTGGTGGATCTCAACTCCGATTGAAGAGCATCAATCATGCGTGCCGCGTCCGCGTCCAGGCGATCCGCGACTCCGGTCTTGCGTTCACTGATCCGAGCTTCAATCCAACGCCGCACTCTCGACAACAATCATCCCTCACAACACGAGCTGAAACGTCTTCCGGCCCTCGCTTGGCCCAATGCGAATCATGGCTGGGCTGGCCGCCAGCAGGCAAAATCCCACCGGCACAATTCACACATTGCGGGTCAATTGCAACGCCCGTCAAAATGCATTGAAGCCGCAGCACGAGACGGCTTGCCGGAATTGTGGCGCTGATCTGACGAGTACATATTCCGAAACATGCTCACCAGCATACCGGCGCGGCAACGTGCTCCGATCGTTCCCTACGATCTCCTGGCCGGCCGTTCTCGGCGAACCCTCGGGACTCCTGGTTGCGCAGCGCTAGTCCAGCCCGCGTTCGCGGCTGAGGCGGACCATCTCGTCGATGAAGATCTGCTTCTGCTTGTCGTCCAGGCTGGTGTAGAGCGGCTCGGCGGCGTCGGAGACCGCGCGCTGGTCGGCGGCGCGATCCACCAGGAACTGCGCCTCGTTGCGCATCTGCTCGATGATGTCATCGGGCGGATCGCGCTTCGCCCGCGCGATGCGCAGATTGAGGCGATCTGCGCCGTTGTGGCCAAGCGCGTGCATGGCATTGGCGAAAGGTCCCCAGATCTTCGCCTGTTCCTCCGTCAGGTTCAGTCCGTTCTTCAGGCGCTCGACATTGGCGTCGCTCGTGCTGACGATCTGCTCTGCCGTCAGTTGCGGCACGCCCGGCTGCGTCAGCATCGGCGCGGCTTTCGCGAGCTTGGTCTTCGCCGATTTCGACGACTGCGCCTTCTTGGTGTCGGCTGCCGGCGCCGCGGGTTGCGCGCTCGGCTGGCCGGCATTGCCGGTGAACGTCCCCGTCACGCCGGTGACGACCCCGACGACGCCGCCGATCGCACCTCCGAGCACGCCGCCGACCGGGCCGGCAGCCCTGTTGCCTTCGCGCGCGCCCTGCTCGACGCCCTTGAACAGGCCCTGCGCGTCAACCTGACGCGGCTGGCCCGCGAGGGCGCCCAAGACCAGCAATGCTCCTGTTGCGATGCACCGGACACGTCGGCATCGCACGGCTGAAGGGGGCGTCGTCATCAGTTCTGGCTCCGCGCAACTCAGTCTGTCGGATTGGCAGCGACGTCAGGTCATGACGGCTGTGATTCCCATCAATTCTACCGTCGCCGCAATGCGCAAGTCCATCTGCCGCACGGAGCCGAGTGGATCGAACGTGGCCCGGCTGCTTCGATCTCGGCGCCGCATGAGACGCGCTGCTCCCATCGCATCGCATTGCAGCGGCGAGCGCTGCGATGCGGCTGTCGAGGAACCTGCGACGAAGTGTGCACGCCATTAGTTCTAAGTTTCGCCTCACCTGCTTTCTCGACAGCCGCTCGCAATTCTGCTCTGATTGCACCCAAGCGAAATCCATGCGCGCATGACGCGACGCAATAACTAACAAATCGGATTCGCACCCATGGAATGCTTGGCTCACCAGGGAGGGAACGCCATGTCACGGAGGAAGCTGAACCGCCGACAATTCGTTGCTGCGACCGCTGCCACTTCGGCGGTCATGATTGCCGCACCCTATGTGCGCGGCGCCCATGCCGCCGGCAAGCTCTCGATCGGGTTCTGGGACCATTGGGTTCCCGACGCCAACAATGCCTCGACCGAGCTGTGCAAGGAATGGGCGGCCAAGGAGAAGGTCGACCTCCAGATCGACTACATCACCAGCCAGGGCAACAAGAACATCGTGACCATCGCCGCGGAAGCGCAGGCGAAGTCCGGACATGACATCTTCCAGATGCCGACCTGGTGGTGTCACTCCAACTCCGACCTGCTCGAGCCGGTCAACGACATCATGGAGCCGATCATCAAGGAGAACGGCGAGGTCAACGGCACCGTCAAGTATCTCGGCGTGCTCGATGGCAAATGGATGGGCGTTCCGGCCTGCGTCGGCAGTCAGATCAAGGGCCCCTGCTCGCGCATCGATCTGATGAAGAAGCACGCCGGCATCGACGTGCAGGAGATGTATCCGGCCGGCGGCCCGCCAAAGGCCGATAACTGGACCACCGACACCTTCCTCAAGGCAGCGGAAGCCTGCCACAAGGCCGGCGTCCCCTTCGGCATCGGGCTTGGCGAGACCACCGACAGCGTCGACACGGCTGGCGCCTTCTTCCAGGCCTTCGGCGCGCAGCTCATCGACGCCAAGGGCAACCTCACCGTCAAGACCGACGAGGTCCGCCAGGCCGTCGACTACTACAAGCGCCTGATCGCCTTCCTGCCGCCGGATGTCAGCGCATGGGACGACGCCTCGAACAACAAATGGCTGGTCGCCGGCAAGGGCGCCATGATCATGAATCCGCCCAGCGCCTGGGCGGTGGCCAAGCGCGACGCGCCGCAGATCGCCGAGCAATGCTGGACCCACGGCTTCCCGGCCGGACCGAAGGGCCGCTTTGCACCGTTCCTGCCCTACTTCTGGAGCGTCTGGTCGTTCTCGAAGAACAAGGAGGCGGCGAAGAGCCTGCTGGTGCACCTGTCCAAGCCGTCATCGATCGAGAAGATGGTGGTGGCGAGCGGCGGCTACGATTTGCCGGCATTCGAGAAGCTGACCACGCTCAAGGTCTGGCAGGAGCAGGGCCCGCCCAAGGGCACCCTCTTCCACTACCCCAATCCCTACAACCACCAGACACTGTCGATCGCGGCATCGCCGGCGCCGCCGAAGGTCGCGCAGCAGATCTACTTCCAGGCGACCATGACCAAGATGTGCCTGCGTCACGCGCAAGGCGAGGCGATGGAAAAGACCCTCGCCTGGGCAGAGGGCGAGTGCGAAGGCTTCCTGCGCAGCTGAGCTGGTCTTGTTCGAAGAGATGGCGGCCCGCTCCCTGCGGCGGGCCGCTGCCCTCAGCGTCGTGTCCTGCTTCAGCCAGTGAGGCCCGGCAGCCGCCCGGGACCATCACGAGGAGCCCACTTACATGGTTGATGCCGCATTCGGTGAAAACGCCGTCCCACGCCCGCGGGCTGCGGCCCGCCGCCAGGGTCTTCGCAAAGCCCTGAGGCGCAAGTCGACGACGGCCTTCCTGATGACGCTGCCGTTGATTCTTCTGATCCTGTTCCTGGTCGTCTATCCCGGCATCTATTCGGTGCATCTGGCGACCCTGAACAAGTCGATGCAGCGCTTCGTCGGCTTCGGCAATTTCGAGTTCCTGTTCAAGCGCGACACGTTCTGGCTGGTCGTCAAGCAGTCCTGCATCTTTGCGATCACGGCCGTCGTCTTCAAGGCGCTGATCGGCTTCATCGTCGCGCATTTCGTCCACAACATCCCGGCCAAGGGCCAGCGCAAATGGCGCGGCATGCTGCTGGTGCCCTGGGTGATCCCGCCGGCGATGAGCACCCTGGCCTGGCTGTGGCTGTTCGACCCGTCCTACAGCGCCTTCAACTACACGCTCGCCTCCTTCGGCATCGGCCCGATCCCGTGGACGGGCGACGCCGCCTGGGCGCGGTTCTCGGTGATCCTGGTCAACGTCTGGTACGGCGCGCCGTTCTTCATGATCATGTATCTGGCGTCGCTGAAATCGGTGCCCGAGCAGCTCTACGAGGCGGCCGCCATCGACGGCGCCAATTGGTGGCAGCGGATCTGGTACGTGACGCTGCCGATGATGCGCAACATCATCGCGATCACGACGCTGTTCTCGCTGATCGTGACGTTCGCGAACTTCGACATCGTCCGCATCCTCACCGCCGGCGGCCCGCTCGACAAGACGCACATCTTCGCGACCTGGGCGTTCCGCGTCGGCATCGAGGGCAGCGACATTCCGCTCGGCGCCAGCGTCTCGTTGTTCATGGTGCCGATCCTGGCGGTCGCCGCGATCTTCATCCTGCGCGACGTCAACAAGCGGGGGAACGAATCCTGATGAGCACCCTCACCGTCGACAAGGCCGGCCCGACCCGCAATGTGAAATACGGCTCGATGAGCCGCGACCGCGCCTGGGCGCTGCGCTGGTCGTATTTCTTCCTGACCTTGTTCGCGATCTTCTCGCTGGTGCCGCCGTTCTACATGCTGATCACTTCGCTGAAGGGCAGCGCGGAGATATCGGCCGCGACCAACCCGTGGTGGGTATTCCATCCGACCCTGGAGAACTATGTCGGACTGTTGAAATCGAACCAGTTCCTGCGCTTCTTCTTCAACTCGGCCATGGTCTCGATCATCGTCGTGATCATCACCATGCTGATCAGCATCCCCGCGGCGTTTGCGCTGTCGCGCATGAAGTTCTGGGGCTCGGCGACGCTCGCGACCGGCGTGTTCCTGACCTACCTCATTCCGGACAGTCTGCTGTTCATCCCGCTGTTCAAGATGTTCGCGCTGATCGGCGACGTCACCGGCATCCAGCTCATCAATCGCTGGTACGTGCTGCTGTTCATCTATCCGACCCTCACGGTGCCGTTCTGCACCTGGATCATGATCGGCTATTTCGCCTCGATCCCGAAGGAGCTCGACGAGGCGGCCATCATCGACGGCGCCTCGTGGCTGCAGACCTTGACGCGGATCTTCATTCCGGTCGCCCTGCCCGGCCTGATCGCGGCGACCATCTTCGCCTTCACGGTCTCCTGGGCGCAGTTCCTGTATCCGCTGGTGTTCACGACCTCGGCCGACCAATTGGTGCTGCCGGTCGGCATCGTCACCACCCTGATCAAGGGCGACGTCTTCAATTGGGGGCAGATCATGACCGGCGCGCTGCTCGGCGCGGCGCCGCCGCTGATCATCTACGCATTCCTGATGGACTACTACATTGCCGGGCTCACGGCCGGCGCGACCAAGGGCTGACGAGGGTTGATCACACATGGCTGAAGTGAGCTTGCGGAAGATCGTGAAGCGCTACGACGACGTCGAGGCCGTCAGGGGCATCGACTTGGACATCGCCGATCATGAGTTTGTCGTGCTGGTCGGCCCGTCCGGCTGCGGCAAGTCGACGACCCTGCGGATGATCGCAGGCCTGGAGGACATCTCGGACGGTGACATCACGATCGGCGGCGACGTCGTCAACGACGTCCCGCCCAAGGATCGCGACATCGCGATGGTGTTCCAGAACTACGCGCTCTACCCACACATGACCGTGGCGGAGAACATGTCGTTCGGGCTGCGCCTCAAGCATTATCCGAAGGCCGAGATCAAGAGCCGCGTGGCGGAGGCCGCGCGCATGCTCGACATCGCCGACCTCGTCGATCGCAAGCCGAAGCAGCTCTCCGGCGGCCAGCGCCAGCGCGTCGCGATGGGCCGCGCGATCGTGCGCAATCCAAAAGTGTTCCTGTTCGACGAACCGCTGTCCAACCTCGACGCCAAGCTGCGCGTGCAGATGCGCATCGAGATCAAGAAGGTGCACCAGAAGGTCCGCACCACCACGGTCTACGTCACCCACGACCAGGTCGAAGCCATGACCCTGGCCGATCGGGTCGTGGTCATGAACAAGGGCCGCATCGAGCAGATCGGCACGCCGAACGAGCTGTATCACAATCCGGCGACGCGGTTCGTCGCCGGCTTCATCGGCTCGCCCGCGATGAACTTCGTGCCGTGCCGGCTCGAAGAGGCCGAAGGCCGGCTTCACATTCGCCTCACGGACCGCATCGCCTTTCCGCTGCCGCCGGCGCGCGCCGCGCGCTATCAATCCGTGTCGCGGAATGAGCCGCTGCTGCTCGGCATCAGGCCGGAGCACATCACCGAAACCAGGCCACATGCGGAGCCTGGAATCGAGCCGTTCGAGGCGTTGCTCGACGTCACCGAGCCGATGGGCATGGAGACGCTGGTCTACTTCGCCCTGAACGAGACGCCGGTCTGCGGGCGGGTCAGCCCCAATGCCGGCGCGCGGGATGGCAGCCCCCTGCGCATGGCAATGGACCTCAACAACATGCACCTGCTAAACGAAGCGACCGGGCTCGTGATCTGACGAGCACCAGGAAGTTTCAAGGGCAGGACATGAGCACTCGGACGGCAAGCAACAAGAACAAGATCCTCGTCACTGAATCCTTCTCGGCCAAGGGACGCGCGCTGCTCGCGGCGCGCGACGACGTCGAGATGATCGAATTCCCGAACATGATCTCGGCGGCCGATTTCTCCGCGCTGCTGACCTCTCATGCACCCGTGCACGGCGTGGCCCTCGGCGCCACCCGCTTCGGCGAGCCGGAGCTCGTCGCCGCCGGCGACATGAAGGTCGTGACCCGGATCGGCGTCGGCTTCGATGCGGTCGACGTGCCGGCGCTGAGCCGCCACAAGGTGCCGCTGATGGTCGCGGGAACCGCGAACTCGCCGTCGGTCGCCGAGCAGGCCCTGTTCATGATGCTGACGCTGGCCAAGCGCGCCAACGAGATGCATGCGATGGTCAGGGACGGCACCTGGAGCTCGCGGCTCGGCGTGCTGCCGTTCGACCTCTACGGCAAGACCGTGCTGATCATCGGCTTCGGCCGCATCGGAACCCGCACCGCCAAGCGCTGCCTGGCCATGGAGATGCAGGTGCTGGTCTACGATCCCTACAAGCCCGCCGCCGACATCACCGCCGCCGGCTGCGAGCCGGTCGCCAACCTCGACGCCGCGCTGCCGCGCGCCGACTTCGTCAGCATCCACTGTCCCAAGACGCCGGAGACCATCGGCCTGTTCAATGCCGCACGCCTCAGGCTGATGAAGCCTTCATCCTATCTGATCAACACCGCACGCGGCGGCCTGATCGACGAGGCCGCGCTGCACGATGCGCTGGTGTCCGGCCGGCTGGCCGGCGCCGGCCTCGACGTGTTCGAGCAGGAGCCGCCCCCGGTCGGCCACGCGCTGCATGCGCTGCCGAACGTGATCATGGCCCCGCATGTCGCCGGCGTCACCCGCGAGGCGGTCGACCGCATGAGCGAGCAGACCGCGCGCAACATTCTCAGCGTGCTCGACGGCGATCCGATCCGGCAGAACGTGATCAATCAGGACGTGCTGTAGGGAAACTGCATTGGCACGCTGGCGGGCGCCCCCGCTGCCGGCGCTGGCGAGCTCATCGATTCGTCCACCGCTTCCGCTGCCCCAATTTCAACGCATTCTTGCATCTGGCCCAAATCCCGCTACAACTGTGACTATTGGCGCCGGCGTTTACGCGCGCCAGTAGGGAACAGGGGTCGTCATGAGTGTTGCGACGGAGCACGCGCTCGCAACGATAGCGAGCATTCTGGATCAGCCCGAAGCGGCCAAGCCGGCCGACAAGGTGGCTGCGCCGAAGAAGGCCGGCGGAACAGTCGTGGCGTTCGATCAGGCCGAAGGCTACACCAAGGTCGGCCCCGGTCCCATTTCGGCGATCCGCTTCCGCTGGACCGCGCGCCGCGGCGACGATGGCTATTACGTCGACGAGACGGTCGGGCCGACCTCGATCGCCGTCAGCACCGGTCCAATGACCGCCGAAGCCGCCGTCAAGCTGGTCGATGCCCGTGCCCGCGAAGCCGTGGAGCGCTTCGAGGCCCTGAAGAACGAGATGACCGGCAAGGGCCCGGCGACGCCGTTCGTTTGAGCGGTCCCGGAAGACCCAGCTCAGGCGACAGTCGCACTCTATCGCGGTAGCCTGAGATAGTCAGGCTTCGCCAGCGGCACGCCTGCGTGACGCAGGATGTCATAGGCTGTCGTCACATGGAAAAAGAACTGCGGCAGGCTGAACGTCAGCAGCATTGAGCGGCCATGGAACGCGCGCGTCGCGCCGCTGCGGAAGGTGAAAACGACCTCGCGGTCGCCACTCGCCTCGATCACCTCGCGCGGCATGCTCTGCACGACGTCGATGGTCGCAGCGATCCTCGCCTTCAATCCCGCGATATCCGTGTCGCTTTCCGCAACTACAGGCGGCGTGCGCCCTGCCAGCAGCGCGCAGGCGATGGCGGCGTGGCGGTTGGCCTCGCAGACCTGCCGGATCAGGTTGAACATGTCCGGCGCGAGCCGCGCCTGCAGCAGGCTGGCCGGGTCGATCTGGCGATCTCCGGCAAACGCCGCCGCCTTATCGAGCAGTGCCGAGAGGTTGCCGAGATACGGCACGAAAACGTCGACCGAGGCCTCGACCATCGAGATGCTCAAGCTTTGACCCTCCCCGCTACCTCTCGTCCCGCGACACCGCCTCGTATAAGAAGGGACCAACCAACTCAAGCTGGGGGTGATGCGCTATGGGGTTCTTCGATCGTCCGCTGTCCGTCCTGACCGGGCTCGCTCTCGTCTGCAGCCTTGCTGTGCCCGCAGCCGCCGAGCCGGCCTCGCGCCTCGACGAGATCGTGCAGCGCGGCAGCCTTCGGGTCGGCATGACCGGCGACTACAAGCCCTTCACCTATCTCGACAAGGCCACCGCCAAGTTTTCCGGCTTCGACGTCGACATGGCCGAGTCGCTCGGCAAGGCGATGGGCGTCAAGGTCGAGTTCGTGCCGACCAGCTGGCCGCAGCTGATGAAGGATTTCGAGGCCGACAAATTCGACGTCGCCATGGGCGGCGTGTCGATCACGCTCGACCGCCAGAAGAAGGGCTTCTTCTCGACGCCGATCATGCGCGAGGGCAAGACTCCGATCGCCCGCTGCACCGACACTGCGAAGTACCAGACGCTGTCCGACATCGACAAACCAGGCACCCGCGTCGTCGTCAATCCCGGCGGCACCAACGAGCGCTTCGCCCGCGCCAACATCAAGGCCGCCGACATCCGCGTCCACACCGACAACGTCACCATCTTCGACGAGATTGCCAAGGGCGATGCCGACCTGATGATGACCGACGCCTCCGAGACGCGCTATCAGCAGAAGCTGCATCCCGGTGTCTTGTGCGCCGTGCACCCGGAGAAGCCGTTCGACTTCTCGGAGAAAGCCTACTGGCTGCAGCGCGACGTGGCGCTGAAGGCGTTCGTCGATCAGTGGCTGCACATCTCGACCGAGAACGGCAGCTACCAGGCGATCTACAAGAATTGGTTTGATTGAGGCAGGCTGCGCGACGGTCATTTTCGGACCCCATCGGCGCAGGCTCGCGGTGCACCGGCAATCGCGGTACATCGTGAGCCATGCGCGATCCTGCTGCCCTCTACCAAGCCTTCTGCCGTCGAGACCCGGCGCTCGACGGCATCATCTTCGTCGCCGTCAAGACGACCGGCGTCTACTGCCGGCCGGTCTGTCGGGTGCGCACGCCGCTGGCGCGGAACGTCCACTTCTACCGAAGCGTTGCAGCGGCCGAAGGGGCCGGCTATCGCCCTTGCCTGCGTTGCCGTCCCGAAACCGCGCCGTTCTGTCCGGCCTGGAAGGGAACACAGAGCACGGTGGATCGCGCGCTGACATTGATCGAAGCCGGTGCACTCGACGTGATCGCGCGCAGCAGTGAGATCTTGAACTCGAGCGTGGTCTGGGCAACGCCCTTGTCGAGCATCGACCAGACCGCAAGGCCCTATGCAGCTGTCGAGCAGCGTTGCGGAGAGGCCGCCATGCAAGGCCGCCGTGGTCCCCAAAAAAGCATTACTACCCGCCAATATGCGCGCCTGGTATCCGATTGGATCGGCAGCGTCGGGCTGGATCCGAGGCTATATGGGACGCACTCTCTGCGACGCACCAAAGCCACCCTGATCTATCGGCGCACGGGAAATCTCAGAGCGGTCCAGCTTCTGCTCGGGCACACCAAGATCGAAAGCACCGTCAGATATCTGGGCATCGAAGTGGACGCCTTGGCAATGGCGGAACAAGTCGACGTCTGAAACACCCGGGCGGAGCAGAAATGCGCCGCCCGATTTCCGATCCAGCTTCGGAAATAACCGGCTCCGTTCCGGGACTTACGTTTCGTGCCGACAAGAGACATGCCCACCGTTGACAATCCGCAGGCGGCCAGAGCACTATAGCACAGTTGCAGTAGGGCGCATCGGCCGAGGCCGAAGGGGCAATGCCCACCTACGTTTAGTAACCCGTAGTTGCGCCCATGCCGAACCTCGAAAACCTCAAGAAGCAGGCCAAGCAATATCTGCGTTGGCATCGTGACGGGTATCATCCGGTCGCTGCCGAGATTAGAGCTGCGCTGCCTCGTTTTCGGCACCTTGATGATCATCAGGTGCTGGGGGCATCATTTAAGCTCGGCGACGCGCAGGAGCTTGTCGCACGCCAATTGGGTTTCGAAGGGTGGCAGGCGCTCAAGGCAGGAGCCCTAGCCATGAACACTCAAATCAAGCAGGCAACAACGCCGGCCATCCTAAGTGGCATAGAAGCCCAACTCTACGTCGCCGACGTCAAGGCGTCGTGCGACTTCTTTACATCCAAGCTCGGGTTTGCGGTCGACTTTGTTTATGGGGACCCGCCGTTTTACGGCATGGTCAAGCGCGATCGTGCCCGGCTTTGCATGCGACTAGTTTGCGAACCGATCTTCGTCGGGGATATTCGCCAGCGCGAACACCTTCTGTCGGCCTCGATCACTGTCGGCACCGCAGCGGAGATTAAGCAACTCTTCTTGGAGTTCCAAGCGGCTGGCGTGAGCTTCCATCAGGGATTGAAGAAGGAGCCTTGGGGCGCCAAGAACTTCGTCGTCCTTGATCCCGACGGCAATCTCGTTTTATTCGCGGGACCTGCCGACTGAGCAACGCAGACACGACGATGGCGGTTGGTCTGCCTTCGCGGTGTTCCGCTTGGTGTCAGGGGCAGCCGTGGCCGTCTGGCTGATGGCAGAGCCGGTCTCCCCCTATTCACGGCTTGATCTGACCGCCCGGTCATGTCGGCTATCCGCCCTTAGGGGACATTTGCGGACTCTGATGAACGGTGCGTTGTCGGCTCGGAGCAGATTTACGACGGACGACTGCGACGTTTGATGGGACATCGGAGGCATCTCACGCGTCTATGGGACTGCCCTGCAAGAATGCCCCAAATGGCCAGCGCCAAAACGCAATGTTTGCCAGCGATCTCAATGCGAAGACCCTTGTCCAGTCCTCGCCTGAAAAATATTCTTGTTTCGTTTTACCGAAATTCATGGTTGACTGCCGCCATCCCGCCTCATCGAAGAGGGGCGTTGCGCGCGATCGTCACGACACGCGAGGTGGGGAGGCGATGGCCGCGAGATGCCGAAAGCGTGCTTGCACGCGGACGAACGGCAGCTTGTGGACGTGAAGTCGCAGGGTCCTGACACCCCGATGCTGGTGTCAATTCACGACGAAGCTTCGCTTCGCGTGGAGATGGTGGCCAACAAGCCCGGTGCACCAGGGAGACTGCGTATAAGCGTTAAGACCGTCGCGCAGGGAATGCCGGTTGATCGGCAGCACCTGTGGTACCTGCCGCCTGCATTTTTTTGCGCAGGCGGGCCATGGGTGAGGCCCTCACCCGGCATTCCCTGCGCCCTCTTCTGATTGAGAGGGTTCGACTGATGGATCACTCGGACGCCATGCGTCGCGAGAACGCGATGTCATGACTCGTAGTTAGGACACGAGGCCGTTGCCCAGTCTTCCGCCGTCATCGCCCGCGCAGGCGGGCGATCCAGTACGCCGCGGCTTCTCGATCGACGGCAAGGTTCTCGGAATACTGGATCGCCCGGTCAAGCCGGGCGATGACACTGGAGAACAATCATGCGCAGCTGGAGCGTCCGGCAATACCCGCCGGACAGGAATCCTCGCCGAAGAATCTCACCCGTTGCGATACGTGTAGCTGTAGCCGTTGATCGCGGGCGCACCGCCGAGATGGGCGTAGAGCACCTTCGAGCCTTCCGGGAAGTAGCCCTTCTTGACCAGGTCGATCATGCCCTGCATCGACTTGCCTTCATAGACCGGGTCGGTGATCATCGCCTCGGTGCGGGCGGCGAGGCGAATGGCCTCGTTGGTCTCGGCGCTCGGCACGCCGTAGGCCGGATAGGCGTAGTCGTTGATGATGACGATCTCGTCGTCGCGCACCTTGCGGCCGAGCTCGACGAGCTCTGCGGTGTTGTCGACGATCTGCCGAACCTGGGTGCGGGTCTGCTCCGGCGTGCCGGAGGCGTCGATGCCGATGACGCGGTCGGCGCGGCCGTCGGCGGCGAAGCCGACGATCATGCCGGCCTGGGTCGAGCCGGTGACGACGCAGACGATGATGTAGTCGAACTTGATGCCCATCTCGGCTTCCTGCGCCCTCACCTCCTCGGCGAAGCCGACATAGCCGAGACCGCCGAACTTGTGCACGGAGGCGCCGGCCGGAATGCCGTAGGGCTTGCCGCCGGCATCCTTGACCGACTGGATCGCATTCTCCCAGCTCTTGCGGATGCCGATGTCGAAGCCGTCCTCGACGATGCGGCTGTCGGCGCCCATCAGGCGCGTCATCAGGATGTTGCCGACGCGGTCATAGACGGCGTCCTCGTGCGGCACCCAGCTTTCCTGCACGACCACGCACTTCATGCCGATCTTGGCGGCGGTCGCCGCCACCATGCGGGTGTGGTTGGACTGCACGCCACCGATCGAGACCAGCGTGTCGGCATTGGACTCGATCGCGTCGGGGACGATGTATTCGAGCTTGCGCAGCTTGTTGCCGCCCATCGCGAGGCCGGAATTGCAGTCGTCGCGCTTGGCGTAGATCTGCACCTTGCCACCGAGGGCTGCGGTGAGCCGCGGCAGATGCTCGATCGGGGTGGTGCCGAAGGTCAGCGGATACTTTTTGAATTTGTCGAGCCGAAGCACGGGGTCTCTCCGTGGTTGAAATGAAGTGGGTCGGCCGAAACATACGAAAAAGGCCGAGAAAGGTGCTCTCTTTATTGACCCAGATTTTCGTGCTTACGTCGGCCCTGAGCTTCACTTGCGGTATTTTCTCTCACATCTGGCAGATTTGATGAAAGAACCTTCCGACACCGATCTGGATCGCGTCGACCGCCGCATCCTGCAGCTGCTGCAGAAGGACGGCCGGATGAGCAATGCCGAGCTCGCGGCCGCCGTCCATGTCAGTCCGGCCACCTGCCATCGCCGCACCCAGCGCCTGTTCGAGGACGGCTACATCAGAAGCGTGCGCGCCCAGATCGCGCCGGAGAAGGTCGAGCGCAGCGCGCTGGTGCTGGTCGGCGTCGTGCTCGACCGCTCGACACCGGAGAGCTTCCGCACCTTCGAGGCCGCGATCCGCAAGCTGAAATTCGTGCTCGATTGCCATCTGGTCGCCGGCGATTTCGACTTCTTTCTCAAGATCCGCGTCCGCGACATGCAGGACTTCAACCGCATGCACGGCGACCAGCTGATCTCGCTGCCCGGCGTGCGGCAGACGCGCACCTTCTTCGTGATGAAGGAGGTGGTCGACAATGCGCCGCTCGATTTCTGAGCAGGTTCCGCATTGAACCGAGGTCGCCGCACCGCCGACTTACCATCGCGTGAGCTCGCTCACATCAGCAACCGGAATCGCGGAGAACCTGATGAAGAGGCTGTTGGCCGTTGCGGCTTTGGTGCTGGCAAGCAGTGCCGCCCAGGCGCAATACGTCATCGAGTATGGCGGCAAGACCATCCGCATCGATCCCGACCGCGGCACCGTGCAGATCCCCGGCGTCTACGACAACACCGACCAGAAGAAGTCCAAGAAGGCCAAGCGCGAGCAGGACGGTCAGCGCAAGCCGCCATCGGCAACGGACCAGCCGGCTGCCGCGCCCGCCGAGGCCGCGGTGACGCCGGCTCCTGCCGCACCAGCACCGGCCGCTCCGACCGCCACCCCTGCCCCTGCTGCGACTGCGGACGCACCCGCCAGTGTGCCGGCTGCGCCGGTGCAGGCCGCCGCACCTCCCGCCCCCGTGCAGCCTCCCGCTCCGGCAGCTTCGGCCGCCCCGGTGGCGGCGCCAGCTGCTCCGGCGGCGCCTCCGGTCACCGCAGCGACGACCGCCACGGCTCCCGTTGCTGCAGCTCCGCTTGCCCCGGCTGCCGCTTCTCTCGCCGTGCAGCCCCCACCGCCGCGCGCGGCGCAGACGCCAGCCACTCTTGCGACCGCGGCAGCGCCTCCGACGGCTGCCGTCGCGCCCCGCGATCCGAACTCGCCGGTCGGCATCTGGCTGACCGAGGAGAAGGAAGGCAAGATCCGCATCGAGCCATGCGGCACCAATCTCTGCGGCTACGCCGTCGACGCCAAGACCAGCCAGAATGGCGAGCAGATCCTGATCGACATGCGCCCGAGCGAGAAGGCCCAGGAGAAGAAGTGGAGCGGCCGCATCTTCGATCCCAACAGCGGCAGCACCTACGATTCGACCATTGCGCTGAAGGGGGCCGACAATTTGAAAGTCCAGGGCTGCGCATTCGGCGGCATGTTCTGCGGCGGCCAGACCTGGACGCGGGTGAACTGAGCGCTGCGCCTGCAAAACAAAAGCGCGCGGCCTTGCGACCGCGCGCTCAACGTCTTCTTAGTCAGGTATCAGCCGACAGGCGTCGCGTAGTCCTCGTCGGTGACGTGCTCCATCCACGTCACGTGCTCGCCGTTCAGCGATTCATGCATCGCGACGTGGACCATCCCGGTGGTCGGCGCGGCGCCATGCCAGTGCTTCTCGCCCGGCGGAATCCAGACGACGTCGCCGGCCTTGATCTCGCGCACCGGCCCGCCCTTGGCCTGCACCCGGCCGACGCCCTGAATGACGTAGAGCGTCTGGCCGAGCGGATGGGTGTGCCACGCCGTGCGCGCGCCCGGCTCGAACGCCACGCGCGCCGAGGCGACACGGGCCGGCGCCTGCGGCGTGATGATCGGATCCTGCCACACCGTGCCCGTGAAGCTTTCGGCCGCCGCGCGGCGTGTCGGGCGCGAGCCCGCGAGATAAACATCCACCATTGGTCTGCCTTTCTTGAATCTGGAAAGTCTGGTCGTCGTGCCGGCTGCGAGCTACTTCTTCGACGCGGCGTAGCGCGCCTTGGTCTCGGCGTTCATGGGATAGAGGCCCGGCAGCACCGCGCCCTTGTTCACCTCGTCGACGATCCAGGCTTCCATGCGCTCCTGCTCCGGACCTTCGGCGAGCACGTGGTCGAGCATGGCCTGCGGGATCAGCACCGCGCCGTCCTGGTCGGCCACGACCACGTCGTTCGGGAATACGGCGACGCCGCCGCAGCCGATCGCCTCGCCCCAGCCGACGAAGGTGAGCCCTGCGACCGACGGCGGCGCGGCGTAGCCGTCGCACCACACCGGCAGGCCGGTGCCGAGCACGCCTTCGAGGTCACGCACGACGCCGTCGGTGATCAGCGCCGCGACGCCGCGCTTCATCATGCGGGCGCAGAGAATGTCGCCGAAGATGCCGGCGTCCTTGACGCCCATCGCATCGACCACGGCGATGCAGCCTTCAGGCATGGCCTCGATGGCGGTGCGCGTCGAGATCGGCGACGACCAGGATTCCGGCGTCGCCAGATCTTCACGTGCCGGCACGAAGCGGAGCGTAAAGGCGGGACCGACCAGCCGCTTCTGTCCCGGCCGCAGCGGTTTCGCGCCGCGCAGCCAGACATTGCGCAACCCCTTCTTCAGCAGGACCGTGGTGATGGTCGCGGTGGTGACCTGGGACAGGGTTGCGATGGCTTCGGGTGTCAGGGACATCGTGAGACTGGTGCTCCAAAAGGGCTGGCGGAAAAGCAGGCGCATCTTGCGAGCGACGAAGGCCGCGTCAAGGGCTCGCAGGGTGCGCGGGACGCATGCGGGGTTGCGCGCGCCCGATAACCTCTTCTTATCGCAAGACATCCGATTAATTTATTGAATTTCCGAGAGATTTTGCCTCTGACCCAATTCCACCGGCGGCCAAAAACGATTAGATCAGGAGCATCACCCGAGAACGTCTCCGATCTCATGGCCGATCCTTTTCCATCTCCTCGCATCCTGCCCAGCGGCGACAGCGCTGTGACCGTCGAGTTCAGCCGGACCATCGACGAGACCGCCAATCGCCGCGTCCTGGCGCTCGATCATGCGCTGGCGGCGGCTGCGCTCGGCGGCATCACCGAGACGGTGCCGACCTATCGCTCGCTGCTGGTGCACTATGATCCCAGCGTGATCGACCACGATGCGCTCGTCATGCGGCTGCTGGCGCTGTCGGCTGGCACGCTCGCGCCGGACGGCGAGGTCAGGCGCTGGCGGGTCCCGGTCTGCTATGGCGGAGAGCATGGCATCGATCTCGAGGACGTCGCCAAGGCGCTCGCTCTCACGCCGGATGAGGTCGTCGCCCGCCACATCGCCGCGACCTACCGCGTCGCGATGATCGGCTTCACGCCCGGCTGGTCCTATCTGTCGGGACTGGATCCCTCGCTGCAGATGTCGCGCCGGCAGAATCCGCGGCTGCTGACGCCGTCCGGCATCGTCGCGATCGGCGGCATCCAGACCGGCATCCAATGCCTTGCCGGTCCCTGCGGCTGGCACCTGCTCGGCCGCACCGCGATGCGGACGTTTCAGCTGCACCGCGCGCCGACCTTTCTGCTCGAACCGGGCGACGAGGTCAGCTTCACTGCGGTGGACGTGAAGACCTTCGCCGAGCAGGAGCGCGCCGCCGAAGGCGGCGAGCTGATCGCCGAGCGGATCGCCGCATGACAACGCTCGTCGTTTCCAGCATCGGTCCGGCCAGCTCGGTTCAGGATGGCGGGCGGTTCGGCGCGCAGCGCTATGGGCTGACGCCGTCGGGTGCGATGGACAAGCTGTCGCTGGCGGCTGCGAATAGCCTGGTCGGCAATGGGTTGATGGCGGCTGCGATCGAGATCGGCCCGTTCGGCGCGACGTTCGTTGCCAAGGGCGGCGCGGTTCGCGTGGCGTTGTCTGGCGCACCGCGGCCCGCCGACGTCGCTAAGCGGCAGGTCGACATCAACACGTCGGTCACTCTGGCCGAGGGCGAAAAACTGACGCTCGGCTTTGCCCGGGGCGGCTCGTTCAGCTATCTCGCCATTGAAGGCGGCATTGCCGGCGAGCCGATGTTCAACAGCCTCTCGGTCAATGCCCGCGCCGGACTTGGCAGCCCCTACCCGCGCCCGCTGCAGGCCGGGGACGTGTTCGAGGTGGCAGCGGCCAGCGGTGCGCCGGACATGCGGAACGAGCTGCCGAAGCCGGGCGGTGCGATCCGCGTCGTCATGGGACCGCAGGACGACGAGTTCAGCGAAGAGATGAAAGCGTTGTTCCTCGGCAGCGACTGGATGGTCTCCGCCACCAGCGACCGCATGGGCTATCGCCTCGAAGGCCCGCCGCTTCGTCATCTGCACGGCCATAACATCGTCTCGGATGGCACTGTCGACGGCAGCATCCAGGTCCCCGGCAACGGTTCGCCGATCGTGCTGATGTCGGACCGCGGCACCAGCGGCGGCTACCCGAAGATCGCCACGGTGATCACGGCCGATTTCGGCCGGCTGGCGCAGACGCAAGCCGGCACGCCATTCCGCTTCAAGGCGGTGACAATGGCGGAGGCGCAGGCCGAGCTGCGCAGGTACAAGGATTTGCTGCAAAGCCTGCCAGGCCGAGTCAGCGAGATCGTCAGCAATGAGTTCGACATCGATGCGCTGTTCACGGCCAATGTGGCGGGACATGCCGTGAGCGCAACCGACGTCACCACTTGGCTCGGAGCGACGCCGGATTAACCTGACCGCATCCAACCTGCTTCGGACCCATCAACGCGCGGACCATCACATGACCAGCACCGTCGATCTCAACTGCGACCTCGGAGAAAGTTTCGGCCCGTGGGAAATGGGCAATGACGCCGCGATGATCGAGCTCGCGACATCAGTCAACGTCGCCTGCGGCTTCCACGCCGGCGACGCGGACATCATGCGCAGGACCGTCGAGATGGCCAAAGCCAAGGGCGTCAGCATCGGCGCGCATCCGGGCTACCGCGACCTGCACGGCTTCGGCCGCAGGCCCGTTCCGGGAATGAAATCGTCCGAGATCGAGAACCTCGTCGCCTACCAGATCGGCGCGCTGCAGGCGATCGCCACCGCGGCCGGCCACAAGGTCACGCATGTGAAGGCGCATGGTGCGCTGTCCAACGTTGCCTGTGAGGACGACATGACGGCGAACGCGATCGCGAGCGCGATCAAGGCCGTCGATCCCAGCCTGATTTTCGTCGTGCTCGCCAACTCCAAGCTGGTGACGGCTGGTGAGAAGGCCAATCTGTCGATGGCGCATGAGGTGTTTGCCGACCGCGCCTATGGCGATGATGGGCTTCTGGTGTCGCGCAGCAAGCCTGGCGCGGTGCTGCATGACCCGAAGGTGATTGCCGATCGCGTCGTGCGCATGGTTCAGGACGGCGCGGTGATTTCGGTGACCGGCAAGATCATGAAGATGCGGACCGACACTGTCTGTATCCACGGCGATACCGCCGGTGCCGTGGAGATCGCCCGCGAGGTCCGCAACGCGCTCGACGCGGCCGGGATCACGGTCGCGCCGTTCAAGACGGCAAGTGTGATCAGAACGGGTGGGTCGACGGCATGCCCAGGGTGATCGCAGCGATCAGCGCCAGCGCGCTGTACAATGCAACCAGCGCCGCCGTCGTGCCCCGCTCGCTGAAGGCGCGTGCGTTTTCTGGCATCTGTCGCAGGGGCGTCGATATCGTCCGCATGACCGGTCTCCTGAAGTTCCGGCCATGAGAAAAGCGTTCTCGCAGCCGGGCGCAAGGCAACCGAGGAAATAACGACAAGCCCCCTGTTTGGGGTCCGTCTGGAACCAAAAAATTCTCGGCCGTCGGCGCGGCCGAGAATTTTATCCGCAAGGGTTCCCGCTCAGTAGACGTCGAGCTGGAACCGGCCCTTCTTCTTCAGATCGGCCACGAAGCTGACGGCCTCGTCCGTCGACCGCGCGCCGAACTGGGCGACGATATCGACCAGCGCACGCTCGACGTCCTTGGCCATGCGCTTGGCGTCGCCGCAGATGTAGAGATGGGCGCCATCGGCAAGCCAAGTCCACACCTCACGGCCGACCTCGCGCATGCGGTCCTGGACGTAGAACTTCTTGTCGCCGTCGCGCGACCACGCCAGCGACAGCCGCGTCAGCAGGCCTGCGGTCTTCATGGCGCTGAGCTCATCGGCGTAGAAGAAGTCGCAATCGCTGCGCTGGTGGCCGAAGAACAGCCAGTTCTTGCCGGGCGCGCCCGTCGCCTTGCGATCGAGCAGGAAGGCGCGGAACGGCGCGATGCCGGTGCCGGGGCCGACCATGACGATCGGCGTTTTCGGATCGGCCGGCAGCGCAAAGCCATGCGCCTTCTGTACATAGACGCGGAGCTTGTCGCCGGGATTGATGCGCTCGGCGAGGAACGTCGAGGCCAGACCGAGCCGCTTACGCTTGCCGATGACGTAGCGGACGCAATCGACGGTCAAAGACAATTTGCCAGGCGTCGCGTTGTGCGACGACGAGATCGAATAGAGCCGCGGCTGCAGCGGCTCCAGCGCTTCGACGAAGGCTTCGGGATGCGGGCGCACGCCGGAGAATTTCTGCAGCACCGCCATCACGTCGAGCGTCGCTGCATCGCCATCCGGATCCTCACCCTGGGCCAGCCGCCGCGCCTTCTCACGCGTGGCGCCGCCGGTGATGAAGGAGATCAGCTCGAACAGCGAGTCCGGCGCCGGCGACAGCGAGACGTCCTCCAGCAGGCATTGCCGCAACGGCTTGCCGTTCACTTCCGTCATGTGCGAAGCGCCGAGCAGCGCGATGATCTGGTCGACGAGGCCGAGATCGTTGTTGGCGAAGATGCCGAAGGAATCCCCGACGACGTAGTCGAGCCCGCTTTCGCCGAGATCGAATTCGACGTGCCAGGTCTCCTTCTCCGAGCCGGGCTTGTTGAGCAGGCGTCGCGACAGGAACGTTGCCTCGACCGGATTGTCGCGCGAGCGCCCGGGCGCGCTGACGACGACCGACACGGTTGCCGGCGTCGCTGCTGCGGGTTTGGCGGCGGCCGGCGCCTTGTCGAGCTCCTCATGCAGCGCCTTCAGCATCCGCGCGGTTTCCTTGCCGCCGGGGACACACAGGTTCAACCGGCTCTCACTGCGATCGGCAAGGGCATCCGAGTAGTCGCTGCAATTATAGCCGCACTGGCCGCAATCCTGCTGCGCCATCGCCGCCATCATGCGCCGGCGCATCGGACGGCCCTCTGCCAGCTTCATGCGCTCCGCGATCGGCATGGTCTGGTCGTGCCACGGCGCCTCGCCGTCGTCGCCATCGCCTGCGGGTCCGAGCACGGCGCCGTTCTGCGCCGCCGACAACGGCATCGATCCGTCGAGGCCAAGCGCGCCGGCCAGGAAGCCGTTGAGCCATGAGCGCTGCGCTTCGGAGAACGGTGCGGTCTGGGGAATGATCTCGATTTTCGACATGATGTCCGACCTGGGCGTGATCTGGTTCATGCTGATACCTCGGACGAGGTCTGGGCTTCGGCGAGCTTGCGCAGGGCTCCGCCGTCGTGGCGACGGGCAAACGACAGGAAGGTCTCGTCGGGCGCAGCGCGATGCGCGAGATAGGCTTTGAGCAGCTTCTCGATCGTCTGCGGTGCATCCTCCGCCTTGAGGTCGCGATAGACCTCGCGGCCGATATCGGCCTGCGGACCGAAGCCGCCGCCGGCAAACAGATGATAGCCTTCGACGGTGTCGTCGCCGTCGCCGACCGGCACCTTCGCCCCGATCATGCCGATGTCGCTGATGTAGTGCTGGGCACAGGAATGATGGCAGCCGGTCAAATGGATGTTCAGCGGTGTGTCGACAGCCACCCTGCTCTCGCACCAGTCGCCGATCTCGGCGGCGTGCCGCTTGGTGTTCGATGCGGCGAACTTGCAACCGGCATTGCCGGTGCAGGCGATCAGCCCGGCGCGGATGTGGGACGCCTTGACTGATAGGCCGATCTGCTCGATCGCCGCGCAGGCGAGAGCGACGTTGTCGTCGCGCACGCCCGACAGCAGGAGATTCTGCCAGACCGTGAGCCGGATCTCGCCATCGCCGAGGTCCTGCGCGATCTTGGCAAGCGCGCGCATCTGATCCGTGGTGAGCTTGCCCAGCGGCAGCGCCACGCCGATCCAGTTGAGCCCCTGCTGCTTCTGCTTGTGCACGCCGATATGGGCCATGCGATCGGATTCGGGGCGCGGCTGCAGCGCCTCTTCCGGAACACGGGCGAGCTTGCGGCCGAGTTTTGCCTCGACGGCTTCCATGAATTTGTCGTGGCCCATGCTGTCGAGCACGTATTTGAGCCGCGCCTTCAGGCGGTTGGTGCGATCGCCGGTCTCGATGAACAGCCGCACGATGGCGTCGGCCACCTCGGTCGCGTGCTCCGGCTCGACGATGATGCCGGTCGGCTTGGCGAAATCCTTGTGGCCGGTGATGCCTCCGAGGCCGAGCCTGAACCATACGCCCGGCGCAACACCGAAGTCGTCCTTCACCTCGACCGCCGAGAATGCGATGTCGTTGGTGTCTTCCAGCGCTGCGATGCAGCCGGCGCCATCGAAGGCGACGTTGAACTTGCGCGGCAGGCCGTAGAGCGAACGGTCGTTGAGAATGTGGAAGTGCCATTCGCGCGCGTAGGGGCGCGTATCCAGCAGCTCCTGCGGATCGATGCCGGCGGTCGGTGTCCCCGTCACGTTGCGGATGTTGTCGGCGCCGGAGCCGCGCGCGGTGAGGCCGAGATCAGACAGCCCCTCCAGCAGCATGACCGCATGCTTCGGCGGAATCTCGCGCAGCTGCAGATTGGCGCGCGTCGTGACGTGGCTGTAGGGACCACAAAGCTGATCCGTGAGATCGGCCAGACCTGCGAGCTGCCAATGCTTCATGATGCCGTTCGGAATCCGCAGGCGGCACATATAGGAGTCCTGCGCCGGCGCGACGTGGAACAGGCCGTAATAGCGCCAGCGGAAATTATCGGCGGCGGACGGCGCAGCGTTGCTGCGCGCCTGCTCCTTCAGACGCTCATAAGCATCGAACGGATGCAGCTCTCGCTTGACCTTCTCCTGGTCGGCGAGCTTGCGCCCCGACGCGATCACCGCGTCCTGTGCCTTGAGGTGGATCGCCTCCGGTCCGGTCGGCTCCGCAGCGGTCGTTGCGGCGCTCTGAGCACGGCCTCCCAGATTGACCTTGAGGCCGGCGGCCAATCCCTCGAGATAGCGCTTCTGCTCGTCGTTGAAGTCGACTGACAGGGATTCGATTTTCATGATGGCGGACGAAGCTCCAGCGGCCACGGCGATTGGCATTCGGGAATGGGATGAGGATCGCATCGTCCGAACGGCCGAATTGGCCTGATTCAGACGAGCGGCCCGACCAGCTTCGTTGCTGCGGAATCCGACACGGATTGCAGTCAGCGGCATCTGCGGCGGCTGACTGCACTGCAACATTCAAGTTGCGTGCCAGTCGCGAAGATCAAGAAATATTTGAAAAAACAGTGCCCTACCCGAATCGGCGAAGGCGTGGCCGCACCCTCAAACCCTGAATTGAGGGCACTCCGCCCAAAAAATGGTCGGGGGTACGGGATGCCCGAGTCCTGATCGGTCGAATGGATCAGGCCTTCCAGCGGCCGATCTTGAAGGCCTTCAGATGCCCTATCACGTCGTCGGCCGCGAATGCCGGACCGGCAAACGCGCCGATGGCTCCCTCTTGGGCGTGCCCGACAGTCCCGAGTGCGGCATCGTAGATGTCCGGCCGGAACACGCCCATTGCCGTGCCCAGGGCTTCACTGCTGAGCGGCGTCTGACCCCAGCGGACCATCTGCGCATACAGCCAGGCGGCCTGGATCTTTTCCGGTCGGACCGCTCCGTCGCGGCCGATCAGCAGATAGCGCGAGCTTTCGCGGAAGGTACCGTCCGGCGAGATCTTCAGGCGGCCGTTCAGCGTGCGCTGGAGCACCTCAGCATCTACGCCGATCCGCTCAGGCTGCGCCAGGATCCGGGCCGCTTCCGCGTGGTTCTGCTCGATGAAATTGGCCGCGCGGGCGCAGGCGCGGACCAACGCCGCCAGCGCGTCCGGGTGCTTGTCCGCCCAACTTTGCCGGACCGCGAGGACCTTCTCGGCCGCACGCACCAGCACATCCGACACGAAGTGCAGGATGTGGCCGATGCCGAGATCGACCGCGATCGAATTCCAGGGCGCGCCGACGCAGAAGGCATCGACGTGACCATTGGCGATGCTGTCGACCATGTAGGGCGGCGGCAGCACCACCAGCCGGACGTCCTCGTCGGGATCGACGCCGCCTGCGGCCATCCAGAAGCGGAGCTGGTAGTTGTGGGTCGAGAACGGAAAGGTCATGCCGAAGGTGAGCGGCTCGGCGCCCGCTTTGCGGCGTTCAGCGACCACGCGCGCCAGAGCCAGCGCTGTCGCCATCGGATCGAAACGGTCGCCTTCGAGGTTCGACATGATGGCGGCGTGCAGCGCCGGCGTCACCGTGATCGCGTTGCCGTTTACGCCGAGAGCGAACGGCGCAACGATCGGAACCTTGACGTGGCCGATCCCGAGGCTGGAGGCAATGGCCACGGGGGCCAGCAGATGCGCCGCATCGAACAGCCCGATGTTGAGCTTGTCGCGCACGTTCGACCAGGACACCTCGCGAACGAGCGTGACGTCGAGACCTTCCGCGGCCGTGTAGCCCTTGTCGACGGCGACGATGAGCGCTGCGGCATCGACCAGCGGAATGAAGCCAATGCGAATCGGCCCGGTCATTTCAGCATCTCCGAGGCGGTCAGGATCGACTGCGCGATCTCGCCGATCTTCTTCTTCTCGCGCATCGCCGTGGAGCGCAACAGAACGTAGGCTTCCTCTTCCGTGAAGCCCTTCATCTTCATCAAAATGCCCTTGGCGCGGTCGATGACCTTGCGATCCTCCAGCGCCGATTTGGCGCGCTCGAGCTCGTCCTGCAGCTTGGAGAACGCATTGAAGCGGGAGATGCAGAGGTCGAGGATCGGCTTGATCCGTTCCTTCTTCAGGCCGTCGACGATGTAGGCGGACACCCCGGCCTCCACGGAGGCCTGGATCGAGGCCGCATCGCTCTGATCCACGAACATCGCGATCGGCCGGCGGACCGCGCGGCTGACCTGGAACATCTGCTCCAGCACGTCGCGGCTGGGGTTCTCCAGATCGATGACGATGACGTCGGGGTCGAGCGCATAGATCCGCGCCAGCAGGCCCTGCATTTCCCTGACGTGCACCACGCCGGTAAAACCCGCCTCCCGCAAGCCCTCCTCCAGGATGGCCGCGCGGATCGGGCTTTCGTCGACGATCACGATTTTAGGCGATTGCTCGGCGCTCATCGATCACCAGGGTGTCCGGGCCCTCATCCATAGCATGGACGTGACCGCCTTAAAGCCTTGTCTTTCTGAGTAATTCGGACTAGCTCACGCTTATCCCATCAGGCAGTTCCAAGATGCAGCAGGGTTCCGCGCCCAAGATCAGCTTTGTTTCGCTCGGATGTCCCAAGGCGCTGGTCGATTCCGAGCGCATCATCACGCGGCTGCGTGCCGAGGGCTACGAGCTCGCCCGCAAGCATGACGGCGCCGATGTCGTCATCGTCAACACCTGTGGCTTCCTGGACAGCGCCAAGCAGGAATCGCTGTCCGCGATCGGCTCGGCGGTGGCCGAGAACGGCAGGGTGATCGTGACCGGCTGCATGGGCGCAGAGCCTGAGCAGATCGAACAGGCCTATCCGGGCGTGCTGTCGATCACCGGGCCTCAGCAGTATGAGAGCGTGCTGGACGCTGTCCATCGGGCGCTGCCGCCGGTGCACAATCCGCATCTCGACCTGGTTCCTCCTCAGGGCATCAAGCTGACGCCCCGGCATTACGCCTACTTGAAGATTTCCGAAGGCTGCAACAACCGCTGCACCTTCTGCATCATCCCGAAGCTCCGCGGCGATCTGGTGTCACGGCCCGCGGCTGACGTCCTGCGCGAGGCCGAGCGCCTGGTCGAGGCCGGCGTGAAGGAGCTCCTGGTCATTTCGCAGGATACGTCGGCCTACGGGGTGGACCTGAAATATGCCGAGAGCACGTGGAAGGATCGCAGCGTCAGGGCCCGTTTCCTCGATCTCGCCCGCGAGCTCGGCGATCTCGGCGCCTGGGTCCGACTGCATTACGTCTATCCCTACCCCCATGTCGACGAGGTCATCGGACTGATGGCCGAGGGCCGGGTGCTGCCCTATCTCGACATCCCCTTCCAGCACGCCAGCCCCAACGTCCTCAAGGCGATGCGGCGGCCAGCCGCCCAGGACAAGACCCTGGACCGGATCAAGGCTTGGCGGACCGTTTGCCCGGACCTGGCGTTGCGCTCGACCTTCATCGTCGGCTTCCCCGGCGAGACCGACGAAGATTTCGCCTATCTTCTGGATTGGCTTGACGAAGCCGAGATCGACCGGCTCGGCTGCTTCAAATATGAGCCCGTCGCCGGCGCGACGTCGAACGCCCTGCCCGACCAGGTGCCGGCCGAAATCAAGCAGGAGCGCTGGAACGCCCTGATGGCGCGGCAGCAGAAAATTTCGGCGCGCAGGCTGAAGCGCAAGGTCGGGACCCGTCAGCAGATCATCATCGACGAGACCGGGCCGACCGTTGCCAAGGGCCGCTCGAAGGCGGACGCCCCCGATATCGACGGGGCCGTCTACGTCTCGAGCCGCCGTCCTTTGCGCGTCGGCGAGATTGTCACGGCCAAGATCGATCGCGCCGACGAATACGATCTGCACGGCACGGTTGCAGGGTTCTGATCGCCTCTCGGGTCAATTCCCGTTTGCCGGGGAGCCGGTCCGCAAGCTCCACAGCTTGAGCAGGCGTTGCGCCTCGTCCGGCGTCAGCTCGAGATACCGGTTCTTGAGTTTGATCAGCTCATCGGGCTTCGTTGCGCCCGAGACGAACCGGCTATCGAGGATGGCCGTGACCGTGGTCCAGCTCAGCCCGGCGGCCTTGCAGGGCACCAGGATGCCGTCGCTCCGCAGGCTCTGCATCAGCGGCCGAACCAGCTCGATGCTGCATTTGGCGAGTTCGGCGATCGCGGCAATCGTTTCCGTATAGCGCCGCTGGCGGGCAAAATCCTGCAGCAGCGTCTCGTTCAGCCTGCCGGTCTGCTTCAACTGTCCGACCGCCAGCTTGGCGCTGCCGAAGTCGCGGCAACGCGACAGGCCCTGCTCCGCTTCGGCCGCGGCCGCGGCGATTGCGCTGCGGATTTCCTCGTAGAGGTGCGGCGGCGCCGCCGCGAGCAATCTGGCCCTGACCGCCTCGGTGGCCCCCTCCAGCAACGTCCTGCGCAAAGTCGCCGGAAGATCGGCCCTGATGCCGGCGGCGATCGTGAGCTCTGCATCGCCCGCGGCCTGGGCAACGACGGCCGCAAACCCCGCCGGCGATACCCGCGCGCCCGGGTTCTTCATCAACTGCCGGCTCACGCTCGGATAGCGTCGCGCGAGCAGCGCATCGGTCACAATCTCCTGCAGCCACCAGCGGCCGGCGATCGCGATCAGATGCTTCTCGCTCCGGGTCTTGGCGATCTCGATCAGGTCTTCGTTGGTCAGCCGTGGCGATTCCGAGAGCACCGGCCCCGCTACGGAAATTTCATCGTGAAGTGCGAGCCGCCGGATCACACCCACGGGGGCCTGCGGGACCGGCGCCAGCTGGGCGCTAAGTTCGGCGAGCGCAATGCGGGCGCCGACATCGGCCAGCGCACGCAGCTCGATGGTGTTGATCAGGCGCTCGAAAACGTCGGCGAACAGGGCGTGCTGCTCGACGTCCAGGCTGCCGGCCGACGCAATGAACAGGGATGCGACCCGCTCGGCAACGCCGGAGCAGCGGTCGGCCGAGCCGGCGGCAATCGCCTCCTGCACTTCGTCGGCGATCGTGAATTGGGCTTTCGACATCGCTCGTCCTGAGCGCTCGCTCTTTGAGGTCCGAGGCACGGTAAACGCCGCGACTAAATGTTTGGTAAAATTAAAACTAAACAGTTCTGCGCCGGATACAGGGCCGCCGCGGCAGCACCCATCGCTGTCGTCCCGGCCAGCTCGAGGGGCGCGCAGCACGCCTGTCCGCTTGACATCGGTCGCAATTTACCTGTATGGCCCGCCGCATGATCTTCAACCGGACCAACCGCCGCGCCGCCGTTTGCCGTCGTCACCGCCGTGACGATGCCGGGGCGTGCCATGTCCGAAGACGTTGCTGATCAGCTAGCTCATCAGCTCCAGGTTTTCGAGAAGGCCGCTCCCGCAAAGGAGCGGCCTTCTCGCTTTTCGGCCCTTCGTTCCCCCCCCCCCCGCATAGGAGATAGAACATGCTGACCGCTCCCCATCCGTATGACGCTCTGATGGAGATCACGGCGCGTCCGCGCATCGTGTTCGTGCAGGGCAAGGGCTCATGGCTGTGGGACGACAGCGGCAAGCGCTATCTCGACTTCATACAGGGCTGGGCCGTGAACTCGCTCGGCCATGCGCCGGCGGAGCTTGCGAAGGCGCTCAGCGACCAGGCTGCCCGGCTGATCACGCCGAGCCCGGCCTATTTCAACGACACCAGCCTGCAACTGGCCAAGGCGCTCACCGACCGCTCCTGCTTCGATCAGGTGTTCTTCACCAACTCAGGCGCCGAGGCCAACGAAGGCGCGATCAAGCTGGCGCGCAAATACGGCGCGCTGCGCAAGAACGGCGCCTATGAGATCATCACCTTCGAGGGTGGCTTTCACGGCCGCACGCTGGCGACGATGTCGGCTTCGGGCAAGAAGGCGTTCGAGCCGCTATTCGAGCCGAAGGTGCCGGGCTTTCCCAAGGCGCGCCTGAACGACGTCGCGTCGGTCGAGGCGCTGATCTCCGACAACACGGTCGCGATCATGCTGGAGCCGATCCAGGGCGAGGCCGGCGTGTGGCCTGCGACCGACAAGTTCCTGCAGCAATTGCAGACGCTGACCACGAAGCATGGATTGCTGCTAATCGTCGACGAAATCCAGACCGGCATGGGCCGGACAGGAAAACTGTTCGGCTATGAGCATGCCGACGTCCTGCCGGACATCATGACGCTCGGCAAGGGCATCGGCGGCGGCGTCCCGCTGGCCGCACTGCTGGCGACCGACGAGGCCTCCTGCTTCGAGCATGGCGATCAGGGCGGCACCTTCAACGGCAATCCGCTGATGTGCGCCGCCGGGCTTGCCGTGCTCGACATCATCGAGAAGCCGGAGTTTCTCAAGGCCGTCGCCGACAACGGGATCTATCTCGAAAGCGAGCTGCAACGCATCTCGGCGCGACACGGCCTCGGCGAGGTGCGCGGTCGCGGCCTGCTGCTCGCGCTCGACGTCGTCAGGCCGATCGCACCGGCGATCGTCGCCCATGCCTTCGAGCTCGGCCTGCTGCTGAATGCGCCGCGACCGGATGCGCTGCGCTTCATGCCGGCCCTCAACGTGACGCGCGATGAGATCGCAGCGATGATCGACACGCTGGACGGGATCCTGACCAAGGTCGGCGCCGCGCGCTGCGTCGCCTGATCGACTGCCGTTCAAGACGCAGGCTCCGTGACAGACACGAAGCCTGCCTCACGACTGCCTGCAGATGAGGCACAAACATCAAGGTCGGGCTCGCCGCCATTTGACTTGGATCAAAGACAGCCGTCCCCCTGAACAACGATCCTGATCCGGCCAAACACCTGCGATCCGATGACTTACGTTGTATCCTTATGGATATAGCGTTGTACGGGATGTGATCAGCTCGGAGGAGAGCGGCTTGCCGGGACCAAGCTGATGACCATCCGCCGACAACGAGGTCGGCACGATAGAAGGAGATGCAAGAATGGCGAGAGACAATCTGGCTCGGGTGCTGCCGGTCGAGGACAGCGGGAGCCACATCGCCCCGGCCGCCACCGAAGAGGTGCTGATTCACGTTCGTTTCTTCCCGAACTCGGACATCAACTCGATCGGCGAGAAGCCCGCCAGCCTGACGGCCAATGAATGGTATGAGCGCCTGCTCGACATGGCCCGTCCGCACTATCAGACCTTCGCCGGCGGCCGCGGCTTCTTCCGCATCCCCCGTCCCTGTTTCGAGGCGATCCTCAAGGGCATTGCCTGACATCGGCTTCCGGGCTCGGTGTGGCAGTGAGCGTCCTCTCTGCCCTGCCGCTGTCGACCGCGGTGCGCCGGGTGCGCCGCGGTCGCTGGCGTTTTGACCGTTGGGGCATCGGAGGACCGCATTGAGCGACGTGGCTTTCACTGAACTGAAGCGGGTGTTCAGCTCGCTGCTGGCGGTCCGCACGGCATCGCAAAACTTCGCTGCGACGCTCGCCGACCGCGCGTTCGATCTGTTCGAAGCCAATATCGAGGCCCAGGCCGCGCATCTGCCGGCCCTTGCCTGCGCAAAAGGCTGCCCGTCCTGTTGCGCGCTGCGCGTGACGGCGACCGCACCGGAGATATTTCTGCTGGCGCGCTACATTCGCCAGATCGACGAGCGCATGCCGGCAACGGCCCTGGGTTCGCTGTCGCGCCGGGTCAAGCTCGCCAACCGGGCGACGCGCGGCTTGAACGAGACCGAGCGGATGAAGCTGCGCCAGCCCTGCCCGTTCGTCGTCCGCGGTGGCTGCATCATCCATCCGGCCCGTCCGCTGGCCTGTCGCGGGCATGCCTCGTTCGACCGGCGCGCCTGCGCCCTGGCCATGGCCGGGCGCGACGTCGACGTCCCCTTATCGGCGCCGCACGTCGCGCTGCGCGCCCTGGTCCAGGACGCGCTCAGAGCCGCCCTCGACCAGGCGGGGCTTGCCTCCGACCTCTATGAGCTCAACCACGGGCTTGCCCTGGCGCTCGATGATCCCGAGCGCGAGCGCAATTGGCGCGACGGGCAGGACAGCCTCGCGCCGGCGCGGATCGCGCCAGCGGCGGCAGCCCAGACGGATGCGGTGCTGTGGAGCCGGGCAGCTGCTGATGCCGATACGATCCGGGACGAGGCCTAGAGGCAAGGCTCGTCTTACGGCTTCAGGATCGATGCTCCGGTCGTGGCGCGGCTCTCGAGATCGGCATGGGCTTTCGCCGCATCCTTGAGCGCATAGGCGTGATTGATCGGGACGTGCAGCTTGCCGCTGATGATGGCGGAGAACAGCGTGTCGGCGCCCTCCAGCAGTTCGGAGCGCTTGCCGATGTAGTCGTTCAGCTTCGGCCGTGTCGCAAACAGCGAGCCATGGCTGTTCAGCTCGGCAATCGAGAACGGCGGCACCGGACCTGATGCGTTGCCGAAGCTGACGAACAGGCCGCGCGGCTTCAGGCACGACAATGATCCGGGAAAGGTCGACTTGCCGACGCCGTCATAGACCACGTCGCACAATTCGCCGCGGCTGATCTGCTTGACCCGGCCGACGAAGTCTTCCTCGTTGTAGAGGATGACGTGATCGCAGCCATTGGCGAGCGCGAGATCCGCTTTGGCCTTCGACCCGACGGTGCCGATGACATGCGCGCCGAGCGCCCGCGCCCATTGACAGGCCAGCAGGCCGATGCCGCCGGCCGCGGCGTGGATCAGCACGCGGTGATGCGGCTCGACCTTGAAGGTCTTGTGCAGCAGATACCATACCGTCAGCCCCTTGAGCATCAGCACGGCGCCCTGCTCGTAGGTGATGTGGTCCGGCAGCTTGACCAGGCGCTGCCAGCCGATGTTGCGCTCGGTGGCATAGCCGCCGAGGTTCTCATAGTAGGCGACGCGGTCGCCGGGATGGAAATTGGTGACGCCAGGACCGACCGCAATCACCTCGCCGGCCGCCTCGTTGCCGGCGATGAACGGCAGGCCCGGCGCCTTGTACAGGCCGGTGCGATAATACACGTCGATGAAGTTCAGCCCGATCGCATGCTGGCGGATGCGGACCTCGCCGGGACCAGGCGCGGCAAGATCGACCGGCTCATAGACGAGCGCCTCGGGGCCTCCCACCTTGTGCACGCGCACCGCCTTGGCCATCCCGCGATCTCCCCTATCGGCCGCATCCGAGAATCCGGCCAACCACCCTAGACGATTACCTGATTCTCATGGGACAGCCGGCCCGTCGAACGGGCCGCGGCGCCGCTGAGCGGCGCTGCCGGCCAAAGCGAAGGCGATCACGACGGCGTTGTCAACTCGGCGCCCGTCAGGCCTTGCGCTTCCTCCGGTTGCGCGACGCCATCACGTTGAAGGCCTCGACCGCCAGCGCGAAGACGATTGCGAAGTAGATGTAGCCCCGCGGGATGTGGAACTCGAAGCCGTCGGCGACCAGCGCGACGCCGATCAGCACCAGGAAGGCGAGCGCCAGCATCTTGGTGGTCGGGTGGTTTGCCACGAACCGCGCGACCGGTCCCGACGACACGTACATGATGATGACCGCGATGATGACCGCGGCGATCATGATCTCGAGATCCTGGGCCATGCCGATCGCGGTGATGATCGAGTCCAGCGAGAACACGAGATCGATGACGATGATCTGCAGGATCACCCAGAAGAACTTGTTCGCGCCGCCGCCCTGCGGCTCGTCCCCCTCACGGGCCTCGACCTCGGCATGGATCTCATGCGTCGCTTTGGCGATCAGGAACAGGCCGCCGCCGATCAGGATGAGGTCGCGCCAGGAGAAGCCGAGACCGCGGATCGAGAACACCGGCTCCGTCAGCCCGATCAGCCAGACCAGGACGCTGAGCAGCAGGATGCGGAAGACCAAGGCCAGCGCCAGCCCGATCTGCCGCGCGCGCGTGGCCTGCGGCTGCGGGATGCGCGAGGTGATCACCGACAGGAAGATGACGTTGTCGATGCCGAGAACGATTTCGAGCGCGGTCAGCGTCAGCAGCGCGGCCCATGCTTCGGGACTGGTCAGGAGGTCGATCATGCTTTCAAGGATCTCAACAGGCGGATCGCGGAGTCACTCGCGACGATGTAGAGGCCGATCGCGCACAACAGCGCCGTCACGATCGGGCCCACGGCGAAATTCTTCCCCAGCGCATCGATGACCAGCACGCCCCAGAGCGCGACCAGCGGCAGCGTCAGCCAGCGCAGCCGTTCGACACGCACCGGGTGGATGACGTGAAACGGGACGAATGTCAGCGCGATCAGGATCGCGAGGCCGAGCGTGCCGAGCAGCGGCGTCGGATGCAGCAGGAACAGGTAGAACGCGGCGATGTTCCACAGGCCCGGAAAACCGCGGAAATGGTTGTCGTCGCTCTTCATGCGGCGGTCGGCAAAATACAGCGCGCCGGTGACCGCAATGCCGACGCCGATCACGGGGGCAGCCAATGGCAGCAGCATGCCGCTCGCTGTGATGGCATAGGCCGGCACGAATACATAGGTCGTGAAGTCCACCACGAGATCGAGCACGTCGCCCGACCAGTCCGGCTGCACGTGGACGACGTCGAGCCAGCGCGCCAGCGGACCGTCGATGCCGTCGATGATCAGCGCCACGCCGAGCCACCAGAACATCGCCGTCCAATGCTCGCGCACCGCCTCGAGCATCGCCAGCAGCGCGACGCCCGCACCGAGCGCGGTGAAGACGTGCACCGAAAGCGCGGCGGCGCGGTGGGTCGGCGTGGCCGACACTGCGCTATCTGGTTTCAACTGATCCATGCCGCGCCAGTGCTATCAGGAATCGGCGGAAATTGCATATAAGCTGTTGCGGCGATGCGCCGCGCAGGCACGCGCATCGCCCTTGAAAAAGCCCTGCAGGAACGTCAAATGTTCCCGCATGAGCAACACAGATGCCAGCTTCGATGTCATCGTCGTCGGCGGCGGGCCCGCCGGGCTTGCGGCCGCCATCGCCCTGTCACAGACCGGAGCCCGGACGGCCCTGGTCGCCCGCCAGGCGCCGTATGCCGATAACCGGACCACCGCCCTGCTCGGCGGCTCGGTCGATTTCCTCGACGATCTCGGCGTCTGGCAGATGTGCAGCGATCGCGCCGCCGGCTTGAAGGCGATGCGGCTGGTCGACGATACCGGCCGCCTGATCCGCGTCCCCGAAGTGCGCTTCGTCGCCGACGAGATCGGGCTCGACCTGTTCGGCTACAACATCGCCAATGCGGCCCTGGTCGAAGCGCTCGAACGGCGCGCCGCGGAGACCGACGGCTTGGTGCGGATCACCGAGGACGCCGAAAGCGTCCAGAGCGGCGGCGATGCGGTCACGGTCACCAGCGCATCCGGCCGCGTGCTGACCGCGCAACTCGTGGTCGGCGCCGACGGCCGTCATTCGCTCTGCCGCGAGGCCGCCGGCATCGGCGTGAGCCGGCGCACGTTGCAGCAGGCGGCGTTGACCTTCAACATCACCCACGCACGGCCGCACCACAACGTCTCGACGGAATTCCACACGCCGCAGGGACCCTGCGTGTTCGTGCCGCTGCCGGGCGATCGCTGCAGCGTGGTCTGGGTGGCGGCGCCGAAGGAGGCCGAGCGGCTCTTCAGCCTCGACGATGACGCGCTCTCGGCCGCCGCCGAGCGGCAATCGCATTCGATCTTCGGTCGCGTTCATGTCGAACCCGGCCGCCATCTGTTTCCGCTCGCGATCGAACGGCCGCAGCGCTACGCCCAGAACCGGATCGCGCTGGTCGGCGAAGCCGCGCACGTCGTGCCGCCGATCGGCGCGCAGGGACTGAACCTCGGCCTGCGCGACGGCGTCGACATCGCCGAAACCGTGCGCCAGGCGAAAGCGGCCGGCGAGGATCTCGGCGCGCCCCAGGTGATCGCCCGCTACGGCGCAGCGCGCCGCGCCGACATCCTGAGCCGCACCTTCATGATCGACGTCGCCAATCGCTCGCTTCTCAGCGATCTCCTGCCGATGCAGTCGCTGCGCGCCGTCGGCATGCATCTGATCGGCGGCATCGGACCGCTGCGCCGGCTGGCCATGCGCGAGGGACTCTCGCCGTCTTGGCGCTCGGCCCGCAAGGCCGGCTGACCAGGCCTCACGGAAAGACGAGGCGGCCGCTCTGGATCAGCCACATCACGGTGGTGAGCGTGACCACCGAGGCGAAGGTGCCGATCAGCACCGCCGATGATGCCGGCTCGATCCAGCTGTCATGCTGGCGCGCGATCACGAAGACATTGAGTGCCGGCGGCAACGCGGCCATCAGCACCGCGGTTGCGGCCCACGGCTGGGCAAACGGCCCGAACAGCAGCATCAGCCCGAACGACAACAGCGGGTGGATCACGAGCTTCACCCCCGTGAGCACCGGCACCTCCCAGGGCAGCCGCTCGAACGGCCGCAACGCCACGGTCACGCCCAGGGCGAACAGAGCGGTCGGCGCGGCGGCGTTCTGCAGGAACTGCAGGGTGCGATCGAGAACGGTCGGCGGATGGAACTGGAACGCCGCGGCGAGAATGCCGGCCACCGTCGCCATGATCAGCGGGTTCTGCAGGATCTGACGCAGCACGGTGCGCAGCGCATGCACGAGCGAGGCGTGATCGCGCTCGGTGAGTTCCATGAGGAGCGGAACGATCGAGAACAGGAAAATGCTGTCGCAGCAGAAGATCAGCGCGGTCGGCGCCGCGGCTTGGGTGCCCAGCACGGACAGCGCCAGACCTGGCCCCATATAGCCGATGTTGCCATAACCGCCGGCGAGACCGGCCATGGTCGCCTCGCGCAGCGACAGCCGGCCGATCACCTTGCCGAGCACGAGCGCCAGGGTGAATGTGAGCATCGTCGCGAGCGTCGTTGCAATCAGGAACAGAGGGTTGCGGAGCTCCGCAAACGGCGTGCGCGCGATGAGGTTGAACATCAGCGCCGGCAGCGAAACGTAGAGCAGGAAGAAGTTCATCCAGGACAGCCCGCCCTCGGGCAGCTTCTTCCATTTACCGCAGGCGAAACCTATGAAAACGACGCCGAAATATGGCAGGGCCAGATTGAGAATATCGATCATGGGTCTCGGCGGATGAGCCGTTGCGGGCCAGGAACGCGGGGGCTTGCGACGCGGCGCGAATCGGTCGTGTCTGGATCAAATCCGCCCCTGGGGCACTAGCATCGGCCGCAATCCTGGTCTATTCGACTAGGATGATCAAAGCGCGAACTGCCAAGTTTCAGATCGGCCAGATCGTCCGGCATCGGGTATTCTCGTTCCGGGGCGTGATCTTCGACATCGACCCGGAGTTCAACAACACCGAGGAGTGGTGGCTTTCGATTCCCGAGGAGGTTCGGCCGCACAAGGACCAGCCGTTCTACCATCTGCTGGCCGAAAACGCGGAATCCGAATACGTCGCCTACGTCTCCGAGCAGAACCTCGTGCCTGATGAGTCCGGCGAGCCGATCCGACACTCTCAGGTTGCCGAGATCTTCATCAAGGACAAGTCCGGCGGCTATCGCCCGCGCCACCCGCTGTTGAACTGACGGCGCTCGCCTGCCCCCTGCGGCAGCGCTGCCTGACCTTCGCGCGAACAGACCCCTGAAACAAAAAAGGCGCCCCAATGGAGCGCCTTTGTTGTTTGTCGGCTCGACCTTACTTGGGCGCCTGCGGCTGGCCGGGCTGAGTCTGCTCGAGCTTCTTGCGTTGCTCCTCGGCGCGCTTCTGCAGCTCTTCCTGCAGCTTCTGCTGAGTCTTCTCGAACTCCTTCGGATCGGTCGGCGGGCCGTCATAGGCCTTGGCGAAGCTGCTGTTGCCTTCCTGCAGCGGCAGCGGCAGCGTCAACGCCGTTCCGTTCGAGTTGATGGCCTGGACGTAGAGGTTCTGGCCCTTCTTCAGGCTGGCCACGAAATCAGGCGTCGCCTCGTAGTCCGACATGCAGCCGTTCTGGAAGCAGATGACGTAGCCGCTCTGCAGAGCCTGATTGTTGTCGACCACGATGCGGGTGCCTGGCTGCAGCTGCATGCCGAGCGGCAAGGTCACGCGCAGGATCTTCTTCGGCTCGCCTTCGGGCTCGATGATGACGGCTGCAACCACCGGCTGACCGGACTCGATGCGGCCGTCCTTGCCGATGAAGCAGACCTGCTTTGCGTTGGCGTCTTGCCCCTTCAGGCAGAACTTGGTCCAGGGCGCGTAGATCAGCTGCGGCATCTCGGGCGCCGGCTGAGCCTGGGCCTGCCCGCCGGGGGCGGGACTGACAGGCGCCTGCGCAGCCGGAGCGGGAGGCTTGGGAGCGGCGGCCGGAGCTTTCGCCTTGGGCGCACCGGGCGCCTGAGCCTGCGCTTGCGCAGCAGAAGCAAAGGAAACGGCCAGCGCGGTGACAGCCAGCAGGGCGACGAGCCGCCCACGCGGCCCAACCGACGAGGCCAAGTCACGGAAATTCATTGCGGAAAACCCTTTCTGAACGGCAGCGCCCGAGACCGCCAAAGGCGCCACACCAAGCCGTTGAAGCGGCTGTCTCCTCAGGAAATGAGGCGGTTGAGTGACAGGCGTTGCCGCCTGAACCCAATCGCCCGCTTTCATAACGCGGTGCGCGGAAAGATCAATGCCGCGGGACCATGTCGAAGCCGCGCTCTAGCGCGCGCGGGCCTGTGGTAAAAGCCTTTCGTGGCCCGTTCCGAATCAAATGCTTGCGCCGTGATCCTGATGCTGCAGCGCATGTTGAGCTCGGCGATGGGATGGGGCGCCGTGATCCTGGCATTGTTGCAGCCGATCTACACTCCCGCTGCAAACGCTGCCGAAACTGCGGCAATCGCGATGCACGGCAACCCAGCCTTGCCGGCGAGCTTCGACCACATGGCCTACGTCAATCCGGATGCCCCTAAGGGCGGCCGGCTGGTATGGGGGCTTCTTGGGACCTTCGACAGCCTGAACCCGTTCATCGTGCGCGGCGCTGCAGTGCAGCAAATTCGCAGCTATGTGGTGGAAAGCCTGCTGACGCGCGGCAATGATGAACCGTTCACGCTCTACGGGCTGCTGGCAAGAAGCGTCGAGACCGACGACGACAGGACCTACGTCACCTTCCGGATCGATCCGCGCGCCCGCTTCTCCGACGGCCAGCCCGTCACGGCCGAGGACGTGGCGTTCTCGCTCGCGCTGCTTCGTGACCACGGCCGCCCCAATCACCGGCAGTTCTACGGCAAGGTGGTCAAAGCCGACGTACTCGATCCCCTCACCATCCGCTTCGATTTCGGCGGCGCCGGGGATCGCGAGCTGCCGCTGATCCTGGGCCTGATGCCGATCCTGTCGAAGCACGCAACCGACGTGGCGAGTTTCGAGGAGACGACGATGGCGTCTCCGCTCGGCTCGGGCCCCTATCGCGTCACCGCGGTGCGCCCGGGATCCAGCGTCACCCTCACCCGCAATCCGGATTATTGGGGACGCGACCTGCCGGTCAACCGGGGATTGTGGAACTTCGACGAGGTCAGGCTCGACTTCTACCGCGAAGCCAACGGGCAGTTCGAAGCCTTCAAACGCGGGCTCTACGACTTCCGCGTCGAGACCGAGCCGCTGCGCTGGCACGACGGCTATGATTTCCCGGCCGCACGCAACGGCGAGGTCATTCGCGACGCCACCATCTCGGGGATGCCGCAGCCGTCGCAGTTCCTGGTGTTCAACACCCGTCGCGCGGCGTTCGCCGACGTCAGGGTGCGCCGGGCGTTGACCTTGCTGTTCGATTTCGAGTGGATCAACCGCAACTACTTCTTCGGGCTGTACCGCCGCAGCGGCGGCTTCTTCGCCGGCTCCGAGCTGTCGGCCTATGGACGTCCGGCCGACGCAGCCGAGCGTGAGCTGCTGAAGCCGTTTGCCGCGCAGATCCCGGCCGACATCATGGACGGCAGCTACCGCCTGCCGGTCACCGATGGCTCGGGCCGCGACCGCAAGGCGCTGAAGGCGGCGCTCGATCTGCTGGCGGAGGCCGGTTACAGCCTCGATGGAACGGTGTTGCGGCAGCAGACGACGCAAGCGCCGCTCGCCTTCGAAATCCTGGTCACGACGCGCGATCAGGAGCGCATCGCGCTGGCCTATGCCGGCAGCCTCAAGCGTGCCGGCATCAGCGCATCGGTCCGGGTGGTCGATCCCGTCCAGTTCGACCAGCGCCGGCTCAGCTTCGAGTTCGACATGATCCAGAACCGCTGGGATCAGTCGCTGTCGCCCGGCAACGAGCAGGCGTTCTACTGGGGCAGCGAGGCCGCCGACCGGACCGGAACCCGAAACTACATGGGCGCCAGGGACCCGGCCATCGATGCCATGATCACTGCGCTGTTGCGGGCCCGCGACAGGGCAGAATTTATCTCGACCGTTCGCGCATTGGACCGTACCCTGATGGCGGGGTTCTACGCTATTCCAGTGCTCAATGCCGCCGAGGAATGGATCGCTCGGTGGAATCGTATAGAACGGCCAAAGAGGACAGCTTTGACGGGAGCGCTCCCGGAGAGCTGGTGGCAGCGGCCGGAGCCGGCACCCAAATGACCAACCGGGGCAGTTGGTCTTAGGGGAATTTGTTTGGCCGGGTCCGTGAAAGTACGGGGCAACAGGTGAATCAGGCCAATACGTCGCCGACGCTCGACGCGTTGTTTCAACGCATCCTGGCGCGCAAGCCGGATGCGGTTGCGCTGGTCGATCCGATCAACAAGCAGCGGATCACCGGGCGGCCGCCGCTGCGCCTGACCTACGCGGAGGCCGATCGCGTGATCTCGGCGCTGGCGGCGCACTTCGTCGACGCCGGCCTGCCCGCGCACTCCGTCATCGCCGTGCAATTGCCCAACACCATCGAGTTCGTGCTGACGGTGCTGGCCGCGCATCGTGCCGGGCTGGTGGTAGCCGTGTTTCCGCTGCTGTGGCGGCAGGCGGAGCTGGTGGCGGCGCTCAACCGCACCAGCGCGCGGGCGATCGTGACGATGTCGAAGATCGATGGCGTGATCCATGCCGATCTCGCCATGAACGCCGCGGCCGAAGCGTTTTCGATCCGCCATGTCTGCGGCTTCGGCGCCGATCTGCCCGAAGGCATGTACTCGCTCGATCAATCGATCGCCAAACCGTCGCGCTCGACACGGGGGCTGATGCCGGACGGCCGCAAGGCCGCGATCGTCTCGTTCGACGTCACTGCCGACGGCTTTCGTGCGGTGCCGCGCACCCATCTCAGCCTGATCGCCGGCGGGCTCGCGGTCTCGCTCGAAAGCGACCTGCCGCAGGGCGTGAACATGATGTCGGCGTTCGTGCCGACATCGTTTGCCGGTCTCGCCGCCTCGGTCGTGACCTGGCTGTTGTCCGGCGGCACTCTCGCGCTGCACCACCCCTTCGATGCCGAGGCGCTGGAGCAGCAGCTCGCCGAGCTCGCCTGCGATACTTTGATCGTCCCGGCGCAGCTCGCCTTGCGTCTCGATGAGGGCGACCTCGCGTCCCGGCTGCCGAATCTGCGCTACGTCCTCGGACTGTGGCGCGCGCCCGAGCAGGTGGCGTCGAGCCCATCCTGGAAAACGCGCGACATTGAACTGACCGACGTCTATCTGTTCGGCGAAGCAGGCCTGTTCGCCGTGCGCCGCACCTCCGCGGACGGCAGCCCCGGTCCGGTCAAGCCGGGGCGCCAGGGTGCGCCGCGCGAACAGCCGGGGTCGTCGATCGCCGGCGAGATCGTGGTCACGCCCAAGGGCACGCTCGGCCTGCGCGGACCCATGGTGGTGCTCGCGGCCTATGCGCCGCCGGCGCCGCCGAGCGACTCGCTGATGCCGGCAGCGCCGCGCGACTACGTCGACACCGAATACGCCGTGCGCCTCGATCGCGCCCAGGACACGATCTCGATCACGGCGCCACCGGCGGGCGTGATGGCCGTGGGCGGCTACCGCTTCCTCGCGCAGGATCTGCACGAATGGTCGCGGCGGCTGGGACAGGGCGCGCTGCTGACGGCGCTGCCCGACCGGCTCAGCGGTCATCGCCTCGCCGGCCGCGCGATGGACAACGCGCGCGCGCGTGAAGCCCTGGCCGAGCTCGGGCTCAACCCGCTGATGGTCGAGGCCTTCCGCGATCGCGCCGGTTCCAGCAGCTGAACTTGCCGACCCGGGCGGGATACAGAACAGGGACGATGTGGAACCGCGCGCACTCGGAACAGTGTTGACGGCGCGTTAACGTCAGAGACCTAGGATCGCGCGATATCGTCAGCGTATCCTGAGTTTCCTGGATGTCTCAACAAGGCCCGCTTCTCATCGTCTCCTCCTCAACGCGGCCTTCGCTGACTGCGGCTCTCGCGGCGGCGCAAATTCTCCCTTCCGTCGAGGCCCGCTGGGCCGACGCGCTGGGTGCAATGTCCAAGGTCCAGCCCGCGGCGGTGCTCGCCGTCATGGAGGGCGTCGACGCTGACGACCTTCACGCCGTCTCGCGCCATGTCCAGGCGCGCAAGCCGTATGTTCCGCTGATCGCCATCGCGCCGGGCGACGCCGCCTTGCCCGACCATGCCATTCCCCTGCATGGCAGCGACAACACCGATCGTCTGCTGGCGCGGCTGCGCGCCGCGTTGCGCGTCCGCACCCTGCATATGACGGTGCTGCGCCGCCTCGACGAGAAGAAGACGGACGGCGCGACACTGCCGGACACGGACCCGCTCGATGACGCGACCGTGCTGCTGCTCGGGCGCGGCGGCTCGCTTCCCGGGCTGTCGGTTGCGCTGGGCGAACGGATGGCGGTCGTCGGAGCGCTGAGCATCGAGGCCGCGGCGAAGCATCTGTCGAGCCGCGACATCGACGGCGTCGTGTTGGGCGAAGGTTTTTCCCCGCGCGTGGTCGATGCCTTCCTGGCCGTGCTCGCCGAGGACACGCGCTTCCGCAACCTCGCAGTGGTCGTCACCGCCAATCAGCCGGCGCCGCTGCAGGAACTCGCCAATCTCGAGATCATTGCCGGCGATCCCCGGCGCATCGCCGCCAGTGCCCTGCCCCTGATCCGGCAGCATGCGTTCGAGGCCCGCCTCAATCGCACCCTGCGCGCGATCGAGGCCGGCGGCATGCTCGATCCGCAGACCGGCCTGCTGACCCGCAACGCATTCGCGCGCGACTTCGCGACCGCCGTCAGCCAGGCCCAGAAGAACGGCGGCAGCCTTGCGGTCGCTCGCTTCGCCTTCGATCCGATCAATCCGCGCGCCCAGTATGATGGCGCCCGCATCATCAGCCGCCTGATGCGGCGGATGGATTTCGGCACCCACGAGGACAACGGCTCCGTCGTCGTCGTATTCGCCGAAACCGACCTGCGCTCCGCCCACGCCATCGCGCGGCGCCTCTCCAGCGTGATGCGCCATACCTCGCACGGCAAGCGCGACGCCCACACCGAGCCGGCCGTCACCGTCGCAGCGCTGCAGCCCGGCGACAGCGCGCGTTCACTGCTGGCCCGCGTCTACGGCGAGCCGCAGCGCGCGGCATCGTGAGTTTCAAGCAACGACCTGTCCTCGCGTCATTGCGAGCGCAGCGAAGCAATCCAGGAGCGTCGATGGGACTCTGGATTGCTTCGCTGCGCTCGCAATGACGGTTGAGGTCATGATTTCAACCAAACACGTGCATTTTGAGATCGCGCATTTGCCCCACTCGTCTGGTGCAATCCCGATTGGAATCGGGGGCATCTGACGACACGGAGCGTTGCGTCATGCAAAACCGGCAATCTCGCGAAGAGACCGATTGGGTCAGCGTCGTCGCGATCGTTTCTGTCTTCCTGATCGCCAGCCTTGCCTTGCATTTCGGCTGGCAGCTTCGGTGACGCCCAGCAGGCGGCTGACTACGCCGCCTTCTTCTTCTCAGCGAGCTCAGCCAGCTCCTTGAGAATATCCGTCGTGCCAGCGAGCCGCTCCTCTGGCGTCTCCCAGAGCTGCAGGAACACGACCTTCATGTCGGGCCGAACCTTGGCGGCCTGGCCGTGGCGTTTGATGAAGGCGACGAGGCGGTCCGGATAGGCGAAGCTGTTGTCGCGGAAGGCGATGACGGCGCCCTTCGGGCCGGCATCGACCTTCTCGACATTGGCTCTCCGGCAGTAGTTCTTGATCGCGGCGACCTTGAACAGATAGCGCGTCTCGTCCGGAAGCTTGCCGAAGCGGTCGCGCAGTTCGGCGGCGAAGTTCTCGATCTCCTCGTCAGTTTCGAGATCGGCGAGCCTTCGGTACAGCGACAGCCGCACCGAGAGATCGGAGACGTAGTCCTCGGGAATCAGCACGGGCATGCCGATGGTGATCTGCGGCGACCAGCGGTCCACGGTCGGCTCGGTGATGCCGGCCTTGAGGTTCTCGATCGCCTCCTCCAGCATCGACTGATAGAGCTCGAAGCCGACCTCCTTGATGTGGCCGGACTGCTCGTCGCCGAGGAGATTGCCGGCGCCGCGGATGTCGAGATCGTGGCTGGCGAGCTGGAAGCCCGCCCCAAGCGTCTCCAGCGACTGCAGCACGCCCAGGCGCTTCTCGGCCTGCGGGCTGATCTTGTGCGTGGACGGCAAGGTGAACAGCGCGTAGGCGCGCAGCTTGGAGCGGCCGACGCGGCCGCGCAGCTGATAGAGCTGGGCGAGGCCGAACATGTCGGCGCGGTGCACGATCAGCGTGTTGGCGCGGGGAATGTCGAGGCCCGACTCGACGATCGTCGTCGACAGCAGAATGTCGAACTTGCCGTCGTAGAACGCCGAGATGATATCCTCGATCACGGTCGGCGCCATCTGGCCATGCGCGACCGCGACCTTCATTTCCGGCACGGTCTTGTCGAGGAATTCCTTGACCTCGGCGAGATCGTCGATGCGCGGCACGACGTAGAACGCTTGGCCGCCGCGATAGCGCTCGCGCAGCAGGGCCTCGCGGATCATCACCGGATCATGCGGCGCCACGAAGGTGCGCACGGCCAGACGGTCGACCGGTGGAGAAGCGATGATCGACAGCTCGCGCACGCCCGTCAAAGCAAGTTGCAGCGTGCGCGGGATCGGCGTCGCCGACAACGTCAGCACGTGGACTTCCGCGCGCAACTGCTTCAGCCGCTCCTTGTGGCTGACGCCGAAATGTTGCTCCTCGTCGACGATGACGAGGCCGAGGTCGCGGAACTTGATCGCTTTGCCGAGCAGCGCGTGGGTGCCGACGACGATGTCGACCGAGCCGTCGGTGAGGCCCTTCTTGACCTGGTTGAGCTCCTTGGTCGAGACAAGGCGCGACGCCTGCGCGACGTTGACCGGAAAACCCTTGAAGCGCTCGGTGAAGGTCTTGGCGTGCTGGCGGGCGAGAAGCGTGGTCGGCACGACGACCGCCACCTGCTTGCCTTCGAGCGCGACCGCAAAGGCCGCGCGCAGCGCCACCTCGGTCTTGCCGAAGCCGACGTCGCCGCAGACCAGCCGGTCCATCGGCCGTCCCGCTTCGAGATCGGCAAGTGTCGCCTGGATGGCGCCGAGCTGGTCCTCGGTCTCGTCGTAGGGGAAGCGCGCGCAGAACTCGTCATAGAGGCCGGCCTGCACCGGCAGCTTCGGCGCCTCGTGCAGCATGCGCTCGGCGGCGATCTTGATCAGCTCGCCGGCCATTTCGCGGATGCGGTTCTTCAGCTTGGCCTTGCGGGTCTGCCAGCCGGAGCCGCCGAGCCTGTCGAGCTCGACATTGGTCTGGTCAGAGCCGTAGCGCGACAGCAGCTCGATGTTCTCGACCGGCAGATACAGCTTGGTCTCACCGGCATAGCGCAGCTCGAGACAGTCATGCGGCGCGCCGGCGACTTCGAGCGTCTGCAGGCCGACGAAGCGGCCGATGCCGTGATCGACATGGACGACGATGTCGCCGACCGCGAGGCTTGTCACTTCGGAGATGAAGTTGTCGAGCTTGCGGCTCGCCTTGCGCGGTCGCACCAGGCGGTCGCCGAGAATGTCCTGCTCGGAGATGACGGCGATCTGGTCGGTCTCGAAACCGGTCTCCAGACCCAGCAGCGCGAGCATGGTCTCGTTGCGCGGCGTCGCCTGCACCACGCGCCAGGTGTTGACGCTGGTGACGTGGATCAGCTTGTGGTCCTTCAACATGCTGGCCATGCGGTCGCGCGAGCCTTCGCTCCACAGCGCGATCACGACCTTCTTGCGCACCGACTGCAGCGCCTGCACATGCGCCACCACGGCCTCGAACACGTTGACCGCAGCATCGTTGCGCTCGGGCGCAAAGCTGCGGCCCTGCCGCGCGCCGATGTCCACCACACCGGTGCCTTCCGGCACGGCGAACTGCGTCATCCGCGCCAGCGGCACGGTGGCCAGCCGTTCAGCCCATTCGGACGACGTCAGATACAGCCGGTCGACCGTCAGCGGCTTGTAGATCGCGCCGCCGCCGGGATGCTCCATCGCCTCGCGGCGCGCGTCGTAGTAGTCGATGATCTGCTTGAAGCGTTCGCGTGCCGCGTCCTCGCCCTGCGGCTCGATCACGACGGGCGTGTTCGGCAGGTAGTCGAACAAGGTCTCCATCTTGTCGTGGAACAGCGGCAGCCAGTGCTCCATGCCGGGATAGCGCCGGCCTTCGCTGACCGCCTCGTACAGCGCGTCGTCGCGCTCGGGCGCGCCGAACTCGGCGACATAGCCCATGCGGAAGCGGCGGATGGTGTCGGTGACGAGCTGGAATTCGGACACCGGCACCAGGTCGAGCGAGCGCATGTCGAGCAAGGTGCGCTGGGTCTCGGCGTCGAAGGTGCGGATCGATTCCAGGCTGTCGCCGAAGAAGTCGAAGCGGACCGGCTGATCGAGGCCGGCCGGAAACAGATCGAGGATGCCGCCGCGGACGGCATATTCGCCGCTCTCACGCACGGTCGACGATCGGTGGTAGCCGTTGTGCTCGAGCCAGGCGACGACGGAGTCCATCGGCACGACATGGCCGGGCGCGACCGACAGCGCCTGCCCCGCCATGGTGTCGCGCGACGGCACCCGCTGCACGATGGCATTCACGGTGGTCAGCACGATCAGCGGCTTGTCGCTGCCGGCGAGGCGCGACAGCCGCGCCAAAGTGGTCACGCGCTGGGCCAGGATGCCGCCATGCGGCGAGACGCGGTCGTAAGGCTGGCAGTCCCAGGCCGGGAACTGCATCACGGGCAGATCGGGAGCAAAGAAGTCCAGCGCCCGTGCCAGCTGCTGCATCCGATTGCCATCGCGGCAGACGACGGCGAGGCTCACCGCCGGAGGCTTCGGCTTGGCGGCAATCGCGCGGGCGAGGTCGGAGACGACGAGGCCTTCGGCGCCCTCTGCGACGTTGGCCAGCGTCAGCGCGCGCCCCGGCGCGAGGTGCTCGGCAGGCGACTTGACCGGGCTCTTCATCAATCGGCATCCACCGCGCGGAACGCCTTGATGCGCGCGAACAGCGCCGGCGTCTGCTCAGGCGGCAACGGCCGGGCGCCGGTGATCGCGGCATAGAAATCCGGGTCCGGGACTTCCAGGAGCTGCTCGAGTTCGGCCAGTTCATTCTCGGCCAGGGTGCCGATCTCGGCGTCGGCGAAGCGGCCGAGAACCAGGTCCATCTCGCGGGTGCCGCGGTGCCAGCAGCGGAACAGCAGCCGCTTGCGGCGGTCGTCTAGGCCTTGGCTCGATCGGGTGGTCCCTGTCATCGCGGTATCCTGCAGTACAACGCCGAAAGCCCGGACGGTGCCGGGCGCGGTTCGATATAGCGGCGCGCGGGGCTTGTGTCAGCCCTCCCGGGCGCAGAACCAGCATGCCGTGCCCCTGAAACCGATGAAAAAAGAGGTGGATGTCGTGACCGTTACGGCTATTCCGGCCCTCAAACCGCTTTAAGTGTTCAATCCATGCGCCCTAGCGTCCTCAATCCCCTGTTCGCGCCGGTCACCACCCTCTCCGGGGTCGGGCCGAAGCAGGACAAGCTGCTGCGCTATCTGCTCAGCTGCAGCGAGACGCCGCGTCTGGTCGACCTGCTGCTGCATCTGCCGGCCAGCGTGATCGACCGCCGCAACCGGCCCAAGGTGCGCGACGTCGAGGTCGGAACCGTCGTGACGCTGGAGGTGACGGTCGATCGCCACCGCCCGTCGCGCAATGCGCGTGCGCCCTATCTGGTTTACGCCAGCGACGAGACCGGCGACGTCGTGCTGACCTTCTTCCGACCCAAGGGCGACTACATCGAGAAGATCCTGCCGGTGGGCGCCAAGCGCTACGTCTCCGGCACCGTCCAGATGTATGACGGCATCCCGCAGATCGTGCACCCCCACCCGATCCTGGACGAAGCGGCCTTTGCCAAGCTGTCAGGGATCGACCCGGTCTATCCGCTGACCGAAGGCCTCGCGCTGGGCTCGCTGCGGCGGGCGATCGCGGCGGCGCTGACCAAGCTGCCGGAGATTCCGGAATGGATCAGCCCGGAGGTGCTCAGCCGCTGCAACTTCCCGTCCTTGAGGGAGGCGCTGACGCGGGTGCATGTGCCGCAGGAGCTGACGGACATCCTCCCCGAGAACCGGTTCTGGTCGCGGCTCGCTTTCGACGAATTGCTCGCCGGCCAATTGGCCCTGGCGCTGGTCCGGGCGCAATTGCGCCGGCCCGCGGGCAACCGCCATGCCGGCGACGGCCATCTGCGCCGCAAGGTCATCGATGCCCTGCCCTATGCGCTGACGAACTCACAGGCCCAGGCGATCGAAGCGATAGCCGCCGATCTCGAAAAGCCGGTCCGCATGCTGCGGCTGCTGCAGGGCGATGTCGGCTCGGGCAAGACGGTGGTGGCGCTGCTGGCGGCGGCTGCCGTCGCCGAGGCCGGCAAGCAGGCCGCGCTGATGGCGCCGACCGAGATCTTGGCGCGCCAGCATGCCAAGACCATCACGCCGCTCGCCGAGCGCGCCGGGATGAGCGTGGCCATTCTCACGGGGCGCGAGAAGGGCAAGGAGCGCCGCGACATCCTGGCTCGTCTGGAAGCTGGCGAGATCGACGTCCTCATCGGCACCCACGCGCTGATCCAGGACGACGTCGTGTTCAAATCGCTCGCGCTCGCCATCGTCGACGAGCAGCATCGCTTCGGCGTGCGCGAGCGGCTGGCGCTGACCTCGAAGGGCGACGCCGTCGACGTGCTGGTGCTCTCCGCGACGCCGATCCCGCGCACGCTGGTCCTGACGTATTTTGGCGACATGGACATTTCCGAGCTGCGTGAAAAGCCGGCCGGCCGCCAGCCGATCGACACGCGTGCGGTGGCCGATACGAGGCTCGGCGAGGTCATCGACGCCGTCGGCCGTGCGCTCGATGCCGGCAAGCTGGTGTACTGGATCTGCCCCCTGGTCGAGGAATCCGAGGCCGAGGGCATCGATCATCTCACCAACGCCACCGATCGCTTCGAGAGCCTGCGTGAGCGCTTCGGCGAACGTGTCGGGCTAGTCCATGGCAAGATGAAAGGCAGTGAGAAGGACGACGTCATGGGCCGGTTCGCGGCTCATGAGCTGCGGCTGCTGGTGGCCACCACCGTCGTCGAGGTGGGCGTCGACGTGCCGGCAGCGAGCATCATGGTGATCGAGAATGCCGAGCGCTTCGGCTTGGCGCAGCTGCACCAGCTGCGCGGCCGCATCGGCCGCGGCTCGGAGGCCTCGACCTGCATCCTGCTCTATCACGAGCCGCTCGGGCAGATGTCGAAGGCGCGGCTCGCAGTGATCCGCGAGACCACCGACGGCTTTCGCATCGCCGAGGAGGATCTCAAGCTGCGCGGCGAAGGCGACGTGCTCGGCATCCGCCAGAGCGGCCTGCCAGGCTACCGCATCGCCCGCCCCGAGGTGCATGCCCAGCTGATCACCCAGGCCCGCGACGAGGCGCTGCGGATCCTAAAAGAGGATCCCAAGCTGAAGGGCCCCCGGAGCGATGCCTTGCGCTGCCTGCTCTATCTCTACGAACGCGACGAGGCGATCCCGCTGCTGACGGCGGGGTGAGCATAAGCGGGGTCCGGATCGGCATGGCCGGCAGCGCACGACCCTTCGGAGGAGTCGCATCGGCGTCGCGATGAAGACGTTTGGTCGCTCACGCCCTCATGGTCAACAGCTTCGCAGGCACGGATCGGCAGCCTCGCGGCAGGAAGCGCCCGAGCTTTCGCGATCGCACTGGCCGATTGCGGCAGCTCGTCCCCTGATCGCTTGCACCCGGACTGCAGCTCGCACGAGAGAGGCCAGGCCAAAGGCACACATCTCTGCTAATCTCTGCGGCAAAGCGGCTCAAGCGGAAGCGGGAGGCCCGGATGGAAGATCAACCGACGCTGGTAGGGGTTGCAACCGTGTTTGTCGTCAGCAACATGGCCGACAGCATCGGCCATTACCGCGATGCGCTCGGCTTCGCCGTCACCTTCGAATATGGCAACCCGATATCCTATGCGTGCTTGTGCCGTGACGACGTTGCCTTGCACCTCCTCGCGGCTCAGAACACCAAGCGGCTGCCGGGCCACGGCGGCATCTGCGTCTTCGTCAAGGACGTCGACCGCGTATATGCCGAGCTGGTGTCGCGCGGCGCCAACGTGATCCAGGCGCCGCAGAACTACGACTACGGCATGCGCGACTTTGACGTTGTCGATCTCGACGGCAATCAACTGACATTCGGGACCGGGTCGTCCGCCTGAACGAATCAAGCGCTCCTGAACTCGACGGATGATGCTGTCGAACTCCGCTGAACCGCAACTCGGCCAGCTTCACCTGCGATAGCGCGTCGAAAACCCGGCGTCACTTCTTCGCCCTGCAGCGCTCGGCGAACGCCACGATCTGCGCTGCCTCGGTGCCCTGCCCCTGCACATCGGCCGCGAGGTGCTCGAACAGCCGCGCGAACCCCTCATAGATCATCGCCGCCGGATGCTCCGGCCCCAGGAAGCCGGCGATCTCGCGCATTTCGGCGACCCAGCGATAGGCCTTGGGCAGCATGTCCGGCAGCGCATTGCCGAGCCGCGCGTGGATATGCGGCGCGCTCGACGCGAGCTCATCGCGCAGCGCGTCCGCCGCGCCGGCGCGCGTCGCCGCCAATACCATCGCGGCGCCGAGCCCGGTCAATCCCTTGTTGATGCCGGCATAGGACATCTTCAGCGCCGAGGCCGCGCCGATCGGGCCTTCGATCAGGCGCAGATCGAGGCCGAGCTGGCCCAGCACCGCGACGTCGGCGGCGGCTTCGCCGCTGACATGGAAGGCGGGGCCGGACGTTCCAGGCTTCGGCGGCAGGCCGATGATGGCGGCGTCGACCAGGCGCGCGCCTGACGACAGCACGATGTCCGCGATCCTCCTGATGGTCTCGACGTTGACGGCGTTGCAGTCGACGATGACCGGCTTCTTGGTGTTGCGGTTGATCACCGTCGCGAGCTGCTCGGCCAGCGCCAACGCCTCGCCGGGCGGCACGATCGACAGGATGATGTCGGCGCCGGCGATCTCGGCATCGCTCGCGGCCGTCATGCCGGCCGCGGCCGCCCGCGTCCGCGTCGCCGCGCTACGTCCGTCGAGCGAGGTCAGCACCTTGCAGCCGTGTTCGACGAGGCGGGCAGCGACCGCGCTGCCCATGGCGCCGGGCGCGATGACGGCAATGCTGGGGGGCATGATGATGGACTCCGATTCGGACAGCAGCCTCGGAGACTACGCGCGCCCCGGCAAAACTGAAGACACGAAAAGCGAGGGGCAGCCCTTCCGGACTGCCCCCGCCTTGCCGCCGCAGCAACGCCGCCCCCGGAACGTCTGCTGCCCCGGCCGACCTCAGAACGAGATCTTCAGCCCCCCACTGCCGAAGAAGTCGTCGCCTCCGGTCCGCCCGATGGTGCGCGAGACGTTCGCCGTCAGCGCCACATTGCTCCAGAACGGCGCCACGACGCCCGCGCTGATCCGTCCATAGACGTCATGCGAGGTGCCGTTCGGGACGCTCCAATTGTTGACGATGACCGGCGCCGACGTCGCGCTGTACTGGATCAGGCGGCCATTGCCGATGATGTCGTCATCGAGTGTCAGGTTCAGGTACGGGTTGATGGTGGCGCCCTGCACCTGGAACGGCGTCCGCAGTTGCACGCCGATGCTGCCGATCAGGGTCTCGGCGGTCTGCGAGCCGACCGTGAGCGTGAGCGCGGGATCGCCGGCCTCGGTGAAACCGTCGACGCGAGCCCGCGCATAGGTCAGCCCGCCGATCGGCCCGAGCTTGGCCGTGCCGGCATCGAACAGATAGCCGGCCTTGCCCGCCGCAACGAAGGTCGTGCCGCCGGGATTCGAGGTGATGATATCGACGATCCCGGGACGCGTGTTGCGATAGTCCTGATGGCCGATCGTGGCGAGGCCTTGGGCAAACAGGTTGCTGTTGGCCCAGGCGCCGTAGAGGCCGATCTGATAGGAGTTGGCATCCGTGGTACCGGTGTTGTTGAACAGCCGCGCCCGCGGATTGGAGTAGTCGAACGCGGTGCCGATCATGGCGTTCGCCGACAGCCGGTACTCGACGCCGATCGTGCCGCCGATACTGTCGAGATTGAAGCCGTTCGCGGCGGCATTGCCCTGGCGGTCGCTGAGGCCGCCATTGCCCTGCATGTAGAACGACCACGGGCTGACCGGCGCCAGCGGCGGGGCCTTGCCATAAGGCGCCTTGGTCACGGCGGCGAACGAGTTCATGGTCGATGGCGCGAAGCCTGTGGTCTCCCGGAACAGGTCGAGTTTGCCGAACAGCGTCGAGGCGAACCCCATCGCCGTGATCGAGGCCACCTCGCCTTGCGGCGCGATGGTCAGCGGCGCATTGAGACGGTTGACGATGTACTGGCCCAGCACCTCGAAGCCGTGCGAGGTCAGATGGACGCCGTCGACATAGAACAGGTATTGGTTCTGCAGCGCCGGATTGCCGATGCAGGCCACCGGACAGGCGCCGACATTGGTGAAGCCATAGCGCGACGGATTGGCCTGGATCAGCGTGCCGACCAGCCCGGTGTCGACATATTCGACGCGCACGCCGGAGCGCGCCACGACGGCAAGCGACGATTGCATCAGGCTGTTGTAGGTCGTGCTGTAGGCCTTGCCCGCCGGAGCATTGGCGTTGCCAACCGCCTCCGGCAAGGTGCTGACGTCGCCGGCGGTGAACACGATGGTACGTGCGCCATCTCCGACCAGCGCGTTGATGCCAGCCATCGCCTGCTGCGCGGTGACGGCTGCAGCGACCGGCGCGCCGGCGAGCGAGCCGCCGGCGCGGTAATAGGCCCGAGCGTCGTTGCCGCCGACCGAGATCTCGACCAGATCGGTCGACGAGATCTTGCCGGAGAATCCCGTCAGTCCGCTCCACTCCTGGAAGAAGCCGGGAATGCCGGGCGCGACCACGTTGGTGTTGCCTGCCTGGGCACCACCAATCGCATAGTTGAGCTGCGGAATGCCGAGCAGCGTCGAGGTGGTGTCGACGAAATTGGTGCCGCCGCTGAAGCGTCCCGTGGGATAGAGCGGCAGCTTGCCGGCGCCACCGGTGAAGGTCCAGAGATTGCCCGTGTCGGCGTAGCTGTCGCCGAAGGCCTGGATGCGCGTGTAGGTCGTTTGGGCCGATGCGGGCCCTGTCAGCTGCAGCCACACTCCCGACAGCGCGACCGCGCACAACAACGTCGTCTGATTCACAGGCCTCATACGCGCCTCCCCAACGCCTTACTTTTGTTTGCCCGATGTTTCCACGGTGACTGATTGAAACACCACCGCCTGTCGGTTGTAGAAACGACGACGACAATGGCTGTGCCTTTCACGCATCATCATGCAGCGCAAAGCGGCCGCCAGGCGCACGCTGGCCCGCTCGCCGCACATGAGGCGGAGCGCTCGGCGACGAACGATGCTGACAGGATCTGGCAGGAGGCTCGGTTAGTCCTACGGCGAAGCGCCGCTGCCGGCGCCCTTACCGGAGACCGACGATGCCCGAGTTCAGCTTCCTGATCCTCTATGTCGACAACCCGCCGACTAGTGCGGCGTTCTACGCAGACCTGCTTGGCCGCCCGGTGATCGAGCAGTCACCGACCTTCGCGATGTTGCCGCTGCGCGAGGGTGTCATGCTGGGCCTGTGGTCGCGGCACACGGTGGAGCCGGCCGCAAGCGGTGCAGCAGGCTTCAGCGAGGTCGCGTTCACGGTCACCGATGCCGCGGAGGTCGAGCGCATTCACGACGACTGGAAGGCCCGCGGCCTGACCATCCTTCAGGCGCCGACGCGGATGGATTTCGGCACGACCTTCGTCGCCCGCGATCCCGACGGACATCGCCTGCGCGTGTTCGTGCCGCAGGATGCAGGCTAGCCGGCCATTTGCCGAGGTGACATCACAGCGATGCTGTCATTCCCGGTTCGAGGCCTGCGGCCTCGCCTCGCAACGAGCGTGGTCGCGACGGAGCATCAGTCGACCTTGGCGGGCTCCGGCTCCAGGCTTGGGGACGGTTGCGCCTGGGAGTTCGCAAGGCGTGCGGTGTTGGCCATGTTGGCCAGCGCCGCGACCTTCTTCTGCTGATCGGATCCCGGCTGCACCACACCGCAGGACATGATCAAGGTCGCCGCATCCTCGGCGCTCATGTCGACTTCGATGATCTTGCTCTTCGGCAAATAGAAGAAGAAGCCGGTGGTCGGGTTCGGGGCGCAGGGCAGGAACACGGAGATCTGCTCGTCGTCGCCGGGCAGCCGGCTCGCGACCTCCGTGCTCGGCGGCTGCGAGATCAGCACGATCGACCACATGCCGGGCGACGGAAACTCGACCAGGCCGACGCGGCGCAGGCTGGAGCCCTTGCCCGAGAACAGCGTCTCGAACACCTGCTTGAGGCCGCGATAGATCGCGCGCACCGCCGGGATGCGGCCGAGCAGCCGCTCGCCGAGGTCGACCAGGGTGCGGCCGATCAGGTTGGCCGTCAGGAAGCCCAGCAGCGTGAGCCCGACGACGGCCACGATGAGCCCGGAGCCAGGCACGCCGAACGGAAGATAGGTCTCAGGCCGGTAGGCCAACGGCACGAACGGACGCACCAGCCCGTCCACCCAGGTGACGAACCACCAGGTGATGTACAGGGTAATCGCGACGGGGCCGGCGACCACGAGGCCCGTCAGGAAATAGTTGCGGAATCGAAACATCAACCCATGGTGGGGCGTTTCGACCGGCGGTTCGGTCAAGGAATCGGTCTCAGGCGGCACGTCGTCGCGGGAACTCATGCGGACTTCCAGGTCGGATCAGATCTCAGCTAAGGGTCTTAGCAGATTTTTGAAGGGCAAAAGCCCACTTTCCGACACAGCCGCGCGCTTTGCCGCGGCCTGTGGCCGGCCGTCGGCACCTGGGCGGGGCCGTGGCCGCCGCGAGAAGGTCCCTCAGACGTCCTCTGGACTATGCGCTCCGCAGCGGCAGGGCAAGACCGATCGCCACGAAGATGCCGCCACAGGCCTGGTTGAAGCGTCGCCCCACCCGCGCCAGCCACGGACGAACACGGGCGGCGGCGCTGGCGATGGCGCATTCGGTGACGAACTCGGTGACCGTGTAAGTGATGGCCACGACGGCGAACTGAACCGCCAGACTGCGATGCACGTCGATGAATTGCGGCAACAGCGCACTGAAGAAGAGCAGGCATTTGGGATTGGTCGCGGCGGTCAGGAAGCCCTGGCGAAACAGCTGATGGCCGCTGGCGGTCGTGCCTTCGCCGCCGATGTCGACCGCCACCGGCGGCGAGCGCCACAGCTTGATGCCGAGCCAGGCGAGATACAGCCCGCCGACCCACTTCAGAACCACGAGCCACGTGATCGACGCCTGGACCAGCGCACCGATGCCGAACATGCACAGGGCGATCAGCAGGACGAAGCCGATCAGGCCGCCTGCGATCGTGAACAGCGTCTTGCGTCCACCGTGCAGCGCGCCGTGAGTCAGGGCGAGCAGGCCGTTGGGCCCGGGAGTCAGCGAGATCCCGATGCTCGTGATGAAGAACAGCAGCCAGGTGTCGAGTGCCATCCGAATCCCCTGTCGATCAGTTGCGCGACAGTACAGGCAAACTCGGCCGTCGTCCCGGGTGTGGTTTGGGAGCCGCCAGAACTGCCAGCCATGAAGCGCGGTGGTTATGAATCCCGGCGTTCGCCGGGATGACAGCGAATGTGCAGAGGGCCGTGTCGCAATTCATGCCCACGTGGTTCTCGAGGCGATGCGAGAGCATCGTCTGGCCGCGCCGCGAGCGGCATCGCCTGCGATGCCGCTCGCATCTACTCCACAGTGACCGATTTGGCGAGATTGCGCGGCTGGTCGACGTCGGTCCCCATCACCACGGCCGTGTGATAGGCCAGCAGCTGGACCGGGATGGCGTAGACGATCGGCGTGAACGTCGCGGCCATGTCCGGCATGATGATCGTGACCAGGGACTCCACGGTGGCCTCCTCGGCCCCCTTGGCGTCCGTCATCAGGATGATGTTGCCGCCGCGCGCGGCGACCTCCTGCATGTTCGAGACCGTCTTCTCGAACACGCGATCATACGGCGCGATGACGACGACGGGCATGGTCTCGTCGATCAGTGCGATCGGGCCGTGCTTGAGCTCGCCGGCGGCATAGCCCTCGGCATGGATGTAGGAAATCTCCTTCAGCTTCAGCGCGCCCTCCAGCGCCAGCGGATAGGAGGTGCCCCGGCCGAGATAGAGCACGTCCTTCGACTTGGCGATCTCACGCGCGAGCTTCTCGATCTGCGGTTCTGTCGTCAGTGCCGCCGCGATCAGGCGCGGCACTTCGACCAGGCCGTGCACCAGCTTGGCTTCGTCGGCCTCGGACAATTCGCCACGGCCGCGGCCGGCGGCGATCGCGAGCGCCGCCAGCACCATCAGCTGGCAGGTGAAGGCCTTGGTCGAGGCAACGCCGATCTCGGGACCGGCGAGCGTCGGCATCACGATCTCGCTCTCGCGCGCGATCGTCGAGGTCGGCACGTTGACGACCGAGAGCGTGTGCGCGCCTTGCGACTTCGCGTAGCGCAGCGCAGCCAGGGTGTCGGCAGTCTCACCGGACTGCGAGATGAAGATGGCGAGATCGCCCTTGCGCAACGGCGCCTCGCGGTAGCGGAACTCCGAGGCGACGTCGAGCTCGACCGGCACGCGCGCGAAGCGCTCGAACCAGTATTTGGCGACGAAGCCGGCATAGCTCGCAGTGCCGCAGGCGGTGATCGAGATGCGCTGGATGTCGTTGAAGTCGAACGGCAGCCGCGCCGGCAGCATCACGCGCTCGGTGCCCATGTCGACATAGCGCGCCAAGGTGTGGCCGACGACCTCCGGCTGCTCGTGGATCTCCTTGGCCATGAAGTGGCGATAGTTGGCCTTGTCGACCAGGAACGACGAGGCGCCGGATTTCAGCACGTCCCGCTTCACCACCGCGCCCGACACGTCATGGATCACGCCGGAGCCGCGGGTGATCTCGACCCAGTCGCCATCATCGAGATAGCTGATCGTATCCGTGAACGGCGCCAGCGCGATCGCGTCCGAGCCAAGGAACATTTCGCCGTCGCCATAGCCCATCGCCAGCGGCGAGCCCTTGCGGGCGCCGATCAAGAGGTCGCCATGCCCCTTGAACAGAAACGCCAGCGCGAACGCGCCCTTCAATTGCGGCAGGGACGCAGCGACCGCCTGCTGCGGCGTATGGCCTTTCAGCAGATAGGAATTGACGAGATGAACGACGGTCTCGGTGTCGGTCTCGGACGCGAACCTGGCGCCCTGCTTCTCGAGCTCCGCGCGCAGCTCACGGAAATTCTCGATGATGCCGTTGTGCACGACCGCGACATTATCAGTTGCGTGCGGATGCGCGTTGCTCTCGGTCGGCTTGCCGTGGGTGGCCCAGCGCGTGTGGCCGATGCCGGCGTGTCCGCTCAAGGGCTGCTGTGCGAGCCGCTTCTCCAGGTTCTTGAGCTTGCCCTCGGCGCGCCGCCGATCCAGGTGATCGCCTTCGAGCGTCGCGACACCAGCGGAATCATAGCCGCGATATTCGAGACGCTTCAGGGAATCGACAAGTTGCTCGGCAACCGGCCCGCGTCCCAGGATCCCGATGATTCCGCACATCAGCGCTGTTCCCCAAAATCGTCGAGAGAGATTCAAATGCGTGGCAGTGTCTTAACGAAAACCGCGCGCTTTCAGGATTCAATAATTATTGCGGATTGCGACAGGGTTAAGTGGAAGGCTTAACCGCATCGACAGGCAGGCAGCTCCGGTTCGATACGGAGGTCGGTTCGGAGCGAACTTAACGTCCGGTCAACGCTTTCGCACAAGACTGTCGCGTCGGAGATGACCCATGGCCTATTACCGCCGTCCAACCGATCCCAAAGGAACCAGTTCGCTCAGCCTGTCGCATCCGGCGTCCGGGAGCCATCTGGCGCATTGGCCGCCACCGACCCTCAGTCATGAGCTCAAGCCGTTGCCGATCAAGCACCGCGGCAACGAGCAGGCCAAGCACGCCCCCCGCCGCGGCTGGCGCCTGACGCGCGCGATGTTCGCCGAGTTCCAGGACGACGAAGACTGAGCCAGCGCGCCTATAGAAAGACCCAAGAGGCGATCGCGCCGATCAGGGCCCATACGCCGAGTCCGGTCAGCAACATGATCTCCACAGGCGGCGTCATACCGAGCCTGGCGTAAACGACGCGCCCCGAAAACGTGCCCAGCCGCACGATCGCAGCCAGAATCGCACCGACGAGATCGAACAGCAGTTGACCGAAATCCAAGCTGCTCTGCTCCGGCTCGCGGCTATTTTTTGTGGCGTGACTTTGCGTTCCTGAAGCGCGCAGCCGCGCCTTCGCGCGTGGTCTGCGGGCTGCGCTCGAGCGCCAGCGCATCGTCGGGCACGTCGCGCGTGATCACGGAGCCAGAACCGATATAGGCGCGCGCGCCGATGTTGATCGGCGCGACCAGCGAGGTGTTGGTGCCGATGAAGGCGCCCTCGCCGATCGTCGTCTTGTGCTTGTTGAAGCCATCATAGTTGCAGGTGATCGTGCCCGCGCCGATGTTGGAATTGGCGCCGACATGGGCGTCGCCGATGTAGGACAGGTGGTTGACCTTGACGCCCGCCTCCAGCACCGCGGCCTTGGCCTCGACGAAATTGCCGATCTTGGCGCCGTCGCCGAGCGACGTGCCCGGCCTGAGCCGCGCGAACGGGCCCAGCAGGCTGTTGCGGCCGAGCTTGGACTGCACGATGTGCGAGAAGGAATGCACGATTGCGCCGTCGCCGATCGAGACGCCGGGGCCGATCACGACGAACGGCTCGATCGTGACGTCCCTGCCGAACGTGGTGTCGGCGGCGAGATAGACGGTCTCCGGCGCGATCAGCGTCACCCCGGCATCCATCGCTGCGCGGCGCAGCCGGTTCTGCATCACGGCTTCGGCTTGCGCGAGCTGCGCCTTGGTGTTGATGCCGCGCACCTCGTCCTCGGACGTCTCGATCACGACTGCCTCGAGCCCCTGCTCGCGCGCAATCGACACGGCGTCGACGAGATAGAATTCGCCCTTGCTGTTGGCGTTGCCGATCTTGTCGAGGATCGCGAGCGCGCGACGGCCGTCCATCGCCATCACGCCAGCATTGCACAGCGTGATCGCCCGCTCCGCCTCCGACGCATCGGCCTGCTCGCGGATCGCCACCAGCTTCGATCCATCCAGCAGCAGCCGTCCATAGCCGGTCGGATCCGCGGCACGGAAGCCGAGCACGGCGAGCGCTGCGCCCCTGGCCAACGGTGCCCGCAGCCGCGCAAACGTCTCGGCCGTGATCAACGGCGTGTCGCCGAACACGACCAGCAGATCGTCCGCGCCACGCGCGATCGCCTGACGCGCGGCGAGCACGGCATGCGCCGTCCCCAGCCGCTCGCGCTGGACGAAAATGTCCGCATCGGGACGCAGGCGCCTGGCCTCTTTCTCGACCGCGGCGTGCTCCGGCCCGATCACGATCGCAATGCTGGACCCAGCCCCCTTCGGGGCCGCTGCCAGCACGTGCGCGAGCAATGATTCGCCGGCGATGGGATGCAGCACCTTCGGCACGCTGGTGCGCATCCGCGTGCCCTCGCCCGCCGCAAGCACGATGGTCAGACTGGATCGAGCGGTCATCAAACATCCTGAAACAACGGAGCGGCACACGTCGGCGCTGTCATAAATCGTTTTCTGGCCGGGGCAAACTGTGCCGGCTGAAACCCATGCTGGTTTTCCTGTTAATGTTCGCTTCGTGATTCGATTAAGGCAGGTTCATGGCTAAGGACTCCCACAAATCAGCCGGCGCGCATGGAGCGGAGAAGACGGGCGCGACACTGTCCGGACTGTTTGCCGACGAGAACGAGCTCGATCGCCGCGCGATGTGGCGGCTCGGCTGGTGGGGGGTGGGCGCCGTCGGCGCGGTCGGACTGGCGGTTTTCGCCAGCCAGGCGGCGCAGGGATGGCGAAAGGACCGTATTTCCGCCGCCGACCTGTCACGCCAGGCGCAACTGCTGCAGTCACTGGCCCGGGACACGCAGGGCGAGGCACGGCAGCTCGGCGCCGCGATCGAGACCCTCAACACCGATCGCGATCGGCTCTATGCCCGCGTGACCGTTCTCGAGCAGGGACTGGAATCGGTCACCGGCGCGCTTGCCAAGCAGAGCAGCCAGGCCGCCGCGAATCCGGCCGCCGGCAGCAGGGCGGTACCTCCGCAGATCGCGTCGGTCGATTCGCAGGCGGCGGTCGCGGCGGCACCGAATCCCGCCACGCCGAGCGCTGCCGCGCCGAGTCCTGCGACGCCAAGTCCCTTGCCCGCCTTCGCCAACCTGTCGCCGTTCATGCCCGCACCGGGCGCAGCGCCTGGAACCAGTGTCGGCCAGCCGGGCGCGACCGCGACTCCGGCGGCGAGCGCGGACAAGGCCAGGCCGGAAGCGTCCAAGAGCTCGCCTACGACGATCTCCTCCGGCGGGTCGCCATTGCCGTCCGCTGCGGCCTCCTCTCCGACGCCGTCAGCCTCCCCCGCGCCCGCAGCATCCGCCGGGGGTTCCAAGCCGGCCATGGAAGCCGCCGCGAAGCCGGCCGAGGCCGACAGGCTCGCCAAGGCCGACCCCGCAGACACGGCGGGCGCCAGGCCGGCCGAGAGCACCGAGGCCGCCGCCACGGCGGTGCAGAGGACCGAGTTCGCCGTCGATCTCGGCGGAGCCAATTCCATCGGCGGCCTGCGGGCGCTGTGGCGAGGCCTGGTGAAGACCAATACCGACCTCGCCTCGCTCCGGCCGATCATCATGCTGAAGGAGGGCCGGAACGGCCCGGGCATGCAGTTGCGATTGGGCGCCGGCCCGCTGACCGATGCGGCGGCGGCCGCCAGGATCTGCGCGGTCATGGCCGAGACCCAGCACACCTGTGAGACCACCGTGTATGACGGCCAGCGCCTGGCGGTCGGCGAAGAACCCGAGGCAACCGAGACGGCCAAACCCGCCGCTCCTGCCGCCGCGGCCCAGAAGCCGTTCCCGACGCAGCGCCGGCGCAGCTTTCAGCCGCAGGCCCAGCAGCAGCGTCACGGCAAACGTGAGGAGCCGCCGGCCGCGGCTCCCCCCGCTCCGCCCCCGGCCGCCGAGGCGCCCAAGCCCGAGCCGCAGCCGTCGGCCCTGTCGTCGTTCTTCCGCCGCTCCTGAGCCGAATCATCCCGTTCCGAAAGACGGTTGCCGCGGATTGTGAAAGCAGTCCGCGAACGCGCTTGGCGGCTTGTCCGAAGGCGCTTTCCGCAGCATAGTCCCGCGCATGAAAAAGATCCCGTTCCGCCTCTCGCCCTATCAGGTGCAATGGCTCCTGATCGTCGGCTTCGTCACCGTCGGCTATGCGCTTTATCTGCGCTATCTCGCGATCGAGCTGTCGAGCGTCGCGCTAACCTGCGATGCCGGCCTGCAGACGCTGGCCTGCAAGAGCCGGGCGGTCGCGACCACGCTGTTCAAGAATTCGGTGTTCGGGGCGACGGCGCTGGTGATCGCGGTGCTGCACGTGATGCGGCCGTCGATCGTGCTGTTGACCGGCGGGCTGATCGCCGCCGGCGTCGGCATCGTGCTCTACAACGTGGTGCTGTCGGGCCTGGCGATCGGCCTGCTCATCCTCGGCTTTGCACGGCCCGCGCCCGCCACAGCGTGAACGCCAGCACCAGGTACATCGCGCAGGTCCACATCGCCTGCCAATTGTCGCGGCCCTCGTTGTAGATGACGAAGACCGAGGAGATCGCGAGCAGGCCGGCAAAGCTGGCCTCGGCGATCGGGCGCGCGCCCTGCGCCGGACGGTTGCCGAGCAGGATCGCGAACGGCACCACGGCCATGGTCAGGCTCGCGAACGGGAAATCGCGGTAGCGCGGGTCGAACACGAAGCCGAGCGCCGTCTCCGCCGCGATCAGCACCGTCACGACCAGGACCAGACCCAGCACATAGGTGATCTTCAGCTGCTTGCGGCCGTCATTCGGGCCGAGCAGGTCGAGGAAGGTCGGCAGCGGCCGACCGGCCATCGCCGCGTTGGCAGCCAGGATCGGCGCCAGCACGCCGGCGGCGAGCAATCCGCCCCATTGCAGCCAGCCGCCGATGCCGAGGCTCTCGTAGAACATCTTGTCCGCGGCCATGCCGAACAGCACGCCGGCGGTGGTCGCCGAAATCCCGACCCCGATCCAGGCGGAAAGATGCGGCGGCCAGGGCCGGCGCCGCACCGTCAGCCAGCCGGCCAGGAACACGACGAAGGACAGGATCATGCCGCCGCCCATCTGCAGCTTCCACAGCGGATAGTTGCTGACGGGCTCGCCCGGCGGATATTTCAACGCCCGCTGGTCGTCGCTGATCAGGCCCCAATAGCCACCGACGGTGCCCTCGAGCTTGCGCTTCCAGGGCTGATCATAGGCCTCGATCAGGTTGACGCGGAAATTCTCGCGCTTGGCGAGGCCGAGGATCTCCGACACCACCCGCGCCTGGTTGGCGCGCGACGGCAGCGCGCCCTCGCGCATCCGGCCCTCGCTCGGCCAGCCGGTCTCGCCGATCAGGATCTCCTTGCCGGGAAACGCCACGCCGACCTGCTGGCGGATGGTATCGACATGCGAGGCCGCGAACTTGGCGCGCACCGGGATATCTTCCCAATAAGGCAGGATGTGCACGGTGACGAAATCGACGATGTCGTAGAGCTCGCGGTTGCGCAGCCAGAACTCCCAGACGTCGGCATAGGTCACGGGAACCTGGACCTGCGCCTTGACGCTGCGGATGGTCGCGGCGAGATCGGCGGTGGTCATCTCGCCGCGCAGCAGCACCTCGTTGCCGACCACGACGGCCGTGATCACGTTCGGATAGCGCTTGATCAGGTCGACCGCGATGCCGATCTGCTGCTGGTTCTTGAGCTTGTTGGAGCCGAGCCAGATGCCCTGGATCACCTTGATGCCAACGCGGGAGGCGATTCCCGGCACCTGGTCGAGACCGTTCTCGATCGAATAGGTGCGGACGCATTCGCTGATCCTGGCGAGCTGCACCAGGTCCTGCTCGATCTGCTCGGCGTCGATATGGGTGGTCGGATCCAGCGGGCTCTGCTGCCCGCGGAACGGCGCGTAGGAGACGCACTGGACCTTGGAATCGAGCTCGATCGGCGCGCGCGCGAGCGTGATCGGCTTGGCCAGCCACCACCACATGGCACCAATGATACCCAGGGATATGAGCAGAAGCGCCAGCGGCGTACGAAGGGATTTCAGTTCCGTATCTCCAGGCAGGGTGGTGTCGATTACCCGGTCGGCGGCGATCTGCCAAGTAGGCGATGTCAGGGCACCGGCCGCGGCCCGCCCGGTCCGAAGCCCGCTTTTACGATGACGCGAGAAAGTTGGGGCATTGCTGGACAAAATCCGAGATTCCGGTCATTGGGAATCTCCGGTTGACCCGGCCATCGCCCTCCGGCTTCGGGCGTCGTTCAGGCGCCCGTTAGGAACGCCATTTTAGGAACGGCATGCGACAGTCGGAATCAACATCCCGCCGCAATCGGGGCTGATTTGATCGGCATCAACACTGCGTCCGTCAGGGGACAGCATGAAGGCAACAATCGGGGAATTTATGGGTCGACGCGTGCTCCAGTCCAAGTTTTCGGTTTTGCGCCTCCTTGCGTTTCTGGCCCTCGTGGGCCTCATCGGCGTGCCCGGCGCCCTCGCCCAGAGCGGCAACGACCATCCCCAGGACCAAAAGCCGCAGGCCAACCCGGCCGACGTGTCGCGGGAAAACCAGCGCAAGGCCGACGAGTTCACGGAGGCCGCCCAGGCGCTCAGCGGCGGGCCGGCCGGCAACCCCGAATGCGTCTGGCTCGGCCGCCGCGTGGTCCAGCTGATGTACAATGACGACCTCGACACCGCCTTCCGCCATCTCGATCTCTATGACCGCTTCGGCTGCCCCGGTGGCCACGTCCAGGCCGCCTTCCGCTGCCTGACGCGGTTCATTCCGCAGATCGACCCGAAGGTGCCGAACTCGCTGAACAACCACGTTCACGCCTGCTGGATGAATCCGGACGCCAAGCCGCAGGTTGCAGCCGCGCCTGCGCCGGCCGCAGCCCCGGCAGGATCGACGCCGCCGGCCTCGCCCGCGCCGACGCAGCAGCCCGCGCCCCAGGCGTCGCCCTCCCCTCAGGCACCGGCGAAGTAGCCGGCGCAGGGGGCAGCACGGACGCGGTCACGGCGGATAGCCCGTGCGTGGCGTCCGGCATGACAGCGCTCTCATCGCGTGGCAGGATGGATCGAGTGTTCGCCGTCAGGTCGACCTCGCCCGGTTCAGGTGCTGTTCATGATGCTGAGGCTTTGCTGGGACAGCAGATGATAGCGCAGCCTTTGGTGGCGATATCATGCGTACGGCAGCGTTCTTCGTTCGCCGTCGAACGTCCCGCGTGAACCTGCTCCCGGCAGCATTGCAGATCCGATATGGAACGGCCATGGACCGCTCCGTTTCGCCGCTCATTCGATCCTAGGAATGGTTGTCCCTCCCATGCGTGCCGTCGTTGCCGTTCTGCTCCTGGTCACCGCTGTGCACGCCGGCCTCTGGGCGCTGCTCGAGGAGAAGCAGCAGGCCCCCGACTTCTCTGGCCTGCTGCAGAGCGTCTCCTACGATCCGCACGAAGGGACCGGGGCGCCCGACGCCAGCACCGTTGCCTCGCCGGAACGAATTCGCGCCGACATGAGGACGCTGTCGCGGCTGACGCGCGCGATCCGACTCTACTCCTCGACCGGTGGCATGGAGATCGTGCCGCCGCTGGCCGCCGAGGCGGGCCTCAAGGTGACGCTGGGCGTCTGGATCGACAAGGACCCCGACCGCAACGAGCGCGAGATCCAGGCGGCCATCAACCTCGCCCGCCGCAACAGCAACGTCATCGGCATCGTGGTCGGCAACGAGACCATCCTCACGGCGACCCAGAAGGTCGATGAGCTGATCGAGAAGATCAAGCGGGTCAAGAAATCGGTCAACGTGCCCGTGACCACCGGCGACGTCTGGAACACCTGGCGCGACAACCCCGAGCTCGCGGCCAATGTCGACTTCATTGCCGCGCACGTACTGCCCTACTGGGAATTCTTCACCGACGAGCAGGCCGTCGACCAGGCGGTGGATCGCTACCGGCTTCTGAAAGATCAGTTCAGGGGCAAGCGCATCATGATCGCCGAGTTCGGCTGGCCGAGCCAGGGCTACAGCCGCAGCGAAGGCGGCCGCGGCCCCGCCGTGCCGGGCCCGTTCCGGCAGGCCAAGGTCATCCGCAATTTCCTCGCCCAGGCCGCCTCGATCGGCATGGAATACAACATCGTCGAGGCGATCGATCAGCCCTGGAAGTATTTCGAGGGCGGCGTCGGCCCGTATTGGGGCGTCCTCAACGCCTCGCGCGAGGCCAAATTCGCCTGGACCGGCCCGATCGTGAATCCCGACTACTGGAAGCTCGCGACAACAGCCCTTCTCGTCGGCGTGCTGCTGTCGCTGCCGATCGTGCGGCTGCGTCAGCCGACCGTGCTGCAGGCGATGGTGCTGGCGATCACGGCGCATGGCGTCGGCGCCTGGGTCTCCAACGTCTTCGCCTATTGGAACGTGCATTATTTCGTCTGGGGCTCGACCTTCGCGCTGAGCCTCGGCCTGACCTTGCTGGTGCCGCTGATCCTGATCGCAATGGCGCGCATCGAGGAGATCGCCGCGATCGCCTTCGGCCACGAGCCGCGGCGGCTTCTCACCCGCGACAAGGTCGCGCAAGAGCGCGCGGCGGCGCCGGAGGGCTATTGCCCAAAAGTCTCGATCCACGTGCCGGCCTATTTCGAGCCGGTCGAGATGATGAAGCAGACGCTCGATGCGCTGGCGCGGCTCGACTACCCGAACTACGAGGTCGTCTGCATCATCAACAACACGCCCGATCCGGCGTTCTGGCAGCCGATCCAGGATCACTGCCGCATGCTCGGCGAACGCTTCAAGTTCATCAACGCCGAGAAGGTCAAGGGCTTCAAGGCCGGCGCCTTGCGCATCGCGATGGAGCGCACCGCCGTCGACGCCGAGATCATCGGCATCATCGACGCCGACTATGTCGTGACGCCGGACTGGCTCTCCGACCTCGTGCCCGCCTTCGCCGATCCCACGGTCGGCCTGGTGCAGGCGCCGCAGGAGCATCGCGACGAGCACCTGTCGCTGATGCACTACATCATGAACGGCGAGTACGCCGGCTTCTTCGACATCGGCATGGTCCAGCGCAACGAGGAGAACGCGATCATCGTGCACGGCACGATGTGCCTGATCCGCCGCGCGGCGATGGACATGGCCGGCGGCTGGTCGAGCGACACGATCTGCGAGGACACCGACCTCGGCCTCGCCATCCAGGAGCTGGGCTGGCAGACCCACTACACCGCCACCCGCTACGGCTCGGGCCTGCTGCCCGACACCTACGAGGCGTTCAAGAAGCAGCGCCATCGCTGGGCCTATGGCGGCTTCCAGATCGTCAAGAAGCACTGGCAGCGCTTTCTGCCGGGCCGCAGCCGGCTGACCTCCGACCAGAAGCGCGAATTCTCGCTCGGCTGGCTCAACTGGCTCGGCGCCGAGAGCCTCGGCGTCGTCGTCGCGATCCTCAACCTGATCTGGGTGCCGATCGTGGCGTTCGCCGGCATCGCCATCCCCGACAAGATCCTGACCATCCCGATCATCGCCGCCTTCGTGGTGTCGCTCGCCCACTTCCTGATCCTCTACCGGCTCCGCGTCGCGGTGAGGCCCTGGCAGATGCTCGGCGCGATGGTCGCCGCGATGTCCGTGCAATGGACGGTCAGCCGCGCCGTGGCGCAGGGCCTGATCACCGAGCACCTTGCGTTTGCCCGGACGTCCAAGGGCGGTCTCTCTCGGATGTCGATCGAGTTCCAGGCGTTCTGGGAGGCCGTCATCGGCGCCCTGCTCCTGATCGGCGCCACCATCCTGATCACGACCAACCATCTGGCGATCACGGAGCTCTACATCTTCGCCGCCGTCCTGATCCTGGAGAGCCTGCCGTTCCTCTCCGCGGTCGCGATCGCGCTGCTGGAAATGTCCCGCATCAATTCCTTCGAATTCTGGCGCTACACCACCGTCCGCACCGCCGAGCTGATCGGCCTCCGCCCGGTCTGGGTGCCGGAGCTGGCGGGCCCGGGCATGCAGCCGGCCCCGCTGAGCGCGGCAGCGACGAAGGTGGCGGAGAAGGTCTGAGGTCCGGGGGCGCAGGCTGACGGCGGTGCCTGCGGCCATCCTTCGAGACGCCCGCCTCCGGCGGGCTCCTCAGGATGAGGGCGGAGCGTGCGGCACGAGAGATCTGCGCCGAGTTCCGAGACTTTACCAACGAACCAATCGCCCTCACGACAGGCCAAACTCACCACCCCTCATGGTGAGCAGCGTCGCCCACAGGCGGCGCGTTCAGGCGATGCTCTCGCATCGCCTTGAGAACCACGAGGCCCGGCTGGGGCGGCATACTCCCGCCCGCCCCTGTGGTTTCACCCGCCCGCCCTATTGACCCGAACGGACCCACCCCCTACACAGCCCGCACGACAGCATGCGGCCCACGGGTCAGGGGTTTAGATCCCCGCTCCCGCAGCCCGCAGTGAACCACAGCCACGCCGCAAGCGTTCTGATGGGGACCTGCCGACGAACCGGACAGTGACGGTCAGCCGTCACACCGCTTCCTTGGAAGCGAGCGCGTAGCTCAGCCGGTAGAGCACGTGACTTTTAATCATGGGGTCCCGGGTTCGAGTCCCGGCGCGCTCACCACACAATTCAATCTGCCGCCGCGCCGCGGTTGGCGCTGACGAGGTCCAGGCGTCCAAAGGCGGCGCAGGCCCCACGCCAGGTCCAAGAGTCGGCGGTCAACCCCGGGCCCGCGCCTGTGCCGATCCATCGGCCGCGCCCCTGCAAACCGCTGTTGCCCCGCCTCACCCCTGCGGCTTCATCCCGAGGCGCTCGCCGCACATGCTGCCGTACGCTCCGACCACGCCGAGAAGGCCGTCACCGGCGTTCGGGTCCTCCGTGTTAAGCTGCTCAATGGTTCCGGTCGGGGACGCGACCACGCTGACCTTGCAGGCGTACGTTCTCGCGCTGCCGTTGCCGTACTTGTCCATGGAGACGCCCATCTCGGTCGCGAGTTGCCAGACATACGATGACTGGCCGCTATTCATCCGGAAGCTGCTGGTCGGCGGACCCCACTTCATCACCAGTGTGTCGACGTTCTTGCCGACGTACTCCTGGCCGAGCCGCGCCCGCACCTCCGGCGCCGACGCCGCACAGCCGCCCAACACGGCACAGATCGCCACTACCCCAAGCCAACGCATCGCCATTCTCCCCCGGTAGCAATGAACCGAAATCCTGTGGTCGTGGCAATACCCATGGTGGAGCCTGGCGCGGGTTTCCCCGGGGGAGTGTCATGAGCAAGCGCAGGTGGCGCGGCCGTCATTCCATCCGCCCTCAGGAACGCGGAATACAGACGGCGCGCCGCAGTGCACGTTCCCGCGGCATCTCGCGACGATCCGGACAGTGCGGCCCAAGCCGCCACATCGCTTCCTTGGAAGCGAGCGCGTAGCTCAACCGGTCGAGCACGTAACTTTTAATCACTGAGATTACGGTGCATTCAATTGACCGTCGCTATATCGCGATATTGGCGCATAAGCATATCAGCACAGTTGCCCCGTAGGCTTCTGCGGGGCGCTAGCCAGCAAACATTGGGTTCGAGCTAATCGGTTTACTTATGGATATTGAAAGTCTGCTCCTGACCGTGACTACAATCGGATATTGAAAGCGCGGCTTGGCCGCGGTCTGTAAAATACAAGCAGATGCTGGGACGTGCGGCCTGCTCTATCTTGACTCCGCTTAGAGCGCTCGCAACCGTCGATGGCACTGCGTCCGCCTTCTTCTCGATACAAGCAAGTCTATCTTCGACAATTGTGATCTTTGCGCATTCGCCGTCTGCTCGTGCCGCGGTGATGGAGCAGGTGATGAGCAATGTAGCAAACGCAATTATCCTGGCTGTCATGTCAATGCCTCCAATTATTGATAGATACAAAAGCGCTGAAGCATCCCATGCCGCTTCACTTTAAACAAGGTTGTATGTTGTTGCGCCGCAACTGCGGCAGCGAACCGTCCGCTTCGGGCTGTGAGCAGCACGCCCTTCCCGCGACTGGCAGCGGGCCTGCGTCAAGCGATGCGCCTCCTCGCTCTCGCGATGCCCGCTACTCCGCGCACGCGCACATGTATGGTGCGATGACCTGCCCGCGTCAGCCACGTCTTCAATAGCGCCCTGATCTCTATTGGCGGTACCTTGTTACGTTCAGGATGATCCGTGCTCCGACGCCAAGAGCGGCGGCTGGTTGGACTGACGCTGGAGGCTCGCGCCGCACCGCCGGCCATAGTCCGCCGATGTTTGCGATACAACTAAAAGATGATACCATGTATTGGTTCGCCTGGGTTGCCGATGCGGGTGATCTCGCTTGGCGCGGACGCTTGAACCCGCGTCTGCGATCGCCGCCGCTCCAAAGGAGAGTGACATGCGCGCATTCTCATGGACATTTTCTCGGGCATTCTCTCGGGCATTCTCCTGGGCATGCCCTCGGACATTCTCTTGGGCCCTCGCGTGTCTGATATCGACGGGTGCGGCGAACGCTCAGGTGACGGGCGCCTATCCCGACCCGATGCTCACGCGCGGCGCCATCGACTCACGCCTGACGCCGAAATACATCTGCTCTCATTCGACCTCGGAGCGGCGCAGCGTCAGCACCGCGCAGAAGAAAGAGATCTTTGCGGCGTATGGCGTGCCGTTCAAGGACCGGGCCCGCTACGAGGTCGATCACTTCATCCCGCTCTCGCTGGGCGGGGTGAACACCTGCACGAACCCTGACGAAAGCGAGGACGTGACCTGCAATCTGTGGCCCGAGCCGCACCAGAAATCATTTCGGCGGATCGCGCCTTGGGGATCGGAGACGAAGGACAAGCTTGAAAATCGTCTCTACCGATTGATGTGCGCCGGCCAGATCTCGCTCGAGGAGGCCCGGTCCGCGATCACGTCGGATTGGGAAGAAGGATACCGTCAATACGTAGAATCGCCGGCGGTTGCCGCCGTCGCTCGCCCGTTCATGGCGCCGGTGTTTCCCGCGATGGCTCCGGCCTTCACGGCGGCCGCTGAGCCGACGGCCTCACCGCATGCCGTCGGACCGCGTCATCATCGCCGCGCCGATCGAGCAGGCCAGCGCCCGGTGGGCAGCCCGGATGAGATCGCGCTGCCGCGCTTCGACTTTCATGAGTTTTTCGTCGCCCCACCGCAGCCGGTTGCGCGTCCCGTTCGACATCAGCGGAAGCACAGGACAGTCCGGCACTGATCGATGCGCCGGTCGGCGACCGCCGGTCACGCCCAGGAGAGACCCGTCGATGGGCGCTGCCAGCAGGCCCTCCACATTTGGACCGCGTGCAGACGAAATCCCATTTCACAAGTGATCTCGGTTACGGTGACGGTGTCACCGCAACTGCCGTCACCGCCGATGACGAAAGATCCGCCCCTTCCCTAGCGCGGGGCATCGGCCTCCAACACGACCTTCGCGACGGGATAGCGCCAGTCGTTCTTCGTGTTGTCGGCGGCGGCATCGATGCCTGCCACGATCACCGCACCAAGGATTCCGCCATTGACGCCGCTGGCCAGACGAGCCTGGCGCGTCGCATCAACAGGCGCGACCGTGATCATCCGCTTTTGATAGCCGGGCTTTTGGCAGGTCACGGCCAGCGTGCTCGACTGTCCGCGATAGAGCGGCACGCGCACCTTCGCGGGACTCGTCATGGTTGCCGTGAAACCGCTGGCTTCCAATGAGCAGGAGGCCCCGGCCATCTCGACCTCGCCTCCCCCGCCGGGATTGTGAAACGTCCGTACTTCCACAAGCTGGTCACCCGCGAACTCGGGCACGCTTGCGTCGGTTCGGCGCTTCTGCTCGTAGACGTCGATCCCTCGGCTGCCCGTGGTCGACCTGATGTCGGTCACATTGTTGACCGCAAGCGGCGCAGCACACCCGCCAAGACACGCCACTCCAAGGATGGCCAGCCAGCCGGCCGGCCAACGCAAACAGTTCATTTGAGCCCCCACGGCATCCCCAACGCTCGTTGACCAGCGGTAGCAGGGGCCGATCTGGGGAACAATAGCCGCAACCTCGGGGGGAATAGAGCGACTATCAAAAACCGATGACGTTGCGGGCAGGACACAGTCACTGTCGTCCCCCGGCACTAATTAGGTCGGTGACATTGGATGTGTCAGACGATCGCCAGCGCCGGGATTTCAGGGGTCATCGACATGACGCCGTTGCTCCGCCACAACCTTCCTCGCGATCAATGCCAGGGCGGCGCGTTCGATACCTGCACCGGTTGCAGGAGCCGGCGGGCCTTCATGGGGCAGAGCCTGGATCATGGCGCGACGGCGCAGCGCTTTTCAGTAGCGCGCAGTGAGGATGCGCGGAAAAACTCATTTCATCAGGCCGCTCAAGACGATCATCCCTGTCCAGTCCCTCCCGCGAAAATATTTGGCTTCACTTTTTCCGAAATCGATGGTTGACTGCAGTCATCCCGTGCTCCTCGAGAGGGGCGTTTCGCGATCGTCACGGACGTTGGGTGCGGGGAGCGGTGGCCGCGGGTGGGTCGCAGCGTGCTCAGGCGCGCGGACGAACGGCTCTTTGCGGACGTGAAATCGCGTGGTCCTGGCGCCCCGAAGCTGGCGCCAAGTCCTGGGGGATGATGAGCCCCGAGGGCGACGGTGGCTATCAAGCCGGACACCGGGGAGATCGCGTATAAGCGTGAAGACCATCGCGCGGGGAATGCCGGTTGTCGGCTGAACCTGTGGTGACTGCCGCCTGCTTTTTCTTCTGCAGGCGGGCCATGGGTTGCGGCCTGCAGCCCGGCATTCCCCGCGCCCTCTGTTTGATGAGGGCGAAACGAACTGAATAGCTCGGACGCGAAGCGCGTCGCGATGACGGATGAACACGTCCCCTGTCCCCTGCCCGCATGATCCGCTGTGCGTCCTCTATGACGACGCAAAGGACGGCGCGCCCGGTCGTCACCGACCCGTGTCTTGCTCCCTTCTATCGCCCGCCGCTGCGCCGTGGAATGATGGAGGCCGATTTGAGATGCGCCGACCGCCCTGCGCCTGAACGGCCGCGACCCTGGGAGCCCGCCGATGTCCACTGCCTTCCTGCTGACCTCGCTGATCGTGGTGGCCTCGCCCGGCACCGGCGTGCTCTACACGCTCGCGGTGGCGCTGACGAAGGGGTCGCGTATGAGCATTGCCGCGGCGTTCGGCTGCACGCTCGGCATTCTTCCGGCGATGCTCGCCGCGATCGTGGGTCTTGCTGCCGTGCTGCACACCAGTGCGCTGGCGTTTGCGGCGCTGAAATATTGCGGCGTCGCGTATCTTCTCTACATGGCCTGGCAGACGCTCGGCGAGCGCGGCGCGCTCTCGGTCGAGGCCAAGGACGACACAAAGCAGGATGCGCGGTCGGCTTGGCGCGTGGTGCTGACCGGCTTCCTGATCAACATCCTCAATCCAAAGCTGTCGATCTTCTTCCTCGCCTTCCTGCCGCAATTCATCGCGGCCGATGCGGCGCATCCGTTGGCGCTGATGCTGGAGCTGTCGGCGGCGTTCATGGCGATGACATTTGTGGTGTTCGTGCTCTACGGGCTGTTCGCCGCCGCCGTGCGCGATCGCGTCGTCAGCCGTCCCCGCGTGATGACCTGGCTGCGGCGCGCCTTCGCCGGCGGTTTTGCTTTGCTAGGCGCGCGGCTGGCGTTGAGCGAGCGCTGAGGGGCTCCAGTCAGCGCTTCATGCCGACGGGAATACAGCTTTTGCTCCTCACCATGAGGGGTGAGGTCCGACTTTGGCGCTGCGTATTGACCATGAGTAGCGCGCTCAAGGATGGGGTATTGAGTAGAGCTTCGGAGAGCCTGCACAAAAGCAAAGCCCGCCTGGAGCAATGTTGCTCCAGGCGGGCCCTGTCAGTCCTCAGTCAGCCAAGCTCAGCCGAACTGATTCATCGTGTTGTGCGCGCCGCCGGCCTTCAGCGCCTTCTCGCCCGCAAAATATTCCTTGTGGTCGTCGCCGATGTCGGAGCCGGCCATGTTCTGGTGGCGGACGCAGGCGATGCCCTGGCGGATCTCGGCGCGCTGGACGTTCTTGACGTAGCCCAGCATGCCCTGCTCGCCGAAATACTCGCGGGCGAGGTTGTCGGTCGACAGCGCGGCCGTGTGGTAGGTCGGCAGCGTGATCAGGTGGTGGAAGATGCCGGCGCGCTTGGCCGAGTCCGCCTGGAAGGTGCGGATGCGCTCGTCGGCTTCCTTCGCCAGCGGGGTGTCGTCATACTCCGCCTTCATCAGTTCGGCGCGGTTGTACTTGCTGACGTCCTTGCCCGCTTCCTTCATCGCATCATAGACCTGCCAACGGAAGTTGAGGGTCCAGTTGAACGACGGCGAGTTGTTGTAGGCGAGCTTGGCGTTCGGGATCACCTTGCGGATGCGGTCGACCATCTTGGCGATCTGCTCGATATGCGGCTTCTCGGTCTCGATCCACAGCAGGTCAGCGCCGTTCTGCAGCGAGGTGATGCAGTCGAGCACGCAGCGGTCCTCACCGGTGCCGGGACGGAACTGGTAGAGGTTCGAGGGCAGCCGCTTCGGACGCATCATCTTGCCGTTCTGGTTGATGATGACGTCGCCGCTGCGCGCGGTCGCAGGCGTCACTTCCTCGCAGTCGAGGAAGCTGTTGTACTGGTCGCCGAGATCGCCCGGCTGGCTGGAGAAGGCGATCTGCTGCGTCAGGCCGGCGCCGAGCGAGTCGGTGCGGGTGACGACGATGCCGTCCTCGACGCCGAGCTCCAGGAAGGCGTGGCGGCAGGCGCGGATCTTGGCCAGGAAGACGTCATGCGGCACGGTGACCTTGCCGTCCTGATGGCCGCACTGCTTCTCGTCGGAGACCTGGTTCTCGATCTGCAGCGCGCAGGCGCCCGCCTCGATCATCTTCTTGGCGAGCAGATAGGTCGCCTCGGCATTGCCGAAGCCGGCGTCGATGTCGGCGATGACAGGAACGACGTGAGTCTGGAAGCCGTCGATCTTGGCAATGATGTCGGCTTCCTTCGCCTTGTCGCCGGCCTTGCGGGCCGCGTCGAGGCTGCGGAAGATGTCGTTGAGCTCGCGGGAATCAGCCTGGCGCAGGAAGGTGTAGAGCTCCTCGATCAGCGCGGGCACCGAGGTCTTCTCGTGCATCGACTGGTCCGGCAGCGGGCCGAACTCGGAGCGCAGCGCCGCGATCATCCAGCCGGAGAGATAGAGGTAGCGGCGGTCGGTCTTGCCGAAATGCTTCTTGATCGAGATCAGCTTCTGCTGCGCGATGAAGCCGTGCCAGCAGCCCAGCGACTGGGTGTACTTGGTGCTGTCCTCATCATAGGCGGCCATGTCGGCGCGCATCACGGACGCGGTGTAGCGGGCAACGTCGAGACCGGTCTTGAAGCGGTTCTGCAGGCGCATGCGCGCCACGGCCTCGGCGGTGACGCCGTTCCAGGTCGGGTTGGTCTCGAGCAGCGCACGCGCCGCCTCGACCTCGGCCTGGTAGGACGAGGGTCCCTGGAGAGCCTGGTCGTTCAGTCCACGCGGTTGGAAGTTCATGTCCGTGATCCCTTGGTTAAGGACAACCTGAGACCTGTTGTAAGCACCCGGGGACAGCGGACCAGACATTGCGCGGAAAACTTGTCACACTTTACAAGTATCTCGTGTATAGTTGTAAGGAGATTACAAGACCGGGATTTGGCCATGACCACCGCCACGGCACGATCGATCTTCATGGGCCCGCGCCTGCGCAGGCTCCGGCGCGAGCTCGGCCTGACCCAAGCCGACATGGCCGCGGACCTCGAAATATCAGCACCTTACGTGGCGCTGTTGGAACGTAACCAGAGGCCGGTCACAGCCGACATGCTGCTGCGGCTGGCCCGAACCTACAAGATCGACCTGGCAGACCTGGCCGGCGACGGCGGTGCCGATCATACCGCGCGGATGCACTCGGTCCTGAAGGACCCGATGTTCTCCGACATCGACATCCCCGGGTTGGAAATCAGCGACCTCGCCGTCAGCTACCCCGGCATGACCGAGGCCTTCCTGCGGCTCTATACGGCGTATCGCGAGGAGCAGCTGGCGCTGGCCGAGCAGCGCGCGCCAGCAATTGCCGGCAGCGCGCCGCGTCCGGGCCAGGAGATGATCGACGCCAATGATCCGGTCGCCGACGTCAGGCGCTTCCTCGCCGCGCGCCGCAACAATTTTGCCAGTCTCGACGATGCCGCCGAGCGCCTCGCGCAAGCGTCGTCGCTGGCATCGACGCACGGCGCGTCGCAGGGGTCGCCAGGCCCCGGCGGCTTCATCGAGCGGCTGCGCGTGCGGCACAATCTCCAGGTCCGCTTCATGCCGCCGAGCGTGATGCTCGGCTCGGTCCGGCGACTCGACCTGCATCGCCGGCAGGTGCTGATCGAGGATTCGCTGGATACTGCGAGCCTCGATTTCGAGCTCGCCAAGCAGCTCGCTTATCTCGAGCTGGAAGCCGAGATCGGCACTGCGCTCGAGGACGGCAAGTTCGCCAACAAGAGCGCCGAGCTGCTGGCGCGCCGCGCGCTTGCTGCTTACGCCGCTGCTGCGATCATCATGCCGTATTCGAGCTTTGCGAAGGCGGTCGAGACCCGGCGCTACGATCTGGAGGCGCTGGCGCGCCAGTTCGGCACCAGCTTCGAACAGACGGCGCATCGCGTCACCACCCTGCAGCGGCCGGGCGCGGAAAAGATCCCGTTCTTCCTGATCCGCGTCGATCCCGCCGGCAACATCTCGAAACTGCTCGACGGCGCCGGATTTCCGTTTGCGCGGCACGGCGGCGCCTGTCCGCTATGGTCGGTGCACGGCATCTTCAAGCGGCCGCGCGAGATCGTCACGCAATGGCTCGAACTGCCGGACGGCCAGCGCTTCTTCTCGATCGCCCGCACCGTCACCGCCGGCGGCGGCTCGTTCGGCGCCATCCGCGTCGAGCGCGCGATCGCGGTCGGCTGCGCCGCCGAGCATGCAGGGCAATTGATCTACACCCGAGACGGCCACGGGCCCGATGCCGACGCGCCGACCCCGGTCGGCGTCGCCTGCCGTGTCTGCCACCGGCCCAAATGCGCGGCCCGCTCGGCGCCGCCGATTGGCCGCGAGATCCTGCCCGACGATTTCAGGACGTCATCCGTGCCGTTCGGCTTCTCGGCGGATTGAGAATGGCTCGCGAGTGGAACACGACGCTTGTCGATGTCCTTCGGCGGGGGCGAAAATCCGCAAAAAGCGGCTCCAAATCGACCCGGAAGCTCATGGCCCTTGACGGAACAGCCATAAACCGGACAAAGATTGCGCCAAAATGTCGCGGCGGAGGTGTTCCATGAGATACGTCGACGGCGCTGTGATGTTCTTCAGCCTGTGGCTGCTGGCATCGATGGTTCTCGATGCGCTGACGCCGCCCGAGATGAATTTCTACATGATCGGCCCGATCATTGCGCCGGCCGTGATCGTCACCGGCTTCCTGTACTGGCTCCGCATCCCCTCCCGCGACTTCGTGCTCGCCTCCGCCGCCATCTGGATGGTCTGCGAGATGACGATGGAGATGATCACCCCCAAGCCGCTGTCACCTCTGCTGGCGATCGCCGCCGTCGCGCCGCTGCTGGTGGCCGGGATCCTTTTGCACGTGCAGCACTGGCGCCAGTCGAACGGCCGCTCGCGACCGGCCGATTCGGCTGAGATGACGAACCTGCCGGGTTCCTCCAATGCGCTGCCGGGCAATGGTGGATAGCGTGCAGATCGTGCCGTAATCCTACGGGACCGAATGTTTACGTGGCGATCAGAAACCCCCTCTTAAGCTTCGCGCGTCCATCAAAAGTCGACACAGAGCCGCGCGGGGACCATGCTGAACGAACTTCTCGTGATCGAAGATGCCGATGTTCATCTGTCGATCCTGCGCAAGATCGCCGTGCAGGCGGGCTTTGCGACGACCGGCGTGAACTCGGTGGACGGCGCCATGAACGTGCTGCGCCGGCGCAACTTCGAGTGCATCACGCTCGACCTGAATCTCGGCGAGCGCTCTGGCACGGAGGTGCTGCAGCTGCTGGCGGACTTGAAGTCCCGCGTTCCGGTGCTGATCATCAGCGGCTCCGACGACCAGACCCGCGACGTCACGGTGCGGGCCGGCAAGATCCTTGGCCTCAACGTCTACCCGCCCTTCTCCAAGCCGGTCGATCTGGCGCTGCTGCGCCAGACGCTGCGCCAGATCGCAGCCGACACCGACCGGCAGCGCCTCGTCAAGGCCAGCATCCGCTAGCGCATTCGTCTCTTCTCCTGCAGCGACGCCGGCGCGGTCACGCCGCGCGGCGACGAACGTCATTTCGCCTTTGATTCAGATCAAGGCGATATGCGGCCGTGGCCTATTGGTTGGCGGCGACGAACGGAAACGAGATGCGATGACGGCAGCCAATCCAGCCAGCGAAGACGTCGTGATCGAGGCCACGCCCTACCAACTCATCGGTGGCGAGGCCGGCGTGCGACGCCTCACCGATCGCTTCTACGCGATCATGGACCAGGAGCCGGACGCCAGTCGAATCCGCGCCATGCACGATGCCGACCTCGGTCCGATCAGGCAATTGTTGTTCGAGTATCTCAGCGGCTGGCTCGGCGGGCCGCCGCTCTATTTCGAGCGCGCGGAGCATCGCTGCATCATGTCGGCGCACAGGCCCTATCCAATCGGCGACGCAGAGCGCGACGAATGGATGACGTGCATGCGCCGCGCGATGTTCGATTGCGACATCACGGGCGACATGTACGAATTGCTTGATCGGGCGTTCTTGCGCATGGCCGACGCGTTCCGGACGCGCCCCAAGGGTTGACTAGGATTGAACCCTGCCGGGTTCAATCGCCTTTGTCCGCCGCTTCGCGGGCCAAACGTTCGGCCCGGAGCCTCTCACGATTGGCATAGAAGGCCCGCTGAGCCTCTTGATGTTCGCGCATGGCCTGATCTGCTTCGACCTTGCGCGTTGCGTCGCGCGCTCGACGCTCTTCGGGCGTCAGAATGCGCGGCGGCTTGGCTGTGCTCTCGTAAGTCATGACGAGATAACGCGCCACCCTGCGAGATGTTCCCAAGTTTACCGGTAGTCTAGTCCGCCTTGCGTGGAAACAATTGGTCGCGGATGTAGCGCGACGTCGGCGTCAGGCTGAGCCCGTAGGGTTTCTGCCAGACCGCGCGATCGATCTCCTTCTTGTCGCCGATCTCCAGCCGTCCCTTGGCATGCTTGGCGATGAAGATCGCGTCGCTCATCTTGCGTCCCGACCGCTTGTTCTTGGCCGTGACTTCCTTCCACAGCCGCAAACGGCCGAGCTTGAGCTTCGGAAGTTCCTCCCTGATCTCGCGCTTGAGACAGTCCTTTGCGGTTTCCCGTGCCTGTTTACGGCCGCCCGGAAACATCCAGCGGCCGTCGATGCGGCGCCGGACCAGGAGAACCTTTCCGCCCTTGGCGGCAACCAGCTTGGACGCCTTGGTCATGGCTCAGGAACTCCCACCTCGGACGAGCAATGAAGCAGAGCGTATCAGGATTCGTTCCGAGTCCTGCCCCGGAGCTTTGCGGAGTCCGGGGCCGGATCTCGCCTGAGCGGCAAGAGGTGCCTGTTGATCCCCGACGCTGCGGTATCATGCGCAGGTGCTGGGGACACGATTTGCGCTGCGCCCCGGCCCCGCGGGCTGAGCTCAGTAGCAGGAGCGCGGGTCGACGGCGACGTACTCGCCCGACGGATAGCGATAATAGCAATTGCCTTGCGACAGATAATAGCCCGGCCGCGACGCAGCCGTTGCGCCTGCGATCGCTCCCGTGGCGCCACCGATCACGGCCCCGGCGGCCGCGCCGCCGGCCTTGCCCGTCAGGATGCCGCCGAGAACGCCACCGATAATCGCACCACCGAGCGCGCTCGCACCGGGATCCGGATCGGACGGCGGCGGGGCCGGTTCATAGGCCACCGGCGGAGGCGCCGCTTCGTAGACCGTCGCCGGTGCGTAGACCACGTCGTCGGCATAGTCCTCGGAGACGTAGGTCGGCGGGCCTTCCATCTGCTCAGGATAATAATACCAGACCCCGCCGACGTCCCACCACCAGCCCGGCCGGCCGTTATGAACCTCGTGGCGCCAGCGGCCGCCTTCCCAGCCGACGCGACCACGATAATGCTGTCCGCCATAGTCGCGGGTCGCGATCGCGCCGCGCGCATAGCGCATGTCCGGGGCCCGTCCCACCGCGGCCGGGCCGGGTGCGGGGCCTCTGCCATAGCCTGGCCCGGGTGGCCGTCCCTGCTGGGCCACCGGTGCTGGCGGATGCCCCTGGGGCGGCATCGCGACGCGTGGCGCTGGCCCCGGTCCCGCCTGCCCCTGCATGGGGCCTTGCCGCGGGGCCTGTGCCGCCTGGGGCGGACCACCAGGGTGTCCGCCCGCAGCCTGTGGCTGACGGACGACACCCGGCGGACGATTTTGCGGCGGATGCCCCGGGCCGGCCTGATCAGGTCCCGGTCCCTGTGCCTGTCCCGCGACAGGCAGCGCGACCCCGGCCAGGAGAGCCAACGCCGGCAGCCACGATCTGGTTTGGTGAAACAACGTCATGTCTGCCTACCCCTCGCTCGCCTGCCATCTGCAATGCTGCTGGCCTGACCAGCGCAGTGGTCTGCCGATTCTCTTCTCTGGCTGGATGGTGCGCCGAACATTTCGGCCACACCCCACCGCGACAAACCGGTAAAATGGTGACAATTTTGCGGCCAAGTCCATTCGTCGCGTTCAGCATACCCCAAAAGCCCGCTGATTCGCCGCCACCTGGATCAAACCGAGGCGGCTAGATGCGGCTGGCGATACGGCCTTCGACGACGCCGCCGTCAGCGCTCAGGTGCAATGACGTTGCAGTTGGTGCGGCCCGACATCAGGCAATCCTGCATCTTGCTCGCCGCTGTCAGGCTGTGGGCTAGCCACAGGCCGAAGCCGACCATGATGGCTGCGAACACCAGCGCCGCGATCGCGCCTCCCCGTCCGCCGCCTTCGTCCTTGCCGCCCATGCCGTGTCGCGCCTAGGCAGGCCGCAGACCGGCCGCCTCGCCGTGCGGCTCCTGGTGGTGGCGCGATGCCGGCGTGACGGGTTCGATCCGCGTGCAGCTCGTGACCCAGAACAGCTGCCCGCACTCCCATTCCGCCCCCAGCACACCGGCCGGAACGGGGGTAGAACGGGCAAGGACTGCGCTCATGACGCAGGCGCTGACCACGAGACCAACAAGCGCGAGGACGAGCGCCATGCGCTTGCGCCCCTGAAACACAGAGGTCATGCCGGTAAACTCCATTGGACGTCGCACCCGAGCGGTGCGCCAGTGCCCGTGAGGTGTGAAGCAATTCACAGCCGGCCGACCTTCGTCAGCATGACGGGGGTGCTTACATAACGATCGGCGCACGCCATGCAAGCGTCGGCTGCGTCGGATGGGGAGGAGTGGCGATAAAGCATTTGTCATCGACGCATGCGATCCTATACACACAGCCTCGCGTCGGCCTTCGCTCGTGTTCACGATACCGTGGAAGCATTGCTGGCGGAGCGCATATAGCCTGACCGAACCACACCCTGACCGAACACCCCAGATAGCGAAGTGACGACGTCTCCATGAGAGGATTCAAGGAACCCGGATTTGCCGATCGGCAGAAGGCCGCACAGCAGGCCCGCCAGAGCATCGTGCAGAAATTCAAATCGCAGCCGGGACCGGACGATCCCGAGGTCGCGAAGCGACGGCAGGAGCGCGAAGCCGCCGCTGCCCGCCGCGAGCAGCAGCGATTGGAGCGCGAAGCCGCCAAGGCCGAGCAGAAGCGACTCGATGAAGAGGCGAAGGCGGCCGAGGCTGCGCGGCTCGCACGCGAGGCGGAAGAACATGCCGCCCGCCTGGCCGACATGGAAGCCGAGCAGAAGGCGAAGCGCGACGCGCGCTATGCCGCGCGCAAGGCGCGCGGAAAGAAGAAGTAAGCAGCACCGCCGCACTGAGACTTGCGCGTCGTCACGAGCGGCATCGCAACGATGTCGCATGGGATGGCGATATTGCGAGGCGATGGGATTGACGCGATGATCGCTCGCGCTGGTCCCATCGCACAAAGAAACAAGGAAGACGGCTTAGTTCTTCTTCATCATGCCGTCGTCCTTCTTCATCCCGTCCTTGGACATGGCATCGTCCTTCTTCATGCCGTCCTTCGCCATCGTGTCCTTCTTCATGCCGTCGTGGGACATGGCGCCTTTCTTCATCGCATCGTCCTTACCCATCTTGTCTTCCGCGAAGGCAACCGGCGCGACGGCCACGTTGAAGGCGAGAGCAGCGGCGGAGATGCTGAGGATGAGACGGCTACGATTGGTCATGATGATCGCTCCTTCGAGGACGGGGTTGGACGGCGGTCAATGCGCCGCTCTTCCGTGTTGACGTTGCGATAACGGCGGTTGTTACGGCAGCGGACGAAAATCTTTCGATCGATCAAATTTGACGCGAACGCGCTGCGTTCTGCGAGGGCGACACAATTTTGCCCGGCAAGCGAATGCTAGTACAACCTACGCAAGGGATCCACAGGCTGACATTTGCGCCGCAGCAATATGTCGCTTCCCATGCATTTGACCTCGAACGAACTGTATTGTTCGGCTAGAGGTCATTCCAGCAGACCGGCTAGTATAAGCACGCCACGAACCGGATCGGGAACCCAATCAGAAGTTGTCCAGGGGAAATCTCATGCTCTCACGCCGCCACCTCATTGCGTCCGCGCTTGCTGCGCCCGCCATTCTGCGTTTTGGAACCGGAACGGCGCACGCCGCAACCACGCTGAAGATCTCCCACCAGTTTCCCGGAGGCACCATCGACAAGGGCGACTTCCGCGACCGGCTCTGCCGGGTCTTCGCTGAAGAGGTGTCGAAACGTTCGGGCGGCGAGATCGCGGCCGAGATCTATCCGAACTCGTCGCTGATCAAGACCGTCGCGCAGTTCTCGGCCATGCGGAAGGGCGCGCTCGACATCAGCCTCTATCCGATGCCTTATGCCGGCGGCGAGGTTCCGGAGACCAACATTGCGCTGATGCCAGGGCTGGTCACGACCTACGACCAGGGCATGCGCTGGAAGAACGAGCCGGTCGGCAAGGCGCTGACCGACTTCCTCGCCGACAAGGGCATCATTCTGCTGTCCTGGGTCTGGCAGGCGGGCGGCGTCGCCAGCCGGTCGCGTCCGCTGGTCACCCCGGACGACGCCAAGGGCATGAAGGTCCGTGGCGGCTCGCGCGAGATGGACATGGTGCTGCAGACCGCGGGGGCCTCTGTGCTCTCGGTTCCCTCGAACGAAATCTACACCGCGATGCAGACCGGCGCCTGCGATGCCGGCATCACCTCCTCGACCAGCCTGATCTCGTTCCGCCTGGAGGAAGTGTCGAAGGCGCTGACCTCCGGCGCCAAGGCCTCCTACTGGTTCATGCTCGAGCCGCTGATGATGTCGAAGGCCACCTTCGACAAGCTGCCGAAGAACCAGCAGGACATCATCCTTGCGGTCGGCGCCGAGCTGGAGGCGTTCGGACGCAAGGGCGCGCAGGATGACGACATCGAGGTCGCCAAGGTCTACGAGAAGGCCGGCGCGAAGGTCTCCGAGCTCGACGCCGAGATCGTCAACAAGTGGCGCGACATCGCCCGCGACACCGCCTGGAAGGACTATGGCGCCAAGACCGCGACTGCTGCCAAGCTGCTTAAGCTCGCTTCCGACGTCGCGGCCTGATTGATGCACGCGCCCGTCTCCGATAGCGAGGCCACGCCGACCAGCGGCGCCAGCGGACCGCTGGCGCCGCTTCAGCGGGTGGTTTCGCTGCTCAACAGCATCATCGTCGTGCTGGCCGCGATTGCGCTGATCGCGGCTTGCGTCATCCTGAGCTACAGCGTGGCGGGTCGCGCGCTGTTCAAGGCCGCCAATTATTGGCAGGACGAAGCGGCCGTGTTCCTGCTGGTCGGCGCGACCTTCATGACCGCGTCCTACGTGCAGGAGCACCGCGGCCATGTCAGCATCGAGGCCTTCGTCGGCCTGCTGTCGCCGCTGGCGAACCGGATCCGGCTCTGGCTGGTCGACGTCGCGAGCTTTTTGTTCTGTGCGTTCTTCACCTGGAAGTCCTGGACCCTCACGCACGAGGCCTGGGAAGACGGCCAGGTCTCCAATTCGATGTGGTCGCCGCCGCTTGCGATCCCCTATGGCCTGATGGCCGCGGGCATGACCCTGCTCTGCATCCAGATGCTGCTGCAGATCATTGCGCCGCTGACCGGAGCGCGGCGATGAGCGTCTTCGGAATTGGGCTCTCCTACGGGCTGGCGACTCTGTTTGCGATGTTCGCGGGCATGCCGATCGCCTTCGCGCTCGGCGCCGTTGCCGTGGTTTTCATGGCGATCTACATGCCGGCCGCATCGCTCGATACGGTCACACAGAACGTCTATGAGGAGATGGCGTCGATCACGCTGCTGTCGATTCCTCTGTTCATCCTCAAGGGCGCCGCGATCGGCCGGTCCCGCGCCGGACAGGATCTCTACTCCGCGCTGCATGCCTGGCTGCATCGCGTTCCCGGCGGTCTCGGCGTGGCCAACGTGTTCGCCTGCGCGCTGTTCGCGGCGATGGCCGGATCATCACCCGCGACCTGCTCGGCGATCGGCTCGGCCGGCATTCCCGAGATGCGCAAGCGCGGCTATTCCGGCGGCTTCGCGGCCGGCATCATCGCCGCCGGCGGAACGCTCGGCATCCTGCTGCCGCCATCGATCACGATGATCCTGTTCGCGATCGCGGCGGAGAAGTCGCTGGGACGGTTGTTTCTCGCGGGCATCGGTCCTGGGCTGCTGCTGGTGACCTTGTTCGGCGTCTATTCGGTGGTGCGCTTCCGGCAGGAATATGCGCGCGCGAAAGCCGTCTATGAGAAGGAGGGCACCTGGTCGGACATCCTGACCAAGGACGATTTCACGATGGCGCAGCGCTTCTCCGTGCTGCCACGCGTGATCCCGTTCGTGCTGCTGCTGACCGGCGTCATGGTCGCGCTGTATGGCGGCCTCGCCACGCCATCGGAAACCGCCGGTCTCGGCGGCATTCTCGCGCTGGTGCTGATCGCGATCATCTACCGCGTCTGGAGCCCGGCCGATCTGGCGCCGATCATGAAGGCGACGCTGCGCGAATCGACCATGCTGATGCTGATCATCGGCATGTCGCTGCTGTACTCCTACGTGATGAGCTACCTGCACATCTCGCAGTCGGTGGCGGAGTCCATCGTGGCGATGCACCTGCCGCGCTGGGAACTGCTGTTCGCGATCCTGCTGATGGTGATCGTGCTCGGCTTCTTCCTGCCGCCGGTCTCGATCATCCTGATGACGGCGCCGATCATCCTGCCGCCGCTGCGTGCCGCGAATTTCGACATCATCTGGTTCGGCGTGGTGATGACGATTGTCATGGAGATGGGGCTGATTCACCCGCCGGTGGGTCTCAACATCTTTGTCATCAGGAACGTCGCGCCCGACATCCCGCTGCGCGAGGTGATCTGGGGCACCCTGCCGTTCGTGCTGCTGATGATGGCCGCCGTGCTGCTGCTCTGCTTCGTGCCGCAGATCTCGACCGGGTTGCCGGATCTGGTGATGGGGCCGGATCTCAGCCGCTGAAAATGGCGAATAGAGAGTAGCGAATAGCGATCGGCGAAGGGCTCAGCCCCATTCGCTACTCGCCATTCGCTACTCGCCTGCCCCTTGCATTCAGCGCCGCGGCGACACGGCTGACCGGCGGGCGGCCGAGCAGCCGGCTCATCTCGTTGGTGGCGGCCAGCAGTTTCGCCATATCGACGCCGGTCCGGACGCCCATTCCCTCGAGCATATAGACGACGTCCTCCGTTGCGACATTGCCGGTCGCGCCCGGCGCGAACGGACAGCCGCCGAGGCCGCCGGCGGCTGCGTCGATGACACGGACGCCCTCCTCCATGCCGGCGTAGAGATTGGCCAGTGCCTGGCCGTAGGTGTCGTGGAAATGCATGGCAAGACGCGCGACGGGCACGTCGCCGCCGACCGCGCGCAGCATCTGCCTGGCCTTGAGCGGCGTGCCGACGCCAATCGTGTCGCCGAGCGAGACCTCGTAGCAGCCGAGGTCCCACAACGCCTTCGCGACGTCGGCCACCGCCTGCGGCTTGATCTCACCTTCATAGGGGCAACCCAACGCGCAGGAAACATAGCCGCGCACCTTGATGCCGTCGGTCTTGGCATGGGCGATCACCGGCTTGAAGCGCTCCAGCGACTCGCCGATCGAGCAATTGATGTTGGCGCGGGAGAAGCTCTCCGAGGCCGCGGTGAACACCGAGATCACCTTGGCGCCCGCGGCGTGTGCGGCCTCATAGCCCTTCACGTTGGGCACCAGCACATGGAATTCGCCGGGCAGCGCGGCGACGCTGCGCATCACCTCGTCCGATCCCACCATCTGCGGGATCGCCTTGGGCGAGACGAACGCGCCGACCTCGACCGTGGTCAGGCCGGCGTCGACCAATGCGCGGACGAAGGCGATGCGATCGGCGACGCTGACCAGCGTCTTCTCATTCTGCAGGCCGTCGCGCGGGCCCATTTCGATGATGCGCACGCTCTCGCTCATGCTGACCTCTTTGGTTCGAGGATCAGGCAGAGGGTTCGACCTCTGCCAATTCGACGCCTTCCTGCACGATGTCGCCAACCTTGCACTTGATCGCCTTGAGCCGGCCAGCGAACGGCGCCCGCAGGGTCTGCTCCATCTTCATGACTTCGAGCGTCAGGATCGCCGCGCCCTTCTCCAGGACGGCGCCCTCCTGCGCGAGCAGCGCCACCACGGTTCCCGGCAAAGGCGCCACGATCTTGTCCTCGCCGGCCTGCTCCTCGTCGTCACCGCCGAACGGATCGATCCAGTGCAGATCGAACCGGCCGTTGCGGGTCCGAAGGTACAATTCGTGGCCCTCGATGACGGCCACCACATGGGATTTGACACCGTCGCGCACAAGGTCGAAGCCGCCGTCATCTGTTAGCGCGATCGAGAACGACATCTCACGACCATCGACAGACAGGGTCTGCACGCCCGGACCATAGGCCAGCGTGACGGTCTGCGGCTCGGCTCCAGCGCCGTGCCGGAGCGAGAACACGCGCTGGCGCAAGCCTACCGGCATCCAGCCGGAGGCACGCCACGGCGATCCCTGCTCCTTCGCGGCCGCCTTCTGCTCGTCGATGAGTATGGCCGCGACCGCTGCGCACAGCTCGACATCGCCTGCCGCTGCGCCTGACTGCGTCAGTTGCGATAGATGGCGTTCGATGAAGCCGGTATCGATCGCGTTCGCCGCGACATCCGGATGCGTCAGCAGCGCCGACAGGAACGGGATGTTGCTGACGATGCCACGAACGTCCGTGTCCTCCAGGCTGCGGTTGAGCCGCTCGATCGCGACGTCGCGCGTCGGCGCCCAGGCAATCATCTTGGCGAGCATCGCGTCGTAATAGGGCGAGACGGCATCGCCCTCGCGATAGCCGGCATCGATGCGCAGGCCGCCGGCTTCAGCAGGAAGCCGCCAGGTCTTGACGGTTCCGACCGACGGCATGAAGTTCTTCGCCGGATTTTCCGCATAGACGCGGGCCTCGATGGCGTGGCCATTGAGCCGGATCTGGTCCTGCTTCAGCGGCAACTCTTCGCCGAACGCGACGCGCAGCTGCCATTCGACGAGGTCAACACCTGTGATCAGCTCGGTGACGGGATGCTCGACCTGCAGGCGTGTGTTCATCTCGATGAAGAACACATCGCGGCCGTCGGAGACGAATTCGATGGTGCCCGCGCCGACATAGTTGACGGCGCCGGCCGCGCGCCGCGCCGCCGCGCACACCGTCTCGCGCTGCGCCGGCGTGAGCGTCGGCGACGGCGCCTCCTCGATCACCTTCTGGTGCCGGCGCTGCAGGGTGCATTCGCGTTCGAACAGCGACACCAGATTGCCGTGGCTGTCGCCGACGATCTGCACCTCGATGTGGCGCGGGTTCTGGACGAACTTCTCGATCAGCACGCGGTCGTCGCCGAACGCGGCCTTGGCCTCGCGCTTGGCACTGGTGACGGCATCAGTGAGGTCGCCGGCTGCGTTGACCACGCGCATGCCGCGGCCGCCACCGCCGGCAGAGGCCTTGATCAGAACGGGAAAGCCGATCCGCGCGGCTTCATCGGCGAGCGTCGCTTCGTCCTGCGCCTCGCCGTGATAGCCGGGCACCAGCGGCACGCCCGCCTGCTCCATCAGGAATTTGGAGCCGGACTTCGACCCCATCGCGGTGATCATCGCCGCTGTGGGTCCGACGAAGACCAGCCCTGCATCGAGACAGGCCTGCGCGAATTCGGCGCTCTCGGACAGGAAGCCATAGCCGGGATGAATCGCCTCGGCGCCTGTCTGCCTCGCGGCCTCGATCAGCCGCTCGATGTTGAGGTAGGAATCGCGAGCGCGGGCGGGGCCGAGCAGCACCGCCTCGTCGGCGAGCGCGACATGCAGCGCGTTGCGGTCCGCCTCGGAATAGACCGCGACGGTCTTCAATCCCATGGCGCGCGCCGTGCGGATCACGCGCACGGCAATCTCGCCGCGATTGGCGATCAGGAGCTTGCGGAAACGACGATACAATCCGGGACGAGCCATGATCACATCCTGAACAGGCCGAACTTGGTCGGCTCGACCGGGGCATTGGCGGCGGCTGATAATCCGAGCCCGAGCACGAGGCGGGTATCGGCGGGATCAATCACGCCGTCGTCCCACAGCCGCGCCGTCGCGTAATACGGATTGCCCTGCGCCTCGTACTGCGCACGAATGGGCTCACGGAATTTCTCTTCCTCTTCCGTGGGCCAGCTCTCGCCCTTGGCTTCGATGCCGTCGCGGCGGACCTGGCTCAGCACCATCGCCGCCTGCTCGCCCCCCATCACCGAGATGCGCGCATTCGGCCACATCCACAGGAAGCGCGGCGCATAGGCGCGACCGCACATGCCGTAATTGCCGGCGCCATAGGAGCCGCCGATCACGACCGTGAATTTCGGCACCGCGGCGGTGGCAACCGCCGTCACGAGCTTGGCGCCGTCACGCGCGATGCCGCCGGCCTCGTATTTCTTGCCGACCATGAAGCCGGTGATGTTCTGCAGGAACACCAGCGGAATGTTGCGCTGGCAGCACAGCTCGATGAAGTGCGCGCCCTTCAGCGAGCTCTCGCTGAACAGGATCCCGTTGTTGGCGATGATGCCGACCGGATGGCCCCAGACATGCGCGAAGCCGCACACCAGCGTCTGGCCGTAGAGCTTCTTGAACTCGTCGAACTCCGAGCCGTCGACCACGCGGGCGATGATGTCGCGGACGTCGAATGGCTTGCGGCCGTCGGCGGGCACCACGCCGTAGATCTCCTCGGCCGCATAGCGCGGCGCGCGGACCTCGCGCATGTTGAGCACGGTGCGCGCGCCCGGAGGCTTCAGGGTGCCGACGATGCGGCGCGCGATTCCGATCGCGTGCGCATCGTTCTGTGCGTAGTGATCGGTCACGCCAGATTGCCGCGAATGCACGTCGGCGCCACCGAGCTCCTCGGCGCTGACGACCTCCCCGGTCGCGGCCTTCACCAGCGGCGGTCCTCCGAGAAAGATGGTGCCCTGATTGCGCACGATGATGCTCTCGTCCGACATCGCCGGCACATAGGCGCCGCCGGCCGTGCACGAGCCCATCACGATCGCGATCTGCGGGATGCCCTGCGCCGACATCTGCGCCTGGTTGTAGAAGATGCGGCCGAAATGCCGCTCGTCGGGGAAGATCTCGTCCTGCAGCGGCAGGAACGCCCCGCCGGAGTCGACCATGTAGACACAGGGCAGATTGTTCTGCCGCGCGATGTCCTGGGCGCGCAGGTGCTTCTTCACCGTCATCGGGTAATACGTGCCGCCCTTGATGGTCGCGTCATTGGCGACGACGACGCATTCGCGCCCCGCGATGCGGCCGATGCCGGTGACGATGCTGGCCGAATGGACATCGCCGCCATAGAGCCCGTGCGCGGCCAGCGGGGACAGCTCCAGGAACGCCGTTCCGGGGTCGAGCAGCAGGTCGACGCGCTGCCGCGCCAGCATCTTGCCGCGCGACAAATGCCGCTTGCGCGAGGCTTCGCCGCCACCCTCGGCGACCTGCCCCAGCCTTGTCCTGAGGTCGGCGACCAGCGCGCGCATGGCGTCGGCATTACGGGCGAAATCGGAGGACGATGGATCGATCGTGGAGTGAAGCGTCATGACCGGCGTCTTCGTTGCGGGGCTGGAGGGGGAAGCCGAGGGAGCACGCGTCAGACCGCGCGCGGCCGTCTGGGCCGCTGCGAGGGCGGGTGTACCATCTTTGCCGGCATGCTGTCCTCCCTGCCCGCCCCGGCGACCTTTGATGGCCGTCCGCCGCTCTCGAATTAAACGATCATACGTTTTTAAATTCTATTCTCAAGCGGATTGTTGTAGAGTGATGATCTGGCCGCAGATGGTTGAGACGACAGCGGGGTTCATACCCACAACAGACACCATCGGGCCGGATTCGCCGGCTCGACACCCTCGGGCGGTCCAGTGAGGATGAAATGGCGCGCACGATCGGATCCCATGGTCCGACGACGATGGAGGCGATCCGCAAGGCCGGCCTGCGGCTGATCTTCCAGCACGGCTATGAGGCGATGAGCCTGCGCCAGCTCGCCGCGGAGGTCGGCATCCAGCCCGGCTCGCTCTACAACCACATCAGCACCAAGCAGGAGCTGCTGGCGGAGCTGATCCAGGACCACATCAACGACCTCCTGCGCGAGCTCGAACTGGCGCTGCGCGACAGGCAGGGTCCGGTCGAAAGGCTGCGGGCGTTCGTCGCCTTCCACGTCAGCTATCACATGACCCGGAAACGCGAGGTCTTCATCGCCAATTCGGAGCTGCGCAGCCTCGATCCCCGCAACTATGAAGCGGTGGTCGCGCTCCGCGGCAGCTATGAACGCCGGCTGGCGGACATCCTGAGCGACGGCGTGGCGCAAGGCGTGTTCGACGTCGACGACGTCCAGGTCGCGACCTTTGCCATCATCGCGCTGCTGACCGGGTTGTGCAGCTGGTATCGTCCGGGCGGCCGGCTGACCAAGGATGCGATCATCGCCGCGCACGAAAAGCTTGTCCTTTCCGGCGTCATGCCGCGCAATGCTGAGGCTGCGCAGGCCGGCGGCGACCGGGCTGCCCCTCACTCCGGCTGATTGGGCCCGAACCAATGGCTGGCAGCCCCGCGCTGGACGAGATCGACCACCGCATCCTGGCAGAGCTCCAGGCCGACGGCCGGATCCGCATCAACGAGCTCGCCGACCGGGTGGGGATCTCGCATCCGAACTGCCTGCGCCGCGTGCGGGCGCTGCGCAGCAGCGGTGTGATCAAGTCGATCCGCGCAACGATCGAGGAACGGGCCCTGGGCTATGAAGTGGTTTCGTTCGTTTCGATCCAGCTAGAGAGCCAGAACCAGACAGCGCTGGAGGCGTTCGAAGCCGCCATCATGCCGCTGCCCTGGGTCCAGCAATGCTGGCGGCTGTCGGGAGATGCGGACTTCCTGCTGAAATGCGTCTCGACCGGGGTCGAGGGCATGAGCCGGCAGCTCCGGCAGTTCGCCGCCCTGCCGGGCGTCCGCGCCATCAGGAGCTTCCCGGTGCTCGGCCTGTCCAAGGATGCACCGCTGCCGATTCCCGGCGGCCCGCGTGGAGCGGGCTAGAACGGCGGCCGCAGCCGCCCTGTCAGTGCGTCCGGGTCAGTACGTCCAGATCAGTGCGTCCAGATCAGTGCGTCCAAGGCTCGCCGCGGCGGAACGAGAAGTTGTCGGCGTAGGCGATCTGCCGCTTCACCGGCTCCTTCGGCTCGATCACCTGGTACGGAATGCCCTTGCGCTCGCAATAGGCGACCGCCTCTTCCTTGGTGTCGAAGCGCAAGGTGAGCTGCTGCTTCATGTCCGAGGAGGACGTCCAGCCCATCAGCGGCTCGACCGCGCGGGGTTGCTCCGGCTCATAGTCCAGCTGCCAGTCCCGGGTCTTGGCCTTGCCCGATTGCATCGCGTTCTTGGCCGGCTTGAAAATGCGTGCGGTCATGGCTGGAAGAGCCCCTCGAAACAGCGGTCGTCATGCGTTTGGCGGAAACCGCCAGGATGGGTTACAGCCAAGCGACAGCACGGAACGGTGATTCCCATCCTGGACGTGACCGTCTATCGTGCCCCGTATAGTCATTCTGCCGTCCCGTGACAATCTCGGTCGACTGTCGCGGCGCCTTCTGCTCCCCGAACGTTTTCCATTCAAAACAGTGCGTTGAAGCAGCCATGAAAATCAATGCCACGCTGCCCGAGAAGGGGCGCGACCTTCGGCTCGACCTGTTTCGCGGAATCGCCAACTGGGCGATCTTTCTCGACCATATCCCCGACAACGTCGTGAACTGGATCACCACCCGGAATTACGGCTTCAGCGACGCCGCCGACCTGTTCGTGTTCATTTCGGGCTACACCGCCTCGTTCGTCTATGCGCGCATGATGATCGATCGCGGCTTCATCGTCGGCGCCACCCGGCTGTTCAAGCGGGTGTGGCAGCTCTACGTCGCCCACATCGTGCTGTTCGTCATCTATATCGTCGCCATCAGCTATCTGGCGACCCGGTTCGGGGTGTCCGAGATCATCGACGAGTTCAACGTCGCCGGCCTCGTCGATCATGCCAGCGATACCCTGGCCCAGGGACTGATCCTGAAGTTCAAGCCGGTCAATCTGGACGTGCTGCCGCTCTACATCGTGCTGATGGGCTTCTTCCCGCCGGTGCTGTGGATGATGCTGCGCCAGCCGGACCTGACGATGATCGCCTCGATCGTGCTCTGGCTCCTCGCCCGTCAGATGGGCTGGAATTTCGCCGCCTATCCGGCGGGCACCTGGTACTTCAATCCCTACTGCTGGCAGGTGCTGTTCGTGTTCGGCTCGTGGTGCGCGCTCGGCGGCGCCCGCCGCTCGATGGGCATCATCATGGCTCCGGCCACACTCTATTTCTGCATCGCCTACATGGTGCTCGCATTGGTGATGACGATGGCCGGCCGCTTTCCGGAGCTCGAATCGCTGTTTCCGCACTGGCTCTATTCGGCCTTCAACCCCAACGACAAGACGAATCTCGCGCCGTACCGCTTCCTGCATTTCGTGGTGATCGTGATCCTGGTCATCCGGTTCGTGCCGAAGGAATGGCCGGGGCTGGAATGGAAGGGCTTCGATCCTCTCGTGGTCTGCGGCCAGCAGTCGCTGGCGGTGTTCTGCGTCGGCGTGTTCCTGTCGTTCATCGGGCACTTCACCCTGATGCTGAGCTCGGGCTCGCTGCTGGCGCAGATCCTGGTCAGCTCGGCCGGCATCGCGATCATGACGACCGTGGCCTATTACATCTCCTGGTCGAAGCGACAGGACAAGCCGCTGCCGAAGCCCCCTGCGCCGAAGGAGGCTCGCGCCTCAACGAGCGCGGCGTGAGCCTGCGCGTCGGTTGACCTGCATCAAGCTCGCCTCGATCGGGGCTCGCTAAGGTTTGCATCACAAAGGATGCCGCCTTCCGTGGCGCGCGTTCCCTGGCGAACGCGCAAGGCCGCGACAAGCGGCGATTTGCTGACAAGGACCAGATCATGCCGACCCATTTCCACGCCGTCGTGTGGCTCGATCACAGCGAGGCCAAAGTGTTCCATATCGGCCTGACCGGTGCCGACGAGCTGACGCTGCATCCGCATCTGCAGACCAAGCATCTGCATCACAAGGCCAACGAGATCGGCAGCGGCCATGCGGCGCCCGACAAGCACTTTTTCGAGGAGGTCACGCACGCGCTCGAGGATGCCGGCGAGATCCTGATCATCGGCCCGGCCAGCGCCAAGACGGAGCTTGCCAAGCACCTGCATGAGAAGCATCCTGCGATCGGAAAGCGCATCGTCGCCGTCGAGGCCGCCGATCACCCGACCGATCGCCAGATCGTCGCCTATGCCAAGCAGCACTTCAAGATGCCGCCACCCCGCGTGGCGACGGGCACTGCGGGCTAAGTGTAGCCGTTCTCCCGTCGCAGGGTCCGTTCGACCATGGACATGCTGACGCCGGATCAATCCAACGCCAATGCTGCCACGCCGGCCGTCGATCGCGGCCGGCGTCGTTTTCCATGGTCCGGCCTGCTCTCGATCGTCCTGGTGTTCGGCGCGCTGGCGGGGCTTGCCGCATGGTGGCAGCGGGGACCGCTGATCTCGACCGCCCGCATCACCCGCGGCACGGCCGCCGAAATCGTCTATGCGACCGGCGCGGTCGAGCCGGAGACATGGTCGCGCAGCACGCCGCTGGTGCGCGGCCGCATCGTCGAGCGCTGCCGCTGCGAGGGCAAGCCGGTCAAGGCCGGCGACGTGCTGGCGCGGCTCGACGACAAGGAGGCGCTGGCCACCTTGAACGATCTGCGCGCGCAAGAGGACTTCCAGCGCCACGAATTCGAGCGGCAGACGCAGCTGCTGGCGCGCGGCGCGGCGACTTCGCAGGCCTATCAGCGCTCCGAGAGTGACCTTGCCCGCATCCGCGCCCAGATCGCGGCACAGACCCAGCGCCTCGACTACTTCAAGCTGGTCGCGCCGATGGACGGCGTCGTGCTCAAGGAGGACGGCGAGGTCGGCGATATGGTCGACCCCGGCACCATTCTCTACCGCGTCGGCCTGGAGAAGCCGCTGTGGGTCGTGGCCGACGTCAACGAGGAGGACATTCCGCGCGTCCAGGTCGGCCAGAAGGCGCTGCTGCGCGCCGACGCGTTCGGCAACCAGGCCCTGCCCGGCACGGTCAAGCAGATCACACCGGCGGGCGATCCCGTCGCCAAGACGTTTCGCGTGCGGATCGGCCTGCCCGACGACACGCCGCTGCGCGTCGGCATGAGTGTCGAGGCCAACATCGTCAGCCGAGAGAAGATCGACGCCGTGCTCGTCCCCGCCAATGCCGTCGTCGGCAACAGCCTGATGGTGATCGAGGACGGCCGGGTGCATCGGCGTGCAGTGCGGATCGGCATCCGCGGCTCCGCGGCGGTCGAGGTCCTCGACGGCGCGCGAGAGGGCGAACTGGTCGCAGCCCCCGCGACCGCCGACATCAAAGACGGCGAGCGGATCCGCATGGTCGAGCCTGAGACGTCGCCGCCATGAGCCTCGTCCTGACCATCGCCTGGACCCATGTGCGCCATCGCGCCCGCCAGACGCTGGTTGCGATCGCCGGCGTCATGACCGGGGTGGCGTTCTCGGTGATGATGGCGGCGATGATGGAGGGGTCCCAGGATGACTTCATCCGCACCCTCGTCGACGCGCTGCCGCACATCTCGATCACCGACGAGTTGCGCCAGCCGAGCCGGCAACCGGCGGATCAAGTCTACGGCGCGGCGGAATTCCACGGATTGACCCCGAACATCCGCCGCCCGGGCATCAAGAACCCGATGGCGACGATCGCCTCGCTGCAGGCCTGGATCCCGGGCGCGCTGACGGCGTCGGTGCAATCCAAGGCCGTACTGCGCTTCGCAGGCCGCAACCTGACGGTCGCGATCATCGGCATCGACCCGCGCACAGAGGGCCAGGTCTCGACGCTGGCAAGCCACATGCGGCAGGGCACGCTCAATTCGCTCTATCGCTCCTCGCACGCGATCCTGCTCGGCGACCGGCTCGCGGCCAAGATCGGCGCCCGGGTGAACTCCAACATCACGCTCGCCTCGGCCCAGGGCATGAGCATGAACGCCACAGTCGCCGGCACCTTCCATTCCGGCTTCCGCGGCACCGACGAGACCACCGGCTACGTGCTGCTGCGGACCGCGCAGATCCTCGAGCGCCAGACCGGCATCATCAACGAGATCCGTGTCCGCACCAACGATCCGATGCAGGCGCGGCTGATCAGCGAGCGGATCGGTGAGCAGACCGGCTACAAGGCGATCTCCTGGCAGGAGGCGCAGGAGGACCTCTTGTCGGCGATCACGCTGCGCAACGTGCTGATGTACACCATCGTCGGCGCCATCCTGCTGGTCGCGAGCTTCGGCACCTACAACATCATCTCGACCATCACCCATGAGAAGACCCGCGACATCGCGATCCTCAAATCGCTCGGCTTCCGCGACCGCACGGTCCGCGCCATCTTCATCATCGAGGCGCTGTTCATCGGCCTGACCGGCGCCGCCCTGGGCTGGGTGCTCGGCTATCTCCTGACCCGCGGGCTCGCCTCGCTCGAGTTCAAGACGCCGTTCTCCGACTACAATCATCTGCCGGTACTGTATGCGCTCAAGCATTATCTGCTCGCCGGCGCTGTCGCACTGATCTCGAGCGGCGTCGCCGGCTACTTTCCGGCCCGCGCCGCCGCGCGGCTGCATCCCGTCGACATCATCCGGGGCGCGACGTGAGCCCGCCGCTGATCGAGGCGCGCAAGGTGACGAAGGTCTTGCCGGGCGAGGTGCCGGTGACGCTGGTCGCGGACATCGATCTTGCGATCCATGCGCGCGAGTTCATCGCCATCACCGGCCCGTCCGGCTCAGGCAAGTCGTCCCTGCTCTATCTGCTGGGCCTGCTCGATCTGCCGAGCGAGGGCGACGTGCTGATCGACGGGCGCTCGACCACGGTCATGAGCGAAGACGAGCGCGCCGAGGTGCGGCTGTCGCGGCTCGGCTTCGTCTTCCAGTTTCATTTCCTTCTGCCGGAATTCTCGATCATCGAGAACGTGGCGCTGCCGATGCGCGCGCTGGGTCGGCTGTCGCCGCGCGCGATCACACAGCGCGCCGAAGAGCTGCTGGCTTCGCTCGGGCTCGCCGACCATCTGCGCAAGACGCCGGACAAATTGTCGGGCGGCCAGCGCCAGCGCGTGGCCGTCGCACGCGCGCTCGCCAACGACCCGCCCGTCATCCTCGCCGACGAGCCGACCGGCAGCCTCGACACCGCCGCGACGGCGCAGGTGTTCGGCATCCTGCGCGATCTCGTCACGCTACGCGGCAAGACCGTGGTCGCGGTCACGCACGACCTCAACCTCGCTGCTCAGATGCAACGCCGCGTCCACATCATCGACGGCCGGCTGGCGCAGGACGAACTGGCGCACTGAGAGTTGTCGCCACATTCGCGGTCCGGCCGGGGCAAGCCACAAAGCGGTTGATTTGATTTAGCGCAAAGACGCGAGATTTGGATTCCGGTGATGTGAGGACTGGCGGATGTTCCTTCCCCGGATTCACCCGCACCACTTCGGATGCTCCCGGGTTTTGCCGCTGCGGGAGCATCCGAACTTTTTTGTGCCGGGCCTCGACTGGCGATTTGCGCGTGCCGCGCGACGGCCGCCGCTTCTGGCGCAGTCCTTTTCGCTATCGTCGTGAGTGTCAGGGTGAGCGTGAGAGCGGAGGTCGTGCCGGTTGCTGACCGCGCGCGAGCAAGGCATCCCGCTGCGGGGGAAAATGGTCGGGGCAGCTGGATTCGAACCAACGACCTGCAGTACCCAAAACTGCCGCGCTACCAGGCTGCGCTATACCCCGATATCTTCAAAAGGACTGATGTCCTGGAGGCCCCGTCACTACACGGTCGCGGCCTTCGCAGCAAGACCGCGAACCGGGCCGGGTGAGAGACCAAAGCCCGAATGAAAACGGCCCCGGAAACGCCCCCGAGGCCGTCAAATGCCGTGGATCGCAGAAAGCGTCCGCTCAGTGCGAGGACAGTGCCGGCGAGCCCGTCTCGGGGTGGATTTCCGCCGCCATCATGCCCTTGGAGCCCGGCCCGTAGCGGACCAGCACCCATTGGCCGGGACGCAGCTCGGTCATGCCGAACCGGCGCAGGGTCTCCATGTGCACGAAGATGTCCGGGCTGCCTTCCCCACAGGTCACGAAGCCGAAGCCGCGCAGCCGGTTGAACCACTTGACCTGTGCCCGCTCCAGCCCGCTGGTCGGTGTCACCGTCACATGGGTGCGCGGCGGCAGCATCTGCGCCGGATGGATCGCCGTCGACTCGTCCATCGAGACGATGCGGAAAGCCTGATAGCCCTTGGCGCGCTGGACGCACTCGACCACCAGCCGAGCACCTTCATACGCGGTCTGGTAGCCGTCGCGCCTGAGCACGGTGACGTGCAGCAGAATGTCCGGCCAGCCATTGTCGGGAACGATGAAGCCGTAACCCTTCGATGCATCGAACCATTTGATGACGCCGCCAATTTCGACGAGGTTTTCGCCGAGACCTGCAAGCGCATCCATCGCCGAGTCGCGCGCGACGCCGCTCTGATATTCTGCCCCGAGCCGGTTTGGTGTAGCTACACCAGCAACCGGTACTCCAAGCTTCTTGGACTCAAATCCGTCCGACCCCATAACCCCGGACCTCACAGATGAATTGTGAGCCGCCACCCCTGCAACGGCGTCCTTATGCACGTCCTCATCACCTATACTCACGACGAGTCACGCGAATCTCTCGAATCAAAGATAACATTCCCTCGTGCCGCGCATAGACAAAAATCGGATTCAGTGAGGCATATGAACAGACTTGCCGACAAAAATGCATCAATTTCCGTTCAATTACGGACGAATGGTCCGAGTACTTCACCGATGTCTTGGTGGACGACAAGGTCGGCAACGTCGTCCTGATCCGTCGGTTCCCGGTTGATGATGACGAGACGTGCACCCGCCTGCCTTGCCATCAATGGAAAGCCCGCCGCCGGCCATACAACCAGCGATGAGCCGATCGCGATGAAAAGATCGCAATGCTGCGCAAGCTCGGTGGCGCGTTGCATTTCATTCTCGGGCATCGCCTGACCGAAAGACACGGTCGCCGTCTTCACCGGCTCGGCGCAAGCCGGACAATCCGGCGCAGCACCATCGGCTGCAAAGCGCTCCTGCACCCAGCCAAGTTCGTAGCGTTGGCCACACCCGATGCAGCGCGCATAGGTGGTGTTGCCGTGCAACTCGATGACGTGATCCGCGGCAAAGCCGGACTCCTGATGCAGATTGTCGATGTTCTGCGTGATCACGGCCGGGATCTTGCCGGCGCGATAGAGTGAGGCAAGCGCGCGGTGACCGCGGCCGGGCCGCGCCGCGGCAAACGTCTCCTGCATCGCGAAGCGCCGACGCCAGGCCTCATCGCGTGCGTCCTGGCTGGCGACGAATTCCTCGAAATGGATCGGCCGGTTGCGGGTCCACAGCCCACCGGGCGAACGGAAATCCGGAATGCCAGCCTCCGTCGAGATGCCCGCGCCCGTGAACGGCACGATCACGCGCGCGGCGGCGATCATGTCACCCAGGCGGTTCACGCCATCCTGCAGATCGGCTGCAATCATCGGCGGCGACTCCAAGACACGACACGTCGCATCATTGACTCCCTTCATAGCATGTTCGCGAGAACCCAGCCCGGCGTCGAGCCGACCCGCGCCCGCGTCGTTGAGCCACCCCACACCGCGGAACCGTCGGCGCCGGACCGCAAGCGATGCGAGTCTCGACCGTGGGTTTCTACCGCGAGATGGCGTGCGCCCTCCCGTTCGCCCGCTCTCCCCAGCTAAGCCCGCGCCCCGCGTCTGCTCAGGCGAGACTTCCGCAATCACGCCTCATTCGCGCGGACACATCACGCCAGCGATTCGCCAGGAAGTTTGTCACGCGTCTCATGGCACGACTCGCCGGACACCAACCGGAGCAGAGGATCCGTGGGACAGAACGAGGCGCAAGACGACCGGCGCGCCAAGGAGCGCGCCGACATCGCGGCAAGGATTGCCCGATTCAAGTCGACACAAGAGAGGTTCGCGCAGGAGCGTGAGGACTATGCGAGCCAGGCCTGGAGGAAGGCGCACCGCGGCGAGGCTGCGGAGTAACCCTGCGCGCGGCCGAAAGAAAAGCCCGGAGGCGATGCCGTCCGGGCTCTTCTTCTTCGATCGACTGGTGCCTACCAGTGGTGACGCCAGTGATGGTAGCGATGATAGTACGGCCCGCCATAATAGGCGTACGGGCCCGGCCCATAGGCATAGCGTGGGCCGTAGTCATAGTAGCCGTAGCCCGGACCATAATAATACGGATGCGACGCTGCGATCGCGCCCGCGGTCAATGCTCCGGCGGCGAGGCCGAATGCGAGACCAGGACCGATGCCGCGCGCCTGTGCTGGCGCCGGTGCTGCCAGAGCAGTCGCGGCGACGGCGCCCGCGGTCGCCAGAACGGCCAATGTCTTTCTCATGATTGAACCTCCAATTCGCATGCGTCCAAACAACGCAGACCCCCGCACATTGGTTTCAGCCTGGGCACCGCAGTGGAGTGCGGGAACAGAGGAGACGGTCGGACGTTCGAGAGCGTGAGGTGGATCGACAATGGCATCCTGGCTGGAACTTCTGTTCAACATCATCGGCTATGGCGGCTTCGTCGTGATCGCCTCCCGTCACCATGGACCCGCGCCCGCCGGCACTGCGCCGGAGGCCTGCTGCGGTGATGGGACCGATCACGTGTGAGAGCGAGGTCCGGCCTTCAAGCCGCCAGACGGACCGCTTCCACAGGTTATCCTCAGGCTATCCTCGGCCTATCCACAGTCCGGGCCATTGGACTTCAGATCACACGAACAATGGCTTGCTGCGCAAAACGCGCCTGCTTATCCGCAGGACTGGCCCAAGGCCATCCCAGCCAGCAACTGCGCTTCTGATCGAAGGCGCAATCGCAGCGGAATAGAGGTCCTTTGCCGAGGAACGCCCGCGTGCACAGGGGCGACGAATCCTCGCAAAATCCCATTGAACCTTCCGGCGGCTCGCCAAGACACATCAGTACTGGGGATTTCAGGGCCCAGTCTTCGAGGGTAGCGCCACGCGACGAAGATATTCCGTCGCGCTGGCGCTGCTGTCGTTCAGCGCCGGTTCGCCATGCGTTGCAGATTCGCTCCAGCGGGCCGCCGTCATGAGCCGGTGCGGGAGAACCACCGCAGAGAACACCCAAGAAAAAGGCCCCCTTTTCAGGGGGCCTCCAATCGCGATCAGCGACGCTGAGCGTCTGATCAGGCGACCGCGTCCTTGGCAGCCTTGACCGGGCGAGCGCGCACGATCTTGCGGGCCGGCTTGGCCTTGAACATCATCTCTTCGCCGGTGAAGGGGTTGGTGCCCTTGCGCGCCTTGACGGCCGGCTTCTTGACGACGACGAACTTCGCGAAGCCCGGCACCAGGAACACGCCGTTCTTCTTCAGCTCCTTGTGGCCGACGTCGGTGAGCGTCTCCATGACGTTCTTGACGTCACGCTTGGACAGCTCGGTCGTGGTCGAAATCTTCTCGATCAGTTGCGACTTGGAAAGTTGGGTAGCCATCGTATCTCCTTAGGATTGGTACGGATGAATGACGAGACGACTGCGCGGCTATCAGCGCATTGCTGCGCAGACGGGTCGGGGCTTTCTGGCTGCATTGCACAGCCGTGACTTGAGTCGTCTGGTGGTATATCACCCCGCGTTTTTTCGGGATTCTCCTGCATTTCAAGGGGCCCCGAAGCACCCACAGCGGCGCCAAAATTCCAACGGAGCACGGAGAAGTCAAGCTGCGATGCACGTCGAAGCGATCACGTGATTCATTTTCCCCTATATTTCAAGGCATTTTCGACTTTCATGCGTGATTTTGGCCGCACATGACAGCCGAAATCCGCTGAAAATGACTGATGCGGCCGCATCGCGCCCACGCGAGGGCATCGCGAATCACTGCCAAAATAGGGATTCGCGGGCATCTGGCGGGCCCGGGAAACCTCCTGCAGGCGATCGGGAGCTTGGCCCGACGACGACAATTCCTCGCGAGGCGAGACTGGCGCATGGTGAAGCCCTGATGCGCCGGAGAATGATTTGCTGCTATGGATCGACGCCCACAAGCGGCCGTTGAACATCCGCTTCAAGTTCAGGGAGAACAGAAACGATGCGTTATCTCCACACCATGCTGCGCGTGCGCAATCTCGACGCTGCGCTGAAATTCTATTCCGATGCGCTCGGCCTCAAGGAGGTGCGCCGGATCGACAACGACAAGGGGCGCTTTACCCTCTTGTTTCTTTGCGCACCCGAAGATGAACACCTGCTGAAGAGCCAGCCGCCGTCGCGCGGCGCCCCGCTGGTCGAGCTCACCTACAATTGGGACGAGGAGACCTATGGCGAGGACCGCTTCTTCGGCCACCTCGCCTATGAGGTCGACGACATCTACGCCACCTGCGATCGCCTGATGAAGCTCGGCATCACCATCAACCGGCCGCCGCGCGACGGCAACATGGCGTTCGTTCGCTCCCCCGACCTGCACTCGATCGAGCTGCTGCAGAAGGGCGAGCCGAAGGCGCCTGCCGAACCCTGGCTGTCGATGCCGAACACCGGGCATTGGTGAGCCGCGACTTCGTTCGCGAATCCTGCCGGAACATCGAGGCCCCCCTCGCGTTGTCGCTGCGATTGACGAATCGAGAGCATACGAGGAGGCCGAGATGGGTCGAGGAATTCTACTGTGGTTGTTGGGCGTGCCGATCCCCGTGATCATTCTGCTGTGGCTGTTCTTCGGCCGCTGATCGCCGCGAACGACACGTTCAACCGAAAAGCCCCGCCCGCAAGCGGGGCTTTTTGCGTGAATTGCGCTATCAATCAGCGACGCAGAGAGCAGGAGCAACCGTGCCCGCCAACGACAGGCTGACGATCTGGGGTCGCCCCAATTCAGTGAACGTGCAGAAGGTGCTGTGGTGTCTTGCCGAGCTCGACGTCGCGTTCGCGCGCATCGACGCCGGCATGCAGTTCGGCCGCAACGGCGAGGCCGACTATCTCGCCATGAATCCCAATGGCCGCATTCCGACGCTGGTCGATGGTGATTTCGTGCTGTGGGAGAGCAACGCCATCATGCGCTATCTGTGCCTCGCTCATGGCGGCGAGACGCCGCTGTATCCAGCGATGCCGCGTCACCGCGCCGCAGTCGAGCGTTGGCTCGACTGGACACTGTCGACGGTGCAGCCGATCGAGCGTCCCCTGTTCTGGGGCCTCGTTCGGACGCCACCGGAGCAACGCGACATGATTGCACTGCAGAAGGCTGCCGATGACGCCGCGGCGATGTGGCGGATCCTGGACGCGCATTTGGCGGCCCGCCTTTATGTCGAGGCCGAACGATTCACGCTCGCGGACATCGCGCTCGGCGCCTATGCGCGGCGCTGGTTCGGTGTCGAAGGCGTCGTCAAGCCGGAGCTGCCCAACCTGCTCGGCTGGTATCGACGGATTGCGCAGCGGCCCGCCTTCATCCGCCACGTCGCGCCGCCGCTGTCATGAGCCCCGCGCCTAGCGGCCGGCTGAGGTGCCCGTCTCGACGCGCACGGCCCCGCCGATCTTGACGCAGGTATCGGTCCCTTCGACACGCGCAAAGTTGGGGCCGTAGGACGCGCAGGGATTGATCTTGACGGCCCTTGGAGGCGGCGCGGCTCGATCGGTTGCGGGGGCTTTCGGCGCCAGAAGTGATGACCCCGGCGAGCCGGCGAAGGCGACGCTTCCGAGCGCCAGCCACGCGATCGTGCCCAGGATGAAGGATCTCGACATGCCGCTTGTTAGCGCGTCGGTCGCAGGAATGCGACGGCCGCGCGCTACTTGCCGATGAACTTGACGCCGACCGAGGCGCCGCGGCGCCAGACCACCTGACAGAGGCGCCCGGTCCGCGCATCGCGGGCAAAGGCGAGGCGGATCGTGGCGGGCAGCGCGGCCGCGTCCTGCAGCGTCAGCTTGGCGCCGGCCGTGGAGATGTCCTGCACCAGGCAATGGCGCACGGCGAACCCGCCCTCCAGCGTGATCCACGCCGGCTGTTTCATCGATTTACGGGTTTCCCGCTTCTTGGGCGCGGCCATCATCCTGCTCCTGCTCGCCCGTTGCAGTACGGCAAGGACCCTAATGGACGGTTGATCGGACCAGACAGCCGCATGAACACATCCGGAACAGTGGATTGCTCCGGAGGTGAGACGTCAGTCGAGGGTGCTGAGAAACCGGTGAAGCATGTGGCGCTCCCTAGCGGAATCGAACCGCTCTCTCCACCGTGAAAGGGTGGCGTCCTAACCGATAGACGAAGGGAGCAATACGCACGATGACACCGGGCCGACGCCCTAACACCATCGCCGCTTGCACGTTTTTGGCGAAACCTTCAGCAAATCAGCTTGTTAAAGCTGACATCTGCGAGGTCGGCTGAACCACCGGGATGATTCCGTGCCGCGCGCGCCGAACGTATAGATGCGTTTGCCCGCCCGGGCAAGCCGCCCGTGGACGTGTTTACCGGTCTCACCCGGCCATGCTCAACGCGCCGCAAACAGCGGCGAAATCCCGTCGGTGTCGACGTAGACCACCCCGCCCTCGACCTTCACCGGATACTCGGCCAGCGCGCTTTCCGGCGGGTGGACGGGAATGCCGGTCAGCGCGTCCCAGGTCCAGTTGTGCACGGGGCAGCTGAGCACGCGGCCGTCGAAGCCGGCCTCCTCCATCGGCGCGGACGTGTGCGGGCAGAGCCCCTGGAACGCCTTGAGCCCACCATCGTCGGGCCAGGCGAGGATGATCAGCTGGGCGTCGGCGATGACCAGGCGCATGCCGCCTTCGTCGATGGTGTCGAGCTTGCAGACGCGGGTGAACATGCGTGGGCCCTTCTTCGCTCGATGCGACGGTAACGAAGCCACGAGCAAGACTCGTTCCGGTTGCCGAATGAGCCGCAGGCCCGCGACGACGATGGCACCCTTCTTGCTGCCTCAGCTGCAGAGATCGCGTTGAGCGTGTCGGGCTGTCGCAAAAGCGACAGAACGAGCGGCGCGCTGGCGGGCTTGTGAGACGGAGTGCGACATGACCGACATGACGGAGCTGAGGACGCGCAAGGAGCCGCTCAATCTCGCAATCGTGCATGTCGATCCCGACGCCTTCGTCGCCAACCTGATGGGATGGCTCGAGATCACGGCCTTCATCAAGGCGCAGCGTGCAGGCGAAGCCGTCGTGCCGGCCGACGGCAAGACGCCGGCTCTGTCGGCGGCGCAGCTGCGCAATGGCGGCGTCCACGAGGTCGGCAACGACGCGCTGTCGGCCTTCGCCATGACGGCGGCGCTGAAGGGCGACAAGGCTGCGGTCGACAAGGTCGAGACCGCGCTGCTCGACAGCATGGGCAAGGATTTTCCCGGCTCGTTTGCGCTGTGGCATTTCCGCGCCGCGATCGATGCGCCGACCACGCTCGACGATTTCGTCGGCCAGGCCGGCAAGAAGATGCTCACAGGCGATCTGCCGCCCCCTCCCCTGCGCGCCAAGGAATATTGGAGCGCGGGTCTCCGCTTTTTCGAGAAGGCGCGCAAATCCAACTTCGTCCATGAGATCATGTTTCCGCTGGCCAAGTGGACGCGGGCGCGCTGGACAGAGACCGCCGAGAAAGGCGTCGCCTTCCTGCATCACATCGAGGACAATTTGCCGGTGCTGCGCGAGGTGCTGGAAGAGCCGCGCAACGACCAGGCGTTCATCGCCAACGTCCTGCTGAAGCTCGCGCCTGCCGTCGATATGGAATTGAACGAGGAATATCAGGGTTTTCTGCGCTCGCTCGCCCGGCGTAACTGAGGCGCGTGTAGCTCGGTCGCGCGTTCATCGCAGTGATGCAGGACGCCGGTAACGTCTGCCGACAAAAAAGGCCGACGGGCGTTACGCCGCCGGCCCTTTGTCGCGACTGCCGGCTCCGGCCGTCCGGTTCCGTCGCATTCCTGGGAGCCCCAAGGGTCGCGCGACCTGGTTAATGATACGTTAAAATGCAAGGACCGTAGTGACCACGATCACGAACTGCACGATTTCATGCGTGCGGGGCCGCGTTCATCGAGCCAACGTCTTGCAACCATCGAGCGGCAGCGTCGCGATCAGCTCAGCAGCAGGGCGCGCTTCTTCTCGCGCCGGAGCTTGAGCTCCTGACAGCCCGAGAGGCGTACGAACTCCTGCGGATGCATGTCGTAGCCGTGGCCGCCAAGCACGTTCTGCTGCGACATCGGGATCTGCGCCGGCGCGGCGGCCGCATCAACCGTGCTCGCGGTCAGCGAATCTCGGACCGGCACGAACCCTTTGGTCAAAGCGATCATAGCCAACTCCGTCAAAGAGTGCCTGCGCCCCGGCTGGAACTATAGTCTTTTGGCCATGGGGCGCAATTGGGACAAACTGACATCAGCCGGCGCGCGCCTGTTCGGCCTCCTGCTCCCAGCGCAGGATGGAGCGCTCCAGATTGTGGAATTTCTCGGCGACGTCGCCGTCGAACAGCGGATCCTTCCGGTCGGACATGCGGGCGTCGATATCACCCCAGTCCTCCGCGTGCAGGGTGCGCAACGCTGCCGGAAACAGCAGTGTCTCCTCCTTGCGCAGATGCTCGCGCTGGCTGTCGATGAACTGATGCACGGCGGCGTGGAAGCTTTCCCGCAGGATCTCCTGGTCCGACAATACCGCGTTGACGGCCTCGGCAAAGCCGCGCAGCCGCTGTGCCTCGGTCTCGTGCTCGTCGTCGACATCGCCGTAGGCCGCCGCTGCCGCGGGATCACGCTCGCGCAGCTTGCCGAAGATCATCTCTTCCTTGGGATGATGACAGCGCTGCGGATAGTCCTCGAAATAGGCGATGATGCTCTGCAGAATCTCGTAGTCGGGCCGCCGATTGTGATCGAACAGCTCCAGCTCGTGTTCGAGCACCGAAAGGAGCTTTTCGAGGTTCTGGTGCTCCTGCAACAGCGCTTCGATGATCTTTGCCATGGCCGCCTCGCCTGTGCGCCGGGCCGGGTGCTGCCGAACCGGCAAATTCCCTCATGACAAGAGACTACGCCCGCGCCGCCGCGGGCGGCATTGCGGCAGATCAAACTGACAGGGCCAACTGACAGGTCAGCGGGACGCGCGGAGGCCCTACTCCGCCGCCAGCGCCTGCGGCGCGCGGGACAGGCCGAGCCGGTCCCAGACGTCCACCAGCGCCTCGGCCAGCGCATCGATCAGGCCGTCATCATGGTACGGCGACGGCGTGATCCGCAGCCGCTCGAGGCCGCGCGGCACGGTTGGGTAGTTGATCGGCTGGATGTAGATACCGTGCTCGGCCAGCAGCAGGTCGGAGGCCGCCTTGCACTTCTCGGCATCGCCGACATGGACCGGCACGATATGGGTGTCGGAGGGCATCACCGGCAGGCCGGAGGCGTTCAGCACCGCCTTCAGCCGCGCGGCGCGGTCCTGGTGGCGGTCGCGTTCCCATTGCGAGGTCTTGAGGTGGCGGATCGCTGCGGTCGCGGCGGCGCACACCGGCGGCGGCAATGCCGTGGTGAAGATGAAGCCTGGTGCGTAGGACCTGACAGCGTCGATCAGATTGGCATTCGCGGCGATGTAGCCGCCGAGGCAGCCGAAGGCTTTCGCGAGCGTGCCCTCGAGGATGTCGATGCGGGCCATCACGCCGTCGCGCTCGGCGATGCCGCCGCCGCGCGGGCCGTACATGCCGACGGCGTGGACCTCATCGACATAGGTCAGCGCACCATAACGCTCGGCGAGATCGCAGATGCGATGCAAGGGCGCGACGTCGCCGTCCATCGAGTACAGGCTCTCGCACACGATCAGCTTCGGACGGTCCGGATCGGCCGCGCGCAGCAGCTGTTCGAGATGATCGAGGTCGTTGTGGCGCCAGACCTGCTTTTCGGTGCCGGCCTTGCGGACGCCCTCGATCATGGAATTGTGGTTCAGCGCATCCGACAGCAACAGGCAGTTCGGCAGCAGCTTGGCAATGGTCGAGATGCCGGTCTCGTTGGAGACATAGCCCGAGGTGAACACCAGGGCCGCCTGCTTGCCGTGGAGATCGGCGAGCTCGCGCTCGAGCTCGATCAGCGGGTGGTTGGTGCCGGCGATGTTGCGGGTGCCGCCGGCGCCGGTGCCCATGCGTGCCGCCACGTCGACCATGGCGCCGATCACCTTCGGATGCTGGCCCATGCCGAGATAGTCGTTGGAGCACCAGATCACGACGTCCTTCGGACCATCAGGCGAATGCCAGATCGCGCGCGGGAACCGGCCGGCGAGCCGCTCGAGATCGGCGAACACGCGGTAGCGGCGTTCCTGGTGCAACTGGTCGAGCGCGCGGTCGAAATAGCTGTCGTAGTTCATCACCTGATCGTCCTTCCCCTGCCCGGCGGCGTTAAGCCAGGGTTCCGGCGAGCCCTTGGAGGCTCTCTCGCGATTGGACCAAACCCCACTTCGGCGAGCCATACGTTGATCCAGAGCAACTGCGCAGGGAGCGATGGCTGTCGACGCGGCCCTCGCCATGGCGAGAACGGCCATCCAGGTCAGATCTGCCGTGTGGACCGCACGTCTCCGCCCGTGCACTCGCAGCAATATCCCGCATGGCGGGTATACGGGCATGGCTGCACGTTCGTTTTGGCCAGAAATTTTGAATGACGGCGAGATTGGCCAAACAATTGCGCACTTTCGGGGCGAAACATGGCAGGGCAGCGCCATTCGACGAGATCGAGTCGAGGCCAGCATCACGGGCGCCTGAGCCCGCCACCGAGGGGCACCATGAAAGTTGTTCTGCTTGTCGTCGTTGCGTGCGCAGTCAGCCAGGCGGCCTTCGCCGAAGGGCTGGAATGCCGGCGCGTTGCCGATCCTACGCCGCGATTGAGCTGCGTGGAGACGCCGACGACGGCCCAGGCGCCGACACCATCCCGAACCGACACTTGGACGACGCCGGCCGAGCCCCGCCCGGACTCGCAGGTCCGTGACGGCGACGGCACCAGGTCGAGAACCACCAGGACCCGCTGAACCTACCGGCTGTAGAGCGAGACTACGGCTTGACGGCCGTTGCGGCGGGCGGCCACGTCCCGCACGTCGATCTTGCTATCGGGCCATGGACCGATGTCAAATCCACCGCATGCGCGACGGGCGGAGAACGCGGCCGCCTGCGGCATTGGATGATCGGAGAACATGGCTTATCTGCCATCACAAATGAACCTGCTCGAAGCCATTCCGACCGTCATCGGCACTGCCGCGATCGCGCCCGCGCTCCTCATCCTTTGGCTCGTGGTCGCAGCCGGTGACAATTCCGGTCCGCCGCTGAAGATCTGGACGGCCTTCCTGCTCGGAGCGGCCAGCGTGCTGCTGCTCGGCATCGTCAGGGCGCCGTTCCACCATGTCGGGCTGCAGCTGGAAAATCCGTGGGCGGCGCAGCTGGCGAGGGCCGTCTTCAGCGTCGCCCTGCCGGAAGAAATCGCCAAGATCGCCGTCATCGCCGCGATCTCGTCGCGGCGCCGGCAGCTCGGCAATGCCATGGACACGGTGTTCTATGGCGCGGCGGTCGGGCTCGGCTTCGCGGCTTACGAAAACCTCGCTTATCTCGTCCAGCACGCCGAGATGTGGCGCTCGCTGGCGGTGCTGCGCAGCGTGCTCACGGTGCCGTTCCACGGCGCGCTCGGGATCATCGCCGGCGCCTATCTCGCGATCGCCCGTGCTGGAACGGCGCTCGGCGCCAACCGCCACAATCGCGACTGGGCACGGATGTCGAGCTGGGCGCTCGTGCTGGCGGCGCCGGTCGTGCTGCATGCCGCGTTCGATTATCCGCTGCTGATGCTGCAGCGCGCTTCCACTCTCGACCCGACCGCGCGGCTTTGGCTCGGCGGGGCCAGCGTGCTGATCGGGTTTTCCTCGATCGGCCTTGCCGTGCGCCTGGTGCGGAAAGTCGCCCACCACCACGCGCCGCGCACCGAGGTCGCGCGCATCCGCCTGAGCCAGCTGCGCAGGATGTGGGCGCTGCTGCTGCTCGGCGGCGCCGCCGGCTTCATCGGGCTCGGCTTCGTCCTCACCTCGGTCCGGCACTGGCTGCTCAACCCCGACCGCAACGTGGCCGGGGTCCTGGTCCCCCTGGGACTTACGGCCATCCTGCTCGGAACCGCGCTGTTGATCGTCACGACGACGATCTACGTTTTCGGCCGCAACCGGATGCGGACGACGGCGTAGGCTGGGATGGCCGCCGGACGTCGACGCGCCCCGTGACTGCCCGGTGCTCGGAGGATCAGACGTAGCCGCCGACCCTGTCGACCGAGACGAAACCGCTGTGGACCGGAACCAGACCCGCCGCCACCACCTTGCCTGCCGTATCGCTGAGATCGAAAGTGATCACCGTGCCTCCCATGACGAAGAACGGGATCGACGAACTCAAGAAATTCCAGAGATTCTTCCGGGTGTAGTAGCTTCCGACGCTGGCGCGGACGTCGAGCGACAAGACCAATGTATCCTTCTGCAACAGCAGATCGTACTGCGCTTTTTCCTGCACGATCTTGCTCAGCAGCACGATACCCTTCGCATCGGCCGTGCCGAGCGACGCGATGAACTCCTCGGCCTTCGTGATCGCCTTGCGCAGCACTGCGGCAGCATCCTCATAGGTCTTGGCTGCGGCCTGCAAGGCCTTCTTCCTGGTATCGTCAGACTCCTTGGCGGCGGCGTCAGCCGTCGTCTTCGCAGTATCGGCGAGCCGATCCGCTGCCGTACCTGCCTGTGCAACAAGATCCTCCACGACTTTCAGCGTCGCCCCGAGTTCGTCCGTCGATGGAAGGCGGCGATTGGGGAGCACGACATCGAGGTTCTTCTTCAGCAACTCCTCAGTGACGGCTGCAACCAGCTGATCGCCGTCCGGCGACAGCGCGATCGTTCCAACTTCGACGTTGCTCAAAAGGTAGCTGCCGAGCTTGGCCAAGGCATCCAGCGCGACACCTGCGGTCGTCAGGATCGGGGCAGCCGCCGGTAAGGCGTCGGCGCCGGCCGGTCTGGTCTGGCCGACGGCACGATCGGCATCGGCCTGCAGCCGCGCCGCTTCCCTGTTCGCAGCCGCAAAGACGCGCTCGAGCAATGTCCGTTGCAGGACGAACTGACGATAATTGACGAACTGCTCGAAGCCCTGCCGGATGACGATGCACTTCCCGGCCGCCTTGTCGTTGATTTCCGCGGCCACGGCCGCGGCAGCCTTGCAGATCGCGCGCGCGGCCAGCAGCGTGGCCTCGCCCTTGCCGGCATCGGGCTTGAGAGTCAGGTCTCCAGCGATGCCGCTGGCGGCGACAGTGCCGATCGCAGCCTGCGCCGCGGCCTGGTCAGCGCTCTTGGTGCTGTCCAACAGGGCCTTCTTCGCATCCACCGCAGCCTTCTGACCTTCAAGGCGCTCCTTCTCGGCCTTGCTTGCCTCGATGATCGGGTCGACGGCCTTCCTTGCGTCGGCCAGCGCCTTCTCCGCCTTGAGGCGCTCGGTTTCCGCTTTTGCAAACTCCGCCTCGGCGGTCGCCTGAGTGGTCTTTTGTTTCAGTTCGGCAGTTGGATCTGCTGCATCTGCGCTCATCCCCGGCCCCTCCCTGACGCGTACGCGGCGTCTCTCACGCGCCTGGATAGTGCCGCCCGCATGCGGCAAAATCAACTATCAGTTGTAATCAGGGAAAGTCTGTGATGGATTTGCCCAGCGCCGCAATGCATCTGGGAGGACCGCAATGTCGATGCCATTCGCAAATCGCGAATTCATCTTCACGCAGCCTGACGGCACCAAGCTCAAGGTCTACGGCACGGGCAATCAGCACCAGGCGACGTTCACCACGTCCAGCGGTTTTACCGTCGTGCGAAATCCGGCGTCCGGCTATTTCGAATATGCCCGCAGGGACGTGACGCAGCATCCTGCGCCGAGCGGAATCGTCGCCGACGCGATGAATCCCCTTTCGGCAGGAATTCAGCCGCGTCTCAAGCCGCCCGCCCCCAACCAGATCAGCGCCTACGTATCGCCGGGGCTTCCGCGCTCGCCATCGCGTTGGCAGGTCCGCCGCGACCAACATCGCCTGCGCATGCTGGCGGACGCCGTCAATGGCGCCACGCCGGCTCCGCCACAACGGCAGACGGTCGGGACCTTCGTCGGCCTCTGCCTGCTCGTCGAGTTCGACGACGAGCAGGCCGTCATCCCCCAGAGCGGAGTCGACAACTTCTGCAATCAGCAGGGCTATCGGGGTTTCGGCAACAACGGGTCGGTCCGCGACTATTTCTTCGACGTGTCCGACGGCAAGCTCACCTACACCAACATCGTTGCGCCCTGGTTCAAGGCCAGCAAGCCGCGGACATACTACACCGACGAAAGCGTCCAGTACCCGATGCGTGCACGCGAGCTCATCCTCGAAGCGCTGGCGCATCACATGAACAACGGCTTCGACTTCAGCCGCCTCTCGGCAGACGATCAGAAGTTCATCTATGCGATCAACGTCTTTTATGCGGGAACGCGGGTCAACAATTGGTCACAGGGATTATGGCCGCATTCGTTCCACCTGCAGGCCCCCATTCAGCTTGCGCCCGGCAAGTTCGCCAACGACTACCAGATCACCGACATGTCCTCCGAGCTGACGCTCGGCACGTTCTGTCACGAGAACGGCCACATGATCTGCGATTTTCCCGACCTCTACGACTACGGCAATGAATCGCGCGGCGTCGGCTCATACTGCCTGATGTGTGCGGGCGCCAATGTCGACCCCAAGAACCCGACCCAGGTCGGAGCCTATCTCAAACATGCGGCGGGCTGGTCCTCCAAGGTGACGCCGCTCGCGGCCGGGGGAAGCTGCCAGTTGCCGGCGGGCAAGAACGAGTTCGGCCTGTTTCGCCGCAACAGAACCCAATATTTCATCCTGGAAAACCGCGAACGCTCCGGTCGCGACGCGAGCCTGCCCAGCGTCGGGCTCGCGATCTGGAAGGTCGACGAGGCCGGCAACAACAGTAACGAAGCGATGACACCCGCCTCCCATTACGAATGCTCGCTGATCCAGGCTGACGGCTCCGCTGACCTCGAAATGGGTGTCAATGACGGCGACCCCGGCGACCTCTACGGCGAAGGCGGCGTCTTCTCGTCGACGACCAGGCCGAACAGCAACTGGTGGGACGGCACAGCATCCGATCTGACGATCCGAAGCATCAGCGCGCCCGGACCGACGATCACGTTCTCCGTATGAGGGCCTCGCTTGCTGCGCAGGAGGCTTTCTCGCGAAAGCACCGAGGCCTGCGACCGAGGGCAATCTCGGCAAATGCAACGAAACGCGCGTTGCACGCTTGTCCGGACTGCGTTGCCTCACCATGTGCGTGGGCAAGCAGCGCAGCATTCAGCGTGTGACCTTGCAGCGTGTGACCTTGCCGGAGTGACGCCATGACCCTTCCTCAGGATACGATCCCCCCCGAGCTCGAGCGCATCAAGTCCGAAATGGGCGCGGCGGTCCGCGCGCATTGGAAGGCCTTTTTGATCGAGGGCATCCTGCTCGCGGTCCTCGGCCTGCTCGCGATGATCCTGACGCCTCTTGCGAGTCTCGCGGTGACCATCTTCCTCGGCTGGATGTTCCTGATCTCGGGCATCGCCGGGCTCGCGTTCACCTTCTGGGCGCGCGGCATGCCCGGCTTCTGGTGGTCGCTGCTGTCGGCCGTGCTCGCGATCATTGCCGGCTTCATCCTGGTGGCGCAGCCGATCCAGGGCACGGTGACCCTGACCATCGTGATCGGCGTCTATTTCCTCGCCGAGGGTGTCGCCACCATCATGTACGCGCTGGAGCACCGGCGCGAATTGTCGGGACGCTGGTCGTGGCTGGCGATCTCGGGCGTCGTCGACATCGCGATCGCCGGCATCATCATTTCCGGGCTCCCGGGCACGGCGATGTGGGCGATTGGCCTCCTGGTCGGCATCAACCTGCTGTTCGGCGGCATGTCCATGATCGGCATGGCGCTGGCGGCGCGGAATGCCTGACGCCGCGGAGCTTGTCATTTTCGGGATGACAAGCGGCCGCGCGGCCGCTATAGAGCTTCCATGATCAACGCCGCCACCAGCTATTATTGGTACTTTACCTACGACAGCTCGCTGGCGGCGGGAGGATCGCGCTCAATCTGACACATTGAAGCAAGCTATCCGAACAAGCCGCCAGACCTGGCGGCTTTTTTATTGCCGGCAGGTGCACATCAAGACACGCAGGAGCCCGCCGTGCTGAGCACCACAGACGATCTTCGTATCAAGGAAATCAAGGAATTGAGCCTGCCTGTGGAGGTGATGGGTGAAATCCCGCGCACCCTCACGGCCACCCGTGTCGTGATGGCGGCGCGCAACGCCATCCACGCCATCCTGAACGGCAGCGACGACCGTCTGCTGGTCATCGTCGGCCCCTGCTCCATTCATGATCCCGCGGCCGCGGTCGATTACGCCGGCCGCCTCGCGAGCCTGCGGGAGCGCCTTGCCGACCGGCTCGAGATCGTGATGCGGGTCTATTTCGAGAAGCCGCGCACCACCGTCGGCTGGAAGGGCCTGATCAACGACCCCGATCTCGACAATTCGTTCGACATCAACAAGGGCCTGCGGCTGGCGCGCAACGTGCTGTCGGCGGTCAACAATCTCGGTTTGCCGGCGGGGTGCGAATTCCTCGACATGACGACGCCGCAATACATCGCCGACCTCGTCGCCTGGGCCGCGATCGGCGCGCGCACCACCGAGAGCCAGATCCACCGCGAGCTCGCCTCCGGCCTGTCCTGCCCGGTCGGCTTCAAGAACGGCACCGACGGCAACATCCGCATCGCCACTGATGCGGTGAAGTCGGCGGCCCATCCGCATCATTTCATGGCGGTGACCAAGGGCGGCCGCTCGGGCATAGCGGCGACCACGGGCAACGAGGACTGCCACATCATCCTGCGCGGCGGCAGCGGCCCGAACTATGACGCGGCTCATGTCGAGCAGGCCTCGGCCGAGCTGATCAAATCCGGGCTGCCGGCGCGGCTGATGATCGACACCAGCCACGCCAATTCGAGCAAGAAGCCGGAGAACCAGCCGCTCGTGGCCGCCGATATCGCGCGCCAGCTCGCCAATGGCGAGCAGCGCATCATGGGCGTGATGATCGAGAGCCATCTCGTGGCAGGACGGCAGGACGTCAAGCCGGGCGTGCCGCTGACCTACGGCCAGAGCATCACCGACGGCTGTATCGGCTGGGACACGACGGTCGAGGTGCTGGAGCAGCTCGCCGACGCCGTCGCTGCACGGCGGGCCTCGCGGCAAGACGCGGTGCGCGAGCGCTCGGCATAACGCTCGTCCCCGTAGAGCGGCGCGCCCATGCGCGCCGCTCACTTGAACGACGTTGCAACGCCTCAGAAGTGCGCGTCGATATCGACGACGTCGATGAGCTTGTGGTTGACGAACTCCTTCAATCCCAGGCCCAGCAGCTCCCGGCCATAGCCGGAGCGACGAACGCCGCCGAAGGGAAGGTCGGCCTCGACCTTGGTCGGGTGATTGACGAACACCATGCCGGTCGAGATCTTCTTCGCCACCTCCACTCCATGCGCGACGTCGGTGGTGAAGACCGAACCGCCAAGGCCGAACGGCGAGTCGTTGGCGATGCGGACCGCGTCGGCCTCGTCCTTGGCCCTGAACAGCATGGAAATGGGACCGAAGAATTCCCAGTAACGGGCCGGATTGTCTTCGCCGATGTCGGTGAGGATGGTCGGCTGCACGAAGGCCCCGTGGTTCGGCACCGGAGGGCCTACCTGCTCGGCCTTGGCGCCATTGGCAACGGCTCGGCGGACCTTGTCCCTGATCTCGTCTGCGGCGCCCTGCGAGGATAGCGGGGCGAGCGTCGTCTTGGGATCGAAGGGATCGCCGGCAACGAGGCCGGCCACGCCCTCGCGATAGCGATCGAGGAACTGATCATAGACCGCATCGACCACGATCATGCGCTTGGACGACACGCAGACCTGCCCGCCATTCCAGTGACGGCCGAACACGGCCCAGTTGACGGTCTTTTCCATGTCGGCATCCGCCAGCACGACGAAGGCGTCGGCGCCGCCGAGCTCCATCGTCGACTTCTTGAGCGCCATCCCCGCCTGGGATGCGACGATTGCGCCTGCATCCTCGGAGCCCGTGAGCGCCACGCCGTGAACGCGGGGATCCCTGATGATCATCTCCACCTGCGCGCGCGTGGCATAGAGATTGGTGAAGGCGCCCTTGGGCAGACCGGCGTCGCGCATGAGCTTCTCGAACACGGCGGCGCTCTGCGGCACGTTGGAGGCATGTTTCAGAAGCACGGTGTTGCCGGCGGAGAGCTGCGGAGCGATGATCCGGGCGATCTGGTAGTAGGGGAAATTCCAGGGCTCGATGGCGAGGATGATGCCGAGAGGATCGTGCACGATCATGGCCGCGCCTTCCGCCGGGTCGGCCACCTCCAGTGTTTGCGGCTGCAGCAGCCGTTCTGCATGATGGACGTAATATTCGAAGATCTTGGCTGATAGCTCGACCTCCGCCTTGGCCTCCGTGAACAGCTTGCCCATTTCAAGGGTCAGGAGCTTTGCATAGCCCTCGACGTCGGCGCGCAGGAGGTCTGCCGCCTTTTGCAGAATCGCGCCGCGCGCGGCGAAGGAGGTCTCGCGCCACGACTGGAAGGCCGCATGCGCCGCATCGATGGCCGCGACGACCTCGGCATCGGTCGCGCTGGGAAAGGTCGCCAGGACCTCGCCGGTGTAGGGATAAGTCGTTGCATATGACATGTTACGCTCTGTTCACGTTGGGTTTTGATGTTCGGACTGGGGCTGCGGCCAGTTGCCTGACGAAATCCAGGCACCGGAGCGAGCGCGACCGGCGCGTCGCGATGGGCCGTCTTGTAATCGTCGCTATCGACAGCCGCGTCTCGACGCCGGAATGGCCAACGGCTTCTCACCGGTTCGGAAGGCTTCGAGAACGAAAGGGAATGAAGGCCATGATCGCACCGCGCTTGCTGCCAGATCAGATCCGTTTCCGGCGCTGGCTCGTGTGCATCGGGTAGGCCCTGAATGCGCCCCGCCCGTTGATCCCAATCAACCAGCCTGTTGCGACTGGGTCACGTTTTAGGGAGCTATGGCGGTGTCCGTGCGTGCGGTTCGGCGCGCACGCCCGCAGCCGTGCCGCGAGCAGGAGACGAAGCGATTGCCCGACGCTGCGGTCGTGCCCTTTGTCCCCATAGCCTGACGGACGCCGGCGTTCTGGAGGCTCTGGACGTAACGTCAGCCAGCAGAGCTTGCGAACAGAACGCGAGCCTCGGACCGGCTAAACCCGTCCTTGCTCAGCAGCCGCGGCAGATGCTCTTGATCTTGCGGTCGAGCTCGCGGTCTTCCTTGCTGGCGCCGCTCATCGAACTATCTTCGGCCTGCTCGGCCTTCGGCAGGTCGCTCGGGCGCACCTGGCGGTGGCCGACCGGCGCCTGTGAGGACATGCCGCCCTTCGATCCCGCGCTGCTGGAGGACGAGCTGCCGCTCTGCGCCAGCGCAGCGCCATCGGCCACGAGCATCAGGAGCCCCATTGCGATCGCAAATTTCTTCATGTTGCTCCTCCGTGTCAGCGGAATCAGCGAGACACGTCATTCGCCTGGGGGCGGATAGAGGTGCACCTCGCCGCAATAGTCAATCACACGATAGCGCGTTTGCGCACCCGAGGCATGATCCTGCTCAACAGATTCATTGGCAGTGAGGTATTGCGGACCCACTGGCGCCTTGCCGTAGCCGCCGGGAATGTCGAGCACGTAATCGGGCTGGCACAGGCCGGAGACGCGGCCGCGCAGCGATCGAACCAGCTCCTGGCCGTGCGCCAGGCTGGTGCGCAGATGCGCGGTGCCCGGCGCGAGGTCGCCATGGTGCAAATAATACGGCTTGATGCGGGTTTCGACGAAGGCGCGCATCAGCGCTTCCAAGGTCGCCGCATCGTCGTTGACCCCGCGCAGCAGCACCGACTGGCTGACCATGGGAATGCCGGCATCGACCAGCCGCGCGCAGGCGGTGCGCACCTCTGCGCTGAGCTCGCGCGGATGATTGGCGTGCAGCGCGACCCAGGTCGCCGCGCCCTGCACCTTGAGCGCATCGACCAGCGCCGGCGTGATGCGGTGGGGATCGGCGACCGGCAGCCGCGTGTGGAGGCGGATGATCTTGACGTGATCGATGGCGGCGAGATCGGCCATGACCTCCTTCAGCCGCCGCGGCGACAGCATCAGCGGATCGCCACCGGTGAGGATCACCTCCCAGATCTCGCCATGCCCTCGGATATAGGCGAGCGCCGCGCGATAAGCCTCCTCCGACAGCGCGTTGTCCTTGCCCGGCCCCACCATCTCGCGGCGGAAGCAGAAGCGGCAATACACGGCGCAGACGTGGACGAGCTTGAGCAGCACGCGATCGGGATAGCGGTGCACGATGCCCGGCACTGGTGCATGCGCGTCATCGCCGATGGGATCGCCACGCTCGCCGGGCGCTGCCTTCAGCTCGTCCGGGCTGGGCACGAATTGCCGCGCGATCGGATCGTCGGGATCGTTCGTATCGATCAGGTCGGCGAGGTGGGTCGTCACCGCGACCGCATAGCGCTGCGCCACGCGCTCGAGTGCCGCCTGCTCGCTTGGCTCAGCGAGGCCTTGTGCGACCAGATCCGCGGCGCTTCGCAGCGTCGTGGGACGTTCGATCCTGTTCATCGCTCACCTGCCGGCGGCGTCCACACCACCTGATCGATCCTGACGGCACCGGCGGCCAGCATCACCAGCCGGTCGAAACCGAGCGCCACGCCGCTCGCCTGCGGCATCGCGGCCACAGCGGCGAGGAAATCCTCGTCGAGCGGGTAGCGCTCGCCATAGCGCCGCTGCTTCTCCGCCATCTCGTCCTCGAAGCGGCGGCGCTGCTCGGCGGCATCGGTGAGCTCGCCGAAGCCGTTGGCGAGCTCGACGCCGCAGGCATAGACCTCGAACCGTTCGGCCACCCGTGGCTCGCCGGCCTTGGCCCGCGCCAGCGCCGCTTCCGGCGCCGGATATTCATACAGCACGGTCACCCGCCCGTTGCCGAGCTTCGGCTCGACATGCTCGACCAAGAGCTTGCTGAACAGGTCCGACCAGGTGTCGTCGTCGCTGATCCTGACCTTGCCGTGGGCCACGGCCGCCAGCCCGTCGCGGTCTCCCGTCTTGTCGCGAATGGTCGCCAGCAGGTCGATGCCGGCATGGCGCTCGAAGGCGGCGGCGACGGTCAGCAGCTCGGGCTCGGCGAAGGGATCGGCGGTCCGGCCGCGGAAGCCGAACTGCCGGATTCCGGTCGCCTGCGCGGCATGGGCGATCACCACCACCGTATCGGCCATGATCGCGTCATAGGGCGCCTCAGCCCGGTACCATTCCAGCATCGTGAATTCCGGCAGGTGCAGATCGCCGCGCTCGCGGTCTCGGAAAACCCGGGCGAATTCGAAGATGCGGCGCTCGCCGGCGGCCAGGAGCTTCTTGCAGGCGAATTCAGGAGAGGTTCTTAGATACCGTCGATGCCGGGTTCCCTCAGCGTCGGTCAGCTCCGTCCGCGGCGCGTGCAGGTGGGTCTCGTTGCCCGGCGACAGCTGCAGGATGCCGGTTTCGACCTCGGTGAAGCCCTGCTCCTCGAACCAGGCCCGCAAGGCACGGACGATGGCCGCCCGCGCCTTCAGGAACGGCCTGAGATCGGCGTGCCGCTGCGGCGACCACCAGGGCGAGGGCGCAGGCTCCCGGGACATCAGAGGGTCCCCTGCCCGGGCCGCAAAAGACTGGCAACCCCGGACAAAATCAGTATGTTGCCGCCCGAAACCGCATTCCGCGTCGCGCGGCGCCCCGGCCCAGTCCGGCGCCCCCCTTTCAGTGTCAGGAAAACAGCTTTGAAAGTCATCGCCAGCTCTATTCGCAAGGGTAACGTCATTGAGCAAGATGGAAAGCTCTATGTCGTCGTGACCGCCGAGAACATCCATCCCGGCAAGGGCACGCCCGTCAGCCAGATCGAGATGCGCCGAATCAGCGACGGCGTGAAGATCTCGGAGCGCTACAAGACCACCGACCAGGTCGAGAAGGCGACGATCGAAGAGCGCAACTTCACCTTCCTGTACGAGGATGCCGACGGCTTCCACTTCATGAACCCGGAGAGCTACGACCAGGTCCAGGTGCCGAAGGACGTGGTCGGCAATCAGGCGGCCTATCTCCAGGAAAATATGACCGTCAAGCTGTCGATGCACGACGTGGTGCCGGTGTCGATCACGCTGCCGCAGCGCGTCACGCTCGAAGTGGTCGAGACCGAGCCGGTCACCAAGGGCCAGACCGCGTCGTCGTCGTACAAGCCGGCGGTGCTCTCCAATGGTGTCCGGACCGGCGTGCCGGCGCACATCACGGTCGGCACCCGCATCGTCGTCATGACCGAGGACGGCTCCTACTGCGAGCGCGCCAAGGACTGAAGCTGATGGGCGGGGCAGCGGCATGATCTGACGCCGGGGGGCGCGGGGGAGTTGGGGGCAAGGGTCACCATCATCATCGCCGCCCTGGCGGCGATCATCACGCTGGCCGCGTCGTCGACGGGGCGCGCGGCGGATGGGTTTGCGATGCCCGCCGTCACCGTCAACCGGGCCGATTGGCGTGCGGCGCTGGACCAGCTCCGCTCCGAGCTCAACGCGGCGCCCGAGGTCGCCGCCGACTTCGCCCTGTCAGCGCGCCGGCGCAGCATTCCAGCCGACGATGCGCGACGAAGACCCGCGCTGGTCCAGCTCAACGGCGTGACCTCTGCCATCTTCACGGGGATCGGACGCAGTCCGGTCCCCGTTTTGCTGCCGTTCGACACCACCACCTATCTCGTCGCGCGCCGCAAAGGCCCCATCGAGCCGCGTGACCTGCCGCGCTATCAGGCCGACTTCCAGACCGACCTGTTCGACGCCGGCCCATCTGGCTACGACGCCGTGTTCTCGCTTGCGCCGGACGTGACCTCCGGCCTGCCGTCGCGCATCTTCGCCAAGCCGGTCGAGATCCAGATCACCGGATCGCTCGTCACCTACGATGTCGCCGATCCCGCTGATGGCAAGGGCGACGCCGTCAAGGCGCTCGCTGCGCAATACCCCGATCTGCGCCGCTTCATCCGCGAGGGCTATGTCCGCTACGCCTTCACGCGGTTCGGCGTGCCCTATGTGGTCTCGATCCAGTGCCTCGACAGTGCGCCGCGGCCGCGCCGGCTCGCCTGCCGCGAGGCCTATCCGATCGCCGAGCGCTTTCTGCGAGCGCTGCGCATCGGCGGCGGCCTGCCGTCGCGAACCCCGCCTGAGATCGCCCCGACCGCCGCTGAGCGGCCGCCGACGTTCGACGCCGACTTCACCTATCGCCCGGTCGGTGACATCGTCGCCAACTCAGGCGCGCGCGGCCAGAGCGGCCGCGCCGATCGCACCGCCTATTCGCAGATCCGCTATCCGCTCGACGCGCCGGCCTATGTGCACTCGCAATCGTTCGGCCGCAGGCGCGCGAGCGACAAGCTCGATCAGCCGTGGAGCCAGTATCCCTGGCGCGACAATTTCTGCGAGGCACGTGACTTCAATGTCGGCCAGTGCGCCAGCGGCTTCGGCCATCAGGGCCAGGATCTCAGGCCCGGCGCCTGTCCGGTGCGCCGTGACGGCACCGAGGGCTGCGACCCGTGGCGGCAGCGGGTGCTCGCGGTGCGCGACGGCGTCGTGATCCGCTCGACCAAACAACAGGCCGTCACCGTGCAGGTCAACAGCGGCACCGAGCACATCCGCTTCCGCTACATGCACATGAATCCCGCGGCGATGGATGCCGACGGCCTGCTCAACGGCCGCAGCCTTCGCGAGGGCGAGCCGATCGGCGTGGTTTCGAACTATCTCGACCATCCCAACGGCACCACGCGCCATCTGCATTTCGACGTCCAGCTGTTCACGCGCGACGGCTGGATCTGGGTCAATCCCTATATGACGCTGATCGCGGCTTACGAGCGGCTGATCGGGGGCCGCGGCCGCGAGATCGGCTCTGAGATGGCGGCAACGCCGCCCCCGGCGACCACCGGGACCATCGGAACGCCGCCGCAGGGATCCTCGCCGCTTGGGCCTGCCGCCGACGCCGCCGCCGGGCGCGATCGCAACTGACCACCGCGCGGCCGCCGGACCTGCTGGAACCGACCCTCAAGGCTGCGGGTTAGATGTCGGAGGGAGGATCGCGGATGACGACAGGCACGCCTCATCGCAGGACCGGACTGGCGCTGGTGTCAGCGGCGATCGCGCTCATATGCGTCGGTGCGCTCACCATGCTGGTGCGCGACCGCTGGCATCCGCCCGAGATCAAATCCGCCGAACAGGCGCGCCGCTCGACCACAGGCCAGGTCGCCCGCGCCGCCGGGGCACGCGTGATGCCGACCGACCCCAGCCTTGCGGTCGAGCCAAAGCCGGAAGGCCCCAAGCGCGCGCAGCCGGCCAATCCGTTCTGAGCGTGGGACGTGCTGATTAGTTCGAGCTGATTGCAGCCGCCATCTGTCTCCCGCAGCTCTCAGAGAGACAAGAGATGGCCCGGCATCGAAGGTGCGCTCCCTCGCCTCCCGTTCTTACGGGGGCACGACGAGCTTCGCTCGCGCCCCCGCAAGCGGGGCGAGGTGCACCGCGCAAGATGCACTATCTTGGTTCAAATCGAACTCAAAGAAACGAACCTGGCGATCCGTGTGGACGAATTCGAGCACGCACACTTGATGTCAGCACGCTCACCCCGGTTCGTCACGGGGAAAGAGTCACGCCGACCACTTGTCCTCTTCGCGCCGGTGCTCCTCGGCATTGAGGCGCTCGGCAATCTCGTGCGCCATCGCTTCGTTCTTCGTCGTTGCGATCGGCTTGCCGTCCTGGCGTTGCACGCGCTCCTTGTCGGCCTCCAGCGGGAAATCCTCCGGCTTGAGCGGTTCGTTCGTCCCGGTCATGCGCGCCTCCTCTGCTTTTAACGCATAACCCGCTCGGCACGGCTGCGGTTCCCCGCAGCTCAAGGCGCTGTGCGCGCCGGCCGCTCGGGCGGCGTCCAGCGGAAGGCCACGCCGTAGCGATTCCAGAGATTGATCACGCCGACCGCCGACGTCAGGAACACCAGCTCCGTCTCCGAGAATTCAGCCCGGGCCTCGGCATAGACTTCGTCGTCGACGCCCCCCTGCAGCGTGGTCAGCGCCTCGGTGAACGCCAGCGCCGCACGCTCGCGTGGCGAGAATTGCGGCGCCTCGCGCCACGCCACGACGAGATTGATCTTGTCGGCGGAGACGCCGAGCTTCTCGGCCAGCAGCACGTGATGCTGCACGCAGAACGCACAGCCGTTGATCTGCGACGCGCGGATCTTGATCAGCTCGAGCAGCTGCTTGTCGAGCCCGGCCTTGGCTGCCTGCTGGCTGACGGCAAGAATGGCGTCATAGAGCTCCGGCGCCAGGCTCCTGAAGTCCTTGTACTCGCTGCGTGCATGTGACATGTGGCGTCTCTCGTGTTATCATATGTCTGTCAACTTATCAGAGCTCTGATATCATGCGCAAGCCGAAGGCATTGACGACCTCGCGAGCGCCGACGACGTCGCGCACCCCGCGCAAGTTAAAGCCACCGGCGCGGCCGATCCGCCCACCATCTCCGGGCGAGGGCAAGCGCGGCGAGGACGGCTACCTTGCCTACCTGCTGCGCCAGGCGCAGGCCGCGGCGCGGCTGTCGCTGGACCGCGCGCTCACCTCGACCGGACTGACCCATCCGCAATTCGTGGTGTTGACGATGCTGAAGGCCTATCCGGGACTGTCCGGTGCCGACCTCGCCCGCGTCGCCCTGCTGACGCCGCAGACCGTCAACGTCATCATCGGCAATCTGGAGCGCGACGGTGCGATCCGCAGGACGCCGCATCCCGTGCATGGCCGGGTGCTACAGTGGGACCTGACCCGCCACGGCCTCGCTTTGCTCGTCAAGGCGCGGCGCCAGGCCACCGCGCTGGAGCGGCGGCTGACCGGCGGCCTGAGCAGGCGGGACCTCGCAACCATCCGCCGCTGGCTCGCCCGGATCGCCGCCGAGCTCCATCAGGCGTGAAAGTTCCCGCTTTGCCGTTCCCTCCCCGCAGCGGGTAGAATGGCCGCCATGACACAGCCCGATTCACAGCCCGCTTCCCTGACCCGCCGCGCCCTGCTCCGCTCCGGCCTCGGCACCGCCGCGCTGCTCGTCCCTGCCCTCCCGGCAATGGCTGCGCCGGCCGAGTTCGAGGCCTGGCGCGACGGCTTTCGTGCCCGCGCGCTCGCCAAGGGCATCTCGCAGTCGACCTGGACCCGGGTCATGGCGCGGCTCGAGCCGGACATGACCGTGTTCAAGGAAATGCGCAACCAGCCGGAGTTCAAGGAACAGCTCTGGCAATACGTCAACCGCCGCGTCTCCGACTGGCGCGTCATCAACGGCAAGATCGCGCTGAAGCAGAACGAGGCGCTGTTCGCGCGCATCGAGAAGGATTTTGGCGTCGAGCGCGGCACCTTGCTGGCACTGTGGGGTGTCGAGTCCGCGTTCGGCGATCCCTTGGTGCAGCAGAACCACATGCGCCCGGTGTTTCCCGCACTCGCCGCGCTCGCCTGGAACGAGCCGCGCCGCAAGGCCTATTGGGAGACCGAGCTCACCAACGCGCTGAAAATCGTCGACCGCGGCTGGAGCACGCCGGAGGAGATGCGCGGCTCCTGGGCCGGGGCCATGGGTCACACGCAATGGATGCCCGAAGTCTGGCTCAATGTCGGCTTCGACTATGACGGCGACGGCAAGATCAACCCGTTCGGGCGGCCCGACGACGCGCTCGGCTCGACCGCGCGCTATCTCGTCAACCGCGGCAAATATCACCGCGGCGAGCATTGGGGCTACGAGGTGCGCGCGCCCGGCAACATGTCAGGCAGCCGTAGCTATGCCACCTGGCAAGCGGCCGGAATCACCCGCGCCGACGGCGAGCCGTTCCCGCAGCCGAGCGCTTCAGCGCAGCTGTGGATCCCGGTCGAGGGCGGCCCCGCCTTCCTGCTCGGACCAAATTTCTACTCGGTGAAGTCCTACAATCCGGCGATGAGCTACGCGCTCGCGATCTGCCATCTCGGCGATCGCATCCTGGGCGCACCGCCCTTCCTGCAACCCTTCCCCGGCTCGGAACGCGCGCTGACGCTCGCCGAGGTGCAGGAGATGCAGAAGCGCCTGACCGCCGCCGGCTTCGACACCGGCGGCACCGACGGCCGCGTCGGCAACGACACCATGAAGGCGATCCGCGACTTCCAGGCCAAAGCCGGTATTGCGCCGGCTGACGGCTATGGCGGGCTGAAGGTGCTGGCGAAGCTGCGGCAGGGCGGCTGAGCAGCGCAGTCGTCGCGCCGAAACAGCGCGCGTTCCTATCGCCTGACTTGCGTTGTGGCAAAGAAAGGGAGGATGGGCAAAGGCGCAGCACTGCTCTCTCCCAACGACAGATCGCGCTGGCGCCGTGCCCACCATCTCGCCGCCGCGCATGCCACCCAACGGTGGGCACGCTGCCGCCTTCGGCGGCCGCTTTTTGCCCACCCTACTCTCGACGAGCAGGCTGAACTACGCCTTGATTGCCGCCTCGCGCTGTCCAGACCTCGGCGTCCTCGCTCTTGGCTGCGGGACCGTCGCCTTGGGCTGCGGCGGGCTCGCCGCCTTGACGCGGATACGCACCGAGCCGCCGCCCTTGGACTGCTCCTCGATCTCGAAGCCGCCGGTCTTGCGCACGAGATCGCTCAGCTTGCGGCAGCCATAGGTCCGCGGGTCGAAGTCGGACACCAGGTTGGAGAGCTGCTTCCCGACCTCGCCGAGCGCGACCCAGCCGTCCTCGCTCTCCATCTGGGTGATGACCTTCTTGATCATCGGCGTCGCCGCGGTGACCGGCAGCAGCGGCTTCGGCGCCGCTGCGCTACCCGCATCCTTGCTTGCAGCATCGTTGCGCAAATTCTCCGTGTAGATGAACCTGCGGCAGGCCTGTCGGAAGCTCTCCGGCGTCTTCTGCTCGCCGAAGCCGAACACGTCGATGCCCTGCTCGCGGATGCGCGCCGCAAGCCGCGTGAAATCGCTGTCGGACGACACCAGGCAGAAGCCGTCGAAGCGGCCGCTGTGCAGCAGGTCCATCGCGTCGATCACCAGCGTGATGTCTGAGGCGTTCTTGCCGGTCGTGTAGGCGAACTGCTGCTGCGGCACGATCGCGTGCCTGGCCAAGGTGTCGGCCCAGGGCTTGGAGCGCGGGCTGGAGAAGTCGCCATAGATCCGGCGCACGCTGGCCTCGCCGATCTTGGCGATCTCCTCGAACAGCCCGTCCACGATCTTGGCCGAGGCATTGTCGGCATCGATCAGAACGGCAAGACGCGGCGAGCGGGCTTCGGACGGCATGACTTGATCTCTCAAAAGCATCTGGTTTCGTTCGTATCACGCTCGCTGGGTCCCGTCAGACAAACTTTCTCGGAAGGCACATCGTTTACCACGGCGATGGCCAGCCGCGTTCACGTGGCGGTCCCGACTCAGATCCATTGCCCGATTCTGATAGGCTGGCGCCGTCTCTCTTCAAATCAGGCAGCGGCCGATGTCCTCATCATCCGATCAGCGGTTCGACGTCCGGATCGTGGCGCGACATCGTTCCGATGGCCCGGCAGCCCCCGGCCCGGCTCATCCGCATGCGTCGCTGCCGCGGTTCGATGACAATGTGCGGGTCTGGCTGTCGTCGGAATTCGTCGATCCCGTTGAATATTTCCGCTTCGATCGGCAGGTTGCGATCTACGAGGCGGCGCGCTGGCCGCTCGGCCTGACTCCCGGCCGCAACAGTGAGGAAAAGGTCGCCATGGCCGGCATGTCCGATGGCGACTTCGATTGGCACGTTCGCTGCGCGCTGCAGTTGCCGTTCCGCTATAGCGGCCTGCGTTTCGGCCCGCCGCCGCGTCGGGATCGTGCCGATCTGTGGATCCGCCATGCCGGCCACTGGAACGGTGATCCGAACCGGTTGGCGGCGATCCTCGCCGGCCTAGCACGTCTGCCGCACGGACGCATTCCCGGACGCAATTACCGAGCGCTCTACGCGCTGACCCCGTTTGCCATCGTCGGCCAGACGTGGTGCGAAGGAGACGATCACTCTCCCGCCTTCATAGTCGATACCACGATCGCGTTCTTCTACACGTTCGAGACGCTCATCCAGGAGTGTCTGATCAGCGAGGCTCTCAAGGCGGGCGCACGCGCCGCGGACGTCCTGCCGCTGTTCGAGCACCGCTACAGCCGGATCCGCGGGCAGCCCAATCTCCTGGTCGATGATCCCTCGACGTTGAAGCTCGCGAGCTACGTCAACGCAGCCATCGACTGGGACAGCCTGCGCGCAACACGGCAGGACGTCATGGGTCGCAAGACGAGTCCGGGATGGATCGGACGAGCTGATCGCGAAATTCTGTTCGACAGTCGCCTGCAGACGCACCTCATGATCGCGATCGCCGCCGCCTGCCACGGCCTTTGTCATTTCACCGCCGGTCGGATCAGTTCGCCGTTGGTGCAGACGCTGGAGGGGCCGCCCACGATCGATGCGCTGGCGCCACGTTGGCTCGGGCATGTGACGGGCGGCTACGATCACGCGGCAGCCTGCGCCGACCTGCTCGAAAGCCTTGCCCAACTCTACAAGCAGGACCTCTCATCCGATCATCTGCGCGGCATTCCGATTCCGCCTTGGCGATCCTCGAGCGGTCCGGTCGAGGCCTCCATCGCAAGCACGCGACCGCACCTGTGGGGCTGCACCTTCGTCGACGCGTTCGACGCCTATCGCTGGAACCTGTTCGACGCCGCACTCGACGACGCGTCCGTCACCCGATGGGCACGCGAGGCCGCCGATTGGGTCGAGCACGGCTGGCTCAGCGCGGTTCCGCCCGATCAGGCTGAGTGATCCGAGACGACCGCTGCCCGCAGCCAGTCTAGCGGCCCGAAGCCCCCGCTTCATCGTTTGCATACGAACAATTTCCGAGTTCCGTGCCGATTCGGATGGTGGCTTTCACCTTCCTTTAATTTGCGTCGCACAACGATGCGCGCGACCCAACGACGGGATCTACGGCAGATGATGAAGGAAGGCACCTATTCCGCCTGGTTCAGGACCCCCAAGGGCCAGGGAACCGGTATCGTCGAGCTGGTGGGCGGCAAGGTCTGCGGCGGCGATACCGTGCTGAGCTATGCCGGCAGCTACGAAGCGCATGGCGATCGGTTTACCGCCATCATCAAGACGAAACGTCACGCCCCGGGACAGCCATCGCTGTTCGGCCCCGACGAGCTGACGCTCAGCCTGGAAGGCTGCTGCCGAGGCACGCCCGTCACATGCTCCGGCTATGCCGCGGAAGCTCCCGACGTCCCGTTCGAGGCGCTTTTGCTGTTCTCTGACTCCGACGACGTCGCGCCTCCCCAGGCTCTTCGGTCGACGCCGAAATTCAATCCGGATCAGCTGCCGAAGCCGTCCTGGCGCTGAGCTTCATCTTGGCGCGCCGCCCGGGCCGCTTCCCGCGCCGCCCTTGCAGGGCCCGTCACTGCGGCTTGCTCCGGCGTGCACTCAGATATCCGCCGACGGCGCCAAGCAGAGGGGTCAACGCGAACAGCGCCAATTGCACCACGAGGCTTCCGCGACCGCTGAGCAGCGCGTAGACGCCAAACCCCATGCACAGGATCGACGAGAGAGCCCCATTCAAGATGTGATCGTGCTTGGCGAGTCGCCCGGACACATAGCCGCCCAACACGGAGCTGAGGGTGCCGAACGTGAACGACAACGCCTTGAAGAGATTGCTCGCCATCAATGCGCGCGGATCGGAGGCCGCGAGCTCCGCCGCGGCCGGTCCCGAGAAGATGAAGACGAGGATCGTGACAGGGAAGATGGCGAGGTTCGTCGACAGGATATCCACGACGCTGCCGACGACCACGCACTTTAACGAAACACGTTTCATCTCACGCGAACCTTCCCCAGCCCTGCGGCAGCTTGCCGGGCAGCGCATCGTCCCGCAAGCGCGATGCGCGTGCAAAGCTTCACCCCTTCGCGCGGCTGTGGCGCCGTCGAACAGATGCCCCCGACTTTGATCTCAGCGCGCTGATGCGGCGGCGCTGATGATCAGGGCTTGGGCAGCCTTTGCTCCGCCACGATCTGCACGGGCGGAAACACGACACAATCAATAACGTCGAACACGACGTGAAAGCGGCCGACGAACGCGCGCGCAAACGCCATCGCATCCTGACGACGATCGTCCGAGATCCGCGTGCCCAGCGTGCAGTGAGGCACCCACGCGCTCGGACGATAGTGAGGGCGGCAAAGCATCGGATCGATCGCTGCCGAGATCGATGCATGCCATCTGGACAGCGTCGGGTTCATCTCAGGTTCGGCCCACAGCACGCAATGAGGGTGCGAGAACCATCTCACGCGATTGAACGCGATCCGCAGCGCCGCGTCGCCTTGAACGGCCGCGCGCATGACGCGCCAAGCCGTCTCGACATCGACCTCGGGCGCATCATAGATCGCGAATGTGACATGAGGCCGGTAGCCCAGCTCGCGCATCGACGGGGAGTCCTCGAACACCGCGACCTGGTCCCACAGCCGCTCGATCTCGCCCGAAGAGGCATGATCGGATCGAAGGTTGATCGCTATGGCCATCGCCGTCTTGCTCAAGGGACCGATGCGCTGATTTTGTCGACGAGATCGAGAAAACGCTGCGTGCGAATACCTTGCTTGTTTACGGCAAGGTCCACCAGTTCGACCAGGACCAGGCGTTTGGACGGCACGACCACGATCAGCTGTCCGCCGTAACCGGAAGCAAAAAAACCGCTGATGTCCGATCGTGCGCTGCTGAAGGTCCACCAGAGATAGCCGTACCCCCGTCCGGGCTGCTCGGCGTCCGAAACGCGGGTGGTCGATGCCGTCACCCATTGCGCGGGGATCAGTTGCGCTCCGTTCCAGCGTCCGCCGTTCAGGAACAGCAGACCAAACCTCGCCAGGTCTCGCGCACTCATCCGAAACACGTAGGCCGGATGCGACGAGGAGGATTCCTTGACGTACACGCCGTCTGCTGCCGAGAAATCCTCCATGCCGACCGGCCGGCCGATCCGCTTCTCGAAGCTCGCAAACACGTCGTCGACGGACTGACGGTAGATCGTGCCGAGTGCGTTGAAGTCCCAATTGTTGTAATACCAGAAGCTGCCCGGTGGATGGCTCTCGCGCGCCGGCCGGCCCTGCTTCATCAGGCCTGTCTCGTAGGACGCGAGATGATAGACTCCGGAGCGTGCCATGAGCAGCTGAAGAACCGTCGCGGTCTTCTCGGCCGGCGAAAGGGCCGGTGGAACGTCGTCGATCTCGAGCGCGGCAAGCGTGCTGTCGAGGTTGATCCGGCCGTCTTCGACGGCGATGCCATACAACGCGCTCAGCAGACTCTTGCGGACGGACCGGACATTGACCTTCGCGCCAAGATCCCCGAATGAGGCAACAATGTCGTCGTCCCTGACGACCATGATCGCCGTCGGCTTCTGTTCGACCGCGAACTCCTGCACCTCGCGGGCGATAGATCCAGACCAGGGCTTTTCATCCGGCCCTGCCGCCTGCCAATGCCGGCCCGGTTCGGCGAGCGCCCAACACGACCCCAGCAAGAGCGCTCCGAACACCACAGGCAGACGTCGCATGCACACTCTCAATCGGCTCGTCGAAAAACGCAACGTCGGGAGCCTAGTGGACGGCGGACAGACCGTACAGAGGTCACGAGCCCCGCGCCTCGCGCGGTGCGCAACGGGCACCGGCGCACGATCATCAATTTCACCCGCAGCATCAGACGGATGCCGGCAATCGTCCGACCGGCCGGAAAATTCCACTTGCTTTTCTTCCGAAAATCGGAAATAACATCCTTGTCTCGTCCTCATGAGAGGGGCGCTTCGCGATCGTCATGAACGTGGAGGGCGGGATGCGGTGGCCGCGATCTTGTCGCAGCGTGCTTCATGCGCGCGGACGAACGGCAAGTTGCGGACGTGAAGTCGCGTGGTCCTGGCGCCCCGATGCTGGCGCCAGGCTCTTGGGGGATGATGACCCCCGAGGGCGACGGTGGCTAACAAGCCGGACACCGGGGAGATCGCGTATAAGCGTGAAAACCATCGCGCAGGGAATGCCGGTTGATCGGCCTACCTGTGGTCACTGCCGCCTGCTTTTGTTTGCAGGCGGGCCATGGGTGAGGCCTTCACCCGGCATTCCCTGCGCCCTCTTTCATCCATGAGGGCTTTGTTGATGCATCACTCGGGCGCGAATGCGCGGCGAGATCGAACGGTCATGCGAGCCGCGATGCGTCCCACACATTCCGCTGTCGTCCCGGGCAAGCCCCCCGCGCGCAGCGCGTGGGGCGCCGACCCGGGATCCATACCCACAGGGAGCCGTGCGAGGCAAAAGCGTCAATGACCAGCTCGTTCTCACAACATCTGCTGCGGCATATGGGTCCCGGATCGGCGCCATGCCGACGCGAAGCGTCGACATGGCTTGTCCGGGACGACATCCGTGTTTGGGCTGCTACCTGATCGTCGCCGGCCCATGGTCCGGCACGGCCACATCCAGCACGCGCAACTGCACGCGCTCGACGCCCTGGTAGCGGTCGACGGTGAGGGTGCCGGCGACATGCAGGATGTCGCCGCGATGCTGAACCAGCGCATTGCCGAGCTTCTGGCCGACGGAGCGGAACGCGATGGCGTTGACGGTGGCGCCGTCGCCGGACTTGAAGCGCAGCTTGAGATGCGCCTGCCCGACCTCGTCGGCATAGACCAATTGATGCGACGGCAGCGCCACGATCGGCTCGGGATTGCCGCTGCCGAAGGGACCGGCGCGATTGAGCGTCGCGACCAGCTCCGGCGTTGCCGCACGCGCGCTGATGGCGCCGTCGATCAGGATCTCGTTGACGTGGCGCGCATCGGCGACGTCAGCCGCGAGCGCGCTTTCCAGATAGGCGCGAAACTCCGCCAGCCGCTCTTTGCGCAGGGTGACGCCGGCGGCCATCGCGTGCCCGCCGCCCTTCATCAGGATGCCCTGCTCCACCGCGTGGCGCACGGCCTTGCCGAGATCGACGCCGGGGATGGAGCGGCCCGATCCGGTGCCGATGCCGCCCGGTTCGAGCGCGATCGCAAAGGCGGGACGCGCAAACTTTTCCTTCAGCCGCGAGGCGACCAGGCCGACGACGCCAGGATGCCAGCCTTCCGACGCGGTGACGATGACGGCGCCCTTGTCCTCCAGCCCGAGCGAGGCCAGCGCCTCGGCCTCCGCCTGCGCCTCGGCGTGCTGCTCGATCACGCGGCGCTCGCTGTTGAGCCGGTCGAGCTCGGCCGCGATGCGCGCGGCTTCCGAGACGTCGCTCTCCAGCAGCAGCCGCACGCCGAGATCGGCGCGGCCGATGCGGCCGCCGGCATTGATGCGCGGCCCGAGCATGAAGCCGAGATGCCAGGCCTCCGGCGGACCGTTGAGGCGCGCCACATCCATCAGTGCGGTGTGCCCGACATGGTCGCGCCGGCGCAGCGCGATCAGGCCCTTGGCGACGAAGGCGCGGTTGAGTGCGATCAGCGGCGCGACGTCGGCGACGGTGCCGAGCGCGACGTGATGCAGCATGGAGAGCAGATCCGGCTCAGGCCGGGTGCTGCTCCAGAAGCCGCGGCCGCGCAGCTCGCGATTGACCGCGACCAGCGTAACCAGCGTCAGCCCGACGGCGGCGAGATAGCCGAGGCCGGAGAGATCGTCGGGCCGGTTCGGATTCACCAGCGCGTCAACCTCCGGAAGCTCCTCGCCGCATTGATGGTGGTCGATCACGACCACGGACATGCCGAGCCGCCGCGCCTCCCCCAGCGGCTCGAGGCTGGTGGTGCCACAGTCGACAGTGACGAGCAAAGTCGCGCCCTTGGCCGCGAGCGCGCGGATGGCCTCGACGTTCGGCCCGTAGCCTTCGAAGATGCGGTCGGGAATGTGGATCAGCGGATCGAGCCCGCAATGGCGCAGGTGCCAGGCGAGCAGCGCCGCCGACGTCGCGCCGTCGACGTCGTAGTCGCCGAAGATCGCGACCTTCTCGCCCTTCATCGCGGCATCGGCGATGCGCTGGGCGGCCGCCTCCATCTGCGTCACCGTGAACGGATCCGGCATCATCTTGCGGATGGTGGGGTCGAGGAAGTCGTTGACCTCCTCGATCCCGACGTCACGCCCGGCGAGCACCCGCGCCAGCATCTCCGGCAGCTGATGGCGCTGCACGATGGCGAGCGCCCGCGCCGCGCCCCGCGCATCCAGGCGGTCGCGCCACAATTTATTGGTCAGCGAAAGCCGCACGCCGAGGAACGCCGGCGGGGCGCTCAGGGGCAGTGCAAGGGCGGATGGTGCCATGGCGCGCGGAGCCTCGCTTGCAGCGCAGCGATTCGAAACGGACGCCGCCGAATCTATAGCAACTCCGACCAGCCAGCAGGTTCCATCGACGGAACCCACTGGAATCCGGTCAGAACAACGGGGAAATCACAGGAAAGTGGGGGAAGCTCATGACCTATACAGGCAGTTGCCTAAAATTGCAGCTGTGTCGAAGGGCGTGCATTAAACAGCCGTTAGGCGAACTTCGTACAATTTCAATCAAATATTACGCCTGATTTTTTCGCGCAGTCCGGGTCCACGGAGCGGCGCAGCTACATGGAGTTGATTGCCGATGCCGATCGCGCCTGAGTTCAAGACCTCGCCCTCGGTCGCGCCACAAGCGGCTCACAAGGAGGACGAAACCGACGTCTCCGCGCTCATCGCGCGGCTCACCGGCGAGGTCAATCAGATCGCCTGCGAGAAGACCAAGTCGATCCAGCAGATCACCAACCAGATGAAGATGCTGGCGCTGAATGCGCTGATCGAGAGCTCACGGGTGGGCGCGCAAGGCGCGGGCTTCGCCGTGGTGGCCCAGGAGGTCCGCGCCGTCGGCCAGCTCGTCGAGACCATCGCCCGCGAGCTCGAAGGCCAGCTGACGACACGCACCGGCAACCTCAAGAGCTCGATCGAGCGCATGACGGAGCGGGCCCGCGGCGAACGCATGGTCGATCTGGCGCTGAACGCGATCGAGCTGATCGACCGCAATCTTTATGAGCGGACCTGCGACGTGCGCTGGTGGGCGACCGATTCCGCCGTGGTCGATTGCGCGGCGGCGCCCGATGCCGCACGCGTCGCTCATGTCTCCGAACGGCTCGCGGTGATCCTGTCGGCCTACACGGTGTATCTCGATCTATGGCTGTGCGACCCCAGCGGCAAGGTGATCGCTAACGGTCGCGCCGACCGCTTCAACGTGATCGGCCAGAGCGTCGCCGACACCAAATGGTTTCGCGAGGCGCGCGGCCTTCGCTCCGGCGACGACTACGTCGCAGGCGACGTCGAGTGCCAGCCGCTGCTCGGCAACGCCCAGGTCGCGACCTATTGCGCCTCGGTCCGCGAGGACGGCAAGGCGCATGGCAAGCCGCTCGGCGTGCTCGCGATCCATTTCGACTGGGAGGCGCAGGCGCGCGCGATCGTCCAGGGCGTACGCGTCAGCGAGAGCGACAAGGCGCGCGTGCTGCTGGTCGATTCCAATCTGCGCGTGATTGCCTCGTCCGACGGCCAGGGGATTCTCAGCGAGCGGGTGTCGCTCAGGCTCGACGGCAAGCACAGCGGTTTCTATCAGGACGCGTCGGGACGCATGGTCGCCTTCCACGCTACGCCTGGCTACGAGACCTATAAGGGTCTCGGCTGGTACGGCGTGATCATGTCGGGCGCGTGAGGCAGGAGGATCAGCAGCCCAGGCGATCAGCGATGCCGCCGAAATCGTCGGCGACGATGTCCCAGGCGCCGGTCGCGTTGAAATCGCGGCTCTGCAGCGGCCCGTATTCAGTTGGGCGGGCGACGAAGGCGGTCTTCAGGCCGTAGCGTTGCGCGGCCTCAAGATCATTGTTGTGCGCGGCGACCATCATGACCTCGCCCGGCGCCAGACCAAGGAGACGCGCGGCGCCCAGATAGGTCTCGGGATCGGGCTTGTAGTGCGCGAACAGTTCGGCTGACAGCACGAGGTCCCACGGGAGACCGGCGAACTTCGCCATGTTGGTGAGCAGCGCGACATTGCCGTTGGAGAGCGGCGCAATGATGTATTTGGACTTCAGCCGGGTCAGCCCGGCGACACTGTCGGCCCACGGGTGCAGCCGGTGCCAGCCGCGGGTGAGATGATCGAGATCGGCCTCGGTCAGGCCGGTGATTCCGAGCTGGGCGACAAGCGTCTCCAGCGAGCGCCGGTGCAGCACGTCGAGGATGACGTAGCCGCGCTCAGGGTGCCTGCGGACCTCGTCCATCGATCCGACATAGAGCCCGCGCCAGCCATCGACCAGCGCGGTCCAATCACCCTGGATGCCGCGGGTCTTCGACCACGCGGTGAAATCGTTGATGAGACTCGTGCGCCAGTCGACCACGGTGCCGAACACGTCGAACACCAGCGCCTTGACCGCGGACAGATCGGACATGGCAGCATTCCGCCGTCAGTCGAGGTGGAATTTCTCGAGCTGGCGATGCTCGGCGCGGATGTAGCGCACGGTGCCGGTGACCGAGCGCATCACGACGGTCTCGGTCTCGATGACGCCGTCCTTGCGGAACTTGACGCCGGAGAGCAGCGAGCCGGTGGTGACGCCGGTGGCCGCGAACAGGCAGTCGCCGCGGGCCATGTCCTCGATGCCGTAAATCATCTTGGGATCGTTGACGCCCATCTTGGCCGCGCGCTCCCGCTTCTCCTCGGTGTCGAGGATCAGGCGGCACTGCATCTGACCGCCAATGCAGCGCAGCGCCACCGCGGCCAGCACGCCTTCCGGCGCGCCGCCGGTACCCATATACATGTCGACACCGGTGTCCTCAGGCGTAGCGGTGTGAATGACGCCGGCGACGTCGCCATCCGTGATCAGGCGAACCGCGGCGCCGGTGGAGCGCACGCCCTGGATGATGTCGGCGTGGCGCGGGCGGTCGAGCACCAGCACCGTGATCGCGCCGGGCTCGACGCCCTTGGCCTTCGCCAGCCGGCGAACATTGTCGGCCGGGGTCGCATCGATGTCGACCACGCCCTTGGCGTAGCCCGGGCCGACTGCGATCTTCTGCATGTAGACGTCGGGGGCATGCAGCAGCGTGCCGCCATCGGCCATCGCCATGGTGGCGATCGCGCCCGGCATGTTCTTGGCGCAGAGGGTGGTGCCTTCGAGCGGATCGACCGCGATGTCGACCTTCGGGCCGGCGTTGAGGCCGACCTTCTCGCCGATGTACAGCATCGGCGCCTCGTCGCGCTCGCCCTCGCCGATCACCACCGTGCCTTCGATCGGCAGCTTGTTGAGCTCGCGACGCATCGCGTCCACGGCCGCCTGGTCGGCCGGCTTCTCCTGGCCATGGCCGCGCAGCCGTGCCGCCGACACCGCCGCACGCTCGGTCACGCGCACCAGCTCCAGCGTCAGGATGCGCTCGAGCAACAATTGCTGCGGGACAGAAATCTGCGTCGACATCGGTCAACTCCTCAAGACGTCACGGCGGACACCCGCCATCAAAATCTACCGCTCAAACGTCGCCAGCACGGACGGCGCACCGATCAGACAGCTGGCCCGGATGGCCGTTTCCCGCCTGTCGACTCCCCCGGTTTGAGCATGAAGTTTGGGCAAACGCCATGCGTTTGTTTGAGCAGAGACAAACGGTTCCCTGAGCATCCTGCCCTAATTCTTCTCGATCCGGATGACCTGCGGCTTGCCGCTGATGACCTTGTCGCGCTGCACCGCCTGCAGGGCGCGATGCACTGCGTCCTCGTGGGTCGCGTAGGTGATCAGGATCACCGGCACCGGCGCGGACTTGCCGGCAGTCTTCGGCGGCTCGCTGCCGTTTGGATGACGCTGCACGATCGATTCGATCGAGATCTTCTGTTCGGCAAGCCGGGTCGCGATGGTCGCGGCGGTCCCGGCATGGTCGCGCGCCATCAGGCGGATGTAGTAGCCGCCCTCATGCCGCTCCATCGGCGCCTTCTCGGTCGCCCGCAGCTTGTCGACCGGACGCCCGAACGGTGCCGCACGGATGCCGCGCGCGACGTCGGCGATGTCGGCAACGACGGCGGACGCCGTCGCGGCGCCCCCTGCTCCCGGCCCCACCAGCGTGATCGGTGGAATGCCCTCGCCGTCGATCGTGACCGCGTTGGTGACGCCCATCACCTGGGCGATCGACGAGGATTTCGGCACCATCGTTGGATGCACCCGCTGCTCGATGCCCTTTGCGGTGCGCACGGCGACGCCGAGCAGCTTGACGCGGTAGCCGAGCTCAGCTGCCGCCTTGAGATCTTCCGGGGCGATCGAAGAGATGCCTTCCACATAGATGGATTTTTCGGCCACCTGGGTGCCGAAGGCCAGGCTCGCGAGGATCGCGAGCTTCTGCGCGGTGTCGTGGCCATGGATGTCGAACGACGGATCGGCTTCGGCATAGCCGAGGCGCTGGGCGTCCTTCAGGCACTCGTCGAACGACAGCCCCTCCTGCTCCATCCGGGTCAGGATGTAGTTGCAGGTGCCGTTGAGGATGCCATAGACGCGGCTGATACCGGTGCCGGCGAGACCCTCGCGCAAGGTCTTGATCACCGGGATGGCTGCGCAGACGGCCGCCTCGAAATTCAGTGCGCCGCCATGCTTCTCGGCCGCCTTGGCGAGCTTCAAGCCATGCTTGGCGATCAGTGCCTTGTTGGCCGTCACCACCGACTTGCCAGCCTTCAGCGCGGTGTCGATCGCCGACAGCGCGGGATCGCCCGCGCCGCCCATGAGCTCGACCAGGCAGTCGACCTCCGGATCGCTGGCCAGCGCCAGCGCGTCCTTGGCCCAGGTGATCCCCGAGAGATCGATGCCGCGCTTCTTCGCTTTCGACCGCGCCGTCACGGCCACGACCTTCACTGGGCGCCCCGTCCGCTCGGTGAGCACGCGCCCCTGACGCTCGATGAGACGAACGACCTCGACACCCACGGTGCCGAGGCCCGCGATGCCCACTCTCAGGGGTGCAACCATGGAATCAAAGAACCTGTCGAAAGGAAAGTGCGGGAGGGCTCAGCGCCGGTTGGCGATGGGAACGACGTTGTGCAACGTTTCGATGCCGCTTTCAAGGAAGCGGCGAACGTTGCGCGCGGCCTGCCGGATGCGCTGCTCGTTCTCGACCATCGCAATACGGACGTAGCCTTCGCCATGCTCGCCGAAGCCGACACCCGGCGACACCGCGACACCGGACTTCTCGACCATCAGGGTCGCGAACTGCATGCTGCCGAGGGTCTTGAACTTCTCCGGCAGAGGCGCCCAGGCGAACATCGAGGCCTCCGGCGACGGGATCTCCCAGCCGGCCCGGCCAAACGACTCGACCAGCGTATCGCGGCGCTTGCGATAGACGTCGCGCATCTCGCGGATGCAGTCGTCGGGGCCGTTGAGCGCCGCGGTGGCTGCCACCTGGACCGGCGTGAACGCGCCATAGTCGAGATACGACTTCACGCGCGCAAGTGCGGCAATGATGCGCTCATTGCCGACGGCAAAACCCATGCGCCAGCCCGCCATCGAATAGGTCTTCGACATCGAGGTGAACTCGACCGCGACGTCCATCGCGCCGGGCACCTGCAGCACCGACGGCGGCGGGTTCTTGTCGTCGAAATAGACCTCGGCATACGCGAGGTCCGAGAGGATCAGGATCTCGTGCTTCTTCGCGAATGCGACCAGATCGCGATAGAAGTCGAGGCTCGCGACATAGGCGGTCGGATTGCTGGGATAGCATACGATCAGCGCCAGCGGCTTCGGAATCGAGTGAATGATCGCGCGCTCGGCCGCCTCGAAGAACTGCGGCGTCGGCTCCGACGGCACCGACCGGATCACGCCGCCGGCCATCAGGAAGCCGAACGCATGAATCGGATAGCTCGGATTGGGACAGAGAATGACGTCGCCCGGCGCGGTGATCGCCTGAGCGACGTTGGCAAAGCCCTCCTTAGAGCCGAGCGTCGCCACGATCTGGGTATCGGGATTGAGCTTTACCCCGAAACGACGGTCGTAATAGGCCGCCTGCGCCCGGCGGAGACCGACGATGCCGCGCGACGCCGAGTAGCGGTCGGTGCGTGGCTTGCCCAGCGTTTCCTTGAGCTTCTCCAGCACGTGCGGCGGCGCCGGCAGATCCGGATTGCCCATGCCGAGATCGATGATGTCGGCGCCGGCGTTCCGCGCGGCCGCCTTGGCCCGGTTGACCTGCTCGAACACGTAAGGCGGCAGACGGCGGATGCGATAGAAATCTTCCATGGGTCTCTCGGCTCCGGCAACCTGGGGCGGTATCGCCAGCATCGCTGGCGCTGTGCCGCCGCCACCCTGAAATCCCTGCTAGAACATGGACTTAGCACAGCCTTGCGGCAGCGCTGGCGACGACACGCTGGGGTGCGGTTGATTCCGATGTTTTATCATGGACGCCGCGCCGCGCCAGAAAATTACGTCATCCAGCCCGGCCGGTCAGCGATCCTTGAGCCCAGTCGTGGCCGACGCTTGGCGGTCGCGCATGGCCGTCAGCTCCTTTTCGATCTTGGCCCGCTCTTCCGGAGAGATGATCGGCGTCTCGCGGACGCGCGGAACGTCGTTGACGGGCAGATAGCCGCCCGGCTCCTTGGGCCGCACGATGGCCTCGGCATCGAGCGACGGCATGTCGGCGATCGGGCTGGAGCAGCCGGACAGCGACAAGCAAGTGCAAAGCACCACGCCCGCCGCAACGGCTCGCGTCCGCATTCTCCTGCTTTGCCCCACTGGCGTCACGCCAAAGTCCCCGCCGATTGCACGAACCGCCAATCCCCCACCAAACCAAAATCGCAACGCGGCACATTTTGCCGCAGCACAACCAATTGTCACTCGAAACGTTACAGGGTTGAACAGGAATCTCGACCGACTACCGGTGCAACGTGTCCGAAGCGAGAGATTTTTTCGCAACGCAACACGCAGAAATCGAATTAACTGCAAACTCGCGGATTATTGATCTCGCGCGGTGACGAAACGCTCCCGACACGATAGTGTGACCATCGCCATGACTGACGTTCAGAACAAAGCCAATCCAGAAAAAACATTCGACGCGGAAGCTTTCGCGATGAACATCGCGAAGGCCATGGAGAGCAGCGGCAAGGCGCTGTCTGCCTACCTGAAGCCACGCGAGACCGGCGAGGTTCAGGACCGGCCGCCGGCCGAGCTTGCCGAGGTCGTGAAATCGTTCACGGCGGTGGCCGACTACTGGCTCTCGGACAAGGATCGCGCCAGCGACATCCAGACCAAGATGGCGAAGGGCTATCTCGATCTGTGGGGCTCGGCGTCGCGACGACTCGCCGGCGAAGAGGCGCCGCCGGCGATTTCGCCGTCACCACGCGACCGGCGTTTTGCCGACCCGGAGTGGAAATCCAACCAGTTCTTCGATTTCGTGATGCAGGCCTATCTGCTGACGACGCAATGGGCGCAGGACCTGGTCCACAATGCCGAAGGCCTCGACCCGCACACGCGCAAGAAGGCCGAATTCTACGTCAATCAGATCACCAATGCGCTGGCGCCGTCGAACTTCGTGCTGACCAATCCCGAGGTGCTGCGGCAGACCCTGGCATCGAGCGGCGACAATCTGGTGCGCGGCATGCAGATGCTGGCGGAGGACATCGAGGCCGGCAAGGGTTCGCTGAAGATCCGCCAGTCCGACCCGGGCAATCTCGAGGTCGGCGTCAACATGGCGATGACACCCGGCAAGGTCATCTTCCAGAACGACATGATGCAGCTGATCCAGTACGCGCCGTCGACGGAGAACGTGCTGCGCACGCCGCTGCTGATCGTGCCGCCGTGGATCAACAAGTTCTACATTCTCGATCTGCGCCCCGAGAAATCCTTCATCAAATGGTGCGTCGATCAGGGCCTCACCGTGTTCGTGATCTCCTGGGTCAATCCCGACAAGAAGCTCGGGGCCAAGACCTGGGAGGACTACATGAAGGAAGGCCCGCTCACCGCGATGGACGTCATCGAGAAGGTGACGGGCGAGATGAAAGTGCACACGCTCGGCTATTGCGTCGGCGGCACCATGCTCGCGACCACGCTCGCCTGGCTTGCCGACAAGCGCCGCCAGCGCGTCACCTCGGCGACCTTTCTGGCGGCCCAGGTGGACTTCACGCATGCCGGCGATCTCCTGGTGTTCGTCGACGAGACCCAGATCTCGGCGCTTGAGCGCGACATGCAGGCCTCGGGCGTGCTCGAGGGCAGCAAGATGGCGATGGCCTTCAACATGCTGCGCTCCAACGACCTGATCTGGTCCTATGTCGTCAACAACTACCTGAAGGGCCAGCCGCCGTCGGCATTCGACCTGCTGCACTGGAATTCGGACGCCACGCGGATGTCGGCGGCCAATCATTCCTACTATCTGCGCAACTGCTACCTGGAGAACCGGCTGACCTCGGGCACCATGGTGCTCGACAACACGCTGCTCGATCTCTCCAAGGTCAAGGTGCCGGTCTATAATCTCGCCACCCGCGAGGACCACATCGCGCCGGCCGACTCCGTGCTGTACGGCTCGCAGTTCTTCGGCGGGCCGGTGAAGTATGTGCTCTCGGGTTCCGGCCACATCGCCGGCGTCGTCAACCCGCCCTCCGCCGGCAAGTATCAATATTGGACCAACGACCAGATCCAGGACATCGCGCTGAAGGACTGGATCAAGGGCGCGCAGGAGCACAAGGGCTCGTGGTGGCCGGACTGGCGCGAATGGCTCAGCCAGCTCGACCCGGAAGAAGTTCCCGCACGCAGCGTCGGCACCGAAGCCTATCCACCGCTCGAGGACGCACCGGGGTCCTATGTGCGCGTCCGTGCGTAGCGCGATCTGCCGCGATTGACTATAACCGCTCCGTCCCGCCGGGACGGGACGGACATCAGTTGAGGGGATCTCGATGACGCGCGAACTGTTCTGGCTGACGCTGACGGTCATTCTGACCGGGCTGTTGTGGGTTCCCTACATCCTGAACCGCTGCCAGATTCGCGGCCTGTCCGGTGCCATGGCCAATCCCACGCGCAACGACAAGCCGCACGCGCCCTGGGCGACGCGGCTGATGTTCGCGCATGACAACGCGGTCGAGAACCTCGTCATCTTCGCGCCGCTGGTGCTGATCCTCAACGCGATCGACTACTCGACCAAATGGACCGTGCTCGCCTGCGCCGTCTATTTCTGGTCGCGCATCGCCCACGTCATCGTCTACGCGATCGGCTTGCCCGTGTTCCGCACGCTCGCCTTCGTGGTCGGCTTCGCGGCCCAGGCTGTGCTGGCAGTCGCAATCTTCGGCTGGCTGTAGACGGATCAGCTACGGCAGATTGTCCCGCAGGAAGATGTCGATACGGATGCGCTCCTGATCGGGGCTGGTCGGCTCGCCGGAACAGTGCGCAAGCAGGACGCGCGCCGCCGACCGCGCCTCGTGGCCGGGATCCTGGTTGATGATGGCGTCACACGTGCCGCGGACCAGGAAGCGCCTTGTGTACTGGGTCAGCTCATGGGTGATCCAGACGACCTCGCGCGCGCGGCCGGAGGCCTCGAGCGCATCGGCGATGCCGCGGTTGCCGGCGCCGCAGCAATAGATGCCGCGGAGATCCGCGTGCTGAGCAAGCAGCGCTGCCGTGAGTTCCCGCGTGAGTTCGCTGTTATCGCGGCCCTCGAGCGTCGGCAGCGCGCGCAGGCTCGGATATTCGCTGGACAGGATCTGGCTGAAGCCGAACTGGCGCTCGGCGTGATCGCGCAGCGACAATGACCCGGCGATCACGGCCACCGTTCCTTCACGGCCGCCAAGGTAACGCCCCATCAGTGTGGCCGCCGTCCGTCCCGCGGCCGGGTTATCGATCCCGACATAATGCAGCCGGCGCGAGCTCGGGGCGTCCGAGACGAGCGTCACCACGGCAACCCCGCGGGCGGTGAGCTCATCGATCGCGGCGCGAACCCTGGGATGATCGAGCGCGATGACGGCGACACCCTGATAGGCCGGCGACAGGTTCTCCAGCGCGCCGGCCAGCACATCCGGATCGAACACGTCGACATGCAGGATATCGATGAAGCCGCGCTGGCCGGCCAGCCACTCCGCGGTGCGCTGGACCTGCTCGGTCAGATCGGTCATGAAGCTGTTGCCGCCGGTCGGCAGCACGAAGGCGAAACGAAAGCTCTGTCCCCGCGCGAGCCGTGCGGCCGCGACGTCGGCACGGTAGCCGAGCTTGGCGACCGCGGCCTCGACGCGCGCAATGGTCTTGGCGCGCACGCCCTCGCGCCGGTTGATGACGCGATCGACGGTGGCGAGCGACACACCCGCCGTCCGCGCGACGTCCTCGAGCGTGGCGCGCGCCGGCAGCGGGGTCGTGTCAGCCGTCACTCGCGCGCCGCCCATAACATGCCGCGGGTCATCAACGTCCGGATTTCCGGGACGTCGAGCTCGTAGGCGCGGTGGCCGAGGGAGGAGTAGAATACCCTGCCCGTGCCATAACGCTTCTTCCAGACCACCGGCATCACCACGCCCTCGATCCAGGGGGCGTGCTCGCCGGTGAAGGTCGTGGTCGCCAACACCTCGTTGGCCGGGTCGACATGCATGTAGTATTGCTCGGACCGATGCTCGAAACTCTTGAGGCCCTTCATGATGGGATCGTCCGGCCTGGTCAAGTCGACGCGGTAATCGATGATGTTGCCGGGGTGCGCGACCCATTGTCCGCCGCACAGAAATTGGTAGTCGACCGAATCGCGGAAGGCGTCGCACATGCCGCCATGATGGCCAGCGAGCCCGACGCCGCTGCTCACCGCCGCGCAGAGGTTGAGCGCTTCGGCCTTTTCGATCTTGGACATCGTATAGATCGGGATGATCAGCGACAGATCGAAAATCGCGGGATCGGCGAACGCCGCCGTCGTGGTTTCGATCCGGACCTCGAAGCCTTCCGCCTTGAGCCAGCCGCGGATCATCGAGGCACAGAGATCAGGATCATGTCCCGGCCAGCCGCCCCATACAATCATTGCCTTGCGCATGGTTCTGTCCTCAGTCGATCTGTCCGGTGTCGCGTCCAACGGGCAGCATCGCCGGCCGCTCGACGCGGCTCTCGATTCTGACGCGGCGGCCTTCGTTGGCGGAGGTCTGGAACGCCTCCATCACTTCCAGCACATGGAACGCGAGCGCGCCGCTGGCACGATGCGGCCGGTCGTTCAGGATCGCCGTGGCCATGTCGGCAACGCCGATGGAGCGGAATTCGCCGTCGACATGGCCATGGGTCAGCGGCACGGTTTCCCATTCGCCGCCTGTCTTCGCCACCTGCACCTCGCCGCCGAACCGGTTCGGGTCCGGCACCAGCATGCTGCCCTTGTCGCCATAGATCTCGATCGGCGCGTGCCGGTGCTTCGGCACATCGAAGCTCATCGTCACCGACACCACCGCGCCGCTCTCGAATTCGAGCGTGCCCGCGACATGGGTCTGCACCTCGACCGGGATCAGGGTGCCGTTCATCGGCTGGCTGGTGACGAGCCGCTCGGATCTCGGGCGCGCGGTCGAGCCCATCACGCTCGCAACAGGGCCGAGCAGCTGCACGAGGTCGGTGATGTAGTAAGGACCCATGTCGAGCATCGGCCCGCCGCCGCGCAGATAATAGAACCCCGGCGCCGGATGCCAGCGCTCATGGCCGGGGCAGCCGAAGAAGGCGCTGCCCGCCACGGGCGTGCCGATCGCACCGTCATCGATCAGCTTGCGTGCGGTCTGGTGCCCACCGCCCAGGAAGGTGTCCGGCGCGCAGCCGACGCGGAGGTTCTTTTGCGCGGCAAGCTCCATCACCTTGCGCGCCTCCACGACGTCGATGCCGAGCGGCTTCTCGGAGTGGACATGCTTGCCGGCATTCAGCACCGCCAGGCTGACATCGGTATGGGCGAGCGGCACCGTGAGATTGACGACGATCTCGACGTCATCGCGCTTGAGCAATTGATCGACCCGCATCGCAGGCAGGCTGAAAGCCGCGCCCTGGCGCTCGGCCGCGTCGCTGCGCATGTCGGCAAGCGCCTTGATGTCCAGGACGGGAAAGCGCTGGGCCGCCTTCAGATAGGCGGTGCTGATGACGCCACAGCCGATGATACCGATGCCTACTTTTCTCATTGTGATCTCCGTGAGGTCCAGTTCATCCCTTGACCGCGCCCGACGTGAGGCCGGCTACGATGTGCTTCTGCGCCAGGAGGAAGAGGATGATCGTCGGCAGAATGGTCAGGGTGATGAAAGCGAGGATCAGATGCCACTCGGATGAATACTCGCCCTGATAGACCATGATGCCGAGCGGCCATGGATACAGCGCATCGGTGTTGAGCATCACGAGCGGCAGCAGATAGGCGTTCCAGCTGTTGACGAAGGTGATGGTCCCGACTGTCGCTAGGATCGGGCGCGATAGCGGCAGCGTCACGTAGCGGAAGAATTTCACATAGCTGCAGCCGTCGACGAGCGCCGCTTCGAGCAGCTCATAGGGAATGTCCTTGAAGAAGCACCGCAACAGCAGCACGCTCATGGCCAGGCTGAAGGCGACCTGCGGCAGCGCGACGCCGAAATAGGTATCGAGCAGCCCGAGATCGCGCACCCTGATGAAGAGCGGCAGCACGGCGGTCGCCGCGGGAAACAGCAGGCCGAGCGTCAGATAGCTCAGCAGCATCGAGCTGCCGTAGAATCGAACATGGGCAAAGGTGAAGGCCGCCATCGAGGCGACGAGCAGGGTCAGTGTCACAGTGAGCGTCGAGATGATCAGCGAGTTGCGCAGCAGCTGCCAGTAGCGACCGGAGAACAGGATGTCGGCATAGTTCTGCCACTCCCAGTGATGCGGCAGGCCAAAGGGATTGACGCGCAACTCGCCGAGCGACTTGAAACCCCCGAGCAGGGTCGCGAACAGCGGCACCAGCACGAAGATCGCGACGATGGCGAGGAACACCGCCTTGAACAGCACGGCCGGATCGAACGGCCTGGGTGTGGTCTCCGCGTTACTCATCGCGCATGAACCATCGCTTGTAAGTGAAGGCAAAGGTCACGCAGATCACGAACAGGATGACGCCGATGGCGCTGCCGTAACCGACCCGCATGCGCGAGATGCCGTTGTTGTAGAGGAAGCTCACCATCGTGTTCGAGGAGTCGGCGGGCCCGCCGCGCGTCAGCGGCATGACCAGGTCGAACAGCTGCAGCGAGCCGACGATGGCGAAGAACACGGAGAGCCGGATCGTCGGATAGAGCAAGGGGACGACGATATGGCGCAGGCCCTGCAACCGCGTCGCGCCGTCGATCCGCGCCGCCTCGATCAGGCTCTTGTCGATGCTCTGCAGCGCGGCGATGAACAGCATCATGTGGAAGCCGAAATACTTCCAGACGATCACGATCAGCACCGCCAGCATCGCCGTGTCGGTCGAGGCCAGGAGATGCGGTGGCTCGGCGCCGAAGCTGCGCCAGATCGAGGCGACGAGGCCGTAATCGCCGTCATAGACGAAGCTGAAGATCAGCCCGGTCGCGATCTCGGCCAGGATATAGGGCATGAAGAACAGCATGCGGAGCGCCACCGCGCCGCGAAACCGTTCTGCGAGCATCAGGGCCAGCGTCAGCGCAAGCGGCAGCTGGACGCAGAGCGAGACCGCAATGATCAGGCCGTTGTTGCGCAGCGCCAGCCAGAACGCGCGCGTCTCCAGCACGAAGCGATAGTTGTCGAAGCCGATCCAGTTGGTCGGCTTGCCGAACCCGTTCCAGTTGAAACCCGAGTACCACGCGGCTTCGCCGATGGGCAGCACCACGAACAGCGTGAACAGGAGCAGCGCCGGCGGCAGGAACAGAATCAGGACGGTGAAGCGGCCGTCCCAGCTCGGGCTACGACTGGCTTGGGCAGCCAGCGGCGGCCGCGCGACATGCATCGCCGCTGAGCTTACAATCGGGCGCGCCACGTCAGTTGCCCTGCTTGCGCGCGGCCTCGATCGCCTTTGCGGCGTCTTGCGGGCTCATGCTGCCGCCGGCGATCTCCGCGGAGACGTCGTTGACGACGCGGCCGACCGAAGGGCCGAGGCTCTGGTCATAGAAATTCTGGTGATAGTTCGACTTCGCCAGATTGGACGCGATCAACTTCATGAAGCCGTTGTTGAGGCCGGCCTCCGCGCCCTGCACCACCGGGATGATGAAGTTGCCGGCCGCCAGCCGCGTCTGCACCTCCTTCGAGAGGAAATATTTCAGGAAGTCGACGGCTTCCTTCGGCGAGCCCTTGGTGATCAGCCAGCCCGTGATGCCCCCAAGCGTATCCGTCGGCTCGCCCTTGCCGCCGGCCACGGTGGGAAAATCGAACCAGCAGATCTTGTCCTCGCCCAATCCGACCTTGTCGGCGGCGAGCGCGCGCTGGAGATTGTAGATGGAGCTGATCGCGAGCGTCATGGCCGCCTTGCCGTCACCGAAATAGCCGACCGCCTGCGGATTCTTGAAGCCGAGGAAGCCGTTCTGGAACGGCTGGAGATCGACGAGCTGCTTGAACAGTTCGCCTGATTTGACGAAGGTCTCGCCCGCAAAGCCGCCATTCTCGCCGCGCAGCGCCGCCTCGAAGGCCGGCTTGCCGCCGAGGCGCACCGCCAGATGCGTCCAGTAGAAGTGCAGCGGCCATTTGTCCGCGCCGCCGACGACGATCGGGGTGACATTCGCGGCTTTCAAGGCCTTCACAGCCGCCAGCAGATCGTCCCAGCTCTTGATGGCGGCCGGATCGACCTTTGCCTTGGCCATCAGCTCCTTGTTGCAGACAAAGCCAACCTGCGACAGCGAGATTGGCAGGCCGTAGACATGGCCATTGTCGGTGAATGCGGCGAGCGCCGCCGGCGTCACGTTGTCGCTGTAGCCCTTCACCTGATTGGTGATGTCCTCAAGCACGCCGGCCTCGATCTGCGCCTTCAACACGCCGCCGGCCCAGCTGTAGATGATGTTCGGCCGGTCCTTGGATTGCAGTATGGTCGGCAGCTTGGCCTTGTAGGCCTCGTTCTCGAGGAACTGCATCTCGACCTTGACGCCCGGATGCGACGCCTCATAGGCGCGGGCGACCTCCTCCCAGATCTTCACCTGGGCCGGATTGACCTCGAGATGCAGCCATTTGACGGTGGTGTCGGCGGCGGCGGCGTTGGCCCAGAGCAGGCATGCGGCAGCGGCGAGTCCCAGCTTCGCGAGCAGTCTCATCACAATCCTCCCAACCGGCTTCTTCTGTTTGCGGTAATCCTGTCCTCATTTTTTGAGGTGCGCAACTGAAATTCTGACCTATGCACCTCACCTCCGGAGCGACTAGGGTCGCGAGGCAAGTTGGGCGGCACGTCGCCCCACGAAAACAAAAGTCGGGAGGATACCCATGGCCGCCACCTATTCCGATCTCGCCCGCAAGGTGGTTCTCGTCACCGGCGGCGCATCGGGAATCGGCGCTGCGATCGTGCGGCGCTTCGCGCAGCAGCAATCGAATGTCGTGTTCTTCGACATCAAGGCCGACGAGGGCCGACACCTGGAACGCGAATTGTCGGATCAAGGTCTCGGCGCGCATTTCCAGTGCGTCGACCTCACCGACATCGCCGCCTTGCAGGCCGGCGTCGTGGAGGCGCGCAACGCGCATGGCGCCATCAACATCCTCATCAACAACGCCGCCAATGACGAACGGCACAGCACCGACGAGATGACACCGGAGTTCTGGGACGACCGCATCGCGGTCAATCTGAAGCACCAGTTCTTCGCTGCGCAAGCCGTCTTGCCGGACATGAAGGCCGCGAATGCCGGCGCCATCATCAATTTCGGCTCGATCTCATGGATCGCCGGACAAGGCGGCATGGCCGCCTACACCGCCAGCAAATCAGCCGTGATCGGCCTCACCCGCTCCCTGGCGCGCGACTACGGTCCCTACAATATCCGCGTGAATGCGATCGCGCCGGGATGGATCATGACCGAACGTCAGCTCGAGAAGTGGATGACGCCGGAAGGCGAGGTCGAGCTCATGAAGCGGCAATGCCTGAAGCGGAAGCTCAGTCCCGACGAGGTGGCGAAGTTCACCGTCTTCCTCGCCTCCGATGAGGCCTCGGCCTGCACCTCTCAGCACTACATCGTCGACGGCGGCTGGGTGTGAGACGCACGGAGAGTCGTAGCCGCACCGGGCAGCGGCTTCCACGGCGCGCAATGCCCTCAGGTGCAGCGCGCCTTGAAGTTCGCAGCCACCAGCTTTGCCATCACGTCGTTGAGGTGCGCCTGGTCGCGCGTCTCGATCACCAGCTCCAGCAGCGTCGCCTTCGCCGGCAGGTCCGAGAAGGTGCGCTGGTGCGACACCTCGATGATGTTGGCGCCGGCGTCCGCAAGCAAGGTCGAGACGGCGGCGAGTTGTCCCGGGCGATCGACGATGTCGATCGACAGCTGTGTCAGCCGTCCCTCGCGGGCAAGTTCACGGGTCAACACCGAGGCGATGAGGCGGGTGTCGATGTTGCCGCCGCTCAGCACCAGGCCGACATTGCGTCCGGCAAACTGCCCGGGATGCGCAAGCACCGCAGCTAGGCCGACCGCGCCGGCGCCTTCGACCACCGTCTTTTCGATCGAGATCAGCGTCGCCAGCGCGCGCTCGATCTGCGGCTCGGTGACCAGCAGGATGTCATCGATGAGCTGGCGGATGATGTCGGTCGTGATCCGGCCCGGCGACTTCACTGCGATGCCCTCGGCCAGCGTGTCGCCGCGCATCGGCAGCTGAGCGTCACGGACGGCATTGTACATCGACGGGTAGAGCTCGGCCTGAACGCCGATGATCCGCAAACCCGGCTTGAGCGCACGCGCCGCCACCGCCATGCCCGAGATCAGCCCGCCGCCGCCGATCGGCACCACGAGCGTGTCGAGCGCCGGCACGGCCGCGAGCATCTCCAGCGCGACCGTGCCCTGCCCAGCGATGATCAGCGGATCGTCGTAGGGATGGATCATGGTCATGCCATGCGTTGCACCGTGCTCCCTGGCGAACGCGCCCGCCTCTTCCAAGGTGGCCCCGGAGATGATGACCTCGGCACCGTGCCGCCGCGTGTTCTCGATCTTCACCATCGGCGTGCCCACGGGCATCACGATGGTCGCGGGTATGCCGAGCCGCCGCGCGTTGTAGGCCACGCCCTGCGCGTGGTTGCCGGCGGACATCGCGATCACGCCGCGCCCCCGCTGCTCGGCGGACAGTGCATTCAGCCGGTTCAGCGCGCCGCGCTCCTTGAAAGAGGAGGTGAACTGCAGGTTCTCGAATTTCAGCCAGATGTTGCAGCCGCAGATCTCGCCGAGCGTGCGGCTCTGATTGCAGGCGGTCGCGAGCACCGCGCCGCTGATGGTTTCCGCGGCAGCGCGCACATCGTTCACGGTGACGGGCAGCGCATTCAAATCGGTGGCGGTCATGGGTCTGCCCATTCCTCAGCGTGCGTCATTGCACGGCGATGCCGGCGGAGCCCCGGCTGTCGCATGATGTTGCCGATCGAGCCGGCCGCTCCTGCGGCCGGAGTAATCAGTTCGATCTCAGCTGCCGAGATCGGGCAGCCCGAGCATCAGCCGCATGTTCTGCACGGCCGCGCCCGAGGCGCCCTTGCCGAGATTGTCGAGCCGCGCCACCAGCACCGCCTGGTGATGCTTGTCGCTGGCGAACACATGGAGCTCGAGCTGGTTGGTCTCGTTGAGCGCCTCCGGCTCGAGCCGGCCACTCTTGGCCGCCGCGCCGTCGAGCGGCAACACCGAGACGTATTTGCTGCCGGCATAATGCTTCGCCAGGGCCGCATGCAGATCTGCCCCATCAGGTTTGCCCGGCAACGTATCGAGCTGCAGCGGCACGGAAACCAGCATGCCCTGCCGGTAGTTACCCACGGAGGGAATGAAGATCGGCCGCCGCGTCAGCCGCGAATACAGTTGCAGCTCTGGCAGATGCTTGTGCTCGAGGCCCAGACCGTAAAGCTCGAAGCTGGGAGCCGTGCCGTTCTCATAGGCCGCAATCATCGACTTGCCGCCACCGGAATAGCCGCTCACCGCATTCACGGTGATCGGATAGTCCTGCGGCAGCAGGCCGGCATCGACCAGCGGCCGCAGCAGCGCGATGCCGCCGGTCGGATAGCAGCCGGGATTGGAGACCTTGCGCGCGTTGCGGACCTTGTCGGACTGGTCGGCTGCGAGCTCGGGGAAGCCATAGGCCCAGTCCGGCGCAACCCGATACGCCGTGGATGCATCCAGCACCTTGGGCGCGGCGTGGCCCATGCCGTCGATCAGGGCCACCGTCTCCTTGGCGGCGTCATCAGGAAGGCAGAGGATGACGAGATCGACCTCCGCCATCAGCGCCCGCTTGGCGGCCGGATCCTTGCGCTTGTCCTCGGCGATCGTCTTGACGACCACGTCGCTCTGATGGGCCAGCCGCTCCGCAATGCCGAGGCCCGTGGTGCCCGAGCCGCCGTCGACGAACACGGAGCGCGTCGCAGTGCCCGCTGTCGCACGGGCCGTCTGCGAATTGCTATCGATCACGGTCATGACGTGCTCCTTCTAAGTCTGAGTTTCGCCGGCAAAGGCCTGGGGCCGCGCCTGCCGCATGAGAGAGGAAATTTGTTGCGAGCCGATGTCGGGCTGCTCGCCGAGCCGGGTCGCGACCGCCGCGTAGTCGGCCTCGGACTTGTGCTGGTTGAGCTTGAAGCTGCCTTCGACGTCGTCGATCGTCATCACGATGCCGACGATCGCCTTGCGCATGGCTTCGAGGCGGCCGGCAGCCATCTTATCGGACGTCCATGGGGTCTTCGGCAGCAGCCACTGCTCGAATTTGGCGCTGACGGCGTCCACCTGCAGTGCAAGCTCGGCCTCCGAGAGCACCCGCGACGTACCGGTCAGATGCACCGCCTGATAGAGCCAGGTCGGCACCTGGTCAGGCGACACGTACCAGTCGGCCGACACGTAGGCATCGGCGCCGTTGACGGCGAGCAGCCACGGCGTCTTGCCGTCGGCGAGCTTGGCCAGCGGATTGCCCCGGGCGACATGGAAGAAGACCTGCGGCGTGCCGTCGTTCAGCGAACCCAGATGAAACGGCACCAAGGACGCGATCGGCTTCGTCCCGTCCCACGCGCAGACCGTGCCGAAGCCGCGGGCGTCCGCAAAGCCGAGGCTTGCGGCACGGTCGGGCTTGAAGGGCGGTGGCGTGTACATCGGAAACTCCTGCTGGACGAAGGAGCCGCCTGATCAATCGCGCTGCAAGGGGAAAGTTTGCCGCGGGATCGGATCCGGCGGCAGGGGCTGTGATCTAGACGCAGATCACCGCCCGCACCGCGAGGGTACGGCGGCGTTCAATGGCGAACATGTTGGTCGCTACGTTGATCATGGGCGCAGGCCTATAAGGCCGTCAGGTTCCTGCGTCAAGGTCGCAGCTCGCCAGCGGGCGTCAAACCGTGCGCCACAGCCATTCGATGATCCGCCCGATCACGTCGCCGAACAGCAGCAGCACGGCCGACCACACCAGCGCCGAGACGAAATTGGCGACCTGGAACACCATATACGGCATCTCGAAGATGCCCGCGGCCAGCGGGACCGACGCGCGCAACGGGCCGAAGAACCGGCCGATGAAGATGCTCGGCACGCCCCAGTCACGCACGAAGGCCTCGCCGCGCGGCAGGAGCTCCGGATAGCGCGACAACGGCCACATCTGGGCGACGCGATCCTTGTAGCGGTAACCAAACCAGTAGGAGACCCAATCCCCCAGCGCGGCGCCAATACCGCCGGCCAGCCACACCGGCCAGAAGCTGATCCCAGTAGCGCCGATCAGGGCGCCGATGGCGACCAGGGCGCCCCAGGCTGGAATCAGGAGCGAGATGAAGGCCAGCGATTCGCCGAACGCGAGCAGCAGAACGATCGGAGCAGCCCAGGCCTGATGGTCGCGCACGAAATCGGCTACCGCGCGGCCAAAATCTTCCATCTGCTCGATGCCTTTCCTGCTCCGTGGCCCTAAGTGCTTGAAGGCCTTCGCGGTTCCCTGGCGCAGACTGGTACGCCACGGAGCCGGCCGACTTCAAGTCACAACAACCGGCTGTGCCGCGTGAACGGGCCAGCCCAGCCGCAGGAACCGGTCGAAGACGCCCCGTTCCGGCCAGGGTCATTGTTTCCGGGGTCATTGTTTTATGCCGGTCCATGGCATAGTCAGGCTCAACGATTCGTTCCATCTTGCGCAAGCGCGACATCAGATTCCATGGGTAAGCCGTTGAAATCAGCTGCAAAAGCCAAGGCCAAGGGCGTCACCGACCCCTTGGCGGCGTTCGCCGCCAAGGGCAAGGCTCCGGCCAAGCCGTCCGCCCGAGCGGCGGGTGCGGAGGGCGACTACACCGCCCGCGACATCGAGGTCCTCGAGGGCCTGGAGCCGGTGCGGCGCCGCCCCGGCATGTATATCGGCGGCACCGACGAGAAGGCGCTGCATCATCTGTTCGCCGAGGTCATCGACAACTCGATGGACGAGGCGCTGGCGGGCCATGCCACCTTCATCGAGGTCGAGCTCGACGCCGAGGGCTTCCTCACCGTGACCGACAACGGCCGCGGCATTCCGATCGATCCGCATCCGAAGTTTCCGAAGAAGTCGGCGCTCGAAATCATCATGTGCACGCTGCACGCGGGCGGCAAGTTCGATTCCAAGGTCTACGAGACCTCGGGCGGCCTGCACGGCGTCGGCATCTCCGTGGTGAACGCGCTGTCGACCCGGCTCGAGGTCGAGGTCGCACGCAACCAGAAGCTCTACCGCATGATCTTCGAGCGCGGCCATCCCAAGGGCAAGCTCGAGGAAGTCGGCAAGGTCGCCAACCGCCGCGGCACCAGGATCCGCTTCCAGCCCGACCCCACCATTTTCGGCGGCAAGGCCACGTTCAAGCCGCAGCGCCTGTTCAAGATGGCGCGCTCGAAGGCCTATCTGTTCGGCGGCGTCGAGATCCGCTGGAAGTGCGATCCGTCGCTGCTGAAGGGCATCGAGGACGTCGAGCCCGAGGCGACCTTCCACTTCCCCGGCGGCCTGAAGGACTATCTGGCCGCGGCGATCCACGCCGACACTCTGGTCCATCCCGACATCTTCGCCGGCAAGTCCGGCCGCACCGGCGGCCACGGCGGCTGCGAATGGGCGGTGGCGTGGACCGCTGACGCCGACGGCTTCCTGTCGTCCTACTGCAACACGATTCCGACGCCCGACGGCGGCACCCACGAATCCGGCATCCGCAGCGCACTGCTTCGCGGCCTGAAGGACCACGCCGAGCGCGTCGGCCAGGGCAAGCGTTCAACCAACATCACCTCCGAGGACATCATGGCAGGCGCCGCCATCATGCTCTCGGTGTTCGTGCGCGAGCCGGAATTCCAAGGTCAGACCAAGGACCGCCTCGCCACCGCGGAGGCGCAGCGCATCGTCGAGCAGGCCGTCAAGGACCCGTTCGATCATTGGCTCTCGGGCAATCCGGTACAGGCCAATCGGCTGCTCGACTTCGTCATCGAGCGCGCCGAGGATCGCATCCGCCGCCGCCAGGAGAAGGAGACGGCGCGCAAGACCGCCACCAAGAAGCTGCGCCTGCCTGGCAAGCTCGCCGACTGCACCGACGCCGGCACCGAAGGCTCCGAGCTGTTCATCGTCGAGGGCGATTCGGCAGGCGGCAGCGCCAAGCAGGCGCGCGACCGCAAGAGGCAGGCGGTGCTGCCGCTGCGTGGCAAGATCCTCAACGTGGCCTCGGCCGGCAAGGACAAGCTGACGGCGAATGCCCAACTCGCCGATCTCGTGATGGCGATCGGCGCCGGCACCAGCGCGTCGTATCGCGAAGAGGATCTGCGCTACCAGCGCATCATCATCATGACCGACGCCGACGTCGACGGCGCCCACATCGCCTCGCTGCTCATCACCTTCTTCTACCGGCAGATGCCGCGGCTGATCGATGAGGGGCATCTCTACCTCGCGGTGCCGCCGCTCTACCGGCTCACCCATGGCAGCAAGACGTTCTACGCCCGCGACGACGCCCATCGCGACGAGCTCCTGAAGCGCGAATTCAATGCCAACGCCAAGGTCGACATCGGCCGCTTCAAAGGTCTGGGCGAAATGATGCCGGCGCAGCTGAAGGAAACCACCATGGATCCGGCCAAGCGCACCCTGCTGCGGGTGGTCCTTCTGGCCGACGACCGCGACGGTACCGCCGACTCGGTCGAGCGGCTGATGGGGACCAAGGCGGAGGCGCGCTTCGCCTTTATTTCGGAGAAAGCGGAATTTGCGGGCGATGAGCTGCTCGACGTCTAGCTTTCGACCCGATTTCACGCCCCGATTGCAGGTTCCACGCACTCGCGTGGGCCTGCTTTTCTTTTTGCATTTCAGCCGCTTATAAAGATACGCGGTGTTCCGCACCGCACTTTCCCCTCCGGTGTGCTCAACCGGCAACAGCTTTTGGGCACCAATCGGCTATAGTTCGGGCACATCTGGCGAGGGAATCGCCGCCGCTAACTGGCATTTGCGACCACGTCGATCTTGGGGAATTGGATATGAAAAAGCTTTTGCTTGCTACGACCGCGGTGGTGGTGATGACGGGCGCAGCGTCGGCTGCCGATCTGGCTGCGCGTCCCTACGCGAAGGCTCCGATGATGGCACCGGTGGCTCCGAGCTGGACCGGCTTCTACATCTTCGGTGGTGCTGGTGGCGGCATCTGGGATGCTGACTCGAACAGCAACCGTACCGGCTTCGCGTCGACGGTCAATCAGCGCGTCGGTGGCGACGGCTGGTTCGGTACCGTTGGTGCTGGTTACGACTGGCAGGTCAATCCGTCGTGGGTTGTCGGTGTGTTCGGCGATGGCCAGTTCGGCAGCCTGCGCGGCGACATCCAGGATCAGTTCGCCGGCTTCACCGGCCGCATCAAGCTGCAGGACAGCTGGGCCGCTGGCGTGCGCGTCGGCTATCTGGTTGCCCCGAACGTCCTGTCCTACGTGAACGGTGGTTACACCGGATCGCACTGGTCGGGCACCACTCTGAACTCGGTGTTCACCGGCGCAGCGTCGGGCTTCCACACCGACTCCTTCAACCGCAATGGCTGGTTCATCGGCGGTGGTGTCGAGAACAACCTGAACATCTTCGGTATCTCGGCTCCGGGCTGGTTCATGAAGACGGAATATCGCACCGCCTTCTACAACAAGAGCGATATTGCCGTGCGCTTCGATGGCACCAATGCTCTCAGCACGGACTCCGTCACCTTCAAGCCCTGGGTGCAGACCATCAGCACCTCGCTGGTCTACCGCTTCAACTGGACCGGCCCGGTGGTCAAGTACTGAGCAGTCCCCACTCGGCATTCCCTACCTTGCTGCGAAAAGCCCCGGATCATCCGGGGCTTTTTGTTTTGGCCTTCGGATCCGCTGGCCATCCGTCTTGTCCGCCGCTAGCTTCCTGGTCACGAAACTTCACAAAAAAGACGCTCGCGGCATCTCCGATGCCGTGAAGCCGGTCGACCAGGGAGAGGAATGGCCATGCGGAGGTTCTTGATGATCGGTGGCCTGCTCCTGCTTGCCATTGGGCTGCTGTGGGTCGGTCAGGGCACCGGGGTTGTTGCCTGGCCGCGGACGAGCTTCATGATCAACCAGCTGCAATGGGCCGGCTACGGTGTCGGCATGGGCGCGCTGGGCCTGGTGATGATCTGGCAGGGCACCTGCTGACGCCTCGAACCAATTTGGAGATGACGCATGGCAAGCCGTTTCGACCTCAGCGGCAAGGTTGCGATCGTGACTGGCGGCAATGGCGGAATTGGCCTCGGCATGGCGCGCGGGCTCGCCGATGCCGGCGCTGATATCGCCGTGGTCGGCCGCAACGAGACCAAGTCGAAGGCGGCGGTGGCCGATCTCGCCGGCCGCGGTGTCCGCGCGATCGCGGTCACGGCCGACGTCAGCAACAAGGACGACGTCGCAGCCATGGTCGATCGTGTCGCCGGCAGCCTCGGTCGAATCGACATCCTCATCAACAATGCCGGCATGAGCATCCGCAAGCCGCCTCATCTGCTCGAGCTCGAGGAGTGGCAGCAGGTGATCGACACAAACCTCACCAGCGCCTTCTTGTGCTCGAAGGCCGCCTACCCGGCCCTCAAAGCCGCAGGCGGCGGCAAGATCGTCAACATCGGCTCGATGCTGTCGATCTTCGGCGCCAGCTTCGCTCCGGCCTATGCCGCCAGCAAAGGCGGGATCGTGCAGTATACGCGCGCCTGTGCCTGCGCCTGGGCGCCCGACAACATCCAGGTCAATGCGATCCTGCCGGGCTGGATCGACACCGATCTCACCCGGGCGGCCCGTCAGCAGATCGATGGCCTGCACGACCGGGTGCTGGCGCGCACCCCCGCCGCACGATGGGGCGGCATCGACGACTTCGCCGGTATTGCCACGTTCCTGAGCTCGGCGGCCTCGGACTTCGTCACGGGTACCGCGATTCCCGTCGATGGCGGCTATTCGATCTCGGCTTGATGCTGCACGTCAGCGCCGAAAGCTCTTGATCTCCGAGACGCTGCCGTCGCGATAGGTCAGCTCGACCGAGATGAACTGCGTCGACGGCGGCAGCTTCAGATAGGGCGTCGCGTTCGACGGGATCGCGATCGGGTCCTTCATGTCGCAGGAGGGCATGTTCAGCACCTTGTCCGGAACGGCGGTGTCGATGCCGATGCGCACCTCGCGGATCGCACAGCGATACGACATCAAATGCGTGTAGTAGACCAGCAGGCCATTGAACTCGCGGAACGACAGCCAGCTGGTCGCGGTCATGTCGAGGATCTTGCGCTGGTCACGCACCAGCGCAGCTTCCGGCTCGAATCGGATCGGAAACGGCCCCTGCATCTCGCCACCCGCGTCGACATAGCGAACCTGGATGGTGCCGGCCGGCGCGTCCGCCGGCAGCTGGATCGAGGGATTGGGCATGCGCTTGCGCGTCCGCGGATCGAGCACATCCATGAAGCCGGTCTCGCGATAGTCGCCGGCGTCGCCCATGCGCCAGGAGATGCCGAGCGTCGGATCGGCGATCGAGAAGGTGACGGTCCAGCCGCCATTGTGGCGCGAGAACATCGCGATCGGCGCGTTCAAGGTCTCGTTGGCCGGAGGAATGCGCGGGGCGGAGACCGGGGGCAAGGCTGCGAGCTTCTGCTGCGGCTCGGCAGGCTTGTCGGCGGCAACGGGCGCCTTGGCGCCATTGAGAAACACGTCGTCCACCATCTGATCGAAATAGACCGGAATCTGCTTGTGACGCACGGTCTCGGCCAGCTCGCTGACGACGCGCCGCGTGCGCTGCGCGACCTGCACCAGATTGACGCCGGGCTGCGTCAGCTCCTTGGCAAAGGTGCGCGTGAACACGGAATTCGGATTGGCATCATCGTTGGACAGCCGGTCCAGCGCGGTCTGCCGCGGACCCGCCGAGAAGACCGAGAACACGCCTTCGGGCAGCTGCGTCATTGGCGCGAGGCCGCCCGCGCCCGCCACCGCGCGCGTGCCGGAGCGCTCGAACGGATTGTTGCGGCAGGCATCGAACACCAGGATCGAGGTGCGGGCCTTCTTGTTCTGCAGCCGCTCGATGACGCGGTCGGCAAGAATCGAGGCGTCGCGCACCAGCTCCTCCTGCCCCTCCGTCGCGGCCGGCACGTCGGTCGGCAGCAGGAAATTCTGGCCCGCGATCTCGAAGCCGTGGCCGGCATAGAAGAAGAACGCGGTGTCGCCCGGCTCGACCGCATTGTCGAAGGCAAGCAGCGTCTGGCTGAACTGCTGGCGATTGAGATTCTCCGCGACCATGACGCTGAAGCCGAGCTGCTTCAGCGTGTCGCCCATCGTGCGCGCGTCGTTGACGGCCTTCTGCAGCTTCGGGACGTAGCGGTAGTCATTGTTGCCGACGACGAGCGCGACGCGCTTCTCGGCATGCGCAGCCGGCGACAAAGTCATTGCCAGCATCACCAGCCCGCACGCCAACCACGTTCGCATCGATCTCATCCTTCGTCCCTGCCCTCGTCACGCGAGACCTTCGCCATCGATAGTCGACGGCCCGGTCCTGCCGGTTCATGCACGAGGTCTGTCAGCCTGTGGCGAGAAGCCGGCTGACGCCGAACACACGCCGCAATTCCGACGACAATTCGACCGGACCGCTTTCCGCGAGCAGTCGCGGAGACCTTCGGAGCACCCGAATACGACAGCTCGACGACAGGTTGCCTGCAAATAATGCAAAAACATTAAGCTTTTTCGGTACTTCGTCCCCCTCTTCCATTGACTTTGCGGGATTCGCCCCTATCTTCCGCAGCAGCGCGGCCGGATAGCATCCGATTCCTGAGAGATTGACCGCGGGTCAGCGTTAGTCAGAAACCCCCAGCTTCCTTAGAGCACGCCGTTTCGGGGTTGAGCGCGACCACAGCCTTTTACCCTCGATTCCTAACGGCGGCGTCGAATAGAGGCCCCGTCGCCTTTCGGCGCGTGACATAGAGGCTCGATGTCTTTTTCCAATCTCGGCTTGTCCGACAAGGTGTTGGCTGCAGTTGCGGCCACTGGTTACACCATCCCGACCCCCATTCAGGAACAGGCGATTCCTCACGTGCTGGCGCGCCGCGACGTGCTCGGCATCGCCCAGACCGGCACCGGCAAGACCGCCGCCTTCGTCCTGCCGATGCTCACCATCCTCGAAAAGGGCCGCGCCCGCGCACGAATGCCGCGCACCCTGATCCTGGAGCCGACGCGTGAGCTGGCGGCCCAGGTCAAAGAGAATTTCGATCGCTACGGCGCTGGCCAGAAGCTCAACGTCGCCCTGCTGATCGGCGGCGTCTCCTTCGGCGACCAGGACGCCAAGCTGACCCGCGGGGTCGACGTGCTGATCGCCACGCCAGGCCGGCTGCTCGATCATACGGAACGCGGCGGATTGCTGCTCACCGGCGTGGAGCTGCTGGTCATCGACGAAGCCGACCGCATGCTCGACATGGGCTTCATCCCCGACATCGAGCGCATCTGCAAGCTGGTCCCCTTCACCCGCCAGACCCTGTTCTTCACCGCAACCATGCCGCCCGAAATCCGGCGCATCACCGAAGCCTTCCTGCACAATCCGCAGAAGGTCGAAGTATCCAAGCCGGCCACGACAGCCGTCACCGTGACCCAGATGCAGGTGCCGTCGGGACGCGAGGCGCATCAGAAGCGCGAGGTGCTGCGCAGGCTGTTGCGGGACGCCAAGGATCTCAACAACGCAATCATCTTCTGCAATCGCAAGCGCGACGTCGCCATCGTTCACAAGTCGCTGCAGAAGCATGGCTTCAGCGTCGGCGCGCTGCACGGCGACATGGACCAGTCGGCCCGCACCGCCGCGCTCGATCAATTCCGCAAGGGCGAGCTGCCGCTGCTCGTGGCCTCCGACGTCGCCGCACGCGGCCTCGACATTCCCGAAGTCAGCCACGTCTTCAATTTCGACGTGCCGCATCATTCGGACGACTACGTTCATCGCATCGGTCGTACCGGCCGCGCCGGCCGTACCGGAACTGCAATCTCGATCGTGTGTCCGGCCGACCAGAAGTCGATGGTCGCGATCGAGAAGCTGATCGGACAGGGCATTCCGACGATCGAAGGCGACTACGAGGTGCAAGAGACGTCGCGCGATGAAGACACCCGCGAGCGCCGTCCGCGTGACGCTGCCCGCCGCGGCAGCCGCGGCAAGGCCCGGGAGCGCGACGCGGCACCGCGTGAGCGTGATCGTGATACAGCACCGCGCGAGCGCGAGCCGCGAACGGCCGCAGCAGCGCCGCGCGCCGCACAGGCGACGTCTCCTCGGCCCGCTGCGCCGAGCGCCCGCAAGGAACAGCCGCGCAACGAGCAGCCGCGTAGCGACCAGCCACGCAATGAATCGCGGCGGCCGCGGCGCGACCATGACAACGAGCCCGCCGATCATTCGCATCTTCCGGCTTTCCTGCTCCGTCCCGTGCGCGCGCCACTTCCCTGAGGATCGAGATTCCGGGCTGATCCACACATGATCGCCCGGAACTTCGCGCCGTCGAAGATCCGCTGCTGCGCTCGTCTCACATAAGTTAAGTTTTCGACGGCGCTGAGCCGTCACGTGGGAGCTGCTCCTAACAAGGCACATGCGCGCTGCCGGCGACTGCCGAACCGAATCTTATGTAGCTCATTGAACATATGAATGACGACTGTCGTGTCAGCGCGGCTTGACGCTTATCCGTGACTCTACGGCCGTATTTACCCCTGGTTCACAAACGTCCTTTAGCTTGGCCGGCATTGTTTATTTCATTGCTGTGACGACGGCGACGCGGGCGATTGGGGAGAACCTGTTGTGGTCAATGTGCTTGACGAACACGAACGCACCATAGCCTTCGCCGAGGTAGCCCTCAGCCAGATCAAGACGCTGCGTCACTCGGCCAATCCGCGCAACTACGAGATCTGGTACGTCTATGCGACGGGCTACAACGCGCAACTGAACGAGATCATCAACGGAACGCTGTCGCGCAACGGCAGGCTGTCCCAGTCCGACCTCGACCAGCTCTACGAATCCTATCTCACGCATCTCAAGACCTCGGACCGCATCGACAAGGTCGGATCGCGCGTCGTCGGAGAGATCGACGACCTGATGAACATGATCACGGACGCTCTCGGCCGGACCGCGAGCTACGATGCAAGCCTTGCCGGCGCCGACCGGATGCTCGCCTCGGCCAACAGCCGCGAGCAACTCGTCGACATCATCGAGGCGCTCGCCCGTTCGACCAAGGAAATGCGCGAGACCAACCGCGTTCTCGAAGAGCGCCTGTCGCTGTCCAAGGACGAGATCAGCGGACTGCAACACAGCCTGGAAGCGATCCGCGCCGAGAGCCTGACCGATCCGCTCACCGGGCTCGGCAACCGCAAATATTTCGACCGGATGATCGAGACGACGGTGCAGACCGGGCTCGCAACCGACCAGCCGCTGTCGCTGCTGATGTTCGATATCGACCATTTCAAGTCGTTCAACGATTCCTACGGTCACCTCACCGGAGACCAGGTGCTGCGCCTGGTCGGAATGACGCTGAAACATGCGATCAAGGGCCAGGACATCGCCGCGCGCTATGGCGGCGAGGAATTCGCCGTCGTGCTGCCGAATACCTCGCTGCGGCAAGCGCTGACCGTTGCCGATCAGATCCGTTGTGCCATCACCGCAAAGGAGCTGAAGAAGAAGTCGACCGGTGAGATCCTCGGCCGCGTGACCATATCAGTCGGGGTATCGATGCTCCGCGCCGGCGACGACACCGATGCCCTGATCGAACGTGCCGACGCCTGCCTCTATGCCGCCAAGCGGGGCGGCCGCAACAAGGTGGTGTGCGAGAGCGACCCTGAATACACCGCAGCAACGCGCGGCCAAGTCGCCTGACGCAAAAGCCCATCAAACCACGATCACATCCTCAACGCGGCCGCTTTGACGGCGTCCGCGACGCCTTTGGTGCCGTCGTGCCGCGTCTGGTTCGGGCGGCTGCAGCAGCCTTGCCGGTCGTCTTGGCCGACTTTGGTGTCTTGTTCGACTTCGACTTATCGGCCGTCTTCGTCGTCGTCTTTTTAGCCGCTGCCGGACGCCTCTTCCCTCGGGCCGGCGCCGGCTCGTTCGCACCAAGCGACGCTGCCCGCTTCTTGGGGCGCTTGCTGAGGGCCGCCCTCTGGGCTGCCGCGAACGCGTCCTTCGCCCACGTGGCGAACTCGTCCGTGTCGTCGAACAGATGCGCGGGCACCTGCCAATACGAGCGCACGGTCATCGTCCGCGCCCGCGTCTCATAGGAAAACGGCTTGGATCCCGCCTCCTCGAACCTGGCAAAGCTCGCTTCGTCCGCACGCAAATAGAGCCCGCTGCGCAGCGCCAGCGCGAAGTTGATGCCGTCGGCGGAGATGCCGAAGCCGGAGAACATCCGCCGGATGGTGACCGGGCCGAAGCCGGCGAACAGATCGATCAGGAATTCGCGATCCATCGCGACGCGCTCCCGCCCCCAACATTTGCCTGGCGGAATTTGTCGGTCGGGAGGACGCCGTATGTCAATGTCCGGAATGCAACAATGTCCCGGAGCGGTCCTGACGCAAGACCGGCCCTCAGACCTCGGCCGGCTTCAGCTGGACCGACTCGCCGCAGCCGCAGGCGCTGATCTGGTTCGGATTGTTGAAGACGAACTGAGCCTGCATCTTATCGGCCTGGTAGTCCATCTCGGTGCCGAGCAGGAACAGAACTGCCTTGGGATCGACCAGGATCTTGACGCCCTTGTCTTCGACGATCTCGTCGGTCGGCCGGATATCATGCGCGTATTCGACCGTGTAGGACTGCCCGGCGCAGCCGCCGTTCTTGACACCGACACGCAGTCCGATGATCTCGGACCCGGCGCGATCAGTCAGCTCGCGGATGCGCGTGGCCGCCGCATCGGTCAGCCGCATCACCTGCGGACGGGGCCGCGGCTTGGGCTTGGCGATGGGCGCTGCTGGATTCATCGTGCTGGTCATGGTGTCATCCCGGCGGGTGTCGTTCCGCCTCACTGTTCAAACTTCGTGCCGACTTGTCTCACCACATGTTCAAGACGAGGCGCGCCTCGTCGCTCATCCGGTCCGGCGTCCATTGCGGCTCCCAGACGATGCTGACATTGACGATGCCGACGCCCGGGACGCTCGCGATCGCGTTCTCCACCATCGTCGGCAGCTCGCCGGCGGCGGGGCAATTCGGCGTCGTCAGCGTCATCAGCACGTCGACGCTGCGATCGTCCTTGATGTCGACCTTGTAGATCAGGCCGAGCTCGTAGATGTCGGCCGGGATCTCCGGATCGAACACCGTCTTAAGCGCCGCGATGATCTCGCTCGACAACCGCTCTGTCTCTTCCGGCGGCAGCGCCGAAAGCGTTTCGATGGTCTGAGTTTTGACGTCGGCCGTGTCGGTCATGCAAACAAATCCCGCGCCTTGATCAATGCCTGTGCCAGCTGATCGACTTCTTCCCTCGTATTGTACATGCCAAACGAGGCACGGCAGGTCGCCGTGACGTTGAATCTCTCCAAAAGCGGCATCACGCAATGCGTGCCTGCCCGTACCGCGACGCCCTGGCGATCGATCACGGTCGCGATGTCGTGGGCATGTGCGCCCTTCATCTCGAACGAGATCACAGGACCCTTGCCCTTGGCCGTGCCGATCAGCCGTAGCGAATTGATCTCGCGCAGCCGCTCTTGCGCATAGGTGACCAGATCGTGCTCGTGCGCGGCGATGCGCTCCTTGCCGATGGAATTGACGTAGTCGATCGCAGCCCCCAGCCCGACCGATTCCACGATCATCGGCGTGCCCGCTTCGAACTTGTGCGGCGGATTGCCATAGGTGACCCAGTCGCGCGCGACCTCGCGGATCATCTCGCCGCCGCCATTGTACGGGCGCATGGCGACCAGATGGTCGTATTTGGCGTAGAGCACGCCGATCCCGGTCGGCCCGTACAGCTTGTGGCCGGTGAAGACGTAGAAGTCGCAATCGATGTCCTGGACGTCGATGGCGAGATGCACGGCGGCCTGGCTGCCGTCGACCAGCACCGGAATTCCGCGCGCATGCGCGATCCGGACGACCTCCTTCACCGGCACGAGGGTGCCGAGCATGTTCGACATCTGCGTGATCGCGACCAGCTTGGTCTTCGGTGTCAGCAGTTTCTCGAATTCGTCGATCAGGAAGTTGCCATCGTCGTCGACCGGAGCCCACTTGATCACCGCACCCTGGCGCTCGCGCAGGAAATGCCAGGGCACGATGTTGGAATGGTGCTCCATGATCGAGAGCACGATCTCGTCGCCCTCGCCGATGTTCGGCCCGCCCCACGACGACGCCACGAGGTTGATCGCCTCGGTGGCATTGCGGGTGAAGATGATCTCCTCGCTACGCCGCGCATTGAGGAAGCGCGTCACGCGCTCGCGGCCGCCCTCGTAGGCTTCGGTCGCGGCATTGGCGAGATAGTGCAGGCCGCGATGCACGTTGGCGTATTCGCTCGTATAGGCTTGCGTCATGCGGTCGAGCACCGCGCGCGGCTTCTGCGCTGAAGCGGCATTGTCGAGATAGACGAGCGGCTTGCCATAAACCTGCAGCGCCAGCGCCGGAAAATCCTCTCGGATCCGGGCGACGTCGTAGGAACCGTTGGTGACCGCCGGATGCGTGCTCATGCGCGCGTCTCCAGCCAGTCCTGGGCGGAAGCGATGACGCGCTCGCGCAAACCGTCGTCCTCGATCGCTTCGATGGCCTCGCCGACGAAGGCCTGGACCAGCAGCGCCTGGGCCTGCTTCTCGGGCAGACCGCGCGCCTGCAGATAGAACAGCAGGCTGTCGTCGAGCGCGCCCGCGGTCGCGCCATGGCCGCAGGAGACGTCGTCGGCGAAGATCTCGAGCTCTGGCTTGCTGTCGGATTCGGCCTCGTCGGACAGCAGCAGCGCCCGCGTCATCATCTTGCCGTCGGTCTTCTGTGCGTGGGGGCGGACGATGATGCGGCCCTGGAACACGGAATGCGCGCGATCGTCGAGCACCGCGCGGAAGTTTTCGCGGCTGGTGCAGCCGGGCACCGCGTGGTCGACCACCAGCGTCAGGTCGCCGTGCTGCTTGTCGCGCAGCAGGTTGACGCCGTTGACGATCAGCTCGCTGCCTTCGCCAGCCATCGTGAAGAACACCTGCAGCCGGCTCACCGCGCCGCCGCTGGTCATGTTGAACAGGCTGAGCTTCGAGCGGGCGCCGACGGTGACCAGCTCGGACGAAACGTTCAACGCATCGGTGGCGTCGCGCATCAGGCGAACGTGGGAAAGCGCAGCATCGTCGCCGACGGAGATCACCGCGGCATCATTGGCCTGGTAGGCCGCAGCGCCATCGACCGCGATCGAGTTCTCGACCAGGGTCGCGCGAGCGCCCTGCCCGACCCGGAGGTGCGAGCGGCTATAGCGCGCAGACTTTGCGGCCGTCGCCACGTGGATGAGCTGCAGCGGGGCCGACAGCTGCGCGCCATCAGCCACGGTGATGACGACACCATCCGTTGCGAGCGCCGCATTGAGCGACAGCATCGGATCGGAAGCCTTGGTCAGCAGCAGGTCGCCACGCGCATCATTGGACTGGTCGTCCAGCACCGCGCGCAGGGTTCGCACCGTGACACCGGCCGGAAGCGCCGAGAGATCCGACAGATCAGCGGCGACCACACCGTCGATCAGAACCAGCTTCGTCGCGCCCTCGATCGCGACCGATGCGACCGCAGCCCTGGCGCGCGACAAGGCTGCCGCATCGGGCAGGCCTGCGAGCGGCAGCACCTCGCGCACGAGCGCGCGCAGATCGGTGTATTTCCATTCCTCGATGCGCCGGTGCGGCAGCCCGGTGCGCTCGAAGGCCGCGAAGGCCTCGCGCCGGATATCCGCCACCTTGCCGGTGCCAGGCAGCCGGCCGGCGGCGGCGGAAAACACGCTGCTCGCTGCTATGCCGGTGTCGTTCTTGACCAAAGCTACGTTCATCACAGATCCATTCACGGAGCGATCAGGCGGCGTCCTCGAACTGGGCGTAACCGGACGCCTCCAGCTCGAGCGCAAGCTCCTTGCCGCCGCTCTTCACGACGCGGCCCTTCGACATCACGTGAACGACGTCGGGCACGATGTAGTTCAGCAATCGCTGATAGTGGGTGATCACGATCATCGAGCGCTCCGGCGAGCGCAGCGCGTTGACCCCGTCAGCAGCGATGCGCAGCGCGTCGATGTCGAGGCCGGAATCCATCTCGTCGAGGATGCAGAGCGAGGGCTGGAACAGCGCCATCTGCAGCACCTCGTTGCGCTTCTTCTCGCCGCCGGAAAAGCCGACATTGACGCCGCGCTTGAGCATGTCCTGCGGAATGCTGAGCGATTTGGAGATCTCGCGCACCTTCCTGAGAAAATCCGGCGTCGAATACTCCTCCTCGCCGCGCGCCTTGCGCTGCGCGTTGAGCGCCGTGCGCAGGAACGTCATGGTGGCGACGCCGGGGATCTCGACCGGATATTGGAACGCCAGGAACACGCCCTTGGCGGCGCGCTCGTCCGGCGCCATCGCCAACAGGTCCTCGCCCTTGAACAGGATCTCGCCACCGGTGACCTCGTAGCCCGGCTTGCCGGCGATGACGTGGCTCAGCGTCGACTTGCCGGAGCCGTTCGGCCCCATGATCGCGTGCACCTTGCCGGCGTCGATCGTCAGCGTCAGGCCGTGGAGAATCTCACGCTCCTCGACGCGGACCTGGAGGTTCTTGATTTCGAGTAGTGCCATTGTTTTCTCTTCTGTCTGTTCCTCGTCCTGAGGAGCGCCGCAGGCGCGTCTCGAAGGACCGAGGCCAACCATGCTGACATCATGCTTCGAGAAGGCCACCTAGCGGCCTCCTCAGGATGAGGCCCTACCCAACCGAGCCTTCGAGGCTGATCGAGATCAGCTTCTGCGCCTCGACCGCGAACTCCATCGGCAGCTGCTGCAGCACGTCCTTGACGAAGCCGTTGACGACGAGCCCGACCGCCTCCTCCTGCGAAAGACCGCGCTGGATGCAATAGAACAGCACGTCCTCGGAGATCTTGGACGTCGTCGCCTCGTGCTCGAACGTGGCCGAGGAATTCTTGGCCTCGATATAGGGGACGGTGTGCGCGCCGCATTTGTCGCCGATCAGCAACGAATCGCAGGCGGTGAAGTTGCGCGCGTTGGACGCCTTGCGATGCGCCGTCACCAGACCGCGATAGGTGTTCTGCGAGCGGCCTGCGGCAATGCCCTTGGAGATGATCCGGCTGGTCGTGTTCTTGCCGAGATGGATCATCTTGGTGCCCGAGTCCACCTGCTGGTAGCCGTTGGAGATCGCGATCGAGTAGAACTCGCCACGGGAATTGTCGCCGCGCAGAATGCAGCTCGGATATTTCCAGGTGATCGCCGATCCCGTTTCGACCTGGGTCCAGGAGATCTTGGAGTGGGCGCCGCGGCAGTCGCCACGCTTGGTGACGAAATTGTAGATGCCGCCCTTGCCTTCCGAATTGCCCGGATACCAGTTCTGCACCGTCGAATACTTGATCTCGGCATCGTCATGCGCGACCAGCTCGACCACGGCGGCGTGCAGCTGGTTCTCGTCGCGCTGCGGCGCCGTGCAGCCTTCGAGGTAGCTGACATAGGCGCCCTTGTCGGCGATGATCAGCGTGCGCTCGAATTGGCCGGTATTGCGCTCGTTGATGCGGAAATAGGTCGACAGCTCCATCGGGCAGCGCACGCCCGGCGGAATATAGACGAACGAGCCGTCGGAGAAGACAGCCGAGTTCAACGTCGCATAGAAATTGTCGGAGGTCGGCACCACGCTGCCGAGATACTTCTGCACGAGCTCCGGATGCTCGCGGATGGCTTCCGAGATCGGCATGAAGATCACGCCGGCCTTCTTCAGCTCCTCCTTGAACGTCGTCGCCACCGACACCGAATCGAACACGGCGTCGACCGCGATCTTGCGGCTCTCGGGACTGCCGGCGCCCGGCACCGGCTCGACGCCTTCGAGCAGCGCGACCTCGCGCAGGGGAATGCCGAGCTTCTCATAGGTCTTCAGGATCTCCGGATCGATCTCGTCGATCGAGGAGAGCTGCTTCTTCGGCTTCGGCGCCGAGTAATAATACAGATCCTGGAAGTCGATCTTCGGGTAGTCGACGCGCGCCCAGGTCGGCTCGGTCATGGTCAGCCAGCGGCGATAGGCCTCCAGGCGCCATTCGAGCATCCAGGCGGGCTCGTTCTTCTTGCCCGAGATGTAGCGGATCGTGTCTTCCGAAAGCCCCTTCGGAGCCTTCTCGGATTCGATGACGGTCTCGAACCCATAACGATATTGGTCGACGTCGATCCGCCTGACGCGGTCGACCGTCTCTTGTACGGCTGGCATTCAATCCTCCGCTCGCGGTTTCAAGGACCGCGGTGGACACGTTCTGGAACCGTCTTACGACGTTTCGGCGACGAAATCACGCCCTTAGAATCGCTCAAGCGCTGTTTCGTCGCCTCCCTTAAGTAGGGTCAATGACAGCTTTCGCCAAGCCTGCAGGCAGCGATCGACGTCCGCCTCCGTCGTGGACCAGCCCAGACTGAGGCGCACCGCTCCCTGGGCTGCCGCGGAACCAACGCCCATCGCCTCCAGGACGTGCGACGGCTGCACCTTGCCGGACGAGCAGGCCGAGCCGGATGACACCGCAATACCTTCGAGATCGAAGCCGATCACGGCGGTCTCCGCCTTGAGCCCCGGGGCCGTGAACAGCGTGGTATTCGGCAGCCGCGCTGCATCGGACGAAAAGACCGTCGCGTCAGCGGTCTGACGGAGGCCTGCTTCCAGGCGGTCGCGCAGCGCCGTGAGCCGGACCAGATCCACGTCGATCGCAGCCAGGGCAGCGCCGGCCGCGGCGCCAAATCCGGCAATTCCGGCCACATTTTCGGTTCCAGCCCGGCGGCCGCGCTCCTGGCCGCCGCCGCGCAGAACCGGAATCGGCTCCTCCACGCCGGCGCCCAGCACCAGCGCGCCGACGCCCTTGGGTCCACCGATCTTGTGCGCAGAGATGGTCACAAGGTCTGCGCCCATCTGTTTGATATCGAGTGGTATTTTCCCAAATGCCTGGATCGCGTCGACGTGCAGCAGGCTTCCCGCCTGGTGCACCATCTCAGCGACTTTCGAAACCGGTTGAAGCACCCCGGTCTCGTTGTTGGCGGCCATCACGGCCACCAGCGCCGGCGGCCCGCCCGCCAGCAGAGCTTCCAGGCGGCCGAGATCGACCACGCCGGAGGGAGTGACAGGGATCGTCTGCACTGCTGATGGCGCGAACCGGCCGCCGGCCAGCACCGAGGCGTGCTCGACCGCCGACACCAGAAGCCGCTCGACGGTGCCGGCCGGTGCGCGCAGCCCTGGGCTCAAGGCAAGCACATTGGCCTCGGTTCCGCCGGAGGTGAACACGACGCGGCGCGCGACGGTGCCAAGCCCGCGCGCGATCACCTCGCGGGCATCCTCCGTCAGCCGCCGCGCCTTGCGGCCTTCGGCGTGAACCGACGAGGGATTGCCGACCAGTTCCATGGCGGCGATCATCGCTGCGCGCGCTTGCGGCCGCAGCGGGGTCGTCGCGTTCCAGTCGAGATAGATCCTGTCGGCCATCGGTCCGTTCTTATCAATTGGCGCCACGAACGACCATCGCTTGTCTGCGCCATGATGATGCGTGACCCGCGGCGTGGTATCGTCGGGTGCGAGATGGAGATAGCGGGTCCGGTGCCATGAACAAGCTCGTCGGCTCGATGCTGCGTCCGGATGATCGGATGTTCTACGCGACAATGGCCGGGCTCTCGCTCGGCATCGGCGTCGTCAACGCCCTCTCGGCCGCCCACGATGCCGTCCGGCGGGGCGCGGCCTCCGATCTGGAAAGGCAGCTGCTGTGGGAAATGACGAGCATTGTCGTCATCATCCTGTTGGCGCCGCTGCTGGTCGCAACCGTTCGATCGATCCGGCGGGCGCCGGCCGCCACGGTCCATCACGTCGCGCTCGCCATTGCCGCCGTCATCATCTTCTCTGCGCTTCACATCATCGGCATGGTGATGCTGCGCAAGCTGCTGATGTGGACCGCAGGCGGCGCCTACGACTTCCAGCTCTCGCTCGCCACCATCGTGTACGAGTTCCGCAAGGACGTCATGACCGCGCTGCTCATCGGCGCCACGCTCTGGCTGTATGACGGCTATCGTGCGAGCACCATCCGAGAGCCCGCACCGCGATCCGAGCCTCCGGCCCCTGCCACACTCTGGCTGCGCGACGGCGCGAACCGCATCCGCATCTCCACGGCCGATATTCTGTGGGTCGCCGCAGCCGGCAACTACGTCGAATACGCCATGGCCGACGGCAGGCGGCATCTGATCCGCGGCACCTTGTCGGCCGCCGAGGCCGAGCTCGCCCGCTTCGCGCTAGTCCGCATCCATCGCAGCCGACTGGTCAACATGGCCCGGGTCACCGCGCTTTCGGTTCTGCCCTCGGGCGAATTCGACCTGACGTTCGACGGCGGACAATCGGTGCAGGGCAGTCGCCGCTATCGCAGCGCCGTTGCACAGCTGGAGCCGGCGGTAGCTCCGCGCTGAAGCCGTCCAAGCAGCAGACGAAAACACCAGCATTTTCATCGAATTGCAGGCGCATTCGGGTCACACTTGGCGGCCGCTCCGCTACGCCAATGAATCGGCGGCACGGCAAGCGTCTCTGTTGCAGCGGCCTCGCCGGGCGTTGAAAATCCTTGCTTTTTGCCCCGCGCACCATGCTAGAAGGCCAACTTCCAGTCACGCCAGCGCCGCTCCGTCCAAGCGAACGGATGGCGCTCGATCACCACTTTTTCTGCTGATATCGTCGGCGAGGCGCCAGATGAAGCACGGACGAAGGTGGTCGACCCTCTGCCAAGGATTCTCTGATGCCTGAAGTCATCTTCAACGGTCCGGCGGGCCGCCTCGAGGGCCGTTACCATCCGGCCAAGCAGAAGAACGCGCCGATCGCGATGATCCTGCATCCGCATCCGCAGTTCCACGGCACGATGAACCATCAGATCGTGTACCAGTGCTACTACGCTTTCGCCCATCGCGGCTTCTCGGTGCTGCGCTTCAACTTTCGCGGCGTCGGCCGCAGCCAGGGCTCGTTCGACCACGGCACCGGTGAGCTGTCGGATGCCGCGTCCGCGCTCGACTGGGCGCAGACGATCAACCCCGAAGCACGCGCCTGCTGGGTCGCCGGCTTCTCGTTCGGCGCCTGGATCGGCATGCAGCTCCTGATGCGCCGCCCCGAGGTCGAGGGCTTCATCTCGATCGCGCCGCCGGCCAACCTCTACGACTTCTCGTTCCTGGCGCCCTGCCCGTCCTCGGGCCTGATCGTCCATGGCGAGAAGGATGCGGTCGTGCCGCCCAAGGACGTCAACACGCTGGTCGACAAGCTGAAGACGCAGAAGGGCATCGTGATCGACCAGCAGGTCATTCCCGGCGCCAACCACTTCTTCGACGGCAAGCTCGAGCCGTTGATGGAAACCATCACGGCGTATCTGGACATGCGTCTCGCCAATGTGAGATGAGGCTGGGCGTGGTGTCGCAAGGGCCGCGATCCGTAGGGTGGGCAAAGGCGCGATCGCCTCTCCATCCACACGGATCGTCGCAATGCGCCGTGCCCACCATTTTCATTCGAGAACTCGGGGACAATGGTGGGCACGCCTGCGGCTTTGCCCACCCTACGATTGAAAGCTCTCCCGCGCGCATCGCCTGCAGCCACATATTCCGCTGGATCACCCGCGAAAGCGGGTGATCCAGTACGCCGCGGCTTCTCGGGCGATCATCGGCGTCTCGGCGTACTGGATCGCCCGGTCAAGCCGGGCGATGACAGCGCGAGTAGCGTGAGCGCCTGAGACCAACGGCCCTTCTACGCCGCCTGCTTCAACAAATACGCGTCATGCCGCGCGAGGAATGCGCGCAGCAGCTGCGGATAGTCCGCGCTGACTGCCGTCTTCACGCTCGGCCGCTGCGCGAGCTGATCGCGCCAGGCACGCACCTTCGGCGTGGCGGCGAAGATGCCAAGATCACCGTAAGCATCAAAAACATCGAAGTAGCGGAAGATCGGTGCGAACACGGCATCGACCAGGCTGAAGCGCGTGCCATCGAAATACGGCCCGTCGCCCAGCGCCTCCTCGACGCGCGCGAACTTCGCCGTCAGCGCCTCGCGCTTGGACGCGAAGACCGCCGCGTCTTGCGTCGTCTCCAGGCCCCAGAGATCGCCTGATATCGCCGAGCCGAACTCCATCCAGGCGCGATGCTGGGCGCGCTGCAGCGCGTCCTCCGGATGCAGCTTGGCGCCGGCCCGCGTGTCCTCGATGTACTCGCAGATCACGTTGCTCTCGAACAGCGCCACCTCAGCCCCGTCAGCCGTGGGCACCACCAGCACCGGCACCTTACCGAGCGGCGAGATCTTCAGGAACCAGTCGGGCTTGTCGGCGAGATCGATGTCGATCCGCTCGAAGGCAACGCCCTTTTCATTGAGCGCAATGACGGCGCGTTGCACATAGGGGCAGAGCTTGTGGCTGATCAGCTTCAGGACAGGCGCCATGACATCCTCGGCAGTTTGATGCAGATGCATCAAACTAGATGCACTCGCATGGAACTGTCAAGATCCATGCAATTGCATGGATCAGGGACGTGCGATCACGCCTCCGGTCATCGGGAAAGGCACGCCGGTGGTGGCGGGATAGCTCAGCGGCAGGCCCTTCATGCCGCGCACCGCCAGGAAGCCGAACGCCTGCGCCTCGATGGCATCGGCCGACCAGCCCAGCGCATCCGCTGATTCGACGCTCGCCGGCGCCAAGCGCTCCCGCAGCATCCGCATCATGGTGTGGTTGCGGGCGCCGCCGCCGCAGACGATCCAGCTCGCCGGCGGCTTCGGCAGCAGCGGGACGATGCGGGCGATCGCCGCCGCCGTGAAGGCCGTCAACGTCGCCGCGCCGTTCGCCGGTTTGACATCACCGAGCTTCAAAGCGGCGAAGTCGTTGCGATCGAGCGATTTCGGCGGCGGCAACGCAAAGAACGGCAGTGCCAGCGCGCTGGCAATCCAGGCCTCGTCCGGTGCGCCCTGCCCGGCCACGCGGCCATCCTGATCGAATGCCTGGCCCGTGGTCCGGTGCATGAAATCGTCGAGCAGCGCATTGCCCGGACCGGTGTCACAGGCAATCAGCACGTCATCGCCGTCGATATAGGTGATGTTGGAGACGCCGCCGATATTGACCACGGCGATCGGCCCTTCACGCGACAGCGACTGCGCCAGCGCGCGGTGATAGACCGGCACGAAAGGCGCGCCCTGCCCGCCGAAATCGACGTCGGCGGCGCGAAAATCATGCATCACCGGGATGTGGACCGCCTTGGCCAGCGCGCCGGCGTCCCCGATCTGGACGGTCAGCCGCCGCTCCGGCCGGTGCAGGACCGTCTGGCCATGAAAGCCGATGATGTCGATGTCCTCGGGCTTGAGCCGGTTCTGCGCCAGGAACGCCGCGATCGCTTCCGCGTGTGCCACCGTGACCGCGTGCTCGGCCTCGCGCAGCCGGCCGGGACGCGCCTCGCGCCGCTCGATCTGCACCGCATCCACGAGAGCCTCGCGCAACAGGCTGCGTTCAGCCGCGCTGTACGGCCGGTAACCGGAGGGACCGAGGGTCCTGATCTGCCGCCCGTCGGTCTCGATCAGGGCCAGGTCCACCCCGTCGAGCGAGGTGCCACTCATGAGGCCAAGTGCGGTCAGAATCATTGCAGCTGAACCTGAAAACCCTGCCCTGCTTGCCAAGTACGGCCGATTTGAGGTCCCGTGGGAGCCCTGCACCTGCTTGTACAAGCCCGGCGCATCTTATAATGCCACATCGCCCGTATCCGTGGCATGTGCCCTCCTGCACCGCACCGCGACAAGGGGGCAATACCGTAAACAAATGCTCAGAGCAGCCCGACAATGACTGGCTTCAAGTCTGATTTCCTGAACGTGCTGCAGAGCCGCGGCTTCATTCATCAGTGCTCGGATTTCGAGGGCCTGGATGCGCTCGCCGCCAAGGGCCAGGCGACCGCCTATGTCGGCTATGACTGCACCGCACGCTCGCTGCATATCGGCAACTTCCTGACCATGATGATGCTGTATTGGCTGCAGCAGACCGGGAACAAGCCGATCACCCTGATGGGCGGCGGCACCACCATGGTCGGCGATCCCTCCGGCAAGGACGAAACCCGCGCGATGCGCACGGTCGACGAGATTGAGGCCAACAAGGCCTCGATCCGCGGCGTGTTCGCCAAGGTGCTGCGTTATGGCGACGGCGCGACCGACGCCATCATGCTCGACAATGCCGAGTGGCTGACCAAGCTGAACTGGATCGAGATGCTGCGCGACATCGGCCGGCACTTCTCGGTCAACCGCATGCTGACCATGGACTCGGTGCGGCTGCGGCTCGAGCGCGAGCAGGAGATGAGCTTCATCGAGTTCAACTACATGGTCTGCCAGGCCTACGACTTCGTCGAGCTTTCGCGGCGCACCGGCTGCCGGCTGCAGATGGGCGGCTCCGACCAGTGGGGCAACATCGTCAATGGCGTCGAGCTCGGCCGCCGCATGGGCACCGAGCAGCTGTTCGCGCTGACCACGCCGCTGCTGACGACCGCCTCCGGCGCCAAGATGGGCAAGACCGCGCAGGGCGCGATCTGGCTCAATGCCGACCAGTGCAGCCCGTATGAGTTCTGGCAGTACTGGCGCAACACCGAGGACGCCGACGTCGTCAAGTTCCTGAAGCTGTTCACGACGCTGCCGCTGTCCGAGATCGAGAAGCTCGGCGCGCTGCAGGGAGCCGAGATCAACGAGGCCAAGAAGGCGCTGGCGGATGCAGCAACGACCTTGCTGCATGGCGAAGAGGCCGCCCGCACCGCGGCCGAGACGGCGCGTCGGACCTTCGAGGAAGGCGCGATCGCCGAGAACCTGCCGACCATCGAGGTCGCTAGGAGCGAACTCGACGCCGGCCTCGGCGTGCTCAACGCCTTCGTCAAGGCGGGCCTCGTCGCCTCCAACGGCGAGGCGCGCCGCCAGATCAAGGGCGGCGGCCTGCGCGTCAACGACGTCGCGGTGACCGATGAGAAGATGGCGCTGACCGCGAATGAGCTGACCAGCGAGGGCGTGATCAAGCTGTCGCTCGGCAAGAAGCGCCACGTGCTGGTCAAGCCTGCATAGGGGCATTCGCTTTTGCCTGCTTGTCAGGGCGCGCCGAAGAGCGCTCCCTGGCGGCCATGACGATCAGCGCGCCGCAAGAGCCTGCGCATGCCGAGGAAACCCCTGCCGCACCGCCAGCCCGCATGGCCCTGGTGGTGCTCGGCCTGTGCTTTGCGCTGTCGGTGCTGGGCCGCGGGCTCGGCGAAAGCTTCACCGTCTTCCTCAAACCGATCTCCGACAGTTTTGGCTGGGACCGCGCCGAGGTGGTCTCGATCTATTCGCTCACGGCGCTGGCCGGCGGCCTCGCCGCGCCGCTGATCGGGCGGCTCTTCGACTATTCCGGACCACGCGTCGTCTACGCGGTCGGGCTGCTGCTGCTGGGCACGGCGTTCACGGCGGCCGCGCAGGCGCAGGCGCTGTGGCAATTCCAGATCAGCATCGGCCTGTGCGTCGGCACCGGCATCGCGCTGATCGGCAACGTGCCCAACTCGATCCTGCTCGGCCGCTGGTTCGGCAAGAAGCTGCCGACCGCGATGGCCGTGATCTATTCGGCGACCGGCGCTGGCGTATTGATCCTGCTGCCGGGCTCGCAGATCCTGATCGACGCCATCGGCTGGCGCAGCGCCTATCAGTCGTTCGGCGCCGTGACATTCGTCCTGCTGGTGCCGCTGGCGCTGCTGCCATGGCGGCTGTTTGCGGCCGGCGCGCCCCACGTCACCAAGCCGCTCGCCGATGAACTCGCCGACGACGCCTGGACCTTGTCGCGTGCGCTGCGCCATCACGCCTTCTGGGCGCTGTTCTCGACCTTCTTCTTCACCGCGGTCGGCATGTACGCGATCGCGCCGCAGGTGGTCGCCTATCTGATCGACGCCGGCTTTGCGCCGCTGCAGGCTGCGACGGCCTGGGGTTTCTCCGGCGTCGTGCTGCTGTTCGGCATGCTCGGCGTGTCCTGGCTCGACGGCCTGATCGGTCGGCGGCCGTCAGTGCTGTTCTCCTATGCGGTGTCGATCGCGGGCATCCTGATGCTATGGGCGCTGCAGGCCTGGCCCAACATCTTTCTGCTGACCGGTTTCGTCGTCTGCTTCGGCAGCATGATCGGCTCGCGCGGGCCGCTGCTGTCGGCGACCGCGATGAAGATCTTCCGCGGCAAGCGGCTCGGCACCATCTACGGCACCATCACCATCGGCAGCGGGCTTGGATCCGCGCTCGGCTCCTGGAGCGGCGGCGTCATCCACGACCTCACGCACGGCTATGACGCGGTGATCCTGCTCGCGCTGGTCAGCGTCATCATCGGCATGATCCCGTTCCTGGTGGTTCCTGCACTCCGCACGTAGCTTCGCTCGGAGTGCTCGTACAACACGTGCAGACGCATACTGATTTCGATCGGTCCACATAGTGGACGCCATTCGAAAAATACGCATTCATGATTAGTAAGCAGCTTCGTGGTAGTTGTTCCGTCAACAAGAATGACGAGGGCACCGTGACACTGCTCAGCCGCATGAAGTTCCGCACCAAGCTCGCAAGCATGGTGATCCTTGCGATCATGACCGTGGTCGCGATCGTCGCCGTCTCTGGCTGGTTGAGCCGTGCGCGCATGCTGGAAGATCGCATCACCCAGATGCATACGGCGGTCGACCTCGTCTACGGTCTCGCAGAAACGCTGCAGACGGAGGTCGCGGCAGGAAAAATGTCGGTCGACGAGGCCAAGAACAAGTTCCGCTATCTCGCGCGCCGAATGACGTTCAACAACGGCCAGGGATATCCGATCGCCTACAACGCGTCCGATTCGGCGCTTCTTCTGAATGCCGCCAATGAGAAGCTCGAAGGCAAGATTCTCGGCACCAGGGACGCCAATGGCGTCATGATCGCCGATGCACAGATCAAGGCCGCGCAGCAGAAACCCGAGGGCAGCACGACATCCTATCTCTATCCGCGGCCGGGCCAGACCGAGCCGCTCCGGAAGGTCGTCTTCGTCCGCAGCTTTGCACCGTGGAACATCGTCATGAGCTACGGGCTCTATGTCGATGACATCGAGGCGGACGTCTACGGCCTGCTGATACGGCTTGCGGCCATCGGCGCCGCGCTCCTGGTGCTGCTCGGCATCCTGTCTTTCCTGATCTCTCACAACGTGGTCGGCGGGCTGCACCGGCTGAAGGACCGCATGCAGGACATCGCCGGCGGGCGGCTCGAGCAGCCGGTGGCCGAGACCGAACGCGGTGACGAAATCGGCCGCATGGCGGAGACCCTGGAGGTGCTGCGCAAGACCGCGATCACTGCGCGGATGCTGGAGCAGGAACAAGCGGCCTCCAAGCAGCGCAGCGAGTCGGACAAGCGCGACGCGCTGATTGCCATGGCCGACCGCTTCGATGCCTCGGTGGGCCAACTCGTCGGCTTGATGGCGTCGGGCGCCGGAGAGCTCGAGGCCACGGCAAAATCGATGACCGGTACCGCGGAGAGCACCAATGCGCGCGCGACCGCCGTGAGCTCTGCCGCGACGGAGGCAGGCTCGCGGGTGCAGACGGTCGCGACCGCTGCAGAGGAATTGTCGTCGTCGATCACCGAGATCAGCCGTCAGGTCGCCCAATCCGCCGAGGTCACCGGACGCGCCGTCGAAAGCGCGCGTCATACCGACGGCATCGTTCGCGCCCTGGCCGACGGCGCCAAGCAGATCGAGCATGTGGCGGAGCTGATCTCCAGCATCGCGGGCCAGACCAACCTTCTGGCACTCAACGCCACCATCGAGGCCGCGCGCGCCGGCGAGGCCGGGCGTGGCTTCGCCGTGGTCGCGGCAGAGGTGAAGAGCCTGGCCAGCCAGACCGCCCAGGCGACGCAGGAGATCGGCGAGCGCATCGCCCAGATCCAGAACGCAACCCGCGAGGCCGTCGGCGCACTCGACGGCATCACTTTGACCATCGAGGAGGTGTCTGCGATCGCCGCCACGATCGGGTCGGCGATCGAGGAACAGGGAACGGCCACTGCGGAGATCGCGCGCAACGTCACGCAGACGGCGCAGGCCACCCACGAGGTCACCGCCAATATCGGCGGCGTCTCGACCGCGGCCAATGAGACCGGAAGCGCCGCGAGCCATGTGCTGATCGCCGCCGGCAACCTCTCCAGGCAGGCCGAGCAGTTGACCCGTGAAGTGGACACCTTCCTTGCGGGCGTCAGAGCGGCCTAACCGCTGCGGTCGGCTATAGCGATGAAAGCCCGACGTGGCATCGAGCTTCAATTGTTCGGCGGCAGCTCGCCCGCCGGATAAGGCTGCTTGCCGGTGTTGAAGTCCATGATCTTTCGCGTCACGCCGGGCAGGATCGCCGAGATCGGATTGATGCGGACCACGGGCTGCCCCGGCGTGCCGACGACCTCGTAGGTCACGCCGAACAGGCCCTCATTGCTGCCGCCCAGGAACAGCCCGACGATCGGGATCTGGTTCAACATGTTGTTCAGCCCGTACAACGGCACGATCGTGCCCGACGCCCGGACCTGGTTGACGTTGTAGTCGATGCTGCCTTCGAGGGTGAGGCCGAGCGTCGGCCCCTTGACGACCCCGTCGCGGATCGAGAGCAGCCCGTTCTGCCGGGTGAACTCGGCGCGCAGCATCGTGAAGGCAATGCCTTGCGAGGCGCCCTGCGTGGCGCCCGAGGCGGCGCGATCGAGCGCCTGCTCGCCCCTGACCGTGAAGTTGCGAACGATCGCCAGGCCTTCCTTGGGATTGGAATCGGCCGTCGGCGGCTCCATCGCGAGCTCCAGATCGCCGCCCGCCATCTTGGTGTAGGTATCGGCGAAGCGCAGCAGCGCGCCGGCATCGCTGGTTACCAGAAAGATCACCTCGCGCCCCTGACGGCGCGCGCGCGGATCCGAGCTGGGCGCCTCGCGGCCGACGCGAATGTCGGCGGTGACAGGCGTATCGCGGCCGACCTTGCCGCTGAGGTTCAGGCTCTTGAAGGCGCCGCCACGCCGCGAGAGCTTGACGTCGACGCTGCGCAGCGCCTCGCCGTTGAAGCCTGCGACCGCGCCGAGCTTGACCTCGGCGTCGAAATCGAGGTTCGAGCGCGCCTTGTTCTTGTCGGCGTCCTTGTTGGTGCCCGAGATGGCCGACTTCAGGAAACCGCGGCCGTCGAACACGTCGCCGCGCATCGACAGCTTCAGCACGCCGTCCTGGCCGCGCTCGGCCTTGAGCTGCGTCTTGTCGCCTTCCGACGGCGAGTAGGTCGGGAAGTTCGCGTTCATCAGGTCGCCGTTCTGATCGACCTCGAGCGAACCCTTGATGGAGACGCCGCCGCCCTCGATGTTGATGTCCTCGAAGCGCGTCGACTGCTGCTTGGCGACCACGTTGAAGGTCGCCTTGCCCGCCTTGCCCGGGTTCTTCACCCACCCCGGCAGCAGGTTGTCGAGCTTCAGCTGCGTGAGATCGGCCTCGACGCCGAGCCGGCTGTCGCGATCGCTGGAGCCCGCGATCTTGCCGTTGAGCTTGAGCGGGACGTTGCCGGTGATCGCGGTGCCGAGATCCATGCCGAGCCGGGCGCGACTGGCGTCATCGAGGATCGCCTGCATCTTGATGTCGGCGTCGCCCTCGGTCGGCTTGCGGTAGTCGAGCGTGGCGGGCTGGCCGTTGATCTTGACGTCGCCCTTGACCTGATAGCCGGCCGTGTTGGCCACGATCTTCAGCGTAGTGGCTTCGAGCTTCTGGTTCATCACCAGCTTCTCGGCGGCAAAGCCGTTGAGATCCGCCGTCACCGTGTAGTTGGTATCGGCCTTGGTCAGCTCGCCCTTGACCGGCATCGCGAGATTGACGCTGGCCTGGAACGTGCCCTTGGTCTGGTTGGGATCGATCGGCATCGACGACAGATCATTGAGCCGGTCGGAGGCGAGAATCTCCGCGGCGGCCGCGACCTGGCCGTCGACGCGCATGCGCACCCGCGACGGGGACGGCTTCGGCGCCATGTCCGGCACCTCGAACACCACGTCAGAGAAGTTGAGCTTGCGCCCGGCCGGGGTGTCGGCGACGCCCTGCCCGATCGTGACGGTCGCGGTGCGGCCGGTGACATGCGCCTTGACGTCGGCATCGCGCACCGATGGCAGGCCATCGACGGGATGAACGGTCACATTGGTGCCGACGATGTTGACGTCGAGACCGTCGTCCGGGATCGGCGGCCCCTTGCGCGGCAAATTGCGCGTCGGCGAATTCACCGCGACGTCGATCCGCTGCACGGAGCCGCGCTCGATGCGCTCGATGATCCAGGCCCGTACCTCCGGCACGATCAGCGCCGGCCAGATCCGTTTCATCGCCAGCACTGGCATCGGCGTCGCGGCGAAGCCGAGCTTCAACCGCGGCTCGCCGGCATAGTCGACGCTGCCGGTGCCGGCGACGCCGATCTCGCCATTCGACACCTCGGCCTGCGTCAGCAGCACGCGCTTGCCCTCAGTGTCGAAGCGAAAGTTGATCGAGATGCGGTTGAAGATCAGCGGCGCCTCGTTCGCGATCGCGCCAAGCAGGATCGTGCCGCCGTTCAAGCTCAGCCGCCAGTCGTTCACCCCATCGTTCGGCGGCTCCAGATTGGCGTTCAGCGTGACGCGGTTGGCGCCTGAGATGACCTTGAACGGCGCGACCAGCACGCGGCGGCCGGCGTCCCACTCCATGTTCAGCTCGGCGGAATCGATCGCCATCGGGTAGTCGGGCGTATCGGTGTCGATGATGTTGCCCGCACCGATGTTGATCTTGCCGCGCAGATAGGTCGGCAGGCCGTCGCGGCCGAGCTCGCCCTTGATGTCCCCGGTCAGCGGCAGGTCCGCCATGTAGGTCAGATCTTTCAGCCGCAGCGCCAGCAGGATGTTGCTGGTCGAGACCTTGTCGGCCTTGAGCTCGACCGTGCGCACGCCGTTGGCCTGTGGCCCGACCAGGATTCGCAGCAGCCAGGGCTTGGCGCCCTCTTCGCCGAGGCTCAGCGCCACGCCGCCGCCCGAGGGCCGGCGCAGGCTGAGGCTGATGTTCTCGAACGTCCATTTGTTGCCGCGCTGCTGATCGTCGACGACCAGCACGCCGTTCTTCAGGCCGATCTCGTTCAGGTTCTGGCCGTCGAGCCCTGTCAGGCTGAGGCTGTCGAGCCAGTCGAGCCCGGCCAGGAGGCCGTTCTGGGCGCCCACGGGCGCCACCGTCGGGGAGCTGCCTGGCGCTGCTTGCGGCGCGGCGGCCTGGGGCGCGGCAGATGTCGGCGCCTGGCCCGGCCGCGGGAAAGTCGGTGGCAGGCCGGCATCGCGCTTGGAGGCGACGCCGGTGGCCAGCGGCTTGGCGGTTTCGCCGGTGGAGACCGTGACGGTGCCGTCCGGCGTGATTCTGATCGCGAGCTCGGCATCGACCAGCTTGAGGCTCTCGGCCCGCAGTTGGCCCATCAGCAGCGCAGCGCCCGACAGCCGCACCTCGGCCTTCGGCGCACTGGCGACGATCGCCTTCTCCTGGTCGCGCACGACGATGTCGCGGATCCGCACGGCAATCCGGATCCGGCCCGCCCGCTCGATCTGGGTGCCGCCGACCTCGACCGTGTTGCCGTGACCGATATTGTCCTCGATCGCCGCGGCGAGCCACGGCGTCGCCAGGTCCAGGCTGATCGGACCCGCGCCGAGCCGCAGCCACAGTCCTGCGAATCCGATGGCCGTGATCAGCATCAGGACCGCAAGCGTGACCACGGTTCGCCGCAGCAGCCGGCCGCCGGGCTTGCGCGGACGCGCGCCGAGATCGCTCGAATCAGACCGCGCCAGCAGGCGGCGTGCGCGTTGTCCGGCCACCTCGTCGTGCTCTGCTGTATCTTCGGACGGGTCGGCCACGTCCCAATCGGCGTCATCCCACTGTTGGCCCTGGGTGTCCGCTTGCAGATGGGGCCGGTGGGGTGATGTCTGTCTTGCCATTGCCTCTCGGTGCTGGCCCCTGGTGTCAGATACGTTCCTGCCAACTTGGCTTCGGCCAGGTTGGTCGCCGGTGTGGCCTCGCCCGTTCACGGGTACGCGCGCCTCGCTCGCCGGCATTGGCCCCGCTTCCCGTCGATCCCCGTCGCGCTCTCGAGCCGCCCGTCCCTAGTCCCCCGAGGTGGACCGGACGACGCGCAAAATCCCCGACACTATATCCCGGCGCCCGCGGGTTTGCCCACCCACCGATGCCAGGAGACCGCCTCCCCACGGCCCGTCGAAATATGTGGCGGGAACCTCTGATCCGGAGACGGTACGAGAGTCGTCATTGAACTGGTACTCACGCGTGCTGGTACCCACGAATTTCACACCATCGCAAGAGGCGTCGTCCCCCTGCGCGCCGCGAAGCACAGATACCAGGCCAATCCCGGGACACCGGACAAGAACCGAGATAGTTTCATTTTTGAGCCGCCGAAAGCGACGAAAGGAAGGCGTATGTCAAAGGAATCACGAAAGAAATCGTCTAATCCGGCGTCATACGGGGCAGCCCCCGGGAACCGGGTTGCAGCCGCGGCCAAGAAGGTCGCGAAAAAGACCGCCAGCCAGACAACGACGAAGTCCGCCAAGAAGACCACTGCAAAGACGGCGATGGCCAAGGCTGCGACCACCAAGGCCAGCGTGGCAAAGGCCGCGAAGCCGGCGTCGGGCGGAGCCGGGCTTGCCGAGGGCGCCAAGGCCCCCGCCTTCAAGCTGCCCCGCGATGGCGGCGCAACCGTCTCGCTCGCCGACTTTGCCGGACGGAAGCTCGTGCTGTTCTTCTATCCCAAGGCCAACACGCCCGGCTGTACCAAGGAGGCGATCGATTTCACGCGCCTGTCGAAGGACTTCGCCGCCGCCGGCACGGCGGTGCTCGGCGTGTCAGCCGATTCGGTCAAGGCGCAGGACAATTTCCGCGACAAGCATGACCTCGCGGTGCCGCTGATCTCGGACGAGACCCATGGAATGCTCGAGGCCTATGGCGCCTGGGGCGAGAAATCGCTCTATGGCCGCAAATTCCTCGGCATCATCAGGAGCACCGTGCTGATCGGCGCCGACGGCCGAGTCGCCAAGGTGTGGCGCAACGTCAAGGTCGACGGCCATGCCGATGCGGTGCTGGCGGCGGCGCGCGGGCTCTGAGAATGCGTCGCATGGCGTTGGGGGAAAATTAACCATGCAGAGGTCAAATCCCTCCCGTAAATGACGCCTTCCGGAAACGATGAGCTCCGGCCGGCGCGGGAGTGCCGATGTCGCATCGTTCCGGCCAGTACGCCGAATATCCCCAGCACCATTCTCACGACCGCGGGCACGCCCATCATCGGCGCGCGCCCGCGACCCATCCGGCGCCCGCCGCGGCCACCTCGCCGAGCGACTACACGCTGGTGCATGCCGGCAAGCAGGTCCGCATCGGCCCGGTGGTGTTCTGGATCGTGGTCGGCACCGTCAGCCTGCTCGGCCTGTGGTCGGCAGCCACCGGCACCTATTTCGCGTTCCGTGACGACGTGCTGACGCGGCTGATCGCGCGCCAGGCCGAGATGCAATACGCCTATGAGGATCGCATCGCTGAGCTGCGCGCCAAGGTCGACCGCGCCACCAGCCGCCAGCTGCTCGACCAGGAGCAGTTCGACCAGAAGCTCGACCAGATCCTGAAGCGCCAGACCGCGCTCGAGGGCCGCGCCACCGCGCTCGGCAGCATGCCCGACGTGACCGGCTCGATCCGCCTGCCGGCGCGCGGACCCGCTGCGATCGAGGCGCCGTCGGCGCCGGCCACGCCGAAACCATCGCCGATCAGCGACACCGTGATCTTCACCGCGCCGCCGGACCGCGAAGCGCGGCTCGAATCGCGCAGCCCCGTCATCGCCAACGCGCAGCCGAATCCCTCCACCAAGCTTGCCGGTGTCGACAACGTGCTGACCCGCCTGACACGCTCGCTTGATCAAGTCGAGGCGCGGCAGATCGCGATGCTGTCCTCAGCGGAAGAGACGCTGGAATCGAAGCTGCGCCGGATGCGCGGCGTGGTCTCCGATCTCGGCCTCGACATGGGCCAGCTCGAAGCGGCGACACCGAAGGGCGCGATGGGTGGCCCGTTCGTGCCGGTCAGGATCGGCGCCGAGTCCGGCCCGTTCGAGCGCCAGCTCTACCGCATCAGCATCACCCGGGCGCAGGTCGAGAAGATGAACCGCACCCTGTCGCTGGTGCCCTATCGCAAGCCGGTCATCGGCGAGGTCGAGTTCACCTCCGGCTTCGGCGTGCGCTCGGATCCGTTCCTCGGCCGCCCCGCCATGCACACCGGTCTCGACTTCCGCGCTGCCACCGGCGATCCCGTCCGCGTCACCGCCAATGGCAAGGTCGTGAACGCCGGCTGGGCCGGCGGCTATGGCCGCATGGTCGAGGTCGATCACGGCAACGGCCTCTCGACCCGCTACGGCCATCTCTCCGAGATCAACGTCAAGATCGGCCAGCAGGTGAAGATCGGCGACATCGTCGGCGAGGTCGGTTCGACCGGCCGCTCGACCGGCCCGCATCTGCACTACGAGACCCGCATCGACGGCGAAGCCGTCGACCCGCAGAAGTTCTTGCGCGCCGGCGTGCGGTTGAGCGCGGGTTAAGACACCGCCGCCGCGCGTCGCCGGCGCGCCACGACGGCCTCGAGCGATCTCGATTGGTGCGGCTCCTCAGGTATGTTAATCATGCCGCGGGGATTCAAAGGCCGTGCGTCGCATTCCATCACACCGCAAGCATCTGACGGGCGCGATCGCCTGTGCGATGGCCTATGTGCTGGCGCTGCAGGTCACGTTGGCCGTCGGCCTGAATGCCTGGCTGCCTCCGAGCTTTGCCTTCGCATTTGGTGAGATCTGTCACGAGCAGCTCGACGGCGGCACACGCTCCGCCGATCGCGCGGAGGTGCCGTCGGGTGCGCCGGCGACTGCTTCCGCCGCGCATTGTCCGCTGTGCTTGACGCCGGCTTTTGCGCTGCTGTCGCCACCCGATGTGCCCGCGGTCATGCTCCGCCGCGTGCTTGGCATCGCTTTCGAACCGACCGCCACGCCGCGCGTCGATAGCGCCGACATCCACGCGGCACACCGCGCGCGAGCGCCACCCGCTCGGGCCTGAGCGGCCTTCGGCCGCAGTCAAGACAACTGATCCGCCGCATGCCGAACCGCGCCGACCGGCGCGATGATCGGGATGATGGCGCGCATCATCCTGGCGTCACCCGCCGGGCGACGCTCGCGCGCGCCCAGCCTCCCTTGTCATGCGCACGAAGCTGCGCAGCTTTTCCCTCAGAGTTCACCATGCCGAACCTCCGACCGGGCCCTCGACGGCCCATTTCATCTGCGTCCTCCAGCCTGACCTCATCAGCTCTGCTCGCGGCGGCCGCGCTGCTCTGCCCCACCGCGAGCTCCGCCATCGCACGACCAGCAGCCTGGCTCCCGTCCGTCACGGTCGATCCGGCGCGTCCTCGCACGGCCAAGCCACGGCCGCGGCCGACGGCAAGCCACGAGGCTCACGCGCCGGCACCGCACGCCACCGAAGCCGCCACGCCGCAGAAGGACCCTGCTCCGGCTGTCGCCAGTCGCACGCTGCCGGCGCAGGCTGGCTTCGATCGCGGTCTCTCCGCGAGCGATTCGGCAGGCCTCGTCGCCGACCTGCCGGGCGGCGCGAGCTGGGGCGCCGGCGGCGTCTCCAGCCTGCCCGCCATCAACGGCTTCGGCGCCGACCGGCTGCAGGTCGCGATCAACTCGATGCTGATCTCGCCGGCCTGCCCGAACGAGATGAATCCGCCGCTGTCCTTCGTCAATCCGGCGATGATCGCGAAGATGCGCGCCTATCTCGGCATCGGCCCGGTCTCGGTCGGCGGCGACTATATCGGCAGCCGCATCGACGTCACCACGGCGCCGCCCGCCTTCGCCGCGACGGACGGCTGGATCGCCAGCACGCGCGTCTCCAGCTTCTACCGCAGCAATGGCAACGCCTACGGCGTCGACGCGACCGCAACCGTGGCCAACCGCGACACCAGCGTGACCTACAGCGGCGGCTGGGTTCGGTCCGGCAACTACAAGGCCGGCGACGGCTCGACGGTGAAGTCGACGCTCTACGAGACGCAGAACCACGCCCTCAGCATCTCCAAGCGGAGCTTCGGCAACCTGTTCACGTTCCAGGTCGGTGGCCAGTTCATCCCCTATCAGGGCTATGTGAACCAATACATGGACATGGTCTACAACCGCGGCCTGTTCGCCAACGGCCGCTACGAAGGCACGTTCGACTGGGGCATGATCGAGGCCTCCGCCTTCGTGCATCAGATCCGGCACACGATGGGCTTCATCGCGCCCGACAAGGTCGCCTCGATGCCGATGGACACCAAAGGCATCGACGGCGGCTACGCCATCAAGGCGACGCTGCCGGTGTCCGGCCGTGACCTGCTGCGCGTCGGCAACGAGCTCGCGCTCAACCGGCTGGACGACTGGTGGAGTCCCGTTGCCGGCTCGATGATGATGGGCCCGAACAGCTTCCTCAACATCAATGGCGGACAGCGCGACCGCGTCGGCACCTTCGTCGAATGGGAGCGGCATTGGGACCGGCAATGGACGTCGGTCGTCGGGCTGCGCAACGACATCGTGCGGATGAACACCGGCAACGTCGCCGGCTACAACGCGATGACGTCCGGCGCCGATGCCGCAGCGTTCAACGCCGCCGATCGCGCCCGGACCGACGTGCATCTCGATGGTTCGGCGCTGCTGCGCTACGAGCCCGACGCGATCAGCCAGTACGAGCTCGGCTTCGCCCGCAAGACGCGCTCGCCTAATCTGTATGAGCGCTATGCCTGGTCGACCAATGCGATGGCGATGCAGATGATCGGCTGGTTCGGCGACGGCAACGGCTATGTCGGCAATCTCGACCTCAAGCCGGAGAAGGCGCACACGGTGAGCTTCACCGCCGGCTGGCACGATCCGGCGCAGAAAATATGGGACGTCAAGGTGACGCCCTATGCGAGCTACGTGCAGGACTACATCGACGTCGACCGCTGCGGCACGGCGAGCTGCCTCGCCAGCAATCCCGCCAACCTGACTGCGAACACCGGCTTCGTCTCTCTGCAGTTCGCCAACCACGACGCGACGCTGGTCGGCGTCAATGTCGAGGGGCGCCTGACGGTCTGGGACGATCTGACCTACGGCCACGGCCAGATCCGCGGCCTGATCGGCTATGTCAGGGGCCGCCGCACCGACGGCGTCGACCTCTATCACATGATGCCGGTCAACGCGAAGCTCGCGCTCGACCATCATCTCGGCGGCTGGACCAATTCGGTCGAGCTGCAGCTCGTCGGATCGAAAGACGTCGTGAGCCAGGTCCACAACGAGCTGACCACGCCGTCCTACGCGCTGGTCAATTTGCGCACCGGCTATGAATGGCAGCACGTGCGGCTCGATCTCGGCGTCGACAATCTGTTCAACCGGACTTACTATCTGCCGCTCGGCGGCGCCGATCTGGTCGACAACAAAGTCGTATCGATGATGGGCTCATCGGCGGCCTATGGCTACGCGGTCAAGGGCCCCGGCAGGTCGCTGAATGCGCGGCTGAGCGTGAGCTTCTGACGAATGTACCGGCCCGCGGCTCGAGCGCTGCGGGCCGGTACGATATCGTCTTGATTGCGACGACCGAACCTCAACCAGCTTGGAGCGCAGCGAGAAAGCGCGACAGGTCCTCCCACAGCTCCCCCGGCTCTTCCAGGCCGATGCTGAGGCGCACCAAGCCTTCCGCCGCATTCCACGGGCGCACCGTGCGATCGGCGGTAACGTCCATCGGCGCGATCAGGCTGTGGGTGCCGCCCCAGGAGGCACCGATGGCGAACAGGCGAAGCTGTCCGAGCGCCGGATAAATGCGCTCTTTGAACTCCGGCCTGATGACGATGCTGAACACCGCGCTCGCGCCGCTGAAATCGCGCGTCCAGATCTCGTGACCGGGACAGGACGGCAGCGCCGGATGCAGCACGCGCGCGACCGCCGGCGCGCGCTGCAGCCGCTCGGCGAAATCCCGCGCAACCCGGCCACTATGCGCCATGCGGACGCCCATGGTCTCGATGCCGCGCAGCGCCAGCGCCACCTCGTCCGGCGAGACGCCGATGCCGAGCACGCCCAGCGCGCCCTTGAGCGCCTTGCGCAAGGCGAGATCCCTCACCGTGATCGAGCCGAGCAGCAGGTCCGAATGACCGCCGACATATTTGGTCAGCGCTTCGATCGCGAAGTCGACGCCGTGCGCCAGCGGCTTGAACAGCAGCGGGCCGGCCCAGGTGTTGTCGCAACCGGTGAGCACGCCCCTCGCCCGTGCGGCGCGCGCAATCGCTGGAACGTCCTGCACCTCCAGGGTCGCCGAGCCCGGCGACTCCGTCCAGACCAGCTTCGTATTGGAATCGATAAGGTCGGCGATGCCGGCGCCGATCAGGGGATCATAGGCCTCATGTGAGATGCCGCGCGGCGCGAGGTAATCGGCGCACAGGCTGCGCACCGGCGGATAGACATTGTCCGGAATCAGCACCTTGTCACCGGGCTTGAGCACCGCAAGCATCGTGATAGCGACCGCAGCCTGTCCGGAAGGCACCAGCACGGTGCGCTCGCCGCCATGCAGCGCCGTCAGCTGTGCCTCCAGCGTGCGCGTGGTCGGCGTGCCGTGCAGGCCGTAAGTGTAGCCGTCGAGGCCGCGCTCGGACCGCTGCGCGAATGCCAAGGGATCATCATAGACGATGGTCGAGGCGCGATAGGTCGGAACGGCGAGCGATGAAAAGCCGTCATGGGACACTGCGGGGGGCTGAACGCAGCGGGTGAGATCGTGCATGGAAACCTCTCGAAGGATGCAATGCCGAGCCTAACGCAATCCCGCCGCCGCAGCGAGCGACGGGACCGCAACGCGGCGAGATCACGCGGCCGCCAGCCTCAACGCCTGCGACACGCGGTCGAGCGCCTGCTCGAGATCGCCACGCGTGAGCACGCCGAAGCCGAGCCGGAACACGCGCGGCTCCTCACCGAACCATGGACCGGGCCCGACGCGCACCTCGCGCGCACCGAGTTCGGCGTAGAAGCGGCTCACCGCGCGATCGTCGAACACGCCGCGCCGGAGACGGACGCAGCACAGCGCGCCGGCATCCGGCCGCACCCATTCGATCGCATCGCCATGAGCCGCAACGAAGGCCGCCGTCAGCTCCAGCCCGGCGGCGAGATGCCGGCGCCGGCCGGCCATGATGCCGTCGAGGTTCTGCAGGATGCGGACAGCGATGGCTTCATCGACGACCGAGTTGGAGATGGTCGTATTGAACTTGGCGAGCTCAAGCTGCTCGCGCAGCGCCGCGTCACGCGTGATCACCCATCCCTCGCGAATGCCGGGCGCGCCGTGACATTTGGAGAACGAGGCGCAGCTCACGACGCGGCTGTCGAGACCTACGAAGCTTGATCGGACATGGTCGTCGCCATGGACGGCCTCGCGATAGGTCTCGTCGATCAGCAGGAACGCATCGGGGCAGGCACGGTCCATACGCGCGAGCACGCCGCGCAGCTCCTGCTCCGTCAGCGCCACGCCGGACGGGTTTTGCGGCGAGGCGAGACTGACCAGGCGGGTTCGCGGCGTCAGCAGCGCGCCCAGACGATCGACATCGAGACGATAGCCGTCGTCGAAGTCCAGCCGCATCTCCGCGATGTTGACCTGCACCGCCGTGAGCACGCTGCGCGCATTGGGAAACACCGGACGTCCGATCACAACGTCGGTGTCGGGTCCGGCCAGGACGAACGCCATCAGGAACAGCGCCTGCATGGCCCCGACCGTCGTGACGACATCATCCGCGCTGACGCCATGGCGCGCGCCGATCAGCCCGCGCAGCACGGCGTCGCCGGGTGTCGTCCCGTAGCCGAGCACGAGATCCCGGAGCTCGGCCGTGAAGCCGTCATCGATCAGGCTGCCGAGCCTGACATCGGGACCAAGGCTTTCGGCGAGGTCGAAGCGCACGGCAGCCGACGTCAGCGTGATGATGTCGTTGCGTGGAAAGCGGCTGGGAATTTGAGGCATGACGGCGGCTCCGCTGAGCGATGAATGCTCGGAGGCTAGAGCCGGCGCCAGCACCATGACAGATACAGAACATTCGAATTGTAACCGGAACAGATTTCGGATTGGATGATCTGCATGGACAGCCGCGTACCCGCCTCCCATCTCTACCAGGCGCTAGCCCAGCAAATGCTGGCGCTGGTCGATGGCGGCGTGCTGCGGGCCGGCATGCGCGCGCCATCGGTCCGTGCGCTCGCTTTGCAGCACAAGGTCAGCCTGTCGACCGTGCTGCAGGCCTATCGGCTGCTCGAAGACCGCGGCGTGCTGGAGGCGCGGCCAAAATCGGGGTTCTACATTGCCGCCCAGGCGCACCATGAGCGCGCTTTGCCGTCTGCATCGAAGCCGCCGCTGCGCGCCACGCCGGTCTCCGTGAGCAATCCGGTGTTCAGCGTGCTCGCCTACGCGACCGATCCGTCCTACGCGCCATTGGGATGCGCGGTCCCGAGCGCCGCCCTGCTCGCCGCCGACCGCCTGGACCGCCATCTCGCGCGCTGCGCGCGCGTGCATGGCCGTCTCTACAATGTCTATGCCGACCCGCATGGCGACGCCGAGCTGCGCGGCCAGATCTCCGAACGGGCGCTACGGCTCGGGCATGCCGTGCCGCCGGACAGCATCCTCGTCACCAATGGCTGCACCGAAGCGCTGAACGTGGCCCTGAGTGTCACGACCCGGCCCGGCGACACCGTCGCCATCGAATCCCCGACCTATTTCGGCCTGCTGCAGGTGCTGGAGGCGCGCGGCCTGCGCGCGCTGGAGCTTCCGACCGACCCGGTCCGCGGCGTCGATGTCGCAGCCCTCGACAAGGCGCTCGCGGCGCGCCGCGTCGCCGCCTGCCTGCTCGCATCGAGCTTCAACAACCCGCTGGGCACCCGCACCGACGACGCGACCAAGGCCGAGATCGCCGCGGTGCTGACGCGCCACGGCGTGCCGCTGATCGAGGACGACATCTATGGCGACATCAGCTTCGGCGACGACCGGCCGCGGCCGTTCTCAGCGATCAGTCCGACGGCTGACATCATCCTGTGCAGCTCGTTCTCCAAGACCATCGCGCCGGGCTATCGCATCGGCTGGCTCGCCGCCAACCGCCGTCACGACCAGATCCTCGCCGCGAAATTCGCACTGTCGCTCAGCGGCGCAGCGCTGCCGCAGAAGGCGATGGCCGACTTCCTCAAATCCGGCGGCTACGACGCCCATCTGCGCCGCATCCGCAAGGCGTTCGCCGACAACATCGACCGCATGCGCCGCGTGGTCGATCGCAGCTTTCCGCAGGCGACGCGGATGACAGCCCCCGCGGGCGGCTTCGTGCTGTGGCTGGAAATGCCCGACGGCTTCGATACCGACGCGCTCTACGCCCGCGCCATCCGCGAACGCATCTGCTTCGTGCCGGGCAGCCTGTTCACCGCGACAGGACAATACCGCAACTGCCTGCGGCTGAGCTGCAGCCACGACTGGAGCGCGCGGCTCGAGCGCAGCGTGGAGCGGCTGGGCGAGATGGCGGGGGAGATGCTGCAGTGATCCTCCAGGAGGGAGCCTGCAGGCCTCCACGGCCCACCAACAGGCGGCGCGCCCTGCACCTTGTTGCCGCACAAGAGCAGCGCGGCGATCTCCCGCCCTCGCGCAATGGATTTGACGTTCGAGTCGCCCTTGCCGCGGCATCACAACTCAACGTCAATTTCCACGCTGCACTCGCAACAATCATTTGGCTCGTGTTCCTAAGACGCCAACGCGACGTCTCTCATTTCGAGCAGCCTCAAGGATTCAAAATCACCGCGCCACCGAATTCGTCGTCTGCTCAGCCAATCTGAATGGTTCGAACCCTCCCGAGCGTCCGGGCCCTTGGGGTGACCTTGGCACTCAGGACACGTCCGCTTTCGGAGCAAAGCGCACGCAGCTTGATCTGCTGCCGGCCCGCCCGGTCGGACCCAAGGCAGACCTTTGCGGCCGAGTTACCGGCGTCCGCATTCAGCCCGAAACGGACCAAGCCGAGACACGCGGCCTCGATACCAGCAGCGGCTCGTAGGATGGGCGGAGCCGAGGCGATACCGATCCATCATGGTTGCGAAGATGATGGGTTTCGCGAAGAACTCAACCCATCCTACGCGCCGTGGCAATTCAGCGCTTCCTTGCCAATATCGACGTTCCGTGCGGTCAATAGGCTCTGACCGAATGCTACTTGAAGGCGTGCACTATAGCCCGAATGATGTCGAGAAGCCGCGCTTCAGGACCTGATAAAACGTCATTACGGTCGGGATCAGAAGGCAAATAAAGCCCGCTATATAGAGCCAAAATATAATGATACGTAACGGGCGGCTTGTTCGATTCTGAAGGAAGTAATGTTGCCCCATGAGTTCGGAGAGATCCGTTTCGCTCATCATTTCCTCCGGGGATCGCCAAGGATACATGTACTCAGGCGCAATGTAGCTGTTAACAACAAGCCCGATGATGTGATTGATTAGAAAACGCCTGTGTTCAGCCGTGTCATAATAGTCTTTTTCGTTCTCATAGAAGTCATGAGCATTCGCGTGTCGATCGACGACTTGCGGACAAAATATTGCGTAGATTAATGATCCAACAGCGATAAAGAAGCCACCGATGTACAGGGCGTACAATCTGGGCGACACGCTGCAGTCTAGACAAAATGAAGAGTGTATCTTCAAATAGGCAACTGCGTAATCGTTGAAGAGGATCAGATAGCCGAGGACCGGAAATGCAATAGCGGCTTTGCCCAGTGCAGAACCACCTATTACACGAAGCATGTTCCACTTGGACCACTCGCTGATGCGCTGAGGCGGCCCAACGGGCCGGAACTTGAGATCCGGACCCAAGTTTCCCTTGATAGCTTCGGACATAAAGTTTCCCACTGCACTTAGCGTAAGATTGTGTGAGTTATAACTAGGCGTTTTCTGACTACTATCAAGAAGGACGTTTGAGCGCGCATCCACGACTTGATCGGGCTGCCTCATCATGCCGCAATTCGCCCAGAAAGGAGACCGTCGGGGCAGGCAGGTCACTTACGTTGTCAGCGAGTAGCCCGCATGAGCGTAGCGATATGCGGGACTACTGCAATAAAATCCCCGGATGTCGCTGCGCTCATCCGAGCTACGCTTGCTATCGTGGCTAGTATCGAAGGTCGAATGGGGCCTTAAGGATGGTGCCAAGCACCCTTTAAAAGCCGTCGCGATAGTGGCCGCGGCAGTGGTTCTGCTCGTTGGAGTTGGAATCCAAATATTGGGGACGCTTAGCCGGTCGGCAACTCGAACAGAGGCTACCCCGAATACAGCAGGTCTATAGCGTGCCCCTACGCGCGGCGGGGGCCGACTGACGGCGCTCTCTGCCAGCGGTTTAGGATCGCTTTGGGCCACGCGCTGCCGAGCAAATCTGGTCGGCACCACGTCGGACAACCGACGTGGTGCAGGTCCGACGGCTTTCTCCCTCGGGCCAAGCGCGGCCCTCTGGGGCAGCGCGATAGAGCCGGTGTCCAGGCTGGGGCCGGTGAGTGGGGAGATTGACGAGAAGCCGTGCTCGAATTACCGCTGCATGATCATCCTCTATCGGGATCCAGGCGCCCCGCGGGAGGCCATTGCTGCAATCCAAGCGATTGTGACGGCATGAGGCTGGCGAGACAATGACCCAGGTAACGCGAAAAGAGATATTTGCCCAAGCCGCGAAGAAGCTACGTAGCGATTTCGAGGAGCTGAGTTCCACCATACTGCACAGCGGCGTAAAAGGAGGAGAAGCGGAAGACCTTGTTCGTCGGTTCTTACAAGGTCATTTGCCAAAACGGTTTGATGTAGGCAGCGGGTTCATCATCGATCCGCATAAAGGGATGTCAAAGCAGATCGATGTGATCGTCTATGACGCACTGAACTGCCCGGTGTATCGAGCATCAGAGAAGGCCGCGATCATACCGAGCGACAACGTGGCAGCTGTCGTCGAGGTCAAGTCGCGTCTCGACAAGGAGAAAATGCGTGATGCATTTGACAATGCGCGCTCGGTCAAAGGTCTGGCCAAATCGAGCAATGATCCTATGACGAAGCCCGTAGGAATATCCGCTTCGAAAACTCCACCTCCGTCAGAATTCAGCAGTCGTTTGGTCACTCTTCAAACGCTCTGCTGTCTTTTTGTTTTTGAGACGTCGCTCACTCTTAAAAAGCTTTCTGAACACTATCATTCGTACGTCCACGAGTACGGGCTCGGGCGGCATATCGATATAGTCTTCGTCTTAGACAAGGGTGTAATACTGCTGGCTACCAAGCCAGCGAAGGCGGAAATTGGGTGGGGGCCGGTGATATTCGAGGGCTTTGGCGGTCCGCACGCGGAAGGCGCTCATGTTGCGGTGGCCATGATGCCGATCAAGGAAGAGGGCCTCGATTTTTTTCTGCGTTTCCTACTAGCGCATTTGATGCATTTCCGGGCCCACAGTGGACATCCAGGATTTTTTCTCCAAAACCCGCCCCAGATGACGCTGTCCTATTTGGGATCGATTACACACGAGACTGATCCAGCGCGGCGCGCTGAAAATTTGCGACGGTACGAAGACGAAGTGTGCGCGGATTTTCAAACGACCACGGCGCCCACAGAATCGCGCGAAGAGACGAATTTGAAAGGCAAGGCGACGTCCGACCTTCCCGATGTCATCTGTTTGCCGGGACCGAAAGACCCTCCAGCGTGAATGCAGTGGCTGGTGCGAAAGTTTGCTGATCTGAAGTTGCGCAGCTAGCCAGGCGAGCGAATATCGGCAGAGGGTCATTCGCGAAACGATCGGGCGGCCCTGTCATGTCCGGAATTCGCCCTTAAGGGACATTCCCGGACTCTGATGAGCGGTGCGTTGTTGGTCCACCGCGAAATCTTTTTGCAATGCGGAGCTCGATCGCTATCAGGTGCGCTGCGGACATTGACCGCCGAACACATCAATGTCGATGAGGCAAGCACGCGCGCCCTCGTCCGAAGAGACCCCGCCTCTTGTTGCAGCCGGAACAGTCAACGGAGCCTCCCCTATCAACCCACGGCGATCGCATATGAGAATTCAGGCTTACGCCCAGATCTCTCCACTCCGTCATGGCCGGGCTTGACCCTGCCATCCACGTCTTTGGAAAGCCCGGAAAGAAAGACGTGGATGCCCGGATCAAGCCCGGGCATGACGAGTAACTAATTGGCGCGCTCGTTCGTCGCGACCGCCCTATCCCGGTCAAATGCGATTGCCTCGCCCATCAACCAGCCGAAGCTGCCACCTATCGCTTGGCGGGGAGCACGAAGACCTGGCCCGGATAGATCAGGTCCGGGCTGCGGATCTGCTCGCGGTTGGCCCGGTAGATGACGGCATAGTGCGTGCCGACGCCGAGGAGACGGCGGCTGATGTGCCAGAGGCTGTCGCCGCGCGAGACGGTGAAGGTCTTTGCGCCGCCGCGGGCCGACGGCGCGCCGATATCCTTCGGGTCGGCGCCCGGCGCAGCTGCCAGCTGCGTGCGGGGGCCGGCAGCGCCGGTCCCCTGCCCGGCCGCCGCCGCGCGTGTCGCCACTGATGCCGTGGTCGCATCGTCAGGACCATTCAAGGGCACCTCCGCGCGGGCCAGAACGGTGCCGGATGCAGCATCCACCTCATCGAGCCGCAGCCGGTCCTTGGCTGACCAGGCCACATCCTTGATGGTCGCGGTGAGACGTCCGTCGGCACCGGCGATGGCCGAGCTGACGAGGCGGTCGTTGAGATAGAGCCGCACCGTCGCGCCGGGCCGCGCGCGGCCGCTGACGCGCAGAAGTCCGTTCGGCTCGATGTCGACCGCGTCAATGGCAACGGCCTGGGGCGACGATGCACCGGGCTTCGACAGCACGCGGGTCGGCTGGTCCGGCGTCAGCAACGCGACGGTCGGCGGCCGCTTGCCGGCCTCCACCATGACAGCGACGCTCTGCTTGGATGTCAGCTCGCGGCCGTCCGGCCGCCGGGCCCGCAGGGTCAGGTCGGAGGCACCGGCAGGCAGCGGGCGCGGAACCATGGAGAACTGTCCTGATTGATCGGCAACGACCGTGTCATGCGGCTCGCCGTTGCGCAGCAGCTCGACGGTCGCACCGGGCGCAGCCCGGCCGGCAACGACGGTCTCGCCCGAGGGCTCCACGTTGACCACGTCGAACGACGGCCCATCGCCGTCCGGAGCCGGCGTCGTGACCGGCGCCAACAGCGCGGCCAGACTGTTGGCCTGCTGCTGTGCGGTCGCGAGCGCAGCCGTGGCTTGAGTCGAACCAGCCTTGTCCGCCGTGCCCTGCTCCGACGCGCCGCTCGGTCGCGCAGCCCCGTCCTGGCTGATCGTGGGCTGGCCGCGGTTGAAGATCGAGCCGCCGAGATCGATGCCGGGCACAAGGGCGATCAACAGAACAACCGCCGCCAGCGTCGCAAAGACGCCAGCCGCCCAGAACAATCCTTTGCCGCTCACGATGGTCATGCCTAGGTTCGTCCCTGGTCGTGGCGAACACGGAGACGACGGCTCCGGCAGCAGGATAGTCGGGACCGCTCATATCATCATGCGCGCCGGAACGCCATGATGCCCCAACCGGAGGACCTGCGCCCAGCACGCCAACCGGCTCGTTCGCCATCGGGCTTGCTGCCACGACACGCCGTCCGCGCCGTCCGCATCAAAGACGCCAACAACCGGCGCAGCGTTTCGCGGCTGCGGGATCGTGAGCGGCTAGAAAGATCTGACAAGCGCGGACAGCTCATCGCGACCATCGCGCGCGTCAAATCGCTGCGTCCAAGCGATTTGGCCCGCGCACTCAACGGCATCACTTGATCCAGTCCTGCAACAACTTTCCTCTTTCGCTTTTCCAGAATTCATGTATGATCCGCCCATCCCGCCTCGTTGCGAGGGGCGTACGCGTCGTCACGGACGTTGGGGCGGGATGCGGTGGACGTGGGCTGCGATGCACGACGGGCATGGCGGCTTGCGGACGGTGAAGTCGCGTGGTCCTGGCGCCCCGATGCTGGCGTCAAGTTCGTGCCGGTGCCAACGCATGGCGCGGATGACGGGGGCAAGAAAGCCCGGTCCCCGGGGAGATCGCGTATAAGCCGTAAAACTATCGCGCAGGGGATGCCGGTTGATCGGCTGCACCTGTGGTACCTGCCGCCTGCATTTTTTACGCAGGCGGGCCATGGGTGAGGCCTTCACCCGGCATTCCCTGCACCCTCATTTCTCGAGGGTCGCCGCCGAAAGCGCTGGCGCGCCGCGGGGCGCATTTCTGCACGTCTAATCAGATGCTTCGGTACCAGCACAGCGCCCGCCGGTATCAGAACCACGGTGCACAACGCGTAATCTTACGGTGCCTAGATTTTACGCAACCTTTAACGTTTCGCGGCCTGTTGGGCTGGTCCCGATGCCGTATTCAATATCCGTATTCGAGCGGGACAGCTGGAGCTCACACCGTGCGCAAAAACCTGCCCATCACGAACACCGAATACCCGATCACCGACGAGACGCTGATCGTCTCGCGCACGGATCTGAAGGGCAAGCTGACCTATTTCAACGACCAGTTCGTCGATGCCGCGGGCTTTACCCCCGACGAGCTCATGGGCCAGCCGCACAACATCATCCGCCACCCGGACATGCCGCCGGCGGCGTTCGCAAATCTCTGGGACACGCTGAAGCAAGGCAAACCGTGGGCCGGCGCGGTCAAGAACCGTCGCAAGAACGGTGACTTCTATTGGGTGCAGGCGAGCGCCTCGCCCATTCGCGAGAACGGCGAGATCACGGGTTACACGTCGATCCGCACCAAGCTCCCGGCCGAGCAGCGCGCCGAGGCCGAGAAGGTCTATGGGCTTCTCAACCAGAACAAGGCTCAGGACTATACGATCAGCGCCGGCATCATCCGCCGCCGCTCGGTGTTCGACCGGCTGTCGTTCTTCACGGGAACGCTGAGGGCGCGCCTGACGACCCTGGTTGCGCTGCTGGCCGTGTTCATGCTGACCATCGGCGCGGCCGGCCTGCTGTCGACCCGCGCCAGCAACATCAGCATGAAGTCGATGTACGAGGATCGCACGATTCCGCTCTCGCAGCTGTTCGAGATCAACGACCGCACGCTGCAGAACATGTCGTCGCAACAGGCGGCGGCGGCAAACGGCAAGGCTGGAAAGTCCATCGACGGCATCGGTGCCGTGGTGGACGAGAACAGTGCCAGAATATCGAAGCTCTGGGCCGACTACATGGCGAGCTACCTGACGCCGGAGGAGAAGGCCGTGGCTGATGCCTACGCGATCAGGCGCAAGGCCTATCTCGAGGAAGGCATCAGGCCGGCGCTGGCCATGCTCCAGCAGCGCAAGTTCGACGAAGCGAGCCAGCATATCGCGACCAAAGGCCACGATCTGTTCGTGGACGCAAAGCATGAGCTCGACAAGCTCGTCGCGATCCAGGTCAAGGAAGCCAAGGCGCTCCACGAGGACGCCGAAAGCCAGTACCACGCCGTGCTTGCGCTCGTATCAGTGATGATCCTGGCCGGTCTTGGGATCGGCACCTTGCTGAGCGTGCAGAGCATCCGCGCGGTGCTGCGGCCGATGAAGATCCTCAACGACGCGATGCAGAACATCACCGCGGGCAAGCTCGACAACCGCATTCCGGTGGAGCGCGACGACGAGATCGGCGAGGCGCTGCGCAACCTGCAGACCGTGCAAGCCATCGTCCGCTTCAACAGCGAGGAAGTGAAGGCAGTCCAGCGTGCCGGCGAGATCAAGCGCAAGGCCGAGATGAGCAAGCTCGCCAGCGAGTTCGAGGGCGCGATCGGCGGCATCGTGCAGACGGTTTCGACGGCCTCGTCCCAGCTCGAGACGTCCGCCGGCACGCTGTCGTCGAACGCGACGCGCTCGCAGGAGCTGGCCACCACCGTGGCCGCAGCATCCGAACAGGCCTCGACGAACGTGCAGTCGGTGGCGTCGGCCACCGAGGAGCTGACTTCGTCGGTGACCGAGATCAGCCGGCAGGTGCAGGAATCGGCGCGGATCGCCACCGGCGCCGTCGACCAGGCCCGCACCACCAATGATCGCGTCAACGAGCTGTCGAAGGCGGCGGCGCGGATCGGCGACGTCGTCGAGCTCATCAACACCATCGCCGGCCAGACCAACCTGCTGGCGCTGAATGCCACCATCGAGGCGGCCCGCGCCGGCGATGCCGGCCGCGGCTTCGCGGTGGTCGCATCCGAGGTCAAGGCGCTTGCCGAGCAGACCTCGAAGGCGACCGGCGAGATCGCGCAGCAGATCTCGGGCATCCAGGCGGCGACGCAGGATTCGGTGACGGCCATCAAGGAGATCAGCACGACGATCGAGCGGCTGGCGGAAATCTCCTCGACCATCGCCGCCGCCGTCGAGCAGCAGGGCGCGGCAACGCAGGAAATCTCGCGCAACATCCAGGAGGCCTCGCGCGGCACGAACGAGGTCAATACCAACATCGTCGACGTCCAGCGCGGCGCCTCGCAGACCGGCTCCGCGTCGGGCGGCGTGCTGTCGGCGGCGCAGTCGCTGTCGCAGGAGAGCGACCGGCTGCGGCAGGAGGTCAACAGGTTCCTGAGCAACGTGCGCGCGGCGTGATCCGCCGTCCGTTCACCGCCCGGTCAGCCGGATCGGGCGGCCCTGGCTGATGAAGGCGTAATGGCCGGCGCCGATGCCGCCGACCATCAGCGCCTCGACCACGGGCTCGGCGATCTCACCGGTCGCCGCCCAGTCGACGACGAAATTGGCGCCGGTGCCGCCGCGCGTATCCTTGGTCGGCACGAAGATCTCGATGGTGGCAAACGGCTTCAGCGCAACGGGCTCGCGCAAGTGAGCCTCGACCAGCGCGCCGGCCGTGTCGTAATAGTCGATGCGCCGGATGATCAGCGGCCGTTGCCCGGACGCATTGTGGATGCTCAAGGTCACCGAGAAGTCGGCCTGGATCCTCCCGGGCGTCATCGCGACGCTGGAATAGACGGGGACATAGATCGCGCCGGTGATCGAGGCCGCCTCCGCCGGAACCGGGGTCAGCGAGCCCGCGAAAGTCGTGCTGATGCCGTCGGCAGCCTGGGCCTGCAGGCTATGGGCCACGACACCGAGCAGCAGCGCGAGGACGGCGGTGCCGATGTGACAGATTGCGGGTTTCCTTGCGCGGCGGCGCGACATAAATTGCCGCCCCGGGGGTTGCTTCATGCATGAACTGATCGGCGATATCACGCTCTGCATCCTGTTTGCGTGGGTGCTTGGACTGGCGGCGCATAGATGGCGCCAGCCCTCGATTCTCGCATATCTAGTCGCGGGCTTCGCCATTGGCCCCTTCGGCACCGGCTGGGTCAAGTCCCAGGAATCGATCTCGGTGATCTCCGAGCTCGGCCTGATCTTCATGCTGTTCATGATCGGGCTCGAGATCGACCTCAAGAAGATCATCCGGGCCGGTCCGGTGATTCTGATCGCCGGCGGGGTCCAACTGCTCGGCGGTGCTGCGCTCGGCATCCTGTTTTTCGTCGCGATCGGCATGCGGATGGGCGCGGAAAGCTATGACGCGCTCTATCTCTGCGTCGCCTGTGCGCTGTCCTCGACCGTCATCATCGTCAAGGTGCTGTACGAGAAGCGCGAGCTCGATACCCTGCCCGGCCGCATCACGCTCGGCGTGCTGGTTCTCCAGGACGTGTTCGCAATCCTGTTCCTGGCGGTGCAGCCGAGCCTCGACGATCTCCATGTCGGTGTCATCCTGCTGTCGTTCGCCCGCGCCGGCGCGCTGGTCGCAATCGCGCTCCTCCTCAGCCGCTACGTGCTGCCGACGCTGTTCCACCGCATCGCGCGCACCCCTGAGCTGATCCTGCTCGGTGCGCTCGCCTGGTGCTTCCTGATCGGCGAGATCGCCGAGCGGCTGCATTTGTCGCGCGAAATGGGCTCCCTGATCGCCGGCGTCTCGCTCTCCACCTTTCCTTACGCGCTCGACGTCACCGCCAAGGTCACCACCTTGCGCGATTTCTTCATCACGCTGTTCTTCGTCGCGCTCGGCATGACCATCCCGATCCCGACGCTGTCCGTGGTGGGGCTGGCGCTGGTGATTGCGCTGTTCACGGTGGCGAGCCGGCTCGTGACCACCTTTACGCCGCTCTACATGATGCGGCAGGGCCTGCGCGCGAGCCTGCTGCCGGCGCTCAACCTCGCCCAGATCAGCGAGTTCTCGCTGGTGGTGATCCAGACCGGCGCCGCCGCCGGTCATCTCAAGGCGGGCACGTCGAGCGCAGCGTCCTTTGCGTTCGTGCTGCTCGCGGTGCTCTCGACCTTCGTCATCGTGCGCTCCGATCCGATCGTGCGCCGGAGCATTCCGCTGTTGAAGCGCGCCGGCCTGCGCGACCTCGACGCCAGCAAGGACGGCGAAGCCGGCCACGACGGCGGCCATGGCGCCGCACGGCCGATCGTGCTCCTGGGCTTTTTCCGCACCGCCAGTGCGCTGCTCAGCGAAATCGAGCGCAACCAGCCGGCGCTGCTGGAGCAGATCGGCGTGGTCGATTTCAATCCCGTCGTATTCCGCACCCTGTCCGATCGCGGCATCCAGGTGACCTATGGCGACATCAGCAACGTCGATACGCTGGTCCACGCCGGGGTCGGCCAGGCCGAGCTGATCATCCTGAGCATCCCGGATTCGCTGCTCAAGGGCGCCAACAACGAGAAGCTGGTGCGCCATGTCCGCAGCATCAATGCAACCGCCAAGATCGTCGCCACCGCCGACCTGCTCGCCGACGTCAACGACCTCTACGACGCCGGCGCCGACTACGTGACGGTGCCGCGGCTCAGCGATGCACAGGTGCTGCTCAACCTGATCCAGGACGCAAGCGCCGGTCTCTTGACGGCACGCCGCAGCGAGGCCGAGGCGATGCTCGCCGATCGCCGCGAGGTGCTGCCGTGATGCGCATTCGCCCTGCGACCTCTATGAAACGAAGCTCGAGATCCCGTTAGGCCAGGGCCATGACAAACAGCCAAGTTCACGTCGTCGATCACCCGCTGGTGCAACACAAGCTCTCGCTGATGCGCGAGCGCGACCGCTCGACCAAGGGCTTCCGCGAGCTCCTGAACGAGATCGGCATGCTGCTGGCCTATGAGGTCACGCGCGACCTGCCGCTCGAGCTGGTCGACATCGAGACGCCGATTGCGCCGATGAAGGCGCCGAAGATCGCCGGCAAAAAGCTGACCCTGGCGCCGATCCTGCGCGCTGGCGTCGGCTTCCTCGACGGCATGCTGGCGCTGATGCCGTCAGCGCGCATCGCCCATATCGGGCTCTACCGCGATCCCAAAACGCTGCAGGCGGTCGAGTATTATTTCAAGGCGCCGCAGGACCTGACCGACCGCACCGTGATCCTGATGGATCCGATGCTGGCGACCGGCAACTCCGCCTGCGCCGCGGCCGAGCTGCTCAAGGCGCGCGGCGCGCGCGACATCCGCTTCGTCTGCCTGCTGGCCGCGCCGGAAGGAATCGCGCAGTTCGAGAAGGAGCATCCGGACATTCCGATCTGGACCGCGGCGATCGACGAGCGGCTCAATGATCACGCCTACATCGTGCCCGGTCTCGGCGACGCTGGCGACCGCATGTTCGGCACGAAGTAGCTGCGCCCTTCGCGGGACGGTCAGGACGGTCGCGGTGAAAAGCGAATGACGTTGAAGATGCGCCCGTCGATCACCAGCAGCGCACTTCCGATCACCAGCGCCCCATAGATCTCCCGCAACGAGATGCTTTCGCCGAGCACGAGCGACCCGAGGAAGATCGTCGTCAGCGGGATCAGCAACGTCACCAAGGTCACATTGGTCGCGCCGGAGCGGCGCAGGACCTGGAAGAACACGATGTAGGCGAACGCCGTCGACAGCGCCGCAAGGCTTATGACTGCGAGCCAGGTCTGCAATCCTGGCATCTGCAGGCGCCAGGGCTGGTCGACCACACTTGAGATGACCAGCATCATCACGCTCGAGGCCGTGAGCTGGAACGTAGCGGTCGCAAGCGGCGGGGAATGGGCAAGATGGCGGCGCACCAGCAGCGCCGCGACGCCATAGCTGAGCGATGCGCCAAGACCGAACAGAACGCCGTAGCCATCAAGCGACGCGCCGCCTCGCAGGATCACGACGCCGACGAGGCCCACGACCAGACCGGCCGTGCGCCGTGCAGACAGCCTTTCCTCCCCGGCCAAGGCCATCACCAGAATCGTGAACAGCGGCGTGGTGGCGTTGAGGACGGAGGCGAGACCGGAGGTGATGAATGTCTGGCCGATCACGATCAGACAGAACGGCACGACATTGTTGAACAGCGCGACGGCAAAGAACGGACGCCAGCCGGCAATCCCCTTGGGAAAGCCGAGCCCGCGCAAGCGCAGCACCGGCAGCAGGATCGCGGCCGCCAGCACGATGCGCAGCAGCACCAGCGTCAATGGCGGCAGCTCCTTCAAGGCCAGGCCGTTGAAGATGAACGAGCCGCTCCAGAGCAGCGACAGCAGCCCGAGCAGCGACCAATCCCGCGCGTCCATCCTGTCGTTCGGGGATGTCATTTGCCGCAAACCGCCGTTGGATTTCCGCACGGACGTTGCAGACGGAGCGTGACACCGTCCACCCGTTTTCCGTCGGCGCAGATGTGGAGCTCTACGACGTGGCTTTCGGCCGCGAGACCAGCTCGATCATGCGGCCTTCGTCCTCGTCCGGCATCGCGGCCTTCGCACGCGCATAGGCATCGACGGCCGCCTGGGCCATGACAGGACGCTCACCAAGCAGTTGCTCGGCGAGCTGCAGCGTATACGCTGCGTCCTTGTGACGGAGCGCCGCGGTGAAGCTTGCATCGGCGAAATTGCGCGCAATCATGCGCGGTGCGTGGCGCAGAACCTGCGGGCTCGCTACGACGCCGCCCTGGATCGCCTCCAGCACGAGGTTCATGTCGAGCCCGGCCTGCTCGGCGATCGCGAGCCCTTCCGCGAGTCCCGCGATCTGCATCGCGCCAAGCAGGTTGTTGATCAGCTTGTAGACGGTGCCCGCGCCCACCGGCCCGAAATGGCGAATCGTCGAACCGATCGGCGTGAGATACGGCCGCGCCCGTTCGAGATCGGCAGCGTCGGCCCCGACCAGCAAGGTCAGCTTGCCGCTCGCGGCCGCGTCGGGCAGCCCGGTCACCGGGCAGTCGAGGTAGATCACACCGCGCGCATTCAGCTCGCGCGACAGCCGCAGCGCATGGTCGCGCGACACGGTCGAGCATTCGATCGCGATCGTACCGACGCGCATGGTGGCCGCGGCACCATCCGGCCCGAGCCAAACCGCGCGCGAGGCGTCGTCATCAGCCACCATCGTGACGACGGCGTCGGCATCGATGGCCGCATCGGCCGGCGAGGTCGACCAGCGCGCCCCACGCGCGATCAGATCATCGGCCTTGGCCCGGCTGCGATTCCAGACTGCTACGGAATAACCAGCATCGAGGTAACGACCGGCCATGCCGTGGCCCATCCGCCCGAGCCCGATGAAGGCGACGCGCGCCACGCTCAATCCACGTCCTCGATCGCAGCACCCGGTGTCGTGCCGAACGCGCGCTGCGCCAAGGTCGCCGCCATGAACTCGTCGAGATCGCCGTCGAGTACGCCCGAAGTGTCGGACGTCTGCACGCCGGTGCGCAGATCCTTCACCATCTGATACGGCTGCAGCACGTAGGAGCGGATCTGGTGGCCCCAACCGATCTCGGTCTTGGCCGCCTGATCGGCCGCCGCCTTCTCCTCGCGCTTCTTCAGCTCGATCTCATAGAGACGTGCGCGCAGCATGTCCCAGGCCTGGGCGCGGTTCTTGTGCTGCGACCGGCCGGCCTGACAGACCACGGCAACGCCCGTTGGGATGTGCGTCAGCCGCACCGCCGATTCGGTCTTGTTGACGTGCTGGCCGCCGGCGCCACCGGAGCGCATGGTGTCAACGCGGACGTCGGACTCCTTGATGTCGATCTTGATGCTGTCGTCGATGACCGGGAAGATCTGCACCGAAGAGAACGAGGTGTGGCGCCTGGCATTCGAATCGAACGGCGAGATGCGGACCAGGCGATGCACGCCGGCTTCCGTCTTCAGCCAGCCATAGGCGTTATGCCCGGAGATCTGGATGGTCGCCGACTTGATGCCCGCCTCTTCGCCGAGTGATTCTTCGAGATACTCGATCTTGAAACCGTGCTTCTCGGCCCAGCGGGCGTACATGCGCAGCAGCATCTGCGCCCAGTCCTGGCTCTCGGTGCCGCCAGCACCAGCGTGAACCTCGAGATAGGTGTCGAACTTGTCGGCCTCGCCCGACAGCAGCGCCTCGAGCTCGCGCCGCGCGACCTCCTTCTTCAGCTCCTTGAGTGCATGCTCGGCCTCGGTGACCACACCGGAATCGTTCTCGGCCTCGCCGAGCTCGATCATCTCGATATTGTCGCTGAGCTCACGTTCGACCTTGCCGATGCCGGTCAGCGAATCCTCCAGCGAGGTCCGCTCCTGCATCAGCCGCTGAGCTTTTTGGGGATCGTTCCAGAGGTTGGGATCTTCGGCGAGCTTGTTCAGCTCCGCCAGCCTTGCCGTCGATGTCTCGACGTCAAAGATGCCTCCTCAGCAGCCCGACCGACTGCTTGATCTCTTCTACGATTTTCTCGATTTCGGCGCGCATGTCGCTCTCTTCAGGCTGCGGCTGAAAACGCCGCAGCGTCAGGTCTGGCAGGGATGTAGCGGCGCACGGCGCAAAGCGCAATCACCCCGCGCCGCGCCGTCACCAGTTTCGCCGGCCTGAGCCTAATAGAGGCTTCCCGTGCCGGGACGGATGATGAAGCTGCCGGCGTCAGGCTGGCCGCCGCTCTGGGATGGCGATATGCGCCCATCGGCATCGGCGACGCCAATGACCGAGTAGTTGTCGGGGGGCGCCGTGCCGGGCTTGAACGCTTCCATGATCGTGCGGCCGCCGTCGCCTGGGCTCGCGCGCATGCCGGTCTTGGAATCGACGCGCACCAGCTTGATGCCGGCCGGGATCTTGAAGGGCGTGGCCGGCTTGTCGGCCAGCGCCAGCTTCATGAAGTCCTTCGCGATCGGCGCGGCCAGATGGCCGCCGGTCGCAGCATTGCCTTTGCCGAGCGGCCGCGGCTTGTCGTAGCCCATGTAGATCGCGACCGCGAGGTCCGGCGAGAAGCCGACGAACCACGCATCCTTGGCCTCGTTGGTGGTGCCGGTCTTGCCGGCGATCGGCTTGCCGACCTCCTTGAGCACGGTCGCCGTACCCGCCTGCACCACGCCCTCGAGCATCGAGGTGATCTGGTAGGCCGTCATCGTGTCCAGCACCTGCTCGCGGCGGTCGACGAGCTGCGGCTCGGTCTGGTTCTTCCAGCCGTCCGGTGCCTCGCAGCCGCGGCATTCGCGGGCATCATGCTTGAAGATGGTGTGACCGTAGCGGTCCTGGATACGATCTATCAGCGTCGGCTTCACCCGGCGGCCGCCATTGGCGATCATCGAATAGGCCGTGACCATGCGCATCGCCGTGGTCTCGCCCGCGCCGAGCGCGTAAGAGAGGTAATTCGGCAGCTCGTCATAAACGCCGAACCGCTTGGCGTATTCCGAGATCAGCGGCATGCCGACGTCCTGCGCCAGCCGCACGGTCACGGTGTTCAACGACAGCCGCAGCGCGTTGCGAAGCGTCGTCGGGCCGAGATACTTGCCGTTCGAGAAGTTCTCCGGACGCCACACCTGACCGCCCTGCCCCTGGTCGATCTCGATCGGCGCGTCGACGACCTGAGTCGACGGCGTATAGCCGTTGTCGAGCGCCGACGAATACACGATCGGCTTGAACGACGATCCAGGCTGCCGGTAGGCCTGCGTGGCACGGTTGAACTGGCTCTGGTCGAACGAGAAGCCGCCGACCATCGCGAGCACGCGCCCGGTGTTCGGATCCATCGCGACCATCGCGCCGGACACTTCGGGCAGCTGCTCGAGCCGATACTGGCCTTCGACAGGATTGCCTTCCTTGAACAGCGGATCGGCATAGATCACGTCGCCGGGCTGCAGCACCTGGGCGACCGACGTCGGCACCTTGCCGCGGCCATTTCCGGTCGCGGCGCGGGCCCATTTCACGCCGTCGAGCGTGATCAGGCCGGTCTGACGCTCCTTGCTGACGGCGCCGCCGAGCTCGCGCGGCGGCTGGAAGCCGATGCGGGCGGATTGGTCGCTGGTCTCGAGCACCACGGCCATCCGCCACGGCGAGATGTCGGAGAGCGACTTGATGTCGGCGAGCTTGACGCCCCAGTCTCCGGACGTGTCGAGCTTGGAGACAGCGCCGCGATAGCCCTGCTCCTGGTCGTAGCGCACGAGCCCGGCGACCATGGCCTTGCGCGCCATGACCTGGACCTTCGGGTCGAGCGTCGTGCGCACCGACAGCCCGCCCTCGTAGAGCTTCTTCTCGCCATAGCGCTCGAAGATGTCGCGACGCACTTCCTCGGCGAAATATTCACCCGCGAAGATGTGAGCCCCGGTGTTGCGGCTCGCGATCGTCAGCGGGTCCTTGCGCGCCTTGTCGGCATCGGCCTGTTTGATCCAGCCGTTCTCCAGCAGGCGATCGACCACGTAGTTGCGGCGCTCGATGGCGCGATCGCGGTTGCGGATCGGATGCAGGCTGCCCGGCATCTTCGGCAGCGCCGCCAGATAGGACGCCTCCGCCACGGTGAGCTCGTTGACCGACTTGTCGAAATAGACCAGCGAGGCCGCGGCGATGCCGTAGGCGCCGGATCCGAGATAGATCTCGTTCAGATACAGCTCGAGAATCTTGTCCTTCGAATAGGTGCGCTCGATGCGCATCGCTAGCAATGCTTCCTTGATCTTGCGGGCGAACGACACCTCGTTGGTCAGCAGGAAGTTCTTGGCGACCTGCTGCGTGATGGTCGAGGCGCCCTGCGGACGCCGGTTCGAGCCGAAGTTCTGGGCGTAGACCACGGCGGCACGGGCCATGCCGGTGAAATCGATGCCGCCATGCTCGTAGAAATTCTTGTCCTCAGCGGCGAGGAACGCATTGATCACGAGCTTCGGAACCGCCTGGATCGGCAGGTACAGCCGGCGTTCCCGGGCATATTCACCGACCAGGGAACCGTCGACGGCGTGAACGCGCGTCATGACCGGCGGCTCGTAGTCCTGCAGCTGGGAATAGTCGGGCAGGTCCTTGGAGAAATGCCAGATCAGGCCAGCCGCGGCGGCCACACCCACGAGGAACACAACGGTACCGGCCGCGAACAGGAAGCCCAAAAACCGCACCATAAAGCGCATCGGCGAATATCCGTTCCAACTCTTGTTCATCTCTCGGCCCGGACGCGGCGCGCCTCGAAGACGCTGCCGTCAAAATCACGCGGTCGGCTGCAATGCCGCGTGACCCATGCCAGAGAACCGCATGGTCGAGCCTATCAGCGGTCAAGCCTATCACAAGTCTGCCGAGATGGAATCCTCACTGATTCCTGGTGCCTCGCAGCACGTTTATACGGATGTTGCTGTGGCCAAACTAGGGCTTTGCCCGTGCCGGCGCGGGCTTCTCCGGCCGCTCGCCGCCGGCATTGGCGACCCGCTTGGCCAGAAAGGCGTCGATCGCCCGCGCCATCGCGTCCGCCGTGCGCGACCGCCAGGAGTCGGAGACCAGGTTCCCCATGTCGCCCTTGTTCGAGACATAGCCGAGCTCGACCAGCACCGATGGCACGTCCGGAGCCTTGAGCACACGGAATCCGGCCGATTTCAACGGCCGCTTGTGCATATGCACCGCGCTCTTCATGTCGTTCATCAGCAGACGCGCAAACCTGTTGGAAAATGTGCGCGTTTCCCGCCTGGCCAGGTCGAACAGGATATCAGCGACGTCAGCCGGCTCTTCGGTCAGATTGACGCCGCCGATCTGGTCGGCGCGGTTTTCCGCCTCCGCCAGCCGCTCCGCTTCGACGTCGGACGCCTTGTCCGCCAGTGTATAGATGGTGGCACCCTGGGCGTCGCCCTCGCCCCGCGGCAGCGCATCGGCATGGATCGACACGAACAGCGCCGCCGACTGCTTCTGCGCGATGCGCACGCGGTCGCCGAGCGGGATGAAGGTGTCGTCATCGCGGGTCATGACCACACGGAATTTCCCCGACCGTTCCAGCCGATCCCGCAGCGCCTGGCCGAAGGCGAGCACGAGGTTCTTCTCCGGTACCTCGCCGCCCTGGGTGCCATAGTCGACGCCGCCGTGGCCGGGGTCGATCACGATCACAGGGCGAGTGTCCGGCGGCCCGCCGGACGGGGGCGCGGCGATGGCGACCGTGGTCGGCGGCGGCCTGACGGCCGGGGGCGCAACACCTCCCGGACCGGCGACCTGCCCGGTCGAATCGGCCGACCTGGAGGGGGCACGGTTGTCGATCCCCACCGAGCGGGCGAAGGTCGCCTCGTCGATCTCCTCGAGTTCCAGCACCAGCCGCGGCGGCTGGCCATTGGCGGCATCGAGGACGGTGGAATTGGCGATTCGGGCCGGACCGGTGAGATCGAACACGATGCGGGAGCCACCCGGCATCACCAGCCCGTAGCGAAACGCCTTGACCAATCCGCGGCCGCTGGTTCCGGCCCCCGTCGGCAGATGGAAGCTGACCTGGGGCAGATCGACGACGACGCGGTACGGTTCGCTGAGCAGGAACGCCCGAAACGGCACCGTCTTGTCGAGATCGAGCACGAAACGGGTCTGGCGAGAATCACCGGCGAGCCGTGCATCGGAGGCAATCGGAAAACCCGGGCCGACGACCGCAGGCGGCACCTGGCCGATCGGACCGTTCTGGGCGTGCACGGGCGCGCATAACATTTGCGTGACGCACAGCGCCACGCATCCCAGCGCAGAAAGGTAAGAAAGGTAATTTGCCCGGCCAGCTGCCAATTCCGTGCCTCCGCGGGACCGTCTTAACCCAACCATTCCTAGGGTTAACCGCCTAATTTTGTCATTTTCGTTAAAGGCCACCGATTGTTGCGGTTCCGCGACGCTTCGCTTGCGCGGCCTGACCATTCCTCGTATGTACGAAGTGCTGAAGGCTATTCCTTACTGCCGGTTGTGTCGCGTTCAACCTCCCGGTGAAACGCCGGAAGCTTCGTGATCGGGTTCCTCGATCTTTACGGAGATTCCAGCGCCTTTCCGACGCTCCACCAAGCCTGCGCGATCCCGCGCGGCCGCAACGGAGAGCCGGTCACGAGCCGAGTGGCGTCCGTTCTTGGGCACCTCCTCGCTAAGACCGCCCGGGCACCAGGCCAGACACGGCGTAGCCTGATACCACACTCCTGACGGGGTGGGTATTTAATCCCAGGGCAAGCGTTTCGGCGCAATCTGGCCTTCGGCAAGAGACAAAGGCGGCACCCGCTGCCGCCCACTTATTCCAGACGGGCCGACGCTTGATGCGCCAGACTGAGTTGCCAACCATGACCAGCGGACGATCCGCGCCGATGCGGGGCCAGACCCCCGCTCGACCGATCGCCCCGCCGGCACCAGGGTTGGTACGGCGCGACCAGCTGCGTTTAGGCCTTCCCCTCACCCCCGAATCAGGTGGACCGTCGCGTCATCCGACAGCGCGCCACGCGCTCGCGGCTAACCGCGTCCGTCGCCTCCAAGAGTTCCAATATGCCCAACAAGATGTTGATCGATGCTACCCACCCGGAAGAGACCCGGGTCGTTGTCGTCCGCGGCAACCGCGTCGAGGAATTTGATTTCGAAACTGCCCAACGCAAGCAACTCCGGGGCAACATCTACCTGGCGAAGGTCACCCGCGTTGAACCCTCGCTACAGGCCGCCTTCGTCGAGTATGGCGGCAATCGCCATGGCTTCCTGGCGTTCAGCGAAATCCATCCCGACTATTACCAGATCCCGGTCGCCGACCGGCAGGCGCTGATCGAAGCCGAGGAGCGCGCGCACCGCGAGGCCGAGGAAGAGAGCGAGAACCGCTCCAATCGCCGGCGCAACCGGCACCGCAGCTCGCGGCGCCGCGGCAGCGGCGAGCGCGTGCAGAGCGAGATCGTCGAGGCCGTCGACGGCAACCAGGCCGCTCATGCCGAGGGCCATGACGCCGGCCACGAGCAGCACGCCTACGATCAGCCGCATGCCGACGCAGCCGATCACGCCGAGGCGCAGGGCTTCTCCGAGGCACCGGCCGAATCCCTCGGCCACGAGACGACGAGCGAGCTCTCCCAGGGCGCGGCGGACGAATCGCGCGACCATGCGGACGAGCATCATGATGCCGTAGCTGGCCACGGCGCGGCAGCGGAACAGCCGGCCAGCGAAGTTGCAGAGGCTGCAGTCGCTCCGGCCAGCGACGCCCCGGCTGCCGAGGTGGCAGAACCCGCAGTCGCAGAACACGACCATGACGACGAGCATGACCATGAGACCCACGGTCATGATGAGCACGATCATGAGGACCATGATCACGACGAACATGATCACGACGAACATGATCATGATGAGCATGATCACGACGAGCACGACCACGACGATGACGTCGCCGACATCGCTCCCGTGGGCGAGCGTGAAAGCAGCGACGTCACGATCGTGCCCGGTGATGAGAACGGCGCCGAAGCCGCGTCCGACGACCATGAGGACGACGAGGACGACGGCGATGAGATCGAGGAAGAGGTCGTCGAATCCGTCGGTGGCGACGACGTGCTCGAGGAGGTGCCGGAGCGCACCTTCCGGCCGCGCCGCCAGTACAAGATCCAGGAGGTCATCAAGCGCCGTCAGGTGATGCTGGTCCAGGTCGTGAAGGAAGAGCGCGGCAACAAGGGCGCAGCGCTGACGACCTACCTGTCGCTGGCCGGCCGCTACGCCGTGCTGATGCCGAATACGGCCCGCGGCGGCGGCATCAGCCGCAAGATCACCTCGGCGCAGGACCGCTCGCGCCTGAAGGAAGTGGTGCAGGACCTCGACGTGCCCGAGGGCATGGGTGTGATCCTGCGCACCGCCGGCGCCAACCGCACCAAGCCCGAGATCAAGCGCGATTTCGAATATCTGCTGCGGCTGTGGGAGACGGTCCGCGACATGACCTTGAAGTCGCAGGCCCCGACCCTGGTCTACGAGGAAGGCTCGCTGATCAAGCGCTCGCTGCGCGACCTCTACAACAAGGAGATCGACGAGATCCTGGTGGCCGGCGAAGCCGGTTACCGCGAGGCGCACGACTTCATGAAGATGCTGATGCCGACCAACGTCCGGGCGGTGAAGCAGTATCGCGACGGCCAGCCGCTGTTCTCGCGCATGGGCGTCGAGAGCCAGCTCGACGCGATGTTCTCGCCGACCGTGCAGCTGCGTTCGGGCGGCTACATCGTGCTCAATCAGACCGAGGCGCTGGTCTCGATCGACGTGAACTCCGGCCGCGCCACGCGCGAGCATCACATCGAGGACACCGCGCTCAAGACCAATATGGAGGCCGCCGAGGAAGTGGCGCGCCAGCTCCGGCTGCGCGACCTCGCCGGGCTGATCGTCATCGACTTCATCGACATGGACGAGAAGCGCAACAACCGCTCCGTCGAACGCAAGCTGTCGGACTGCCTGCGGCAAGATCGCGCACGCATCCAGGTCGGCCGCATCTCGCATTTCGGCCTGCTGGAGATGTCGCGCCAGCGCATCCGCGCCAGCGTGCTGGAAAGCTCGACCGAGCCGTGCGCGCATTGCGGCGGCACCGGCCACGTGCGCTCGGTGTCTTCGGTGGCGCTGCAGCTGCTGCGCAGCCTCGAAGAGACGCTGATGAAGGGCGCGACCCACAACCTCGTGGTCCGCACCCGCACCGAAGTGGCGCTCTACGTGCTCAACCACAAGCGCGGCCATCTGCGCGACCTCGAGAACAGCTTCAAGGTTTCGCTCGCCGTCATCGCCGATCCGACCGTGAGCGGACAGCAATCCTTCATCATCGATCGCGGCGAGCAGGTGCACACGCTCGAAGCCGCCAAGGCGCTGCTCGTGGCGCAGGCGTCGGCGCCGCCGCTGGTGGCCGAAGAGATCTATGACGAGGACGAGGTGTTCGACGTCGAGACCGAATCCGAGGTCGAGACCGAGGAAACCGAAGGGCTGTCGGAGGAGACCGCTGAAGCCAGCGAAGGCGAGCGCGATGGCGCCCGCCGCAAGCGCCGCCGGCGCCGTCGCGGCCGTGGCGAGGCGCGCGAGAACGCGCTGCCGGAAGGCACTGAGGGATCGTCAGCTGCTGCACCGGAGCTTGCTGCCGAACAGCCGGCAGAGGAAGCCGAAGCTGAGGACGACGAGGCAGAGGAACAGCCTGCTTTCGCGCCGGGCGAATCATCCGATCCGTCCGGTGAGCGACGTCCCCGTCGGCGCGGACGCCGCGGTGGCCGTCGGCGGCGCGGTGGCGCGGAAGATGGTCTGGCGGCTTCGATCGGCGACGAGCTCGCGCCGACGTCGGCCTCGGAGGCAGAAGCCGCTGTGGCTGATTTCGATGGCAATGGCGGCGAGCGCCATGACGAACAGCCGGCTGAGCATGCAACGCCGGTGCGCACCGCGGCCGAGACCGATGAGCCCGCGGCGATCGCGACTGCCGCCCTGCCCGCAGCAGCGCAGCAGCCGTCTGCGCCGGACCCCGTCGTGCAGGAGACCGAGACCCCCAGGACCGAGTCCGAGAAGACTCCGCGACGTTCGACCGTTCGCGAGAAGGTCAGCTTCCTGAGCGAACCCAGGCCGGAGAGCGCGATTCCTGCCGTGAACGTTGCCGAGAGCATTGCGACCGCTCCGGCCTCGGAGCCCGCCGCGAACGAGCCGGCAGCCACGGAGTCCACGACCCCCGAGGCCCCACGCCGGGCCGGCTGGTGGTCACGGCGGTTCGGTGGCGGGCAGTAAGACGCCCGTCAGGACGCCCACCTCGGGAAACCCAATGCAAAACGCCCGGCCAAACAGCCGAGCGTTTTCTTTGTCTGCGACGCTCGTAGTCTGCGAGGTCCGGCGCGGTCGCCGCGTCGCGCTCAACCGGTCGTGACCGCCGTCTCGACGTCGGAGGGATCGATCTGCTGATTGAGCCGCCTCTGCAGGAGATCGTGGTCGAGCTCGCCTTCCCACCACGACACGAACACCGCGGCGATGCCGTTGCCGGTGATGTTGGTGAGTGCACGCACCTCGCTCATGAACTTGTCGATCGAGAACACGATCGCCATGCCCGGCACCAGCGCCGGGTTCACGACCGAGAGGGTCGCGGCCAGCGTGATGAAGCCGGCGCCGGTCACGCCGCTGGCGCCCTTCGAGGTCAGCATGGCGACGATGAGAATCGTGACCTGCTGGGTCAACGACAGCTCCACGCCCAGCGCCTGTGCGATGAACAGCGTCGCCAGGGTCATGTAGATGTTGGTGCCATCGAGGTTGAAGGAGTAACCGGTCGGCACCACCAGTCCGACCACCGGCTTGGAGCAGCCGAGCCGCTCCAGCTTCTCCATCAGCTGCGGCAGCGCGCTCTCCGAGGAGCTCGTGCCGAGCACGATCAGCAGCTCGTCCTTGATGTAGGCGATGAACTTGAAGATGCTGAAGCCGACGAAACGCGCGATCAGCCCGAGCACGATCACGACGAACAGCCCCGCTGTGACGTAGAACAGCACAATCAGGCCGATCAGGTTGCCGAGGGCCGCCGGACCGAACTTGCCGATCGTATAGGCCATGGCGCCGAACGCACCGACGGGCGCCGCCTTCATGACGATCGCGATGACGCCGAACACCGCATGCGCGGTGTCGTCGATCACGTCGCGAAGCCGGTGGCCGCGCTCGCCCAATGCCATCAGCGCGAAGCCGAACAGGATCGCGAACAGCAGCACCTGCAATATGTCCCCGCGCGCGAGCGCGCCGACGACGCTGTCCGGAATGATGTTGAGGACGAAATCGACCGATTTCTGCGCCTCGGCCTGCTTGACGTAATTGGCGACGGCCGCAGCATCCGGCTTGGCCGCGAGGCCGTGGCCGATAGGAACCAGATTGCCGACGATCAGGCCGAGCATCAGGGCAAAGGTCGAGACGATCTCGAAATAGACCAGCGCCTTGACGCCGACCCGGCCGACCTTGCTCGCATTCTGGATATGGGCGATGCCCGATACGACGGTGCAGAAGATGATCGGCGCGATCACCATCTTGATCAGCTTGATGAAGCCGTCGCCGAGCGCCTTGATCCATTCGTTGGTGGCCAGGTTCGGAAACAGCCAGCCGACCACGATACCGATCAGGATCGCGATCAGAACCTGGACATAGAGAACGCTGTACCAGGGCTTGTTGCCCGTTTGCGCCGGAACGCCTCGCGTCCCGGCCTCAGTTGCTGCCGCCATTGGCCTCATCCATCTTCGATGTATCGGGCCTTCGTGTCCCAGCCCTTGCGAGGCGCACCTCAGGCAAATTGTCGCGGCCGAGTCAATGGCGACGAAGGGTGCAAGGACGGCGTGCGCCCTGCTCTAACCGAGCCAGCGAGCGATCCGGGCCACGGCTTCCTGCATGTCCTCGGCCGAGCGCGCATAGGAAAAGCGCACGAAGCTGCGGCCATGGATCGGGTCGAAATCGACGCCCGGCGTGGCCGCGACGTGGGTCTCCTCCAGCATGCGCTTGGCGAAGTCGAAGCTGTCCTTGGTGAAATCGGAGACGTCGGCATAGAGGTAGAAGGCGCCGTCGGCGGGCAGAAACCGGGTCAGGCCCGCCCTCGGAAAGCCCTCGATCAGGATGCGGCGGTTCTCCTGATAGCCGTGCTTGATGGCTTCCATCTCGGCATGGCCGTCGAAGGCTGCTTCCGCCGCGATCTGTGACAGGGTCGGGACCGAGATTGCGAGGTTCTGCTGCAGACGCTCGATCGGGCGAACCAGCGCATCGGGCACCACCATCCAGCCGATCCGCCAGCCGGTCATGCAGAAGTACTTGGAAAACGAATTGATGATCAGCGCCTGATCCGACAGCTGCGCCGCCGTCACGGCGGGAAAGGCGTAGTCGAGGCCGTGATAGATCTCGTCCGACATGAACCGGATGCCGGCATCGCGCGCGGCAGCGATGACGCCACCCAGCGCCTCGCGCGACATCATGGTCCCCGTGGGATTGGCGGGACTTGCCACCAGCACGCCTTTGAGCGGCGTCTTGCGGTGCGCCGCGAGCAGCGCCTCGCCGGTCAGGGCATGGCGGTTCTCGGCGGTCGTCTCGATCAGGACAGGCTCGCAGCCCAGCGCCGTCAGGATGTGGCGGTACGGCGGATAGCCCGGCACGGTCACCGCGACGCGATCGCCGGGCTCGAACATCGCCAGGAATGCCAGGATGAACCCGGCCGAGGATCCGGTGGTAATCACGATCCGCGCCGGATCGATCTCGCAAGCATAGGTCTCACGATAATGTCGCGCGATTCGCTGTCGGAGAGACGAGATCCCGAGCGCAGACGTATAGTCGATGCGCGCCTGCTCCAGCGCTGTATGGGCGGCCGCAATCGCAGCTCGCGGAGCCGGTGCGGCCGGCTGCCCGACCTCCATGTGGATGACTTGGCCGCCATTGGCCTCGATCCGCTCGGCCGCAGCCATCACGTCCATCACCATGAACGGCGGAACATTGCTGCGGGCGGACGGCGCCGTCAGACCGGCGATCCGCTGTTCCAATGTCGGTATCACTGTCGCATCCACCATCGATATCTGCTATTGACCCCGGCTGTTCGGACCCGCTCTCTGAACGGGTCGGCGTGTGCCCCGAGGGCATCTTTCGCCGCAGATGAGCCGCATTCCGCCGTTTGGTGGGCAATAGCCCGTATCGAGCCCCGCGCCAATTGCAAAGATCGCCTGATGTTGCTCCCCATCGTGCTCCGCAAGACATTGTCTCGAGGGATTGCCGCAACCCTCACGGCGGCCATGGCGCTGGCGCCGCTCGCTTCCGCGTCGGCGCAGCAGGGCAAGGGACCGCCGATCCTGCGGGACACCGAGACCGAGGTGCTGCTGCGTGAATACACGCGGCCGATCCTGCGCGCGGCGGGCCTCGAGAAGCAGAATATCCAGATGGTCATCATCAACGATGCGTCGTTCAACGCATTCGTCGCCGACGGCCGCCGCATATTCGTCAATTACGGCGCGATCATGCAGTCCGAGAACCCGAACCAGCTGATCGGCGTTCTCGCGCATGAGACCGGCCATCTCGCCGGCGGCCACCTCGCCAAGCTGCGCCAGCAGCTCGCCACCGCCCAGACGCAGATGATCATCGCCACCATTCTCGGCGCCGGCGCGCTTGCCGTCGGCGCCCGCGGCGGCGGCAATAGCGGCTTGGCCAATGCCGGCGCCGCCACGCTGTCAGCCCCCGGCGAGGTCATCCGCCGCTCGCTGCTGTCCTATCAGCGGCAGCAGGAAGAGAACGCCGACCGCGCGGGTGTGAAATTCCTCACCGCCACCGGCCAGTCGCCCAAGGGCATGTACGAGACCTTCAAGCGCTTCACGAGCGAGAGCCTGTTCGCGGCCCGCGGCGCCGACCCCTATCTGCAGTCGCATCCGATGCCGGCCGATCGCGTCGAGGCGCTGGAGGGGCTGGCGCGGCAGTCGCCCTATTGGGACAAGAAGGACGATGCCGCGCTGCAGCTGCGCCACGACATGGCGAGGGCCAAGATCTCGGCCTTCATGGAACGGCCGGATACGGTCGCCCGGCGCTATCCGGCCTCCGACAACAGCCTGCCGGCGCGCTATGCGAGGGCGATTTCCACCTATCTCCACGGCGACCTCCGCAGCGCGCTGAGCCAGATCGACGCCCTGATCCAGGCACAGCCGAACAACGCCTATTTCTACGAGGTCCGCGGCCAGGCGCTGCTGGAGGGCGGCCGACCGGCCGAAGCCATTGCGCCGCTGCGCAAGGCGGTGCAGCTGTCCAATAACGCTCCGCTCATCGAGATGTTACTTGGCCAGGCCTTGGTCGCGACCGAAAACAAAGCCTACACTGACGACGCGATCTCGATCCTGCGCGCGGCCGTCGCGCGCGAATCCGAGGCCCCGCTCGGTTATTCCCAGCTCGCGATGGCCTATGGCCGCAAGGGCGACTATGCCGAGGCCGATCTGGCGTCGGCCCAGGCAGCCTTTCTGCGCGGCGACAACAAGACGGCGCGCGAGCTTGCATCGCGGGCAAAGACCCGTTTTGCCGTCGGATCTCCCGGCTGGGTGAAGGCCGACGACATCGTCGCGTCGAAGCCGATTTCGAGCCAGTAGACCGAAGAGATTACTGCTATCATCCGTGCCGGGATCACTGGGATACCGGTCACAGCCATCGACAAGGACCCGATCATTTTGACCAAGAGGACCTCCTTCATGCCGTCATTCCGTACGCTCCTTCCCGCGGCGCTGCTCGCGCTTTCGCTCTGCGGCGCGCCCCAGGTTGCGTCGGCGGAGAGCATCTCCGACAGCCAGCGGAGCGAGATCGAGACCATCGTCAGAAACTACCTGGTCTCGCATCCCGAGGTGCTCGAGGAGGCGATGGCCGAACTGCAGAAGCGTCAGACGGCGGCTGAGACGGCCAAGCACGAGGCGAGCGTCGCCAAGAACGCCGACACGATCTTCAACTCCCCGCGCGGCGTGGTGCTCGGCAACAAGGATGGCGACGTCACCTTCGTCGAGTTCTTCGATTACAATTGCGGCTACTGCAAGCGCGCGATGAACGACATGATGGAGCTGATGAAGAGCGACCCGAAGCTGAAGGTCGTGCTCAAGGAATTCCCGGTCCTCAGCCAGGGCTCGGTCGAGGCAGCCCAGGTGGCAGTCGCCGTCCGCATGCAGGCGCCGCAGAAGTACCTCGACTTCCACCAGAAGCTGCTAGGCGGCCGTGGTCAGGCGGACAAGGCCCATGCGCTCGCAGTAGCCAAGGATCTCGGGCTCGACATGGCGCGCCTCGAGAAGGACATGGCGAGCCCCGAAGCCAAGGCGACCATCGAGGAGAACTTCAAGCTCGCCGAGGACATGGGCATGAACGGCACGCCGAGCTATGTGATCGGCAAGCAGGTCGTGATCGGCGCCGTCGGCGTCGAGGGCCTGCGCGAGAAGATCAGCACCGCCCGCTGCGGCAAGGCCACCTGCTGAGCCGACCCGCGCTGCGACATCGTGCGATCAGGACGAAGGCCGGCTGGTTCAGCCGGCCTTTTGCTTTTGGATCTGGGACGTTCAACTAAGACGAGCGCACGTCTTCGATTGTGCCGCCGCCTATCCCGTCAGCCTCATGCCGAGCCGCGTCCGCAGCGCCTCGCGGATGTGCGCCCGCGCAATGGATTCGGCACGGTCGGGGTCCCGGGCCGCGATCGCCTCGATCAGCTCACCATGCTCGGCGGCAGCGCTCGTGGGGCGTCCCTCGGCGGCGAAGGTCGTCGTCCCCAACAGGGCGATCGCCACATGCATGTCGGCCAGCGCCGCGTCGAGATAACGGTTGCGGGCGGCGCGCTGGATCGCGCCGTGCATCAGCCGGTTCAAACGCGCGAGCTCAGCCGCATCATTCATGCCGTTCGCGAAGCGCGCGTGGATGTCGCGCAGTGCCGCGATCTCGGCCGGCGCGGCATATTGCGCGGCAAGCCGCGCCGCTGCACCTTCGAGGATCTCCCGCATTGCGTAGAGTTCGAGGATCTCGCTCTGGTCGAGGCTGCGCACGATGAGGCCGCGGCCGCCGGCCGGTTGCACCCAGCCCTTCGCCACCAGCTTGCCAAAAGCCTCGCGGACCGGGGTGCGGCTGACGCTCAGCTTCTGGGCGACCTCGTCCTCCCGCAGCCGGTCGCCCGAACGATAGACCCCGTTTTCCAAGGCCTGGCACAGTGCGCGGAACACCGCCTCCCCGAGAGAGACGTTGTCGCGATCGATCGTCAGCGTGGGCGCTTCTGAGGACATCCTGTTCACTGTCTCACAACCCCGCTGTCAGCGACAACACCTCTTGCATATTATTGTATACAATAGTATACGAGAATTGAGTTCACCGACGCGAGGGCCCCGGGACGCTGCTTAGGCTTCCTTTGCCCTTCCCTTGTCTGGCTGGGCGGGCGCTTGCAGCAAGAGCCCGGCCCCGGAGCGCCGGTCGCACCGCCATGGCAGGAGAGATCGCTCATGACGCCTGAGCACGTCATCGCCGACCATCCCCTCACCTACGACGTCGTGGTCGTGGGCGGCGGCAATGCGGCGCTCTGCGCGGCCATCGCGGCGCGGCGCGCCGGCGCCTCCGTGATCGTGCTCGAAGCGGCCTCCAAGTTCTATCGCGGCGGAAATACGCGCCACACCCGCAACATGCGCTGCGCCCACGACGCGGCGACCGCGACCTTGAGCGGCCCCTACCCCGAAGAGGAATTCTGGGACGATCTCCTGCGCGTCACCGAAGGCGAGACCAACGAGCAGCTCGCGCGCATGATGATCCGCGAGTCCAAGGACATGCTCGACTGGATCGCCGAGCAAGGCGTGCGCTTTCAGCCCTCGCTCGGCGGCACGCTGAGCCTCGGCCGCACCAACTCATTCTTCCTCGGCGGCGGCCGCGCCATGCTCAACGCGCTGTATCTCACGGCCGAACGGCTCGGCGTCGATGTGATCTACGAAGCGGAGGTGGTCGCGCTCGATATCGACACTGATCGTTTTCGCGCAGCCATCGTCCAGCAGCCCGACGGCAGGCTGCGCGTCCGCGGCAACGCCCTGGTCGCTGCCGCCGGCGGCTTCGAATCCAACATCGACAAGCTGGTGGAGGGCTGGGGCGAGATCGCCCGCAACTTCCTGATCCGCGGCACGCCCAACAACCGTGGCACGGTGCTGGATCTGCTGCTCGCCGGCGGCGTCGACAGCATCGGCGATCCAACCCAGTGCCATGCGGTCGCGATCGATGCGCGGGCGCCGAAATATGACGGTGGCATCATTACAAGGCTCGATTGCATCGTGTTCGGCATCGTGGTCAACACCAACTGCGAACGCTTCTACGACGAGGGCGAGGACGTCTGGCCGAAGCGCTACGCGATCTGGGGACGCCTGGTCGCGGCCCAGCCGGACCAGATCGCCTACATCATCTTCGACGCCAAATCGGCCAACCTGTTCATGCCGTCGCTCTATCCGGCGATCGAGGCCGCCAGCATCGGCGAGCTTGCCGGCAAGCTTGGCCTCGATGCCGAGAGACTGTCGGCCACCGTGACGAAGTTCAATACATCGGTGCGCGACGGAGATTTCAACCCGGATATCCTCGACAATTGCCGCACCGAGAACCTGACGCCGCCGAAATCGCATTGGGCGCGGCGCATCGAGACCGGCCCCTACTACGCTTACCCGGTGCGGCCCGGCATCACCTTCACCTATCTCGGCGTCCGGGTCGATCACGAGGCCAGGATGATGATGAAAACCGGCGGGCCGGCGCAGAACATGTACGCCGCCGGTGAGATCATGGCCGGCAACGTGCTCGGCCGCGGCTATGCCGCCGGCATTGGCATGACGATCGGCAGCGTGTTCGGACGCATTGCAGGCTCGGGAGCAGCAAGACATGCAGCGCAGTGAGGCGTTGACCGAGGCGGATCGCCTGATGACGATCTGCAATTCCTGTCGCTATTGCGAGGGCCTCTGCGCGGTGTTTCCAGCGATGGAGATGCGGCGGGCCTTCACCGGCGGCGACCTCAACTATCTGGCCCATCTCTGCCATGCCTGCGGCGCCTGCTACGTCGACTGCCAGTTCTCGCCACCGCACGAATTCGACGTCCGCGTCCCCGCCGTGCTCGCCAGAGTGCGGCACGAGAGCTATGCCGACTACGCTTGGCCGCGCGCGTTGGCACCGCTGTTCAGGCGCAACGGGCTGGCGATCGCCGTGATCACCGTGCTCAGCATCGCCGCTTTCATTCTCGGCCTTGCAGCGTTCAACGCGCCGTCGACCTGGCTCGAGAGCCGGCATGGCCCCGGGTCGTTCTACGCGCTGATGCCGCACAACGCGATGGCGCTGCTGTTCGGTGCAGCTTTCCTGTGGGCTGCCGTCGCCTTCATCATGGGTGCGCGCGCTTTCTGGAATGACATCGGCGAGCCAAGCGCGACGCTGGCCAAACCCCGTCCGCTTCTCCGCGCCATACGTGACGCGGCAAGCCTGCGCTATCTCGATGGTGGCGGCGTCGGATGCTACAACGAGGACGAGCGTCCCAGCGACAACAGACGCTTCTATCACCACCTCACGTTCTACGGGTTTCTGCTCTGCTTCGCATCGACCAGCGTTGCCACGCTCTATCACTACCTGCTGCAGCGCGAAGCGCCCTACCCGCTATGGGATCTCCCCGTCGTGCTCGGCACGCTCGGGGGTATCGGCATCGTGATCGGTCCAATCGGCCTCTATGCCGCGAAGCGCAAGCGCGAGCCGGCAATGATGGACGGCGGCAGCCGCGGCATGGATGTCGCGTTCCTCGCCATGCTCGTACTGGCCGGCGCGACCGGTCTCGCCCTGCTCCTGCTACGCGAGACGCGCGCCATGGACGTGCTGCTGGCGCTGCACCTCGGTGCGGTTTTCGCGCTGTTTGTCACCATGCCTTATGGGAAGTTCGTACACGGCCTCTATCGATTCATGGCGCTCGTCCGCTACGCCCGGGAACGCCACAGCGCCGAGCTCGAAGCACGGTCGACGTGATTGCCGCGCGACCGCTGCGTGAAGGCGTGACGCGCTCCGACAGCGTCGTCATGTGACGTTCACGACCCTGAGCATCCATTCATAAAGTCGCGATCTGCGACATTTTTTTGGAACGATCGGAGACGCACGGAACGACTCCAACCTCCTGCCGTTGTCGGCGCGGGCAGTGCCAATGATAGAGGAGGATAGAGTATGACCAATCGTTTGATGGTTTCAGTTGCTGCGATCGCGCTGGTAGCGGGCGCAGGCTTCGCCCACGCTCAGGGAGCAGGTGGTGCGGCCGGTGGCGGAGCTGCCGGTGGCGCAACGATGAACCGTGACAGTGCCGCGCCATCGCCAGGCGCTGCGCCGGGCGGTGCGCCCGAGACGCGCTCGAGCCAGTCGGATCAGAAGTCGGGTATGGCTCCGAAGAATCAGCATGCTGAAGACGGCATGAAGGGGCCGAAGAGCACGACCTCGGAGACCGACAGCAAGGGCGGCGCCAAGAACATGAAGGCCGAAGGCCGCGACAGCAAGACCGGCACCAATACCAACGCCGCAGAGACCAAGACCGGCAGCGACCGCTCGCAGACCACCACGGGACAGGCTGGCGCCGCCGGCAAGCTCTCGACCGAACAGCGCACCAAGATCTCCACCGTGATCCGCAGCCAGCGCGTCGAGCCTGTGACCAACGTGAACTTCAACATCTCGGTCGGCACCCGGGTGCCGCGCGAAGTCCACTTCCACCCGCTTCCGGCCGAGGTGGTCACCATCTATCCGGAATGGCGCGGATATGACTTCATCCTCGTTCGTGAGCAGATCATCGTCATCGATCCTCGTTCCTACGAGATCGTCGCAGTTCTCGACACCTGATCCCCGACCAGGCAGGTGAGGAGAAAAGGGGCGGGCAGCAATGCCTGCCCCTTTGTGCGATTTGTGCCAATGGACCACACGCAAGGCGTGCACGGGGCACCCGGATCTGGTTAACGAGCCAATTCCGCCGCTTGCGGCGGTTTTTTCGTGTGACGGGCAAGCTGCCCTATCCCCACCCGCGGCGCCGAAAGGCTTCCCCTGAGCGGCTTTGTTACCTATAACGCCGCCCACCGCCGCCACACCGCCGGGATGGGAATGGCCGACGACGCGCACAAGACGATCTATGTCCTCAATGGACCCAACCTCAATCTGCTGGGCACCCGTGAGCCGGAGACCTACGGCCACGCCACGCTGGCGGATGTCGAGCGTCTATGCGTGGAGACGGCGAGCCGTTTCGGGCTTTCGGCCGATTGCCGGCAGTCCAACCACGAAGGTGTTCTGGTGGACTTCATCCACGAGGCCCGTTCGAAGGCTGTGGCCGGCATCATCCTCAATGCCGGTGCGTATTCCCATACCTCAATTGCACTGCATGACGCGCTAATGGGGGTGAAGATCCCCACCGTCGAGGTGCATATCAGCAACATTCACGCCCGCGAGAGCTTCCGGCACCACTCTTTCACCGCCAAGGCCGCGTTTGCGTCAATTTGTGGTTTTGGGATCGATGGCTATCGGCTCGCCATCACCGGCCTCGCTGCGAAGATTGGTGCCACGACCGACCCGAACACCGACATCAAGGCGCAAGCCTGACGTCCCTCGCCCCCACGTCACACAACGTTCTGGATCACGATCATGGCGTCCCAGCCCAACGACAAGACCACGGCCCCATCCGAAGACAGCCAGCTCATTCGCGAGCTCGCCGCGCTGCTGGATGAAACCAGCCTGACCGAGATCGAGCTGGAGCGGGCGGGCCTGCGCGTCCGCGTCGCCCGCAACGTGACCATTGCCGCCGCAGTGGCCTCGGGCATCCCGGCAACCGCGGCGGCCGTTCCCGTGGTCGCGGCTGCGGCCGCGGGCGCCGATCTGTCCAAGCATCCCGGCGTCGTTCCCTCGCCCATGGTCGGCACCGCCTATTGGGCCCCGGAACCCGGCGCCAAGCCGTTTGTCGAGGTCGGCTCCAAGGTCTCGGTCGGCCAGACCCTGATGATCATCGAAGCCATGAAGACGATGAACCAGATTCCGTCGCCGCGCGCCGGCACCGTGACGCAGATCCTGGTCGAGGACGGCCAGCCGGTCGAGTTCGGCGAACCGCTGGTGATCATCGAATAGAGGGCGCGTGGCGAATGGCGAGCAGCGAATGAGCGCTGCTTCCCTCCTCGCCATCCGCTATTCGCCATTCTTCGAAGGACGCCATGTTCGACAAAATCCTCATCGCCAATCGCGGCGAAATCGCCCTTCGCATCCTCAGGGCCTGCAAGGAGCTCGGCATCTCCACGGTGGCGGTGCATTCGACCGCCGACGCCGATGCGATGCATGTGAGGCTCGCCGACGAGAGCGTCTGCATCGGTCCGCCGCCGTCGAAGGACAGCTACCTCAACATCCCGGCCCTGCTCGCCGCCTGCGAGATCACCGGCGCCGACGCCGTGCATCCCGGGTACGGCTTCCTGTCCGAGAACGCGCGCTTCGCCGAAATCCTCGGCGACCATAACCTGCATTTCATCGGGCCGAAGGCGGAGCACATCCGCCTGATGGGCGACAAGATCGAGGCCAAGAAAACCGCCAAGCGCCTGGGGATTCCGGTCGTGCCGGGCTCCGACGGCGCGGTGACGCCAGACCAGGACGCGCTGGCGATCGCCAAGGAGATCGGCTTTCCCGTGCTGGTCAAGGCCGCCGCCGGCGGCGGTGGCCGCGGCATGAAGGTCGCGCACACCGAGGCGGACCTGCAGCTGGCGCTCACCACCGCGGCCAACGAGGCCAAATCGGCGTTCGGCGATGCCTCGGTCTATCTCGAGAAGTACCTGCAGAAGCCACGCCACATCGAGATCCAGGTGCTCGGCGACGGCCGCGGCGGCGCCATCCATCTCGGCGAGCGCGACTGCTCGCTGCAACGCCGCCACCAGAAGGTCTGGGAGGAAGGCCCCTCCCCGGTGCTCGACGCGGCGTCGCGGGCGAAGATCGGCAATACCGTCGCCAAGGCGATGCAGGAGCTGAAATATATCGGCGTCGGCACCGTCGAATTCCTCTACGAGGATGGCGAGTTCTATTTCATCGAGATGAACACACGCATCCAGGTCGAGCATCCCGTCACCGAGATGATCACCGGGATCGATCTGGTGCTCGAGCAGATCCGCATCGCCGCCGGCGGCGACCTGCCGATGACCCAGGACGCGGTCGTGATCAACGGCCACTCGATCGAGTGCCGCGTGAATGCGGAGAACCCCGTCAGCTTCCGGCCCTCGCCCGGCAAGATCCAGCAGTACCACCCGCCCGGCGGCCTCGGCGTCCGCATCGACTCGGCCGTGTACCAGGGCTACGTGATCCCGCCCTATTACGACTCCCTCGTCGGCAAGCTGATCGTGCACGGCAAGAGCCGGGTCGAGTGCCTGATGCGGCTGCGGCGTGCGCTGGACGAGATGGTGGTCGACGGTATCGAGACCACGTTGCCGCTTTTCAGGGCCCTGGTCCGCGAGCCCGCCATCATCGACGGCGACTACCACATCCACTGGCTCGAGCAGTATCTGGCCGGCCAGAAGACGGATTGAGCTGCGCCTGCCAAAAAAGCTGCGCCTGAGCCGGAACTATCCGGCTGCACCTGCGTTCTGTTGGGTCGGAGCAATTCCGCCAGGGGGCAGTGATCTTCAACGACGAGCGAGTAAGCGGTGGCGCCTGAGGTCAGACGGAGGCGCACGCTGGGGCAGATCCTGCTGTTGTCAGCAGGATTTATCGTGCTTGTTGTCGTGAGCACGGCGTCGGTGCTGCTGGTCAACAAGGCCCGCAGCGACAGCGCCTGGGTGGTGCACACCATCGAGGCCGAGAACCAGATCAACGCGCTGCTGCTGGAAGTGCGTCGCGCCGAGAGCGGCGCTCGCGCCTATCTGCTCACGCAAGGCGAAGAGTTTCTCAGGGATCACGAGGCCGCCGTCGCCGCCATCCCCCCGGTGCTCGACAAGCTTGCAGCGCTCGTCGCCGACAACCCCGTGCAGGTGGAGAACCTCGCCAAGCTGCGCACCGTCATCGCGATGCGCTTGTCGCAGTTCGACCGGGAGAAGGCGCTGGTGGCATCCGCCGATCTGCCCGGCGCCATCGCCCTGGTCCGGGACGCCGGATCGACGCAAAGCAGCAGCAACATGCGCACCGCGGCGGAAACCATGCGGGTTGAGGAAGAGCGCCTGTTTGCGTTGCGGACCACCAATGCCGATGCGAGCCAGCAACTCGCAACGATCGTCACCGTGACGGGCTCCGCACTGGTCGTCCTGCTCGCCATCATCTCGGTGCTTCTGGTCCGCCGCTCCACGCGCGCCCGCGACGAGGCCGAGGCACAGCTGCGCGAGAGTAATCTGAACTTGGAGACGACCGTCGACGAGCGCACCGCCGACCTGCGCGAAGCCAATGAGGAGATCCAGCGCTTCGCCTACATCGTCAGCCACGATCTGCGCTCGCCGCTCGTCAATATCATGGGCTTCACCAGCGAACTCGACGAGCTGCGCAACGACATCTTCCGCCGGATCGCGGCGCTGGCACGCGCCGTCTCCGACTCGCCGCCGCCGGCCGAAGGAACCGAGCCGGAGCTCGAGGGTGCCGACAAGCAGCTTTCGGAAGACTTCTCCGAGGCGCTGGGCTTCATCAAGTCGTCGATCGCCAAGATGGACCGGCTCATCACCGCCATCCTCAATCTGACCCGCGAAGGCCGGCGCGAATTCGTCCCTGTCCGCATCGATACGCGCGAACTGATCGAGCAGATCGTCTCGACCCTGGCTCATCAGGCCGACGAGGCGAATACGACAATTCGCGTCGCGCCCCTGCCCGCCATCGTCAGCGACCGCCTGGCGCTGGAGCAGATCTTCTCCAATCTGATCGACAACGCGATCAAATACATGAAGCCGGGCGTGCCCGGCGACATTGCCATTCGCGCCCGGACCAAGCTCGGTTTCGCGATCTTCGAGGTCACTGATAATGGCCGAGGGATTGATCCCCGGGATCACCAGCGTATCTTTGATCTGTTCCGCCGTGCCGGGACCCAGGACCGTCCAGGCCAGGGAATCGGGTTGGCGCATGTGCGCGCGCTGGTGCGCCGGCTCGGCGGAACCATGTCGGTCGCGTCGGAGCTCGACCAGGGCAGCACGTTCACCATCACGCTCCCGATCAACTGGAACGTCTCAAACCGGAACTCAGACCGATGACCCTGCCTGTGACGATCATCATGATCGAGGACGACGAAGGCCACGCCCGCCTGATCGAGCGGAACATCCGCCGCTCCGGCGTCAACAACGAGATCATGCCGTTCACCAACGGTACAGATGCCGTGAAGTATCTGTTGGGACCTGACGGCACCGGTCTCGAACACAAGGGCCGTGCCCTGCTGATCCTGCTGGATCTCAACCTGCCGGACATGACCGGCATCGACATCCTCAGGATGGTCAAGCAGAACAGCTTCCTGAAGAGCGCCCCGGTGGTGATTCTGACCACCACCGACGACTCTCAGGAGATCAAGCGCTGCTACGAGCTCGGCTGCAACGTCTACATCACCAAGCCCGTGAACTACGATAGTTTCGCCAACGCCATTCGCCAGCTCGGCCTGTTCTTCTCCGTCATCCAGGTTCCGCCCGCCGCATGAGCCCCGCCGCACCCACGCTGCTCTATATTGACGACGACGCGGCGCTGGCGCGGCTGGTCGAGCGCGGGCTGAAGCGGCTCGGCTTGACCGTGGAACATGCGCCCGACGGCAGCGCGGGACTGCTGCGGCTGCAGCGCGGCGGCATCGACGTGGTCGCGCTCGACCAGCACATGCCGGGTCTGGACGGGCTGGAGACGCTGGAGCGCATCATGGCGCTCCCCGACGCTCCCCCGGTCGTGTTCGTGACCGCCTCCCAGGATTCCAAGATCGCCGTGACCGCGCTGAAGGCCGGTGCCGCCGACTATCTGGTCAAGGACGTGCAGGGCGAGTTCATCCCGCTGCTGCAGGTGGCGGCGGAGGGCGCGCTGCGCCAGTCGCGGCTGCAGAAGGCGCGCGACGAGGCGGAAGCTGAAGTGCGGGCGTCGCGCGACCGCTACGCTGCGCTGGCCGCCGAGCGCGAGGTGCTGCTGCGCGAGGTCAACCACCGCGTCGGCAATTCGCTGCAGATCATCGCCTCGCTGTTGCACCTGCAGGCCAATTCCAGCACCCAGGACGACGTCAAGGCCGCGCTGACCAACGCCATGGGCCGCGTCGCCGCCGTGGCGCAGGTGCATCGCCGGCTCTACACCTCACAGGATCTCAAGAGCGTCCTGCTCAACCAGTATCTGGACTCGCTGCTCGACGACCTCCGCCGCTCCGCCGAGGGCAACCGGATGTCGCGGCTGACCCTGAAGGCGGTGCCGGTCGAGATCGATCCGGATCGTGCGGTCGCGATCGGCATCGTCGTCAACGAGCTGGTCATGAACGCGGTCAAATACGCCTATCCCGACGGGCCGGGCCCAATTCATGTCGAGCTGAAGCTCGCCGGCGACGAGATCGTGCTATCGATCGCCGACGATGGCGTCGGCCTGAACGCAACCAGCGACCCGCGCTCGACCGGGATGGGCCAGCGCATCGTCAGCGCCATGGCGACCAAGCTCGATGCGACGGTGGAGCCCGATCCCACCCATGCCGGCACCAAGATCGTGGTCCGCTTCAGGCTGACCAAGGATGTTCCGAAGCCTGTTGCCGCCGCCGTCGGCTGAGATGCCGCCGCGAAGGCTGCGGCATCATTCGACGTCCATCCCTATCAACGCCCCATCGCGCGCCGGCCGGCGTCCTGCTAAGCTGCGCCGATGAATTCGCGCGACTCCGCAGCCTCCGAAATCACGCCCGAGGTCCTGCTGCGTGCCTATGCCTGCGGCATCTTTCCCATGGCCGAAAGCGCCGACGACCCCACCTTGTTCTGGGTCGAGCCGGAGCTGCGCGGCGTCATTCCGCTCAACGGCTTCCGCGTCGCGTCGCGGCTCGCGCGGACCGTGCGGTCCGACGCCTTCATCGTGACCGTGAACCAGGCCTTCAAGGCGGTGATGGACGGCTGCGCCGAGCCGCAGCCCGGCCGCGAGGACACCTGGATCAACCGCCGCATCCGCGAGCTCTATAGCGGCCTCCATGCACTCGGCCATTGCCATAGCGTCGAATGCTGGCAGGACGGCGAGCTGGTCGGCGGCCTCTACGGCGTCAGCCTGGGCCGGGCCTTCTTCGGCGAGAGCATGTTCCACCGCACCCGCGACGCCTCGAAGGTCGCACTCGTGCATCTGGTGGCGCGGCTGATTGCCGGCGGTTTCGAGCTGCTCGACACCCAATACGTCACCGAGCATCTCAAGACCTTCGGCGCGGTCGAGATCCCGCGCCGGCGCTACACCGTTCTGCTCGAAAAGGCGATTGCGGGACCGGCGGCGAATTTCGCCAGGCTCCCGGTCGACCGGCCGATCCCAGGAGCCACCGCGCTCGCGATCATCGCCGAGCGCGGCTGAGACCTGTCATCTGAACACCCCGCCAAACGGCCCGCCGGCCTGGGGCGGCGGAGGCGGCGGCTGCACCTGCTGGGTCTGGTATTGCTGCGGCGACGCCGGCGGCCGCGGCGCGGCCTGCTTCTGCTGCGGCGGACGCTTTTGCGCAGGCTGCTGCGCCGCCGGCTTCTGGTCGGGCGCTGCGCTCACCACCGTGGTCTGCGGCTCTTTGCAGTCGACCAGCCAGATATCGTAGATCGGGTGCTCGACGCCATGGAGCCCCGGGCTTGCCGCGAACATCCAGCCGGAGAAGATCCGCTTCACCTCACCCTGCAGGGTGATCTCATCGACCTGCACGAACGCATCGGTATTCGCGGCTTCGGTCGCCGGCCGGGTGTAGCAGGCGTCCGTCTTCACCCGGAGCGCACCGAACTGCACGGTCTCGCCGATGTCCTCGTCGAAATTGATGATCCGGCCGGTGATCTTGTCCAGGCCGGAGAAGCTCGCCTTCTTGTTCACGATCTTCTGCGCCGGTGGCTCGGTCACGACCTCGTCGCCCGGCTGCAAGGTCGCCGGCGTCTGCGGAACCGGGCCGTTCGGGGGAACGGCGGCGTTCTGAGGTGCGCCACGCTGCGGCGGACGCTGGCCGGGGGCCGGCGCCGCTCCTGGCTGGCCAGGGGGCGGAGCGACCGCAACCGGCGGATTGTTCTGGGGCAGCACGGTCGTGCCCGGAGGCGGCGCCAGCGGCTGGGACTGAACCGGCCCCGGCAGTGCGGCGCCCTGCCCTGGCGGCGGACGGGTCGGCGCCGGCAGCACGCGCCCCTGCGGCGGCAGCTCCGGGATGTCCTCCTCCTCCTCGGGCGGAGGCATCGGCTCTCCGCGACGCGGAATGTTGCCCGGGGGCCGCGGAACTGGATCGGAGAAAATGGTACCGATCTGCGCGCGCGCGGGCACGGCCAGCGCGAGGGATGTGGCGGCCAGGAACGCCGCGATACCGGTCAGGACGATTGTTCGGTGCATCTCGCGCGGCTTTATCAGGCGAATCGGGGTTCGGGACAATCAAATCGCGTCATGACCCATCCGCCGCTCTCGATCAGCCCTCCCGTTAACATGCCGAATACGGCGGGGGAAGGGCGACCGACCAGCGCACCGCGAGGTAGCCATCTGGTCCATCCAATGAGATAGTCGCATGATCAAGAGATAGCGCGAAACCAACGCGCGACAAGGCCGCGGCCGTCCGCAACGGCGGCGGCAAGGGAAGGAAACGAATGACCGATTCGATTCGTCTCGACGGCAGAGTGGCCGTCGTGACCGGCGCGGCCGGTGTGATCGGCGCCGCGACCATTCGGCTGCTGGCCGCGCGCGGCGCCCGCATCGTGGCCATCGACCGGCGTGAGCCGGATCTGAAGAGCGCGATCGCTGATCTGCCCGCAAGCGCCGAGGCGCTGGCCATTGCCGCCGATGTCACCGATGAGGACCAGGTCCGAGCCTATGTGCGCAGCGCCTGCGAGCGCTTCGGCACCATCGACGTGTTCTTCAACAATGCCGGCGTCGAAGGCGAGATCAAGTCGATCACCGACTATCCGCTCGATGCCTTCCGGCGCGTGCTCGACGTCAACGTCGTCGGCGTCTTCCTCGGCCTGAAGCACGTACTGCCGGTCATGCTGAAGCAGAACCGCGGCTCCATCATCAACACCGCTTCGATTGCGGGCCTGATCGGCTCGCCGCAGATCGCAGTCTACAGCGCCAGCAAGCACGCGGTGATCGGCTTGACCAAGAGCGCGGCCTGGGAATGCACCGGCACTGATGTCCGCGTGAACTGCGTCTGTCCCGGGCTGATCGACAGCCGCATGCTGAGCGCGATCATCGAAGGCCGCAGCGGTGCACACGTGCCAAGCGACAAGATCGTCGACCGCGTCCCCGCGCGCCGTCTCGGCCAGGGGTCGGAGGTCGCATCGATCGTCGCCTTCCTCGCCTCCGACGATGCGAGCTACGTCTCCGGCGCCGCCTACACCGTCGACGGCGGCCGCACCGCCGCTTGAACGTCCTTCAAACTCAACAGGTCCGTTGCCAATGCCCGTCCAGCTCGATGCCGATGCCGCCGCCGTCTACAAGGCGTTTCAGGAGGCCGGCCGTCCCGCCTATGAAACGCTGACGCCGCCGGAGGCGCGGGACTACTATCTCGCCGCGCGCACGGTGAGCAATCCCGAGCCGCCGGAGCTTGCCGAAGTGAAGGAGCTCGCCGTCCCTGCCCCGCATGGCGCGATCCCTGCCCGGCTGTACCGGCCCAAGGTGCTGCGTCAGACCGCTGGTCTCGCGCCGGCGCTGGTGTTCTTCCATGGTGGCGGCTGGGTGATCGGCAATCTCGACTCGCACGACGTGGTCTGCCGGACGCTCGCCCATGAAGGCGAGCTCATCGTGATCTCGGTCGACTATCGCCTCGCCCCGGAGCACAAGTTTCCCGCGGCGATCGATGACGCGGTCGCAGCAACACGATGGGTAACGGATAATGCCGCTGCGCTCGGCATCGACACGTCGCGGCTCAGCGTGGGCGGCGATTCCGCGGGCGGCAATCTCGCCGCCGTCGTTGCGCTGTCGGCACGGGACGGCAAAAGACCGAAACTATCGGGCCAGGTGCTGATCTATCCGGCGACCGACTTCACGATGAGCCATCCCTCGCACAGCGAGCCCGAGACCAGCGTGCTGCTGACGCATTCGGTGATCCGCTGGTTTCGCGACCACTATCTCAACAGCACCGCCGACATCCACGACTGGCGCGCTTCCCCCGCCAAAGCCGAGACGCTGGCCGGCCTGCCGCCCGCTTATGTGCTGACCGCCGGCGCCGACCCGCTGCGCGACGAAGGCGACGACTACGCCCGACGCCTGCGCGAGGCCGGGGTACCGGTGACGCATCGGACGCACCCGGGCCAATTCCATGGCTTCTTCACCATGGGCAAGCTGCTGGACCAGGCCAACGTCGCCGCGCGCGACATCGGCGCCTGGCTGAAGCAGCTCGATCGGCCCGGCGGCATCTGACAGGAGCAGCCCAGCGCATTCAAATGGTGCGCTCCGCGCGTCGGCGCGGCGCGGCGCGGCGCGCCCAGAAGGCGTCGGCCCCGTGTGGACGACTTCAAGAATCCTATCCGCGATCGATCGCGAAAAGTCGATGGCAAGGTTTGCTGCCGTCATGCGGGCGAAGAAGATCGGCACCGTCAGCCGTCTCACGAGACTGATCCTAGACCAGAGCGTAGCACTGACATTTGTTGTCCGGCTGTTCGCGCAGGTGACGATCGGCTTTGCGGGCGTTGCTGCGCGACGGCTTTACGCATTCACGCGACGGAGCCATGCATTGTGCAATTCCCGCTGTTTTTGCGACGCAACCAAGGTAGTGTCCGATCGCCCACGAGGACGACAGATGGCCTTCCCGTGGGCTGCCAGCCTACAGGAATGCTCCCATGTTCGAACGCTTGAGCCGCCAGCCCGATGATCCCCTCCTCGCTTTGATCGGCATCTTCAAAGCGGATCCGAGGACCGACAAGGTCGATCTCGGCGTCGGCGTCTATCGCGACGAGGCCGGCCATTCGCCGATCTTTCGCGCGGTAAAGGCTGCCGAGCGCAGCATCTGGGAGAGCCAGAGCAGCAAGGCCTATGTGGCGCCGGAAGGCGACCAGGCCTTCCTCGACCTGTTGTGGGCGATGGTGGGCGGCTCCACCTGTCCGGTCCATGCCGCTGGCGTGCAGACCCCCGGCGGCTCCGGCGCCCTGCGCCTCGCGGCCGATCTGATCCGCCAGGCCGGCACCAGCAAGATCTGGCTCGGCCTGCCGAGCTGGCCCAACCACGCCGGCATCTTCGCGGCCGCAGGTCTCGAGATCGAGACCTATCCGTTCTTCGACGTGACGTCGCAGACCATCCTGCTCGACAGCATGCTGGAAGCGCTGCAGCGCGCGCAGCCGGGCGACGCCGTCCTGATCCACGCCTGCTGCCACAATCCGAGCGGCGCCGTGCTGCGCGCCGAGGACTGGAAGCGCATCACCGCCATCATCGCCGCGCGCGGGCTCGTGCCGCTGATCGATTCCGCCTATCAGGGTTTCGGCGCCGGCCTCGAAGGCGACGTCGCCGGTCTGCGTGCGATGATCGCGGCGGTGCCCGAAGCGCTGGTTGCGGTGTCCTGCTCGAAATCCTTCGGCCTCTATCGCGAGCGCACCGGCGCGCTCTACGCCGTCGCCTCATCCCAGGCCGCCGCGGAGACCGCGCGGTCCAATCTCGTCGCCATCGCCCGCACCAGCTACTCGATGCCGCCGGACCACGGCGCGGCGATCGTGAAGACGATCCTCGGCACGCCGGACCTCTACCAGGACTGGAGCAAGGAGCTCGACTCGATGCGTGCGCGCCTGGCCGCGTTGCGCCGCTCCTTTGCCGAGGCGCTCGGCGGACGCTGGTCGAACACGATCGCGATCGGCGTCCAGGAAGGCATGTTCTCGCTGCTGCCGCTCTCACCAGCCGAGGTGATGGCGTTGCGGGAGAAGCACGGCGTGTACATGCCGACATCGGGCCGCATCAACGTCGCCGGCCTGAAGCTTGCCGATGTCGCGCGCGTCGCCGGCCTCTTCAAGGCGTTGTGAGCGATCTCGGAAGGATCGACGTGTGACCGAGATCGTCCAGGAGCGACATAAGCTCTACGAAGATGCGATGGCGCTGACCTTTGGCACGCTGTTCGTGTCGCTCGGCATGCTGATCTACAGCAAGACGGTGCTGCTGGTCGGCAGCACCGCCGGCCTGTCTCTGCTGCTGAGCTACATCAGCGGCTACGGCTTCGGACTCAGCTTCTTCCTGCTCAACCTGCCCTTCTATGTCCTTGCTGTCCGGCGCATGGGCTGGCCGTTCACGATCCGCACCTTCGTTGCGGTCGGCCTGGTCGCAGTGTTCTCGCGGTTGACGACGTCGTGGATCGACATCAGCCACATCGACCCGATCTATGCCACCGTGATCGGCGCAGGCCTCACGGGCACCGGACTGCTGATGCTGTTCCGCCATCGCACCGGCCTCGGCGGCATCAACATCCTCGCGCTCTATCTGCAGGAGCACTGGAAGATCCGTGCCGGCTATTTCCAGCTCGCGGTGGATTTCCTCATCATGATCGCCGCGTTCTTCGTGATACCGGTCAACCGGCTGGCGCTATCGATCCTGGGTATCGTGATCGTCAACGTGATCATCGCGATCAACCACAAGCCCGGGCGCTACATGGCACTCAGCTGAGCCGCCGGTGCTGCGCCCGGTAAAGACCCACCTGCCGCTCAGCCACCTTTTCTGCCGAGACACGCGATGGATGACTGGGGCGTGCGCCGCACCTTGCCAGACGGCCCGTTCCGTGGGATGCTGGCATCTGGCATACCAGACGTCAGAAGCATCGGCTTTACCACTCTCGCCCACCCTGTAGGGTGTCCGACGTAAGCTTCAGAGCGACTGGATCGCGGCAAATAAACTCGAACGAACATCCTGGGGACGACCAAGGCATGGCACGCAACATTCTGATTCTCGGGGCCTCCTACGGCTCCCTCCTGGCCACCAAGCTGTTGATGGCCGGCCACAACGTGACGCTGGTCTGCCGCAAGAAGACGGCCGAGCTCATCAACCGCGAGGGCACGGAAGTCCGCATCAAGCTGCGCGACGAGCCGACCCATCGCTCCATCTTCTCGCGCGACCTGCCCGGCAAGCTCGATGCCGCCACACCCGACGCTGTCGACCTGTCGCGCTATGATCTGGTCGGCCTTGCGATGCAGGAGCCGCAATATACCAACCACACCATCCGCGTGCTGATGGTCAAGATCGCCGAGGCCAAGCTGCCGTGCCTCTCGATCATGAACATGCCGCCACTGCCTTACCTCAAGCGCATTCCGGCGCTGGCCGACAGCAATCTCGAAGAGGCCTATACCAACGCCATGGTGTGGGAGCGCTTCACGCCGGGCCTGGTGACGCTCTGCTCGCCGGATCCGCAGGCCTTCCGTCCGCCGGAGGAAGCCGCCAACGTGCTGCATGTCGGACTGCCGACCAACTTCAAGGCCGCCGCCTTCGAGGATGCCAAGCACAACGAACTGCTGCGCGAGCTGGAGCGCGACATCGATGCGGTCACGCTCGACGGCCATGACGTGCCGGTCAAGCTGAAGGTGTTCGACTCGCTGTTCGTGCCGCTGGCGAAATGGTCGATGCTGCTGACCGGCAACTACCGCTGCATCACGCGGACCGAGCCGCAGGCGATCCGCGATGCCGTGCACGGCGATCTCGCACGCTCGAAATCGATCTACGAGCACGTCGACGCCATCGCGCGCAAGCTCGGCGCCGATCCGAGCGATCAGGTGCCGTTCGAGAAGTACGCCAAGGCGGCCGAGAGCCTGCTCAAGCCGTCGTCAGCCGCACGCGCGGTGGCCGCCGGCGCGCCCTTCATCGAGCGCGTCGATCTGCTGGTGAAGCTGATCGCGCAGCAGATCGGCATGCCCAACCCCGAGATCGACCAGACCGTGCAGACCGTCGATTTCAAGCTCAACGAAAAGATCGTGCTGGGCGGCTCCACGGCGCAGTAACCTATGCTCCGATCGGCGCCTGGATCGAATCCGGGCGCCGTCATCTTCGGTAACGAGATGTGACTTTGCAGGAACGCGCGGCCAACGCATGGTTTGCGCGTTCTTTGATTCACATCGTTCGGACTCTCGATGCCGCCCGCCCGGCCTATCGCTTTTCCTCTGCAGGTCCTGAGCTGGCTCGGCAACCAGGGCACGCGCGCGATCGTCGCGGTGCTGATCGCCGCGATTGCCGTACCGCCGCTTGGCGAGCTGACGCGGCCCTACGTCACGCACGCGATCTTCCTGCTGCTCTGCATCTCGTTCATGCGGGTCGATGTTGCGATGCTGCGCGCGCATCTGCGCCGCCCGCTTCTGGTGCTGACCGCGACCGGCTGGACCACGATCGCCGTGCCCTTGCTGGTCGGCAGCCTCGCGCGCATCACAGGCGTCGATGCCGCCCTGCCCGACCTTTATCTCGCGCTGATGCTGCAGGCGACGGCGTCGCCGATGATGGCCTCGCCCGCGCTCGCGGCACTGATGGGGCTCGATGCGACGCTGGTGCTGATCACGCTGGTGACCTCCACCGCACTGGTGCCGCTGACGGCGCCGCTGTTCGCCTATGTCTTCCTCGGACAGACGCTGTCGCTGTCCCCGGCGGCGCTCGGGCTGAAGCTCGCCGCCATCCTCGCGGGCGCATTGGTTGCGGCCACCGCGATCCGGCTCGCCTTCGGCATCGACACCATCCGCCGCCATCGCGCGCCGATCGACGGTTTCAACATCCTCATCCTGTTCGTGTTTGCTTCCGCCATCATGGCGCATTTTCTCGCCGACTTGGTCGCGAGCCCGTTCCGCATGTTGGGACTGGCGGTGCTTGCCTTCGCCGTGTTCTTCCTGCTGCTTGGTACCACGATGCTGCTGTTTCGCAGCGTCGGCCGCGAACGGGCGATGGCGCTGGGCATGATGGTCTCGCTGCGCAACATGGGACTGATGCTGGCGGCGACGGAAGGCGCGATCCCGGGCACGACCTGGCTCTACTTCGCGATGAGCCAATTCCCGATTCACCTTGCGCCGCAACTGTTGCGACCGTTCGCCGAGCGCCTGCGCAAGCCGCTTCCATCTGGCGAAACCGACCACGGCTTGATCAGCCCTGCATCGGAATGAGGCAGCGCAGCAACGCAAACGCGCCCTTTCAACATCACAGCTCATCACCGCCGTTTGCTATCAAGGCCGACATGTCGGTTGCCGGCGCACGAGGCCGGCGCTACGCTCCACGCCGATTGGTGCAGGAGGATTATGTGACCCCATCAGACGATCAGAGAATTTCCGAAGACCGCCGTGACGCCTTGCGCTACGCGCTCGCGATCGGCTCCGGCGCCGCGCTCGCGTCCGCCATGACGACGTCGCCCGCCTCGGCGCAGGCGGCCGCCGACAATACGCTCGACCGCGTCCGCGCCAACAAGGTGCTGCGCATCGCCGTGCTGCCGGGTGAGCTGCCCTATTTCAACAAGGATCTTGCCTCCGGCACCTGGTCGGGCTTCTCGATCGAGATGGCCAACGACATCGCCAAGCTGCTCGACGTGAAGCTCGAATATGTCGAGTCGACCTACGGCAATTCGGTGCTCGACCTGCAGGCCGGCAAGATCGATCTCGGCTTCGCGCTCAATCCGACGCCGCAGCGGGCGCTGGTCATCGACTTCTGCGGCACGGTGTTCCCGCATCCGTTCGGCGCCATGCTGAAGAAGGGCCTGGAGGCGAAGACCTGGGCCGACATCAACAAGCCCGAGGTCAAGATCGCCGTCGATGTCGGCTCGGCGAACGAAGCCGTGGCGCGGCGCTTTGCGCCCAATGCGACGATCAAGTCGCTGAAGTCGCGCGACGAGGTGATGCTGGAGATGGCATCGGGCCGCGTCGACGTCGTCGTCAACGCGCTGATCCTCGGTCTCACCGCGATCGCCAAGAACCCCAACCTCGGCACCTACAAGATCCTGCAGTCGCCGTCGGTCGCGATCCCCTCCAGCATGGGCGTGCGCCGCGAGGCCGACAAGCGCTGGCGCGACTTCCTCGCGGTATGGATCGACTACAATCGCGGCATCGGGCAGATGCGCGAATGGTTCGTCAAGGGCCTCGGCCTTGCCGGTGTCAAGGCCGAGGACGTGCCGGTCGAGCTGAGCATCTGACGGACTGCGCCACACACTCCGCCGTCATTGCGAGGAGCGCAGCGACGAAGCAATCCAGGACCCAGTATGCCGCCCTGGATTGCTTCGCTTCGCTCGCAATGACGGGAGTATCTGAAGCGCCCCCTCACGCCTTGTCGTAGGTCATGCCGCGCTCGAACCGCCGGCCCAGCAAGGTCGCCGGAAATAGGATGGCGAAGTAGATCAGTGCGATGATGGTATAGACTTCGAGCGGGCGGTAGGTGTCGGCGTTGATCAAGGTCGCGTTGTAGACGAGATCTGGCACCGCGATGACGGACACCAGCGAGGTGTTCTTCAGTTGCGTCACCGACTGGTTGACGTAAGGCGCGAGCATCGGCTTCAGCGCCTGCGGCAGGATCACGAGTCGCATCATCCGCCAGGGACGCAAACCCAGCGCCCGCGCTGCATCCCATTGGCCGCGCGGCACGCTCTCGATGCTGCCGCGCACGATCTCGGCGTAGAACGCCCCGCAATAGAGCGACAGCACGGTGACGGCGGCGACATGCGCCGGGATGTTGACGCCGATCACGACCGGAAATGCGTAGTAGAACCAGATGATCTGCACCAGCAGCGGCGTGCAGCGAAACAGCTCGATATAGCCAATCAGCAGCCAGTCGACGACGGCAAGGTGGCGCAGCCTGACGATGCCGACCAAGAGCCCGATGATCGAGCCGAGCAGGATGGTGCCGAGCGTGTAGGCCATGGTCCAGCCCAGCCCCACCCAGAACAGATGGCTGTACTTGGTGAGGATGGCGAAATCCCAGGTGTAGTTCATCGCAGCTCCGGCGTGGCGCGGTCGCGGCCCATCACAGATACCGGCTCGGGGCGAACGCCGACGCGTCGAACGACGGCGCCTCGCCTGCGATCATCGCGGCGATCGCCGCGCCCGTGGCCGGCCCCGTGGTGAAGCCGATGTGCTGGTTGCCGAATGCAAGCCACAGGCCGGAATGCCGCGGCGCCGGCCCGATCATCGGCAGCGAGTCCGGCAGGCTCGGCCGCGCGCCGCGCCAGGGCTGGGCCACGGCGTCACCGAATTCGACCACGCCGCGCGCCAGCGGCACCACCTGTTCGAGCTGCGCGAAATTGGAGGGCGCGTCGCGATCGGTCAGCTCGACGCCGGAGGTGACGCGCACGCCGTTCTCCATCGGCGTCATCAGGAAGCTGCCTTCGGCATCGTGGATCGGTCGCAGCAAAGTCCGCGCCGGGTTCGGCGTGAACTCCTGATGGTAGCCGCGCTCGAACGCCATCGGCACCCGATAGCCGAGCGGCCTGAGAATGTCCGGCGACCACGGCCCGAGCGCGACCACGACATGGCGGGCCCGGATCTCGCCATCGCCGAGTACCACGCGCCAGCCGTCGCCGTCGGACAGCAGGGCCCTGATCTCGGACTGCCGCAGCACGCCGCCCGCGCCCTCGAACATCCGCGCATAGGCTTTCGTCACGTTGCCGGGCGAGTCGACCGAGGCCGTCTGGCTGTGCAGCAGGCCCACTTTGTAGACCGGCAGCATGTTGGGCTCGAGCGCAGAGATCCCCTGCCGATCGAGCAGCTCGCTCTTGATGCCGTACTCCGCAAGGAAATCCTGCTCGGCCTTGGCGGCGGCGAGCGCATCGCTGCGCCACGCCTTCAGCCACCCCGTCTCACGAATGCGCTGCGGCTCGCCCGATCTGACGATCCAGTCGCGATGCAGCTTTAGCGACGCGCCGATCAGGCCGTGCAGCGCGGTTGCGCGTGGCCTGACGCGAGACTCCACCGCATTGGCGAGGAAGCGCAGCACCCATTCGACGTTGCGCAACGTCCATGACGGATCCCAGCGCAACGCCGCGCTGCGATTGCCGAGATAAGACGGCAGCGCTGAAAACAGCGAGGGCTTGTTGAACGGCAGGATCGAACCCGACGAGAGGATGCCGGCATTGCCGTAGGAGGTCTCCTCACCCGGCGCCTTGCGGTCGACCAGCACCACCGAGAGGCCGCGCTCCCGGATCGCGTAGGCCGAGGAGACACCGACGATCCCGGCTCCCAGCACGATCACATCGGCCGTCTGCGTCACGCTCTGCATCGATCCTCAATCCAGTTACATCAGGGTCAAGCCGCCATCGACCGGCAGCACCGCGCCGGTGATGTGGCCGGCCTCCTGCGACAACAGGAAGCTCACGGTCGCGGCGATGTCGTCCGGCTCGGCCAGCCGTCCTTGCGGGTTGGCGGCCGCCGCCTTCTGCCAGGCCGCAGGATCGAGCGAGCCAAGCCGCCCCTCGTCCTTGCGCGTATAGCCGGGCACGACGACGTTGGCGGAGCCGCCGGTTGCGGCAAGCTCGATGGCGAGACATTTCACCAGCGCCTCCAGTGCCGCCTTGGCGGCTGCTGATGCTGGAAACGTGCCGCCCGGCACGAAGCGATGCGCAACGAAGCTCGAGATCGCGACGACGCGCGCGGCATCGCTTTGCAAAAGATCCGGCAGAGCTGCGCTGGCCAGCTCATGGAACGCGGCCGGCATTACCGCCAGCGACCGCTCGAGCCCATCGCGCGGCAGGTCGCGAAAGCCGCGGCGATCGGCAAAGCCCGCTGCATGCACCACCGCATCGACGCGGCCGAACGCTCTCCGCGCCGCGGCAACGAGGTCCGACGCGTTGCCTGCCGTGGCGAGGTCGCCGCAATGGAAAGCCACATCGGCCCCGGCCTGTCGGCACGTCTCCGCGACCGCCTGGAGCCGCACCAGCCCGGCCGTATCAGCGCCCTGGCCGTGCAGCATGAGAGCCTGTCCCGGCCCGGCGAGGCGGCGCGCAACGGCGGCACCGATCCCGGCACCGCTTCCGGTAATGATTGAAACGCGCATGACCCCCGGTCTGCAGATGCTGCTCGAGCAGCGAACTATAGGTCTCGCATCCCCGAATGCAAACAATAGCACCGGCATGCCCGGATGATCGTAACGCAAGGCCCGCGCCGATAACGCGCAATCATGCGCGGGGCACAAACGCCGTTTCAGCGAGGCTCTGCTCAGACCGACAGTCCGCTGCAGGTCAGGATGATGCGCGTGGCCTTCCAGACCCAGGTCTTGCCATCGCGCGCCGCCTGCAGGCTGAAGACGCGCGCGTTCCAATGCGGATCATGCGCAAAGCGGATGTTCTCGATCACGAACGCCTGCTGTTGCCGCTTCCATTCGATGGCCCAGGCGAGATGCGCTTCATCGAGCTGCTGCCGCAGCTTGGAGATCTCGATCACATAGGGAGATGGGAAGATAACTCCCAGACCCATGGAATTGCCGGCCATCACGCGATCTCTTCGGCGTTAGAAGCGCCCTGATGAGACTATCCTGCCCTCGCGGACCGCCGCAACGCCTGCGGCGGCTGGCCGAAGGCGCGAATGAAGGCGCGGCGCATGCGCTCGGGATCGCGAAAACCCGTCGCCTCGGCGACCAACTCGATCGGCTGGTGCGAGGCCTGCACGCGATCGCGGGCCACCTCGAGCCGGAGGCGTTCGATCGCCTTGGAGGGCGTAGTGCCGGTCTCGGCGACGAACGCTCGGGTGAAATGTCGCGTGCTCATGCCGGCGCGCTCGGCGAGATCGTCGACCGTCAAGGGCGCATCGAGATGCTCGCGCGCCCAGGTCAGGAGGTCGGCGAAGCGCCCGCTCGGCGCCTTCAGCTCCAATAGCGAGGAGAACTGTGACTGGCCGCCGCTGCGGCGATGATAGAGCACGAGCTGGCGCGCCGTCTTCTGCGCGATCTCCTCGCCGTGATCCTCGGCGACCATGGCGAGCGCGAGATCGATGCCGGCGGTGATCCCCGCAGAGCTCCAGACATTGCCGTCGCGGACATAGATGCTGTCCGGCTCCAGCTTCACGTTCGGATAGGCGCGCAGGAACTGCCGCGTGCGCTGCCAATGCGTGGTCACGCGCCGGCCGTCCAGCAGGCCCGCTTCGGCCAGCACGAACGCGCCGGAGCAGACGCTGGCGATGCGGGTGCCGCGCTGCGCGACCTTCTCGACGAAATTGAGCGTGCATGCGTTGCGGCTCGCCGCCTCGACGCCGTCACCGCCGGCGATCAGCAGCGTCGTCAGGGTCCCGACGGGGCCGAACTTGCGCGCCAGCATCTCCACCCCGGACGATGAACGCACCGGCCCCGGCTGCGCCGCGATCACCTTGATCTGCGGCGCGCCCTTCGCATAACGCGCGGCGATTTCGAACACCGAGATCGGCCCGGCGGCATCGAGCAGCTGGAAATCCGGGAAGACGAGCACGCCGATCATGCTGGGAGGCTCCGCAACTGTCGTGTCCGAAATCGAGGGAACTTCGACATATGAGACGGCGAGCGGATCATGCAGGATGGCTCCCGTCAACCCATCATCGCCGCGAGTGCCGCCATGGCCGAACCGATTTCCATCGCTCTTGTCCTGTTCCCGCACGTCACCCAGCTCGACCTCACCGGACCGGTGCAGGTGTTCTCCAGCGTGCCCGGAGCGACGCTGCATCTGGCGTGGAAGACGATCGAGCCGATCCCCACCGACTCGGTCCTTACGCTGCTGCCGACCACGACCTTCGCCGAGTGTCCGCAGGCTGACGTGATCTGCATCCCCGGCGGCTTTGGCGTCGACGCCATCCTCAATGACGCTGAAGTCATCGACTTCATCCGCCGCCAGGCTGCCGGCGCCAAGTACATCACATCGGTGTGTACCGGCTCGCTCGCGCTCGGCGCCGCCGGCCTGCTCGACGGTTATCGCGCCGCGACCCATTGGAGCGCGCGCGAGTGCCTGCCGCTGTTCGGCGCCACCATCAGCACCGAGCGTGTGTGCATCGATCGCAACCGCATCACCGGCGGCGGGGTCACCGCCGGCATCGACTTCGCACTGACCTTGGTGTCGCAGCTGGTCGACCGCGCGACCGCGGAGGCCATTCAGCTCAGGCTCGAATACAACCCGGCGCCGCCGTTCACCGCAGGCTCCCCCGATACGGCGCCGCCGGAGGTTCTGTCACGCATGCTGGAGCGGATCGCGCCGTTCCGAAAGCGGCGCGTCGAACTGGCGGAGCGCGCGGCAGCCAGTCTCAACGGCGGCGCAACCTAGCGGCAAGCGGCTCGGGCTTTCCCACAAAGATAAAGGCCGCCCGGAACTCCGGACGGCCTTTTCTAAATCCGTACCCCGTCAGTGATCGAATCAGCTGCCGGGCGTCCACGGCTGATAATCGCCGGTCGCCTTCGGGCGACGGCCGCTGGCCAGGGTCGAGCCGGCCGGACGATAGGCCAGCGCGGTGCCGGTCAGGTTGGGCTGATGCGGCTTTTCCCACTCGCGCGGCTTGTAGCCGTCCTGCGTAGGGGGCACGTCGACCGTGTGGTGCATCCAGGCGTGCCATTCCACCGGAATACGGCTGGCTTCAGCCAGGCCGTTATAGATGACCCAGCGGCGCTCGAAATTCAGGACCGGATCGATCTTGCCGCCGGCCGTGCGGTAGTAGCGGTTGCCCTGGCCATCCTGCCCCACCAGCTCGCCAAAACGCCAAGTCCAAAGCTGGGTGCCGAAGGTCTGGCCGTTCCACCACGTGAAGAGCTTGAGGAAGAACTGTTTCATGCGCTCAGAGCCGGTGTTGTGAAGCTGCGGCTCTGATGCCACCCCGCCCGCGACTTGTCCAGTGTTGCCCGTTCGCCTGCGACCCATGCATCGGTTCGCCCCAGGGAACGACATACCGTGGCTGCGGTTAGATCATTTTCCCCTCATGGAGCGACATCCGATGACCAACCTGAAGACATTGAGCGCCGCAGCGGCGGTGGCGCTGATTCTGCCGCTCGCGGCAGCGACGACGAGCTTCGCACAAGGCCCCGGTGGCCACGGCGGTCCGGGCGGTGGCGGTGCCGCCATGGGCGGCGGAGGTGGCCGCGGTGGAGCCCCCGGCGGCGGTGCGGCGATCGGTGGTGGCGGCGGCGGCGGTCGCGGCTTCTCGGCTGGACCGGGGGGCGGCGGCTTCTCGCGCAGCGCTCCCGGGCTCGCCAGCAGCGGACCGGTGGGCGGCGGCGCGGCCTTCGGCGGCCGAGGCCCGGGCGCTGGCGCCAACGTCGCGGTGAACACTGGCGGCGGCCGTCCCGGATGGTCCGGCGGCGGCGGCAACTGGAATGGCGGCAATTGGAATGGTGGCGGCGGCTGGCGTGGTGGCCACCATCACCGCGGCGGCGGCTTCTGGCCGGGCGTCGGTGTTGGCGTCGGAATTGGCCTCGGCAGCAGCTACGCCTACGACAATGATCCGTACTATTACGGCCCCGACTACTACTCCGACTACTCCTACTATGATGACTCCGCACCCGTCGCGGTCGTTGGAACCGAGGGCGTCGACCCGAGCTACTGCGCACGACGCTATCGCTCGTACGATCCGGCCTCGGGTACCTATCTGGGCTACGACGGCCTTCGTCATCCCTGCCCGTAACAACGCGCAGTACATCCAGACCTGATCAACGAAGCGGCGAGGTACGTACCTCGCCGCTTTTAGTTCGTGTTAGCGCCGCATTGTTGTCTATCATGTGTCTGATCGGACACGTTGCCGACTGATTTTGAACGAATTTTGAAATCTGTGCCCCGCGACGTGCAGATGTATTGCACGTTCCGGTCCAATATCGATCATCGTGATTCTGCTTCGAAATCTTCAACCCAGGCGTAGTTGATATCTGTTGATGGACACCTGGATCGCACCGCGCAGTGCAGATCGCCGCGCGTCAACCGTTGCGCAAGCCGCTCTCGAACGCGCCGGAAGAATCGAACAAGGAGGCGCGCCTTGCCGACACATCATCACAGCCTTCGACGCAGCTGAGCTGGAACTCGGGTGCATGAGGCTCAGCACGGTCAATCCCACCGGTCAGCAACCGGATATGTCGATGATTGAGAAACGCGGATGATTCAGCAGCGCCTCGCCCTGGGGCTCGGTCTTGGAACTTTGCTTGCGATCGGCGCGGCCTCCACCGCGCTCGATATCAAGTCGCGCCAGGACGCGGCCTGGGTGACCTCGTCGCTGAACGTCCTGCAAAAGACCTCCGACCTTCGCCTGTTGTTGCGCGAAGCCGAAGCCAGCTCGCGCGGCTTCGTGCTGACGAGCGCCGAGCAGTTTCGCACCGAGTTCAACGATGTCAGCGGGAAGATTCCGCCGGCCGTGGCCGATCTGCAGCAGGCCGTGGCCGGCAGTCCCATGCCGATGCAGCTTCTCGGCGAGACTGCAGCGCTGATCGGCCGCAGGGTCGAAATCTCCGCGGAGTTGATCAGGCTGCGCGCGGCGTCGGACCGCGCCGGGCTCGAAGCGCTCGGCAGCCGCGCTGAAGGCCCGGCGACGATGAGCGCGATCACGGCCAACCTCGACCGTTTCGTCGCCGATCAGCGCCAGTTGCTGGCGCAGCGGTCGGCCACATCGAAAGCCACCGGCTCGCTGCTGCTCGCGATCGACCTGTGCGGGCTGGCACTGCTGCTGATCATTGCCGGGTACCTCGTCCGGCGCGCCTATCTGGACGATCGGGAACTGCGCGCCTCCCTGCTCCGCTCCGAGGCCGAAGCCGTCTCGCTGGCCGAAAAGGCCGAGAAGCAGCACATCGACCTGGTCGAGGCGCATGAGAAGCTGCGCCATTCCGCCGAGGTCCTGCAGAGCACGTTCAACAGCATGGCCGAAGGCGTGCTCGTGATCGATGCCGCCGACACCGTCGTGTTCTCGAACCCCGCCGTCGAGCATCTGCTCGGATATCGCCCGGACAGGAATCTGTCCGAGGTCCGGGCGAAGCTTCGCGTCTATGAGAGCGACGGCGTGACGCCGGTCGCGCCGGATGACCTGCCGACGCCGCGGGCGTTGCGCGGTGAGACGTTCGACCGGCGCGAGCTGATCGTCGAGCTGAGCGATCGCGACGAGACGCTGCGCCTGATGATCAGCGGCCGTCCGCTGCGCGACGCTGCAGGCGGCATCACCGGCGCGGCGATGGTCTATCACGACATCACGATGGCCCACGAGACCGAGCGTCTGCTGCATCAGGCGCAGAAGCTGGACGCCATCGGCAAGCTCACCGGGGGCGTCGCCCACGACTTCAACAACATGCTGACGATCATCACCGGCACAATCGAGACGCTCGCCGAAGAGGTCAGGGACCGTCCGGCCGCCGCGGCCACCGCGGCGCTGATCAGTCAGGCCGCGGATCGCTGCACTGAGCTGATCCGGCATCTGCTGGCGTTCGCCCGGAAGCAGCCGCTGCATCCGCGCGACAGCGACGTGAACAGCACCATCCTCGACATCGCCAAGCTGTTGCGTCCGACGCTCGGCGAGCAGATCGAGATCAATTCGATCCTCGAAGAGGAAGAGCTGATCGCGCATATCGACTCGGCCCAGCTCGCCAATTCCCTGGTCAACATGGCCATCAACGCCCGCGATGCGATGCCCAATGGCGGCAAGCTGTTGCTGGAATCGCGCCGCGTCGTGCTCGATGAGTCCTACGCGGCGGCCAACGCCGGAGTGATACCGGGCTCCTATGTGATGGTGGCCGTCAGCGACACCGGCACCGGCATGTCCCCCGAAGTTCGCGACCGCGCCTTCGAGCCGTTCTTCACGACGAAGGAAGCCGGCAAGGGGTCGGGACTCGGCCTCAGCATGGTCTACGGCTTCGTCAAGCAGTCCGGCGGCCACATCAAGATCTACAGCGAGGAAGGCCGGGGCACGACGATCCGCCTCTACATCCCGGCGCCCAAGGGCCAGGCCGCGAGCCCTGCCCTGCCCGATCCGCCGCCGCCGCGCGGCGAGGAGACGATCTTCATCGTCGAGGATGATCCGCTGGTGCAGGATTTCGTCGTCTCTCAGCTGCAGAGCCTGGGCTACAAGACCATCACCGCGTCCACCGGCGTCGAGGCGCTGGCCAAGATCGACTCCGGCCAGTCCTTCGACCTGCTGTTCACCGACGTCATCATGCCCGGCGGGGTCAACGGCAAGGAGCTTGCCGAGGAGGCGCTGCGGCAGCGGCCCGGCACCAAGGTGCTGTACACCTCCGGCTACACCGACAATGCGATGGTCGAGCACGGTCGCATCGACCAGGCCGCCCTCCTGCTCACCAAGCCCTATCGCAAGTCCGAGCTGGCCCAGATGATACGGCTCGCTTTGGTCAGCCCCTTCGAAATCGAGGCGGCCGCTCCCATCGATGCCGAGCAGCCTCACCGGGCGCACTCCTCCTGATGGCCGATATCGAACCGCAGGGATCATCGTGGTGCCCGCGGTCAACAAATCTGGAGGGAACAGAGACAGGCAATTGGCAGGACACTGCGCAGCGTCTACAAGTGGTTGTATTTTCCAGATCGGCCTATCTGCTTGCGCAATATCGAACAATTCGCAATTTATCAGCAATTCATAATCACGATGCCGTTTGATCGATCAACCTCACCCCGCGCTGTCAGGACCCTGCGATGATCCGCCGTCGCGTGGTGGTCAGGCTGGGTCTTGGAATTCTGCTAGCGATCGGCGCAGCTTCGACGGCGCTGGACGTCAAGGCGCGCAGCGATACAGCCTTGGTCGAGCGCACGATGGGGGTTCTGGAGAAGTCTTCGGAGCTGCGCGTGCTGCTGCGGCAGGCCGAAGCGGCCGCGCGCGGTTTCGCATTGTTGGGCACCGAGCGGTTCGTCACCGAGTTTCAGGAGACCAGCGGCCAGATTCCGTCGGCCTGGGCCGATCTGCAGCAGCTCGTCCAGGACAACCCCGAGCAGAGCGAGCGGCTGCGGTCGATCGAGGACGTCGTGCAGCGGCGCATCGCGCTCGCCGGTGAACTCATCCGCGTGTATGCCGCGCACGATCGCGCCGGCCTGCAGGCTCTCGCCGCCAGCTCGGCCGGTCCGGTCGCGATGGCGACGATCAACGAAGCGCTCAACGCCTTCGACGAGCAGGAACGACAGCTGCTGGCGCTGCGCGCCGCAACCTCCAACCGGACCGGATCCTGGCTGCTGGCGATCGATCTTGCCGGTGTCGGCCTGCTGCTGGTGATTGCATTCCATCTGATCCGCCGCACCTATCTGTCGGACCGGGCGCTGCGCACCTCGCTCGACCAGTCTCAGGCAACCGCGACGTCACTGGAAGCCCAGGCGCTGCAGCAGCGCAGCGATCTTGCAACGGCCTATGACGAGCTGCGCCGCTCCTCGGCCATTCTCGAAAACACCTTCAACAGCATGGCCGAGGGCGTGCTGGTGGTCGATCCCGAAGGCACGGTCATGCTGTCGAACCAGGCGGCGGGCCATTTCTTCGGCGAGGGCAAGACCTTCGCCGAGATGCTGGCGGCAAACCACTTCTACGAAAGCGACGCTCTCACGCGCATCGACGATGAGGATCTGCCGATCGCGCGCGCCTTGCGCGGGCTGTCGTTCGATCGCCGCGAGGTCGTGGTCAAGCCGACCGACGGCCGTCCGCAATTCCGCCTGATGGTGAGCGGACGACCGCTGCGCACGTCGCTCGGAACGATCAACGGCGCTGCGCTGGTGTATTACGACGTGACCGACCTGCACGAGATCGAGCGGCAGCTGTTGCAGGCGCAGAAGCTCGATGCCATCGGCCAGCTCACCGGCGGCGTCGCGCACGACTTCAACAACATGCTGACGATCATCACCGGGTCGATCGAGGTGATGATCGACACGGTCCGGGACAGGCCTGCGGCGGCCGAGCTCGCTGCGCTGATCGGCAAGGCGGCCGATCGCTGCACCGAGCTGATCCGGCATCTTCTTGCGTTCGCGCGCAAGCAGCCGCTGCGCCCGCGCGACATCGACGTCAACGCCACGGTGCAGGACATCGCCAAGCTGCTGCGGCCGACGCTCGGCGAGCAGGTCGAGATCAAAACCATTCTCGCCGGCGAGGATCTGATCGCGCATGTCGATTCCGCGCAGCTCGCCAACGCGCTGGTCAACATGGCCATCAACGCCCGCGACGCGATGCCGGACGGCGGCAAGCTGCTCTTGGAGACGCTGAGCACCACGCTCGACGACGCCTATGCCGCGGCCAATGCGGGGGTGGTGGCCGGCCGCTACGTCATGATCGCGGTCAGCGACACCGGCGCCGGCATGCCGGCCGACGTGAAGGACCGCGTGTTCGAGCCGTTCTTCACCACCAAGGAAGCCGGCAAGGGATCCGGTCTTGGGCTCAGCATGGTCTATGGCTTCGTCAAGCAGTCCGGCGGCCACCTCAAGCTCTACAGCGAGGAGAACCGGGGCACGACGATCCGGCTCTATCTGCCGGCGGCGCGAGCGGTGCAGCCGATCGAGCCGGAGCAGGACACCGCGTTGCCGCGCGGCAGCGAGACCATCCTCGTCGTCGAGGACGATCCGCTGGTGCGGGACTTCGTGCTCTCGCAGTTGCAGAGCCTCGGCTACACGACGCTGTCAGCCGCGTATGGCGCGGAGGCGCAGACGATCATCGCGCAGGACCGGGCCGTCGATCTCCTCTTCACCGACGTCATCATGCCCGGCGGCGTCAGCGGCAGCCAGCTTGCGGAGGCGGTCACGGCGGCGCGCCCGGGGATCCGCGTGCTCTACACGTCCGGCTACACCGACAATGCCATCGCCGAGCACGGACAGCTGCTGGCCGACGCGCTGCTGCTGACAAAACCCTATCGCCGCGCCGAACTCGCCCAGATGGTGCGGCGGGCGCTGGACAGCCGAGCCGTGGCGCTCGGATCGGCCTAGCCCCGCGTCGCCAGCGCCACCGCCCCGAGCGTTAGGGCAAGCGCTGCGACCTGCCCTGCTCCGAGCGGCTCGTGCAGCGCCATCGCCGAGGCGACCACGCCGATCACCGGCACCGCCATGGTGCCGATCGCCGCCACCGACGCCGGCAGCCGCGCCAGCGCCGCGAACCAGGCGACATAGGCGACGCAGAACTGGATCACGGTCGAATAGAACATCAGCGCCCAGTCGAACTGATCGAGCCTGGTCCAGTCGGAGTGCTCGACGGCAAAGCCCACGATCACGATCGGCACGCAGCCGATGCCGATCTGCCAGGCCGCCGCCGTCAGCGGCGGCAGCTTGATCGGCAGCTTCTTGGCCAGCACCGTGCCGAGCGCAAAGCCGAACGCGCCGCCCAGCACCATCAGGATGCCCGGCAGCTTGTCGCGGCTCGCGGTGAGCCCGTTGCTGCCCATGATCGCGGCCAGTCCCCCAAACGCCAGCACCAGCGCGAGCACGCGCAGCAGCGTCGGCCGCTCGCCCAGGATCGGCCAGGCGAGCAGCGAGGCCCACACCGGCATCGTGTAGGCGATCAGCGCCGCCTCGCTGGCCGGCAACCACAGCAGCGCCAGCCCCATCAGCACCATCCAGGCGGTGACGTTGAGCATCCCGGCCAGGATGAGCCGCGGCCAGACCTCTGATGGCACCTTGAGGCTCTGGCTGCGGAGGATCGCCAGCAGCGCCAGCAGAGCCGCGCCGACCACGCCGGTGGTGCCGCGCAGCGTCAAAGGCGGCAGCACGCTGACCAGGTGCTTGGTGACCGGCCAGTTGAAGCCCCAGCCGAGCGAGGTGATGGCGAGGAACATCAGCCCGGCAGGCGTGATCCGCCCGCTGGCCCCTGGCTTGTCTGTCATGGAATCACCGGCACCGTCTGTTGGAGCGCAAGCTTGCCGGCGTTTTCCCGGCCACACCAGGGATTGTGGGGCATGCCTGCCCAGCGCCGCCCCGTAAGCGGCCGTGAGTCCCGCCGATGCAAGCAAAACAGGTCGTTCGCGGGCGAATAAATTCGCCCCTGTGAACAGCGGGACGAAGCCCTGTGGATGGCGTCCGGGACAAATTTTTTCGGTTTCGAATCCGCGAGGACTCGCCGATAGTTAGGCCTGTCACGATACCGGCATGCGCCCTGGTTATCCCGTACTTTCCCCCATATTTAGTGTTTGGTTAGAGAACCCCCACTAGTTCTTGACGGGGGGAGCGGAGTCGTCCTAGCTTCCGGCCCGGTTCGGCGCACAGTCATGTTTCGGGTCTGGCCGGCCGCTTCCCTCGAGAGGGTTCGAAGACGACCACGCCGCCGTCACCACGGCAGCGGGCGTGTGTCGCCGTCTGCCCTGTGCGCAAAGGCCGCGCCGCCGCGTTCCCACCGGGAACCCACTAGATGTGGGGGCTCCCCTGCAGGGACGACGGGGCGGAATGGCAACGGTGACGCGTTGAGAAACAGCCGGAGCAGGCAGCGGACGGGCTGCACGCTCCGGCGAGAAGACGGAGCGAGACGCCGGACAACGGCGCAGAGCTTCCGGCTTCGAGGCTGAACAGAGACGGACCGGGCAACCGGTTGAACTGCGGCGGCAGACGGGCGTCCCGGGGATGGGACTCGCAAGCCGCCGCCCTTGGATGCAATGATCCCGGCCGCCTGTGAACGCGGTCCGGCAAGAACAATTGGGGCTCGCGATGCGGATTGAACGGCGCAACACCACCGAAGGACAGTCACCCTATCAAGGGATCGACTTCCGCCTGACCACGTCCGAGATCAAGAATCCGGATGGCTCCGTGGTGTTCCGGCTCGAGAATGTCGAGGTGCCGCAGTTCTGGTCGCAGGTCGCCTCCGACGTGCTGGCGCAGAAGTACTTCCGCAAAGCGGGCGTCGCCGCACGCCTGAAGAAGGTTGAGGAAGAGAGCGTGCCGTCCTGGCTGTGGCGCTCGGTGCCGGACACCGAGGCGCTCGCAGCTCTCCCTGAGAATGAGCGCTACGGCAGCGAGCGCTCGGCGAAGCAGGTGTTCGACCGTCTCGCCGGCTGCTGGACCTATTGGGGCTGGAAGGGCAACTACTTCTCGTCGGAAGACGACGCGCAGGCGTTCTATGACGAGCTCCGAATCATGCTGGCGAAGCAGATGGTCGCGCCGAACTCGCCGCAATGGTTCAACACCGGGCTGCACTGGGCCTATGGCATCGATGGCCCCGGCCAGGGCCACTATTACGTCGACTACAAGACCGGCAAGCTGACCAAGTCGAAATCCTCCTACGAGCATCCGCAGCCGCACGCCTGCTTCATCCAGGGCGTCGAGGACGACCTCGTCAACGAGGGCGGCATCATGGATTTGTGGGTGCGCGAGGCGCGTCTGTTCAAGTACGGCTCCGGCACCGGCTCCAACTTCTCGCGGCTGCGCGGCGAAGGCGAGCGGCTGTCCGGCGGCGGCCGCTCGTCCGGCCTGATGAGCTTCCTCAAGATCGGCGACCGCGCAGCCGGCGCGATCAAGTCGGGCGGCACCACCCGCCGCGCCGCCAAGATGGTCGTGGTCGACGCCGACCATCCGGACATCGAGGCCTATATCGACTGGAAGGTGAAGGAGGAGCAGAAGGTCGCCGCTCTCGTCACCGGCTCCAAGATCAACCAGAAGCATTTGAAGGCCGTGATGAAGGCCTGCGTCAATTGCGAGGGCTCCGGCGACGACTGCTTCGATCCTGAGAAGAACCCGGCGCTGCGCCGCGAGATCAAGCTCGCGCGCCGCGCGCTGGTGCCCGACAACTACATCAAGCGGGTGATCCAGTTCGCCAAGCAGGGCTACAAGGACATCGACTTCCCGATCTACGACACGGATTGGGATTCGGAAGCGTACCTGACCGTCTCCGGCCAGAACTCCAACAATTCGGTGTCGCTGAAGGACGACTTCCTGCGCGCGGTCGAGACCGACAGCGACTGGAATCTGATCGGCCGCACCAACAAGAAGGTCGTCAAGACGCTGAAGGCGCGCGACCTCTGGGAGAAGATCGGCCACGCCGCCTGGGCCTCGGCCGATCCCGGCCTGCACTTCAACACCACGATGAACGACTGGCACACCTGCAAGGCGTCCGGCGACATCCGCGCGTCCAATCCGTGCTCGGAATACATGTTCCTTGACGACACCGCGTGCAACCTGGCCTCGGCCAACCTGCTGACCTTCTACGACACGGACACGAAGCACTTCGACGTCGGCGCCTACGAGCATCTCTGCCGGCTCTGGACGGTCGTGCTCGAGATCTCCGTGCTGATGGCGCAGTTCCCGTCGAAGGCGATTGCTGAACTCTCCTATGAGTTCCGCACGCTCGGCCTCGGCTATGCCAACATCGGCGGCCTGCTGATGACCATGGGTCTGCCCTACGACTCCAAGGAAGGCCGCGCGCTGTGCGGCGCGCTCTCCGCCATCATGACCGGCATCGCCTACAAGACCTCGGCGGAGATGGCGGGCGAGCTCGGCACCTTCCCCGGCTACAAGAAGAACGCCGCGCACATGCTGCGCGTGATCAAGAACCATCGCCGTGCCGCGCGCGGCGAGGCGACCGGCTATGAGGCGCTCGCGGTGGCTCCCGTGCCGCTCGACCACGCCCACTGCCCGCAGGTCTCGCTCGTCAGTCATGCCATCCAGGCCTGGGACGACGCGCTCGCGCTCGGCGAGACCAACGGCTATCGCAACGCCCAGGTCACCGTGGTCGCCCCCACCGGCACCATCGGCCTGGTCATGGATTGCGACACCACCGGCATCGAGCCTGATTTCGCGCTGGTGAAGTTCAAGAAGCTGGCCGGCGGCGGCTACTTCAAGATCATCAACCGCGCCGTGCCCGCAGCACTCCGCGTGCTCGGCTATCGCGAGAGCGAGATCGCCGAGATCGAGGCCTATGCGGTCGGTCACGGCTCGCTGTCCAACGCCCCCGGCGTCAACGCCACGACGCTCCGGGCCAAGGGTTTTACGGACGAGGCCATCGCCAAGGTCGAGAAGGCGCTGCCGACCGCGTTCGACATCAAGTTCGTGTTCAACAAGTGGACGCTGGGCGAGGACTTCATCGTCAAGCAGCTCGGCGTCTCGGCGGAAGCGCTTGCCTCCCCGACCTTCGAGTTGCTCGCTGCCATCGGCTTCAGCAAGCGCGAGATCGAGGCCGCCAACGTGCACATCTGCGGCGCGATGACGGTCGAGGGTGCCCCGCATTTGAAGGCCGAGCACTACGCGGTGTTCGATTGCGCCAATCCCTGCGGCAAGATCGGCAAGCGCTATCTCTCGGTCGAGAGCCACATCCGCATGATGGCGGCGGCGCAGCCGTTCATCTCGGGCGCGATCTCCAAGACCATCAACATGCCGAACGACGCCACGGTCGAGGACTGCAAGGCGGCGTATCTGTTGTCCTGGAAGCTCGCGCTGAAGGCCAACGCGCTGTACCGCGACGGCTCAAAACTGTCGCAGCCGCTCAACTCGCAGCTCATCTCGGACGACGAGGACGAGGACGATGCGGTCGAGTCCTTCTACGAGAAGCCGATGGCCGCGCGTGCCGCCCAGGTCTCGGAGAAGATCGTCGAGAAGCTGGTCGAGCGCATCGTCGTGATGCGCGAGCGCGAGAAGATGCCGGATCGCCGCAAGGGCTACACCCAGAAGGCGGTCGTCGGCGGCCACAAGGTCTACTTGCGCACCGGCGAATATGATGACGGCCGCCTCGGCGAGATCTTCATCGACATGCACAAGGAGGGCGCCGCGCTACGCTCCTTCATCAACAACTTCGCCATTGCGGTGTCGCTGGGCCTGCAATACGGCGTGCCGCTGGAGGAGTATGTCGACGCCTTCACCTTCACCCGCTTCGAGCCGGCCGGCCCCGTGCAGGGCAACGACTCGATCAAATACGCGACGTCGATCCTCGACTACGTGTTCCGCGAGCTCGCCGTCAGCTACATGTCGCGCTTCGACCTCGCCCATGTCGACCCCAGCGAAAGCAATTTCGATGCGCTCGGCCGCGGCGTCGACGAAGGCAAGCCGTCGGAGGACGGACCTAGCCAGCAGGCCGCGAAGTACGTCTCGCGCGGCCTGACCCGCTCCCGCACCGATAATCTCGTCGTGATGCGCGGCGGCTCCCAGGGCAGCGGCGCGTCGTCGGTCTCCTCGTCGACCGGGTCGGTCGGCAGCGGTGCCACCGCCCGCTCCTCCTCCCGCACCGGCGACGCCATCGACGGCGCCGTCGCCCTGAAGCACGAGCCACAGCATGACCTCTCGCCCACCGAGAAGCTCGAGGCGCTGCAGTGGAGCAAGGCCGGCACGGCGAACACCCAGGTCGCCTCCAAGGCCGAACGCCGCGCCGAGGCGAAAGCCAAGGGCTACGAAGGCGAGATGTGCTCGGAGTGCGGGAACTTCACGCTGGTCCGGAACGGGACTTGTATGAAGTGTGATACATGCGGAAGCACGACGGGGTGTTCGTGAGGGACTATTGATTGGCTCACCAGCCATACACTGCTGATAAAAGCAGAGGAGCCGATGGTATTTTCCATCGGCTCCTTTCGACTGACTATCGAACCCTCATCTAAAAGCATGAAGAGCAATGGAGAAACTGCTCGAAAACTTTGCAAAATCGATCGCCGCTCTCTCTGCCGCGATGATACTTCTGTCCGTCGTCCATGAATTTGGCTACTTCGCCTATGTCGGAAGCTTTTTCCAAACTTTTGTAACCGCAACAGACTATTTTACTAATGCAATACTGTGGATGCCCATCGGCATCATAACCATATTTGGCTGGCAGGCATGGAGATTCATACTCGAAGACCCGCCGAAAATTCAACGCAACAACTGGAAGTCATGGATCGCGCCACTCTTCCTAGTCGGCGGGCCGGTTTCGATTTTTGTCTTCACTTCAAGCGGTTTCCCGCTTTTTTACTTAGTTGGCCTTGGATATCTATGGATCATCCTGTTTGATCGATTCGTGCCAAAAGTTGAGCTGGCTCCTCTTTCTGTCGTAGAGCTTCGAAAACTACTCCGAATTGGAGTTCCAATTATTGCCGCCATTTTTACTCTTGGATACGAACGCGCGAAAGCCGACCTTGATTTAAGGACAAACTCGCAGCCGTACATTATCGGCATCAAGGATGTGCCAACGGGTATTCTAAGAATTCCCCTACGACATTTCGACAAAGGACTGTTACTCAGCAATCCCGTAGATCACCGCATAGAGTTTGTGAAATGGGAGAAAGTCGATCAAATCTCAAAACCTACTGAGGATACACGAATAGACCCACCTTCGTGCGCGTGGTTTCGAATTTTGTGCGCCAGAAGCTGGTCATCGCCTTAGACCCAAGCACACCAACTTAGTAGCAAGCGCAGGGCAGATTCGACGAGCGTAGTTCACCATACGACGCGAACGGCGCGTTACGACTCGCTAACGTGCCTTACGCCGCGAGCCCCTGCGCGCCACCGTCCACACCCCCATGCACCTCCACATCTTCTCCGATCTCCACGCCGACATGGCCGACATCAAGCCGATCGAGCCCCTGCCCGGGGTCGATGTGGTGGTCGTCGCCGGCGATGTCTGCGAGGGGGCGGTGAACGGCTTTGCGCGACTGCGCGAGATCGTGGCGGAGGACGTGCCCATCGTCATGGTGATGGGCAACCATGAATATTATCACCGCACCTACCCCGAGGAGTTGAATCTGGCGCGGGCCGAGGCGGCGCGGTTCGGGGTGCATCTCTTGGAGAACGACGCGGTCGTGCTCGCGGGCGTGCGCTTTGCGGGCGCCACGCTGTGAACCGACTATGCGATCTTTGGCGCCGGCAGCGAGGTCCACACCATGGCCGTCTGCCGCGACCGAATGAACGACCATCGCCGCATCACCTGGCGCAAGCAGCCCTGGCTGCGCTTCCGCCCGCAGGAGGCGCTCGGCCTGCACCGAACCTCACGCACCTGGCTGACGGGCCTGCTGGAGACGCCGTACGACGGCCCGACCATCGTGGTCACCCACCACGCCCCCGACTGGGGCTCGGTCGCCGAGCGCTATCGCAACGACCGCGTCACCGCCGCCTACGTCTCCGACCTGTCAGCGCTGATCCTGGCCACCCAGCCAGCGCTGTGGGTCCATGGCCACATCCACACGCCCTCCGACTACCGGATCGGATCGACCCGCGTTATCTGCAATTCGCACGGCTATGGAAGGGAGAACCCGGCCTTCGATCCAGCGCTGGTGGTCGAGGTCCCGTAGCCCGGATGAGCGCAGCGACATCCGGGTTCATCACTGGCGTTGCCGGAAAACCCGGATATCGCTACGCTCATCCGGGCTACGCGGTGCGATCCGCGCGACCGTGACCGCCCCCCTGCGTCGATCCGACGGCAGTTCGCAGGCGATCACAGATCGACCCTGACCTCGACCGCTTCGGGGTCTTTCGCATCCCCGTATCGCTTGACCACAAAGCCGCCACGCGCCGAGGGAGCAGCCTTCAAGATCGGAGCGATGACACCGAACAGCCGATCCGCGTCGGGACCGTACATGTAAAGCACGCAGCGTCCCCCGCCGAATTCATCGCCGTCGAACTCGCCCACGCCTTGATGGTCGATCGCCTGCTGAAGCCGAGCTGCCAGATCGGCGATTTCAGCGCATTCGCGCTCCGACCCGAAGGAGCCTTCTCTCAGCGGGATGTGCGCAATGACGGCATGTTCCATGCGACCTTCCAGTCAGATGATGAGCGTACGTAACTTGGGATCAGCGCCCGCACGATCTCGTCGCGCTGTGAGTTACGGACGGAATTACGGCGACAGTGCACTTTACTGTACGGGCTCGTTCATCGGCGGTTATCATCGACGTTTCGCCCGCGCGTGAGCCGGCGCCACGCGCGCCTTGGTCTAGCGCAGTCCTGTCCCGTGGCAGCGCTGGCATTTCAACACCTTGTCGCCCTTCTTGACCAAGCCCTTGCCTTCGCAATTCTTGCACTTGGCTTTCTTCTTGATGTTCGGGCCTTTTTCGTTGGCCATGGTGCTCTCCGGGATCAGGTTCGTCCGATGCGGCGCGTTTAGCCGTTATCACCGTCCCAAACAATGGCACGGCGGCTCAGCCGCCGCGTCGCACCGTGACAACCGCGTCTCGGGAGGCGGCAATGGTGGGCACGCGCCGCCTGATGGCGGCGCTTTGCCCACCCTACCGCAGTTCGTTGACAGCCGACTATTTGAAACACACCGACTTATCGCCCGGAGCAAACGAATTCCCCGGCATCGGGCGCAGCGGGGTGAGCTTGGGGTTGGCCGCCATCAACCGCTTCGAATAGGCGCCGAGCGCGGCGTTCATGGTGTTGAGGCGGTCCTGGGCGTCGGTACGCTGCAGCGGTAGCGTCACGACACCGGAAGCGTAGACCTCGGCGCGGGACCATTGCTGGCCCTGCACGATGCGGCCGACGAGGCGCGATTGCAGGTCGGCGGCGCTGTCGCCGGCGGCGCTCTTGGCCCCGACGACATCAGGCGGCAGCAGGCTGGGGTTGACGATCCAGCCGCGCGGCTTGGCCACGTTGTTGCCGAACAGGATCAGCTCGTCGACCGTGTTGTTCAGCGCCACGTAGTCGCGCAGCGGCAGGCTGACGTCGCCGGTGCCGGTCTCCTGGACGTGGCTCGCCAGATGCGGGCCGGTGGCGCAATAGGTGCCGAAGCTGAGCTTGATGCTGCCGGAGCTCATGGCCATGTAGCTGCCGACGTCCGAGCCGCCCGGGGGCGACGGCGCGTCGTCGCCGCAGAAGGTGCCGTGCGAGGAGGCATCCTGCAGCGAGTGCAGATAGAGTCCGATCCTGGCGATCTGCACCGGCACCGGCGGCTTCCTGGGATCGTCGAACAGCACGCCGGTGGTCTTGCTCTTGTCGTCCAGCCAGGACTTCAGCTGGGTGTAGTCGACGTTGCCATTGCTGTTGTCGAGAATCTTCGGCCCCGAGGTCACGTTGATGGCCGGCCCGATGGCGTAGTTTTCCAAGAGCGGCACGTTGCCGCTGATCGAGGCTCCCGCCAGGCATTTCGGGCCGCTGAAATTCGAGGAGCCGTTCGGCACGGTGTATCCGGCGGTGCACAACAGGCCCGGGGTGTCATCGGGCTTCATGGCCCATTGCCTGAGGTCGTACAGCGTCCCCTGATAGACGCTGTCGATGGTGATGGGATAGCCCGGCGGCGGATAATGGAACGGATACACCGCCTGCACCCCGCTGGCGCCATGCACATCGGTGCCCTGCCCGTTCGGCGAGAAGTTCAGCAGATAATGGTACAGCGGTCCGTCGGTGGTGTTGTTGGTGCGCTGGAAACCGTTGAACTTGGCGGTGATGTAGCTGGCGCCGGAATTGGTCGATGTCGCCTGCACGCCGCACTGATCGATCGGCGCATATTGCGCGTAGTCGGAGTTCTCGTTGTAGGCGGCGATCCAATAGGCGACGTCGGCGCGATAGCCGAGCGCCTGGGCGATGAAATAGGTCGAGTCGGCATGGACCATGCTGCGGCCGGGCGGGATGACGGCGAACTGCACCGCCTCGAGCAGGCAGCCCCGGTTGAGCGCCTCCGTCGGATCCTTGCAGGCGCTCGCCGGCGCGAGGCAATTCCGCAGGCCCTCCCCGGCGCGCTGGACGCAGATGTCCTCCAGAAACGCCCGCGCAGGGCGCGGCGTGGTCAAGCCCCAGCCGAGGGCCGCTGACGCGGCAACAACAGACATGGTCGACAATGCAAAGCCAATGCGCATGAGAAACTCCTTGGTGATTTGAAATTCAGCCGGCCAGGACTGCGCCATGGCAAAACGCCATGTGTCCGAGGCAGGTGGAAACGCTGATCTCGTCCGTGATGCCCGCATCGCGGATTCGGCACGCCCGATTTGATCCTAGATCAGATAATTAATCAACCTATAGTTGCTTAAGATCGTCATTGCAGCGCGTAGCCCGGATGAGCGCAGCGACATCCGGGTTCATCACTGGCGCCGGTGAAGATCCCGGATATCGCTTCGCTCATCCGGGCTACGATCACCGCCTCGTCGTCATTGCGAGCGCAGCGAAGCAATCCAGAATCCCACCGCGGAGACAGCCTGGATTGCTTCGCTGCGCTCGCAATGACGGGGAAATAGCGGGGGCAACGACTCTCCGTTCGCCAGGGCCGGGATTGGCGCCCGTCCCTGGCGAACGGCGGCGTCGCTCAGCGCAGGCCGCCGGTCACATGCAGCGTTTCGCCGGTGACGTAGGACGCATCCTCCGACGCAAAGAACGCGACGGCGGCGGCGATCTCCTCGGCCTTGCCGACGCGCGCCAGCGGCGTGGTCGTCTCGATCCAGTTGCGCATGTCGCCTTCGTGCAGGCCGGCGGCGACGACGCCTTCGGTCACGATCATGCCGGGATTGACGGTGTTGACGCGGATCTTGCGCGGCGCCAGCTCCTTCGACAGCACCGACGAGATGGCGTCGACCGCGGCCTTGGTCGCGGTGTACACGGCGGTGTTCGGGGGCGTCAGGGTCGATACGCCGGAGGAGATGTTGACGATGCTGCCGCCGGCGGGATTGAAATGCCGCGCGGCTTCCTGCGAGGCCAAGAGCAGGCCGAGCACGTTGACGTCGAACTGCCGGTGGAAGTGCTCCGGCGTGATGCCGTCGAGCGGCGCGAAGTCATAGACGCCGGCATTGTTGACGAGGATGTCGATCGGTCCCAGCGCCTTCACGGTCTCGGCGACGACGGTCTTGACGTCACCGGGATTGGCGAGGTTGCCGTGCACGGCGACCGCCTTGCCGCCCTTGCCGGTGATCACGGCCACGACGCGGTCGGCGCCCTCCCGGCTGGAACTGTAGTTGACGGCGACTGCGGCGCCTTCCGCGGCAAGTCTTGCGGCGATCTCGGCGCCGATCCCCTTGGATGCGCCGGTCACCAGCGCCACCTTGCCTTCGAGCCTCTTCGTCATCTTGTTCTCCCTGCGCCGCGGCGCTGTTCAATGGTTCAGAACTAGTGAACTATTGAACGAGCGCAAGTCCGTCGCTATATGATTTTTCATGGCGCAACTCTTTCACCCGTCGCGGGAGGACATCACGTTGGCGGGCGTGCTGGCAGCGCTCGCCGACCCGATGCGGCTGCGCATCGTCAAGAGCCTGATGCAGCAGAACGACTGCATGTCCTGCACCGAGGCCGCGCCCTGCCCCGGCATGGCGAAATCGACGCTGTCGAACCATTTCCGGATCCTGCGCGAAGCCGGCCTGATCCAGACCTCGAAAAAAGGCGTCGAACACCGCAACGTCGTGCGCGAGGCCGACCTCAACGCGCGGTTCCCGAAATTGTTGAAGACGATCTTGGGATACGCGGAGTAACCGCGTTTACGGCCCGGACTCAGCGGCGCTCCCTCTTGTAGGCCGGATGAGCAGAGCGATATCCGGGTTCATCACCGTGGCCATGGGAGCCCGGATATCGCTTCGCTCATCCGGGTTACGGTCTCGGGCCCACGTCATCATTCATCGTCATTGCGAGCGCGGCGGCGCAGCGAAGCAATCCAGAGTCCCTGCTGGGCCCTGGATTGCTTCGCTGCGCTCGCAATGACGGAGGCATTGGTGGCCCTATTACTTCTCCTGCTCCATAGTCACCGCGACGGCGCCCACCGCCGACAGCCGTACCTTGTCGCCTTCAACTTCGGCGACGAGGCTCTTGTCGATGAAATGGTGATGGCCCTTGTGGCTGCCCTCGCCGCTGTCCTTCCTGGTCAGCTTGATGCGGTTGCCGTCGACGCGGTCGACGGTGCCGACATGCACGCCGTCGGCGCCGATGATCTCCATGTGTTCCCTGATGTCCTGCATGGCGAGAGTCCTCCGTGGCTGAAGTGGAAGCTGCATCAACCGGCGGACGGGAGATGTGTTCCGCACCGTGGCCGTGCGGGCGGAGCCGTAGGGTGGGCAAAGGCGCGCCGACGGTCGATCCCAGCGGGCATGCTCTTGCACGCGCCGTGCCCACCGTCCCCACCCAGCGGCGCTTATGGTGGGCACGCGCCGCCTCACGGCGTCGCTTTGCCCACCCTACGGCAGCGGCATGCGCGGCGAAATCGCCGGCGCCGAACGGCCGATGTCGTCAAGATCATCAAGCTGATTTGGCCTCTCCAGTCCTTTCGATAAAGATAATTCGCTTTCTATTTTTCGGAATTCGCGATTGTCTGACGCCATCCCGCCTCGCGAGAGGGGCGCTTCGCGATCGTCACGAGACGTCGCGCCGGGATGCGGTGGCCGCGGGCGTGCTGCAGCGGGCCTTCGGGCTCGCCGACGAACGGCAGCTTGCGGACGTGAAGACGCGTGGTCCTGGCGCCCCGACGCTGGCGCTAACTTCGCGGCGATGCCCACGCATCGCGCGGATGACGGTGGCCAACAAGCCCGGTGCACCTGGGAGCGCGAGATAAGCGTGAGAACCATCGCGCGGGGAATGCCCGGGAATTGATGCAAAGCCCGGACGCAACATGCGCCGCGGGACGGCGATAACGTGCGCGAACCGGGCGATCCAATACGCCGCGGCCCATCGGTCAACAATGACGGCCTCTGGAATACTGGATCGCCCGGTCAAGCCGGGCGATGACAGCTGTTGTTGTCATGGCGAGCGAGAGCCCCTCACTCCGCGAACACCGCCTGCACGAACCCATCCGGATCATTGCAGAACTCGCGCATGGCCTTGAAATGATCGGTGTCCTGCACACGGACCGGCTCCAACCCGTATTTCGTCAGGCGCAGCAGCGTCGCGCCGGGATAGGCCATCAGCACCGGCGAATGCGTCGCCATCAGCACCTGGCAATGGCTGGAGTCATCCATGCGCCGCATCAGCTTGAGGAACTCGATCTGCCGCGCCGGCGACAGTGCCGATTCCGGCTCGTCGAAGATGTAGATGCCCTGGCGCTGGCAGCGTTCCTCGAAGAAGCGCAAAAAACCCTCGCCGTGGGAATGCGACAGGAAGTCGGGCGGTGGCCCGCCGACGTCCAACGCAGCCTCGTCGAGATAACGCGCGATAGAAAAGAAACTCTCAGCGCGGAAGAACCAGCCCTGCGTGATCCTGGGCAGCCAGCTCGCGCGGAACGCGGCGCCGAGCGCACCGCCCATGCGCTCGACCGCACGACCATGATCGACCGGCCTATAGCCCTTGCCGCCGCCGGCTTCGTCATAGCCGGCCAGCGCCGCGATGCCTTCGAGCAGGGTCGACTTGCCGGTGCCGTTCTCGCCAACGATAATGGTGATCGCGCTCGTGAAGCTCAGCTCGAATTCGTCCTGCAGGAACGGCAGGCAGAACGGATAGGCGGCGCGATCGGCAATCTTGGCCGGATCGAGCCACAGCCGTTTCAGATACGGTGCCGGCAGCCGGATCTCGCGTTGCTTCCTCGCCATGACGCCTTCACAACTCCAGTGACATCGCGGGACATCTCGCACATCGCGGCCGCATCGGCCACCGCCGCGACCGCGTTACGCCACGACCTCCAGCACCAGCTCCATCGTCATCAGCACCGGGTTGTCGCCGCGGACGAGGCGGCCCTGGGCGAGTGCGCCGGTGTAGTCGACCAGCGCGACGTCGAGCACCGCTTCGAGGCCGTCGGCGCCGGGCGCGATCGCTCCCGAAGTGATGGTTAGCTCGGTCGCGAACGGCTCGACGACGATGCCGTCTTCGAACCGTGCGCCGATGGTCGAGCCAACGCCGCCGCGGATGCGTGCGCTGCTGATATCAAGGGAACGGCAGAACGCCTCGAGGCAGCCGGCGAAATCCTGGTTCGGCCGCAGCCGCAGCGCGAAGGCGCGGCGATCCGTCGTGGCGCCGCTCTTTGCGGCCACCACCGGGCCGAACAGCTTGAAGCCGGTCTCGACGTCCGGCTCTGCCGTGAAGATCGCGCCATCGAGCCCGAACGCGGCGACCTCGAACGGCTCGGCGACGATGGTCTCCTCCGGCAGGATGTGCCCGCCGCCGGCGCGGCCGCCCTCCTCCGTCCACAGCGCATGGCAATGGAAGAACGGCGCGCCGTCGCGCACGCCGAGCGTCATCGTCGCGGTCGACAGCCGCGTGATGCCAGGCGGACGATAGGTGTCGCTGTAGAACGCGGCATGATCCGGCGTCTTCGACAGCGCCGGCATCACATAGGCGAAGGGGCCGAGCGCGCCGCCTCTGATGTCGAGCACGCCGCCGGCAAAGCCTTGGGCCGCAAAGCCGCGGCGCGCGGCCTCCAGCAGCGGCAAGCCCTGCTCCAGCATGAACGTGAAAGCGCGTCCGCGTGCCTCCACCCATTGGATGCGTTCAGCGATCGGCGTGCCGGGCTGCTTGATGGATCGCATCACGCCTCAGCCTTGCTTGGTGAGATCGAGCAGGCCGCGCGCTTCGAGCTCATCGCGCACCAGCCGTTTGGGGATCTTACCGTAGCCGGACTTCGGCAGGGCATCCCAGAAGAAGAAGCGCTTCGGCATCTTGTAGCGCGGCAGCTTGGTCGCGAGATAGCCGGCCATGTCGCTCTCGCTCGGCGTTACAGCACCTTCGCGCGGCACGCAGACGGCAACCCCGACTTCGCCCCACACCGGATCGGGCACGCCGAGCACGGCGACCTCGCCGATGTCGGGATGGGTCAGGATCTTTTCCTCGACCTCGCGCGGATAGATGTTGGAGCCGCCGGAGATGTACATGTCCGAGGCGCGGCCGGTGATGTAGACGAAGCCCTGCGCGTCCATGTGGCCGAGATCGCCGGTGCGGAACCAGCCGTCGCGGAACGCCTTCGCATTGGCCTCGGGATTGTCGTAGTAGCCGGCGAACACCGCCGGGCCGATGACGCAGATCTCACCGGTCTCGCCCGGCTTCAGCTCGCGTCCCCCATCGTCTTGGATCGAGACCTGCATGCCGGTGCGCTCATAGCCGCAAGTCCCAATTCGCGCCTGCGGGCCGTCCTCCTCCTCATGCGCCGCGGCCGGCAACACCGTGATGTTGCCCGTGACCTCGCCGAGCCCGAAATACTGCACGATCACCTTGCCGAGCCGCGCCAGCGCACGCTTCTGGTCTTCGCGATACATCGGCGCGCCGGCATAGATCACGTGCCGCAGCGAGGAATGATCGAACTGCTCGACCGCGGGATGCTCCACCATCATCTTCAGGATGGTCGGCACGGTGAACAGGTTGCTGACGCGATACGCTTGAATGAGTCGGAAGGCCTCGGTGATGTCGAACTTCTCGCTCGGCAGCAGCACGGTCTTGGCACCGCGCGCGCTCTGCATCAGCTGATGCACGCCGGCGCCATGCGACAGCGGCGCGACCACGAGCGAGGCGTCGTGCTCGGTGGTATCAGGCGTCAGGTCGGCGAGATGATTGGTGATGACGAACGCCATCTGGCCATGCGTCAGCACCGCGGCCTTGGAGCGGCCGGTGGTGCCCGAGGTGAAGAAGAACCAGCAGGGATCGTCATGCTCGACATCCGCGTTGGCGACGTCAACCCCCGCATGCGCCTTCATCGCCTCAGCGACAGAGCGCGTGCCGAAGCTGCCGCTCTCGCCGATGCACCAGGTGAAGTCGGCGGTTGTCACCGCCGCGGCGTGCTCAGGAAAATCGCCGTGACAGAGAAACGCCTTTGCGCCCGAGGCGGTCGCGAGATAGGTGACCTCGTCCGGCATCAGGCGGAAATTGGTCGGCACCCAGATTGCGCCGAGCCGGAACGCGGCGAACATCGAGACGAACATCTCCTCGCAGTTCTTGGAATGCACCAGAATGCGGTCGCCCTTGACGATGCCCTGCTCGGCGAGCGCCGCCGCCAGCGCCGAGACCATCGCGTCGATCTCGCGCCAGGTCCACGATCGCTCGCCCCAGACGAACCCGATGCGGTCGCCGAGCCGGCGGCCGTTCTGCGTCATAATATGCGCGAGATTCATCACCCGCCGCGACATGCGCAAGGGAGCAGCGCTCATTGAGGAGCCCTCGCCTGCCTGCAGCTGATGTCACCCATGACAGCGTCCCCTCGATCCATGCGCGAGCGATCTCAGCCGCCCGTTACCTCCATGCCTGTTTATCGCGGTCCTGCGCGCCCTCGCAAGCTCGGCCTGCCCATCGCTCCCATGCGACGGCTTCGTCGCACCCATGCGACCGCGTCATTCGAACGAATGCGGATGCCGTGCGACAAATCCCTGCCGGCGGCGCATTCGCTCATCCTGATTCTTTCTACCGCCTACCGCGCGCGCCGAATCTGATTTGAGGATCCCCATGATCGATCGTCGTCTCCTGTTGCTGAGCCTCGCGGGCGCGCTCGCCGCGTCGCCCCTTCGCGCGCAGTCCGCCGCCTCCGATGATCCCGTGGGGATCATGACCGCGATCTACACCCGCGTGGCCAAGGGCAAGGGCGAGGATGGCGGCAACTTCGTCATCGAGAGCAAGACCGCGCGCGCAAGATACCTGTCGAAGTCGCTGGCGGCCGAGTGGGCCAGGATGGACGCGCGCACGCCGAAGGGCGAGGTCGGCGCCGTCGATTTCGATCCCATCACCAACTCGCAGGATCCCGACGTCGCCTCGTTCAAAGTGACGCCGGAAAAGCAGGAGGCCGACAAGGCCACACTCGCCGTCGCCATCACCGGCCATCGCGACGAGCGCAAGGAACAGGCCGACAACGTCATCCGTTATGACCTCGTGCGCGAAGCGGGCCAATGGAAGATCGACGACGTCCGCGGTGCGGTCGATGGCAAGCCCTGGTCGATCCGCCAGATGCTGGTGGAGTTCCTCAAAATCACCGAGAAGCCCAAGCGAAAGTAAAGACGAAAGCAGAGAGACGCATGACTGAGGTCCGCGACAACAAGGCCGGGAGCCGCTTCGAGCTCGACATCGACGGCAACATCGCGTTTGCCAATTACCGCGCCACGCCGCAGGGGGTGATCATCACCCATACCGAGACCCCGCTACCGCTGCGTGGCCGCGGCATCGGCTCGCAGCTCGTGGAAGGCGCACTGGCGCTGATCCGCGCCGATGGCCGCAGGGTCATTGCAGGCTGCAGCTTCGTCGCCGATTACCTCCGCGACCATCCGGAGAACCGGGACATCATGGCCTGACGGGGCCGTAGAACTACCGAGCGAACCGATTGAACCGCGCGCCTTAACGCAATGGCTACCCGGATGGACGAGCAATCCCCCGCCGAACAAGCAACCAGACCAATGGGGAGAGGCTCATGTTCATCACGGCCATTTTCGACATTCTCAAGCGCTACGTTCACTATCGCGCCCAACTCGCCTGCCTCGAACGGCTCGACGATCGCACGCTGCGCGACATCGGCGTCAACCGCGACCAGATGTATGCGCAGGCCTGGGAACGCGCCCGCTTCGTGCACGCCTGAGGCGTTCACAGTCTCACGCAAGACGTCATCAAAGACGGCAAAAAGGCCCGCACGATGGCGGGCCTTTCGCTTTTTGATCGTGAGCGGCCCACGCTCAGTGCTTGATCTCCGGCGGCAGCTTGCCGCCATTGGCCGCGAGCTTGCTCATGACCTGCTTGTGCAGCCACACGTTCATGCTGGCCGAATCGTTGGTGTCGCCGCTGTAGCCGAGCTCCTTGGCGAGCTCCTTGCGCGCGGCGAGGCTCGAATCGATGTCGAGCGCCTTCATCAGGTCGACGATCGAGGTCCGCCACTCCAGCTTCTCGTGCTTGGCGGCCGCGGCCTTGTCGACGATCGCAGCCACGTCGACGTTTTGCGGCGCAGCAGCCGGCGCGGCCGTCGGAGCCGCAGCCGTGCCGCCTGCCGGCGCGGTACCGCCCGCGGCGGGGGTGCTGCCGCCGGCCGGCGTAGCCTCGGCGCTATGGCCGAAAATCGCGCCCATGATCTTTCCGAAAACGCTCATCAATGGCTCCCAATGGATAGTGATCGAATGAAGAACTCGGCCGGCGGCGTTCCGTTGCGGAGCGGCCCCTCAGAGCCTGTCCGCTCCCCGGTCGCCTGCCAACGCGAACATGGCGACGATTGTGAAGCTTACCCAAGGCGGAATGACGGCGGAATGACTTTGTCTAGGGAATGCTCAGCTTCGTGGGTCGGGGGCGCCGCTCTAATGCACTGCGACATTCACAACGCTCACCGAGGCGTGAGTAGGCGCTGCCGCGATCGTCATTATGTTCTTCACTTCCGTTCGCGAATGCCGTTCCGAGGTTTATCGCGTCTGGCCATCCGCGAATCCGTCCGACGACAAGCGCAGCCCGGCCTGCGTGGTTGGGAAGCGCCCCATGAACAATGAGGGAGCGTACGACGATGGCCACCTACCACAGCAATGCCGCGGCACATGTCCGGCCGGCCGACGAGGTCGCGGCCGAGATCACGATCCGGACGATCGACTTTTCCAGCCTCATGCGCGCGCTGCGATTGGGCTGGGACGACTTCAAGGCGGTTCCGAGCCACGCGGTCATGCTGTGCGCGATCTATCCCGTGCTCGGCCTGGTGCTGGCGCGCGCCGTGTTCGGCTATGCGGTGCTGCCGCTGTTGTTCCCGCTGGCCGCAGGCTTCGCCCTGCTCGGCCCGTTCGCGGCACTCGGGCTCTATGAGCTCTCCAGCCGGCGTGACCGCGGCGAGGCGGCCAGTGCCTGGGACGCGTTCGAGGTGCTGCGCTCGCCGTCGTTCGGCTCGATGCTCGGGCTCGGCACATTGCTGCTCGCGCTGTTCGTCACCTGGGTCGCCACGGCGCAAACGATCTACGTGGCGCTGTTCGGCTATGGCGGGGCGACAAGCCCGGGCGACTTCGTGCAGCGCGTGTTCACAACGCCGCAAGGCTGGTGGCTGATGGCGGTCGGCTGTGGCGCGGGCTTCGTGTTTGCGTTGGTGGCGCTGTGCCTCAGCATCGTGTCGTTTCCGCTGATGCTGGACCGTCACGCCGGCGCACTCGAAGCCGTCGTCACCTCGCTGCGCGTGGTGGCACAAAATCCGATCCCGGTCGCCACCTGGGGCCTCATCGTCGCGGTGCTTCTGGTGCTCGGCACAATCCCGTTCTTTCTTGGGCTTGCCGTCGTGATCCCGGTGCTCGGCCACGCCACCTGGCATCTCTATCGCGAGGCCATCGCGATCCATCCCGACGCCGCGCCGATCCTGCCGCCGGCCCCGCGGGAATCCAAGCCCGCGGCCGATTTCCCGGCCAACCTGTTCCCGTGGCGCTCGCGTGACCGGATGTGAAGACAGACGCGCGACGTGTTCACTGCCGCCGGCCCACGGGCCGGCGATCGTCTCGAGAAACCGGCGATGCGAGTCGTCGGCGGCCGCTGCGGCGGTCACGAAATCCGACGCCAACGTGATCGAAAGGCCTTGTTGCTGCCGCGGTTACGCCCGACATGGAGCACGTCCAGCAACGCTTTTTGAATCCATTGCCGTCCAGGTGTTTCGATGATTGCTCGCGTTCTCTCCGTTGCCGCTTCTGTCTGCGTCGCCGCCCTTTTGACACTCTCCACGCCAGCCCCCGCAGCCGTTCCCTGTGGAAGCGGAAATTTCGACGCGTGGCTCGCCGAGTTCAAGACCGAAGCCGCCGGCAAGGGGATCTCGCAGAACGCGATCAGCGCCGCCCTTACCGGCGTATCGCCCGACCAGAGCGTGCTCAACCGCGATCACAGCCAGAAGGTCTTCAGCCAGACCTTCGAGGAGTTTTCCGGCCGCATGGTGCCGCCGCGACTGACCCGCGGCTCCAACATGCTGAAGCAGTATGGCTCGGTACTGTCGCGGATCGAGCAGACCTATGGCGTGCCCGGCGAGGTGCTGGTCGCGATCTGGGGCCTGGAGACAGATTTCGGCGTCAATGTCGGCAAGTTCCCGACCATCCGCGCGCTGGCGACCTTGGCCTTTGACTGCCGGCGCGCCGAGCAGTTCCGCGGCGAGTTGCTGGATGCGTTGCGCATCGTCGACCGCGGCGATCTGCAGCCGGCCGAGATGCGCGGCGCCTGGGCCGGCGAGATCGGCCAGACCCAGTTCATGCCCTCGTCCTGGATCAAATACGCGGTCGATTTCGACGGCAATGGACGGCGCGACCTGATCCGCAGCGCGCCCGACGTGCTGGCCTCCACCGCGAACTACCTGAAGGGATATGGCTGGCAGAAGGGCAAGGATTGGGAGCCTGGCGGTCCGAACTTTGCGGTCATCCAGCAGTGGAACAAGAGCGAGGTCTATGCGCGGACCATCGCGACCTTCGCGACCCAGCTGGCGAGGGCGCCCTAGAATGGAAAGGCCGATCGCGGGGACGCGACCGGCCGGTGGTTCGATGATGCGAACGATATGACTACTTGATCGTCCCAGCCTGCATCGCCTTGGTCAGGTGCATGCTGCAGGCGCCCATCTTGCCGCTCAGCAACGCGTCCTGGGCCGCGGCAATCTCCTTCTGCGCCGTAAACCTGGCGTCGCCGTCGGCCATGGCCTCGATCGCCGTCTCGGTCTTTTCCAGATTGGCCCCGCTGCAGCCGGCAGCATGCATTCGTGCCGCCTGGACCGGTCCGAACGCGGCCATTGCCGCGGTGATGAGCGCGGCCCCCAACAATCTGATTTTCATTGTTCTTCCTCGCTGGTGCTACGGCGTCGGCATCATTGCCGGACACCGCGACACTTTGTCGCACATCCACGGGAGATCACGAATGAAATCCCTGCGAGCGGACCGTGATCGAGAACGCCCGGTGGGAGGCCGCACTTCTAACAATGAATTTATGTTCACATCAATTTACCTATGCTTGCAGGAGGCGGCCGATTCTCGTTTCCGTGTTCTTCTCCACTCTGTCGAGAGAGGGGTCTCTCCATCGGAAAATGCCAAGGCATGATAGAAATCCCGCATGAATACGGGGGTTTTCGGCCATTGCCACGTGGCGGATCACCGCTGCATGATTCTTACTCAAGCGTTACTCAAGCTATGCGCCGGAGGTTTAGCTGCATCGCAACATCAGCGCTTCTGCATCGCAACAATCTCTTCTATGTTCATTTCAACGATGAGGTTCACACGAAGAACTGAATCGCGAACTAAAGGAGAATTTTCATGTTGCTCTCGCTCATCCGCATGGTCCAGGCGTTCCGTGAGTATCAGCGCAACGTTGCCGAGCTGTCGCAGCTCAGCGATCGCGAGCTTGCCGACATCGGTCTCGACCGTTCGGACATTCCGCGCGTTGCTGCCGGTCACTACAACGGCTGATCAGCCTTCTTCCGATCTCTACCGGACATCGCCCGCCTCGTTGCGGGCGTTGCCGCATCTAAGTCCTCGCGCAGCGCGACACACCCGCCCGGTTTCTGACGCTGAATCCCACTGCCGCATTTGCAGCGCGCGGGAAAAGCGCTACCTGTCCCGCTGATGACAGCGACCAAATCACCTTCCAATACCGTCCACGTGGTTGGCGCGGGCCTCGCCGGGTCTGAAGCCGCCTGGCAGCTTGCCGAGGCGGGCATCGACGTCGTGCTGCATGAGATGCGGCCCGAGCGCATGACCGAGGCTCACCAGACCGCCACGCCAGCCGAGCTGGTCTGCTCGAATTCGTTCCGCTCGGACGACGCCGCCAACAACGCCGTCGGCCTGCTGCATGCTGAAATGCGACGGCTCGGCTCGCTGATCATGCGGGCCGCCGATGCCAACCAGGTGCCGGCCGGTGGTGCATTGGCCGTCGATCGCGACGGCTTCTCGGCGGCCGTCGCCGCGGCTCTGGAAGGCCATCCGCGCATCGAGCTGCGCCGCGGCGAGATCTCAGGCCTGCCGCCAGCGGAATGGACTAACGTTATCGTCGCTACCGGCCCCCTCACCTCGCAGCCGCTGGCCGAAGCGATCCGGGAACTGACCGACGAGACCGCGCTCGCCTTCTTCGACGCCATCGCGCCGATCGTGCACAAGGACACGATCGATATGTCCAAGGCCTGGTTCCAGTCCCGCTACGACAAGGTCGGTCCCGGCGGCACCGGCGCTGACTACATCAACTGTCCGATGACGAGGGAGCAGTACGACGCTTTCGTCGCGGCACTGCTCGCGGGCGAGAAGACCGAGTTCAAGGAGTGGGAGACCAACACGCCCTATTTCGACGGCTGCCTGCCGGTCGAGGTGATGGCCGAGCGTGGCCACGAGACGCTGCGTCATGGTCCGATGAAGCCGGTGGGGCTGACCAATCCGCATGCCCCGACGGTCAAGCCCTATGCGATCGTGCAGCTGCGGCAGGACAACAAGCTCGGCACGCTCTACAACATGGTGGGTTTTCAGACGAAGCTGAAATATGGCCCGCAGCAGCAGATCTTCCGCACCATCCCGGGCCTCGAAAACGCGGAGTTCGCGCGGCTCGGCGGCCTGCATCGCAACACCTTTCTCAACTCGCCGAAACTGCTCGATTCGCAACTCCGCCTGCGCGCCCAGCCGCGGCTGCGCTTTGCCGGCCAGATGACGGGATGCGAGGGCTACGTCGAGTCCGCAAGCATCGGCCTGATTGCGGGGCTCTACGCCGCCGCGGAGAGTCGCGGCGCAAGTTTGCCACCGCCGCCGTCGACCACGGCACTCGGGTCCCTGCTCGGTCACATCACGGGCGGCCATATCGAAACGATCGACGGCGCGACACGCTCGTTCCAGCCCATGAACATCAATTTCGGCCTGTTTCCGCCGCTGGCCGCGGCGCCGACCCGAAAGCCCGATGGCACGCGGTTGAAGGGCAACGAGAAGACGGTCGCCAAGAAGCAGGCGATGAGCGCCCGCGCGCTGGCGGATCTCGATCACTGGATCGCCGAACATCTGCGCGTCGCGGCCGCTGCGTGAGAGTGCGATGAGCTTGCCGAAGAATGACTCTGCCCTGCTGGCGGCGCGCTGGAGCGAAGGCGTGCTGCTCAAGCGCGACGTGTTCTCGACCGTCGAGCGTGGCCGCTTCGTCGGCCAGAACGGCACCGTCGATGCGGTGCTGCGCCGGCTCGACGAGGTGCCGTGGTGGTCGTTCGTGCTGGCGCGTCATTTGTTCGCGCGCGAGCGCACGGCTCTGACGCGCGCCAAGGGGCTGAACGCCGGTCCCGACCTGCTATGGGCCGGGGACCGCGCGCTGGTGCGCGGCTTCATCAACGGTGTGGCGCTGCATCTGGCCAAGCCGCACGACAACGTCGAATACTTCCGCTCGGCCAAGCAGATGATGCGCCGGCTGCATCGCGCCGGCATCACGCACAACGACCTCGCCAAGGAGCAGAACTGGCTGGTCGGCCATGACGGCCATTGCTACGTGACGGACTTCCAGCTGGCGGCGTGCTTCTCCAGCCGCAGCCGGCTGTTCCGGATCGCGGCCTATGAGGATCTGCGCCACCTGCTCAAGCACAAGCGCACCTATGCGCCCGAGGCGTTGACGCCGAAGGAGCGCAAGATCCTGGCGCGCAAGTCGCTGTTCGCGCGGATCTGGCTGATGACCGGCAAGAAGGTGTATCGCGGGATTACGCGCGGCATCTTCAATTTCACCGACCGCGAGGGCGGCGGGCGGCGCCTGGTGAACGACGCGCCGGTGCTGATGGAAATGATTCGCAAGAACCCCGAGGTGCGCGATGCCGCGATCGTCGCCTTCGCCGATCGCAGGACCGGCGTGGGTCTCTATGCCTTTATCGAAGCCGAGCGCTCTGCGCTTGAAGCTCAATTGCAAAGCGAACTGGCGTCAGCCAAAGGCCCCAAGCCGCCGGAACACATCCAGGTCGTCCACGCACTGCCGCGCGACGCCAGCGGCAGGCCGCGCACCGAGCTGTTGCAGCTGGTCGCCATGAACCAGATCGACCTGATCGAGCCGATGATCACGAGCGACAGCGATCGCGCGTTCCTCAAGGACATCCTCGACTCGCGAAAGAACCTGCGCGATCGATTCAATTTCGAAGCTGACCTGAAGCTGCCTTCGGCCTGAGCGGACGAGACTTCGTCAATCGCCGGATGTATCCTGCGAACGCCGCGATATCCTTTGGGAGGACATCAATGGACGTCGAGACCCGCGCAACCACAGCATCTCATTCATCCCAGATCGAGGTCGTCCCGACCGGCCGGCAACTCGGCGCCGAGATTCGCAACGTCGATCTCAAGCATCTGGACGACGCCACATTCGCCGCCCTGCTCCGCGCCTTCCATGACCATTCCGTGCTGCTGGTGCGCGGCCAGAGCTTGTCGGACCAGGACCTGATCGCTTTCAGCCGCCGCTTCGGCGATCTCGACTGGGCGCCGGTGCAGGAGACCGGCCGGCGTTTCGTCGACGGCATGCCCGAGATCTACATCGTCTCGAACGTGAAGGTGAACGGCGAGGCGATCGGCAGCCTCGGGGCGGGAGAGGCCGTCTGGCACACGGACATGTCGTATCTCGACACGCCGCCGATCGCGAGCGCGCTCTATGCCTTGGAAATTCCCCCCGTGGGTGGCAACACGTCGTTCTGCAGCATGTACGCCGTGTACGATGCACTTCCCCCTGATTTGAAGCGCCGCGTCGCAGAGCTGAAGATCAAGCACGACGGCACCTACAACAGCGGCGGCTTCGTGCGCCAGGGCGTGACGCCCACCGATGATCCGCGCGCGTCGCCTGGCGCAATCCATCCGCTGGTCTGCACGCATCCCGACTCCGGCCGGCAGATGCTTTATCTCGGCCGCCGACGCAACGCATATCTCGTCGGCCTCGAGCTCGCCGAATCGGAAGCGCTGCTGGACGAATTGTGGACCTATGTCGCGCGTCCGGAATTCGCCTGGGAGCATGTCTGGAAGGTTGGCGACCTCGTCATCTGGGACAATCGCTCGACCATGCATCGGCGTGATCCGTTCGATGATCATGCGCGGCGAATCATGCATCGAACCCAGATCAAGGGAACAGATCGCCCGCGCTGATTCGCTTGAACGCCGGCGAACGCCTGCTCGAGCGTCACGCTGCTTGCGATTGATTTGCAGGTTGCTCGATATTTCCTCGCGCGCCGCCTTGAAGCGTCCAATTTCTGACTCAGAGCGGCAGAGTGTGCCGACAATCGGCAGATCGTGCCGCGATCCTTCCGCGAATTGCCTCCGAGCCGAAACAACCCCGACAAATTACGATGGTTGATTTGCAGGCGTTGGTGAAACTCGGGAGATGACGCAAGTGAGTCTCAGAAGCAACGTTGCTCGAAGCGCCGAAAGCAGCCTCATCCAGGTCATCCCGACAGGAAAGGCGCTTGGTGCCGAGGTCTGCAATGTCGATCTCAGATCCTTCGACGATTGGGCGTTCGCCTCCTTCATGCGCGCGCTGCTCAAGCATCAGGTCCTGATCGTGCGCGGCCAGCGTCTCAACGAGCGCGACATCGCCGCCTTCAGCCGCCGCTTCGGCCATGCCGATCTGCTCTACACGTCCCCCGGCACCATGCTCGGCGACGGCATGTCCTTCTGCAGCCTCTACGCCGCCTACGACGCGCTGTCGCCGGCGCTGCGCAGCCGGGTCGCTCACCTGAAAATTCGCTATCTGACAACCGACACCGCCGATGATGGCCGCCGCACCACCATCGCGGGCCCGGTTCATCCGCTGGTCGGCCTTCACTCCGATACGGGCCGCTCGATGCTGGCGCTCGGACAACGCCGACATTCCTACGTTGTCGGCCTCGAGCAGGACGAATCGGACGCATTGCTCGACGATCTCTGGCAACTCGCGGAGCGGCCTGAATTCACCTGGGCTCACAATTGCCGGGCCGGTGATCTCCTCGTGTGGGACACCCGCTGCACGATCCACCGGCGAGAGCCGACGGATATGCCGACACTCCGACACAGCCCGCCGCTCTGGAATGCGCTTCCGATCGCATAGGCGGGCGCCTCAACGCGAGCGGAAGCCGGCTGTTCTGGCAGCGCGCCACAACGTCCATAGCGTCGCAAGGTGCGAGCGCGGCCGCGGCTGAAACGGATCGTCGGCGCGGCGCTCGCCCCGCGCCAGATCACGACGGACGAGCGCGAGAGGAAGTAAACTCGGTCGTAGCGCCGGTGGCGCCTCACGCGCCAGCTCCAGGGTGTGACCGAGATGCTGCCGGGCCTGCTCGCGCAAATCCGTCAGCATGGCCAGGATCGCCGGCGTTGCCTTTGCGGCGAAGATCTCCTCCTGGCTGACGCCATGCCGCGCCAGGAGATCGAGCGGAACATAGAGTTGCCGGTGCGCGGCATCCCGCGGCAGTGACGCGATCACCTGCATGATCCCCTGCGCAATGCCGGCGTGGTGGGCCAGATGATCCGCGTCGGCAAAAGGCGGTGCGATGACCTGCGCAGCGAGCGCGAACAGCGCCCCGCTTGTGTCGCCGAGATAGCCGTCCAGCGCGGCCATGGTCGGCATCGGATCGTTGTAGAGGTCGAACTGGTGCTCGTCGACCAGACGCGTCAGGCGCTCGATCGGAAGCCCGAAGCGCTGCACGGTCAACAGCAACTCGGCGGCAACGGGATTGCCCTCCACGCCGCCATGTTCATGTCCCGTCAGCGTGTCACGCCACCATTGCTGGCGAACCTCGCCCGGCAGCGGCTGCGACACGAGATCGCGAATCCGGCTCACCTCGACGTTGAACGCGTACAGCGACAACAACGCACGCCGGATCTCCGGCGCAACGAACAGCGTCGAGGCGTAGCGGTCGAAATCATGCTCGCGAACGAGGCCCGCACAGAACGCGGCGTCGCTCTGGGGGCTCGCCACGCTCATGGGACGGCGATGAGCGCCGCTGCGACCCGCCGCCGCTCGCCGATCATGACGTTGTAGGTGCGGATCGCCGGCCCGGTCTGCATCGCGTCGAGCACGACATTCACGCTGCGCAGTGCCGAACGCAGCGGCGCAGGAGGAATCCAGACTGCGGTGCCGGTGCCGATGATCAGCGTGTCGATCTTGTTGGCTGCGTCGAAGATGCGCTGCAGCGCATGGCGGTCGATCTGGCTCGGCTCGGTGACGTCCCAGGCCCAGATCGAATCGGGCAGGCACAACAGCGAGCCGCGATGCGACATGTCGGCAAAGGCGAATCCGCCCTTGCCGTAGCCGTCGATCGGCGCGGATCGCGGGAAGTGTGGTGTATCGTTCGGAGTGGCCATGTCCGAGATCAACTTGCTGCCTCCGGATATGATCCAAAGGCAGGCTTGCTTCGAATCACGGCGTTTTCTTCTTCGCCGCCGGCTTCTCCTCCTGCGCCTCGGCACGGACCGAGTGCACGCCGAGATAGATCAGGATCGGCGACGCGATGAAGATCGAGGTGTAGGTGCCGACCAGCACCACGCCGAACATCATCACGGCCGTGAAGCTGTGGATCGCCGGACCGCCGAACAGCAGCAGCGCCAGCAGCGCCAGCGTCACCGTGACGTGGGTGATGATCGAGCGCGACAGGGTCGAGTTGATCGACTCGTTGAGCAGCTGCGGCATCGGCATCTTCTTGTAGCGCCGCAGCATCTCGCGGATACGGTCGTAGATGACCACGGTGTCGTTCAGCGAGTAGCCAAGAATGGTCAGCAGCGCCGCGATGCTGGTGAGGTCGAAATCCACCTGGCTGATCGACATGAAGCCGATCGTCAGCACGATGTCGTGGACGTTGGCGATCATGGCGCCGAGCGCGAACTGCCACTCGAAGCGGAACCAGAGATAGAGCAGGATCGATACGATCGCGAGCATCAGGCCGAGCAGGCCGACCGCCAGGAACTCACCGGAGACGCGGGGTCCAACGACCTCCACACGGCGATATTCGACGGAATCGCCGATCGCAGCCTTGACCTTGTTGGCCGCCTCCTGCTGCGCAGCGTCGCCGCCGGGCTGCTCGGCAACGCGAATGAGGACGCCTTCAGGTCCGCCGAACTGCTGCAGCTGAATCTCGCCGAGTCCGAGCGTGGACAGCGTCCCGCGCATCGCCGCGATGTCGGCGGTGCCCGACTTGGCCCGCACCTCGAGCAGGCTGCCGCCGCGGAAGTCGATGCCGAGATTCAGGCCATGGGTGAAGAACAGCACGATCGCGAGGATCGACAGCGCCGCGGAGATCGGAAAGCTGATGCGGCGGAACTGCGTGAAATCGAAATGCGTGTCGTCGGGAACGATGCGCAGCGACGGCAGCAGGCCGAGCGCGCTGACCACCGTCAGCACCGCGATCAGGATGCCAAGCCCGATGAGAACCCAGTGTGTCACAGTAGCTCCTAGATTGGCACGCTTTGCGGCCGCTTCCACCGCACCCACGCCGCGACGATCAGACGGGTCAGCGTGAAGGCAGTGAAGACCGTGGTGAGGATGCCGATGCCGAGCGTCACGGCAAAGCCGCGTACCGGGCCGGTGCCGATGTAGAACAGCACGGCGGCAGCGATGAAGGTGGTGATGTTGGAGTCGAGAATCGTCGCCAGCGCGCGCTTGAAGCCGGCATCGATCGCCGAGATCGCGTTGCGGCCGCCGCGCAGCTCCTCGCGGATGCGCTCATAGATCAGCACGTTGGAGTCCACGGCGATGCCGACCGTCAGCACGATGCCGGCGATGCCCGGCAAGGTCAGCGTCGCATTCAAGAGCGACAGCACACCGAAGATCATCGCAACGTTGACCACCACGGCGATATTGGCGAACACGCCGAACAGCCGGTAGGTCACCAGCATGAACACGATGACCAGGATCGAGCCGACATAAGACGCGAGCTCGCCCTTGGCGATGGAATCGGCGCCGAGACCCGGGCCGACGGTACGCTCTTCGATCACCGTCAGCGGTGCCGGCAGCGCACCGGCGCGCAGCAGGATCGCAAGCTCGTTGGCGGACTGCACCGTGAAGCTGCCGGAGATCTGGCCCGAACCGCCCGTGATCGGCTCGTTGATCCTGGGCGCCGAGATCACCTTGTTGTCGAGCACGATCGCAAACGGCTGGCCGACGTTCTCGATGGTGGCCTGCGCGAATTTGCGCGCGCCGGCCGAATTGAAGCGGAAGGTGACGATCGGCTCGTTGGTGCGCTGGTCGAAACCGGTCTGCGCGTCGGACAGATCACCGCCGGAGACCAGCACCTGCTTCTTCACGACATAGGGCTGGTTGGGCGATGTCGCGCTCTGCAGCACCTCGGAGTCCGGCGGCACACGCCCCTGCAGGGCCTGCTCGGGCGACACCGTCGTGTCGACCATGCGGAATTCCATCTTCGCCGTCTTGCCGAGCAGCTCCTTCAGCTGCGTCGGATCCTGCAGACCGGGAACCTGCACCAGGATGCGGTCGGTGCCCTGGCGCTGGATCACGGGCTCGACGGTGCCGAGCTCGTTGATGCGGCGCTCGACGATCTGGATCGACTGCTCGATGGCCAGTCGGATGCGCTCGGTGATCGCGGCCTGCGGAATCGCCAACCGGATCAGACCGCCGCCGGCGTCGCTGACCTCGAGGCTGCGCTGGCCGCTGGAGCCCAGCAGGCCGCCGAGCGGCTGCGACAGATCGCGCAGCTTGGACAACGCGGTCCCAACGTCGGTGTCCTTGGTGATCCGGACCTCGACACCATCCGCTCGGCTGACCAGCCCGGTGTAACCGATCTTGGCATCGCGCAGCGCCTTGCGGGCGTCGTCGCGCACCGCATCGAGCCGCTCCTTCTTGACGTAGTTGGAATCGACTTCGAGCAGCAGATAGGAGCCGCCCTGCAGATCGAGACCGAGCACGATATGACGCTGCGCCCAGGCGGGCCAAGTCTTGACCGTCGCTTCAGGGAAGAAGTTGGGCACCGCGCACAGGCAGACCACGAGCGCCGTGAGGATGATGCCCAGCGCCTTCCACCGCGTGAAATACAACATGGAGCTTGTCCGTAAGGGCCGGGAGCCGGCCCGGAAAATCAGAACATCAGATCAGACGAAGTCCGGCATCGCGCCGGCCGGGCCGCGATCAGCTCGCGGCCTTCTCGTCCTTCTTGTCGTCCTTCGAATCCGCCTTGGCCGGCTCGCCCTTGGTGCGCACGCCCGTGATCATCTGGCGCATCTGCCGCACGCGGATGCCGTCGGCGATCTCGAACTCGACCTGATCGTCGTCGACGACCTTGGTGACCTTGCCGACCAGGCCGCCCTGGGTCACGATCGTGTCGCCACGGCGGACGTTCTTGACCAGATCGGCGTGCTCTTTGACCTTCTTCTGCTGCGGCCGCAGGATCAGGAAATACATGATCACGAAGATCAGCGCGAACGGCAGCAGCGACATCAGCATGCTGTTGGTATCGCCAGCGCCGGCGGCCTGGGCATAGGCAGGGGTAAACAGCATGCGGTCGATCCTCGTGGGCCCGTGCCCGGTGAGACGGAAATAGCCGGCGAACCACGCTGCTCTCGGCGCGGGCCGGCCTCTGTGCGAATTTCGCGCGGAATATAGCGGTCGCGGTCCCAATAGCAAGGCGCCCGGCCCCTTCATTTCGCCCCGCTTGCGGCAGAGGGCGAGGCCCGATATGGCTGCCCCATCAGGAACTTGCAGCATGTCGAAAAAACCAGCCAAAGCCCCGTCCCGCAGCCCCGCCAAAACCGCCTCCAGACCTCTTGCCGACGGCCGAAAAACCGCAATGCAAAAGCCGTCCAGGCCAGCGGCAAAACGCCCCGCCGGCCCTGTTTCCGACGACACGCCCGAGCGGATCGCCCGTGCGCTGGAAGCAATTGCCGTCCATCTGGCCGCAACTCATGCGAGCGCCGCGCCGGCGCTGGATCTGAATGCGGCCGACGCATTCGTGTGGCATCCGGACGGAAGGCTCTCGACCGTGCCGCGCGTCAGCCGCGTCGAGATCGATCTGCTCAAGGGCATCGACCGGATGCGCGACATCCTGATCGAGAACACCGAGCGCTTCGCCAACGGCCTGCCCGCCAACAACGCCCTGTTGTGGGGCGCGCGCGGCATGGGCAAGTCGTCGCTGGTGAAGGCCGCCCATGCCAGCATCAACGTCGCGCGCAAGCCGGCCGATCGGTTGAAGCTGATCGAGATTCACCGCGAGGACATCGAAAGCCTGCCGGCGCTGATGGACATCCTGCGCGCCGCGCCATTCCATTTCATCGTGTTCTGCGACGACCTGTCGTTCGACGGCAATGACGCGTCGTACAAGTCGCTCAAGGCCGTGCTCGAAGGCGGTATCGAGGGACGTCCCGAGAACGTCATTCTCTACGCCACCTCGAACCGGCGCCACCTGCTGGCCCGCGACATGATCGAGAACGAGCGCTCGACGGCGATCAATCCGGGCGAGGCGGTCGAGGAGAAGGTCTCCTTGTCCGATCGCTTCGGCCTGTGGCTCGGCTTCCACCGCTGCAGCCAGGACGACTATCTCGCGATGGTCCGGGGCTATTGCAGCCATTTCGGCATTGCGGTCGACGCGGACGAGCTGCAGCGCGAAGCGCTGGAATGGTCGACCACGCGCGGCTCCCGCTCCGGCCGCGTCGCCTGGCAGTTCACGCAGGATCTCGCAGGCCGTCTCGGCGTGCGGCTGAGCACGAAGTAACAGCGCCTGTCACACAAGCGGCGTCATGCCCCGCGCAGGCGGGGCATCCAGTACGTCGAGGCGATCGTGAGACTCGAGAGGGCGGTGTTTACTGGATCGTCCGCCTACGCGGACGACGACAGGGGAATTGTTGGCACGCGGCCTGCCCCAACCTCCGTCATTGCGAGCGCAGCGAAGCAATCCAGAGTCCCTGCTCGGCCCTGGATTGCTTCGCGGCGCGCTCGCAATGACGCTTGTGGCGATATCCGATCTCGAAACGCAAAAGGCTCGCCAAAGGCGAGCCCCGCGTGTGACGTCGGCAGCCATCCTGGCCTCACGCCCCATTGAGGAATTGCAGCGGGTCAACCGGCGACGATCCCTTGCGGATCTCGAAGTGGAGCTGCGGCGATCCGACCTCTCCCGATTGACCCGACTTGGCAATGACCTGGCCGCGCTTGATCGGATCACCGCGCTTCACCATCAGCTCACTCGCATGGGCATATGCGGTGACATAGCCGTTGGAATGCCGCACCAGGACCAGATTGCCATAACCCTTCAACTCGTTGCCGGCATAGGCGACGACACCGTCTTCGGCCGCCTTGACTGGCGTGCCCTCGGGCACGGCGATGTTGATGCCGTCATTGGACTTGCCGTTGGTCTTCGCGCCGTAGCTCGTGATCACCTTGCCGCGCGCCGGCCAGCGGAAGGTCGGCAGCGAGCTGGTGGTCTCGGCAGGCCGGGCCGGCTCCTCTTCCTTCTCGGGGGCCGGATTGGCCTGTGCCAGGCGGACGCTCTGGACCGGACCGGCAGCAGCCACCCGCGTCGTCGGCGCCGGCGCAGGCACGGTCGCAACCGCCTGGGGAACGGTTGCGACCGGAGCCACGGGCGCAGCCACCGCTGCGACCTTGCCAGGGACGGTCAACCTGGCACCGAGCTTCAGAGGCGAAGCCTGATCGATGTTGTTGGCGCGGGCGAGTTCAGCCGCCGTCAGGTGGTTCTGGCGCGCGATGCTGGCGAGCGTGTCGCCGCGATTGACGAAATGCACGGTGGAGGGAGTCGCCGGCGCGGCAACCGCGACCGGCTTCGGCGCGACCATTGGCGCCGCGGCGACCGGCGCCGCGACGGGCTGCGCTGCTGGCGCGGCCGCAACCGCCCCAGGATGCGGAATGATCAGCTGCTGGCCGGGCGACAACGCGCGCGGGCCCTTGTAGCCGTTGGCAGCCAGGATCTCAGCCGGCGTCACGCGATAGCGCTTGGCGATGATGTCGAGCGTATCGCTGGTGCCGACGATGATCTTGGTGCCGCTGGCGGGACGCGCCGCAGCGACCGAGCGCGGCGGCACCGTGCCGGTGGTCTCGAGGTGCGGCTGCGCTGGAGGAGCATAGGAATGCGCCGGCTGTGCATAGGTCTGCTGGGGCGCCGCGACCGGGACCGGAGCGGGCGGCGCATAGGAGGCTACACCGCGTCCACCCGCGGACATGCCGCCGGCTCCGCCGCCGGAGGGATAGGACTGCGGAGCCCCGACCGCCGGGGGCGGCAGCGCCGAGGACGAATAGGCCGGTGCCGGTGCGGGCGCCGGGGTGTATGGCTGGCTGTATTGCTGGTGCTGCCGTGGTGGCGGCGCCTGCACCGACCCTGTCGAGTCGGATGCAAAGGGGTTCGAAAACGGATTTTGCGTCTGCGACAGCCGCGTCGACATGTCGCCGCTGCAGCCGGCAACGCCGAATGACATCAGCGCCAGTGCCGCAGCGTGCGGCAGGCGGCGCGAGCGAAGCAACTCGACAATGGCGGGCATGGTTACTCACTCGTACGCAACAAACAACGAATTCGAGTAAACACAGCCGCGGTAAATAAGCGCTTAAGCCGCGAATAAAGCGTTGTGGGGCTTGCTGATCCGCTCGTTTAAAGTTCGCGCGCAATCCCCGGAATTGCCGGCACAAATCGCACGTCGACGAGCTCCTTTCGGTCGAAACGATCCCCCGTCCGCGTGACCCTGACCAGCGTCTGCACCCCGTGATGGGGCCCGACCGGCGCGATCAGGATACCGTCCGGCTCCAGCCGGTCGAGCAGGCTCTGGGGAATTTCCTCCATCGCCGCGGTCACGATGATGCGGTCGAATTGGCCCGCACCGGGAGGGAGCGCATAGCCATCGCCCAGCATGACCTCGACATTGAAGCAGTTGAGCTTCTCCAGCCGCTCCCTGGCCTTGTCGGCCAAGGTGCGGAAGCGCTCCACCGTCAGGACATTGGCGGTCAGCCGGGACAGGATCGCGGCCTGGTACCCCGACCCGGTCCCGATTTCGAGCACGCGATGGGTCTTCTGCAGCTTGAGCTGCTCGGTCATGTAGGCGACGACGAAGGGTTGGCTGATGGTCTGGCCGCACGCAATCGCCATCGCGCTGTCGCGATAGGCGTCGGGGCGGTCGGACGGCAGCACGAACTCCTCCCGCGGAACCTCCTCCATCGCCCGCAGGACCGCTTGATCGCTGATGCCCCGCCGACGCAGGGTCAGCTGGAACATCATCTTCTCGGGCGGAGCGGTCGGGGGCATCGCAATGTCGGTTGTTGGCTGCACGGCAATTTAGACGGCGCCCGGCCGTTGCGCACCGATTTTCCGCAGCCCTGCCGCAACTACGGACGCGGCTTTACGGGCCTCTGAACCGAAACGTGTTCCTTCTTGAGGAACCAAGTGGAGCCCAGTTCGTTCACCTCAGGGACAAATTTGCCTGCGCCGCAGGGCCACGATATGCAAAGACGACGTTGTTGACGTTGCGCCATAGGCCGTTATTTGCGAGCGTCAAATCGGGTATGCGCAAGGACTGACAGCATGACTGCACCGCGGCCGCCGCGCGGCTCTGTGTTTCTGGTTGAAGATGAAGTCATGATCAGGATGATGGTGGCCGACATGCTCGAGGAGCTCGGCTACACGGTTGCGGCTGAAGCCGGCGAGATCGGCGAGGCGATGCGGCTGGCGGAGAGCACCTATTTCGATGTCGCCATCCTCGACGTGAACGTCAACGGCAAGGTCATCTCGCCGGTCGCCGATCTGATCAAGGCCCGCAACCGTCCCTTCATCTTCGCAACCGGCTATGGCTCGTCCGGGCTGCCCGAGGAATATCGCGACCGGCCGGCTCTGCAGAAGCCTTTCCAGCTCGAGACCCTCAGTCGCGCGATCGATCACGCGCTACGTGGCGCCGAGACGCAGGGCTAGGCAGCGTCCTGCCTCAGCGAAGAATGTCGCCGAGCTTTCCAGAAAACGCCTCGTCCGTGCGGTCGAGCCGCAGCGGGGTCACCGACACGTAGTGAGCCGCGAGAGCGGCAAGATCCGTCCCCTCGTCGGGCACGTCCAGTGCCGCGGCGCGGTCGAAGCCGATCCAGAAGTAGGGATTGCCGCGACCGTCGCGGCGCTCATCGACCTTCAGGAAGCCGAGATTTCGCTTGCCCTGGCGCGTCACCACGATCCCCTTGACCGCGTCGGGGGCGCAGGACGGGAAGTTGACGTTGATCACGGTGTTCTTCGGCACCCCGGCCTCGAGCACCTTGCGCACGATCTGCGGCCCGAATTTGAGCGCGGTGTCCCAGGACGGCTTGTCGCGCGTGGCGATGCTGAATTCCTGTGACAGCGCGAACGACGGCAGGCCGAGAATCGTGCCCTCGAGCGCGCCGGCGATGGTGCCGGAATACACCACGTCCTCAGCAACGTTACGGCCCTTGTTCACGCCCGACAGCACCACGTCCGGCAGCTTCGCCCCGAGAATATGCCGGGCACCCATGATGACGCAGTCGGTCGGCGTGCCGCGCACCGCGAAATGCCGCGGTCCGACCTCGCGCAGCCGCAACGGATCGTTGAGGGAGAGCGAGTGCGACACGCCGCTCTGATCGAGTTCGGGAGCGACGATCCAGACATCGTCGGACAGCGCGCGTGCGATCTCCTCGATCACTTTGAGGCCCGGCGCGTGGATTCCGTCGTCGTTGGTGCAGAGAATCCGCATGGCCACCTTATCCATCCCGTTCGTAACGATTGCCGGGGTGTCTTATCCGCTGTGCAGCACCGAGGCAAACCTGCGACCCCTGCGCCCGATTCAGCCGTTCAACGCCGGACCCGCCACTGCGGAAGGAAGCGGGCAAGGCGCCCTCGGGTGGCAAGCTGCAGCGAGACCGCCGATACGGCAGCGGCTTCGGGCGCTGGCGGACAGGCAGGGGCTGGCGGTTCGGGCTCGGCACGCGGTATCGCGGGAAACCGCGCCCGCGCAACGGTCAGCGCCTTTTCGAAATCGGCTGCGTTGAACCAAGCCTGATCGCGCCGGGAATCGAGCAGGCCATCGTCCCACACCATCGCATGATCGACGTCATACGCCCCCTTCAGGCGCTGATCGACCGCCTGGATGCCGGAGCCGGTGACGGCCCATTGCCGTCCGATCCAGAAAATATCCCGATGCAGGGCCATGATGACGGTGTCTGAAAAGCGATTGCTGAACAGACCCGAGGATACGACCCTGCGGCCGCCGCGCAATGGCGGTGACCGGCCCGGTTGCAGATTTGCCGCGTGCCTATGGCTCCGCGGCCACCACCTTGAGGCCGCCCATATAGGGCTGCAGTACATCGGGAACGGCAATCGAGCCGTCGGCCTGCTGATAGGTCTCCATGACGGCGATCAGCGCACGGCCGACCGCGGTGCCGGAGCCGTTCAGGGTGTGGACGAAACGCGGCTTGCCGTCGCTGCCACGATAGCGCGCGTCCATGCGGCGGGCCTGGAAGTCGCCGCAGACCGAACAGCTGGAGATCTCGCGGAACGCGCCACCATCGCCCTGCCCAGGCATCCAGACCTCGATGTCGTAGGTCTTCTGCGACGAGAAGCCCATGTCGCCGGTGCACAGCGTGATGACACGGTAGTGCAGACCGAGCCGGCGCAGCACCTCCTCGGCGCAGGCCAGCATGCGCTCATGCTCGTCCTTGCTGGTCTCCGGCGTCGTGATCGACACCAGCTCGACCTTGGTGAACTGATGCTGCCGGATCATGCCGCGGGTATCGCGCCCTGCCGCACCGGCCTCGGCGCGGAAGCACGGCGTCAGCGCCGTGAGCCGCATCGGCAGTTCCTTGTCGTCGATGATCGATTCGCGCACCAGATTGGTCAGCGCGACTTCTGCTGTCGGAATGAGTCCGAGCCGCTCGGTCTTGAGCCGCTCATCCGGCTCCGCAATCAGCTCGCCCTTCACGGCCCAGAACTGATCGTCCTCGAACTTCGGCAACTGTCCCGTGCCGAACATGACCTCGTTGCGCACCAGCAGTGGCGGATTGATCTCGGTGTAGCCGTGCTTCGTCGTATGCAGGTCGAGCATGAACTGCCCGAGCGCACGCTCGAGCCGCGCCAGTCCCTTCTTGAGAACGACGAAACGCGCGCCCGACAGTTTGGCGGCCGATTCGAAATCCATGGTGCCGAGAGCCGCACCGAGATCGTCATGCGGCTTCGGCGCGAATTCGTAGTTGCGCCTGGCGCCGAACACGTGACGCTCGACATTGTCGTGCTCGTCCTTGCCGTCCGGCACCTCGTCAAGCGGCAGGTTGGGAATCGCCGAGAGCTCGCGCGCCAGCTCCTCGTCGGCCTGCTTCGCGGCCGCCTCGAGCTCGGGCATCGTGGTCTTGAGCTTGGCGACCTCCTCCATCAGCGCCGACGCGCGCGCCTCGTCCTTGGTCTTCTTGGCCTCGCCGATTTCTTTGGAGGCGGCGTTGCGCCGGGCCTGCGCCTGCTCGGAGGCCAGGATCGCAGCACGACGCCGCTCGTCAATGGCGAGCAGATGCGACGACTGGGGCGACAGACCCCGGCGCGTCAGCGCCGCATCGAAACCTTGCGGATTATCGCGGATCGATTTGATGTCGTGCATGGTCGTTCGGTCCTGGGAACGATGGATCTCGGCGAGTCGCCCCGTCGCGCGGGACGGCTTGCACTACCGCGAATGCCAGCGGATGGGAACAGGCTAGGCCTGCACCCGGCCCGAGCGGGCGGACCTGCCCTACTCGGATGGATTGGCCGGCAGGTCGCCCGAGCCAGACGATGAACCGGACGAGCCGGACTTGGCCTTGGCTGCCTGCTTCTCCACGATGCCGACCGCAATGATCGCGCCCTCGTACAGCGCCAGCAGCGGCAGCGCCAGCGACGCCTGGCTCAGCACGTCCGGCGGCGTCAGCACGGCCGCGATGATGAAGGCGACCACGATGAAATAGCGCCGCTTCTCCTTCAGCATCTGCGACGTCACGATGCCGATGCGGCCGAGCAGCGTCAGGATCACCGGAAGCTGGAAGGCGATGCCGAACGCGAAGATCAGCGACATCATCAGCGACAGGTATTCGCCGACCTTGGGCATCAGGGCGATCTGCGCCGTCTCGGGGCCGCCAAGCTGCTGCATACCCAGTGAGAAGCGCACGATCATCGGCCACACGGCGAAATAGACCAGCATCGCGCCGAGGACGAAGAAGACGGGGGTCGCTATCAAATAAGGGAGAAAGGCATTGCGCTCGTGGCGATACAGTCCGGGCGCCACGAACTTGTAGATCTGCGTCGCGATGATCGGAAAGGAGATGAAGCCGGCGCCGAACATCGCGAGCTTGAGCTGCGTGACGAAATATTCGAGCAGCTGCGTATAGATGAACTTGCTGTTCTCCGGCCCCGCGACCCAGACGAACGGCAGCACCAGGATGTTGTAGATCTGCTTGGCGAAGAAGAAGCAGAAGATGAAGGCCAGGCCAAAACCAAGCAGCGCCTTGATCAACCGCGACCGCAGCTCGATCAGGTGGTCCATCAATGGGGCTTTGCTGGCCTCGATGTCTTCGGCGCTCATGACGCTTTGGCGTCCTTCAGACGTTCAGCCTCGGCCGGCGCTTCAGGCTTGATCTCGCGCACGATCGCCAACGGCTCGCCCACCACTTCATGAGCTTCGGCTTGATGAGCTTCCGCTTCCGCGAAGGTCTCGGCGCGTGGCGGTTCAGGCGTGGTGGGGGTCATCAAGGGAAGCTCGGGCGAAGCAGCAGCCACATCCGACGCGGGCGCCACCGGCTCTGCGGGCTTGTCGACCCCCTCGATGTCGAGTGCCTTGTCGACGTCACGCTGCAGCGACGACATCATGCCGCTGGGGGAGAAACCGCTTGCGGCCTCCTTGACCTCGTCGAAGCTCTTCTTGAGGTCGGCCATTTCGGCCTCGCGCATGGCTTCCTGGAACTGGCCCTGGAACTCCGAGGCCATCCGGCGGGCCTTGCCGATCCACTGCCCAACCATGCGCAGAACGCCCGGAAGCTCCTTGGGACCGATCGCAATCAGTGCGACGACCCCAATGACGAGCAGCTCACTCCAGCCGATATCGAACATGTAACAATCCGCCTACGCGACGACGCCTGTGATCCCGCCCTGCCCGGGCTCGCCCGAGCAGGTTCCGTCCTTGCGGGAGCGCGCGCCGCCCGCGCGTTTCACGCGCAGATCAAACGGCTTTGCTGCCGACATCCGTGCGGGTGGCCGAAGGCGTCGCGCCGTGATCGATCGACTTGACCGGCTCGGTCTTCTCCGGCGCCTTGTCGTCGTCCTGCATGCCCTTCTTGAAGGCCTTGATGCCCTGCGCGACGTCACCCATCAGATCGGAGATCTTGCCGCGCCCGAACAACAGCAGGACGACCGCGATCACCACGATCCAGTGCCAAATGCTAAGCGAACCCATCCTGCAACCCTCCAAACACCGGCGCAGCCTTCACCCGACTGCCCGTCGACGCTACCGCCGAAACCGCGCCATATCCATGGACTTGCCCGCGACACTTCGCTTCTAGCATTCGATTGCGAAACAGCAACACGAACGCACGGCGGCATCAGCCGAAAACGGCGCGCGGATAGCCCAATCTGGCCGGAAGGTAGGCGCGGGCGCCCCCAAAAACAAGCACTTAAGGTCCGCCAAATCGCGGCCGAACCTGCGGAATAACGCGAGTGTTAACGGCTGCGGCCGCTAGTCCCGGTGCGGCGAGCCGTCCTCGTCGGTATCGACGTCGCCCTCGTCGTCAGCTGCGTCGACCTCGACCTTCGCCTCAGCTTCTTCCTCGACATGAGCTTCAGCCTCGGCCGCAACATCCGCCAGCTCGGCGACGGTCTCCTCGTCCTGCTCCGCGACGAACTCCTCGACGGTCAGGCTCACTTCGGTGATCTCGGCTTCAGCGTCGGCGTTCGACACGTCCAGATCGCCGACCACGGCTTCCGGGCTGGCATCGTCGTCCAGAATGGCCGTCTCGGCGTCCGCCGTTCCAAGCTCCGCCGTCTCGCCCGTGGCCGTCTCGGCCTGCGCCGTGTCCGACGCTTCGGCTTCGGTGACCGCGGCCTCTGCCGCCTCGGGCTCCACGGCCGGTGCAAGCGCCAGGTCGAGATCGCCCGGATCCAGCGGCTCCTCGTCCTCGCGCAGGGTCGGATCGTCGGACGGGGTCGGAACGGTGAAGCCGGTGGGCAGCCGCGAATCCAACAGGCCCGTGCCCTTCAGCTCCTCCAGGCCAGGCAGATCACCGAGGGTTTCCAGGCTGAACTGCGCCAGGAAGGCATCGGTGGTGCCGAAGGTCAAAGGTCGGCCCGGGGTCTTGCGGCGGCCGCGCGGCTTGATCCAGCCGGTCTCGAGCAGAACATCCAACGTGCCCTTGGAGGTGACGACGCCGCGAATCTCCTCGACCTCGGCACGCGTCACCGGCTGGTGATAGGCGACGATGGCCAGCACCTCGATCGCCGCGCGCGACAGCTTGCGCGTCTCGGTGCTCTCGCGCGTCATCAGCCAGGCAAGATCCCCGGCCGTGCGGAACGTCCATTTGTTGGCAACGCGCACGAGGTTGACGCCGCGATTGGCGTATTCCGCCTGCAGTTGCGCCAGCGCGGCCTTGATGTCGACACCATCAGGCATACGCTTGGCAAGCGCAGCCTGCTCCAGCGGCTCGGCCGCGGCAAACAGGAGAGCCTCGAGGATGCGCAACTCTTCGGGGCGCACCTCAGGCTCGATCGCTGCAATCTCGTCGGGCTCTTCCATGCGCAGTTCCGCCAAGCTTGCCATGGCAGGGTCTCCTTCTTCGTTACTCAACCGTCAAGTCCGGCGCAGCCATGGCGCCGGGCTGGATCGGTGGACGCTTACGAAAATACAGCGGCGCGAACGCCTGCTTCTGGTTCAGCTCGAGCTTGCCTTCGCGGACCAGCTCCAGCACGGCCGCAAAGCTCGATGCGAAGACAGTGGCCTTCTGGGCAGGCTCGACGACGTAGTCGAGAAGGTAATCGTCGAGGCAGCCCCAGTCGTCCGACACCTCTGTCATGCCGACGAGACGTTCGAGCGAGGCGCGCGCCTCGGCCAGCGACCACACGGTGCGCTTGGCCATGTGCACCGACGTGACGACGCGTGCCTGGCGCTGGATCGCATAGGCCGACAGCAGGTCGAACAAGGTCGCCGTGAACTTGGGACGGCGAATCTCGGCAATCCCTTCCGGATTGCCGCGCGGAAACACGTCACGCTGAAACTGCGGCCGGTTCATCAAACGATTTGCAGCCTCGCGGATCGCCTCCAGCCGGCGGAGGCGGTTGGCCAGCGCGGTCGCCATCTCCTCGGCGCTCGGCCCTTCCTGCGCAGGCGGCTCAGGCAGCAGCAGGCGCGACTTCAGGAAGGCGAGCCACGCCGCCATGACCAGGTAGTCGGCGGCAAGCTCGAGCCGGATTTTTCGCGCGGCTTCGATGAACTGCAGGTACTGGTCGGCCAGCGCCAGGATCGAGATCTTGGCGAGGTCCACCTTCTGCTGCCGCGCCAGCGCGAGCAGCAGGTCGAGCGGGCCTTCATAGCCCTCGACGTCGACCACCAACGCCGGTTCGGCCTCGGCCAGCTCCGTCGTGGGACGGCCGGTTTCAAACGACAGAATTTCAGCGGTCATGCGCTCGCGGGTCCCAGCCGGTTGATCAAGGCGTCGAGCTCGGCGCGCGCAGCGCCGCGATCGAAGCTTGTGGGTGCCTTCCGCGCCGCAAGCGCCCGATCGGCGCGGATCAGAGCCTGCCCCGCAAGCTCCGGCGTCTCGGCCGCGACGGCCTGCATCTCGTCGAGATTGCCATTGCAATGCAGAACCATGTCGCAACCCGCCGCGACAATCGCGCGCGTGCGCTCGGCGAGCGATCCCGCCAGTGCGTTCATGGAAACGTCATCACTCATCAACAAGCCCTGGAACCCGATCCGTTCGCGAATCACCCGCTGGATCATTGTCGCAGATGTCGTGGCCGGATGGGCGGCGTCGATGGCGCTAAACACAACATGTGCAGTCATGGCCATCGGCAGGTCCGCGAGCGGCTTGAAGGCGGCGAAATCCGTGGCGTCGAGTTCCGCCTCGGGCGTGTCCACGGTCGGCAGCCGGAAATGGGTGTCGGCGGTGGCGCGGCCGTGGCCGGGAATGTGCTTCAGCACCGGCAGCACGCCGCCCTGCTCCAGTCCCTCCGTGACCGCCCGGGCGATCGCCGCCACCTTGGCCGGCGTCGTGCCATAGGCGCGGTCGCCGATCACGGCATCGGCGCCGGCGATCGGCACGTCGGCCAGCGGCAGGCAATCCACGGTGATCCCGAGCTTGTGGAGATCGTCGGCGATCAGGCGGGCGCTGAGCCAGCCGGCGCGGAGGCCCGCGGACGAATCAAGGTCGTAGAGGCGGTCGAACACCACGCCGGCGGGATAGGCCGGCCAATGCGGCGGTCCCAGCCGCTGCACCCGCCCGCCCTCCTGGTCGATCAGGACGGGGGCGTCGGCGCGGCCGGCGCAATTTCGCAATTCCTGAACCAGTGCAGTCACTTGGGCAGGTGACTGGACGTTGCGTTTGAACAGGATGAAGCCCCAGGGCCTGAACTCGCGGATGAACGCGCGCTCGGCGTCGGTGAGGTCAGGGCCGGAGATGCCGGTAATGAAAGCCCGCATGGTCATGCGGGCCGCATAGACCCCGCCTCGAGGTCGGTCAAGCGAGCCTTAATTGTTGCTAAACGGGAAACACTGTCCGCCGGCAGTTTTCAACGTTCCGCACATCTTGTTGGCCTCTTCCTTCGTCGCGAAGGGGCCGACAGCCGCGCGGTACTTGACACCGCCCTTGTCGCCCAGGTCCATCCGCTTGATGATCGGCTCGTACTTGCTGAGCACGGCGCCGTATTTGTCCTGCACGGCCTTGTACGACGTCATCGCCTCGGCCTCGCTGGCCTGCGACGAGATTGACACCAGATAGCCGCCGGTGGCGGTGCTGGTGGTCTGCTCGGTCACCGGCACGGCGGCCGCGATGCGCGCGGGCGCATTCGCCGGCTGCGGCGTCAGCGGCATCGGGGTCTCGGCGGCCGCGGAGGCGTTGGCATTCGCCGGGGACTTGCGGCCCTTCTGCATCGTCTGCTTGGTCGGCGGCGGATTGGCCGGCGGCGCTGCAGTGGGATCGGCCGCCGCCTGGTTGCCGCCGGTCACGGACAGCGTCTTGATCGGCCGCGGATCGGAGTTGGGCAGGATGCCGTTGGCATTGGCCATCTGCGACATCGGGGCCGCTCCAGCACCGGCCGGCGGCGGAGCCCCATTCTGGCTCATCTGCGGAAACACCACGCGTGGATTGCCGCCGCGGGTGTTCAGATCCATCGGCGTCTCCTCGCGGGACACCATCTTCTCGCCGCCGTCGTTGCCGAGCAGCCGATCCGGCACCTTCGGCGTCGTATCCTGCTGGGCCATGATCTTGGTGGGACTGTTGTCGGCACGGATGATCGGCGGCTCGCCGGTGCGGCCGGAGGAGATATAGGTCTTGTAGCCATAGGCGCCGCCGGTCCCGACCACTGCGAGGGTCAGCACCGCGAGCACCGTGCTCATGCCGCTGCGCCGGCGCGGCCGCTCCTCTTCCTCGCCTTCGTCGTAACCGTCCTGATAGCCGTACTGACCGTCCTGGAAGTCGCCGTCGCCCTGAAAGCCCTGCTGCCCGGATCCCACCTGGCCGAACAGTGCATCGTCGTAGCGCGAGGAATCCTGCTCGTTGTCGTCGAAGCCGTTGCCGCGGTCGTAATCGCGGTCGTTCTCGGCAAACCCGTGGCGCGACTCGCCGACATTGTAGTCGAGCTTCGACAGCTGGTCGGCAAACTCGGCGTTGGGATAGCCCTGCTGCCGCGCGCCTGCGCCGGCCGCAAAGTCCTGACGATCGAAATCCTGCTCGGGAAATCCGGGCTCACGGCCGCGCGGATCCTGAAAGCCGGCCGGGTAGGCCGGAGGCGGCGCGGCCTGCTGCTGCGGCTCGCGTCCGATGTCGGCGAATGGATTGGCTGCCGCTTGCGGCGCATTCGGCGCACGCTGCATCCAGGTCGGGGGACCGGGCGGCGCCATGCCGATGGGGGGCTGCTCCGGGGCGGGCGCTGCGGGGCGGGCCATTGGACGCGCTTGAGGCTGCGGGGTTGCCCGGCCTGATGCTGCGAAAGGATCGTTCTGCCCGATCAGGCGGGCAAGTTCCGCGAGCGGATCGGCATCGGCCTGCTGGTTTCCACCACGGCCAAAACCATCAGCGGGAAAGGGTCTGTCCTGGTAACGATCAGCCATCGTGATGAAGCGTCCCTGCGGGTAAGCCGCATATGCGTCCTAAGGCGGACCCTGCCAGATTGAGGCCCCCAACTGAAGTCGTGTGTTTCCCCCAATCAGCGCATTGCATCAGGAGCATTAACGCCCAAGATCGCAAGTCCCGACGCCAGTACCGAGACGACGCCCTGAACCATGGCCAAACGCGCCTTGGTCAATTCTGCATCATCATCGATAATGAAGCGTAAATAGGGCAAATCCCGCCCCCGCGTCCAGAGGGCGTGAAATTCGCTTGCAAGTTCATACAGGTAGAAGGCGATCCTGTGCGGCTCATGCGCGAGCGCCGCGCTCTCTACCGTACGTGGGTAGAGCGCAAGGCGTTTCAAGAGGTCGTGTTCGGCCGGGTCGGACAGTTTTTCGAGGTTCGCCTGGGCGAGATAAGCGAGTCGCGTCCCCTCCTCTTCCGGCAGGTCCGGGACGCTCTCCCGGGCATTGCGGAAGATCGAATGCCCTCTGGCGTGACCATACTGGACATAGAACACGGGATTGTCGCGCGACTGCTCGATCACCTTGGCGAGGTCGAAATCGAGCACGGCGTCGTTCTTGCGGTAGAGCATCATGAAACGGACCGCATCGCGCCCCACTTCATCAACAACTTCCCGCAGAGTGACGAAGTCGCCGGAGCGCTTCGACATCTTCACGGGCTCGCCGTTGCGCAACAGCTTCACGAGCTGGACGACCTTGACGTCGAGCACCGCCTGCGCGGCCGTCACCGCTTTCACCGCAGCCTGCATGCGCTTGATGTAGCCGCCATGATCGGCGCCGAATACGTCGATCAGGTCAGCGAAGCCGCGCTCGAACTTGTGCCGGTGGTTGGCGATGTCGGAAGCGAAGTAGGTGTAGCTGCCGTCCGACTTGATCAGTGGACGATCGACGTCGTCACCATAGGCGGTGGCGCGGAACAGCAGCTGCTCGCGATCTTCCCAATCCTCGGGCGGCGCGCCCTTCGGCGGCGGCAGGCGGCCTTCATAGACGTCGCCCCGCGCGCGCAGGAAATCGATGGTTTCCGCGACCTTGTTGTTGCCCTGATGGATGAGCGAGCGCTCGGAGAAAAAGACATCGTGCCTGATGTTCAGCGCGGCGAGATCATTCTTGATCTCGGCCATCATCATCGTGATCGCCTTGTCGCGCACGATTCCCAGCCACCCCGCCTCAGGCATGGCCTTGAGCTTGTCGCCATGCTCGGCCACCAGCGCCTGCCCGACCGGCTTGAGATAGTCGCCGGGATACAGCCCGTCCGGAATCGCGCCGATGTCTTCGCCGAGCGCTTCACGATACCGGAGGAAGGCGGAGCGCGCGAGAACGTCGACCTGGGCGCCAGCATCGTTGATGTAGTACTCGCGCGTGACGTCACGGCCGGCGAACTGCAGCAGGCTGCACAGCGCATCGCCGAACACGGCGCCGCGGCAATGGCCGACATGCATCGGACCGGTCGGATTGGCCGACACGTATTCGACGTTCACCTTCGGCGCGCCGGCCACCGGCGCGACGCGACCGTAGGCAGCGCCTTCGCGCAGGATCGTGCCGAGCGCTTGCGCCCAGACCGACGGCCGCAGGGTCAGATTGATGAAGCCGGGACCTGCGACATCGACCTTGGCCACCAGTTCATCGGCCCGCAGGCGCTCGGCGATCACATCGGCGAGATCACGCGGCTTGGCCTTCGCCTCCTTGGCGAGCACCATCGCGGCGTTGGTGGCCATGTCGCCATGGCTCGGATCGCGCGGCGGCTCGACCACCACGCGCGAGAAATCGATGCCCTCGGGCCAGCCGCCCTGCTTAGCGAGCGCAGCGCAGATGGCGTGGACACGCGCGAGCATGTCGGCAAAAAGGTAGGGGGTGGAAGCTTGTTCAACCATGCCGCCGCCTAACGCAAATCCGGAGTCGAGTCAAAAAGGCGGTGGTGCTCGGTTAGGGCAAAACGGTCCGTCATTCCGGCGATAAAGTGGCCTATGCGGCGGGCGCGATCGCCGTCTCCCTCGCAGTCGTCCAGCCAGCCGGCGGGCAGCGTCGCACCGTCCTCCTGGTAGCGGCCGAACAGGTCGGCCACGATGCGCTCGGCGTCGCGCATCACCCGCATCACCCGTTCGTGGCGGTACATCCGCTGCCAGAGAAACGCCTTGATGGCGGCCTCGTGTCCGGCGGCGTCAGCCGGGAACGCCACCAGCGGACCGGTTTGGCGCCTGACGTCGTGAGGCGACATCGGCTGCACCTGCCCGATGCGGCGCTCGGCCTCGGCAGCCACCGCCGCAATCAGATACGAGATCAGCTCGCGCACCAGCTCGGCGCCACGCCGGATCGGGTCGAGCCCGGGATAGTGGCGGTCGATCTCGGCGATCATCGCCGCGAGCAGCGGAACCTCCTTGAGGTCGTCGACCATGAACAGGCCCGCGCGCAGGCCGTCGTCGATGTCGTGGGCGTCGTAGGCGATGTCGTCCGCGAGCGCCGCGACCTGGGCCTCGAGCGAGGCGTAGCTCCACAACTCCAGGTCGAACCGCGCATTGAACTCGGCGATCCCCGGCGGAATCGGCGCCTGCAAGGGGCCGTTGTGCTTGACGATGCCTTCGAGCGATTCCCAGGTGAGATTGAGGCCGTCGAAATCAGGGTAGCGCTGCTCGAAGGACGTGACGATGCGCAATGTCTGGGCGTTGTGATCGAAGCCGCCATGGTCCGCCATGCAGCGGTTGAGCGCCCGCTCCCCGGCATGGCCGAACGGCGGATGGCCGAGATCATGCGCCAAGGCCAGCGTCTCCGTCAGGTCCTCGTCGAGGCCGAGCTGGCGGGCCAGCGCCCGGGCGATCTGGGCGACTTCCAAGGAATGGGTCAGACGGGTGCGGTAGTGGTCGCCTTCGTGGAAGACGAACACCTGGGTCTTGTGCTTCAGCCTGCGGAACGCGGTCGAATGGATCACCCGGTCGCAATCCCTGCGGAAGGGGCTGCGGGTGCGCGATGGCGGTTCGGCGAACAGCCGGCCCCGGCTGCGATCGGGATCGCAGGAAAAGGGCGCACGGGGGGCAGCCATTCCAACCGACACGGACGATTATTCCCTTTGAGATTTGATTCCTCGGCGGTGCCCACTTAACTATGGGGAGTGCCCGAGACCAAATGAATAGGGCATGACGCGCCCTTTCCGGGGGCGATTTGCGGAGACCTTTTGCCATGACCGATGCCTCGACCGGCCCCGTCACCATCAGCGAACGCGCCGCCCGCCGCATCGGGGAGATCCTCGGCAAGGAGACCGGAGGCGCGATGCTGCGCATTTCGGTGGAAGGCGGCGGCTGCTCCGGCTTCCAGTACAAGTTCGACATCGACCGCGCCAAGGCCGAGGACGATCTCGTGATCGAGCGAGACCACGCGGTCGTGCTGGTCGATCCGGCCTCGGTGCCGTTCCTGGCCGGCTCCGAGGTCGATTTCGTCGACGACCTGATGGGCGCCTCGTTCCGGATCAACAATCCCAACGCCACCGCCTCGTGCGGCTGCGGCACCAGCTTCTCGGTCTAGCTCCCCTTCTCCGGCTCAGGCCTCCGCCGTCGCCGCCGGGCTGTCTGACGGCGCGAGGCTCGGCGCCTCGACGCTCGCGGCGGGCGTTCCGATGGCCGTCAGCATCGCCGCGACCATGGCCGGCTTGCGCAGCGGCTTGGCCAGGAAGTCGGTCATGCCGGCCTCGCGGCACTGCTTGATGTCGTCGGGGAAAGCATTGGCGGTGAGCGCAATGATCGGCAGCTCGGCGAGCCGCCCGCCCTTGGCCCGGATGGTCCGGGTCGCGGTGATGCCGTCCATCTCGGGCATGCGGACGTCCATCAGCACCAGGTCGAACTCCTGCTCGCCCGCCGCCTTCACCGCCTGCAGGCCATCCGGCACGATGCATTTGTCGACCGCGAACTCCTGCAGCATCTTCGACACCACCATGCGGTTGGTGGCGTCGTCCTCGGCGATCAGGACGCGCAGCGGTCGCCCGAGCGCTTCGATCCTTGCCTTGAGATCGCCGGCGCCGACCCGGTCGGTGCGCTGATCGGACACCTGCTTGTCGCTCCACGGCAAGGTCAGGCTGAAGCGGAACGTCGAACCTTCGCCCGCCACCGAGGACACCGCGATCGCGCCACCCATCTGCTCGATGATGCGCCGGGAGATCGCAAGACCAAGCCCGGTGCCGCCGAAGCGGCGATTGATCGACGCATCGGCCTGGGCGAAATCGGTGAATAGCTTGCCGACGCGGTCGGCGGGAATGCCGATGCCGGTGTCGGACACGCGCCACTCGATCGTCGCCTTGTGATCGTCACGCGCCCTGCAGGCGACCGCGATGGTGATGCCACCGCGCTCGGTGAACTTGACGGCGTTGGACGCGAGATTGATCAGCACCTGGCGAATGCGCGCGACGTCGCCCTTGAGCGCCCGCGGCAGCTTCGGATCGATGTCCGCATTGACGAGCAGGGTCTTCGACTTGGCGTTGACGCCGATGATGGCCGTCACCGCCTCGACCAGCGCCGCCGGCGAGAAGTCGACGGTCTCGAACTCGAGCTTGCCGGCGTTGAGCTTGGACAGATCGAGGATGTCATTGAGGATGCGCTGAAGATTGTCGCCGGACTCGCGGATGGTCATCACCGCGTGGCGCTGCTCGTCGTCGAGCTTGGTCTCCAGCAGGGTCGAGGCGAGGCCCAGCACGCCGTTCATCGGGGTGCGGATCTCGTGGCTCATCATCGCCAGGAAGTCGGACTTGGCCCTGCTCTCGGCTTCAGCCTGCTCGGCCCGCCAGCGCTCGGTGACGTCGCGGCCGAAGCCGCGATAGCCCGCAAACTTGCCCTCATAGTCGCGCGCCGGCCGCGCGGTCAGCGCCCAGCGGCGGCGCTCGCCTCCCGCCACCACCACGTGGATCAGGATCTCCGGGATCGACAGCCGCTGCGCCATGCGATCGGCGAACGTCTTCAGCGTCGCCGTGTCGGTCGGGCAGAGATATTTCAGCGTATCGATCAGCCGCTCGCCCTTGAGCTGATCGAGCGGCAGCTGCGCCACGTCGGCAAAGCGCTGCGGCGCGTCGATCAGGCGGCCCTCGGCGTCGGTCTGCCACAGCCAGCTCGAGGCGTTCTCCTGAAATTCCTTGAGCAGCAGCGAGATCGTCTCATTCTGGCGTTCATGGCGGATCTGCGCCTTGAGGTTCTCCAGGAACACATTGCCGTGCGACACCAGGTGACGCACCATGAACGAGGTGTAGAGCAGCAGGAAGACGACGAGCACCAGATAGGTCGCGCCGCCGCAGAGAAACAGCGAGCCGACCGAGCCGAGCATCAGCGTCCAGGTGTAGGCGAGACCCGCCCGCGGCACGCTCGACATCGCGAAGGCGCCGCCCGAGATCATCCCGGTCATCAGCGAGCCGACGATGATCTGCAGATGCGGATCGATCTGCGGCATCAGGATCAGCGGCAGCGATCCCCAGATGCAGGCGAGAAAGAAGGCCTGCAGGGTCATGCGGCGGATCGCGCGTTCGGATGCCTCCTGCGGCCGCGACTTGCGCGCACGCCACCAGCCGCGCAGCGCCAGGACGCCGGCGACCACGATCGCCGAACCCCAGGCGGTCAGGAAGACGTTGGAGACGACATTCCAGAACACGCCGAGGATGATTGCCGCGTTGGCGAAGTTGATGCCGATGGTCACCGGGACGAGCCGTGCCACGGCATCGATCTGCCGCGCCCGAATGCGGCGGCGGTCGCGCTCCGTCAGCGCCTCGTCGTCGAGGCCTTCGATGGCGCCGAAGCCACCGATCCAGAGGAAGAAGGCGCCGAGCGGACCGCCGCCGGCAGTGCGCTTCGCGCGCGAGGGATCCCCAGGCCAATTCATTTGGGCGCAGAACCTTCCTTGTGATCCCCTGCCATGCCTGATCGGCAGCTTCAGGCGCGTTAATTGTCCCGCCCGTAGAATTACGGAACGAGGACGAAGCGCCCCAATCAGCTGCGCTGTGTTCGACGCATCGACAGAAAGCACGCATGCAGGTCGTCGTTCTCGCGGCATGATCTGCCCGAGCTGTGATTGTGGAGTTCACCCTCGTGATGTCGAGGGCGCAGGGAATGCCGGGTGCTGGCCGCAACCCATGGCCCGCCTGCGAAAAAAATGCAGGCGGCAGGAACCACAGGTCCAGCCGGTCAACCCGGCATTCCCTGCGCGATGGCCTTACGTCTTATGCGTACTCTCCCCGGGGATCGGCTGTCTTGCCCCCGTGACCGGCGGATCATCGTCACCACCGGCGTAGCATCAGCGTCGAGATGCCAGGACCATACGTTTTCGACGTGCGCCCCGTGCCGTTCGTCCGCACGACATCAAGCCATGCTGCGACCCAACGCGCCCACCGCATCCCACCCCGCGTGTCATGACGATCGCGATACGCCCCTCGTGCCGAGGCGGGACGGAGGGAGAGAACCACGATTTCTGTAAATTAGAAACAGTGATATTTTTCGCTGCGGGACTGGACAGCCCAAATCAGCTTGAACGCATTCATGAAATGAGTTTTTCGGCGCAGCCGATTTGGCCCCGTCCGCACCCGTCGGCGCCTGCAAACGAGCGATGCCACACGGGCCGATTTGCCCGACGGGCGGGAGCAGCTTCCTTTCAGTATCGTGCATCAGCCGATGCTTCACAGCACGGCGCCGGATGCGTACGCGCTGGCCCAATGCGGAAAGCCATTCTCTGCGGCGCGCATCGCGGCTCCCGTCGCACGCGATTTCATGAAGCTCGCGCTCGCCGACAAGCCGGCGACGCCGTTCAAGATGCCGGCTGGCATCAAGCTGGTCCGCGTCGACTCGAAGACCGGCATGCGTGCCGTCCCTGGGCAAACGAGTGGCGTCATTCTCGAACCTTTCAAACCCGGCACCGCCCCGCCGGATGGCTATTCAGCGCTGGGGGACTCTGATCCGAACCGCGCTCCGTCTCCCCCCGTAAGTCCAGCGGACCCCGGCGCCGTGATGGGGACTGGGGGACTTTACTGACCGGCAAGAATGGACGGCATGACCCGGTTCGACCGCAGCCTGGCGGCTCGACCTTCCCTTACCTGCCACCGGCCGCCGATCAGAGCTTGAAGACGCGCGCAGCATTGCCGCCGAGAAACAGGTCGCGCGCCTCGGCATCGAGCCCGAACTCATCAAGGCCCTCGAGGGCCTTGGCCGGCGTGATCATCGGATAGTTCGTGCCGAACAGGACCTTCCGTCGGCCGCTCGTCCTCATGTACTGCACGATCTCCGGCGGATACCGCTTCGCGGTGTAGGCGGACGTGTCGATGTAGACGTTCTCGTGCTTGGTCGCGACCGCGATCATCTCCTGCGTCCAGGGATAGCCGATGTGCCCGGCGACGATGACCAGTTCGGGGAAGTCCAGCGCCACCTCGTCGATGTAGGGAATCGGCCGCCCCGTCTCCGACGGCCGCAACGGCCCGGTGTGGCCGACCTGCGTGCAGAAGGGCACGCCGAGCTCGATGCATTCGGCGAACAGCGGATAGAAGCGCCGGTCGGTCGGCGGCACGCCCCACAGCCATGGCAGCACTCGCAGGCCCTTGAAGCCGAGCTCGCGGACCGCGCGTCTGAGCTCGCGCACCGCTTCCATCGGGCGGGCGAGATCGGCGCTGGCAACGCCGACGATGCGGCCGGGATGGCTGCTCGCCACCGCTGCGACCTCGTCGTTGGAGATCATCCAGCCATGCGGCGCGCACCACGCCGATGCGAGGCTCACGTCCACCCCGCCCTCGTCCATCGCCGCGATCGTCATGTCCGGGGTGATGACGTCCGGGCGCGGCGTCCTGGCCGTCCAGCGCCGGAGCGAGGCAAACATCGGATCGGCCGAGTGGCGCGGGGTTGGATGCTGCATCCAGGCATCGACGATCCGTGACATCAGCGCGTCTCCCGAAGAATATTTTAGAGTTTTACTCTAGAGTTTTACTCTAGATTGAGGCGAGCTATGTTGTCAAACTGCAAACCGCGCTGACGACAGAGGAGACGGGAGCGGATGTCGCGGAAGACCAGCCGGGCGCGCATCGTCGACGCGGCGCTGACGGAGTTCGACCAGAGCGGATATGAGGCGGCCACCGTCGCGGCGATCTGCGATCGCGCCGGCGTCTCCAACGGAAGCTTCTTCCATGCCTTTCCGTCGAAGGATGCAGTTGCCGGCGCCGTATTCCTGTCGGCGCTCGACGCCTATCATGACGCGCTGGTGGGCGCGGTTGCGGGAGATCTCTCAGCGCGCGACGGGGTCGCGGCATTGGTGACGGCGCACATGCGCTGGGTCGTCGACCACCGCGCGCAGGCCCGCTTCATGTTCGTCCACGCGCCAAGCGCCCAGACGGCCGCAATCCGCGGCGAGCAGGCGTCCAGCAATGAGCAGTTCCGCGCCGGTCTGGCGTGCTGGTACGCGCCGAACCTGGCGCGCGGCACGCTCGTCCCACTCTCACCCGAGGTTCTGGTCAGCCAGATCATCGGGCCGGCGCAGATGTTCTGCAGGGCATGGCTGGCCGGTCGCAGCCGGGGCAAGCCAGATGTGTATCTGCAGGATCTTATCGCCTGCGCCGTCCGCGCCGTCGTCGACGGCGAGGCGCAAGGCGGATGACGATCAGAGCACGGCGCCGGATGCGTACGCGCTGGCCCAATGCGGAAAGCCATTCCCTGCGGCGCGCGCCGCAGCACGGTCCCAGTCATAGGTCAGTGCCAGCTGCTCCACCTGCCAATGTCCCCGCCGCTCCGTCAGAACGGCATAGCGCGCGTGGGGCGACCGATATTCGAGCTGGGCAGCGACGGGGATGTCGCCGAACACGGGGCAGCCGACGCTGCCGGGATTGACCACCAGCGGGCCGCGCGGCACCTGCACCACCGCCTGCCTGTGGCTGTGGCCGCACAGCACGAGGGTGGCGCCGCCGAGATTGACGAGACGCGAGGCCAGCACGTCGCGGCGCGCCGGGACGTAGCGGCCGTCGTCGAGCATCTCTTCGAGAAGACAGCTACTGTCGTCGTCGGGCGTGCCGTGGACGGCGAGGATGCCCTGCTCCAGCGTGAGCCGCGGCGGCAGCGCGTGCAGCATACGGCGCTGCTCGGCCGTCAGCGCGGCGCGGGCGAAGCGGCCGGCCGGCGAGAGCTTTTCTTCGGGCCATTCCTCGATCCAGCGATCGTGATTGCCGCGCACCGTCGGCAGCGCGAGCGACTGCAGCAGGGCGAAGGTTTCCTGCGGCCATAGCGGGCTGGTGACGCAGTCGCCGAGATTGACGGTGGCGTCGATGCCGCGCGTCGCGATGTCCGCCAGCACGGCCTCCAGCGCCGGAAGATTGCCATGCACGTCGGAAATCACAGCCAGCCGCATCGTCGTCTCCTCGCATCGGGCTCGTGTTTGCTTCGACAAGCCTATCATCCTCGTCATTGCGAGCGAAGCGACGTGTCCGCCGAAGCCCATCCTACGGATTCACGCCGATCAAGAACGCGTGGAGACGGCCGACAGCAGCGGAGCGCCTCCCGCATAGCGCAGCAGCAGCCGGTGCGTCGGATAGAAGATCACCAGCGGCAGCCCGATCAGCAGCAGTGCGAACCACGCCGGTCCCGGCATGAAGCTCTGCGCCACGGCATCGCTCAGTCCGAACACGTAGTTGATGTTGACCGGCAGGTCGCTGGTCGCGGGCGGTGGCGGCATCAGGAAGTAGCACACCGACAGCAGCGCCCAGGCGCCCACGGTCCACACCGCAAAGGCGCGACGGTCATAACCCAGCCGCCACACCAGCCAGGCCAGCACGAAGGGCAGCCAGAAATGGAAGAACGACAGGCTGCGGGTGAACAGCGGCAGCTTGGCGTCGAACATGTAGGCCGTCATGCCGGTCAGCGGCACGCCGGCGGCGGTGCCGAGGAAGTCGACCACCCACAACGCCTGCGGCAGGAGGATGCCGACGGCTGGCGCCGACGCGAGAAGCGGGTTTTCCAGCCAGACCGCGGCCAGCGTGGTCAGCAGCGCGACGTCGCAGAAATATAGGAAGTTGGTCGGGCCGTAGGCCATGAGATAGGTCGGCACCAGCACAGCGCAGAAGGCCGTGTAGGCGAGCTTGAACCACAACGGAATGCCTGGCTTTGCGGCGGTCTCCATCGATCCCCTGCCCCTGCAATATGAGTGTTTTCGCAATCGCGCGGAGATTGTGCGTAGACGTGCCGATGCGTCAACGAGACGGCAGGCGATGTTCGTGCTCAACGTTAATGAGAGTTTTCACCGATCTCATTGCGATGAGTTCGTAGGGTGGGCAAAGCGCCGCCGTCAGGTGGCGCGTGCCCACCGCCGGTGCCGGCGAGGGACGCCGGTGGGCACGGTGCTCACGACGCTGGCGCGTCGTTGCGCGCCTTTGCCCACCCTACGATTCCCTCATTCCATTGCCCCGATCGCGAACACATCCGCGCGCTCGATGATCAGGTCGCGAAACAGGCGGGCGCGGTGGGACATCCATTGCGGGTCGGGATAGACGACGTGGAGCGGCAGCGACGGGACGTCGTAGTCGGGCAGCAGATGGACGAGCTTGCCCGAGGCGATGTGATCGACGGCGCACCAGTCGGGCAGCACGGCGGCGCCGAGGCCTGCCAGCGCGGCGAGGGTCATGATGTCGGCGTCGTCGCAGGTCAGCGACGGCGTGATGCCGACGACGTGGCGGCCGGTCTCGGATTCGAAGCTCCATTCGTTCTTCGGCGACAGCCGCGAATAGGTCACGCAGGGCAGCTGGCGCAGATCGTTGGGCAAGCGCGGCACGCGGTGCCGCGCGAGCAGCGTAGGCGCAGCGACCAGCAGCCGCTTCACGGTGCCGACGCGCCTTGCCACCAGCGAGCTCGAAGAGAGCACACCGATGCGGATGGCGAGCTCCGTTCCGGTCTCGACGAGGTCGACAAACTGCTCGGTGAGGCGGATGTCGAGCCGCACCTCTGGATAGCGGCGGCCGTATTCGGCGAAGATGTCGCTGAAGAAATAGCGGCCGAACGAGGTCGGCACCGTCATCCGCAGGGTGCCGGAGGGCGCGCCGACGCGCTTCGGCGACGGCACGCCCGCGCTCTCGAACAATGTGACGATGTCCTTGGCTAGCTTCAGCACTCGGTCGGCTTCCGCGGTCGGGCGCAGCTTGCGCGTGGTGCGGACGAACAGGCGGCAGCCGAACTGCTCCTCCAAGAGCGCGATGCGCTTGGTGATCGCCGGCTGTCCCAGGCCGAGGTCGGCGGCGGCCTGGGTAAAGCTGCCGGCTTCCATCACGCGAATGAAGGTCTGCAGCGCGTCGATCCGATCCATCCATTCCTCTCCGGAATGAGTTTTATTCTTCCCATTCCGTATACGTCAGGAGGCGGGCTGGTCTAGCCTCTCAAAAAATCAAAGGGAGGGGAGACCATGGAGAAATCGATTGGGATCGTGGGCGCCGGCATCGGCGGGCTGCATCTGGCGCTGTATCTGCAGAAGCACGGCATCCAGGCCACGGTGCTGACGGACCGCGCGCCTGAGCAGTATGCTGCAACGCGGCTGATGAACACGGTCGCTCACCACGGCGTCACGGTCGCACGCGAAAACGAATTGGGCGTGAACCACTGGGATGATCCTGAATTCGTCTATCACCACCACGACCATTTCTTCAATTTCCCGGGCAGCCCCCTGCTGTTCCGCGGCGCCTTCAAGCAGCCGAGCCGCGCCGTCGACTACCGGATCTATTTGCCGGCGCTGATGAAGGATTTCGAGGATCGCGGCGGCGCGATCGAATATGCCAGCATCCAGGACGACGACATCCCGGCGCTGGTGTCGCGCTTCGACCTGCTGGTGGTGTCGACCGGCAAAGGCGCGCTCGGGCGCATGTTCAGCCACCGGCCGGAGCTGTCGCCCTACAACCAGCCGCAGCGCCTGCTATGTGTCGGCCTCTATGACGGCGTCGATCACGGCAGCCCCCAGGGCGGCGATCCGCGCGGCGTCACGCTGTCGGTTTCGCCGGGGCATGGCGAGATGATCGTGATCCCGACCTTGACATTCGGCGGCATGAAGACGGCGCTGCTGATGGAGAACATTCCCGGCGGTGACCTCGCCGAGCTCGTCTCGCTCAACTACGACAATGATCCGTCAGCGTTCCGGCAGACGCTGCTCGATAAGCTCGAGACGCACCATCCACACACCTATGACCGTATCGACACGCACCGCTTCGACCTGGCGCAGCCGCTCGACCTGCTGCAGGGCGCCGTCGTGCCGACGGTGCGGCGTTCCTCGGTCGGCTTCGACGACGGCAGGCTCGCGATCGCGCTCGGCGACGTTCACTCGGTGGTCGATCCGATGATGGGCCAGGGCGCCAACATGGCGTCCTATGCCGCGTTCGAGCTCGGCAAGGCGATCACCGAGGCCGTGGCATTCGACGACCGCTTCGTCGAGACGGTGGATCGCGCCCGCGAAAACCGCGTGCTCGCGGCTGCGCGCTGGACCAACCTGATGCTACAGCCACCGTCAGAGGCGATGGGCCGGCTGATTGTCACGATGGCGCAGAATCGCGCGCTATGCGATGAGTTCACCGACAATTTCAACTACCCGGAACGGCAGTGGGACAGGCTGGCGAGCGACCGTCGCATTCACGCCTGGATCGATGACAGGACCAGGCTCGCGGCGTGAGGCCGTATTGGGAACAGCTGACATGAGCCCTCATGCCGATCCCGCCGGCTTTCGCGCGGCAGCGTCGCGGTTTTCCACCGGCGTCACGGTGGTGACCAGCAGCGATGCTGACGGCGCGCCGGTTGGCATGACCGCCAACAGCTTCACCACCGTCTCGATGCAGCCGCCGACGGTGCTGGTGTCGCTGAAGCGCGGCCGCACCTGGCAGGCGGTGAGCGAGACTCGGCGCTATGCGGTCAACGTGCTCGGCGCAGACGACGTTGCGATCTGCCGGCATTTTGCCGGAGCGCCGCTGGCGCAGGGCGCACCTTGCCTCGACGAGCGCGACGGCTTCTTCCTGCTGCGGCAGGCGATCGCGCAATTCGGCTGCGAGGTGGTCAGCACGATCGAGGTCGCCGACCACACGCTGTTCATCGGCGAAGTGCGCTGGTGCCGGCACCAGGACGGGCTGCCACTCGCATTCTATGCCAGCCGGTTTCGCAATGGGCTGGGCGCGGAGATCAAGCCGGGCGATGCGCTGGCGTATCCGGCGGAAGGATGGACGGTCTGATTGCTTGGCGCGGTGGGCACGGCGCTGCGTGCCTTTGCCCACCCTACACATTGGCTAGAATCCGATGCGGTCCGCCGGGACGACTTAGTGAGCCAAACATCGTCACATTGAAGACTGCGGGTCCGGCACAGTCGTGAGGCTCAACCGCCGATCGGTCCGGGGTCGATGCCCCCCGTTGTGGCGGCTCCAGAATGACCGAAGCGCGGCCACGTGACGATCGAAGCATAATGTTAGCGCCCACCGGGCCACGGCGTCAAATGCGTCGGCGCCGCAGGCGCATCTCCTGCGGTCCGTGATCCACAAGAGTTGTCACGGTTTCATGCTGCGCCTAGCGCCGCTCGTTCAGCATCGGGAAGCCGCGCTGATGCCAGACCGGATAGGCCGCAGGCGTGTCGCTCGCGGCATCCAGCGTGGCCACTTGCTCCGCCGTGAGGCTCCAACCCACCGCGCCGATGTTCTCGATCAGCTGGCTCTCGTTGCGGGCGCCGACGATGATGGTCGCGACCGTCGGGCGCTGCAGCAGCCAGTTCAGCGCCACCTGCGGAATGGTCTTGCCGGTCTCCTTGGCCACTCCGTCGAGCGCATCGACGACGCGATAGAGCCGCTCCTCCTCGAAATGCGGTCCGGTGCCGGCGATGTCGTGGGCGCGGGTGCCGGGCTTGGCCGGCTGTCCCCTGCGGATCTTGCCGGTCAGCTTGCCCCAGCCGAGCGGGCTCCAGATCACCGCGCCGACGCCCTGGTCGATGCCGAGCGGCATCAGCTCCCACTCATAGTCGCGGTTCAGCAGCGAGTAATAGGCCTGGTGCGCGACATGGCGCGAAGTGCCGTAGCGGTCGGAGGCGGCCAGCGACTTCATCAGGTGCCAACCCGAAAAATTCGAGCAGCCGATGTAGCGGATCTTGCCGGCGCGCACGAGCTGGTCGAGCGTCGACAGCGTCTCCTCGACCGGCGTGTTGTAGTCCTGGCCATGCAGCTGGAACAGGTCGATGTGATCGACCCCGAGCCGCTGCAGCGAGCCGTCGATGGCGGCGATGAGATGCTGGCGCGACGAGCCGTAGTCGTTCGGACCACCGCCTTTCGGGAACGTCGCCTTGGTCGAGATTAACAGGCGGTTGCGCTTGCCCTTGATCGCCGCACCGAGAATGCTCTCGGCAAGACCGTCCGAGTAGACGTCGGCGCTGTCGAACATCGAGAGGCCGTGATCGAGGCAGACATCGATCAGCCTGGACGCACCACCCACGTCGGTCCCGCCCCAGGCTTTGAAGAAGTCGTTGCTGCCGCCAAAGGTCGCGGTACCGAAGCCAAGCGCGGGCACCCGAAGGCCCGAATGCCCGAGACGTCGATGTTCCATCATTCTCTCCCCTGTCTCGCGGTCTCCTGGACCGGCTTCGCGACGGCCAGATGAATACGCGGACCCGCGGTCCCCGACCATGGTGGACCGTGCATGGCATTGTTGCACTTGCAGGCGTTACCGTTCGCGTTTGCCAGGCGAGTCCTGTGATTCCGGCTGCGATCCGTCTTGCCGGAGCGGTCGCAGCTTGATCTAACCGAGGCCATCTCTCCTGAAGGCCCCGGGAACTTAAGCCCATGCGCATCGCCACCTGGAACGTCAATTCGGTCAGGCAACGGATCGAGCACCTCGTGACTTGGCTGAAGGAATGTTCCCCGGACATCGTCTGCCTGCAGGAAATCAAGTGCACGGACGATGCCTTCCCGCGGCTCGAGATCGAGGCGCTCGGCTACAACGTCGTCACCCACGGCCAGAAGACTTTCAATGGCGTCGCGCTGCTGTCGAAGCTGCCGTTCGACGAGACCAAGTCCGGGCTCGCCGGCGATGCCGAGGACGTGCATGCCCGGTTCCTCGAAGGCGTGGTCAGCCTCAAGAGCGGCGTGGTCCGCATCGCCTGCCTGTATCTGCCCAACGGCAATCCGGCGAACACCGAGAAATATCCCTATAAGCTCAAGTGGATGTCGCGACTTCGTGACTACGCGCGTGAACGGCTGAAGACCGAGGAGCCGCTGATCCTCGCAGGCGACTTCAACGTGATCCCGGCCGCCGCCGACGTCTCCAATCCGGAGGCCTGGGTTGACGACGCGCTGTTCCGGCCCGAGACGCGCGAGAGCTTCCAGTCGCTGCTCGGCCTCGGCCTCACCGACGCGCTGCGCGCGGTCAACGATGCGCCGGGGCAGTACACGTTCTGGGACTACCAGGCCGGCGCCTGGCAGAAGAACATGGGGATCCGGATCGACCACCTGTTGTTGTCGCCACAGGCGAGCGACCGGCTGGTCGAGGTCGGCGTCGACAGCTATGTCAGGGCCTGGGAGAAGCCGTCGGATCACGTGCCGGTATGGGCCGATTTCGATCTCGAGACGGCATAGATTCGAAGGACGGCCCATGACGATCTATACACGGCGGCAATTGTTTCCGCTCGCATTCGTGCCGCTGCTGGTGGCGAAGCCGGCGGTTGCCGCCGACCTGCAGGCGACCATCGCCGGCATCGAAGCCGACAGCGGCGGCCGGCTCGGCGTGGCGCTGCTCGACACCGCGAGCGGGGCGCTGAGCGGCCATCGGCTCGACGAGCGGTTCCCGATGTGCAGCACCTTCAAGGCACTGCTGGCGGCTGCCATTCTCGGCAAGGTCGATGTCGGCACCGAGCAGCTGGCGCGACGGATTCCGATCGCGCAAGGAGACATCCTGTCCTACGCACCGGTGACCAAGGCCTATGTCGGCACGTCCGGCCTGTCGGTCGGCGAGCTGTGCGACGCCGCCGTGACGCTCAGCGACAACACGGCGGCGAACCTGCTGCTGGCGACGCTCGGCGGCCCGGCTGGCCTGACCCGCGCGATCCGCGGCTTCGGCGACGCCGTCACCCGGCTCGACCGCATCGAGCCCGAGCTCAATGAAAGCGTGCCGGGAGATCCGAGGGACACCACGACGCCAGCCGCGATGGCGCAGACCCTGGCCAAGCTGACGACCGGCAATGCACTGTTGCCCGCCTCCCGCGATCAGCTGACGGCCTGGCTGATCGCCTGCAAGACCGGCGGTGCCCGGCTGCGCGCGGGCTTGCCCGCAGAATGGCGCGTCGGCGACAAGACCGGTACGGGCGAGCACGGCAGCGCCAACGACGTCGCCGTGATCTGGCCTTCAGGGCGCGCACCCGTGATCGTGACGAGCTATCTGACCGAGACCAAGGCCGGTGACGACAGGCGCAACGCGGTTCATGCCGCCGTCGGCCGCGCCGTGGCGGACGCGCTCGGCGCTTGAGCTGCGCGCGCGCCGAGATCGATGTCGCGATGGACCGCCGCAACCGCGTCGAAGCCGGCGCGGAGCTGCTGCATCTCGCAGGCCGCAAGGCGAACACCGATACCGGCGCTATCAGGCAGCAGGCTCGCCGCGGCATACAGGCCGCCGACGCACGCGAGTGCATCGGCGAGACGCAGGCGGATCGCAGCGAGGTCCTGCCTCTGCGGCCGCATCAGCACAGCAGAGCCGAAGGCGCGGTGGCCCTTGAAGGCAGCGGCCGCCGGATTGCGCAGGTGCATGCGATCGATCAGCATCGGCTCCTCGCCAGACCTGCGCACGATCAGCGTGGAGTCGAGCTCGCGGAACAGGCGGCCCAGCCCGTTGGGGTCGTGCATCGTGAAGGCGTCCGTGACGAGCGCCGAGACGTCTTGCGCGCAGTCCAATTCGAGCACCTGGCACAAGGCGGCATCGGGAAACAGGATGCGGGGCTCCGGTCTGTAGTCGAGCGACGCGCCCCTCTCGACACGAAGCAGCACCTGCTCCATGGCGCGCACGCCGGGCTCGGCGCGATGCACTGACGTCGCACCCTGCGTCGTGATCGAAACGGCCGCATCCACATGCAGCGTGAAGCGCTGCGCCAGCCGGTCCTCGCCATGCACGGCGCCGCTGCCGGTCTGCAGGATCACACTGAGAACATCCGGGCGCGCGACGTCCGTGTGGAAGCTGCGCGTCAGCACGAACGGCCAGGCGAACAAGCGCCGGTCGATCACGGTGCGGCCGCCGCGGCGGACGAAGGAGAGGTCGAGGCGCGGCGGCTCTGGGGATGAAGCGCTCACGTGCGGAACAGCACCTCGCGCTCCAAGAGATCGACGATCGCCTCGATGCCCTCGCCGCGCCGGCAGTTGGTCAACAGCACCGGCCGGCCGCCGCGCACCTCCGTGGCCTCGCGCTGCATGCGCGCAAGGTCGACGCCGACATGAGGGGCGAGATCGACCTTGTTGATGACGAGGAGATCGGCGCGGATCACGCCGGGGCCGCGCTTGCGCGGGATGTCGTCGCCGCCGGCAACGTCGATCACGAACATCCAGAAGTCGGTGAGGTCGCGGGAGAAGGTCGAGGCGAGATTGTCGCCGCCGCTCTCGAGCAGGATCAGCTCGACGCCGGGAAAGCGCCGCTCCAACTCGTCGGCGGCCTCGATGTTGAGCGTCGGGTCCTCGCGGATCACGGTGTGCGGACAGGCGCCCGCCTCCACCGCCGACACCCTCTCCGGATCGATCAGGCCGGAGCGGCGGACGCGCTCGGCATCCTCTGCCGTGACGAGATCATTGGTGATGACGGCGATGTCGATGCCGCGCGCCTGCAGCGCCGGGATCAGACGCTCGACCAATGCGGTCTTGCCGGAACCGACGGGCCCGCCGATGCCGACGCGCGCGGCGGTCATCGGGGCGTCGGCACGGGTGAGAGCGAGACGGCTCATCGCAGCATGAACCTCCGGGCGAGCGGCACGGTCGTGGCCGGCGGACACATCAACAGCTTGCCGTCGGCGCGCACCTCGAAGGTCTGCGGATCGACCTCGACATGCGGCATCGCGGCGTTGCGGACCATGTCGGTCTTGCGCAGCCGGCGGACGTTCTTGATCTGCACCGTCTCGCGTCCGAGCCCGAGCCTGGCGCGGATGCCGGCGTCGACCGCGAGCTTCGACATGAAGTTGAAGCCGAGCCGCTGCGGCGCCGCGCCGAGCGCGCCCCACATCCGCTTCTGGATCATCGGCTCCGACAGACCGAGGCTGCCATTGCCGTCGCCCATCGCCGCCCACACCGGGAAGCCGTTCTTGATCACCATGTACGGCTTCAGCCCGAAAGAGGCGCGTGGCCACAACACCAGATCGGCCATCTTGCCGACCTCGATCGAGCCGACCACATGATCGATGCCGACGGCAACAGCGGGGTTGATCGTAAGCTTGGCAATGTAGCGCTTGATGCGTTCATTGTCGGCGCGATCTGTCGTCTCCTCCGGCAGCCGGCCGATGCGATCCTTCATCACGCTGGCGAGCTGCCAGCATTTGGCGACGTTCTCGGCCAGCCGTCCCATCCCTTGCGTGTCGGTGCCGAAGATCGAGATCGCGCCCATGTCGTGCAGAAAGTCCTCCGCGGCCATCGACTGCGCGCGCACCCGCGCCTCGCCGAACATGACGTCTTCGGGGGCGTTGTAGTTGAGCTGATGACAGATCATCGTCATCGGCACGCCCTCCTCCATGCCATAGGAGGTGTAGGGATTGGTCGGGTTGGTCGAGGATGGAATGACGTTGGGCCAGGACACGACCTTGAGCAGGTCCGGCGCGTGGCCGCCGCCAGCGCCCTCGACGTGATACATGTGGATGGTGCGGCCATCGACCGCCGCCATCGTGTCCTCGCAGAAGCCGTATTCGTTGATCGAATCCGTGTGCAGATGGACGGCGAAGTCGTTACGGTCGGCCGCGATCAGGGTGTTGTCGATGACATCAGGCGCCGCGCCAAAATCCTCGTGGATCTTGACCGACATGCCGCCGGCTGCGACCGCCTCCTCCACCGCTTCCGGATTGGAGCCGCCGCGACCGAACAGCGCGTAGTTCAGCGGCGAGAACTCGATCGATTTGAGGAAGTGACCGAAGTTCGGCCCCGAGCCCGAACCGACGTCGAACACCGGCCCCGAGCCGTTGCCGACCATCGTCGTGGTGCCGCCGGCGAGCGCATGGTCCGACTGCTCCGGCGAGATCAGGTGGGCGTGGCTCTCGATCGCGCCCGCCGTGACGATGAACGGACCACCGGCGATCGGCGCAGTGGTGTGGCCGACCACCATGTCCGGGTGCACGTCCGGCATGATGTCGGGGTTGCCGGCCTTGCCGATCCCGACGATGCGGCCGTCGCGGATACCGATGTCGGCCTTCACGATGCCGATCACGGCGTCGACGATGGTCGCATTCTTGACGACGACGTCGAGGGCCTTGTGCTGCGACGTCCGGTGCGCCGCGACGGCCTCGCCGTCGCGGATGTTCTTGCCGGCACCGACCAGCAGCTCATGGCCATAGGTCGTGTAGTCGTGCTCGATTTCGGCGAGCAGGCTGGTGTCGGCGAGCCGGATCAGATCGCCCTTGGTCGGACCGTACAGTTCGGCATAGGCGCGGCGGGTGAGTGTGGCCATGACTTACGCTCCGAGATAGCCGCGCGACTGCGCGAGCTTCAGCGCGGCGTCGCGCGCACCGGGAGCATCGAGGGGGCCGTTGACCAGCCCGGCCTGGCCGCGCACGATGCGATCGCCCATGATCGGCACCAGCCGCACCGATTTGAAGATCCCCGGTTCGAACCGCATCCCGAGCCCGGCGGGCCGATCGATCTTCATGCCCCAGGCCGCGGCGCGGTCGAAGCGCAGCGCGCGGTTGACCTCGAAGAAATGGGTATGGCTGCGCACCTGGATGTCGCGATCCCCGGTGTTGACGACGTCGATGCTGACAGCCGGCAGCGCGGTGAACATCTCGATATCGCCAGCGCCTTCGATGATCTCGCCGGCCACGGTCGCATCATGCACTGCGCCTTCGGCCGGCTGGATCGGCTCGAACAGCGCCATCACCTTGGTGCCCTCGGCGAACATCAGCTCGACATAGAGCATCGGGATCATCTGGGCGACGCCGGGCTCGACGTCATCGGTCGTGAGCAGCCGTCCGGCCATGTCGCGGATCTCGGCATAAGGCAGATTGCGTCGCGCCGCGGTCATCACCTCGTCGGTGATGTAGGCCACCGCCTCGGGATGGCTCAGCTTGATGCCGAGCGAGCGGTTGCGCCGCGCCATCTGCGCGGCGTTGAAGATCACGAGACGATCGAGCTCAGTCGGCGACAGGTTCATCATGGCGCAGCCTCTCAGGTCGTGAACATGCGCACGTGCCGCAGCGGACCGCGCGACACTGCGATGTCGATGAAGGGCGTGAAGCTCGACGGGATGGCGTCGTGGTCGGGCGTATCAGTGAGGACGTCAGAGAGCAGCGCGCGGCCGCGCGCCAGGCTGCGCTGCGACTCGATGTGGCCGATCAAGCCGAGCCGCACGGCAGCGCTGACGAGGCCCGTAACCAGCGTCCAGCCGGACACCAACTCGGCGGCGTCGAGGCCGAGGCCGGCATCACGGCCGGTGATCGCCTGCACGACCGGCAGATGGCCGAGCCTGGGATCGGCGGAGACGCGCGCGCGATAGGCGATCGACAAGGCACCAGTGAGCTTGACCCAGACGCCGAGCAGCGCCCTGCCCGCGCGCCGCGAGCCCTCGCGCATCTCGGCCGACGGCGTCGCGGCCTCGGCGAGGCGATCTACGCCTGCCATCGCGGCGGTATCGTCGGCGTGCCAGGCGCGCCGGAGCAGGATGCGATCCATCGTCGCCCAGCGCTGGGCCAGATGATCGGCGATGACATCGTCGAGATCGTCATGCCCGGACAGCAGGCCGTCGGCGGCGAGGCCCTCGATGCCCCAGGAGAATGCAAAGCCGCCGGCCGGAAACGCGCTGTCGCCGAGTTGCAGCAGAGCGAGCGCCTCGGACCGGTCAAACATCGCCACGCTCCACGACCTCACCGGACTCGAGCAGCGGTAGAATGCGCGCACGATAGCTCTCGATGGGCGCGTCGAGCAGCACGACGAGGCAATCGCCTTCGAAGCGGACGCGCCAGTGCAGATTGCCGGCGTGCCAGCCCAGCTTCAGCGCGCTCGCATTGTCGTGCGCCTTGAGGCGCAGGACCTGCTGCTCGCCGAAGCGGGCGATGATCGCGCGTTCCGTGTCGAGATGCAGCACCGCGCCGTCGACCAGTTCCTCGTCGCGATCGAGGCTGACGGCGCAATCGGTGCCGCGGTCGGTGGTCAGGCGGAAACGCTTGCGTCCGGCATCGGCCGGCGGCACGAACAACAGCTCGATGCCGCCGCGATGCTCTAGCGCGTGGATGCGGCCGGCATAGGCCTTGTCGTCGGCTCGTCCCATGATGCCGTGCAGACGGAGCATCGGCGTGGTTCCTCTTGTTGCTCGGCGCTCGTCGTTCGAATTGGGGCCTCATGGTTCGAGACGTCCGCCAAGAGGCGGGCGTCTCGAAGGACGGTTGGCTTGCTTGCCTCTTTCAGCGTCCTACCGCAGCGTCGCCGAGACCTCCTGCGAGGTCACGAGAATGACTTCGCCGTCGAGGATCGGCTTGGCGATGCCGAAGAAGGTCGCAACTGGCGCCGACGTATTGTGGCGATCCATCGCGGCCTGGTCGGTAAAGCGCTCATAGGTCGTGAACAGACCGGGCTCGGTCTCGCTCTGCGAGATGAAGAACCCGATCGTCTCCGGCTCGTTGGCCGCGACATGGGCCGCGACGGCGACAAGAGCGTCGCGCATCGTGGCCTCATGTCCCGGCTTGGCCCTGATGACCGCGGTGATGGTGATCATCAGAACTTTTTCCAGTCGCCGTCGGCCTCGAACGCCGCCGCCGCCTGGTAGATGGTGGACTCGGCGTAGTCCTTGCCGATCAGCATCAGGCCAACCGGCAGGCCGTCCGAGAGTCCGCACGGCAGGGTCATCGCCGGATGACCTGTCACGTCGAACGGGCTGGTCGTCGCCGTCATCTCGAAGGCGCGCTGCACGACTTCGGCGAGCGGCGCGTCCTTGGCCGGGATCGGCGTGGCGACGCAGGGCAAGGTCGGCATCAGCAAGAGGTCGTAGGAGCCGAACATGGCGTCATAGGCGGCCTTGGCCTGGATCGCGATGTTGCGCGACTTGGCGTAGTAGCGGCCGCGATAGTGCTCCAGGCCCCACTGCCCGACCAGCATGGTCAGCTTCAAGGTCACGGAGAGATCGTCGGCGCGGGTGCGCCAGCCGGAATGCGCATCGAGCAGGCCGACGTCGTACAGGCCCTTCCAGTTGAAACCCATGCCGTTGCCGAGCATCATCTGCACCAGGAAACCTTCGAGCGTGATCGGATTCCACGCCGCCAGCGCATGCATGTGCTCGGGGATCGAGACCTCCGACACCGAGGCGCCCATCTTGGCGAAGCGCTCAGCGCCGGCCTTGACCTTGGACACGACGCCCTCTTCCATGTTCGGAGCGCTGAAGCCCTCCTTGAGCACGCCGATCTTGAGGCCCTTGACGCCCTTGCCGAGCGCCTCGGTGTAGGCCGAAACCTTCGGGGCGTATTGGCGCGGATCGAAGCCGTCGGCGCCGGCCAGGACTTCGAGCAGCAGCGCATTGTCCTTGACGTTGGCCGTCATCGGGCCGGTGTGGTCGATCGTCGACTCGATCGGCATCACGCCGGTGTAGGGCACGAGACCATGCGTCGCCTTCATGCCGTAGATGCCGCAATAGGACGCGGGGATGCGGATCGAACCGCCCTGGTCGCCGCCGATAGACATGTCGACCTCGCCGGCCGCCACCAGTGCGGCGCTGCCCGAGGACGAGCCGCCGGCCGAATAGCCCATCTTCCAGGGGTTGTGCACCGGCGCCGGATCGGAGGTGTGGCTGCCGCCGGACAGGCAGAAATGCTCGCACACCGCCTTGCCGACGATGGTGCCGCCGGCATCGAGGATGCGGGACACGATGGTGGCGTCGGCGGCCGGGATGAAGCCTTCGAGGGTGGTCGAGCCGTTCATCATGGGAACGCCGGCGAGAGCGACGTTGTCCTTGAGCACGACGGTGCGGCCCGCGAGCTTGCCGCCCGCAGCCCCCTTCACCTCGGTCTTGATCGCCCAGGCGTTGTACTTGTTCTCCTTCGCCGGCGGCTTGGCGCCTGGCGTGCGCGGATATTTCACCGGCGGCAGCGGGTTCGGCAGCTCATCGATGATGTCGTACTGATCGAACATCCCGCCCATCAGCGCGAGATATTCGGCGGCCTCCTCGACCGTCATGTTCATGTGCAGGCTGGCGGCGAGATCGGCGACTTCCTCGGCATTCGGGCGTTTGATGGACATGAGTCATCCTTTCTTGTGAGGACAAGCTGGGCAGAAACAGCAAATTGTCAGTTCAAAGGGCCGGCGCTCGCGCGCCGGTACGGGCTCTAGCTCGGGACCATCTGACCTTCCCGGGCCAGGAGAGTCTCACGGTCGAGTTCCTCGGTAATGCGTCCCTTCTGGATGTGCAGGATGCGGTCCGACAACGACGTAATGAATTCAAGGTTCTGCTCGACCACGATCAGGGACATCTTCCAGCGCGACTTCAGCGCCAGCAGGGTCTCGATGATCTCCTCGATGATCGACGGCTGGATGCCTTCGGTCGGCTCGTCCAGCAGGATCAGCTTCGGCTTGGTGCAGAGGCAGCGCGCCAGCGCCAGCAATTGCTGCTCGCCGCCGGACAACGCGCCGCCGCGACGATCGAGCAGCCGGACGAGCCGCGGGAAATCCTGCAGCACCATGTCGATGACCGCACGGTCCTCCTTGGGCGCGGATGCGAGGCCCATGCGCAGATTTTCCAGCACCGACAGATCCGGAAATATCTCGCGTCCCTGCGGCACCAGGCCAATGCCGAGCCGCGAGCGCTCGTGCGGCTTGAGATGCGTGATGGTCTTGCCGGCAAACACGACAGACCCGTCGGTGGTCGGCAGATGCCCCATCAAGGTCCGCAGCGCCGTGGTCTTGCCCATGCCGTTGTGGCCGAGAATGCCGAGATACTCGCCGTCGGCCACGGTCAAGTCGACGCCGAACAGGATCGGAATCCGGCCATAGCCGGACTTGAGCCCCTTGACCTCGAGGAGCGCGCTCATGCTGCCACCTTCTTGCCGAGATAGACGTCACGGACACGCTGGTCGGCGAGCACCTTGTCGACGGTGTCCTCGACCAGCACGCGGCCCTGGTGGAAAACGGTCACGCGCTTGGCGATCTGCTTGATGAACTCCATGTCGTGCTCGACCACGACGATCGCGCGGCTCTGGTTGATCTCGCGGATGATCGCAGCGGTGTGGAAGGTCTCCTCGTCGGTCATCCCTGCGGCAGGCTCGTCGAGCAGGATCAGCTCCGGCTCGGCGGCGAGCACCATGCCTATTTCGACCCATTGCCGTTGGCCGTGCGACAAGGTCGCGACGATGCTATCGGCGTGGTCGGTCAGCCGGATCATCTCCAGCACGGCGTCGACCGCGGGGCCCTGCTGGCGCGGCGTCGCCTTGCGGCGCACGGCCATCCAGATGTTCTCGCGCACCGACAGGCCATTGAAGACGTTCGGCACCTGCGTCTTGATTCCGATCCCCATCCGCGCGATCTCGTGCGACAGCTTGCCCGCGATCGGCATGCCGCGGAACGCGATGCTGCCCGAGGTCGGCACCAGCTGGCCGGTCAGGGTCTTGAAGAACGTGCTTTTTCCCGCGCCGTTCGGGCCGATCAGGCAGCGCAGCTCCATCTCCTGCAGGGTGAAAGTGATGTCGTCATTGGCGACGACGCCGCCGAACCGCATCGTCAGGTGCTCGGCCTTGAGCAGAGGAACGAGGTCCGCCATGTCACTCGGCTCCTGCAGGATGCGCCGCGGCCGCGGATTGCACTGGGGGACCGTTGGTCTTCGGCTTCGATTCCGGGACCAGCCGCATCAGAAGATCGCGCGCCGTCGGCACCAGCCCCTTCGGCAGCAGCAGCACGAACACCAGCAGCACGGCGCCGAGCACCAGATTGGAGTTCAGCGCCTGCTGCGAGCCGATATAGGCGACGATGTATTCGATCAGCACGCAGCCGACGATGGGGCCGAGCAAGGTGCCGAGGCCGCCGACGGTGATCCAGATGATGATCTCGGCCGACAGCGACAGGCTGAAGATGGTCGGGCCGACGAACGCGCCCCAGTTGACGTAGAGCGCGCCCGCGAGGCCGGCGATCGCGCCGCCGAGGATGAAGGTCAGGCACTTGACGAGACGCGGGTCGTAGCCGAGCAGCGAGGCGCGCACCTCGTTCTCGCGCACCGCGACGATGATCCGCCCTGCCGGCAGCGCCAGCAGGAGACGCAGCAGCAGGAATACGCCGAGCAGCGCGAAGCCGGTGGTCCACCACGACTGCTCCGGCGACAGCACCGTCGACGGATCGAACGGCATGTTGAAGGTCGGCACGGCCGGCATGCCGTTGAAGCCGCCGAGCAGCGCCTTGCCGATCTTGTAGGCGTCGCCCGAGGTCGAGTTGACCGAGTTGAACAGGATCAGGGTCACGGTCAGCGTGATGACGCCGAGATAGACGTCGGAGATGCGGCCGAAGAAGATGAAGTAGCCGAGCACAGCGGCGAACAGCGCCGGGATCACGATGGCGAGCAGGATCGCCGGCGTGGAGTCCTGGAAGTTGATGGCGGCGATGGCGTAGGCGTAGCCGCCGAGCCCAAAGAACGCGGTCTGGCCGAACGACAGGATGCCGCCAAAGCCCCAGATGAAGGCGAGGCTCAGCGCCAGCACGGCCATCGCGGCGAACAGCGTCAGCTGCATCAGCGCGAACAGCTCGATGACGCTCGGGATGATCGCAATCGCCATGATGGCGAGGATGACCGCGACTGCCTGCGCGGCGAGCCGATAGTGCCTGGGCATCACAGGTTCCCCTTGAAGAAGCGCCCGGAGATGCCCTGCGGCAGCAAGCGGATCAGCACGATCGCGGTGGTGAAGACGATGACCTCGCCATAAACCGGCGTGGTGAAATAGGCGCCGATCTGGTTGACCGCGCCGAACAGGCTCGCCGCCGACATCGTGCCGGACAGGATCGCAGCGCCGCCGCCGACCACCGTCATGAATGCTTTCGCCACATAGGCGCCGCCCATGCCCGGCGTGATACCCGACACCGGCGCGAGAAGACCGCCGGCGAGGCCGGTGACAGCAGCGCCGAGCGCGAAGGTCGCCATGTAGACACGCGCCGGATTGACGCCGAGGGTCGCGGCCATCGCCGGGTTCTGCATCGTGGCGCGGGCGATCAGGCCGAAGCGCGTGTACTGCATCACGCCATAGACGATCGCCATCATCACGATCGCCATGGCCGCCAGGAACAGCGTATAGTAGCTCGACTGGTAGGAGCCGATCGAGAAGCCGCCGAGCGGCGTCGGCACGCCCTGCTGGGTATTGCCGTAGATCGTGGTGATGATGCCGATGATGAGAAGGCTGAGGCCCCAGGTCGCCAGCATGGAGTCGACGAGCCGGCCGTAGAGGAAACGAATGAGGCAGCGCTCGATGACGAGGCCGACCAGGCCGACGAACACCGGCGCGACGATCAGCATCGCAATCCAGATGTTCACCCCGGCATTGGCCGAGATCACCGTCGCGTAGGCGCCAAGCATGATGAACTCGCCGTGGGCGAGGTTGATGATCTTCATCATGCCGAAGATGATCGCCAGTCCCAGGCACAGCAGGAACAGCGAGGAGATTCCGTTGAGAACGTCGAGCGCGAGGATGACGTAGATCGCCATGCATCAGATCTTTCAGGGCAGTCCAATGAACGGGCCCCGCCGGACGGCGGGACCCGGGAGCGCGTCAGAGATTGATGATGTACTGCTTGGTGTCGGCAGGGTTCTTGACGAGGTCGCAGACACTCGCCGTGTCCGCCGGCTTGGCGTCGGTGTAGGTCTCCAGCACCGACCATTTGCGATCCTTGACCTCGGCGAGGTAGGCGTTGCGGACGGTGTGATGGGTCGGCTTGTCCAGCGACACCTTGCCGCTCGGACCGTCGAAGACGAGGCCGCTTTCGAGGGCTTCGATCACCTTCATGCGGTCGATGCTGCCCGCCTTCTTGACGCCCTCGGCCCAGAGCATCACGCCTTCATAGGTGCACGCGGCGAGCTCGCTGATGTAAGGCGAATCCGGATGCGCCTTCTTGATCTTCTCGATGAAGCTCTTGGAGGCCTGGGTGGTCAGTTCCTCGAAGTAGCCGTAGGCGCCGATCACCGCGTCGCTTTCGGCGGCATCGAGCGTCGATGGCTCGTTGACCAGGCCGAAGGTGGTCGAGGCGATCGGGATCTTGCCCTTCATGCCGGCCGCGGTCCACTGCCGGTAGAACGCGGTATGGTTGCCGCCGACCAGCGCCGATAGGATGAGGTCGGGCTTGGCCGCCTGGATCTTCGAGATGGTGGATCCGAAATTGGTGACGTCGAGCGGGAAGAAGTCGGTCGAGAGGATCTCGCCGCCATTGTCCTTGCAGTATTTGGTCATCCACTTCGCGGTGATCTGACCGTAATTGTAGTCGGCCGCGATGATGTAGGCCTTCTTGCCGGACTTCTTCATCGCGCTCGGCACAAGCTTCTCCACCGTCTGCGCCGGCGTCGTGCCGGTGCAGAAGGTGTTGCGGTCGCAGACGCCGCCTTCGTACAGCGTATTGTAGAAGTACAGCACCTTGAAGCGGTCGAAGGTCGGACGGATCGCCTCGCGCGAGGCCGAGGTGATGCCGCCGTGGACGACGTCGACCTTGTCCTTCACCGCCAGCTGCTGCGCGTATTGCGAGTACATCTGGATGTTGGACTGGGTGTCGTAGTGCATCACCTTCAAGGGACGTCCGAGCAGGCCGCCTGCGGCGTTGATCTCGTCCACGGCCAACTGCAGCGCATAGACCATCGGCGTGCCGGAGGTGCCGATGGGGCCGGACTGGTCGTGCAGGCTGCCGACCGTGATCGGGTTCTCGGCCGCGAGCGCACCCGAGCGCAGCACGGCGGGTGCCGCGATCAAGGTCGAGGTCGCGATGGCCGAGCGTTGCAGGAAACGACGTCGGGAGAGAGTCATAAAGGTCCCCATGGGTTGATGATGCTGGTTCACGATCCGCATGAAGTTTAAAATTACAATATTTGAAAAGGCAAGCGATTTCTGAGACGCGCCCTGCGCGTCAGCGCGATGCCACGACCGCGAAGTCGTAGCCGTCCAGCTCGGCGAGATGGATCGGGTGGCGGCCGCCAACCACCGGCTGCGCCTCGTGGCCGCGGGCGGTGCGCCCCTGCAGCGTGCGTCCGTAGAAGCGCCTGATCTCGCGCGCATCGAAGCTCTCGGCCCGCTCGATCAGTGCGGCGAGCGCGTGGATCCCTTCGTAGCAGGACTCGCCGTAGCCGTTCGCCGGCGGTGGATTGTCGCCGAACGCGGTGTAGTAACGTTCCAGGAATGCGCCATTGTTGCGCGACCGCATGGAGGCAAAGTAGCTCGAGGCGACGAACACGTTCTCGGTCTCGCTGCTGTCGAGACCGTAGACGATGGTTTCGTCGAAGGCCGAGGAGAAGCGCAGCACATGGCGGCTGAGCCCGGCGGCGCAGAAGGCGCGGCTGAAGGCAATGCAGTCGAAGCCGAGAAAGACCGGCAGCACCACGTCGCTGCGCGTCGTCTTGATGCGGTCGAGCATCTCGTCGAAATCGTGCACGCCGACCGGCACGTAGCACTCGCCGGTGACCGTGCCGCCGAATCGCGCGATCAGCCGCCTTGCGATCTGCAGCGACGAGCGCGGCCAGATGTAGTCGTTGCCGCAGAGGAAGAAGCGCCGGGCGCGCTTACCCTCCGAGAGCCACTGGATGGCCGGCGCCAGCAACTCGTCCGCGGTCTCGCCCGTGGTCATCACGTCGCTGTTCGCCGGCAGGCCTTCGAACTGGGGCGTGTAGACGAACGGCACGCGGCCGCGCGTGGCCTTCACGACCGGGTCGCGCGCGTAGCTCGGCAGCATGCCGACGAGGCCGTCGATGGCGAGTTCATCGACCGCATCGCGCGCCGCTCGCCCCGCGCTCGCGCCGGTCGCGCCGGCATCGATGACGAGCAGTTCGACATGCCTGCGGCGGATTCCTGCGGCCCGGTTCAGCTCGGTCACGGCCAGCCGCCCACAGGCTTCGGCGGAGGGCGCCCACAACCCTGCCGAGCCGCGCTGAGGAATGATCAGACCGATCCGAACGCTGCGCAAACGTACCGCCTCTGCTGTTGCAGAGGAGTTGCACTCACGAATCGTGCCAAGTGCGATTTTTTGTTCGCGGCGTCGTTTGTGTACCAAAGATCATCGATTCCGCTCTGGGAACCGGAGGCTGGTCAAAAGAGCGGCTCGTCATCGCTCAATCGTTGGGCAGAAGCTGCCATGGCCGTGATGGCCGGCGGCTCCGCGACTCAGGGCACCGCGCCAAACACCTTGCGCATCGGATAGGAGGCTGCGGTGCCGAACTTGCCGACGGGTATGCCGACGTCGGTGTAGCCGCGGGCGAGATAGAATCGGTGCGCCGTCTCGGTGCTGAGCAGCGCGACGTCGCGGGCGCCCAAGGCCATCGCCCGGCACTCGAGCTCCGCCAGGAGGGCCGAACTGATTCCGCGAAAGCGCGCCTGGGGCGACACGTAGTTCAGGGTGATCTCGCCGGGATGCGCGAGTCCGCCGACCGCCCGAATCGCGTCCCCCTCGACAGCGACGAGCAGAGAGCGCCCTCGCCCATCGGCCCAGGCCGCGACGTTCTCCGTTGTCTTGTTGGCGAGCCAGCGGCCGAGGACCACGGGATCCCCGCGGTGATCGTCCCCGCACAATTCGGAAATCGAGGCGCGCAACACGGCGCAGGCCGCCTCGACATCGTCAGGCGTGGCATCGCGGATGATCATCGCACTCCCTCGCTTGAACGGAGGGAACGCGATGCATCCCGCTCCTGCTTACTCGCGCTTGCCCTGGACCCAGCTCTCGAGCATCTGCAGCGCCGAGGCACGGTCGTCGTCCGACGCCTTGGCGAAGGCGCGGTTGTAGCTCTCCTTGATCCAGGCTTCGTCCGGACCGGCGCTGTCGCGCGCCAGCGTCAGCCACATCAGACCGCGCGCGGCCTGGCGCGGCAGCCGGTCGCCGTTGAACAGCATCTGGCCGAGCAGCGCCTGGGCCTGATGCTGCCCCTTCTGGGCCGCGAGCCCGAGCCAGCGCGCGCCATAGCGGAAGTCGTCGCGCGAGGCATCCGCCGTCTTCAGGTAGATCCGCGCCAGATCGTACTGGGCATCGGCATTGCCGAAATAGGACGCGGCGTAGGAGAACATCTCCCGCGCACGATCCGGGTCGGCCTTCACCTTCGAGTTCGGGATGCCGCTCAGATAATAGCGACCGAGCGCCACGAAGGCATTGGCCACGATCTGCGCCTGCGGCGCCGACGGGCTATCCTCGGCATGCGCATTAGCGATGCGGCTGAAATAGTCGAAGGCGCGGATGTCATCCCGCACGACCCCATCGCCGGCGGCATACATCCGGCCGAGCTTCCATTGCGCAACCGGATGACCTTCCTCCGCCGCGTATTGCAGCGCCGTCAGGGACTGCGTCGGCGACGTCGAGGACGTCGTCGCAGGCACCGCCTTGCGCAGCGCACCGGCGCCGGATTGGGCTCCAGCCACGGGGATCGCCGGCTCCTGGTTGACCGGCGCGCCATCGAACGCGAACGACGGCGCGGCCCATGTCAGCGGGGCAACCCCCAGCATCAATGCAAAAATGATCCGATCAGATGTCCGCATAGCAATACTTCTCTTGCGCACCACCTGGATGGGTGACGGCACCCGCCACGGCCGGCCCGACCTGCTGGGCATATTTCCAAAGTGCACCTGACGTGTGATGCGTCTCACGGGGCGTCCACTTGGTCTTGCGTGTTGCCAGCTCGGCATCGCTCAACTTGACGTTAAGGATACCGGCCTCGGCGTCGATTTCGATGATGTCGCCATTCTCGACCAGGGCGATCGGCCCGCCGATGGCCGCCTCCGGTCCGATATGGCCGATGCAGAAGCCGCGGGTCGCGCCCGAGAACCGGCCATCGGTGACGAGCGCGATCTTGCCGCCCATGCCCTGCCCGGTCAGCGCCGCCGTGGTCTGCAGCATTTCCCGCATGCCCGGACCACCGCGCGGTCCCTCGTAACGAATGACGATGACTTCGCCTTCCTTGTAGGTGCGCTTCTGGACGGCCTCAAAGGCATCCTCTTCCCGATCGAAGCAGCGGGCCGGCCCAGAGAATTTCAAGTTCGACATGCCCGCGACTTTCACGATCGCGCCCTCTGGCGCGAGATTGCCTTTCAGACCGACGACACCCCCGGTTGCAGTGATCGGCTGGTCGGCCGGCCTCACCACGTCCTGGTGCGAATTCCACTTCACGCCTTTGAGGTTTTCGGCGATCGTCCGGCCGGTGACTGTGAGGCAGTCGCCGTTCAAATAGCCATGGTCGAGCAACGTCTTCATCAAGAGCGGAATGCCACCAGCCTCGAACATGTCTTTGGCGACATAGCGGCCACCCGGCTTCAAATCCGCGATATAAGGTGTCTTTTTGAAGATTTCGGCGACGTCGAATAAGTCGAACTTGATACCAGCCTCGTGCGCAATCGCAGGTAGATGCAGCGCAGCATTAGTCGATCCGCCCGATGCCGCCACGACCGCCGCCGCATTCTCCAGCGACGCCCGGGTGACGATGTCGCGGGGCCGGATGTTGGCGGCGATCAGATCCATGACCTGCTCGCCGGCGGTCATGCAGAACGCGTCACGGATCTCGTAGGGCGCGGGAGCGCCGGCCGAGTAAGGCAGCGCCAGCCCGATCGCCTCGGACACGGTCGCCATCGTATTGGCCGTGAACTGGGCGCCGCAGGCGCCGGCCGACGGACAGGCGACACGCTCGAGCTCGTCGAGATCCTCGTCGGACATCGCACCGACCGAATGCTTGCCCACGGCCTCGAACATGTCCTGCACCGTGACCTGCTGGCCGCGGAAATTGCCCGGCAGGATCGAGCCGCCATAGATGAAGATCGAGGGCACGTTGAGCCGGACCATCGCCATCATCATGCCCGGCAGCGATTTGTCGCAGCCGGCAAGGCCGACCAGCGCATCGTAGGAATGGCCGCGAATCGTCAGCTCGACCGAATCGGCGATCGCCTCGCGCGACGGCAGCGACGAGCGCATGCCGTCATGGCCCATCGCGATGCCGTCGGTCACGGTGATGGTGCAGAATTCGCGCGGCGTGCCGCCGGCATGCGCCACGCCCTTCTTGACCGCCTGGGCCTGCCGCATCAGCGCGATGTTGCAGGGCGCGGCCTCGTTCCAGCACGAGGCGACGCCGACGAAGGGCTGGTGGATCTGGGCCGTGGTAAGGCCCATCGCGTAGAGATAGGACCGATGCGGCGCACGCTCGGGCCCTTCCGTCACGTGACGGCTGGGCAGCCTGCGCTTGATGTCGGTCTTCGCGTCCATCGCTGTTCTGGCCTCCCGGTGCTCTGCTGGCGCCAAAATCCTGGAGGTGGATTTTCTGCAGCCTTGCACGCACTGGTTCTATTCTGATCAAAGTATTTCACGACCACGTGTGGCCAAAAAGCGGCGCAGTTGCGGAGCGCCCGAGATTGTTACCAAAACTTCGTAAACTGTGGCGGCCCCGCAACATTCGTGGCTTGGGCGCAACCATACCAGCACACTGGAATACCAAGCCACCTACTCGGGAGACACACCGGCCGCCTTGATCATCGGCCACCATTTGGCGATCTCGGACTTCTGCAGGGTTCCGAGCGCCTCCGGGGCAAGCTGATCCGCCGGCGGAAGCTGCAACCCCAGGTTTTTCAACTGCTTCTGCACACCCGGATCATCGAGCGCGGCGACGGCGGCCGCGTTCAGCCGGGCGACGATCTCATGGTCCGTTCCCTTCGGCAGCCACATCCCCGACCACAGCGTCATATGGAAGCCGGGCAGGCCGGCCTCGTCGGTGGTGGGAATCTCAGGGGCACCGTCGAGGCGCTTGTCGTCGGTGACGGCATAGGCGCGGATCGCGCCGGCGCGGACCTGGTTGATCGCATTCGAGGTCTGGTCGACGATGAGATCGATCTGGCCGCCGATGAGATCGTTCATCGCAGGCCCGGTGCCGCGATAGGGCACGTATTGCAGCTTGATGCCGGTGACCTGCTCGAAATACAGGCCGGCAATGTGGCTGCCCGAACCGTTGCCGGCCGTGCCCGCCGACGCGGCGCCTGGCTGCGCTTTCAACCAGGCCAGGAATTCGGCCAGCGACTTGGCCGGAATGTTGTTCCTGCTGACGATGATCATCGGATTGCTCGGCAGCAGCACCACCGGCTCGAGGTCAGCGACGAGATCGTAGCCCAGCCGGTAGACCGCGCCGTTGGCGACATGGGTGCCGAGATGGCCGAAGCTCACGGTGTAGCCGTCGGGCTTGGAGCGCACCGCACGCCCCACGCCGATCGAGCCGCCCGCTCCGGTCACGTTCTCGACCAGCACCGCCTGCCCGAGCGTCTGCTTCATGTGCTCGGCCAGGGTCCGCATCATCGCATCCGACGGCCCGCCGGCCGCGAACGGCACGATGACCGTGATCGGACGCGAGGGATAGGTGTCGGCGCCCGCTGGCAGCACCAGCGCAAGACACACAAACAGCACGGCGCAAAGAGCTCGTCGCATCACGTCCTCCCTTGTGTCGCACGCCCCGGCGACAGACGCCAATGCGTCTGCGCCGGAGCACGTACCCGAGGCCGCGGTGCTGGTTGTTAGTTAGAACTGCCCGAAATCGATCGGCTGGTGACGATCGAGCGTGCGGGTGACCGGCGGCAGCGGATATTTAAGTCCTGTCGCGCAATTGAACAGCATGACGCGATCGTTTTTCGTCACGCGTCCGTCGGCGAGGCTCTGCTTGTAGGCGGCGTAGGTCGCCGCGCCTTCCGGGCACAACAGCAGCCCCTCCTCGCGCGCGACTTCGGTGAGCGCAGATGAAATCTTCTCGTCATCGACCGCAATGGCGAAACCTTTGCTCTCGCGCACCGCCCGCAGGATGAGAAAATCCCCGACGGCCTGCGGCACGCGGATGCCGGACGCGATGGTGTGAGCATCCTCCCAGCGGGTCGCATGCTCGACGCCCGCTTCGAACGCGCGCACCATCGGCGCGCAGCCTGAGGCCTGCACCGCGACCATGCGCGGCCGTTTTGATCCAATGAACCCAATTTTCTCGAGTTCGTCGAACGCCTTCCACATGCCGATCAGGCCGGTGCCGCCGCCGGTCGGATAGAAGATGACGTCGGGCACGTCCCAGCCGAGCTGCTCGGCGAGCTCGAGCCCCATCGTCTTCTTGCCCTCGATGCGATACGGCTCCTTCAAGGTCGACGTGTCGAACCAGCCGACCTTGGCCTTGCCTTCGCCGACGATCTTGCCGCAATCATCGATGAGGCCGTTGACGCGGTACACGGTCGCGCCCTGCAGCTCGATCTCGCTGACGTTGACCTCCGGCGTATCGGCCGGGCAGAAGATCGTGGTCTTGATGCCGCAGGACGTCGCGTAGGCCGCGAGCGCAGCACCTGCATTTCCATTGGTCGGCATCGCCATGTGCTTGATGCCGAGCGCCTTGCCCATCGACACCGCCATCACCAGACCGCGCGCCTTGAACGAGCCGGTCGGCAGCCGTCCCTCGTCTTTCACGATGATCTCGCCGCCGCCGAGCTTCTTGCCGAGCTTGGGCAACGCGATCAGCGGCGTCATGACCTCGCCGAGGCTGACGATGTCCTGGCACTTGCGCACCGGCAGCAGCTCGCGATAGCGCCACAAGTCGGCGGGCCGCTGCGCCAGCGCGTCCTTCGTGAGCGCCTGCTTCACGCCAGCGAGATCGTAGCGCACCAGCAGCGGCTTGCCGGCCTTGGAGAGATTGTGGATCTGGTCCGCCGGATAATGATCGCCCTCCATCGCGCATTCGAGATGCGTGACAAAGGTCGGGCGTTCGATGGTGAGGTTGTCGCTGGATTTCACGGAAACAGACCTTCAGGGCTAAGGCAACTATCTTGCTCCGGCGTCATTGCGAGCGAAGCGAAGCAATCCAGAACTGCATCCGCGGAAAGACACCTGGATTGCTTCGTCGCTTCGCTCCTCGCAATGACGACGGAGCTCACATGTTCAGCACGCGACCGTAAGCGTCGAGCACGGCTTCCTTCATCATCTCCGACAAGGTCGGATGCGGGAAGACCGTGTGCATCAGCTCCTCCTCGGTGGTCTCGAGGTTCATCGCCACGACATAACCCTGGATCAGCTCGGTGACCTCGGCGCCGACCATGTGGGCGCCGATCAGCTGCCCCGTCTTCTTGTCGAAGATCACCTTGACCAGGCCCTGGTCCTCGCCGAGCGCGATCGCCTTGCCGTTGCCGACGAAGGGGAAGCGGCCGACCCGGATGTCGCGGCCCTGCTCCTTCGCCTTGGCCTCGGTGAGACCCACGGATGCCACCTGCGGATGGCAATAGGTGCAGCCTGGAATGAGGTTCTTGTCCATGGCGTGCGGATGCAGGCCCTTGATCGCCTCGATGCAGACCACGCCCTCATGCTCGGCCTTGTGCGCCAGCATCGGCGGTCCGGCGACGTCGCCGATGGCGTAGATGCCGGGCACGTTGGTCTTGCCATAGCCGTCGATGACGACACAGCCGCGATCGGTCTTCACGCCCAATTTCTCGAGCCCGAGATTCTCGATGTTGCCGACCACGCCGACCGCCGAGATCACGCGCTCGAACTCGACCGCCTCGGTCTTGCCCTTGCCGTCGTCGATCGTCGCGACCACGCTGTCGCTCTTCTTGTCCAGCTTGGTGACCTTGGCCCCGGTCATGATCTTGAGGCCCTGCTTCTCCAGCTGCTTGCGGGCGATGCCGGCGATCTCGGCGTCCTCGACGGGCAGGATCTGCGGCAGCACCTCGACCACCGTCACCTCGGAGCCCATGGTGCGGAAGAACGACGCGAACTCGATGCCGATCGCGCCGGAGCCGACCACCAGCAGCGACTTCGGCATCTTGTCCGGCACCATCGCCTCGAAATAGGTCCAGACCAGCTTCTTGTCGGGCTCGAGGCCCGGCAGCACGCGCGGCCGCGCGCCGGTCGCTACGATGATATGCTTGGCCTGGTAGACGCCCTCGCCCAGCGTCCCCTTCGGCGCCTCGACGTCGGACTTGGTCACCGTGATCTTGCCGGGCGCGTCGATCGCGGCCTTGCCCCAGATCACCTGGACCTTGTTCTTCTTCATCAGGAAGCCGACGCCGTCGTTCAGCCGCTTCGACACGCCGCGCGAGCGCTGCACCACCGCCTTCGGATCGTAGGAGATCTTCTCGGCCGACAGGCCATAGTCCTTGGCGTGCTGCATATAGTGATAGATCTCGGCCGAGCGTAGCAGCGCCTTGGTCGGGATGCAGCCCCAGTTCAGGCAGATGCCGCCGAGATAGGACTTCTCGATGATCGCGGTCTTGAAGCCCAGCTGCGCCGCGCGGATTGCGGTGACGTAGCCGCCCGGGCCGGAGCCGATGATGATGACGTCGAAGGATGTGTCGGCCATGGCTATGCAATCATTCTCATCGTTAGCCGGGTCAGTCGAACTCTCTCCGTCATTGCGAGGAGCGTCAGCGACGAAGCAATCCAGGGTTCCGGCGGGACTCTGGATTGCTTCGCTGCGCTCGCAATGACGACGGATGCGGTTGCTGCGTGGCTCACACCATCATCATCACGGGGTTCTCGATCAGCTGCTTGAAGGCGCCGATCAGCTCGGCGCCGAGCGCGCCGTCGATCGCGCGATGATCGCACGACAGGGTCACGCTCATCATGCTCGCGATCTCGATCTTGCCGTTGCGCACCACGGGGCGTTCCTCCGAGGTGCCGACCGCGAGGATCGTCGCATGCGGCGGATTGATCACCGCCGTGAAGTGCGTGATGCCGTACATGCCGAGGTTCGACACCGCCGTGGTGCCGCCCTGATACTCCTCCGGCTTCAGCTTGCGCGAGCGGGCGCGCGCGGCAAAATCCTTCATCTCGCCCGAGATCGCCGACAGCGTCTTGGTCTCGGCCTTGCGGATGATGGGCGTGATCAGGCCGCCCGGCATGGCGACCGCGACGCCGACGTCGGAATGCTTGTGCTTGACCATGCCGCCTTCGGTCCAGCTGACGTTGCAGTTCGGGATCCGCTGCAGCGCCACTGCCATCGCCTTGATGACGAAGTCGTTGACCGAGAGCTTGTAGAGCGGCTTCTTCTCCTTGTCCTTTGGAGCGGCCGCATTGATCTCCTCGCGGGCGGCAAGCAGCTTACCGATGTCGCAGTCGATCGTCAGGTAGAAGTGCGGGACGGTCTGCGTCGCCGCGGTCAGGCGCTGCGCGATGGTGCGGCGCATGCCATCATGCGGGATGATGTCGTAGGAGCCGGGCTCGAACAGCGCCAGGATCTGCTTGTCGGACATCGAGGGCGCCACTGCGGGGGCGCCGGCAGCGGGAGCAGCCGACGGCGCGGCCTTGAGGCCCTTGCCCGACTTCGCCTCGTCGACGTCGCGCGCGATGACGCGGCCATGCGGACCAGTGCCCGTGATGCGGCCGAGATCGATGCCGGCATCCCTCGCGAGACGGCGCGCCAGCGGTGACGAGAACACGCGGGTCTGGCCGTTCAGCTGCGGAGCAGCGGCGGGCACCGGTGCAGCCGCAGCTGCGGCCGGCTTCGGCGCGGGTGCCGCGGCCGGTGCAGCTGCCGCAGCGGGAGCGGCCGACGCCGTGGGCTTGGCCTCGGGCTTGGGAGCCGGTGCAGCGGGCGCGCTGCCGGCGGCCTTGACGTCCTCGCCCTCACCCGCAAGCACCGCGATCACGTCGTTGACCGGGACGTCCTGCGTGCCTTCGGGCACCAGGATCTTGGCGAGCGTGCCCTCGTCGACCGCCTCGACTTCCATCGTGGCCTTGTCGGTCTCGATCTCGGCGATGACCTCGCCGGACTTGACCTGGTCGCCTTCCTTTTTGAGCCAACGAGCAAGGTTACCCTTCTCCATCGTCGGCGACAGCGCGGGCATCAGAATGTTGATCGGCATGATCAGTGACCTTGTTTCGACCTGGGGCTGGTGGTGCCCGTATCGGTCGGCCGAGCCAGCTCGGCTTCGAACATCTCGACGATACGCTGCAGCGCTTCGTCTTCGGAATAGTCGCTCTCGCGCGCATAGGCGCGCGCAGCATGGCGGGCGACGTCGACCAGGAGCAGCCCCCACACGTCAGGCTCCTCGAACGCGCGCTGGAAGGCGATCGAGAGCCCGCCATCGAGCACGAAGGCGCGCAACACTTCGGTGGCGTCCTCGCGGCCGATCACGTCGGGCGGCAGCGGCTGCTCCTTGGGTCCTGCCATCTCGGATTCCCCGGCGTCTTAGCGGTAGCAGACGGACTTGGCGGCCTGCACGACCTCCGCAACCGACGGCAGCGCGAGCTTCTCGAGGTTCGCCGCGTAGGGCATCGGCACGTCCTTGCCGGAGACGCGCGCGACCGGCGCATCGAGATAGTCGAAGGCGTGCTCCATGATGCGCGCGGCGATCTCGGCGCCGACGCCGCTCTGCGCCCAGCCCTCTTCCACCGTGACCGCGCGGCTGGTCTTCTTGACCGACGCAATGATGGTCTCGGTGTCCATCGGACGCAGCGTGCGCAGGTCGATCACCTCGGCCTCGATGCCCTCCTTGGCAAGTTCGTCGGCGGCCTTGAGCGCGTAGGTCATGCCGTTCGACCAGGAGATGATGGTGACGTCCTTGCCTGATCGGGCGATGCGCGCCTTGCCGATCGGAATCACGTAGTCGTCGAGCTTCGGCACCTCGCCGGAGTGACCGTAGAGCACCTCGTTCTCGAGGAAGATCACCGGATTCGGATCGCGGATCGCAGCCTTCAGCAGGCCCTTGGCATCGGCCGCAGAATACGGCGCGACCACCTTCAGACCCGGCACGTGCGAGTACCAGGACGAATAGTCCTGGCTATGCTGCGCGGCGACACGCGCGGCAGCGCCATTGGGACCACGGAACACGATCGAGCAGCCCATCTGGCCACCGGACATGTACAAGGTCTTGGCCGCGGAGTTGATGATCTGGTCGATCGCCTGCATGGCGAAGTTGAAGGTCATGAATTCGACGATCGGCTTGAGGCCGGCCATCGCAGCACCAACGCCGATGCCGGCGAAGCCATGCTCGGTGATCGGCGTGTCCATGACGCGGCGCGCACCGAACTCCTGCAGCAGGCCCTGGGTCACCTTGTAGGCGCCCTGATATTCAGCGACTTCCTCGCCCATGATGAAGACGTCGCCGTCGCGGCGCATCTCCTCGGCCATGGCGTCGCGCAGCGCCTCGCGGATGGTCTGCGTCACCATCTCGGTGCCGGCCGGCACTTCAGGATCAGGCTCGGCCACGCTCTGCGGCGCGGCGACGCCGGTTGGCGCCGGCGAGGCCGGCATCGCGGCGGCAGGCTCGGCCGGCGGCGCCGACTGCGCGGCCTTCATCTCGGCGGCAGGTGCCGCGGCCTTGCCAAGGTCAGCGGCGCTCTCGCCGTCGGCGAGAATGGTCGCGATCGGCGTGTTGACCGCGACGTCGGCGGTGCCTTCGGGGATCAGGATCTTGCCGAGGGTGCCCTCATCGGTCGCCTCGACTTCCATGGTGGCCTTGTCGGTCTCGATCTCGGCGATCACGTCGCCGGACTTGATCGTCTCGCCTTCCTTCTTCAGCCATTTGGCGAGGTTGCCCTTCTCCATCGTGGGCGACAGCGCAGGCATCAAAACTTGAATAGGCATATCAGCTCCAGAGAAAACAGCTTGCGCGCGCTTCAGCGGTAGACGTCGGTATAGAGCTCGGCGACATCCGGCTCGGGATCGGCCTGGGCGAAATCGGCGGCCTCGTTGACGATCTTGCGCACGTCGGCATCGATCGTCTTGAGATCCTGCTCGCTGACCTTGGCGGCCAGCAGGCGGTTGCGCACCTGCTCGATCGGATCCTGGTCGTGACGGACCTTCTCGACCTCCTCGCGGGTGCGGTACTTGGCCGGGTCCGACATCGAGTGACCGCGATAGCGGTAGGTCTGCATCTCGAGAATGTAGGGCCCCTTGCCCTCGCGGCACCAGGCGACCGCCTTCTCGCCGGCGGCCTTCACGGCGCGGACGTCCATGCCGTCGACCTGCTCGCCCGGGATGTTGAATGAGATGCCGCGCTTGGAGAAGTCGGTCTGCGCCGAGGCGCGCGACACCGCCGTGCCCATCGCATAGCGGTTGTTCTCGATGACGTAGATCACCGGCAGCTTCCAGAGCTCCGCCATGTTGAAGCTCTCATAGACCTGGCCCTGATTGGCCGCGCCGTCGCCGAAATAGGCGATGCTGACCGAGTCGTTGCCGCGATAGCGGTTGGCGAGCGCGAGGCCCGTGCCGAGCGACACCTGCGCGCCGACGATGCCGTGGCCGCCGAAGAAGTTCTTCTCCATGCTGAACATGTGCATGGAGCCGCCCTTGCCCTTGGAGTAGCCGCCGCGGCGTCCCGTCAGCTCGGCCATGACGCCCTTGGCGTCCATGCCGGTCGCCAGCATGTGGCCGTGATCGCGATAGCCGGTGATGACCTGATCGCCCGGCTTGAGCGCCATCTGCATGCCGACGACCACGGCCTCCTGGCCGATATAGAGATGGCAGAAGCCGCCGATCGCACCCATGCCATAAAGCTGACCCGCCTTCTCCTCAAAGCGACGGATCAGCAGCATGTCGCGCAGCGCAGCCAATTCCTGTTCTCTGGTGAATTCCGGCGGCGGGCCGCTGTCTCTGTCCTGCCCGTGTTCCTTTGCGGCGGTCTTCTTGGGTGCGGCCATGGCAATTCCGGATGAGAGAAAAAGTAGTTCTCTCTAGCTCAACTCCAAGGGACGTAAAAGGACTGCGTGACATCGCGCCTCTTCCGCCGCGGCATTGCTTTGCCGCACTGCAACGAAGCGCGAAATATTCAACATCGATATCGAGGATTTTTGAAATTTGACGCGCCCGCCCGTCAAAAACTGTGCAACGTCGGGCTATCCGCCGCGACGTCGCCAGGTCACTGCGGCCGGTTGATCCGGATCAAATCGTGCGGGTTGGCATAGCCGAGCTGGAAGCGCGCACGCTCGTCCAGCATGTCCGGGTCGACCCGATCGGAGCGCAGCAGCGACACCCGCTTCTCGCCCTCCGTCCGCTCCTGCTTGAGACGGGCGAGTTCGGAGGTCAGCGCGATGATCTCCTGGTCGAGCTCCTGGCGCGCATTCAGGCCGTAGCGGCCGGTGTAGGCGTTGACGCCGAAATAGCCGATGATGGCCGCCGCCATCGTGTAGAGGGCGAGCCCCGTCAGGAAGGATTTGAGCCGCGCGCGGGAGACCATGGGCGGGAAGATGGGACGGCTTGGTTAAGGATTCGCTAAGCCTGCGCGGCGCGGCTTCCTTCCGACGCTCCCATGACCTGAGGCTAGCGATCGGAGGGACGAAGCACCGTGAAACACAAGGTGGTTCGCGACATGAAACCGAGGCGCTCGTAAAGCGCGATCGCCGCATGATTGTCGTCGATGACGTGGAGAAACGGCGTCTCGCCCCTGCCCCTGATGGCTGTCATCAGGTCGGTGATGAGCCGTTGGGCATAGCCGCGGCCGCGATAGTCCGGATGGACGCAGACCGCGCTGATTTCCGTGAAACCGTCGAGGCGCATGCGCTCCCCGGCCATGGCGGCCAGGCGCTGGCCGTCGCGGATGCCGATGTAGCGCCCGAGCTCATGGGTCCTGGCCAGGAACGGGCCCGGCTTGGTCAGCGCGGTCAGCTCCAGCATCGCCGGAATGTCGCGCTGGTCGAGCATCTCGATCACGGCATCCCCAACGGGGTCCACCGCCTCGACCGCAACCATCTGGCGGACGCTGGCGCTGAAGCGGGCATCGAGGCCGTGCAGGTCGACCGGAGGAGCGGGAGTCACGATCGCAACCACGTCCTTCTTGGCGAGGTCGGCGAGCTCCGACCACGCGGCGTCGCTGTCGTCCGACATGGCGGCAAATGGCGCAATCGCCGCCGGATAACGACGGGCATGCGCGGCGCCCTCTGCAAGCGCCCGGTGCCCGCTGGTCAAGGCCGACCAGACCGGGCGATCCAGCGCTGCACGGTGTTCGGCAGAGAGATCCAATGTCGGCATCGAACCAGTCTCCAGGCAATCAGTCCTCAGCTCCGGTAGATCGGCTCCTCCAAGTCGAGCATGCGCTTGACGGCCTCGAGGTGCAACCGAGCCGATTCCGCATCGCCCTCCCGCATCTGGCGAGCGGCGGCTTGCGCGATTGCCGGCTCAACCGCGACGACCTTGCGGCTGGTCGACAGCGCCAGGCACTGCACCTGGCAGGCGCGCTCGAGATAATACAGATCGTCCCAGGCCTCGGCGATCGTCGGCGCCAGAACCATCACGCCGTGATGTTTCATGAAGATGATGTCGGCGTCACCGATCGCCCCGGCGATCCGATCGCCTTCCCGCTCGTCCAGCGCCAGGCCATTGTAGTTTTCGTCGACGGCCGTACGGCCATAGAATTTCAGCGCGGTCTGCCCGGCGAAGATCAGCGGGTCGCCTTCGGTCATGGACAGCGCCGTCGCATAGGGCATGTGGGTATGGAACGCGACCTTGGCGCGCGGCAGCGCCTTGTGGATGCGGGCGTGGATGTAGAACGCGGTCGCCTCCGGGCGGCCGTCGCCGGCAATGACGTTGCCGTCGAAATCACACACCAGGAGATGCGACGCGGTCAGCTCGCGAAAGGCGTAGCCATAGGGATTGACGATGAAGAGGTCGTCGTAACCGGGCACCATGGCCGAGAAGTGGTTGCAGATGCCCTCCTCGAGCCCGTGACGCGCGGCCATCCGGAAGCAGGCGGCGAGATCGATCCGCGCCTGCCAGATCGCCTCGGAGTCCAGATCCGGCTGGTTCGGCCCCGGCTTCGGCGAGCTGGCTGACGTGAATGAATGGGCCATCATGTGTCCTTGGATCGCGCGTCGTTGCGCGGGTGACCGGCGTCGTCTTGAAACCGATCGGGCAAGGCGCGTCAACGCCCTGCCCTGCTGTGCAAACATCTGGCCCCGCCCGATTTCCGCGCGCGGGGCGGCGGACGATCTCAGCCGTTCTGCTTGGCCACGAAGACCGCGAAGGCCTCGAGATATTGCTGCAGCACGGCCTTGAGCGAGTCCTTGACCAGCTCACCGTTGTCGCCGAATGCGTCGCTGACGTGGTTCAGATAGATCTCCGGCTGGCCCATGATCGGGCCGGAGATGCCCGGCATGATGTTCTGCAGATGCTTGGCGGCGGCGACGCCACCGAGCGGGCTCGGCGAATTGGAAATGATGCCGACCGGCTTGCCCAGGAACGAACTGTGCCCATACGGGCGCGAGGCGACGTCGATCGCGTTCTTCAGCACGCCGGGAATCGAGCGGTTGTATTCGGGCGTCAGAACGAGGACGCCGTTCGAGGCCTTCAGCTTGTCGCGCAGCGCCAGCCAGTCGGCCGGCGGATTGGCTTCGAGATCCTGGTTGAAGAACGACAGGCCATTCAGCATGGTGACGTCGATCCTCAGGCTCGCGGGCGCGAGCTTGGCGAGTGCATTGGCGATCTTCAGGGTGAAGCTCTCCTTGCGGAGACTGCCGACGAGGGCGACGATGGAATACGGGGCGGGCATGCGGGCATCCTTTGCAAGGGAACGTGAGGGGGCACTTAAGACACATGGGCAAGACCATGCAAGTGCATGAAAACAGCGTCTCGCGAAACTCAGCGTTTCATCGCGAGAAACGCTCCAATGTTCCGGGCGAGCTCAAGCCGTGGCTTTGAGGCAGCGGGCAAATTCGGCGACCGCCTGATGCGTAAGCCAGATCGATTGCCCGTCGACCGGCTGCGCCCAGGACGAGACCTTGGCGATCACGATGCCGTTGGCGGCATCGACGAACAGGTTCTGGCCGTGAATGCCCATCGCGAACATCAGCTGCGGCGCGTCGTCAATGACGTACCAGCCGCTGCGATAGTGCATGTTCCGGCTGATGGCGGCAAAACTGTCGCGCCATTGGCCGTCGCGCCACGCCTGCGCATCGCCATTGTGCCTGACGTCGTCGAGCCAGCCCTCGGGGATGATCGTTTGCGAGCCGCGCCGGCCGCCTGAGAGCACGAGCTGGCCCAGACGGGCGAAATCCCGCAGGGTGGTGCAAAAGCCGCCGGTGCAGCGCGGGGCGCCCCTGCGATCCACCGTGATGAAGGTCTCGCCGCTCGCCCCCATCGGCTTCCACAGCAAGGTGCCGACGAGGCTGGCGAAGCTGCGGCCGGTGGCGCGCTCGATGACCCAGCCGAGCAGATCGGTATTCGCGGAGACGTAGCTGAACGGGCCGCCATGCGGCGTGGCCTGCGCGCGCATGGTCTCGTAGAAGCCGTGCAGGTTCGGTGTCGTGCCGGGTGCGACCGGCTCCCAGCCGCTGGCATCGGCATAGGCCTGCAAGCCGCTACCGTCGAGCACGACGCCGGCACGCATGTCCAGGAGCTGCCGGATCGTGGCACCCTGATAGGCCGTAGCCGCCACTTCCGGCACGTAGCGCGTGACCTCGGCGTCGACATCGAGCTCACCGCGGCCGGCCAGGATGCCCACCATCAGGCCCGTGATCGACTTGGTCGCGGACATCAGGATGTGCGGCGTGTCGCGGTCGGTGCCGCCATCATAGAATTCGAACACGATGCGGCCATCGTGCAGGATCAGCAGCCCGTCGGTCGCTGTCGCCTTCAGGAAGCCGTCGAGATCGAGCGTGCCGCCCTTGGGCAGCCGCAGTCTGAAATCATCGAATGAGTCCGGACTTGCCGGCAGCGCCCAGGCGCTGCCCGGCGCGCTCTCGATGTCGGCGACCGGCAGGATCGCGCGGATGTTATGGAAGGCCCAGCGGCTGAACGGCGCGGTGCGCCAGTTGGAGAGATCAGCGCTGGAGGGAGGGAGATCGGTCGACATGCAAGGCCCTGCGGAATCCTGGAGATGCTCGACATAGGCGTTCGCGGGAGCGGCGGAAAGCCCGACATTTCGCATATGCAAAAAAACAAGCAGGCCGCCCGGAGGCGACCCGCTGGGAAAAACTCTCTCCGTCATTGCGAGGAGCGAAGCGACGAAGCAATCCAGAGTCCCGACCGAGCCCTGGATTGCTTCGCTTCGCTCGCAATGACGGAAAATCCCTAGATCACCGGATTCCACGGCGCCGGGATCAGCCGGTACTTGGCGCCGTCCTTCTCGACATAGCCGATCGACGGGAACGAGAAGTGGAAGCCGATCACCTTGGCCTTCTCGGCCGCTGCCATGTCGTAGAATTTATGCCGCGTCGCCTGCGCCATCTCGGCGTCGGTGTCGAACATCACGTGCCAATCCGGGTTGCGCAGGAACAGCTCGGGGACGTTGGTGACGTCGGCCTGGATCAGGACCTTGGCGTTGCCGGAGGCGACGGCGAAGGACGTATGACCCGGCGTGTGACCGGGCGTGCCGAGCGCGGTGATCCCCGGCGCGACCTCCTTGTCCCACTCATATTGCGTGACCTTGCTCTCGAGTCCGCCGAACACCTTCTTGAAGTTCGCGAAGTTGCCCTTCATCAGCTCCGATGCGGCCTTGGCGGCGTTGTCGTCGCTCGCCCAGAACTCCCATTCCTTGGCGGGCACCTTGATCTCCGCGTTCGGGAACGCCAGCGAGCCGTCGGCGAGCTTGATGCCGTTGATGTGGTCGCCATGCATGTGCGAAAGCACGACGATGTCGATGCTCTTCGGGTCGACGCCGGCGGCCGCGAGGTTCTGCAAGGTGCGGCCGACCGCGCCCTTGCTCGGCTCGAGGTTGGCGACGCCATTGCCGGCATCGATCAGGATCAGCTTCGAGCCGGTGTTGATCAGCTGCGGATTGAAGGGGATCGTGATCATGCCCTTCGGCATGTAGGCGCTTTCCGCGGCTGCGAGCGCATCGTCCTTGGCCGTGTTGACGACGAACTTGTCCGGCATCGGGAAGGTGCGCGCGCCGTCATTGATCGAGGTGCATTCGTAGTCGCCGACCTTGTAGCGGTAGAAGCCGGGCGCCTGCGCACCAGCGGGTGCAACCGCCGCGCGTGCTTCGCCGCCGGCCAGCGAGGGCAAGGTGCCGGCAGCCCCCGCGAGGGCCGCACCAGCCAGAAATCGACGCCGATCCAATTGGGTCATGACAGAGCTCTCCTCAAACTATCAGCGGCCAACACCGCCCCCCGAACCAAAACGGGCGGATTTTCTCCGGCCGCAGGCCAAACGCAAGCCTGACCGCAACGTCCGGGGAGCGACGTTAGGTCACTTATCTTTGTTGGGGTCGATGAGGAATTTTTCGCCGGTGGCCCGTTTGGCGTACGCGGCGAGGTTGGCCGGATCGAGTGCCTCGGTCAGCGAGACCACCTTGGTGTAGTGGCTGGCGAAGGTGGTCTTGAGCTCGTCGACGACGCGCTGGCGCAGCCGCTCGGTATCCGCCTTGCCGATCTTCATCAGGAACGGAAACAGCAGCCAGCCGCCGACGCTCCAGGTCATGCCGAAGCCGCGGGTGATCTCGGTCGGGCGCGTGTCCAGGCCGCCGTAGATGTAGACCTGCTTGTGCACGTTGGAGCCGTAGCGGCTGTAGGGATGCTTGCCGGACTTGTTGATCGCGGCTTCCATCGCGTTCAGGATCTGGCCGGCGAGCTTGCCACCGCCGATCGCGTCGAAGGCGATGGTGGCGCCGGTCTCGACCAGCGCCGCGATCAGGTCGTCCATGAAGGTCGGCGAGGTCGAATCCACCACGTATTTGGCGCCGAGGCCGCGCAGGATCTCCGCCTGGGCTGCACTGCGCACGATGTTGACGAGCGCAATGCCGTCCTTGAGGCAGATCTTGTTGAGCATCTGCCCGAGGTTCGACGCCGCCGCGGTATGCACCAGCGCGGTATGGCCTTCGCGCCGCATCGTCTCGGTCATGCCGAGCGAGGTCAGCGGATTGACGAAGCAGGAGGCGCCCTCGGCCGGCGTCGTGCCCGCCGGCAACGGCAGGCACTCGGAGACCTTGAGGCAGCGATACTGGCTGTACATCGCACCGCCGATCGCCGCGACCGTCCGCCCCATCAGCGCCTTGGCGGCGTCCGACGACCCGGTCTTGACCACGACGCCGGCGCCCTCGTTGCCGATCGGCATCGACTCGTCCACGCGGGCGGCCATCGCCCGCATGCCTGCTTCCGGCACCTTGGCCGTGATCACCGGCCGGTCCTTGGTGCCGGACGCCTGCATGGTGGACAGATCAGCGGCGCCGACGAGGAGGCCGAGATCCGACGGATTGATCGGCGCCGCCTCGATGCGGACGACAACCTCGTCCGGCCCGGGCTCAGGGGTCGGCACGTCGACCAGCGAGAGCTCGAGCTCACCGCTGCGCTTGATCAGCGTCCGCAATTGCAGGCCTGTCTCGACACCCATGCGTGCCTCCCCTCTTTTTTTGTTTATCTCAGGATCAGGCCAGCGCCTTCAGCGCCGCCCTGCCGGCATATCTGGCCTGCGCGTCGAGCTCCTGCTCGATACGCAGCAGCTGGTTGTACTTGGCGGTGCGGTCGGCGCGCGCCAGCGAGCCGGTCTTGATCTGTCCGCAATTGGTCGCGACCGCAAGATCGGCGATCGTCGAGTCTTCAGTCTCGCCGGAGCGGTGCGACATCACGGCAGTGTAACCCGCCTTGTAGGCCATCTCGACCGCGGCGAGCGTCTCGGTCAGCGTGCCGATCTGGTTGACCTTGATCAGGATCGAGTTGGCGCGGCCGTTCCGGATGCCGTCGGCCAGACGATCGACATTGGTGACGAACAGGTCGTCGCCGACGAGCTGGCACTTGTGGCCGATCAGGTCGGTCAGCTCCTTCCAGCCGTCCATGTCGTCCTCCGACATGCCGTCCTCGATCGAGCAGATCGGATAGCGCGCGGCGAGGTCGGCGAGATACTTGGCCTGCTCCGAGCGCGAGCGCGACTTGTTCTCGCCCTCGTAGACATACTTGCCGTCCTTGAAGAACTCGGTGGCGGCGCAGTCGAGCGCCAGCATCACGTCCTCGCCTGCGGTGTAGCCGGCCTTGCCGATCGCGCTCATGACGAAGTCGAGCGCGGCATCCGCCGACGGCAGGTTCGGCGCGAATCCGCCTTCATCGCCGACATTGGTGTTGTGCCCGGCCTTCTTCAGTTCTGCCTTCAGCGTGTGGAAGATCTCCGAGCCGCAGCGCAGCGCTTCCGCAAAGCTCGGCGCGCCCACCGGCATGATCATGAATTCCTGGAAGTCGATCGGGTTGTCGGCGTGGACGCCGCCATTGACGATGTTCATCATCGGCACCGGCAAAGTGCGCGCCGAGGTGCCGCCGACATAGCGATACAGCGGCATGTCGTAGGAGATGGCGGCGGCCTTGGCGCAGGCGAGCGACACGCCGAGGATGGCGTTGGCGCCGATCCGGCTCTTGTTCTCGGTGCCGTCGAGCTCGATCAGGATCTGGTCGATCTGGACCTGGTCCTGCACCGACATGTCGCTCAAGGCTTCGTAGATCTCGTCATTGATCGCCTCGACCGCCTTCAGCACGCCCTTGCCGAGATAGCGGTGCTTGTCGCCGTCGCGCAGCTCGACCGCCTCATGGGCGCCGGTGGAGGCGCCGGACGGCACGGCGGCACGGCCGACCGAGCCGTCCTCCAGCACGACGTCGACCTCGACCGTGGGATTGCCGCGGCTGTCCAGGATTTCGCGGCCGATGATGTCGACGATGGCGGTCATGAGGTCCTCTTACGGGCTTTTCCGGGTGGGCGTTGCTGCGCCGCTTCTACCGCAGGGACGGGAGGCCGAAAAGGCCGAGTCGCGCCGAAATTGAGCCTTGCTGTCGCACTAAATCAGGCCGCCTTGCCATCAAGTCGCGGCCAGATCAGGAAGCGGATGACGCCGGCGCCCCGATTGGGTAAGAGGGCGCCTCCTCCCATCCGCGACCCGAGACATGGCGAAAAGACCCGGCAAATCCGAGACATCAGCAGGCCTGCAACTGGGCCGCGAGGTGGCGTGGCCCGAGAGCCCCGAAGCCGCCCGGCTCGACCGCGTGCCCAATCCGCAGAAGGACACCGATTACCTGGCCCGCTTCACGGTGCCGGAGTTCACGTCGCTGTGTCCGGTGACGGGCCAGCCGGACTTCGCCCATCTCGTGATCGACTATGCGCCCGGCCCGTGGCTGGTCGAATCCAAGTCGCTCAAGCTCTACCTGGCGAGCTTCCGCAACCACGGCGCCTTCCACGAGGACTGCACCGTCGCCATCGGCAAGCGCCTCGCCGCCGAGCTCAAGCCGAAATGGCTCCGCATCGGCGGCTACTGGTATCCCCGCGGCGGCATCCCGATCGACGTGTTCTGGCAGACCGGCAAGCTGCCGAAGGGCCTGTGGGTGCCGGACCAGGGCGTGGCGCCGTATCGCGGGCGGGGGTGAAGCGTAACGCCGGCTTACCCGAGTTCGTAGAGATAGCGCTGAAATCCGATGAACGCATCACGGATCACCGCAACACCGCCCAATTCGCTGGCAGCGTCGGCAATTGATCGATATTTCAGCTCCACGAGCGGTGCCAGCTTATCTTGGTCCAGCTCCTCGACGCCGTGGCCGACATACTGTTCCAGGACGAAATCGAGGAATGCCTGCAACTTGGCGTCGTAGCGGGCGGCGATGTCGCTGCGCCGCGACGCGACTCGTTCCTCGCGCGTGATCGGCGCAAGCGCGTAGGCGATATAGGCCAGGACATCGAAGACGTCGCTCTTCTCAGCATGAATCATACGACCAATCTCGGCCAGTTGCGCTGCGCCAAAGCCTTTTTCCGCCAGCCCTTCGAGCAGCGCCTTGCGCGTGTCCGGCCTGCTCCAGATGCGCCGCAGCTCGTCCTCGTTCTTGAAGAACGGCGGCAATTCGCCGAACAGCTTTTCCGCAAACTGAGCCGCCGAAATCGGCTTGCCGTCCGGCCCCCAGAACGTGGTCGCCATCATGTGCTGGATCTGGCGCTCCTTGCCGTCGGCCAGCCTGATCTTGATCCGCTTCGGTCGCGTCCTGCCTTCGCTCTCCTCTCCGGGCGCTTCCTCGTCGAAGCCTGGCTCGGGCTCATCGATCGGCGTCTTCGGTCTGGCATCAACCCGCTCTTCCGGCTCGCCATCCCATTCCGGATCGTTGAAGTGCTCATAGGCCTTCACAAAGTCGTAGATCGTGAAATGGTCCTTGCCGTCGAACAGCCGCGTGCCGCGCCCGATGATCTGCTTGAACTCGATCATCGAGTTGATCGGCCGCATCAGCACGATGTTGCGGACATTGCGCGCATCGACCCCGGTCGACAGCTTCTGCGACGTGGTCAGGATGGTCGGGATGGTTTTCTCGTTGTCCTGAAACGTGCGTAGCCACTGGTCGCCGAGCGCTCCATCTTCGGCCGTCACCCGCACGCAATAGTTCGGGTCAGTCGAGGTCTTGATCTGGTTGATCAGATCGCGCACCAGCGCGGCGTGCGCCTGCGTGGCACAGAACACCAGCGTCTTTTCCTTCTGGTCGATCAGGTCCATGAACAGCCGGACGCGATAGCGCTCCCGCTCCTCGATCTCGATGGTGCGGTTGAACTGCGGCTCGCGATAGCGCCTGCCCTCCTCGATCTCGCCTTCGACGATCTTGTCGTCGGGGGTGTAGACGTAGTCGTCGAGCGTGGTCGCGATCTGCTGAACCTTGAACGGCGTCAGGAAGCCGTCATTGATGCCCTCCTTCAGCGAATAGACGTAGACCGGCTCGCCGAAATATCGGTAGGTGTCGACATTGTCGGTGCGCCGTGGCGTCGCGGTCATGCCGAGCTGAACCGCCGGGGAAAAGTGGTCGAGAATGTCGCGCCAATTGCTCTCGTCATTGGCGCCGCCGCGGTGGCATTCGTCGATGATGATGAAGTCGAAAAAGTCCGCCGGATAGTCGCCGAAATAGGGCGCGGGCTGCCCATCCGCTGCGGTGCCGCTCATGAAGGTCTGGAAGATGGTGAAGAACAACGAGGCATTCTTCGGCACCCGGCCATGCTGGCGGATTTCGTCCGGCTTGATGCGCGCCCGCGCGCCGTCCTCGCCGAAGGCCGAGAAGGCATTATACGCCTGGTCGGCGAGAATGTTGCGGTCGGCGAGGAACAGGATGCGAGGCCGGCGCAACGGCTCGCGCGACAGGTTCCAGCGGCTCTGGAACAGCGCCCAGGCGATCTGAAAGGCAATCGCGGTCTTGCCCGTGCCGGTGGCCAGCGTCAGCAGAATACGCCGCTTGCCGGCGGCAATAGCTTCCAGCGTGTTTTCGATGGCGTTGTGCTGGTAGTAGCGGGTTTCCCATTTGCCGCTCGCCTCGAACGGCACGGCGGCAAAGCGGTCGCGCCACGCGTTCGGAGTCTCGAATACCCTGGCCCAGAGCTCCTCCGGCGTCGGGTAGCGCTCGACGTAGGCTTCCTGGCCGGTCGTCCTATCGATCTGATAGATGAGCCGGCCATTGGTGGAAAAAGCAAAGCGCGCCTGCAACCGCTCCGCATAAATCTTGGCCTGGCCGACGCCCTCCGTCGGCCCCTTGTCCTCCGCCTTGGCCTCAATCACAGCGAGCTTGTGATTGCGAAAGGTGAGAACGTAGTCGGCAATCTGCTTCTTGCCCCGCCGACCGCCGCCCTCAATGCGTCCAGGGCAGATTTCCTCGCGCCGGGTCCGGCTATCCGCGACCACGCCCCAACCCGCATCCCGCAGCGCGGGATCGATCAGCTCGGCGCGAGTCTCGGCCTCGTTCACTCGGCGGCCTCGTTGACAGCTCGAGTTGGCGGTGAAGTCAGTCTGCCGGAAAACGCCTCTCGAAGGAGGGATTGCTTTAGTTCCGCAATGCTTGCTAACTTCGCCAGATACACCCCTTCAAGGCGACGTGCTTCCTCTGCCATGGCGTCGAGTCTTTCAACCAGTGCGTTTTGAACGTCCACTGAGGGAAACGGGAATTTTTGGGTTTCAAACGTAGTAAGATTAATGTTGTCTTGTGCGCTGCCTTTCCCTTGAGCCTGTAGAACACCCTTGAAGAACTGCAGGAGATACTCGACGAACTTGTTATTAGTCTGGTGCGGATCGACAACCATACCGATAACACTATCCGGAAAGCACGCATCGAAACCGAGAATGCAAGTTTCAGCAATATTCGCAGCGATCGTAATGCAAATTGTTCCTTTTGGCCAAAGCTTGCTTTGTTTCAATCCTTTCTCGTTATAGGTCTGCGAGTACTCAACAATCAAACGATCCGCGTTCCGGACATCTCCCGTTTGGATGAAGGGATACTTTCCACCGTAAAGCGATGGATCATTCCGTGGACGATGCTTTGACTTTCCCCTTCCAAATTGCATCGCCACTTCATCCAGTGATTTATCTTTCCATCCCTCTCGCTTCTTGCCAAAGATCAAACAAAGGAAGCTGTTAAACAGCTCGCGCACGTTCCTAATATTCTTCTCAGCGTTAGCGGTTGCGGTCGCCAGCCCGGTAAACGCTTCGTCCAGAATGGTGACGATGCACTGTTGTTCGGCGAGCGATGTCGGGAATGACACGTCGAATTTTCTCTGCAGCGTCGTTCGAGCCAATTCGGTTTGCCCACTCGCGCCCTCCCCACTTTTCGTAATTTCATCTTCGATTTTCATAAGCATATAGCCGAAGAAGTCGGCGTAGAAGCGGTTCGGCTTAGGCCGCACTATGGTGACGTGGGTATCCACCGTAGTGGGCTCCTTGGGCTCCTTGCGCACTTGAGCCACACGTCCCAGCGTTCCAGTACCAGTCGAATTGACAAGAACGTCACCCACCCGAACATATCGCTCTTTGTCAACGGCTTTGGCAGCCGCATCGTGACGGCGGCAGAGTTCATACGAAATCTCGTGATCACGTACGCATTTTTGATTGATTACAGCTAGGCCACCTGATTCTATATACCGTGGCGCAATACCCCTGCTAATCAGCGAGCATGCCTCACCGAGCTTTATCTGCTCCCAACCCTTCTTCATAGAATGGCCCCAATACTCGCGAGAATTTCCGCACTCTCCGCATCAAGCGCCGCCATCTCCGCAATGATGTCCTTGGGATCACGCAGCGCCGCTTCCTCGACCTTGTTCGGGTTCTTCACCGAGAGATCGAAGGTCGTCGGGTCAACGCTCTTAGCGTCGACTGTCCAAGAATTCTCGCTGTCTCTGAACTTCGCCTGCAAAGCGACGAAGTCCTTCAGATCGTCATCATTCAGCGGGTTGGTTTTCCCAAGATTGCGGCCGGGATCGCATTTGTAGAACCAGATTTTGCGTGTCGGCGCGCCCTTCTCGAAGAACAGCACCACTGTCTTGACGCCGGCGCCCTGGAAGGTGCCGCCGGGCATGTCCAGCACCGTGAACAAGTTACAGTTCTCCAAAAGCTCCTTGCGTAGCGCTACCGAAGCATTGTCGGAGTTCGACAAGAACGTGTTCTTGATGACGATGGCGGCGCGGCCGCCCGCCTTCAGCGACTTGATGAAATGCTGGAGGAACAGGAATGCAGTTTCGCCGGTCTTGATCGGAAAGTTCTGCTGGATTTCCGGCCGCTCCTTGCCGCCGAACGGCGGATTGGCCAGCACCACGTCGAAGCGGTCCTTGTCCTGGATGTCGCTGATGTTCTCCGCCAGCGTATTGGCATGAATGACGTTCGGCGCCTCGATGCCATGCAGGATCATGTTCATGATGGCGATGACGTAGGCGAGGCTCTTCTTCTCCTTGCCGAAGAAAGTCTTCTCCTGAAGCGTCCTAATGTCCTTGGTCGAACTCGCTTTGGCGCGGAGATAATCGAACGCCTCGCAGAGGAAGCCGGCCGAGCCGCAGGCGCCGTCATAAATGCGCTCGCCGATCTTCGGGTTGATCACCTGGATCATGGCGCGGATCAGCGGGCGCGGTGTGTAGTATTCGCCGCCGTTGCGCCCGGCATTGCCCATGTTCTTGAGCTTGGCTTCGTAGATGTGCGACAGCTCGTGCTTCTGGTCCTGCGAGCCGAAGCTCAGGCTGTCCATCAATTCCAGCGCGTCGCGCAGGGAATAGCCGCTCTGGAAGCGGTTCTTGATCTCGCTGAAGATCTCACCGATCTTGTACTCGATCGTATCGGAGCCCTCGGCCCGGGTGCGGAACCCCTGCAGATAGGGAAACAGGTCGCGGTTGACGAAGTCGATCAGGTCATCGCCGGTCTTGGCGTTGTCGTGATCGAAGCTGCCGTCCTTCTTTTTGGGCGCAGCCCAGGTCGACCAGCGATGCTTCTTGTCGATGATGTAGGTGAATTTCTTGCCGTGAAGCTCGGCCTTCTGCTCGTTAGCCCGCTCGAGATCGTCGAGATACTTCAGAAAGAGGATCCACGATGTCTGCTCGGTGTAATCCAGCTCCGTCGCACAGCCAGCTTCCTTCCACAAGACGTCATCGATATTCTTAAATGTCTGCTCGAACATGAGACTACGTCTTCCCCCTCCATCCCGGACCGACCGGCGCCCCCCGAACGGCGCAAGGGCGGCAATCAGAACTAGCAAAATATCCAGTTGCTGCCAAAGGTTAAGGTAGCAGCGACGGAGCATTCGCAGCCTGCCGACAGGCACGTCAGCTTCGCAACGCGAGAATGTCCGCCCGTCGGGCGAATCACTTGCACGCCAGTGCTGGTGCCAATACGCGAGCCATCCGCTGCTTCCTGCCTATGCCCTCTCGACCGCTACCGGAACAGCGTGCGCTAAAAAACTCAAATTGCCCGTAGATTCAAGCGACTCACCTGCCTGGCCTCCCATTGCGGAAAGATTTTACTTTCGCTTTATCAGAATCCATGATTGACTATCGCCATCCCGTCTCGATCGGAGGGGCGCTTCGCGGTCGTCACGGACGTTGAGGCGGGATGCGGTGGGCGTGTCGGGTCGCAGCGTGATCATTCATGCGGACGAACGAGCCTGATGCGCCGGCGAAGTCGTATGGTCCTGGCCTCCCGACGCTGAGGCTACGCTGGCGGTGATGATGGTCCGCCGGTCACGGGGGCAAAAAAGCCCGGTCCCCGGGGAGAGTACGTATAAGCCGCCCAACCATCGCGCGGGGAATGCCGGGATGTCTCGGCTGAACCTGTGGTTCCTGCCGCCAGCATTTTTTCTCGCTGGCGGGCCATGGGGGCGGCCAGCTCCCGGCATTCCCCGCGCCCTCTGTCTTTCGAGGGCGGTCCTGCAGCAAGACTCGGACGCAAGATGCGCCGCGGGACGGCGGCATCGCGTCTGCGAGCTACGGAAGTGCCGGTACCGACATGCTCCAGTCGCGCAAGCTCAGCACCGAGGTCGAGAACGGGTTTCCCGGCTCACATCCGAGATGGTCACGACGTGGTTGCCGCATCCGCCGGCGGACGCTGCCGCAGCAGCGCGGCGCAGGCGAAGCCGAGTACGACCATCAGCGCGGCGGCGATCAGCAGCGTCGGCTGCTTGCCGCCATGGACGAGGCCGAAGCCATAGGCGATCGGGCCGACCGTCTGACCCATGAAGAAGAAGAACGAGTGCAGCGACATCGCGGTCGCACGGGCCTCGATCGACAGCTCGCTGGCGAACACCTGCAGGCAGCCGTGGATCATGTAGAAGCCCCAGCCCATCAGCAGCATGCAGCCGATCTGCAGCTTCCAGCCGGGGCCGAAGGCGAGCGCGGCGAGCTGCAGGCCAACCAGGCTCGCGCCCGTGATCATCATGCCCTTGACGCCGAGCCGCGGCAGGAAGTTCGACACCGTGAAGGTGTAGAACAGGCCGCCGACCGCGAAGCCTGCGATGACGATGCCGGCGATCGACAGCGAGGTTTCGCCGAGATCGAACAGGAACGAGGCGATGAAGGGAAACAGCCCGAACACGCAGCAGCCTTCGACGAACACCGCCGGGAAGCAGAAGCGCGAATTGGGATTGGTGAAGATGGTGCGGTAGCCCTTGCGCAGCGCGGCAAGATCGGTGGTCGGCACGTGGGTGACGCTGGCGCCGCGAAAGCCGGCGGCGACCGCGAACGAGGCGATCAGCCCGAGCGCGCCGAGGATCGCGAGCACGCCGCGCCAGCCGATGAAATCGCCGATGATGCCGGATGCGGTGGCGCCGAGCAGGTTGCCGGCCATCGAGCCGGCCAGCGTGCGGCCGATCGCAACCTGCCGCTTGTCGGGCGCGACGAGATCGGCGGTCAGCCCGAGCGCCACCGGAAACACGCCGCCCGAGGCGATGCCGGCGAGAATGCGCGAGGCGAACAGCAGCGGAAACGAGGTGGCGAGCGCGCCGAGCAGGCTGGCGACGCCGAGCAGCGCAAGGCACAGCGTCATCAGCCGTGCCTTGCCGAACAGGTCGGCAGCGGCGCCGATCGCGGGCTGGATCAAGGCGTAGATCAGCGCATAACCGGCAGCGATGCCGGCCGCGGTGGTGATGCTGATCGAAAAATCCTCGGCGACGTGCGGCAGCACCGGATCGAGCGCGCGCGTCGACAGCGCCGCCGAAAAGCCGGCCAGCGCGATGATGTTGACGGCGGGAGGAAAGCGCTGCTGCGAAGGTTTTGCCACGGTCTGGTGCATCAGCGCGGAGCGGCCGCCGTCTGCCCCTTGGCGAGCGCATCGAACGCCATCAGCGTACGCAAGAGACCCTCGAACTGCGCGAGCGGCACCATGTTCGGTCCGTCGGAGGGCGCATGATCGGGATCCGGATGCGTCTCGATGAACACGCCGGCAACGCCGACGGCCACCGCTGCGCGTGCCAGCACTGGCACGAACTCGCGCTCGCCGCCCGACGACGTCCCCTTCCCGCCCGGCTGCTGCACCGAATGCGTGGCGTCGAAGACGACCGGCGCGCCGGTGGTGCGCGCCATGATCGGCAGCGCCCGCATGTCCGAGACCAAGGTGTTGTAGCCGAACGAGACGCCGCGCTCGGTGACCAGCACGTTGGGATTGCCGGCGCTCGTGATCTTGGCGACGACATTCGCCATGTCCCAGGGCGCCAGGAACTGGCCCTTCTTGACGTTCACGACCTTGCCGGTCGCGGCAGCCGCGAGCAGCAGATCGGTCTGCCGGCACAGGAAGGCCGGGATCTGCAGGATGTCGACCGCCTGCGCGACCTCGGCGCACTGGCTGGCGTCGTGGACGTCGGTCAGCACCGGCAGGCCGAACGAGGAACGGATCTCGGCGAAGATCGGCAGCGACTGCGCAAGCCCGAGGCCGCGCGCGGCCGAGCCGCTGCTGCGGTTGGCCTTGTCGAACGAGGTCTTGTAGACGAGGCCGATGTTCAGCCGCGTCGCGATCTCCTTCAGCGCCGAGGCGACCTCGAGCGCATGGGCCCGGCTCTCGAGCTGGCAGGGACCGGCGATGACCGCGAGCGGCAGCTGATTGCCAAACTTGACGGAGCCGAGCGTGACGACCGGTGCGGCAGAGATCGAAGCGTTCACGACATCATCCTCATGAGAGCGCGCGACCATGGCCCAGCGCCGGCTGCCGGATCAACCGGCGTTTGCCTGCGAATAGCAGGGTTGCGGGGACCGGTCATCCCCGCCCCTCCCCGGGCTCTATTTCAACGCCGAGAACGCCGTCGGCACCAGGAACTGGCTGGTGATGTTGGCGACGATCTGGCCGTCCTCCTCGCTCTTGGCACGCGCGGCGATCCAGTCCGGATTGGTCATGAACGCCGTCCATTTGGTCTCGCGCTCGGCGAGCGATTCCCAGGCGATGAAATAGGTCAGGTCCTGGTTGGATTCGCCGATCAGGGTGGTGAAGAAGCCGACCGGGCGGATGCCGTGCTTCTCCCAGAGCTTCAGCGTGGTGTTTTCGAAGCGCTTGAGCAGCGCCGGCAGCCGGCCGGGAATGCAGCGATAGATGCGGCTCTCGTAGATCATTGGCGGTCCTCCCCGGATTGTTGTGCTGCGGGTTATAGCGAGCCGTTTTCAGGATGTCTTGAGGGGGCAACAACATGGCACCCTTGTTCCCCACGGCCGGGCCATTCTCGCAATGTTGCTGCAATGTTATTGGCCCTAGAACCCTCTTTCCGAACGCATGCCCGATGCGGCATCGGACTCGAGCTCGACGACACGAGACGCGGCCGTTCCAGGACCTGGGATATCGAGGACATGCGGATCTTGCTGGTGGAAGACGAGGCCGAAATGGCGGCGGCGCTGTCGCAGGCGCTGAAGGGCTTTGACATGGTGGTCGACCATGTGCCGAGCCTGGCCGAGGCCGAGGAGGCGATCTGCGCCGACGTCCACGGCGCGGTCCTGCTCGACCGCCAGCTTCCCGACGGCGACGGCCTGGCGTTGATTCCGAAACTGCGCGCCAAGGCCGATGGCGTCCCGATCATCGTGCTGACCGCGCGCGGCGATCTTGCCGACCGCATCGCCGGCCTCGACAAGGGCGCCGACGACTATCTGGCAAAGCCGTTCGCCGTTGCGGAACTGATGGCGCGGCTGCGCGCCGTGCTGCGCCGCCCCGCCGGCCTGCAGCTCGACATCATCAAGGCCGGCCGCGTCGCGTTCGATTGCGCTCATCGCGAGGCCAGCGTCGACGGCCGCCCGCTCGAGCTGCCGCGGCGCGAGCTCCTGGTGCTGGAGACGCTGCTGCGGCGCATGGGCCGCACCGTGCTGCGCGCGACCCTGGAGGAAGCGGTCTACAATTTCGACGACGAGATCCAGTCGAACGCGCTGGATGCGCACGTCTCGCGGCTGCGGCGCAAGCTTGCCGATGCCGATGGCGGCGTCGAGATCCACAGCATCCGCGGCGTCGGCTACCTGCTGAAGCAGGTGCCATGAGCGCCACAGCCGATCACTATTGCCTGCGCTCGAAATTGACCTGGCGGCTGGTGATGCTGCAGGCCGCACTGCTGTTCGCCGTCATCGCGCTCGTGGTCGGCACGCTGTGGGCCGGTGGGCTACCGATCCTCGAACGCGACGAGGATCGCGTGATGGATGTCGTGCGGGGGTCACTCGGACGTGACGGCAACGGCGGACTGGCGCTGCGCCCGACCGCGGAGCTGAAACAGCTGCGCGACGAAACGCCCGACCTCTGGTTCCTCGTGCGGGACCGGCAGGGCCAAACGCTCTCCGAAGGCAAGGTGCCGGACGCGTTCACGAAGATCGGCGGCGCGCTCGACGATATCAGCCAGGCGCGGCTTGGCTGGCAGATGTTCGAGGACGATCCGCGCAAATCCCCGGCGCGCATGAAGCGCGTCGACACCGAAATCGGCAACGTCCAGATCATCACCGCCACGCAGGGGCGCCTGTCCGGCATCAGGGCGCTGTTCGCGGCCTCCCTGACCTTCTTCGCCGTCACCCTACCCGGCCTGTTGCTGATGGCCGCCGTGACCTTTTTCGCGACGCCGATGGTGATCAGGCGCGCCTTCGCCGGCATCGACACCACGGCCGAGGAAGCCCGCCGGATCGATTTCCGGCAGCACGGCAGCCGGCTGTCCGCGGATCACCTGCCGCTCGAAGTCGCCCCGCTGGTGACCGCCGTCAACGACGCGCTGAAGCGGCTCGATGACGGCTATTCGCGTCACCAGCGCTTCGTTGCCGATGCGGCGCACGAGCTGCGCACGCCGATCGCGATCCTCAACACGCGATTGGAATCGCTGCCGGCAGGTCCCGACAAAATTCGGCTGCTCGAAGATTCGGCGCGGCTTGCCACGCTGGCCGAGCAGCTGCTCGACATTCAGCGCTTCGACCAATGCCGTCATCCGTTCGTGCGCGTCGATCTCGTCGCGGTGGCGCAGACCGTCGCGGCGGACCTCGCGCCGCTTGCCATCGCCGCGGGCTACGAGCTGTCGCTCGATACGGCGTCCGACCGCACCGAAACGCTCGGCGACCGCGCCGCGCTCGAGCGCGCGCTGACCAATCTGGTGCAGAACGCCATCCAGCATGGCGGCCGCCGCGGCACCATCACCATCCATATCGGCTCGGCCGCGACGATCGACGTCACCGACGACGGCGACGGCATTCCTCCGAGCGAACGTAACAGGATCTTCGATCCGTTCTATCGTCTGACGTCGCTCGATCGCGGCGCCGGCCTCGGCCTCAACATGGTCAGAGAGATCGCAAGGCTGCACGGCGGGCACGTCGCCGTGCTCGATCGGTCGAACGGCGGCGCCTGCTTCCGCCTGGCGCTACCGCCGGCCCCGTTCGTGCAGTGACGCGCAAATCGCGCAATGTTGTCGCAACGCAACCCCCGCAAAAAAGCGAGCACGCTTCGCGATCGAGCCGAGGCGCCATGACAAATTGCTGGGAATGCCAATGTCACACGACTTCCTCTCGTTCTTCACGGCGTGGATGGCGGCGCCGCGCCGCGTCGGCGCCATCGCACCCTCGGGCACCGCGCTCGCCGAACTGATCACGCGGGACATCACCGCCGACACGGGCCCGGTCCTGGAGCTGGGTCCGGGAACGGGCGCCTTCACCTACCAGCTGCTGAAGCGCGGCGTGCGCCAGCGGGATCTCACTTTGATCGAGTACGGCTCCGATTTCATGCGGCTGCTGCAGATTCGCTTTCCCGGCGCACGCGTGCTGTGGATGGATGCGGCGCGATTGGGGTCGGCGCAGCTCTACCAGGGCACGCCCGTCGGCGCGGTGATCAGCGGGCTGCCGCTGCTCAACATGTCGCCGCGCAAGATCATCTCGATCGTCGGCGGCGCGTTCAGCTATATGCGCCCCGGCGGCACCTTCTATCAATTCACCTACGGGATGCGCTGCCCGGTGCCGCGGCCGATCCTCGACCGGCTCGGCCTGCGCGCCACGCTGGTGGATCGCGCGCTCCTCAACGTGCCGCCGGCCGCGGTCTACCGGCTGACGCGACGGCCGCAATACAGGCTGCTGACGCGCGACGCCGCGCCGGCGGTTGATGCGGACGGCTCCCCCGCCGCGAAGGAGCACCGCGCCAGCGAGGAGTGCGTCACGCTTGCCTGAGCCGCCGCGGTCGGGGCATCAGTATCGTGGGCCGGCTCAGACCAGCCGGCTCTGCACCATCGCGGCCTGGATGAAGGACGCAAAGAGAGGGTGAGGTTCAAAGGGCCGCGACTTCAGCTCGGGATGAAATTGGACACCGATGAACCAGGGATGGTCCTCGTATTCCACGATCTCCGGCAGCACGCCGTCGGGCGACAGGCCGGAGAACTTCAAGCCATGCTGCTCGAGCCGGTCCTTATAGGCGGTGTTGACCTCGTAGCGGTGGCGATGCCGCTCGGAAATCTCGGTCGCGCCGCCATAGACGTCGGACACGCGGCTGCCGCGCTTGAGTGCGGCAGGATAGGCGCCGAGCCGCATCGTGCCACCGAGGTCGCCGCTCTTGGAGCGCTTCTCCAGCTCGTTACCGCGCAGCCATTCGGTCATCAGACCGACCAACGGCTCCTTGGTCGGGCCGAACTCGGTCGAGTTGGCCTCGGTGATCCCGACGAGGTTGCGCGCCGCCTCGATCACGGCCATCTGCATGCCGAAGCAGATGCCGAAATACGGCACGTCGCGCTCCCGGGCGAACTGCGCCGCGCGGATCTTGCCCTCGGCGCCGCGCTGGCCGAAGCCGCCGGGGACCAGGATGCCGTTGACGTGCTCGAGGAACGGCGCGGGATCCTCGTTCTCGAACACCTCGCTCTCGATCCAGTCGAGCTTGACGCGGACCTTGTTGGCGATGCCGCCATGCGACAGCGCCTCGATCAGCGACTTGTAGGCATCCTTCATGCCGGTGTACTTGCCGACGATCGCGATCGTGACGTCGCCTTCCGGATTGCGGACGCGCTCGTTGATCGTGTGCCAGCTCGAAAGCGCCGGCGGCACGCGCGGCTCGATGCCGAACGAAGCCAGCACCTCGTCGTCGAGGCCGGCGGCATGATAGGCCTCGGGCACGGCGTAGATGTTGTCGACGTCGCGCGCCTCGATCACGGCGCTTTCACGCACGTTGCAAAACAGGCCGAGCTTGCGCCGCTCCTCCTTCGGGATCTCGCGATCGGTGCGGCACAGCAGGATGTCCGGCTGGATGCCGATCGAGCGCAGCTCCTTGACCGAATGCTGCGTCGGCTTGGTCTTCAATTCGCCGGCGCTCGGGATGTACGGCAGCAGAGTGAGATGAATGTAGATCGCGTGATGGCGCGGCAGCTCATTGCCGAGCTGCCGGATCGCCTCGAAGAACGGCAGGCCTTCGATGTCGCCAACGGTGCCGCCGATCTCGACCAGCACGAAATCGTACTCGTCGTTTCCGGACAGGACGAAATCCTTGATCGCGTTGGTGACGTGCGGGACGACCTGGATGGTCGCGCCGAGATAATCGCCACGGCGCTCCTTGGTCAGGATGTCCTGGTAGATGCGACCGGTGGTGATGTTGTCCTGCTTGGTCGCAGGACGCCCGGTGAAGCGCTCGTAATGGCCGAGATCGAGATCGGTCTCGGCGCCGTCGTCGGTCACGAACACTTCGCCGTGCTGATACGGCGACATCGTGCCTGGATCGAGATTGAGATAGGGGTCGAGCTTGCGAAGCCGAACCTTGTAGCCGCGGGCCTGCAGCAGCGCGCCTAACGCGGCTGAAGCCAGACCCTTTCCGAGCGAGGAAACCACGCCGCCGGTGATGAAGATGTACCGCGCCATGGGACCCTACCTTTAATGCCGCGCGCTCGATTCGCCAAAACGAATCGCTTGCAGCCCGCAACGTTGTCGCGGGCCTGTGGGTGACGTCGAAATATGAATGGCCTCAGGGACTTGAGACCGTCTCATGATGCAGGAAGCCAATTGCTTTCCTGCATGGCTTCCCCGCTTTATTGCGATTGCGGGGCCTGCGGCGCGGCCGGAGCCGCGGGAGCCTGCTGCTCGTCGGCCTTCTTCAACTGGTCGAGCACACCGCCGCTGGTCGGCGCCACCGGGGTCGCTCCGCCCGACTGCGTCTGACCGGGCGTGTTGCCGAGAATCGATGTCGGCTTGCGGTCGTAGCCGGCCAACCAGGTCAGCGCCAGGCTGGTGAGGAAGAAGCCGACCGCCAGGATCGCGGTGGTGCGCGTCAGCAGGTTGGCCGTGCCGCGGCTCGACATGAAGCCGGCGCCTCCGCCCATGCCAAGGCCGCCGCCCTCGGATTTCTGCAACAGCACCGCACCGATCAGAACGGTGACGATCATGAGGTGAATGACGATCAAGACAGTCTGCATGGTGACCTTCCGTCACAAGCCCTCGCCAGACCCGACCGGAAGGTCGGGATCGCGAGGGCTTCGCGGGCTATTCGGAAATTTGCGCGGTGTTACACGATCATGTCGGGCAACGCCACCCCGCAGATAATCGCAGCCACACTCCGCACAAGCGCCCGTCGCGACGTTCAGCGCCGGGACTTGCCGGACAATCCGATTTCTATTATTAGAGACGAATGGATCTAATTGTGGACGATTTCAGTCAACGGCTCGCCCGACGCCTGCTTCTGGAACGGGACAGCCGTGGCTGGTCCCTGGCCGACCTCGCCGAACGCTCTGGCGTGTCGAAGGCCACGATCAGCAAGATCGAGCGCGCCGAGGTCAGCCCAACCGCGGTCGTGCTGGTCAAGCTGGCGAGTGCCTTCGATCTCACGCTGGCCGGCCTGATGCTGCGCGCCGAAGCGCAGTCGGAACGCTTGTCCAAAGCGGCCGGGCAGCCGGTGTGGCGCGACCCCGACACCGGTTACCTCAGGCGCCAGGTCTTTCTCAGGCCGGATCACCCGATCGAGCTGGTCACCGTCGAGATGCCCGCCCGGCGCAGCGTGACCTTGCCGGCCTCCTCCTACATCCACATCCGCCAGCTCGTCTGGGTACAGAGCGGACAACTGAGCATCACGGAAGGCGCGGAACGCCACGTGCTCGGCCCCGGCGACTGCCTCGGCTTCGGCCCGCCGATCGACACCACCTTTGCCAACGAGACCGACGCACCCTGCGTCTACGTCGTGGCGCTTGCCCGGAGTTGAGAATGTCCCCGATTCGAATCGCAGCCCTGACCGACACGCCTCCGATCCGGGCCGCGCTGACCGCGATGCTGATCGAGACGGTGGCGAATGGCGGCTCGGTCAGCTTCATGCATCCGCTCTCCCCGGAGGACGCGGACGAGTTCTGGCACGCCTCGCTTGCATCGGCCGAGCGGGGCGAGCGGATCGTGCTCGGCGCCTATGACGGCCAGGATGTGATCGCCACGGTGACGTTGCTGCTGAAATTGCCGCCGAACCAGCCGCATCGCGCCGAGATCGCGAAGATGATGACGCGCGTCAGCCACCGCAAACGGGGAGTCGCCACCGCACTGCTGCGTGCCGCGGAAGGCCTTGCCCGCCAGCACGGGCGCACGATGCTGGTGCTCGATACCGCCGTCGATGGCGGCGCCTCAGAGCTCTATGAAGGCCTCGGCTTCCAGCTCACCGGCATCATCCCGGACTACGCCTTGAAGCCGCATGGCGGCCTCACCGGCACGAAGATCTATTGGAAGCGGATCGGAGAGACGGCCTGAAGCGCGCGTTGGCACGCTTTGCTCAGACCGTCTTTCAACAACCGCCTTCAACACCCTTTCGCAATTGCGAGAAAATCCCCCGCCTTGAGGCTGGCGCCGCCCACGAGTGCGCCGTTGACGTTCGCGACCGCCATCAGCTCGGCGGCGTTGGAAGGCTTGACCGAGCCACCATAGAGGATGCGCATCCGCGCCCCCTCGCCGTTGAAGCGCTCGATCAGCAATTGCCTGATAAACGCATGGATCTGCTCGACATCTCTGGTGGTCGGCGTGAGTCCAGTGCCGATCGCCCAGACCGGCTCATAGGCCACGATGAGGTTGTCGGCCCGCGACCCCTGCGGCAGACTGAGGTTCAACTGGCCGCGCAGGATGTCCAAGGTCTGCCCGGCGTCGCGCTGCTGCTGGGTCTCGCCGACGCAGACGATGGCGACCAGTCCGGCGCGCCACACGGCTTCGGCCTTCTGGTGCACCACGATATCGCTTTCGCCATGGTCGGCGCGCCGCTCAGAATGGCCGACGATGATGGCGCTCGCGCCGGCATCCGCCAGCATCTCCGCTGCGATGTCGCCGGTATGGGCGCCCGACGCCTTGGCGTGGCAATCCTGGGCACCGACCGCGAGGGCCTTCGTACCGCGCGCCTTCTCGGCAAAGCCTGCCAGCAGGGTCGCCGGCGGGCACACCAGGAGATCAGCCTTCGCGGTGACCTCGGCGGCCCCCGCCAGCATCGCCTCGAACTCGGCGGCCGAGGCCTTGAGGCCGTTCATTTTCCAATTGCCGGCAATCAGGGGCCGGATGCGGTCGGTCATGGCGGGATTCCAGCAAACGTTGCGACGGACATCGGCTAGCAGAGCCCTTTGAGGAGTACCAGAGCGCGAACGCCCTTCCCACCGCTTCAATCCGCCTCAGAGCCGAGGTTGCGACCGGGCGGTTGCCTCTTTATAAGCCGTTTCAAATCGGTGACGCCCTTTTGCGGAATCTGCATCAAGGCGCGTCCTGTTCATCCCTTTTCCTGCAGACAGATTGGACCCATGCTTCGAGGATTACGCAAGGCCTCATCAAACTGGCTCGGCAAGACCATCATGGCGGTGGTCATGGGCGTGCTGATCGTCAGTTTCGGCGTCTGGGGCATCGCCGACATCTTCCGCGGCTTCGGGCAGTCGACGGCTGCAACCGTGGGACGTACCGAGATCTCGATCAACGAGTTCCGCCAGATCTACACCGACCGGCTGCAGCAGATCGGCCGCCAACTCGGCCGTCCGCTGACCATGGACCAGGCCAGGATGTTCGGGCTCGATCGCTCGGTGCTGCAGCAGACGATCGCGGAGGCCGCCCTCGACGAGCAGGCTCGCCGTCTTGGTCTTGGCCAATCCGACGCCGAGACCATGCGGGTGATCCTCAGCGACCCCAACTTCAAGGGCCCGAACGGCGCGTTCGACCCGCAGCGCTTCCAGGCCATCATCCGCAATTTCGGCTTCACCGAGCAGCGCTATCTGGCCGACCAGCGTCGGCAGTCGCTGCGGCGGCAGATCACCGGCACCATCGCCGCCGGGCTGGAGCCGTCCAACGCGATGCTCGATGCGCTGAGCCGCTTCCAGAACGAGCAGCGCTCGGTCGACTACATCAAGCTCGACGCCGCGCAGGCCGGCACCATCGACGCGCCCTCGCCAGAAGTTCTCGCGTCCTATTTCGACGAGCATAAAGCGCAGTTCAAGGCGCCTGAATATCGCAAGATCTCGTTTGTCTTGGTCACGCCGGAGGAGATCGGCAAGTGGACCACGGTGTCGGACGAGGATGCCAGGAAGCTGTTCGACCAGCGCAAGGCGCTGATGGGCACGCCGGAGAAGCGCCAGGTCCAGCAGATGACCTTCCCCACCATGGAGGAAGCCCAGGCGGCGCGGGCGCGGATCGCAGCCGGTGAAGTCACGTTTGACGAGCTCGCCAAGGAGCGCAACCTCAACCCGGCCGACCTCGATCTCGGGCTGGTCACGAAATCGGCGATCCTCGATCCTGCCGTCGGTGACATGGCGTTCTCGCTGCCGACCGGCGAGGTCAGCCAGCCGGTCAAGGGCGCGTTCAACGTGGCACTGGTGAAGGTCAGCGCGATCCAGCCGGGCCAGCAGCCGGAATATGAGAGCGTCGCTGCCGACATCAAGAAGGAGATCGCGGCCGACCGTGCCAAGTCGCAGGTCGCCACGCTGCGTGACAAGATGGAAGACGAGCGCGGCGGCGGTGCCAGCGTCGCCGAGGCCGCCAAGAAGCTCGGGCTCAATGCCGTGGCGGTCGAAGCGGTCGACAGGTCCGGCAAGCAGCCGAACGGCCAGCCGGTGCCGAACATCCCGCTCGGCCTCGACGTCGTGGCGCAGGCCTTCAACAGCGATGTCGGCGTCGACAACGAGCCGATCTCGTTCCGCGGCGGCTACGTCTGGTTCGAGGTTCTCGGCATCACCCCGCCACGCGACCGCACCCTCGACGAGGTCAAGGACCAGGTCGCAGCCAAATGGCGCGACGACGAGGTCGCGGCCAAACTGCGCACCAAGGCCACCGACCTGGTCAAGAAGCTCAACGAGGGCGGCAAGCTTGCCGATGAGGCGACTGCGCTCGGTCTCAAGGTCGAGACTGCCAGCGCGTTCAAGCGTGATGCGACCGTTCCCGGCGTCCCCGCTGGTGCGATCACGGCGGCGTTCCGCACGGCCAAGGATGGCGTCGGCCAGACCGAAGCGGAGGGTGGACGGCAGTGGATCGTATTCCGCGTGACCGACATCGTCGATCCCAAGGTCGATCTCGCGTCCGAAGACATCAAGAAGCTGAAGGACTCGCTGCAGCGCGCGCTCGCCGACGAGCAGGGCACGGCCTATGTCATGAAGCTCGAGAAGGACATCGGTACGACGATCAACGAGGCCGCCGTTGCGCAGGTGGTCGGGGGCAACAACCAGTAACGGACGCTGAGTGAGGCGATGAACGATCTCAAGTCGATCATTGGCAAGGTCGCGACCGGCGCGGCCCTGTCACGCGAGGAGGCCGCGTCCGCCTTCGACAGCATGATGTCGGGCGAGGCCACGCCGTCGCAGATGGGCGCGCTGTTGATGGCGTTGCGCGTGCGCGGCGAGACGGTGGACGAGATCACCGGCGCCGTCAGTGTCATGCGGGCCAAGATGCTGCGGGTAGACGCACCAGAGACTGCGGTCGACATTGTCGGCACGGGCGGCGACGGATCGGGCTCGGTGAACGTCTCGACCTGTGCCTCCTTCATTGTCGCAGGCGCCGGCATTCCCGTCGCCAAGCACGGCAACCGCGCCCTCTCCTCGCGCTCCGGCGCAGCCGACGTGCTGGGCGCGCTGGGCGTCAAGATCGATCTCAAGCCGGATCAGGTCGGGCGCTGCGTGCACGAGGCCGGCATCGGTTTCATGTTCGCGCCGGCCCATCATCCGGCAATGAAGAACGTCGGCCCGACCCGCGTCGAGCTCGCCACCCGCACGATCTTCAATCTGCTCGGACCGCTGTCCAACCCGGCGGGTGTCAAGCGCCAGATGGTGGGCGTGTTCTCGCGCCAATGGGTCGAGCCCCTGGCCCAGGTGTTGAAGAACCTCGGCTCGGAGGCTGCCTGGGTGGTGCACGGCTCCGATGGTCTCGACGAGATCACCCTGACCGGCCCGACCTTCGTCGCCGCGCTCGACCACGGCCACATCCGAACCTTCGAGATCTCGCCCGAGGAAGCCGGGCTCGGTTTGTGCGGAAGCGACGGGCTGAAGGGCGGCGACGCCGCGGCCAACGCGGTGGCGCTGCAGAGCGTGCTGGACGGCATGCCGAGCCCCTATCGCGACGTGGCCCTCCTCAACGCCGCCGCGGCGCTGGTCGTTGCCGGCCGCGCCAAGACGCTCAAGGAAGGCGTCGCCATCGGCAGGGACTCGCTCGACAGCGGTGCCGCCGCCGCGCGGCTGAAGCAGCTGATCGAAATCTCCAACAGCTGATCTATCGGAGCGCGCCATGTCCGACATCCTGGCCAAGATCGAGGCCTATAAGCGCGAGGAGATCGCGGCCGCCAAGCGCGCCTCTCCGCTCGCGGAGCTCGAGTCCCGAGCGCGCGAGGCCTCTGCGCCGCGCGGCTTCGTCGCGGCGATCCGGCGCAAGCACGCGAACGGCGACTACGCGCTGATCGCCGAGGTCAAGAAGGCCTCGCCGTCGAAGGGCCTGATCCGCGCCGATTTCGATCCGCCCATTCTCGCCAAGGCCTATGAGGCCGGCGGTGCCGCCTGTCTTTCGGTGCTGACCGATACGCCGTCGTTTCAGGGGCATCTGGACTTCATGGTCGCCGCACGCGCCGCGACCGCCCTGCCCGTGCTGCGCAAGGATTTCATGTTCGACACCTATCAGGTGGTCGAGGCCCGCGCGCATGGCGCCGACTGCATCCTGATCATCATGGCCGCGCTCGATGACGCAGCCGCTGCCGACATCGAGGCTGCCGCCATCGCCCACGGCATGGACGTGCTGATCGAGATCCACGATCGTGCCGAGCTCGACCGCGCCCTGAAGCTGCGCTCGCCGATGATCGGCATCAACAATCGCAACCTGCGCACCTTCGAGACCACGCTGGCCACCTCCGAAGCGCTGGCGCCGCTGGTGCCCAAGGAGCGCCTGCTGGTCGGTGAGAGCGGCATCTTCACGCCGGCGGATCTCGCGCGGCTGTCCCGCGTCGACATCCAGACCTTCCTGGTCGGCGAAAGCCTGATGCGGCAGGCCGATGTGACGGCGGCGACGCGCGCCCTGCTCGCGCGTGATGCGGCTTCTTCCGCAAGCGCGGCCGAGTAGCCGGCCATGGCTGACCGATCGCCTGACGGACCGTCGCTCACCCACATCGATGCCCGCGGCGAAGCGCGCATGGTCGACGTCTCGGACAAGGATGCAACAGAGCGGACTGCCACGGCCGAAGGCCGTGTCGTGATGAGCCCGGCGACGCTGGAGCTGATCGTGTCAGGCAACGCCAAGAAGGGCGACGTGCTCGGCACGGCCCGCATCGCCGGCATCATGGCTGCGAAGCGGACGTCCGAGCTCATTCCCCTGTGCCATCCGCTGGCGCTGTCCAAGGTGACCGTCGACATCGCGACCGACGCCGCCCTGCCCGGCTGCATCGTGAGCGCGACCGTCAAGGTGACCGGGCCGACCGGCGTCGAGATGGAGGCGCTCACCGCCGTGTCCGTCGCCTGCCTGACCATCTACGACATGATCAAGGCCGCCGAGCGCGGCGTGCGCATCGAAGGTATTCACCTGACGGAGAAGATCGGCGGAAAATCCGGACATTATCGCGCGTAATGGTATCTGGAGACCAAATACAACCTCAAATTAAGCGTTCGCTAACTCAACTTGCTAACCTCACTTCCATCGCGGGCTTGTAGCGATAGAGGTGGGAAGGACGTCAACGTCCGTCCCGGAACGCTAATTCGAGCGTGTTTTGGGACCGATGACGACAAAGGCCAGCGCAGCACGCGCCATCAGAGCTTCGACGGACCATGGCAGCCCGATCCGCTGGCTCGTAGGCGGAGGCCTCACGCTGATTGCAGCCATCGCGATCGGCGCCACGATCATGGCCGACAGCTTTCGGCAGCGCGCGCTCGACGGCGCGACGCGACAGCTGGAAAATACCGTTCTCCTGCTCGCACGCCATTTCGACCAGCAGATGGAAGACCTGATCGCGATTCAGCGCGATCTCGCCGACTACGTCCGGCAGAGCAGGATCGACGACAGCGCGCGCTTCCGCGAGCAGATGGGAACGGCGCAAGTCAACGCCATGCTGAAGGGCAAGCTGAGCGCGCTGTCCTATGTCGGCAGCGTCAGTATCTTCGATTCCGACGGCAACCTGATCAATTCCGCTGCGAACTGGCCGGTGCCCAAGGTCAGCATCGCGGATCGATCCTATTTTCAGCGCCTGAAGTCCGATCCTGCGGCGCCGCAGATGCTGATCGAACCGGTCGTGAGCCGCGTCACCGGGACGCTGATTGCCGTCATCGCCCTCAAGCTGACCGGTGCACACGGCGAATTCCTCGGTGTCATCAGCCGCGGTCTCGAACCGGTCAATATCGAACGGTTCTTTGCGTCCGTCGCACTCGGCCCTGACGCCGCGATATCGATGATGCATCGCGACGGCACCCTGCTGGCACGCCACCCGCGCTACCAGGGCATGATCGGTCAGAACTATCGCGACGCGCCGATCTTCCGCCAGATCCTCGCGGACGACGGCAACACCACTGGCATCTTCAGCAGTCCCGTCGATGGCGAGCAACGGATCGGCGCCTCGCACCGTCTGACGAGCTATCCGCTGATCGTCACCGCGACGACGACGAGATCGGCAGCACTCGCCGACTGGCGCGAGCAGATGCGATTTCTGATTGGCGTTGGAATCATATCGGTCGTCCTGATCGCCGCCATGCTCTACGTGGTCGTCCGCAGGCTGCTGCGGGACCACGAGGCGTCCAACCTGCGCTTGATCCTGGAGAAGGAACGGCTCGACAAGGCCGTCAACAACATGACCCAGGGCCTGTTGCTGTTCGATGCATCGGAACGCCTGGTGATCAGCAATCAGCGCTACATCGACATGTACGGGCTTTCGGCCGACATCGTGAAACCCGGCTGCACCTTCCGCGAGCTGATTGCTCATCGCAAAGCCTCCGGCTCGCTCGCCGGCGACGACAGCGAATATGCCGATGCGGTGCTGCGTGACATCGGCCGCAAGACCTCCCAGATCATCGAGACCACGGACGGACGCTGGATCCAGATCGTCAACGAGCCGATCGCCGGTGGCGGCTGGCTCGCCACCCATGAGGACATTACCGAGCGCAAACGCTCCGAGGAGCAGATCACGCATCTGGCGCACTATGACGCGCTGACGGATCTGCCGAACCGTACCCTGTTCCACGAGCGCCTCAAGGAGGAGCTCGGCAACGTCCCCCTCGGCCACAGGCTCGCCCTGCACTACATCGACATCGACGAGTTCAAGGGCGTCAACGATTCGCTCGGCCATCTCATCGGCGACGAGCTGTTGAAATCCGTGGCGGCAAGCCTGAGCGCCTGCGTCGGCAAATCGGGCTTCGTCGCCCGCCTCGGCGGCGACGAGTTCGCAGTGGTCCAGACTGCGATCCGCAACCGCGAGGACGTCGAGCAGCTGATCGAGGATATCCTCACCGCGATCCGCGCCCCGCGCGACTGTCTCGGCCATCAGCTCACTGCAGACGCCTCGATCGGCGTGGCGATGATCCCCGAGCACGGCACCAATCTCGACCAGATCATGAAGAACGCCGATCTGGCGATGTACGCCGCCAAGGCCGCGGGCCGCCGCACCTGGCGCTTCTTCGAGCCGGAGATGGATGCGCAGGTCAAGGCCCGCCATCAGCTCGAGGTCGACCTGCGCCAGGCAATCCTCGACGATCAGCTCGAAGTGTACTACCAGCCTTGTCTGAGCCTGCAGGACGACCGCATCGTCGGCTGCGAGGCGCTGGTGCGCTGGAAGCATCCCACCCGCGGCTACGTCTCGCCGGCCGAGTTCATTCCGATCGCCGAGGACACCGGCCTCATCCACCAGCTCGGCGAACGCGTCCTCCACGTCGCCTGCACCGAAGCCGCGACCTGGCCGGACGACATCCGGCTCGCCGTCAACGTCTCGCCGGTGCAGTTCAAGAGCGGCACCCTGGCGCTCAAGGTCGCCAATACGCTTGCGACCTCCGGCCTGTCGCCACACAGGCTGGAGCTCGAGATCACCGAGGCCGTGCTGATCCGCGACGACGATGCGCTCGACACCCTGCACCAGCTGCGCGCACTCGGCGTCCGCATCGCGCTCGACGATTTCGGCACCGGCTACTCCAGCCTGAGCTATCTGCAGCGGATTCCGTTCGACAAGATCAAGATCGACCGCTGCTTCGTCAAGGACATCACCGAGTCCGAAGGGTCGGCCAGCATCGTGCAGGCCGTCGTCAACATCGCCGCGACCCGTAAGATGTCCACGACCGCGGAGGGCGTCGAGACCGAGGCGCAGCGCCAGGTGCTGAAGCGGCTCGGCTGCTCGGAGATGCAGGGCTATCTGTTCAGCCCTCCGAGGCCGGCGGCCGAAGTGAGAGGCCTGTTCGCCGCGCATCGCGCCGATGGCCGCACCGCCAGCTCATTTGGACGCGGTCCGCGTTCGGATGCGGCCTGACGCCTGCCGGTTCCGAAACCGATAAATACCGTCGAAATTTGAGCCGTTTTCACAGGCCAAATCCAAACCGTATCTGCCGATCGCACCGTCCGCTGCTTGAACGCGTGCGGCGCAATCTGAATTATCGACACAGACGGACACGAACCGTGTTCGCCTGTACACAACTGGTCAAAAACCGCGACGGGACGGCTTCAAAGCCGCCCCGTCGGGTCTGAAGGCCACCGACGCCGCAGCGGTTCTGCGGCTCCCGAAATTCAGTTCGGCACCGCCGCCTTGGCGCGGACGTCGGCATTGACGGTGACGCCGCGCAGCACGTTGAACGCCGCGTGCAGGGCCTTGTCGTCCTTCTCGTCCGGCGGAACGTAGGATTGCGAGCCGGTCTGCTCGGTGCCGTCGGCGGCAGACAGATGGCCGCGCATCCCAGCTTCACCCTTGATGTCGGTGCGATCCTTCAGCTCGTCCGGAACGTCCTGCTTGACCTCGATGTCCGGCCCGATGCCCTGCGCCTGGATCGAGCGGCCCGACGGCGTGTAGTAGCGCGCCGTGGTCAGCGCCAGCGCGCCGTTGCCGGCGCCGAGCGGAATGATGGTCTGCACCGAGCCCTTGCCGAACGAACGGGTTCCGACCAGCGTCGCGCGCTTGTGATCATGCAGCGCGCCCGCCACGATCTCGGAGGCCGAGGCCGAACCGCCGTTGATCAGCACCACGAGCGGCTTGCCTTTGGTCAGATCGCCGCCGCGGGCGGTGAAGCGCTGCGTCTCCTCGGGATTGCGTCCCCGGGTCGAGACCACCTCGCCACGCGGCAGGAAGGTGCTCGAGACCGACACCGCCTGGTCGAGCAGGCCGCCGGGATTGTTGCGCAGGTCGACCACGTAGCCGACGAGCTTCTCCTGCGGAATATCCCGGGAGATGGTGGCGATCGCCTTGCGCAGGCTCTCGGTCGTCTGCTCGTTGAACGAGGTGATCCGGATGTAGCCGATATCGCCGCCCTCGGTGTGATAGCGCACCGGGCGCACGCGGATGATCTCACGCGTCAGCACGACATCGAGCGGCGCGTCCTTGCCCTTGCGGACGATCGTCAGCTTGGTCTTGGTATCGACGCCGCCCTTCATCTTGGCGACCGCCTGTTCGAGCGTCAGGCCCTGCACGGCATCGCCATCGATCTTGGCGATGAGATCGCCGGACAGGATGCCGGCCTTGGACGCAGGCGTATCGTCGATCGGCGCGACCACCTTGACGAGGCCATCCTCCATGGTGACCTCGATTCCCAGTCCGCCGAATTCGCCGGACGTAGTCTCCTGCATGTCGCGCCAGGACTTGTCGTTCATGTAGCGCGAGTGCGGATCGAGCGAGGACACCATGCCGTTGATGGCGCCCTCGATCAGCGCGGGATCATTGGGCTTCTCGACGTAGTCGGCGCGAACACGCTCGAACACGGCGCCGAACAAATTGAGCTGCGAATAGGTATCGGCCATGCCGGCCGCCGCCTTGGCCCGGGCAACGAGTTGCGCGCCATCGGGCCCCGTGACCATCAGGGTCAGTCCGATGCCGGTCATCGTGCCCGCCAAGAACAGCCAGTTTTTCCGCATTGCTTTGCTTCCCGAGCGTTTGTTTTGGTGGCCGGCCGATTACATTGTCCGAACGCGGCGCCGGCAGGATTGGCTTACGAACTCACACCACATTTCCGGTTTCTTCAAGGCCGATATTCCAGCGGACGTTCCTGCCCAAGACCTGGACACGGCCTGTCCGAGGCCCGCACAAGGTTCGTCCGAGACCCGCCAAAGGCCTGCCCGAGGCGGGCGGGGCTATGGCCGAAATGGACGTTCGAAGCCCGAAATCAAGATCGCGATCGTGCCTCGCCCCCCGCGTGGTTGCAATTTTCCGGTCTTTCACGGGCCTACGGTGATCACAACTCAACGAGTCGTGTCCGCTGGCGCGAATCACGGCCTCGCCCACGCTTACGCCCCGCGCCAATCCTGCGCAAACCAGGGCGCAATCGGCTCCCGCGCGGGCCGCAGTTCGGAATGGCTTGCGCATGGCCCGTTCGATGGGTGATGTTGGATAACAAATGATAACGCGTGCTGGGAGGCAGGCATGAACCAACAGACCCCGATCGAGGCCGGGTGGCGCAATGTCGAGCTCGGCGCCAGCGACGAGAAGTTCCAGAACCTGCACGAGTTCATCCGCAAGGCGCGCGCCCTGCTCAACCAGAATGCCTGGGACTACATCGTCGGCGGCACGGAAACCGAAACCACGCTGCGCCGGAACCGGATGGCGCTCGACGAGATCGCATTCCGTCCGCGCGTGCTGCGCGACGTCTCCACGGTTGATGCCTCGGTCGAGACGTTCGGGCGCAGGCTGCGCCTCCCGGTCGTGCTGGCTCCCGTCGGCGCGCTCGAGATCTTCGATCCGGCGGGTGCCGCCAGCGTCGCCCGCGGCGCCGGTCGGTTCGGCGCGGCGCACATGCTGAGCTCGGTGACGGAGCCCGGTCTGGAAAAGACCGCAGAAGCAGCGCCTGATGCGCTGCGCATCTTCCAGCTCTATGTCCGCGGCGACGACGCTTTCGTCGAGGACTATGTCAGCCGCGCCGTCGCCAATCGCTACACGGCATTCTGCCTGACCGTCGACACTGCCCATTACAGCCGCCGCGAGCGCGACATCGCCAAACGTTACGTGCGCGAGAGCCGGTTGCGCGCCACCGGCGGCGACCACCAGAAGGCGCTGAGCTGGCACACGGTGAAGCTCATCAAGGACAAGTTCAAGCTGCCGCTGATCATCAAGGGCATCGCCACCGCCGAGGACGCACAGATCGCGGTCGATCACGGCGTCGACTGGATCTATGTGTCCAATCATGGCGGCCGCCAGCTCGATCATGGCCGCGGTGCCATGCATGTGCTGCCGGAGATCGTGCAGGCCGTGAAGGGCCGCGCCAGGATCATGGTCGACGGCGGCTTCTGCCGCGGCACCGACATCGTCAAGGCGATCGCCTCCGGCGCCGACCTCGTCGGCATCGGCCGGCTGCAATGCTGGGCGCTCGCCGCCGCCGGCGAGGACGGCATCCTGCGCATGCTGGAGCTCCTGGAGGACGAGGTCATTCGCACGCTCGGCCTGCTCGGCGTCACCTCCTTCGCCGAGCTCGATCCGAGCTACCTGCACCCGGCGACCGCCACCAACATGCCGGGCGTGTTCAGCGCGTTTCCGCTGGTCGACATCGAGCCGTACCGCTACTGAGGAGGACCTCCGAGGGCTTTCCCTCGGATCAAGACGCGAGTTGCGATGCTCCCTTCCGATCTCCGCCCCGGCGCGGCCGATGCGCTGCTGTTCGATCTCGGCCGCGTCGTCATCGACATCGATTTCGTCCAGGTCGTCTCGCGCTGGGCCGCGCATGCCGGCTGCGCGCCGGAGCATCTCGCCGGGCGCTTCGTGCGCGACGAGATCTATCACGGCCACGAACGCGGCACGGTCTCCGACGCCGCCTTCTTCGCGCATCTGCGCACCCGGCTCGGCATCGACATCAGCGACGCCCAGTTCCTCGAAGGCTGGAATGCGATCTTCGTCGGCCCGATGCCCGGCATCGCCGCGCTGCTCGCCCGCGCGGCCGAGAGCCTGCCGCTCTACGCATTCTCCAACACCAACCAGCCGCATATCGCGCACTTCTCGCCTGTTTATGCCGACCTGCTCGGTCACTTCCGCGAGATCTTCCTGTCGTCGTCGATCGGGCTGCGCAAACCGGATGCCGAAGCGTATGACCACGTCGTGCAGGCGATCGGCGTGCCCGCCGAGCGCATCGTGTTCTTCGACGATCTCACCGAGAACATCGATGGCGCCCTCGCCAGCGGGCTGAAGGCCGTGCTGGTGCGCTCGACGGGCGATGTGGCGATGGCGCTGGAGGCGTTGGGCATCTGATCGCACCTCAACGCGAGTAGCATGGCCGACACACTCGCAAGAATGCGGATCGGCCTGCGGCCCCTCCGAAACCTCCGCTGTTGTCCCTGCGAACGCAGGACCCATAACGACAGGGGGCAGTGATAAAGCAAGACGCGTCCGGCATCCGGCGTAACAACCTCTCCCTGTGGTCATGGATCCCGGGTCGGCGCCCCGCCGCCGCTGGCGCGGCGTCGGGACTTGCCCGAGACGACAGCGGAGGGCGGCGCTAGATCAAAGCTCATAAAAGTTGACGCGACGAGCGGATCACGAGGAGTGCGCAACGACGAAACTCCCCTTCTCGGTCACTGCAAGCAAAGCAGGGAAAGTCGAGGGTCCCGCGGAGAAATTCTGAATTGCGGCGCTCACAATCACGGCGTCCAATCATGCAAAATTGTTCTCGCGGCACGACGTGCCCGAGTAATGCTGATCTCGTCCACCCTCCTCCAACGGAGGGCGCAGGGAATGCCGGGCTGCAGGCCGCAACCCATGGCCCGCCTGCAGAAAAAAAGCAGGCGGCAGTCACCACAGGTCCAGCCGACATCCGGCATTCCCTGCGCGATGGTTTTCACGCTTATTTCGCGATCTCCCCGGTGCTCCGGCTCTTTGGCCACCGTCGCCAGCAGGATCATCATCACCCGCCAACTTGGCATCAGCGTCGGGATGCCAGGACCACGCGACTTCACGTCCGCAAGATGCCGTTCGTCCGCGCGCCATCCGAGCACGCTGCGACATCCTGCGGCCACCGCATCCCGCGCTCCACGTTCGTGACGACCGCGAAGCGCCCCTCCTATCGAGCACGGGACCAAATCAACATAGCATGTTTTCTGATTTTTAGAAGCCCTTTTTTGCACGGCTTCACGCCGCGCCCGGTCCTCGGTGCATTGCCTCCTCGCGTCAAGCCGGCTGCCTCGCAGCGCGATTGATCTTCCAGGCCAGGACGTCGAGGCGATCCGCGCCGAAAAAGATCTCGCCGTTCCAGACGAATGTCGGCGTTCCGAATACGCCGCTTTGGTAGGCTTGCACAGTTTGCTGGGTCAGCGCGTCGTGGACGCTCGGATCACCGGCTTGTTCCAGCAGGGCCGGATCGCCGCCGGCGCGGCTGAGGAGCTCCCGCAGGACAGCAGGATGAGAAATGTCTTTCTGCTCATGCCACAGTCCGTCGAAGATCGCGCTTCGAAAGATCTTCTCCGTTGGTCCCGAAAGCAGGGATGCGACACACAGCGCGGGGACCTGGTTCGGCCGCGCCGGGCACTTCCAGGATGGCCGACAAGGCGCCCCATAAAACTCGGCCATGCGGCGAATGTCAGCCATGAGGTAGGCCCGTTTTGGCGGTATGAGCGTGTCGACATAGGGCGCCCACGGGTCTCGACCGTTTTGCAGATTGAGGATGACGTCGATGAAGATCGGACGTCCGACCCATTCGACGTCGTCCGCAAAGCCGAGATTCCCTTTGCGGACGCGATAGTCGGCGAAGTAAGCGTAAGGCGACCTGAAATCGTAATAGGTTTCAATTCTGGCGGTCATTCTCGCCCTGCCCCTTTGCAGTCCAGGCCCTCGTCATGGTGGCAACTCCGGACTATGTCGAATTCCTGCGCGAGCAGTTCGCGCCGCTCGGCCCGATTGCGACACGGCGCATGTTCGGCAAGACCGGCGTCTTCCATGACGGGGCAATGCTTGGCGTGGTCGCGGACAATACCCTGTATTTTCGGGTCGACGACGACAACCGCGTGATGTTCGCAGAAGCCCGGTCGCATCCGCCCCTGAGCTACATCAAGAACGGCACCTCGATCGACCTCGCCTTCTGGCGTGCGCCGGATCGGCTGTTCGATGATCCCGAGGAGTTCGCCAACTGGGCGCGCGCGGCGCTGGCCGCGGCCCGACGGGTCGCGACAAAGAGAAATAGCGCTCCTCGAAAGAGAGCTCCTCGAAAGACTCGGCCGGGGAAACAGCATGACCGATGACACGCGCGGGATCGCCTCGGGCCGCGCGCGACTCACCACCGAGATTGCAGGCCGAGGTGAACCCGTCATCGTCCCGCATTCAGCCGTGCTCGATCACTTTCTTTGCCGGAGGCGGAAGCCGTCTGCCGTCTCGCGCGGCAAATCGACGACACGCAGGCACCATCAACTCGCCGGGTGGGCGCGCTCGTCGAGAAATCCGATCACCGCATCGAAGGCCTGCCGCCGATTCCGTTCCATCAGGATCATGTGGGTGCCCTGCCCGACCTCGACCAGGCGCTTGTAGGGTGCGCTCGCCAGGCGCGCGAACAGATCGTGCGCCATGTCGAAACGGACGTCGGCGTCCCATTCCGCTGCCAGCACCAGAGCCGGACAGGTGATGTCATCCGGATCATAAAGCGGATCGCCGGCGGTCCAATGCACACGCACGTCCTGAACCGCGCCGGACGGCGCGCGGATTGCTCCGTCGTGCGGCGAGCCCGGATCGGTCGCGAGCGTCACCTTCTCCCAGGCTTCGAACCAGCCGTCCGGGATGAGTTCGCGTCGCGCATGCTCCGGGGCCGCGCCACGCCATGCGGCTTCGAATGCGCGCGGGCTGACGATCCGGTAGGCGCCGAGCGGCCCGCCGGCATCGATGCGCAGCGGCCTGTCGGACAACCAGAGCGGCGTGACCAGGACCAGCTTTGCGACTTTCGCGCTTGCTCCGCTTGCAAACATCCCGGCAATGGTCGCGCCCCAGGACATGCCGAGCACGTTGACGCTGACGACGTCGCGATGCCGGCAGATGAAGTCCACCGCAGCGCTGAAATCCTCCACGGCGGTCCGTGCGGTGACCAACGGAGAACCGTCCTCCGGCGCACGCGACATCGCCGGCGGCCGGCTGGAGCCGCCATAGCCGCGCGCATCGACCGCCCAGACATCGTAACCGGCCTGCGCGAGGACATCCATGAAGGACGCGCCGGCGACCGCGACGTCGAACAGGCTTGCCGACGAGAACGTTGCGCCATGCATCATCACGAGCGTGCGCTCCGCCGAGAAGCGCTCGATATCGGCAAGGTGCTTGTTGATGAGATGAAGCTGCACCTCGGGCTCGGGGCCGGCGATCAACCGGCTGTCAGAGATGATGCGCGGAAAAGACGAGTCGTTGGCGGTCATGGTCATGTCAGCTCATACGAACTGCCAGGCGAACCGGTCGCCGTCGCGGCTGATCCGGCCGGCCGAGGATTCGGCAAAGTGGGTCGTGAAGACGAGAGCGCCGGTCTCCGCGGCATGTTCCATCGCCCATCGGCGTGACGTCAGCGCCGCCTGCGGAAATTCGCAGTAGACCGAGTTCCAGTCGGGACGCGCGACCTGCAACGGATGATGCATCACGTCGCCCCAGAACAAGGCGCGCTCACCGCGCGAGGTGAAGCTGATGCAGGCGTGATCGATGCTGTGACCGGGGCTCGGCAGGAAGCGGAAGCCGTCGGCGACCTCCGAACCGTCCACCACGACCTGCCGCGCCAAGCCTGCCTGGACGACCGGCCGCACGCTATCTTCGTAGACCCCGGGCAACGGCGGATGCAGCATGGGACCCAGCCTGGCCGCATCTCTGATGGCGGCATCCGAACCATCGCCAGCCGACAATGCTGCGAGATAAGCGAGCTCGCGACCGGAGAAGACGTGGAGGGCGTTGGGAAAGACCGGCACCCAGCGGTCACCGGCGAGAGAGGTATTCCAGCCGACGTGATCGGCGTGCAGGTGCGTCATCAGGACAAGGTCGACATCGTCAGGGGCAACGCCCGCGGCCCGCAGCCGATCGAGAAACGGCTCGTTCAAGCGATGCAGAACTGCCGCGCCGGGCCGCTCCTTGTCGTTTCCTGTCGCTGTATCGATAAGGACCACTCGCTCCGGCGTCTGCACCAGCCAGCTATGGATGCTCAGGCGCAACGCGCCGGTCCGCGGATCGACTGATCCAGGCCCAAACCGGCCGCGCTCCCGCGCGATGCTGGCGGGGTCGATGCTGGGGAAGAGAAACTCACCTTCGACGGCATCGAGGCCGATCTCGAAGATCTTGGTGATGGTGGCGTCCCCGACGCGATGGGTCGTGCTGTCTTGCATGCTTGCTGCCTCGATCCGACGATGATCTTGTCTGGGTCGAGATCTAGGACTAGGTCTTACATTCCTCAAATCGATCCAACTCATGCAGTCCATCGACCACTTCGATCTTCGCTCCTTCGACCTCAACCTGCTGGTCGCGTTCGACGCGCTGATGCAGGAACGCAGCGTCACGCGCGCCGCCGCGCGCCTCAAGGTGGGGCAGCCGGCGATGAGCCATTCGCTGTCGACGCTTCGCGTACTGCTGCAGGATGAGCTGTTCGTCCGCGTCGGCACCGTGATGCAGCCGACGCCACGCGCCGCGGTGCTTGCCGGGCCGGTTCGTGCTGCGCTGGGACAGATGCAGGCCGCGTTGCACGCCACACCGGAGTTCGACCCGGCGACGGAGCAGCGTACCGTCCGATTGGGATTTTCCAGCGAAGTGGAGCTGCTGCTGATCCCCGAACTCACGGCGGTGCTGCGCCGCTCGGCGCCCGGCTTGCGGCTTCTCAGCCGACCGACGGAGCGCAACGAGGCGCACCGGCTGCTCGACGAGGGTGCGCTGGATGTCGCGGTCGGCTGCTTCGAGGCGGTCGCACAGCGGCACAGATCCCAGTTCCTGTTCGAGCAGGCGCTGAGCTGCGTCTACAATCCCAAGCACATCGCGCTGAAGACGCCGATCAGCCTGGCCGACTACCTGTCGCTTCCGCACGCGCTGGTGACGCTGACAAACAGCCTGCAGGGCTGCCTGGAGGCGGCGCTGGATGAGATCGAGACGGAGCTCAACGTCGTGTCGGCCTCTTCGGAATTCCTGAGCGTGCTCGCCACCGTGGCCGCCTCACCGGTGATCACGACGATCCCGACTCGGATGGCGAGGCTCTACGGGCCGCGCTTCGGGCTGACGCTCTGTCCCACCCCGTTGAAGCTGCGGCTGCCGGCGGTTTCGATGGTCTGGCCGCTGCAGCTCGATCGTGATGCGGCCTCGGTCTGGCTGCGAAACACGATCGCCGATATCCTGCACGCGACCGAGCGCGCTGCCTGTCGCGTCGCAGCCGAATAGCGAGGCGATGCGGGTCTCGCCTGGGGCCCTTGGCCGCGCGGTGCGCGTTCGATAGAACGCGACTCCTGCGAGGCGCACCCGCCTCCGTCCGAAGGAACTCCCATGGCCCTGATGCCGGTGTCCGATGCGTTATCCGCGGTTCTCGCCGGCGCCGAGCCGCTGGCCGAGGAGCTGGTGGCGCTGGACGAGGCTTTTCACCGGGTGCTGGCGCGCGACCTCGCGGCGCTGCGGACGCAGCCGCCCGAGGCGATGTCGGCGATGGATGGCTATGCCGTGCGCGCGGCCGATGCGGACAAGGCGCAGGCGCGGCTGAAGGTGATCGGCGAGGTCGCGGCAGGGCGGCCCTTCCACCGCACCGTGGGGGCCGGCGAGGCGGCGCGCATCTTCACCGGCGGCGTCGTGCCGGCGGGCGCCGATACGGTCGTCATCCAGGAGAACACGGTCGCCGACGGCAGCCACGTCGTGATGACCGAGGCAGCGATCAAGGGCCGGCATATCCGTCCCGCCGGCGTCGACTTCCACGAAGGCATGGTGCTGCTCAAGCAGGGCCGCCGGCTCAGCGACCGCGATTTGTCGCTGGCCGCGAGCATGAATCATCCGGTGCTGCCGGTGCGGCGGCGGCCGAAGGTGGCGCTGCTCGCCACCGGGGACGAGCTGGTGATGCCGGGATCGACGCCCGGGCCGGGCCAGATCGTCTATTCCAACGGCTATGCGCTGCGCGCGCTGGTGCGCAGCGAAGGCGCCACGCCGGTCGACCTCGGCATCGCCGCGGACACGCTGGAGGCCACCGTGGCCGGCATCCGCCGGGCGCGCGAGGCCCAGGCCGACATCCTCGTCACCACCGGCGGCGCCTCGGTCGGCGATCACGACCTGGTCAAGCAGGCGCTGGAGGCCGAGGGCGTCGAGATGGCGTTCTGGAAGATCGCGATGCGGCCGGGCAAGCCGATGATGCACGGCCGACTCGGCGGCGTCAGGGTGATCGGCCTGCCCGGCAATCCGGTGTCGTCCTATGTCTGCGCGATCCTGTTCCTGGTGCCGCTGATTCGGCGCCTGCTCGGCCGCGACGAAGCTCGGATGCCGCGCGAGACCGCCCTGCTCGGCCGCGAGCTCGGGCCCAACGACTCGCGCGAGGACTATCTGCGTGCCCGGCTCGATGAGCGCGCAGATGGTGCGCTGATCGCAACGCCGGTGACGCAGCAGGATTCGTCGCTGCTCGGGAATCTCGCGCTGTCGCAGGCTCTGGTGATCCGGCCGGCCTTTGCGCCGAAGGCGCCCGCCGGCAGCCCGTGTGAGATCCTGCGCCTGCCCGAGTGAGCGCCGAGCGAGCAGCTCCCCCCGGCAAAGCCCGGACCATTCATCATATTTTTAGGATTGCGGAACACACATCGAACAGATAGTGTCCGTTCATGATTTGTTTTTAGTATGTTGCGGGCGCCGCGAATTACCGATCGTCCGATTGCCCTGCGCTCCCGGAATCTCTTCACGGATTCGGAGCTCTCGGATTTGGACGACGACAAACTGGGGACCAGGACGAGATGCTGACGCGCAAACAGTACGAACTTCTGCGGTTCATCAACGAACGGCTCAAGGAAGCCGGCGTGCCGCCGTCCTTCGACGAGATGAAGGATGCGCTCGACCTGCGCTCGAAGTCCGGCATTCACCGCCTGATCACCGCGCTGGAAGAACGCGGCTTCATCCGCCGCCTGCCGAACCGGGCCCGCGCGATCGAGGTGATCAAGCTGCCCGAGCTGTCGCAGGCCGCCAACAACCGCCGCGGCTTCACGCCGTCGGTGATCGAGGGCAATCTCGGCAAGGTGCGCAGCTCGACGCCGGCGCTCGACGATGGCGAGCGCCCGGTCGCGGTGCCGGTGATGGGCCGCATCGCCGCGGGTACCCCGATCGAGGCGCTGCAGACGCGCAGCCATACGATCAGCGTGCCGGCCGACATGCTCGGCTCCGGTGATCACTACGCGCTCGAGGTGCGCGGCGATTCGATGGTCGATGCCGGCATCCTCGACGGCGACATGGCGCTGATCCAGCGCAACGAGACCGCCGACACCGGCGACATCGTGGTGGCGCTGATCGACGACGAGGAGGCGACGTTGAAGCGCTTCCGCCGCCGCGGCGCGTCGATCGCGCTGGAGCCGGCCAATACCGCCTATGAGGTGCGCATCCTGCCGCCCAACCGGGTGAAGATCCAGGGCAAGCTGGTCGGCCTCTATCGCAAGTACTGACCGCAGTGACTGAGCGCGCGCCTCACCACGGGCGTGCGCGGTATGCGGCAACGACCGAGCTGTCGTCGTTGCAGATCGGCGGTGTTTGCAGCCCTGTGCGGATTGCAGCGTAGCAGCATGTCAGCGCTGGCTTCGTCGATTTGACGCGAATGCACCTCATGATGTGCAGCGCGGCATGCTCAAACGCTTGTGATCGCGCGCAGGCACACGCGGTGCAGATCAGCGCAGAATTGCCGTGAAGCGCGCGCTAACATCACCGTCGATGTCCACTCTGATAGAGGCCTGCGCCTGTCCGGGGGGAGCGTGGGTCGGCTATCTCTCAACGAGGAGCGATCCGATGTGTGACTACAGCCTCCATGCCGTTGCGTCCCGCCCAGCCAAAGTCGGCGAGACGCTGATCTCGATGACGTTCCGCGGCACCGCGACCCGCGGCTTCGCTCTCGAAAGCGAGCCCAACGTCGCGGTCTGCATGCTGCCCGGCACCGAGCTCGCCTTCGCCGAGGACGTCCGCTACGACAGCCGCTGGCTCTGGACCCGGACGATCCGCGAGCGCGTCGCCAAGTTCAACACCATCGAGAAGCACGTCCCCGATCGCCATCACGACGCCATCGAGTTCGCCGACGGCCGCCACGTGCTGGTGACCCAGCTCTGCGAAGGCCAGCGCGTCACCGTGCTGCAATTGCCGGTGAGCAAGCAGCCAGGCGAGCGCCGCCCCGGCATGGCCGAGGAGAGTCCGACAAGCGAGACCACGCCGATACGCCGCATCAGCATCACCTGAGCGCCTGCAGGTTGGACGTCTGCGTCTCTGTCGTTGGTGAGAGACCTGTTCGTACGAGATCCGCGGTGAGAGACTTTGCGCAGGCCGACGCGAAGTCCTCGCGCTCGGACTTGGCAGTCGGACTTGGCAGTCGGACTTGGCAGTCGGACTTGGCAGTCGGACTTGGCAGTCGAATTAACTGGATGGCATCGCATCACGCGAGAACGACGTCTTGCAGGAACGACATCCCTCGGCCGGCATTGTGTGTGCCGGGGGTGTTTCTCATCGTGGTCGACAAGATCGATTGGAACAAGGCCGGCCGGCTCACCGAGCCCGGCCGCTACATGCTTGCGTTCGGATGGCTGACGGTCACGGCCGATGACGTTGCGATCTGGCAGCGATATCCCGCCGCCTCGTTCACGCTGGTCGAGGTGGCCTCGCCGTTCGATGGAGCGGATCGCAGCGAGTATCATCTCGGCACGTTCGAACTCCCCGGCGCTCAATCCTCCGCACCCTGCTCCGTCTCCGGCGGTGTCGCGTCCTGAACGCGCGACGCCGGCGGGCGCGGCGTCAGTGTCGTCTCGAAGTCGCCGGCCTCGGCAGGAGCCGGCCACCACGGGCGGTCGGTTGCGCTCGTCCGGACCGGTGTGACCGCGAAGCCCTTGCCTTGCTGCACCAACATCAAGGCGCCCTGCCGCTGCACGCGCTGGCGATCGACGACGGCGGCGGCGCAGGACGATGGCGCGGCGCGCGTGGTCACGACCAGCGTGGCGCGGGCGCAATCATCGGCCAGCGCATCGGCGCGCAGTGCCATCGCGACGAGACGGCCGTCGGCCAGCGCCAGCACGCAACCGGCCTCGTCGCAGGACACGCCGTCGCCGAGCGACGAGTCCGCCGGCAGGCGCGCGTCGGCATCCGCCGCGAGCCATTCCCGGGTGGCGAACACGTCCTTGCCGGTGCGCATCACGTGCAGCCGCCCATCGCGGCCACGCACGGCGACGGCGCGTCCGTCGCCGGAAACGAGGATGTCCGGCAGCGGCGTCGCGACCGCCCACATGGTGGCCGCCACCAGCACGACGGCGCCCGACCAGCGCAGCGGCGTCCGCAGCAGGCCGATCAGGAGAAGCCCGAGACTGGCCGCGATCAGCGGGCCGATGCCGAAGGCGGCGATGCGCCCGACCGCGCCGGGCAGCGCCGCCACCCAGCGCGTCACCAGGATCATCCAGTCGATGCCCCAGCCCATCAGCGACCAGAGCGGACCATCGAGGCCGAAGGGCGCGGCGAGCAGGCCAAGCAGACCCGCGGGCATGACCAGCGCCGAGACCACGGGCATCGCCGCGAGATTGGCCAGCACGCCGTAGGGCGTGATGCGGTGGAAGTGGAAGGCCGCATAGGGCGTGGTCGCCAGCCCCGCGATCAGTGACGCCAGCAGCAGCATCGCCAGCTCACGGCCGCCCCACAGCGCGATGCGCTGCGCGGCCGATGAGTCCGGCGTCGCGAACAGTCTTGGCATGCCGAACTGCACCAGCGCGACGAGGCCGAGCGTCGCCGCGAACGACATCTGGAAGCTTGTTGCCGAAAATAGAATCTGGCAGCATAAACAGCGCGTTAACCCGTCTTTCGAGCCGCCGTCCGGGACTTTTTCCGGGACTTTGCGACAGCTTCCACCGCACTGGCCACATCGGCATCAAGGACATGGGCGTAGCGGAGCGTGCTCTTGATGTCGCGGTGGTTCAGGGCCTTCTGCACGAGCTTGAGATTGCCGGTCTGACGCAGGAGCTTCGAGCCGAAGTCGTGCCGGTAGTCATGGAAACGGAAGTCCTTCACGCCCGCCTTGGCGCGCATCCGCTGCCACGCAGACTTCGCTCCTGTGATAGTTAGCGGGTAACGCGCGCCGCGCACTCTAGCCAAGCGCTTGTTTCCATAAACGGCAACATATGTGAAGACATAGTCGGGGTGCTGCCCCTGAAGTGGAAACAAAATTTCCCGGATTGACTCTGTGATCGGAAAAACCACTCGTCGCCCGCCCTTCCCAAGCCGAACGATCTGGCGCGTCGCAAAATTCACCTCGGACCAGCGCAAAGTGATGCACTCCTTCTGGCGCATGCCGCTCGCCCGGACGAACTCGAAAAACGGCCCATAATCGGTCCGCATGGCTTCCTCGAAGGCCACCGCCTCTTCCTCCTGAAGCTCCCGTACCCGCTCCTCGGGCTCCGGCAGCAGAAGCTCCCTCCATTTGGGCTCGCGATCGAACTGTGCCCCCTCCGCCTTTGCGAAGGAGAAGAACCGCTGCAGCACCTTGCTGCTCGATCTATTGACGGTGCTATTGGAAATCAGGGGCGCATCCGTCCGGCCCTTGATCCGATGTCCACGACGCCACGCGACCATCTTTTTGGCTGCAGCGTGGTCAATCTCCGTCAGCGAGCTAGACTTGCCGAAATAGTCGACGAGCCGGGCGAAGTTTGTTTCTGTGGCCTCGGGATCAGCATCGTATTGAGCCTGCTCATTCCAGAGCCGGGCGGCGACATCATCAATCAACAATGAAGCCTTGGAGCGCTTTATTGCTTTGATCAGCTCCTTGGCCTTCGCCCGCTCTACGGCTTCAACTTTTGCGGCTTCTTTGCGGACCGAGCATTCCGTTGAGCCGTAAAACCGATGGCCACGGAGCACGAAGTCGAACTGGTAATACGGGCTTTTCTTGACCCTGAAGACGGACACGGAGCTACCTCGCGCGCGCGGTTAGCCTCAATGAACTCGTTCAAATCCGCGTCGGCAAAGCGATAGCGTGGGCGCTTCCTGCCGCGGCCGATGTTGACGTACCGCAAACGTCCATCATCGACGAGCGCCCGCACATGATCGACAGAAACACCGAGCCGCTTCGCTGCTTCTTTCAGATCGAACAATTTCACGACGCATCCCAAAGCCTAACATCGTCGCCTTGCGTCGCGCAATGGCGCCGCACGCAGATCCGTCGAACGAAAAGCAACGAGCAAGTGCAGAACGGAAGCCGGAAAGTCGAGCTGTCGTGGTGGAGAGTAAAGAAACTTGCGGCCGGCGGTTTTGGCGCGCGGGAAGGCCACGGAATTGCGGATGCAGCTCGGCGTCGGGTCGCATCGGAGTGAACCGTGAAGGTTGCGACATCGATGCGTTGGTTCGCTGCGCGCCGCGTACGGCTATGAATTGCCAATCTTCACTACACAGTCGCATGCCGGCGGCAGACACCTTTTCACTCGCCGCTTGGTTTATCGCTTGCCGGTGCCGCTCATTGTAGAACGAGTTACGCCTCGACAAAGCGTCGGTAATTGTTGCCGTACTGACGACGGATGACCTCCGGGGGGGCTCCATAGTGATCTGCGATACGCTCGACCGATCGGTCATCCTCTTCGATCATACGAACGACGCTCTCGGCGGGAGCTATAAACTCGGCCGCAAAAGCGCGCCCGACCGCCTGCCGATCGGTATAGAGATTGGCGACGCACGACGTCTTACTTCGAAAGACAAGAAAGTCGCCAATCGCCCTTGCCAGAATGAACTTGGTGTTAGCTGCGTTTTCGGTTTGAACGACGATCGTGGGGGCACTGTTAGTCTGAGTCTGAAAAGCCCGCAGGGCGCCCGGAGCCACCGGACTTGGTTCGAATTGCCTGGCACCAAAGATCGCCGCCAGCTTGGCCACGTCTTCAACCCTTGTCTCTAACGTCCAGTTAAGATGCCTGCGAAGCTTCTTCGCCATGTTGGTCCCGCGCTGATATGGGCGCGCGTTGGACTCTAAGGGCGTCTCGCGAAGCACATCCGAGAACGTTCGCAATTCGGGCATGACGTTTCGATCGCCTTGTTTGGCGATCGCCGCATGTGTCCAAACCTCCGCATCCTCAATTCCATCTCGCAAGACCGCCGAGCAGAAATCCAACCGCGATTCCTCGTCGGGAATTTCAGTGATGAGATCACGGATCTTCTGCGCCCATGTGTCAGTCAGGCCATAAGGAGACTCTCCAAGCGAACCGGCGGTGCGTGCAAAGGCCGAGTCCTCCTCGTAGGACAGGGTGTCCTCCAGGCGTGCGAGTTTGGATTGGATCGGCCGATCGAAGCGGCTGCGGCTGCGCAGTTCTTTCGCCGTGGGCCGCACAACATCGTTCAGCAGATTCTGTTCGAAGGTGCTGAGCGAGACGGTTTGTGGGGGCTGCTCCTGGGCCGACGGCCCCTCACCGCCCCAGCGCACGATCTGTTCGATGCGATTGCCCATGGATCTAACCGCAAACAATACCTGTCGCGTGGACGGGGCTTCTAAGGCGCTGAATTCGCCTACCTTATAGGGCGCGTCACGCCGGTAGAGGATTCTCCACCATTGATCGAGTATGCGCAGGACGATCGTGTTGAGGTCCCCGCCTTGTTTCGCGACGACCAAGTCGTGATTTGCCCGTGGCGGGATTGTCAACACCAGGTCTCCGGGGATGGCATTGCTGTCGGTCTCCTTGCCTTCGAAGGAGATCGACAGACGCGGCGCGTCCAACGTGACGCCGTCATCGGACGGCGTCATCTCCGGTTCGCGAACAAGTTCGATCAAGCCGAAATCTCGTGCCTTTTCGCCTCCAAGCGCGGTCAGGCTCGGGACGGACGCACGGCCTTGCGATTTGACTTCGACCAGTCCGGCCTGGATGAGCGCAGTCAAAGATCGGCTGACATTGGGTTGCGCCCGGCCTGCCAGCTCCGACAGTTCGCTAATGCTTTGTGGATGCCGCTGTGCAATGAGCCCCAGGAGCTCGCGATTGCCGGGAGCGGCAAGGACTTGCACCCAAGCCTCAGAGGGGATGGCGGGGGGGCTCTTCACGCGCTCGAGGAGCCGGTCTCGCAGCGTTTGCCCTGAAATGAGCTTGCTCATGGATCCCTCTCCTCGAACTCGAAAGGCACATTTCTGATCTTGCAGGCCTGTTCGACGCGCTCAAAGAAGTCGGTCAACAACGCAGCGGGCGACTTGAATTCATATCGGAAGCGTTGCCCAAACAACCCAAAGCGGTGTTCGTGGTCAAAGGGATCGTCATCGCCCGCTCCATCAAAACCATGAGAATTGTCGAAGCCCAACAACCGTTGTCTGCGCTCGTCTTGCAGGATCAGCGCGTAGGACAATGCGTGAGGTTGCCCCGTGGTAATATCACACCACTCCGCCCGGATGACGACTGCCAGCCATTCGGCATCTGCCAAACGCCCGCTTGGTCAATCAGGACGGCCAATTGGCTATCACCCAACATATATCATCCTGTGATATACTTCAAGGCGGCCGGAAGTTCCCTGAAGGAAGGACTTCCCGTGGTTAATCGTCAATGTGAGGCTATCCGGTCCTTCGACGACGCGGAACGAAGTTCCAGTGTCCCAAACCGGCGGCGATGGATACTCAAACAAGCGCCGGAAAGTCCCGCTACGCCAGCCTCCCCTTTCGGCCAATGACGATCGGGCTCCGACCGATCTGTGAGAACAACCCATTAGAAATTCACTGCGGTGGCGGCGGCAGGGGTAGCCTTTGAACCTGTATATCCGCGCTACCGCTGTTGTTGTCGTAAAACAACTCGAAAGGCTTGCCGATCGGGAAGATTTGCACGGCGTCGTTGACATAGAGGAAGAGTTCGCCGCTGTCCGGTGCCACGAATTCCGCCACCATCGTCTCGGCAAAATCCTGCTGTTTCCAGATCTCGCGTGCCGCTGGCAGCGCGCTGAGCGGGATCGGATTGAACCAGCCCAGCTGTTTCAGGGCGTTGCCAAGCTCCGCCGGAACATGGTCGATGTCCTCTACGTGTATAGGACGTGCGGTGCCGTCGGGGGCCGTGCGCGGCAGACGATCCGCAGCCATGCCGTTGAGCGCAACGAGGGGCAGCTCAGTTGAGCTCTGCGACCCTATCCGCAACACCGGTTGAAACCAGTTTGCCCCGTAGTTCCGAAGCATGGGTAACGCCGCCAGATGACGTACATCGGAGATCTGGAATCCGCCCACCCCCGACATGATCGTGCGGTCGAACCAGGGCTCTCGAATGCTGATCCAGATGCGATATTTAAGACCTTTCTCGACCGCAAGGCCGGTGGACCAGCAGAGAGACTTGATGTCGAAGCCACGGCGGGCGCTGACTGCTTCGGTGATCGGAGTTGCCGGAATGCTCGGGCTGGCGAAGCTCTCGCTGCGGCAGAGCCGACCGGCTCCCGCTTGCCAATTGAAATAGCCGCGCCCGGCCCACACAAGCGCGACGCAGGCAATCAGCAACAGAAACAGCCCGGGAAAGACCAGGGTGGTGACGAACCAATAGATTGATCGCACGGCGGCGGATTTGCGCACGAACCGCGCAATCCTGAGCAACACACCAGACCGTCCCGGATCCGCGACATTGCGGCCGGGCCGGTTCCAGGCCAGCCGGGCTCGCTCCTGAATGCGGTCGCGCAGGAAGCTACCCGCCCGCCAAGCTGCAATCGCACCCAGCACGATCAGCATCGTGGTCAGCGGATGCGTCCTCGCAGCGTTGAGCCAGGGCGTAAGATAACTTGGAACGATCGCCGCGAGCATGGTGGCCGCCGAGGCGATGACGCTGCTGATGCCGTTGGAGATGGCCGACAGCCAAGGCCGGCCAACAAATGCCTGCTTCTCCAAGCTCTCGGCGATCAGCGGCCATGCGACGATCGCGCCCAGCAACCACAGCAGCGCGAAATACGCCACGCGCCGCCAGAAGACCGTATCACACGCCTGCTCGGCCATTTCTTGATTGGGCGCCGGCATGGTCGAGACGGCTTCAATAGCCGCCGCAGTACCCGCCGCCTCGGCGTGATGCGCGGCTTTGCTGAACCTCAGCGCCGCGCGCTGCGGCCTGTCGGTCATGGCGACGACCTCGCCGCTCGGCATCAGCACTTTGGCATTTGCTGGCAGCATGATCGGCGCATAGTTGTCGCAGCCTCGCTGCATACGCTCGACTACGCTGTGGTCGACCACCGGCGGACCGCCGTCCTGTTCGCCGTCGCCGATCACGCGGGGGCTGTAGCGATATAGAACCGCCGGGCCGCTGCGCGAATCATGCATCGGACCGAGCGGCGACTGATAGGCGCAGAACCGTTCGATCTGACCGGGTTGAAAGCGCAGCTCCGACCCGAGCTGTTCGGTCATCCAGACCAGCGGAACGTAAGACAGCGTGCCGTCCGGGTAGCCGCCTCCGACATCGGAGTGCACCCCGCTGAACCATACCTCGACGATCCGCGCAGGATCCACCTCCTTGCTGCGGTCGAAGCGGATCGGCTGAAACGTGGCACGTTCGTCATCCAGCGAAAGCGCGTGCCGGGCGCGTCTGACCTTGTCGGACAGAACACGGTTGCGGAACGAAATCGGCCAGATCGCCCAGTCGATCGCGCCGCGCAGTTCCTCGATCGGGACACCGAACGCCTCGACCGTATCGAAAAGTCCGATAAACGCGATCCGCACGTCGCGGCGTTCGGCCCCCATACAGGAGCGTAATTCCGCGTAGGAAAGGTCTTTCCGCAAGCCGCCAAGCACTCGCACGACGATATCGCGCACCGCGCGGGCGATCCAGATCGTAGGCAAACTCTGCGTCCACGGAATCGTCTTGCTGCGGTAATTGCGCCAAGCAGCCATGGCGTAACGCTGCATTTGTTTGTGCGAAACCGGCGTGTCGTCGATCTCGGCCGGAACGAAGCCCTCGCTAGCGATCAGCGCCGCCAGTGTGCGGGCCGTGAATGCGCCCCGGCTGAATCCAAAAATGTATATCTGATCGCTCGGCCGCCAATTCCAGCACAGGAAGCGATACAACGTGCGGACATTTCCCGGCACCCCAATGCCAGTGGCGCCGTCGAGTATCGCCCAGGGACGCCAGCCGGCCGTTCCAACGCCTTTGATATAATAAGCAATTTGATCAGTCTGAGTGCGGTCGAGCGCCTCATAGAGCCGCCAAATATTGGATTCCTGAGTGGAGAATGCATTGCCGGTACCGTCTACGAACAGCACGATCTTGCGGCCCGTCGGCAGGCCTTCCGTGCTTTCTGGCGCGCTGCTAAGCGCCTCGTCGCCATCGGGCATGCCATGCTCCACCTTGTGTCACGGTAGCTACTGACAAGCTGCTAGCAGCACCACCGCTCTATCACTGTGAGTAGTTACCTTGACCCGCAATCAAAAATCACCATATACTATCATGCGTACGAACAGTTCAAAGTTGCAAGAGGCGTGAAAGTCCGGACATTGCCTGGAGTGGAGGAGCGACCGATACCAGCACCTTGGCTTGCCGGTGGCGCCCAACTTGAACGGACGCCAACGCGGCCCGGAAGCGCACTGAGGTCGGCCTGCTGACTGGGGGCGCCGCGATCGTCAACGCTTATCACGATCAGCAGATATGCCGGCGCACCGGTCGCGCCAGGCACATTTGGATAGGTTGCGCTGGCCATGCAAAAGGTTCATCGGTAGGAGTCGGCTCGATCGTATCCTCCCACCAGTTTATCACTTGACCTTTACCACCCCGGATTGCAGACTCAGTTGATTGTTACCGCTCAGTAATTTGGCACTGAGGACGCGTCGCTTGCGCTCTGTCTTCATCATTTCCGACCTGCATCTGGGAGGAGCTTATCCGGATCCGCCGACTGCGGGAGCGCGCGGATTCCGCCTCTGCACGCGCGCCGACGCGATTGCACAGTTCGTAGCAGAGCGAACCGCGGCCATCGCTGATAGCGGCCCCAGCGAAATCGTGCTGAACGGTGATACCGTGGATTTTCTGGCGGAGTGCGATCGACCGCCGCCCGCCGCCGCTACGTGGTCTTCGTTTACCGCGGACCCGCAGGCCGCGGCCGAGAAGTTCAAGTCTATTGTGCGGCGGGACCGCCAGGTATTTGAAGCTCTGTCGGCGTATCTCGACGCCGGTGGGCGGTTGACGGTGCTACTCGGCAATCACGACATTGAGCTGAGCTTGCCGGCGATCCGTGATGCGTTGCGGACGGCCCTTGGGGTGAAGGCGCACCATGATTTCGAGTTCTTGTTCGACGGCGAGGCGTATATCGTCGGAGACGCGCTGATCGAGCACGGAAACCGCTACGACGCCTGGAACCAAGTCGACTACGACGCGCTGCGTCACGTGCGATCGTTTCAGTCGCGACGGCTCCCGATCCCCGAGGACTATGCGTTCGGCCCGCCGCCCGGCAGCGATATGGTCACAACTGTGATAAACCCTATCAAGGTGGACTATCCGTTCATCGATCTGTTGAAGCCCGAGACCGAAGCGGTAGTGCCGATGCTGCTGGCGCTCGAGCCCGGCTTTCGTGCTCAGATCGGCAAGGTAGCGATGCTGCTCGCACGCTCGCGCCGCCACGGATTGCGCGATGCGGTGACGCCTCGGCTCGGATCCGATATCAGCGCCAATAGCCCGTTGCGCGCGCTGGAGGGCGACAATCTCGCCGCGGGGGCATATCGCGGAGGGCTTGGCGGCGACATCGCCACAGGCGGTCCTGCAGAGCAGCCACCGCGCGCGGATGCCGAGCAGGCGCTGAAGCTGACCCTGAGCGCGGCACTCGGAAGCGAGAATGCCGCCGCCTTTCTGCGCGACATCGACTCGCAGGTCGCTGCCATCGATCCACTGGCGGCGATCAGCACCGACATTTCCGCGGGGGAAACGGTGCGTCGCGTGTTCGGCTTCGCCGCCTTGCTGTTCGGGCGATCTTCGAAACCCTACACTACGCGACTGCCGGCCCTGCTCGAGGCGATTCGAGCCTTGCAGAATACCCAGGCGTTCGATCAGGACAAGGAAACCGCCACCGAATATCTCAACGCCGCAACGGACCTCGCAGCGAAGGGCGGCTTCCGCTACGTCGTGTTTGGCCACACGCACCTGGCCAAGCGGGTGCCGCTCGCCAATGGCGGGCTTTATCTCAATTCCGGCACCTGGGCCGACGTGTTGCGATTTCCGGCCGAGACATTCCGGTCCGAGAGCGAGGCGCTGACGGCCCTCGAAACCTTCGTCGACCACATGAAGTCCGGCGATTTTTCGCCCTACACGGTTTTCACGCCGACCTATGTGCATTTGCAAGTGGGAACGGACGGCAAGGTGGCGTCGGCGGAGTTGCTGCCATTTACTGCGCGGAGTGCGCAGTGAGCCCGCCCGTGGTGGGCGCAGGGAGACCGGTCCGCGGAGTATCGGGGTGAGCGCATGGATGAATTTCGCGACTCCATCGCCCGGATCACCATCGACGGCGCCGAGGTGCGTGGCACCGGCTTTCTCGTCGCCCCCGACCTCGTGGCCACGGCGCTTCACGTCGTTGCCAACCGCGATGACGACCCGCCAAGCTTCCCGCCGGGCGCGATCCAGCTGCACTTTCCGGGCATCGATCCTCCGATCAAGGCCGTGGTGCAGGCCGTCAACCGGGACGCTGATTGCGCGCTGCTTCGCTGTGTCGACGCCAAGCCGCTGGCAACCCGCCCCACCCTTGTCCTGCGCGAGTTGTCCTATCCCGGGGACGTGTTCACATCGTTCGGCTACCCGGACACTCAGTTCGTCGACGGCATGGTCTGGAGCGGCAAGATCCGCGATCCCAATGCCCAGCTCACCAATTTCTTTCCCAAGGGACAAGTGCCCTATCGCCCGGTGCTGCAGTTGTTCAGCCAGGAAGCTGCCGCGCCCGGTGCTGCGCCACAAGGTCTCTCGGGCGCGCCGGTGATCGTCGGGGCAGCGGTAGTCGGACTGATGCGCTTTGCACTGATGCGGGCTGGCACCTCCGCGGCCGGCACGCTCTACGCCTGCAGCGCCGCCGACATCGTTGCGCTGGCGCCAACGATTTTGAGTCTGCGGCCGGGACCAGCGCAGACCGTCATCATCACCCCCGCGCAGATCGAAAAGCTGCTGCCGCTGCTCGATGTCGCATTCGCCAGCGATCTTACCAGCCTGCGCCGTGTCGTGCGGTTCTCGCTCGGAGCCGAGGCTGAACGCAGCCTGCCTGCGGCACGATCCTTGACCGAATACGCAACGGGCTTGCTGGAAATTCTGCAGCAGCAGGGACCGGGCACCATTGGCGTGCTGCTGCGCGGCGTGTTGGCGGCGCGGCCGACCAACGAACTCAAAGCGTTCGCCAGCGATATCTCACCCTATGCTTTGGAGCCCGTCGACGACCATACTCAGGTCCAAGACACTCACGACGATTGCCTCGCCGACACCATCGGAATCGCTTTGACCGAGCTCACGGTGCTGCGCGACCGAGCGGAATTCCAATCGATTATCCGCAGCTATCGCGCGGATTTCGAGCGCACCCGGCAGCAAATCAGCATCCTGGCGAAATACAAGGAGCTGCACAGCTGCCTGCATGACGTGCAGGAAAAATTTGAGCAGATCAGCGAAACCGTCAATCGCATGAAAGACGGCGAAGCGGTCAACAGCTATGTGCGCGACCACGTCCGGTTCCTGCATGCCGCGGTTACTACCGCGACGTCACAGCTCGCCGGGCTTCCGACCGCCGACCGCGAGCGGGTCTGGATCCAGGAGCTGGATGATTGCGCCGCGATTTTGAAAAGCGTGATCTTTCCCCAGGCCGAAGACCCCGTCGACGACTCCAAGCTGTTCGGAGTGCCCGATCGGCTGGAACAGACACTGTCTGCGGCAACTGAGCTGAACCGTGACCTGGTAGAAACCGCAAAGTTCGTCCGCCTGGACAATCTCGGCGACACCATGCGTCTGGTCGAGCAACAGCTTGGAGACGTCCTACAGCCGGATGCGCTGCAACGGTTGAAGGACGGCTATGTCGCGGTCGGACGGCTGCGCGCGCGGCTGTCGGGGCTGGTCGCCGAACACGACGAATGGCAGGAGCTAAATACGGCGCTCGAGGCCGCCAGGAACGAGCGCACCAAACATCAACCGCAAGCCAAGTTCACCTCGTGGAAGCTATTCAGGAATCAGCTTGTCGGGCTCTGCGGAACCTTCCCGAGCGAGCTTTGGGCGGCCGATCTCACGGCGATGATGAAACCCTGGATGGCCGACACGCCGCCGCCGGAGCCGAGGCTGGCCACCAGCGCCGAGAAGCTCGATAATCAGTTCGTGGATTTCTACAAGACCTGCGTCGACCGCTTCATCGACGTCGATGACGAGCTAAACCGGCTGTGTCGCCGGATCGTGCCGTTCGGCCTGCCATTGACCGTTCTGACCAAGCTTCGGCAGCAACCCACGCAAGCAGCAGGACAAGGCTGATGCAGTCGACAGCGCACGATGAGAACGTCTCGGGATCGCCTCAAACGCCGCAGCAGGAGCCGTTCGTCTCGTTGCAGCAACTGCAGCACGAGAGCGACGTGCTGATTGACAGCTTGCCCGATGCCGAGGCACTGCCGGACAATGCGATGTCGCAGATCGAACACATCGCCCAGTTCATTGCTCGCGCGACCGAAACCGGCGCGGTGCTGGACAGCCCCGCCGAGCGTAAGAGCGCACAGGCGCTGATTGATTTCTGGAGCTCCAAATACTATGCGCTGTCGGGGACGTCGCCATCGCGGCGTCGGGTCGGCGGTCGCAACTCGCTTCGCGGCTTCGATTCAGCGCTCATCAAGCAGGCAGTGCACGACGCGGAAATCACTCTGGCCAGCTTCAGCGCGCCGGAACGGGAGATCGCCCGTCGAATTTTGCTGCGCTTGGTGAAACGGGGGCCGGAGGACGGCGGCGTCACCTTGGCAGTGGTGGAGCGCAAAGCTCTGGCGACGCTTGACGCGCCCGATCGGGTGGCAGCCGTGCTCGACGTGCTGATCCAAACCGGACTAGTCACGCAGGTCGACTACGGCGGCTCCTCACGGCTTACCTTGCGCTTCGATACCTTGACCCGGGAATGGCCGGTCCTGCAGGATTGGATCGCCCAGCGACAGAAATTCGCCGCGCGAGCGAATTTCTGGCAGAGCAACGGCCGGCGGGCGAAAGATTTAGCGCCCGAGCTGCTCGCCAAGAGAGCGCTGGCTGACTACGGCGATCTCGACGCCGTGGAAAGTGACTATGTCGCCGCAAGTCTGGGTCGAGGGCGTCGCGACCGCTGGGCGAGAATGGCTCTGACCGCGGGGCTGCTTGCGTGTGTCGTGCTTGCCATGGCTTGGTGGCGGTCCGACAGATTGCAGCATCTACAGAACGAACAGATCGCGCTGTCGCTGCCGCGCACACCCAACGGCGCGCTACAAGCCCACCTCAACGATCTGGCGGACCAAAACCTGCCGATCTCGCTGCAGAACCGGGAGGTGAGGGATCTCGACCTCGCAGGTCTCTACAGTCAGCGCCGTCCGCTCGCTGTCGGCGATTTCGTCAACTCCACCCTGCATAGGGTCGTGTTCGATCGCGCGGTGCTATCGAACTCGGCCTTCAGCCAGGCCACGCTGAACGGAGTGAACTTCGTCGCCTCGGATCTATCCTTTGCGCGCTTTGACGGCGCTGTGATCACCTCGAGCTCGTTCGCCAACGCCAAACTCTATCGGTCGCTATTCGACAGAGCCCGCCTCAGCGAGGCCGATTTCTCGGATACCGACCTGCGTTCGACATCGTTCTGGCACGTGAAACTGATGGGAAGATCCCCGAATTTCACCGGCACCGCATGGTGGCTCGCGTTCGGCTGGTCTCGCAAGACGATCGAGCAGTTAGCCAAAGACTATCCGCGCGAGGCCCTGAGGCAGGCCAGAACCTACCAGGACGACGTCGCCCGCAGCCTGACGGCTCCGCCGGACGAAAAGCCGATCGATCGTGCAGTTCGATTGAATGATCTGGCGTGGACCTATGCGATCTACGGCATCGACCTCGACTCCGCGGCCAAGGTCGGCGAAGAGGCGGCGGCGATCTATGAGAGCTTGCGCAGCGAGCCGACCGCCGCTCAAAGCTTGTCGGTCGACCCTTACAACAATCTCTTGGACACCCGCGCCTATATTTTCCTACAACAGGGCAAGATCGACGAAGCGAAGGCCGCGTTGGAAAAACTGTCGAACCGCCGGTTGGAAACCTATGGCGCCTCTCTATTCAAATATGCTGTCGCGCGGACGGTGTATGCACTGGGGCGGCCGGATCCAGAAAAGAGCCTTCTGACCAGCCAGGCGATGGCAGACCTGGATCGCGCGATTAGAGAACTGAATTACGTCCCCAGCCACGAACTCTATCTGCTTGCTGGGATCATGACCGACGATTTTAAGGAGGCCCTGCAAAAGAAACTCGCGATGGAGAACGATTGACCATAGATGCTGCAGCTTCGGGGGACGATCAGCACCGCTGCCCGCACCCCGCCAGGGCGGTGTCAGCAACAAAAACGGGTGATGAAACGGTAGCTAAGATACCCAGTGAGATCGCCAAAACGATCCAGATAAGCGCGACTTTGACACGCATGGGACCATTCCTCCAAAAACGCCATAATGACACACAATTTCAAGGAATGCAATCTGCGGATGAAGGCGTGTTTGTCCACGCCTTCCCGCTCTTCACTTGCTTATTTCCGTTTTCGAGAGGACGCGTGTTTGGGCTAAAGCAATCGGCGGGATGTCGCGGGCGTCCTTCAATACGTGAGCGGGTCTAGCATTTCAATACCGCCGTCGACAGGAGAGCCCCACACAGGTTCAGATGTGGGGTCTTGTTCTGCACCTTGCGGATCATCAGCTCTCCACGGGCTTCGACCATCCGGAACGATTTTCCTCCGGACATTGCCGCATCCTTTCGCTTGTCAGATTGCCTTGCAAAAACAACACAGGGTTGCTCTAAATTATTATTTTTCCAAGCCTATCGATACTTTGGTTCTTGCAGGAGCCGACACATGGGGACGGTAACCCGCATCAGGCCCACGCTGTCGCTGGACGACGAGTTCGCCGACTTCGATGTCCGCGAAGAGCTCGAACGTCAGCTCGAGCAACGGCTGCGCGAGGTCGAACTTGATGCTGGGCCCGCACTGAAAGCTTTCCAGCCTGCCGCGGATGCCGACCAACTCTCGCTCATCCATGCACCCCATCACACCATTCGGCTGATCGCGCCGGCCGGCTCAGGAAAAACCCAGACCATCATCAACAGGGTGCTGCATCTCGCCAAAATGGGTACCCGTCCCGAGCGCATCCTCTGTCTGACATTCGATAACTCCGCCGTCAGGGCCCTACGGGAGAAGGTCACGGAGCAGCTTTCCGGCCTCTCCGCGCCGCACCAGAACTTCCAGATAAGTACGTTGAACGCGTTCGGCTACAAGATTTTGCGCGACCATTTTCACGCCGAGCACAAGCAGATCATCGAAGCGCCTCGTGTCTGGCGATTGATCAAAGAGCTGAAGGACACCCTCGCCTCGACAGACGAGGGCCGTAAGCGGCACGACGCCCTGCCAGCCTCTCTTCGATTCCGCTTCTACAGTGAATTTTTTGGCCTCTTGAAAAATGCCCTCTTCGACCCGCGCGCGACTGTTCCGCAGAAATTCGCGGATTTCATGCTCACCAGCAAAGCCGGTGAGGTCTTTTTCCAATCCGGATCAACCTCCGACGAAAAGAAACTCGTCATTCAGGCCGTTTACTGGATGTTCAAGGAATACGAACGCCTGCTCCAGCGCGAGCGGCGCATGGACTTTGATGACCAGAAGCTCCGCGCCGTCAAATGCCTGGACTCGTCCCCCAACGTCCTTTCACTCGCCCAACACCAGTTTGACGAAATCATCGTCGACGAATTCCAGGATATCAACGAGCTGGATTTCGATTTTGTGTCCCTGATCGCTCAGCGGGCGCGGCTGGTCATCACCGGGGACGATGATCAGGCCATCTATGGCTTCCGGGGCTGTACGCCGCGTTACATCATCGAACTCGAAAAACACCTCGGACGTCAGGTCGAAAGCTTCGAGCTCAAACGCAACTACCGCTGCCCCCGCAATATCGTCGACCACGCTACGCGACTGATCCGCCATAACCAATGGCGCGTCGAGAAGAATCCTATCGCGCACCGTTTAGACGATGCCTCCATCAAGGTGATCGAGTCAACGACGGCCACTGCCGAAGCCAAGATGATCGCCACGACCATCGAACGGGTACGCCGGCGCAACAAGGAGCTCAAATTCTCTGACTTCGCCGTGCTCTACCGCACCAACGCCCAGAGCCTGCCGATCCAGTTGCAGTTCATCCTCCGCGACATTCCCTACAACGTTCGTGAACAGGACAACATTCTGCACAACAATGAGTTGGAGAAACTGCTTGGTGTGTTGCGTGCAAAGCTGGCCCTCAGCAAGAACCAGCAGCCGGACCCGGCTGACGCGGTCCTGAGCCTAAGGTCATATTTTCAGTACGTTGATGAACGGATCCTGGCGAGGCTCGAAAGGGCCTTCGAGGCCGTGCCTTCTTTCTTTGACGCACTAGCAGGTCGATCTGTGTTAACCCTCCTGCCGAAGCTCCGGGAAAGCCGTTTTGCCTCCGTCATGCAGGACGTCGCGAAGGCGCCCACACTCTTCAAGACGCTGGATATTCTTGCCAAGGATTTCCGGGGGCTTCGCGGCATGGTCGGCAGCCTCGAGGACGTGATCGATAACGAAGTCCCCCTTGGTGAAGTCTACGAATTGGCCGCTAGCTTCCGCGGCCGCGTCGATGCTTTCGTCGACACCGTGGACAACGCCCTCAAGCGCGCAAAAGAGGCCAAGACGGGCGAAGAGCAAGATGGCGTCGCGCTGGCGACCTACTTCAAGGCCAAGGGGCTGCAATGGCACACCGTAATCCTGACCAGCTGCAACGAAGGGCTCATTCCCCACAAACGCGCGCCCGTCGAGGATGAACGGCGCCTTTTCTATGTTGCGTTGACGAGAGCCTCTTCGAACCTGGTCGTCAGTTATCTGAAGACGTCCTGTAAAACCCGCGTGGCGGCCAGTACATTCCTCACGCAGGCCGGTCTGCATGGCTAGCTCTTACAGCCGCCGCTGCCGAAGCTGCAGCCGCTGGATCAACATGCGGCAGATGCCCCACGGACAGTGGGTGCCGTTCGAAAACAATGAGCCGCATAAGTGCGAGGCCGTTCCCGCGCCACCGCCCCCTCGGCCCGCACCGCCGCGACCCGCTCCAATCGATCCGCCTGATTTTCCTGACATCGAGATTCCGGAGGATGTCGCCGAACCCGCGCGCCCTGTGCCGCCAAAGGCCGAGCCGATCGTGCGCCCATCGCCGCCGCCGCGCCCGCGTCCGAAGGAGCCGCCCGTTGCTCCCGCGCCGCGGCCACGCCCATCGCCACCTGTCAATCCACAACCGCAGCGGCAGCCCCAACCGCAGCACGCGGACGATGCCTCGCCTCAAAGGCCAACGGCTAGGCCGCCGGCGCCGGAAGTTGTTGCACGTTTGCGGTTACGGTTCACAGATCTCCTTGGTATCGCCGCCTATGGCATCTTCACAATCTATCTCATGATCGGCGTGCTCCACTCGATCGTCTTTTCGCTCTTCATCAGCCGCGTAACCTGCGTCACCACCACCAAAACGATCATCTCGATCTTCTGCAACACGGGCATCGGAACTTCGCACCTGATCGCGGTAATCGGCTGGCCATGGTATTGGCTATAGACTCGCTTTTCGTTGGCGAGAATCATGTGCGCAGCGCTCGCTAGCTTGCGCCGCTCCTGACTGCCGGCGTTCTGGTTTGAGGACTTAATTTTTACGTAGATGCCGCGGCGACCCGCGTCATCACGCGCGCGGAGCGTCATCTATCGTGGGACACCGGTAGGCCGCGAGCCGGGATCGGGATGTTGCTGTGACGCTGATGCGCTCCTTGGCTATTTCCGCCAAAGGCAAGAGGAATACGCGATTTCGTCGCTGATCTTGTCGGTCAACTCGACTGGAATCGGATCGCCTTCGCGCAGACCGCTCCTCTCGAGCACACTCCAGATGATGCGCTCGAACTCCGCAAACTTTCCTGACTTGGTGCAGTGCGACATCAAACCAGTGAGGCGTGCCCGTGCGTCGTTGAGCCGGTATTCCGGGGCAGCCAGCCATTCAGACGGGAGATCGGCGCCGACGGTTGTTGACCAAATCTCTGGCTTTTCGGCATTCGACACCAGCGTCATCTTGCGGTCGGGCGTGCCGCCTGCGTCGGCGAGCACGGCCTGAAAGGCGACCAGATCGAAGAGCGTGAGATGCCCGACCAGGCACCCAGCCGCGTTACTCTCCACATGCATCAGATTGCACACCGGGCCGTAGGTCGGGACGATCCCGCCCAGAACCGCCAGGGGCCGCGTATCGAGTTTCGTGTTCGACCGATAGAAGACCTCGCCGCCGCTGGTCACAAAATGCCAGGGGGCATGGTACGGCTCGCCTTGCACCTCGTCGATTCCGACGCTGGTCGCCCAAAGGACGAGGCCTGACTTCACCGCCGACCGAAAGGGATCGACGTCGCCGAATAATACGGAAAGTGGATGGTGTTGGGCTGCTGTTCGGTATCGAGCTGGCGGCAGACGCCATCTGCGCGCGCAGCTTCTCTTCCGGCATCCCGATCGAGGCGGCGATGTGCGAGAGAAAGCTTGTCGATGTGATCGACCGAACGCGCGTCAATCCGATGCTTACCGAGCTATCCGCGTTCCGCTCCGATGCTGGCAGGCCGACTATAACGACGCTCGACCGCACTCCCAGCTCGGATGGAAGACGCCATCCGAGTTCGCCGCCACCTGCAATCCGCGTCGGGATCTGGCGCTGCGCCATGTCGAGAGCTCCGCGCCAGCTCCCGTCGCTACCACCGCCCGGATGGGCACATCCAACCGCCCGAACGAACTCAGATCTGGATAAAACTTGGGGGCAAGGTCACACCCGCCCGGTCGTCATCTGACCACCAAGCGCGTCGAGCAGGATGTGTTCGGGCTTGGTGTCCGGCCCGGGCGGCCGATTGCAGAAAAGGCAGGAAGGCACGAGCATCGGTCGCGGATTATGGCTGACCGAGGTTATGTGGTGCTTGTGCACGCAATCAAAGGCTGACCTTCCCGGCGTGCGCCGGTGAACTTGGTGCTCCACCAGCTGAACCGCGCTACGAGGCACAGATGGGCGCAGTTTCTCAGTCCGATCGATTGACCTGCTTTGCTGCTGCCGAAGTCAAGCGCACGCCAGGCTGACCGCCGTTACTGAACTCTATTCCTGCTAGCTCCAAGGCCCGCCGCAGCTTGTCTACGGTGCCGGTGTACGCCGATATTGGGCCCGGAGTTCGTTCAATCCGTTTGATCGTTTCCAGCGAGACGCCGGATTTCTCTGCTAGGTCGCGCTGTTCAATCCGCAGCATTGCGCGAGCTGCCCGGATTTGTTCGCTGGTCAACATTACGCCTCGAGGGTAAAATTTTGCACCTGAGGTGTTGACACGTCAGGGACTCTGGATTACTCTAGTAGCGTAACATCGAGCCCCCTGCGGGCAAACCTTGGCGCGCGCCTCTCCCACAGATATCCGCGTCGCCCGGAAGCATGCCGCCATGCGGTTCACAATCCTGACAAGTGGTCGTGCGACCAAGCGCGTGCGGAGTGGCCAATGATCAACCACTCCTGGAAGACTAGCGCTGACGAATTGTCGGCTCACCCTCTGGCACCTCAGCCGGAAGACGCTCCTCTCCTCGCGCTTGAACAGCAATTCACCGAGTTATGCGCAGAGCTAGAGGCGCTCGATTCGTTGCATCGCAATCGAATTCAGGCTGCTGGCGAGGTACCTGAACAGCGCGACGGGGAGTTCTCTTTTGGGCAACGCCCCCCTGATGAAGCCGCGACAGGCCGAATGGAAACGATTCTTCTGCGTCTCTATCCGATCGAGCAGGAGATCATACAAACGCCAGCATCGACGATCGTGGGATTGGGCGTAAAGGCGCGGCACGCCGCCCATGTTCTATCCCAGTATTGGGAAGAAGACCTTGACCAAATCGATTGGGAAGCAAAAGCGGTTCGCTCCCTGATAGAAGCAGTCTGCGAGGTAGCAGGTGTGGCATTGCCGTTTCATGATTCAGACATCGACGAGTGAGTGCATATTCGTGTCGCGCTTCTATAGCCCACACACGATGGAGCGAAGCGAATGAGTGTTGTATCGATTATGGCCGCAATATTGGAAGATGAATTGGTAGCATACGGCGTTCTTGGATTAGCCCAAGTTGATTGTAAGGCGATCGTTCAAAGCATGATCGACCGTACGGTTGAATTCGAGATCAAGAGCAGCTGGAGTCGGTCCGAGCCCTATCTCGATGAACAGAATTGATGGTTCGGTCGCTGAACTTCCCGAAAATGAGAAACTGAATCTATCACGCGCGTCGCGTATCCACGAGGCGCTTTCGGTCACCGCTCCCCTCTGATAGTGAGCTAGCCTACCAAAATGATCGGCGCAAAGATCGTGCGACACCTGTGATGGTCACTCTCAAGCACAGTGACCACTACTGGTCGACGATCGTCGGAGTAGAGATTTTTCCAGGAACCTCCCTTTTGTATCCTATTGTTCGATGTGCCTTTTCATTGGTTGAAGTACGTTTCAACTTTTGAGCGAGATTGGCTAAGGGGCGACAATTGGGTGCACCGATGGGCTCCGCTCCCTTCTAGCGTTTGCCGACATTCGGGTGAGCGTTAGCCTTGAAGTCTCCTGGACGCACTAGTAGGGCAGCGGGCCTATCCGCACTCATGAACGATCGCCTCGGCAACTCTGTTGACGCCATCTCATGACAAGTAAGACAAGACCAATCTCGATTCGTCTCGCCGCGAGCGAGATCGAGCAAATCCGCGCGCGGGCTCACAGGCTTTCGGCAAACATCACCGGCGTCGCCCGCGACCTGATCCGCACCGGGCTTGCCGGCGGGGACAACAAGGCTCTCGCCGATCGGTTGATGCGGATCGAGCGTCGGATCGCCGCGCTTGAACAGCAAAGCCAGGAAACGTACGCGCGGGTTGAATCGACCGACAAGGCAGCGCGTGATCTGCTTGCGATGTTCGAGGCGCTGTTGAAGGCCCTGACCGGCGAAGGCTCCGGGAGGGCAGCATGACCCGGCGTTTGCGGATCATTTGCTTTCTCGCTGCCATGGGCTGCTTCGCGGTTGCGGCGAGCATCTCGTATCTCGGATTCGAGGTCTGGCCCCTGAGCGCTACGTTGGCAGACGGCCGGAGCGCTGAAATCAAGCCGGCGGACATCCAAGTCTGCATCAGAGGGCGTGGCTTGGCTTGGCTGGGAGACCGCTCCGGCGAGGTCTCTTGGCAGGCTTGCCGAGAGTGGTTCACGCGATATCAAGCTCTAACCGGCTTCGAGCTTCGTTTCTGGAGCGTCATCGGCGCCAGTCTTGCGGGCTTATTGGCGCTGTTCGGGTTTGCGCTGAGTCTTCGACTGGATTCGGTTTCGCTCAAGGTTCTTCGCGGAGCACGGCTGCAAACCGGCCGCCAAGGATTGAAGGCGTTCGCCCGCGCGGCCGCCGCGGAGTGCCAAGTACATGGGAAGGGTGTTGAGTTGATGCCGTCTGTGCCGTTCGGCCGTGAGCGGGAGGCGCGGCATTTCCTGATCGTCGGCAGCGTTGGCGGAGGCAAGACTCAGACCATGCTTCACCTGATCAACGAGGCATTCTCCCGCGGAGATGGCCTTCTGGTGCTCGACACCAAAGGCGACATGATGGGCGGGCTTCCAGCCGATGGGGACCCGCTCCTCGTCGCGCCCCACGATCGGAGATCGCTGGTCTGGGACGTAGCAGCCGACTGCAGCATCAAGCAGGACGCCCGCGAGCTTGCCGCCCGGTTCATTCCACCAAGTTCCGACCCGATGTGGTCGCAGGCGGCACAGGAGGTCTTCGTCGCCTGTCTTGTCCATCTACAGGCGACCAGGGGTAAGGATTGGAGTTGGAGTGATCTGGAACGGGTCGTGACCGCCGATGTCGATAAGCTTGCCGGCTTCGCCAAGGTTCACAACCCGAATGCGCTGCGACTGCTCGACCAGCCCGACAGCAAGACCACTCTCAGCATCCTGACCACCTTCCAGACCCACATGCGCATCGTCTCCGTCCTGGCGGAGGCCTGGTCTGATCCATCAGCCCGCCGCTTCTCGATTCGCAGCTGGCTGCATCACCCAACGCGGTATCGCCCCCTGATCCTGCAGCACGACCCGGGCTATCCCGAGCTGTCGCGGATCTGGATCGGCAGCATGCTCGGCCTGCTCGCCTCGGCGGTGGGAAGCCCGACCCTCGCCGAAAGCCGCGAGCGGCGAGTCTGGCTGTTCCTCGACGAATTCCCGCAGCTGCCGCCAATCAAGCAGTTTCCGACCTTCCTCGAGCTTGGCCGCTCCAAGGGCGTTGCGGTCGTGATCGGAGCTCAGGACACGGCCCAGATCCGCGCCGTCTATGGTCAGGACCAGGCCAAGTCTTGGTTCGGCATGACCGGCACCAAGATCATCACCCGCATCAACGCCAGCGAAGCGGCTGAGGACATCAGCCGCCTCATCGGCGAGCAGGAGGTCGAGCGGAGAACGAAGAGCTCAACTCATACCGGGGGCAAGACCAGCGTCACCGAGAGCACCCAACGCGAGATGCGCCGGGTGATCACGGCATCAGAACTCGGCTCCCGTCTTGGCCCGACCAAGGACGGCGTACGAGTCCTGCTCGTCGGCCTTGGCGAGGACGTCTACGAGCTGGAGCTGCCCTATCTCAAGCTGCGGCAACTTCGGGAGCCTATCATGCCGGCGGATTGGACCCGGCCCTTTTCTGACAAGAGGCTCTCGCGACAAGACGGCGGAGAGGCCGGTCCAACTCCAACGCCACCATCAGCTCGCCTAACGAAGGACTTGGCGGCACAAATCCTCAAGCGGCGGGAGTGAGCCATGGTGGCGTCCATCTCAGCCCGCGGGAACGCGGCTTCCGCTGCGCGCTACTACAGCCACCTGCAGCGCGACGACTACTACAGCCGGGACGGCGAGCCGCCCGGCCGCTGGGCCGGCAAAGGGGCCGAGCGGCTCAGCCTCGACGGGCTGGTGACGCAAACCGAGTTCGACGCTGCGCTACGCGGAATCGATCCCAAGACCGGCGAGCGGCTGGCGCAGCTCGGCGGCCGCGAGCACGCGGCTGGCTGGGACATGACCTTCAGCGCGCCGAAATCGGTCTCGGTGCTCTGGGCGCTCTCCGAGGCTCCCGAGCGCCAGATGATCGCCCAGGCCCATCGGTCGGCCGTGCTGGCGGCTTCCACTCAATTGGAAGCGACCGCCGGCTGGGCCAGGCGAGGCCGGGCCGGCGCCACCCGAGAGCAAACCGCGGGGCTGCTGATGGCCCAATTCGATCATCACACCAGCCGCGAGTCCGACCCGCAGCTGCACACCCACACCTTCGTCTTCAACCTCGCCCCACGGCGCGACGGCAGCTGGGGCGCGATCGTCAGCCGCGAGCTCTACAAGGCGCAGAAGCAGGCCGGGGCCGCTTACCGCCGAACCCTTGCTTCCGAGCTCGAACGACAAGGCCTCCGACTGGAGCGGCAGAAGGACACGTTTCGAGTGGCGGCCATCCCGCGCCATATTGAGCGCGCCTTCTCCAAGCGGCGCCAGGCCATTGAGGAAGCCGCGAAGGCCCATGGCTACAGTACGCCCAAGGGCATGGAGCTGGCGACCCTGCGCACGCGCCGCCCCAAGCGAGATGCTAAGCTCAGCGAGCTCACCAGCCATTGGCAAGCCGAGGCCAAGGCGCTGGGCTGTGATCTCGGCAGGAGCCGTGATCACATGCACGTCACGACCAGCGGCCGTTCTCACGCGGAGCTCTCGGGAGGGAGAGGCCAAGGCCGCTCACCGGTCGCTCAACCATCACCGCCGGCAGCTTTGGCAGCAGGTCAGCCAACCCGGCACCGCAGCGCCGCCCAACTCGGCTCTCGTCTCGGCCAGGTCCTCCGCGCGCTGGATCAGCCGGCTGGCATGTCTGGCGTGAGGATCAAGCTCCGCTACCGCGAGTACGAGCGGGAATGACAGAGAGCCGGGAAGACAAATTGGACGATGCTTCCCCGACCTGCAGCGACCGCTAGATCGCGCAACGGGATTGCCGGCTGACAAAGGCGCTGCGCGGGTAGCAATCGATCTGCAGCCCTCAGGAAACGACCTGCGGGCTTCAAATCAGATCGCAAAGCCGACAGTGTTGCGCGATCCCAAACCGAAGCAAACTTATCGCGAACCGAGAGTGAGGCCGGAAATTTCGTTCGTATACGCGCCCAAACGCTGGCAAGCTATTGACGAGCCATCATTTGTCGATCGTTCGGGAAGACCTCAGTATTCACTCGGACCCGCTTGTGTAAACACCCGATCAACACGAATTTTTAATTCCACCCCAATGAGATAGCCGCACACGGCCCACGAAGCGTCAGCACCGGAGGTGCATAGGGTGTGAAAAATCTCTTCCTTCTCTTCTCTGAGCCTTGGCTTGGCTTCTTGTTTCCCTTTGCGCCTTGTGAACCAGCCCCACCTGAGCCGCCAATTCGCACAAGTTTGCGATGTGAGTGTCAATCGGGCCACCGCGGCGGTGCCAATGAGCTGCGGTCCAACTGCAAAATCCCTGCCGTTTCTTTGCAGAAGAACGGCACCGAATTCCCCTTCCTTGGTCGCACGTCAATGAGGATCTATCGGCAGTCCCGCTGCAGACTGACTGCGCTTAGCGGCACTGTGCAGCTCGACGTAGTAGACCATGTCTTGCCGCGCTGAAGGCGCAGGCCTCTAACGATCTTGCGAGATCGCGCGACCAGCGCAATTCAAAGAGGTCGGACGAACTCGTCCGCCCGCTTGGACGTCGTGCCTGTGATCGATTGTTGGATTTCTGTGCTGTCGCGAGCCGGGCCTGAGCCCGGCGAGCTCCGGCCGCGTGCATGCGGCCGCGCCGCAGCTGCGGTTGACCGGAGCGGCGGCGCGGCACATCGGAAGCGCAGACGGCTGCGCAGCTCGCGTTCAGACCGCGCGTTCCATCAAACGTTTGGCCTTGCCTTCGAGCTCAAGCCTTGCGTCCTGATGCACCTTGCTGCGCGCCACAGCCGTGATGCCCTGCACGAAATCGAAGATGCTCTCCGGCTTGCGGTTCTCCTCGCCAAGAACTGCTTCGATGACCTTCGATGTCTCGGCTTTGGAAAAGCCATTCTTGCGCAGAAAGCTGTCTCGGTCCTCGTCGGTGCGAGCAACAATCCGCTGCCGCGCGGCTGCGATACCGGCAACGAATGGCGCAGGTGAGGAGTTGGCGAAGTTGGTCAATGCTGGTGCCGCCTCGTGGGCAAAGCGCTGCGCAGCGAACTTCGAATGCCGGATCGTGATCTGCTCGAAATTCTCCACGCCCCAGAGATTGCGGTTCATGCAGACGGCCCGCAGATAGAAGCTCGCAATGCCAAGGGTCTTGCTGCCGACCTCGGAGTTCCAGCAATAGAAGCCCCGGAAATAGACATCCGGCGAGCCGTCCGGCAGCCGTCCCGCTTCGATCGGGTTGGTATCATCGACCAGAAACAGGAACACGTCGCGATCACTGGCATAGAGCGTAGTGGTGTCCTTGGTCACGTCAACGAAGGGATTATGGGTCATGCTCGACCAGTCGAGCACGCCCGGCACCTTCCACCGCGTGTCGCCGGTGCCGTTGCCAGCAATCTGCATCACGGCCGCCACCAGCTCGTGATCCCAGATGCGGCCGTAGTCCGGTCCGGTAACGGCACGAAGCTCGATCCGACCGCTGTCCGCTTCCAGCGTCTTGACCAGCTCGGCACGGTGCGACAGGAGCCCATATTGCAGGTTGATCGCCGACAAGGAAGCTGGCAGTTGCCGAAGATAAGCGGCGGGCGCACCGACCAGCGTGCACAATTGCCCAAAACTCCAATGCGTCGGCGCCACCGGTTCGTCACGACCGGGAACGATCAAGGCCAGCCGCTCGGCGTTGTCTCGGGCAGCCTCAACGCGAATGGATCGGCTCTCGACGGTACGTGCCTGCACGCACTCTGCCCGGCTGCACACGGCGTCATAGAGGTCCGGCAGGTTCAGATATCGCTCGTCATCGGGGCGCGCAAACCACTCGGACGACACCCGGCCAATGCGCTGGCCGCGCGAGATGTCCACCCGGAATCCGCCCGAAACCTTTTGCCCGCCATGCTGAGAAACTGTCACGTTCATCGTCATCTCCTTTCAGGTTGAAGCGCAGCGCTGCGCTGCAACCCTGCCCGTCGGCGAGACCTGGGGTAGCAAGGGCAAGGGCGGCCGGGAGCGGAGGGGTATCGCCCGCCTGACAAGGGCGCGCGATGTTCGCGCGCGTCTGCACGCGCCGTTTCAATGCAAAAGTGCTGAGATCAGATGAGAGGCGCGGAAGACCGGGGAGACCGTGCCGGCCGGCACGTCTCGTGCTTCACCCTTGCCCGCGCGAGGGCGGAGCCATTAGCAATCTCTTCAAAAGGAAATGCTCTTTCCGTTTCTGGACAGCGGCGAAAGAAGCGCAAAAGAAGCCCCGCCTCCGAAAAGGCAGGGCCGATGATCCAGCGCTGGTCAGTCGCCGGCGCGGCGCGACCAGATCAGCGTGAAGCCGTCATCGCCGTCGATCTTCACCAGTGATGCGTAGAGCGGCGCCGGGAAGCTTGGATCGTCGAGCTTAACCGAGAGATATTCGCGATCGCTGTCGCGCGAGGTCTTCTTCCAGGCCGCACCGAACTCGGTGCTCCCGGCAAAGATGCGGTAGTCGGGCGCCTTCTCGTGGTCCTTCTCGGATGCGACAAACTTGGCCTTGACGTTCAGCGTCAGCGTCTTGATCGAACCGGTGTAGCCGTTGTCCGATGCGGTGAAAGTGCCGATGGTCGACATGGCGATCTCCGTCTGTTTGGTCGGGCCGCGCCCATCGCGGCCTCGATGGCGCCTCTTGTGCCCGGGGGCGATCGGCCCGCAGCCCGGAGGCCCGCAGCATAGCGAAGGACGGCGAAAGGCCGGCTTTTTTGACTTCCGCGAGGAATGCCGCCCTTCGCGGCAGGGGAAAAAAGCTGGCCGAGCCGTTGCGGGAAGGCGATCGAGGACCTTCCGCCCCTCGGGCCTGATCAGCCACTCGAGGTCCGCGTCGGACGCGTCATGACCATGCTGACGGAGAGAACACTGGCGACCGCCACCGACACAGCATACGGACACGGCCCGCTCGGTCGTACGCTACTGAGACCATCAACGGCAAGAACTGCGCATCCCAGCGACAAGCTGGACCGCTGCTTTCGCGTTCGCGGCGCCGCGGTGAAAATGCGGCTGGAAGGATCAACTCGGCGCCATCTAGAAACCTCCGAGCGCCGGACGATCGTAGCGGCTGGCGCGGTCGTTTGCTGGTTGTCGAAGAACGAAGACTTCGACGCGGTCGCCTCTCGTACAGCGGGCGGCGTCTTTCGAATGGATCGAGGTCTGCGGTGATGGTGGGGCTTTGATGGGCCTTTGCCGCTGTGCTTGAAGTGAAGCGGCCGCGCGCCGGTCAGGCGCGCGGCCGAAGTTTTGTTGCATGTGCACCGCGCCGTTCGAACGGCCGCGGTTCTGGTATTACTCGGCGGCCTGAGAACAGATCTGCTGACTTGTCACCTCAATCGGCGTCTCGCCCCTTCCCTGCGGCTTGGCCGTCCTCAGCAGGGAGGGCAACCAGTCGGTCGGCGCCAGCAACTGTTCGGCGGCTTCCGCCATCTCGGCCTTCTTCATACCCGCCATCCGCTCGGCGGCCTCGCTGCTCACGCCTTCGCAAACCGCCTCCAAAATGCGCGCCTTGGTGACGCGACCGAGATAGCTGCGCACCGTCGGCCGCCAGTAGCCGGTCATGTGCAGCGAGACGGCTTCGGCAAGGTGGTTGGCCGTCGCCAACGCGCGGGGCCGCCGCTCCCACGGCAATTTGACGGCGTTAACGGTCCAGGCGACGCAATGCGCAAACAGCGCCATGCGGCTATCGTGGTCGAGTTCGACCACGACGCTCCAGAGGGCCGCAACGTCCCGCGGCATCTGCCTGGCCCAATTGGCGTGCCGATCCGCCCAGGCCTTTCCTGCCGGCGTATCCTCGATCCCATCCGCATGTGCGGCCAAATCTGTTCTGACCGGCTGGATGCCGACGACATGCGCATTTGCCCCGAGATAGAAGATTTGCGCCGCAAGCGCATGGGTGACAGCCACGATCGCCGCCTCCGGCTGTTCGCTCAAATTGAGGCGCAGCCCCAAGGTCTGATGTGCGGTGAGGTCGCGAACGAGAAGATCGGACAATGGTCGGTCGTCATCCTCCTCCTCGGGTGCATCACCCTCCTCGCCGTCGCCATCCGGCGCCGCTTCGCCCTCCGCGCCTCCATCTCCATCCGGCGCCTGCGCGTCGCTCCCCGGCTCGGCCTCAGCCCTGGGCTTCTCGTCGCCGGGGCGAACAAACCCGCGCTCGATCCGAAGGCTGCCATCGTGATTAAGGATCACGAAGGCGCCGCCCCGCGCGACATCGTCGGGATCGTAGGCCTGCCGTTTGGCCTCAAGCCGATCGATCTCGGCTTCCAGCTCGCAGAAGCGGACATCCACATGGTCGGGGATTTCGTCCACCGTCTGATGCCATTCGGACAGTTGGTCAACCTCGTGCCGCGCCGCCTCCAACGCTGCCTGATCCTCCGCCGACAGCTCGACCTCATGAGGGTAGACGCGCCGCATGCCATGTGCATGCGGAAAATCGAAGTGGGCTTCCGTCCATTTCCAGCCCTCGGCCTCACGCACCGTATCAGCCTCGCGGCCGAGTTTTGCGGTCACCAGTAGATCGAGCAGCGCCACATCTTCGAGATAGCCGCCGCGATCCTCCGTGAAAAGGTCGCGCAGGACCGTGCCGCCCGCCTCCGTATAGGCCTCGATCCCGACAAACCGTGCTCGCCGGTCGGTTGCCGCCACGTGGGTCTCGGTGAGCATGCGGCGGACAGTGCTGGCATCGCGGCTGTAGGACAGCTGCTCGAATACTGCCTCCTGCCGGGCGTGGTCCTCGGTCAGCGCAAAGGCCATCAGCTGGTCCAGGGTCAATTCGCCATCGCGATAGACCTGCATCAGCTTCGGGGACACTGCGCCCAACCGCAGCCGCTGCCGCACCACTTGAGCGGTCACGCCAAAGCGGGCCGCGATCTCCTCCGCGCCAAACCCCCGTTCGTCGGCGAGCCTCTTGAACGCCGCGAACTGGTCGGCCGGATGCATGTTCTCCCGGGTGACGTTCTCGTCCAGGCTGATTTCGTGGGCATCGTTTGCGGTATCTATCATGCAGCGGATCGGCTCGGTCTTCTTGATCTCCTTTCGCTTTACGCGCAGGAGCTGGGCCAGCCGCCTGCCCTCGCCGACGGTCACCAAATAGAACCCCGTCGCAGCCCCCTCTCGATCCAACTCCGGCTCGACAACCAGATTTTGTAGAATCCCCTTCGCGGCAATGCTTGCCGCCAGGGCCTCGATCGCCGCATCGCTGTGCGGCGTCTTGCGGGCGTTCTTCGGTGACTTCTTGAGCTTGTTGAGTGGGATGAAAACCTCCGTCCCGCTCTCCACAATGGTTTCGACGTGATTGGCCGACATGATCAATCTCCCTTCTCTCGCTTGATGGGCGCAGCGCACACTCCGCGCCTGCGCCCCTGCCAGTCGGCGAGACCCGGGGTAGCAAGTGCCAGGGCGACCCGAGTGGAGGGGGATCGCCCGCCTGAAGGGCCGCTCGAAGAGCGGGTCTGCACAAGCACATGACTGGCCGCGAAGATTCAGGACGTGAGAAAGCGCGGAAGACCGGGGAGACCGCTCGGGTCGGCGCCGGCATTGGCCGGCGCTCTACCCTGGTGCGCGCGAGGGGCAGCGCCCCATAGCTCTTCAACAGAGAAACAACAGCGTATGGGCGGAGCGCCAGCGGAGACCATTCGCGGGTCGCGAGACCGGTTAAGAGGGCAGCCGAAGGAGCGTCAGCATAGCGCCGCCGAAGGCGGGACGCGGGACCGACTGCCCCCGGCGAGCGAATCGAGCGCGACTTCACGACCCGTTGGTATCAATTTTGCTTCTGTGATATCGTGTTGGTGTTGTGCACGTCGATGCGCGGCGTGTGCATGTTCACTGAGTTAGTTTCTACAGAGGACCACATGGCTAAGAAAGCGAAGAAGGCAAAGAAGACCGCGAAGGCCGCCACCAAGAAGGCGGCAAAAAAGACTTCAAAGAAGAAGAAGTAGTAGCCGCTCCCACAATTGAGAATTTGAGCCGCCGGACGGAAAGCGAACCTCTCCCTTAGGATCTAAACGGTCCTTACGGCCATGCGGTTTCAACTACATGGCACGATGAGGCCGGGCCTTTGTGCAGGTAACCGCTGCATAAAGGTCCGGTTTTTCGTTTCTCACCCGGAGGACATGATCAGCTGTTGCAAAGAATCGATGCGGCACGGCCACCACGCTCTTGCGGCGGTTCAAGAGAATCCTAGGACATAGGCCTAGTGGCAGTCCATTCCTCGTTAGAGTTCGTAGCGTATGGTTCGGCCCCCTGCGGATAGGGATTTGAAGCATGACCCGCCAGTCGGCATCAATGAGTCCGTGAGACAGGGTTGCCGCGATATACCCGAAGGCGGATGCATTATGCTCACCCTGAGTTTTGCGAGTTTGACCCGTAGGCGGCAAGGACCATTTCGGGTCACGAGGTCCCACTCGGTCTCCATTCAATCTTGCATGCCGGACCGCCCGTGATAGCTTCCCTCCAGCGCGGTTTGGCGATTTTCAGCGCGCCGCATCTTGACGGCTAGTGATCGCGCGCAGTCTCAGCTCTAGTGTTTTTAAAGCAAAATGATGAACACGCACTATCTCGCCGTATGGAAATTGTATGGGATAAATACGCTTGCGTCCGGCGCTACAAACCTTGAGCTCGCACGCCTGAACGATCCAAAGATCGTAGCAACTTTAGCTACTGACCCCGAGCCGTTTTTCCTACACATAGATCAAGCGAGGGTAATTGCTAGCCAAGTCTTAAATGGGCTTTTATCCAGCCTAGCTCAGCAGGACACAATTGAAGAGAGATTAGCTATCGAGCTCAAAAACGTGAGGACCAATCGAGCAAATCAAATCGGCAGCGGTATGTTTCTGATTGTTAAAGGCGAAACGAATGTTGCCGAGCCAAATTTTGAGATACGCAAGGATACTGAAACGCTCGCTGTATGTTTCGACGCGATCGACAAGTCAGCGATTAAAGAAATATTCCGTCCATCGATTCAAGCTGTCCTAACGGCGATCACGCTAAGTATTCCCTCGGACGCCGACCACCAGATCGAGCCCATCGGCGAGGTCATTTACTTGGTCGGCGCAGATGGCAAGAAGCCCATTTATTCCTTCAGCTTGCAAATGGGCTCCGCGCGGCTTTCGCTCAGCTCTCCTCTGAGCGCTGCCGCTCTATCGAACGCGACGAAGTGGATCCCAAGACTTGTCGACTATGAGAATCTGGCGCGACCAATCAGCTTAGCTGTCACTTCGATAGATCGGACGACAGACTCACTTCAAGGTTTCCTGGCCGCATGGTCTGCACTTGAAATTTTTGTCAACGTAACTTTCAAGGAGAGATACAACTCCCTATGGCACGACGCAATGCAAACTGGCGCGCCGGATGCGGCAAGACCAATCTTTCGGCGCATCAATGAAGTAATGAGCGACAAGTACCGGCTGACTGACAAGTTCTTGCTGATCGCATCCCTGCTCAATACAGGCGCGGCGGAAGCCGACGCTCGCGAGTTCGGCACTCTAAAAAAAGTACGCGACAATCTATTGCATGGCCAGCCCACAGCGCATCTTCCAACTGAAGCAGTCCATCACCTGCTCTTTAAGTACATTTCGTTGCATCTGGATCGGATCAAAGGTTGAGGTTCAATCCCCCCGCGGGACTATCGATCTCGGTGCAGGCCGCGACTTCTCCTGTTGGTCCATTGGCGTGCTAGCGGCGCGCCTCATTGAAGTCCACTAGGTGACGTATTCAAAATCAGCCAGCCCCATCCGAGTGCTCAAAGCATTTACAATTTTGTGCCCCGTGCGCGAGGCACTATTTCGCACAGCCGTCCGGGTTTTGGCTTAAGCCGCTTATCTCGGTATCCGGTTCGTTGTAGCTCTTGCAGCTGGCGCACTTGCCTGTGGAGCTGCTTTCGCTCGCGCGCTCCCCTTGACTTCTTCACTAGCCGCTTCTTTTCCAACCCGGCAACACATTGTGAGATTCTGCGACTCAAACAGCAAGAAGTGTAGCCTTGGACCATTACTCGACGATCGAGCGGCCGCCCATAGAGGACAGGAACAGCTGGAGGTCACCAGATGGAATAGATCCGAGGGACGGGTCGATGGGAGTCGGCAGTCCGCCGCGGACGACGTCAAACATGAAGCTAGTCATGCGATGCGTGCTGGAATCAGATGCGAATGTGTAATCAATGCATCCTATCACGATCAACTTGACAGCATTCTTACTGCTGCTGATCTCCAGACCCTCGGCAAGGTCTTCCGCGCTAACACTAACATTGAGGTCCCACTGTGCCAGCCCGAGAACCTCTGGAAACTTTTCATTGGGAAACAGGGTGGCAAAGCCAGGACCAATGGGTTGTCGACGGATTTCTGCGCATCTACTTTCAAGCACATCAGCCGGAAATGGACCGCCACCCTTCACCGCAATGAGCCATGCGTGGGGTGTTATCGAGAGAGCTGGAGCATTTCCTATGTTTGTGAACTTGAAGGAGATGCTCATACTAGCGCCGGTAGGATGGCCCGTTCCATAAAACTGCAGGGGCTGACCGCCAACTCCGATCGCATCGATCCGTATCCATGCGCGATTGGATGCAATTATAGCCTTTTCCGCGGCCATCGCGGATTGGTTTGCGGCTCTGGCGGAGTCCCGAGACAAAGCAATCGATTCTTGCGTATCCTTCGACTGACGATAGGCATACCACCCGAGCACGCAGGTGGCGGCGATCAGACCGACGGTTGCTGCAAAAAGAAGGCCCGTCCATCGCACAAGCCAAACGTCAGAGCTTCTCTTTTCTTCTCGATCAGCGGCCTCTTGATTTTGCTCATCAGCACTTTTTGGGGCGGGTGTCACCTGAACGAAAAATGGAGACTCGGCAGTGCCTCTCGGCGGTGTTTCAGAGCGGGCCTGACTAGTTGGCTTCAATTCCCAGAACTGTACCCGTTCCGCTGGATTTACGAGCCAAGGGAGTCCGATGAGAAGCCAACCTGCAAATAAAATCAGTGCTCCGATAGCTATTCTACCCTCAGTCAACCGCCCGTCCCCTCTGGTAAAATGGTCAATGAAAAACGCGACTCGGGGATGAGCGTCAAGGGAAAGATAGCTTTGGCGAGCCGTTGACCCTTCTCAACTTAGAAGAGCCTCATTAATTGGTCCGGAGCGAACGCTCGAGATCCCTAACGAAATCTTCGGCCTGCTGTTGGGCTAATCTGAGCTTGGTCATGGCCTCTCCCAATGTGCGGCTTTCGAAAAGTATCGAGTTGAGTTGTTGATTAAACTCATCGGAGTCAAAACGAGCTGATGCGTCCGAGATATGCTGCGATCCCACCGTTACTGTAATATTGCGCGCTGCATTACGCACCTGCATTGCCGCGCTTTCCAGTTGATTCAGAAGGTTATTAGCTTGGCCCATCTCTTCGACTGTCAGTCTAAGCCCCGCACCGAAACGGGGTTGTTCATTCAAGAGGGACGTGCCCGGGACAGATCTTGCGCGAGCTGCCTCAAGTATTCGGATTACCGACTCTGCGGAGTCGAACGTGTCTTCTATGTTTCGGCGCATTTGTCTAAGCTGCTGCCTAACAAAATCGACTTGGCCCACAGCCGGAGGGATGCCCGTTCGCTGGTCGCGGAGCATGATCCACGTCGAAGCGACCGTCGCGACGCTAGAAAGCACCGAAAGCGCCTGCAGTATTATGTCAAAGAACTCTGGATCTAGTTCTGGTCGTTTGTCGCTCACGTGATCGTCTTGAGACATTAGGGGCATACCATTTTTCCAAGTTGACGGTTTATCAAAACTCAACCTAAAAGACGAGGCAACCCAAATCTGTCGCAACCCATGTTTGGTGCCCATTGGATGGCGGCAATCTCGCGTTATCAGCCCCGCCAAACGCGTAGATCGCTCGATCCGGCAATGTCAGCTCAGCAATGCTGCGCTGCAGTTCGGCGAGATCGCCGGACTTACGAGCCACTTCACAACGCCTGTCTCGGCACGTTCGGCCGCGGCGTACGTTGGTGACAGCGGAAGCCTGCGATGGCGCTGGTGCGGCTGCGGCCGCTTATCAATTCCCGTTCAAACTCCGCGACGCCGCCGGACACGACCAACATCAGTCGGGCCATGCCGTCATCGCGGTGTCCGCCCATATAGGTCATGCAGCGACTTAAAGTGGGCTTTCTTGTCGACAAGCGCACCGAGCCTATTGAGCAGATCGCGGGTCGATAGAGCAACCGATCAAACCGTGTCACCAAACGTCTCCGAGACGGCCAATGACACGGGCCACCCGCTTCCGATCGAACTTCGCGCCGGAGACCTTCTCTTGGAAGCTCTCGGTGCAGCCGGCTCCCTTCAGCACCGCGACCTGTGCTGTGAGGGATTGACCAGCCGGTTCCGGCGTCCACCAGCTCGACTCCGTCGACTTCGAGTCACTAGGATGTCGAGGTCGTGGCTTCTGCGACCGACGCCGTTCGCCTCAAAAGCAACCCGGATGGGCAGCCGCTCGCCCATCGGCCGTCCCGGACATCTACGGCGTGTATACGTCACGTCCACGCGCTCTCCTTTGGACGACACCCATACGGCATGATGGATCAGGTAGATGTGGAGCGGAAGGCGTCCGATCTTCTGGGCCAAGCGGTGGCGGAATGTGTAGCCGCCACTGCGTGTTGGTCGCGTCGCACTTGTTTGGCTCCCGGGGAGGCGGCACTGATGTGAGTGGCAATTCCTATATTCGCTACCGCGTCAACAGCTTCGTCGCTCGGGCCGACATTCGACTCGCCACACCGTTCCACAAAGCAGTTATAGGCCACAAAGAGGGAAAGCGGTTTTGACCTTCACTCGCCAATCTTGCCCGCAGTGATCGTATCGTCCGAATGCTCGAAGGCGAGCCCTTTGCACGTGCCTCCGGTGAGCGATACATTGTTCAATCACCAATGATCCGTGCGCTTAGCTAGCGCAGCGAAACGCTTGCTGAGCGAATATTTAGCTTCGTGAGGAAGACTGTCCACGATTTCCCGATCGGAATCTGTTGGCTTGATAAGCGTTACCATGCCTTTCTGGTCGATAATTGCGGTCACCCAACTGTGGACGAACTTGCTCTCTCCTTCGTCCTCCGAATAGCGGCTTCTCTCGATGAACAATTCGAGCTTGATCAGCATAAGGAGATCGCAGCCGGTTCTCTTGAGTACCTCCAGCAGGAATCCCGTGCGGCAAGTAACCGCGTCACCTTCTTCGGCTCTAGCGCCCTTTCCTTCGCCTCGATGCACGCCCCACGCTTCGGCTGTGTACACAATCTCATCGCCCGGATCGCGCCAAGTGGCCCACCAGGGATCATTACTCACCAAGCCATATTCCTTATTGAACGCCATAGTGAGGCGGTCGCGCTGAATAGACGCGCGCGATCCAAAGAGGTCGTACTCGTCCAACTTGGCATAAGCCTCGCGCCTACTGATCCATTCAATGCAGGGGGCACTATCACGATGACGACAGTTATCATCTTCGTCCCCGTCTTCATTTTCGTAGGCCTGGGCCGTCGGCAGGTACATGTGAAATTCAGGAGAAGTGCCGACTGCCACAGCGGCACGATCGGCCTTATCGGCGGGAACAAGCGCAGTCGATATTTCAACGCGAATGTGGTCTGGAGAACTCCAGCTTCCAGAAGCGATGAAATCAGCGCGGAGCCTACGTTCGTCGTAAATTCCGGCAAGTTTCAGGAGCATATCTTCATCGTCGGTCGGGCTCCTCTCTTTATCCGCCGCCAAAATAAGTTCGTCTCTCGCCCGTGCTGGGTAGCGATCGGTACCGTCAGAAAGCCATAGTCCATCGCGTCGCGTAACACGGTAGTTGGAAAGGAAATCGTCCCACGAATCTTCATAGCTCTCGACTCGAGCAACTGGCCGCTCAAGAAACAGTTCACCAGCAGTGAGCGCTAAAGCATGCCACGCGAGATACATACCGTAGCTATGGAACTGGTCCTTCGTCCCCTCGCGATAATCATCGTGCGGCTTCCGCCTGCCTGCGTAGTCGTACATGGACGTTGCCGTCGGGGATAACCTCCTAATCCAGCTTATGCAGCGGTCTCCCGTTTGCCACTGAGGCAGCCCGAATAGGCGCCCTAAGCCCGCCACTTTGTATTTCTCGAAGTCGTAGTCAAAATGAAAATGCGGCTCGGGCTTGGACATATCTTCAGGGCGATGCCAGAGTTTGCCCGGTACGTGCTGCGTCTTTTCCGGTTTGGGGTATTTGGATACATGGACCGACGCAATCCGCTTCAAGATCGCTTTGGCTTCGCTGTCTGCGCTATTTCCAAGACACGTTTTCAAAATCGTTGCCGCGACCTGGCGAAGACCCACATGCGGGAATGAGTCATTCAGCGCAATCGCTTCGAGCGGATCCACAAACACTGCGACATCTTTCGGAGAATCGAGCGCGATACGGGCGATCGCCAGTAGGAACCAGAACTTGGCGTGCAGCGCCATGAACGGTATTTCCTGATCTTGAAATGCACCCGCGCCGGCGGTGCCCAGTTTGCTAAAGAGTTTCGCGATAAGCGGCCAGCGACCGTTGCGGGCGCAAGCGCGAACGACGTGAGCCGCTCGCCATCGTGACAGCGCTTCAGGAGACCCGAGGCAAAACCAGATCAGCCCCGCGACAACCTCCTCCTGATCATCACCGGGATCAAGCTCGTTTCGCCAGACCCCATCGCCGACTTCGTCGGCGAGACGTCCCGCTGCGTCATCGAGCAGTCGTTCAAGTGCCGCTTTTGGAACCGCTGGATCAGCCGCAGCGGCAGTAAGACTAGCTAGATTCAGCCACGTCGTCGCTGCGGCTTCAAGGTCGCGCGTGATGGCCTCGGTGACGAGATCGATTGCAAGATCGGTTCGGCTGGCTCGGGTAAGTTCCGCGAGCTTGCTCAATTCCCAGTTAAATCCCCAATCGGCGGACATCAGTTGTTCCGCGTGGGCGCTTACGAGGCGTTTGGCGAGGCTATCGATTGAGGCAAGAGCGCTCGGAGAATCCGCTTGCCACGCCTCTTTTGTAACCTTCAATAGCTCATTCTTCGAAAACAGTTCGAGATTTCGTGCTAGCGCGATTGCCTCGATGTGCTTCTCGCGGTCAGCATAGGCAATACGCGGCCAAAGTGCCTTGAATGCAACGACTTTCGCATCGAGCGCACGTTCCTGCTTTTCAAGCGTCTCGACCAGTGCTTCAAGCGCTGCCACGTCGAGGGGGTCGGTCGCGGCGATTGCCGCCTCGATCTCGGCTTGGCCCTTCTGCTGGCGGCGAACTGATTCAGCCACGTGTTCGGCGTCGAGTGGGGTCGAACGCGAGGTTCGATCTACCTGTCGCCGCGCCTTTTCCTCAGCTTCGAGCATATTGAGGCGAGGACTAAGCGCTGAAGACACCTCCGGATGCTTTTGCAGGACCTCGCGGATTTCCCTCAAATAGCGGCCATAGGAGCCGGTTGGAAAGGCGTGCTCCAGTTGGTTGAGCACCTCGTTAAAGAGTGCAACGTCCGTCGTGGTCGTGAGTAGCGAATCGAACAGGTCACGCCAGCCCCAATCCCACATCCCGACAGGCTCAGTCAGGCCTAACAACAGGACGCAATCTGCAGGCGGAAGCACTCGATCGCGCAGGAGAAACGAGAGCGCTGCTGGCAACGTAAGTTCAAGATCGACCTTGTCGCGATCATGCCAGCGTGCGATCTGAGCAAGGTATTTTGTGCCCCAGATGCGTGAGAAGGCCTTACCGGCAAGAGGCCACGGAAATTTGTGTGAATCGTAGTTGTTCAACTCGCAAATCTTAGCGAGACGCAAAGCTGCCGCTGGATTAATTGGCCCATCCTGTACAGACGCAGCGAAACCAAGAAGCTCGTTCATAAAGTCATGGTCGCCGGACCCGATAGCATCAAGTTGCGTTAAGCCACGCTTGAATAGAAAGCCCGCCTCGACCTTGTTCGCCGGTAAGAGCGCCCGGGCGAGGCGCGCGAACAAGCCAGCGCGCTGCTGCACTTCATCTTCGAGGCCAATGACCTTCAGCGCAGCGGTCGCTGCGCGTCCAGCGAATGCGTGACATTCCGGATTGGCGGATAGTAGTTCGACAAAGCGGATCCGCACGTGCGCGTATATAGATCCAGCTTGCTCCACGCATTGCTCTAGCAACGCGGCCGTCGACTGATCGAGCACGGCGATAGACGGGAGAAGGTGCAGCGCGCAGGTACTATGGAGTTCGTCAAGAAAACGCTGTTGCTCCTGTCGGGACCAAGCACTCGCTTTCACGGCGTCCTGTGCCTCTCGCCAGGATGCAAAGAAAGCAATTGTCGCGGCCTTCTTGTCGACAGGCGTTCTTGCCTTCAGCAAGCAGACGACGCGGTGACCAAGACGCAACACCGGCAGCACACGGTCTTTAACCCTGTCAGAAACACGATGCCTGTCTGATGACGATAGCTGCGATTTGCTTGGCGCAGCACCTTCGCGCTTGGGTTCACGGCCTTCGTAGGGCGGATCGACTTTCAGAGCCTCGAAAAGAAGCTTATCTTGGGCCTCAACGTCCTTCGGAACATCAAGGTCCTCAACGACGCGCCAGAGCTGTGCGGGTAGGCAATCAAATAGCGTGAGGTCGCGTTCATCTAACGTCGCCTGAACGGCAGCGGCAAGAGTCCATGGCAAGACGTAATTCGTCGGCCATGGGTCCGACAATCCCCAAAAATCGTAGCGCCGTGGCGACGCCTGCTCGAGAATTGCCTTTGCTTCTGGACCTAAGCCGAGAGCACAGGCGCGCAGGGCGCAACGCAATAAGGATGCGCGAAACGAATCATCTTCGCGAGGAACATAAGCCTGGGGATCGGTCGGCTTCTCTTGCCGTGCCGCAAGTTGCCGCAACACGAGCGTGGCTTCGGCATCACTGCCAACGTAACTGAGGACGGCTGAAAGTAGCGCTGGTGGCGCCTCTTTACTTCGGACAAAGCGTTCGAGGGTGGCGGGCCATTCAGGATATTTACCAAGGGTATCGGCCATGCCGAGAAGCGAGAACAACCTGCCAGCCAGCTTGTAGCCGAAATCGGTGTCGAACTGCCCGACATACCGTGCGGCCACTTCCTGTCGACCATCGACGGTCAAATAGAAGGGGATCGCGACATGCTCGCTCTCATCCGCCCGATGCGTGCGCATCGTTCCGTCGTCTTGATTGTAGGACCATCGTATCCACTCTTCAGCGCGTACCGCATGACCGTAGGCGGCGCCAAGATCGCGATCCAGCGTGTATGCAATCGCAAGCCGCGAGTGACGCTCACCAACCCAACCGAGCTTCATCTCGAACAGGCGACGAAGGGATTCAGGATCGGCGAGCCCAACAACGAGATCAGGATTATTTGCAAGGTACCGATCGCCGCGCTGGTTGACGAGCGCCAGTGCCGATAATTCGACCAAGAGATCTGTTGTTGCGTCGAAATCTCTTACCTTGGCGGCCGCTCCAAGCGCCATTTTAACGCGCACCAGGCGGATCGCGCGTTTCGGCACCTCACTATCGAGTTCTGGCGGAAAGCGTGTATCGAACGCCAGCTTTCGCAAATCATCGACGCGATCCATCGCTGAGAGCAGCATTGGAAGAGCGCGTGCCGCGTAGACCGATGTGTCTTGCGCATCGGTCAATCGAGAGACCACGGTCTCCATCAGGTTGAGCTTAGATGCGTACTTGCTTTTGACTAGTGTCTCGGTCGGTTCGTCACGAAAGATCAAGCCGTGCTTGGTACGCTCAAGCAGCGGTGCCAAGTCGGCGGCGAGGCTCGACGCCTCCTCCTTCAGAAGCCCGAATGCCAGGGCCATTTCGTCAACGGGAACGGGGGGCGGGAGAACCGCCAGTGCGCAAAGGAAGCTGTCGATTGCACCTGATTTAGCCCCTTTGGTATCGGCAAGCTTGATCGCGCGCTCGATCCTATCCTCGATCAGAGAATCGAGAAGCACCTTCTCTGTGGACTCGTTTTCACCGGCTAACGGACGATCCGGTTCGATCAAGCTAGCGAGAACCCGCGGATTACCGTCAGAGCGGCTGCGAAGCGCGGAAATCTGGGCGGGCGTTGCCTTGGGGCGCCGTGCTAAAACGAAGGTGGTGGTCTCTTCGGAGGTAAATGGCTCTATCGCAAAAGGAGTGCATTCGGCTGTCCCTATTGCCAGTTCCCGCCGCTCGGGCCGCGCCGTTGCGATTACAATAAGCCCATCGATAGGGGGATGATGTGTCAGGCTTTCCAGTAATTCTTTCGGGAACGAGGGTTGGCTTCGCTTCTTCGCTTCGTCAGCAGCATTGTCGGCGGCATCCATAATGATGATGAGACGTGCGGCTGGCCTAGTCCTGCGCAAGGCCGCCAAGGCTTGAGTAAACCGTGTGATCGCGCGACGGATCACTTCGCTCGGCTCTGACGACCGAGGCAGGATTGGGTCGCACAAGCCGCGGCATGCCAACTCGTTTACAATGTGCATCAAGCCGCGCTCGGGTCTGTGGCGTTCGTCGATGGTGGATCGATAAGCGCCGCCGCCGAAGCAATCAAACAGTACGACTTCGTCGGTTAATCCGAGTTGCGCGGCTAAGCTCTGGACAAATACGGTTTTTCCAATACCGCCTTCTGCATGAACGAGCCACCGTCCGTGTGATCCCACTGCGGCAAGGAAGCCCGTGAGCTGAACGCGTTCAACGACCTCGCCCACCGCCGGAAATGCGTCGGGTGTGGGTAGGAGATCATCCTCGTGATCGAGCAGTAACGCGGCGAGGACATCGACCTTTACAATGAGCTTGTTCCTCTGACCTTCAGCACCGTTCTTGTCGCGCACAAGTTTGCGCAGGTCACCGATGCGGGCTCGGGCCATGAGATCGGTAGACGCAGACCAATCCGCGATGATCTTAGCTGTGCCACCTTCAACCGTGGCTAGATTGACTGAGCCACCCACTAGTTCAAGGCGTTTCAGAAACTCGCTCAGTGACTTGCCCTTGAAGGGGATCGCGCCACAAAGCTGCTTGTGCTGTTCCTTCGCGCCCTTACTCCGAGGTTTGCTGCCGGACCGGGCCGCTGCGAGCGCGTCGGCAAGGTCATCCGAGATTGGGCGGTTGGTGAAGAGCGTATAGAGGAACTTCGCGCGTGTAGGCGCGGCGCCGTGCTTCCTCGTGAAGCCTGCGTCAGCGGTTGCAAACTTCTTTATGGTCTTCTTCGCGTCTGAAAACCGCATAGGGGCCTGGTCGCGCGCGACCGAATACTTGAATTGGGTAACATCGATGCGGGTCGCTTTTGCGAATGTGGGCTGCTCGCCATAGAAGAATGTGGCGTCGGCGATCTCTATCGCTTCGGTCGGTGCGCCATCTTCAATGTCCTTCGACAGGCCCTCAACTGTGATGCCGCAGAGCCCATCGCGCGAAAAAATGAGTTCAAGGGACCGTCTTGCTAGCCACGCTTCATGAAATTGATGACCGTCCTTTGACGCGCCAATGGCATCAATGCCAACTCGCTTCGAGCGTGCCGGCTGCTTTTTGGCGGGCTTCTTCTGCGTAGGTTTCTTTTTTGCGGATTTTGGCAAGATGCTCTCAGGTAATCTCTTCGTTGAGTGGCAAGATACAGATTTTGGCCTGCGGTAGTTCCATAAAGCCGCGGGCCTCAACTTATTCCAGCATAGCCGCATGCCCTCCAGTATTTCTCATAATCTGGCCCTGCGAGTTCGGCGGAACCGCGGGCTCACTAACGGTGATCGGGACGGCGCCATGGCACCCCAGCGGCAATCTTGACGTAGGATACATGATGCCCCCAACAGCCGCCGTTACACTCCTTCACAATCTGGCAACGATTCTTCCGCATGGCTTGTGGCGGCGTCCGCCTTTTCCCAGCTCGGGCTCTCGATGGCGGCGAGGCTAGCCCAGTTCACGAAGATAGCCCTCCAAGCTTCGCAACCTATCCATACTCATGCTCGTTTCGAAGCCCATGAATATTGCAGGGCGGCCACTCCCGGCCGGCCCCCATACGACGGTCGTTTGAAAATCAGCTTCTCGGTTTCGCCATGTGCGCCAAGCGTGTTGCGCTCTTCGAAAGTGAGTTAGGTAGGTGGGATCTGTTGCAAGACGGGCCTCAATTGCTTGCTCCAGTTTCTTGATCGCTTCTTCGCTATTTTGGAGCCGACTACGTTGATTGACGTTATTGTCGCGCGTTGTCCGGGCGCTTAGTTCGGGAATGAAACGCGCAAGCGTAGAAACCACATGCCTCATGTATTCAATTGAGCAGAGAATAAACAGCACCAATTCTCGTTCCGAAACCAGAGCATTGAGTTGATCATCGTAAGCCAAGTGCCGCGGCGAACCATGGACCAGTTCGTTCCGCTTCTTGAACAGCGCGTTTAGCTGCTTTTCAATCGTGCGTCGCGACAGCGCTCCCCTGCGGAACGCATCCGTCATCAGTTCGGTCCAGGATTTTTGGACACGTGCTAGTATTGATGGCGCAGCTTCTTTGGTAAGGTCGTTCAACGTATCTTCGATTTCGTCGAAGGAGGAAAAATTTCTGCTCATCGCGACGATATCACCAATCGAGAAATGATTGACGTGCGCCTGGAGAATTAGGCCGTAGTTGATCTTGAGGTCTTTCAGTAGCCGAGCGTTCGGATTTATGCGTTCCGCAGAATAGTCGATCAAGTGCTTTACTAGCGACCGTGCAAACCATTCCAAGCAGGTTGCAACGTTTACCAGCGCAAGCGGCCAAAGTTCGCCTTTGTCGTAGTCTTGCACGATGAGCTTAAGCTGCCGAAGCCTCATGATGCAGATTTGAGGACCTTCATTAAGGTCGCCGTGGGAAGCCAGTTGCCCGCCAAAATCCACCTTCGGCACGTTGATTATTTCCCTCGCTGGGACTTGCGCTCGGCTGAGCGCGCGCTGTGTTTCTTAGTCGTGATCGAGATGCAGAAGTGCGGTCAGCAGTTGTCGCGTTCGACGAATCTCTCTTCAAACCATGATACTTGCGACGGTACGCAAAAACGAATCGCTGCGGTTCCAAGATGCACGTTGGATAAGTCGGAAATTGTGATTTGGCTGCTTGACATTACCCCGGCGAGAGTAGTGTCTGATTCGTGTCACCTGCAGACCAACCGACCATTCGGCAGCACCGCGGGCTCACCGAGTGCGGATCGAACAGCCGAACGCCCATGCGACCGCGCGATGCCGTGCGACACTCGACCACGATCACCAGTGCGACGCTCTCTATGGTCGCCGCGCTGTCGTCCACCACCGGGCGCTTCAGCCGGTTCCCGAGGTCGAAGCAGATATCCGAGACCGTGATGCCTTTCGGCCCTGCTCGGCGGACCTAGGTCAGGACGCGATCCTGGGGACTCAGGTTCTTCGAGACCCGCTTGGTCTGGCTGTCCACCACCGGAGCCGGAAGGCCGCAGGACCGCTCAGGGAGAGCGCTGGGCACCACCTCTCCGCGACGAGCAGCGGCCGACGCGGCGGAAGCTCTGAGATCTGATTGGTCTGAAGGGTAGCCTCACCCGATGTCTCTCGATAGAGCGACGCTCCGCAGAACACCTAACCCGAAGGGCCATCAAGTCAGCGGCGCACAGCAGCCTAACTGTCCCACCGCGCGAGCATTGGCTAATCCCGGACCTTCCGGTCGGCGCCGGGGATGTCCGGTCTCAAGGTTCAAGAACAATCCTCGGATAGCCGCAGGGCGCTTTTAACGCCAAGCCGACGGATCGGCGGTCTCCGCCGATATCAGCTCACTGGGAACTGCGGGCCAGCCCGCCTGGATGGTCAAAAGGACGGTTTGGGACCCTGATCGACCAAAGAACGATAAGCACCTTTCTTCATGTTCGAACCACCGATTGACCACCGCTACAGCGTGAACGAACGTGGAAGATCGTTAGGCAATGCCACGAAAAACGTCAATGTTATCCGAAACCTTCGAGAAAGCCGGCCCGCTCATAACGGTCTGGTTGCTGGGTCGAGGCCTGCATTCTATCGGCGCGATGGGTTGTCGGCGAACCTTTTGAAGCGCTGGTGATCGTGAGTCGTGGTACACACAATCCCAACATGAGAATAGTTTGATGCCAACGCCTCCTCGTACGTTAGAAGACATTGTTGAGGCGCTGCGGCCGAAACCGGGCACAACGCGAGAATGCACCGTGCTACTCGGTGCCGGCTGTTCGATCAGCGCGGGGATACCGTCGGCAAGTGCCGTGATCGAGCATATTAGGACAACATATCCTGCCGCCTACGCGCGTGCGACCCCGAAAGACTATCCTGGCTGCATGGCCAGTCTCGACCGGGGGCTCCGCCGCGACCTTATTGGCGGATACATCGATAATGCGAAAATCAATTGGGCCCACCTCGCGCTCGCTCAACTTATTGATCACGACTTTATCGATCGGGTACTTACCACCAATTTTGATCCTCTCGTTTCCAGGGCCTGCTCACTTATAAACTCATTCCCGGCAGTTTATGACTTCGCCGCATCGCATCTTTTCAATCCTGATCAGGTGAGTGAAAAATCGATATTCCATCTCCATGGCCAGCGTGATGGCTTTGTGCTTCTCAACACACGTGAGGAGATGAACAAACATCGACGCTATGTGAAACCTGTTTTCGAGGATGCGCACAAAGGCCGGATCTGGATTGTGGTCGGTTATAGTGGCGATAACGATCCTGTTTTTGATCTTCTGGCCAATGTCCGGACGTTTGAGTATGGGCTCTATTGGGTAGGCCATGGAAAGACGCCACCCGCCCATGTCTCCAAACGGCTCCTCACCCCCCGACACGGCACGCACTTCTTGGGTGATTGGGATGCCGATGATTTCTTCGTTACGCTCGCTCAAAGGCTCGGATGCTTTCCCCCGCGTTTCGTAACGCAGCCGTTTTCGCATCTAAAATCTATGTTTCAGATGCTGAAGGACTACAAAGCCCCGAGAAACAATCTGGACGACGAGCCTGGGCTCCGCGAAAGCCGGTTTGACGTCGCCGCCGTCATTCGGCCCCAGCTCGACGCCCTGATCGCCGGCCAAGAGCAGGTCCTATCTGCCGAATACTATTTCCTCGCAGGCGAGCATGAGCGTGTTGCCGCGTTGTTCAGGGGCCGGTCGCTGAAGAGGCTAACCGAGCGGGAACGGGAGATTTACGGCTGGTCCCAAATGATTTTGGGCGATCGCGCGCACTCAACGGCGAAAATCGACGATGATCGTGACGCTTATCGGAAAGCCGCTGAGCATTTCGCCATCGCTACGAAAATTCAGGCCACCGAAGCTGATGCCCTCTACAATTGGGGCAATGTCCTATTCGACCTGTCCATGGCAGTCCGGGATGGCGCAATGGAAGTGATGACTAGGGCGGCGGAAGCGCTGCTCAACCGCGCCGTCGCCAAATATCGGGCTGCACTGGCAATAGATCCTCAATTTTCAGACGCCCACAACAATTTGGCGAATGCGTTGGCGGATCTGGCGCGCGCAGAGTATCCTCGCAGCGACAATGGGATACTGAGAGAAGCATTTTATCATTACGAAGCGGCGCTCCGACACACCCAGACGCCCGACATCGTTCACAATAATTTTGCCAAGGCATTACATGATTTGGCGCGGATCACGGACGACCTCGTGCTGTTTAAGAAGTCGATGGTGCATTTCCAAGCTGCGGGAGCGGCTAATCCAAACTATTTCAGCGTCTATTTGAGCTGGGGCCACGCACTTGCCGATCTCGCCCGTAGCACCGGCGCCCCCAAAAGCTATAAGGCGGCATTTGAGAAATACCGCCGGGCTGCAGAGATTGAGCCGACGGATACAGCCGCGCATCACAGCTGGTATTATACTATCCTGGAATTTGCGAAGAAATTGAAGGGAAAAGAAAAGGCGGCTTATTTGAAGCAGGCCGCGGCCGTGTCCGCTGAACAGAAGCGCCGGCGGCGCAATCTGGAGCGCCGCATTCTGCGGTCCGAGGGAGCGAAGTAGGAGGCGTACGCCGAGAGGCTTTCAGTTGAGCTTCAGCCCCGCGCGGCGTAGACGGTGATTGTTTCGCTCGGCGCGGATATGCACCTCAATGATCGAAATCTAGCCTAGGTTGAGCAGCTTCCTCCCTCCGTTGGGCGCTGTAGTGCACGGTGAGGAAAAGCGCTCAAGGTGGGGTGCTCTCCGTCGCGGATCAGACTGGCCCTCCTTCAAGCGACCGCGCGCGCGGCTACTTTGGTTTCTCCGGTGTCGTGCTCGGCGTCGTGGATGCGGCTTTCGCCACCAGATAAGTGGCGTGACTAACCGCCATCATGGCGGCCATCGACGTTCCGACCGGCGGCAATGCGGCAATCAGGATATCGACCCTCTGGATCGCGAGCAGGATTTCCTGCTGCGTGAGATCGTTGATCGCCGAGAAGATGGCGTTTCCGTAGGTCACCAGCAGGCCCGACGTGATCAGCACCATCTGCACGCGCGAGATGTCGATCTTGTCCTTGTTGTCGGTGTCTTCGCCGAGAAACCAGTCGGCAATCGAGGCACGGTGCCGCGGATCGTATCCCGTGACCTTGTCCTTGAACATGCCGACGCTGCCGACCTGCCGCGTATTGTCGGCCGAGATCGCCAGGGAGTCGTCGGAGCCCTTGATCGACTTGATCAAGGCGGACAACACGGTCGAGCCGAACGAAATCCCCAGTACACCCCAGATTCCCGTCGGAATCTCTGGAAAGAATCCGTTTTTGACCGCGTTAGGCAAATCGGCCACCGCCTTGGGGAAATTGCGCGCCATTTCGGAGACGAGACCTCCGTTGAAGATCGCAATCGCCATCACGCTGGTCAGGACGAGAACAGTCCAGAACGTCACCTGGGCCAGCGCCAGCGAGTACCGGCCGTTCGGACTGATCAGCGCGCCGAGCGGCGTTCCGTTGACGCCCTTGCCGAGCCCGACCAGCACCAGAATGACGCCGAGCATCATCAGCGTTGCCGGCATGGCCAGCGACACGCCGTGGGTTCCGCCCACCGGCACGTGCCAGCCGAACAGCCACCACCCGACGAACTGGGCCACGTGCCCTGGCCAAGTGTCGGCCTTGATGACGAGGTTTTGCGCGGCAAACTTGACGGCTTCGCCGAGCATGGCGAGGCAGTCGAGATTTTTCTGCCGGTCGGTCGCCGAAACGCCCCTCGGATCGGCCGGCGGTCTGGTCGCCTCGGCCCATTTGGTCAGTTGGTCAACGCATGCGGGCCCCCGATCGGAAAACAGGTCGTACAGCTTCTTGTCCCGCTGCTGCCTTGCGTCATCCAGCGCCTTGCCCTTCTTGTCTTTCAGGACATCGCCCGGGGTCTCGCAGGTTTTCTGGTCAGCGGCCCCTTCGGGGGGACATGGCGGCAAAGGCAGCGAGCTTGAGAATTTCTGGCCCTTTTCGATCTGCCGGTTGGTCAGGAGATCATAGGCCTGGCTGAAACTGCTCGCGGTCCACAGTAGGCTGAACGCCGCGAGAAAAAACAGCACTCCGCCGGAGAGGCCGATCCACCAGCTCGGCTTTCGATACCAGCGTTGTCCGTCCGACGACGGGACGACGCCGGAACCGGTATAGCTGGAAGCAAAGGGCAATTCGTAATCGGTGGGGACTTTTGCAGATTCGAACAGCCGATAGGTTCGCGCCTGCGCGCCGATGCCTGCAACAAAGTCGCCGCCGGGCTTTACATCCGGGTCGGAAATCCAGGCGAGCGACTTCGGCGGTAGATTGTCGCGCGGCGGCACGCCGCTCTCGTTGATTTCCCAGAGTACCGCGCGCTCCGGCAACTCGGCCGGAGGCATAAAGGCGTTGGTATCGACCGCGTTCACGGTCGACACCATCATGTTGTAAGTGACCATCGCGGCGGCGGCGTCGGCGCGCGGCGCCAATTGCCGCTTGAGGTCACCGTCCAGACCGCGACGCTTGGCCGCGGCGGCAAGCTTGGCGACCACGGCGTGCAATCGCGTGAGCGTCTGATCACTGCGATCCTTGGCGGCGAGTCCCGATGTTTCTCCCCACACGATCGAGAGCAAATCCTGATCGGCCATGATGCGTCCCCCGGCGCAGCTGAAAAAAACCTCAAGGCGAGCTTGGCAATGCGCCATCATTTATGATTGAATAAAAATAAACAACTTAAAATTGTTGGCTCATATTCACGCCAACTCAAATGCCGACACCGGGGGCGTGGATGGCGGCGAGCATTATTCTATTTGCGGGCGCAACAAACGCCCTGACCATTGCGGGTCTCACTCCAAACGATCCATTCACGGTCGAGGAGATTCTCGTCACCACGCCGCAAGGCAGCGGCAGAATCAAGATCAATCCGGTCGTCATTCCGTCCCATGCGTCGACGGCGGCCAACCATCCGCGGGAATCGATTCTGATCGCGGATGCCGACGTCACACTCAATCCATGGAATCTCAAATCCTGGAGCGGGATCCAGCAAGATATCAAGAAGCTGAGAGACGATGCCGCATTCGCGTTGGCCGCGGTCGCCGAGGCGGAGCGCGACGCGTTGCGGAGCGCGCTCGCCAACGTCTCGATCGACCTTGCGGCGGCCGGCTTCTTCGGCATCAGCGGACTGCCGGTCGCGGGTGGCGGAAAATTCGAGGCCCACCTCAAGATCGACCTCACCGCTTTCAATCCCGGCCACGACGACACCGCGCTGCTGACGGCGACGTTTGCTGGAAGCGGACAGATAACGGTGTCGACCTTGGCGGGCGGCGCGAATGCGGACGCCGAATTCGGCTTCGAGGTCACGCTGACGCGCGATGAACTGGTCAATCTGCTGCCCTCGATTTCGCTGCATCCGCTGCCCCGCTTTCCCGCGCTTCATTTGCGCTGGCCGAAGATTCCGTGGCCGCATCTGGACTGGCCGTCGCTGGATCTGAGCGAACTGCTCAACCTGTTCCGGTTCGACCTGCCGATCCCGAAGATCAATCTCGGCAAATCGCCAATATGGGTCAGGTGGACCACGGCGCCCAAACTGAAGCTGGCGATCAACGCGACGAAGCAGCTGGAGATCACGACCGCTGCCGCGGAACGCGGCGACGGGACGCTGGTGTGCGAAATCGACCCCGCCGGGGGCCACCCGACCGACATTGCCAGCATCAACGGTTTCGGCATCACGCTCGACGCGGCTGGCAAACTGACGCTGGCGGGAACCATCGCTCCCGCCGGGTCCCCGGGCATCGACCTGCCCGCGACGGTGATCGAAAAGCCTGATGCGCTGCCGTTCAAGATCGAACTGGCGGCGTCCCGGCTGGACATCCAGATTCCGCCGGTCGACCTCGAACATCCGACGGCGGTCGGCGTCACCGCAACCCTCAAACTGCCGCGCGTGCTGATCCGCGCCAAGAACGATCCTGCGCTGCTGATCGCCTTCCACGCCGAATATGCCCAGACCTTCGACACCCCGACCGGTGCGACGTCGGGACAATTGACAGTACTGGAGATCGTCGAGCCCTACCCGGTCAAGCTGGTCGCGCTGGCGGCGCAGGAGGCAGCCGATCTTGCCCAGGCGCTGATCCGCTTCTTGTCGGCGCTTCACGTCCAGGGTCCGGACGTGCCGGACCTGTCCAATGTCTTCAAGGTGCTCGACCGTGTCGCCGACATGATGGCGGCGGCCGTGCGCTGGCTGGCGCAGCAGGTAGGCGCCGCCGCTCACGCGCTGCTCGGCGTTGCCGAAGCCGTCGGCGAAGTGCTGGCGAAACTGACGCGGATGCTGTGCGATGCGATCAAGTCTCTGGGCAGCAGTGGCCCCGGGATCGCGCTGGTCGTGGAGGTACGGCTCGACGCGCGCACCTATGCGCTGCGCCAGATCGTGATCTCACCGGCATGGGTCAGCCCGCCCGGCCAGCATTTCACCGGCCAGGAACTCGGGCTCAGCCTCGACATTCCCCTGGATTGGCAACCGATGCTCGTCATCGATCTCGACGGTACGCCGAACGTGGCGCTGCTGGCCGCGCCGCCGATGAATTCGCCCGCGATCCTGGGGACCGACCTCTGGCTCTCGCGCGACGCCGGCGTGGAAGCCGTCAGGGATACCGATGGCGACGGCAACCGGCTCGTCGACAAGAGGCTGATCCAGATCACCGCCCATCTGAAGACCGACAAGACGGCGATCGCGCTCATTCGCCTCAGCGGCGGCAAGGTCCAATTCATGCAGGCCTGCAAGGCGGCGATCCAGCAGACGCCGGTCACGCTGCCGGCGGGGACCAGCCTGCCCGCCGGCCTGCAGGTCACGCGCATCTCCGGCGCGCTCACCTACGGGCCGCTCGATTGGACGAACACTGTCACCGCAACGATCGAGGCCCAGACCAAGAGGCTGTTGCCGTTTCTGCAGTCAACCAACCAGAGCACGCCGAGATTTTTCGATACGCTCGGCCAGTATATCCAGATCAACGACAAGACACCGACCGCACCGACCGACAAAGGCAACGGCCAGTTCGAACTGCCGCTCAGCGTAACGCTGAAGCTCAAGGACACCAGCGCCGATTTCGATCTCAACGTCAATGTCGACGTGACGAATTTCAGCGTCCGCCTGTCCGGCGGTGACAAGGTCCGGATCTTCGGCGGAGACACAGAAGACAAAACGCGCTTCGATCTGCTGGGGCTCACGGGCAAAATCGTCCTCATTGCGCCCCGAGATATCCATTGGCCGACCGGAAAGTTTCCGTTCTTCGGGCTGGATTTCTCGCATGGAGATGTCCGGCTGTCGCTGGCGCCCGAAGTCCGGCTGGACCTAAGCTACGGCCAGGTCGCGAGCGGCGGCCGCGGCATCGTGTTTCACGTCGACGAACTCGGAATGTCGCGCAGCGGGCTCGACCTTTCGGCCAAGGTCGACCGCGACACCCCGGTCCAACTCGCCGGCGTCGACATGCCGTTCCGCTTCGACGGCGGCGGCCTGTCGATCAAGAACAGCGAAATCCAGGCGTTCTCGATCAAGGGCTCCGGGCAACTGCCGCCTGAACTGGTGGGCGAAGCCAATGCCACCATCTCGATCTCGATGGGGCGCGGCAGCGACGGGTCGCTGATCGTGCAGAGCGCCGAGGCCAAGCTCGACAAGGCCAACGATCCGATCGTCTGCCACGCGACGCGGTTCGTGCTGACGATCACGGCGCTCGGCCTCGAATTCCAGAATTTCACCGGCGAAGGCGCCGGCTACCACTTCTACTTCACGCTGACCGGGACCGCGGTATTCCAGCCGCGCGAGGGCGAGTTTGCCGACGGGCTGCTGAAGTACCTCGGCAGCATCACCATCACGCTCGACAAGGCGCCGCTTGCCCGCGATGCGTCGATGCTGCTGCGCGCGATCAGCTTCCAGGTCGCCGTGGTGCCGGCCAAGCGCTTCAACTTCTTCAACCTGTTCAATTTCGAACTGCGCGGCATCGGCTTCCATCCGGCCTCGCCCGCCTTCGGCGGCAAGCCGGCGCTGTCGATTTCCGGACAGGTCAACTTCGTCGAAGCCGGCGACGTCGTGAGCCCGCGGATCGATTTTCACGAATTGTGGATTGCGCCGCCGAAGGCCGGTCAGTCGCTTCCGCAGATCCGCTTCGACGGATTGACGCTCGGAATCCGCTTCGGCGGCGCGGCCTCCATCGAAGGCACGGCGATGACCGTCGATGATACGCTCCCGAGCCTGTATTCGCCCGGCGCGCTTCCCAAGGACGTCACCGTCCACGGCTTCCTCGCCTCCGGCAAGCTGACTATCAAGGGCTGGGGCGCGATGTCCGCCTCGATGGGCTTCCTCGAACTGCGAAAGCCGGGCGGCGATCTGCGCCAGGCCTTCTTCCTCTATGGCGAAGCCGACGACCTCTCGATTGAAATCCCGACCCCGGTCGGGCCGATCTATTTGCGCGAGGTCGGCTTCGGCTTCGGCTACCGTTTCACGCTCGCCGCCTTCAACCGCGCCGACCAGGTGACCAACGTCAAGGACCTGATCAAGGTCCTGGACGACATCTCGAAATACCAGGGCAATCTGGCCTCGGTGAGATCGTGGGAGCCGGAGGCGGAAGGCAACCGTGTCACGCTGGCGTTGCGCGGCCTGATCACGATCGAGAGCGCATCGGGCGAGAGCGAATACAACGCCGACGGCGAGAAGGAGCTGCCCAACCCGATCCTGTTCGACATCGTCGCCGCGCTGCGCAGCGACTTCACGTTCTTCCTGAACGCCCGGGTCTGGATCGCGCGCAACTACGCCGACTGGCATGATTCCAGTGCCAACGATTCCTGGCGCAACAATCCGACCCTGCGGGGCTATGTCTACCTTTCGGTGCCGCGCAAGGAGTTTCTCGGCCGCCTGATCGCCGACGGAACCGGCGACGTCGACGGCACCCATCCGAAACTGCCCGCCCCGCTCGTCAAGGCGATGAAGGGCATCCGCTGGTCGGCGACGACCTATATCCGTCCGGGGCTGTTTCACCAGGAATTCGGCTGGCCCTACGAGCTCGGCTTCACCTTCGAGGAAAAGCAGGGCGGCGGCGCCTTCCAGATCGTCTGCCAGGGCGGGCTGATCAACCGCATCGAGGACGGCGCGATGCTGTACGGCATCGCCTTCCGCGCCAACGGTTACGCGCAATTCGGCGGTCAGGTCGGCGGCCGCTCGTTCGGCGCTTCCGTGGTGGCGCGCGCCGACTTCTCGATCTCCGCGAAATTCATCGCCTACATCTCGGTCAAGCGATTCAGCGATACGCTGTTCTACGGCTCGATCGCCTTCGACATCTCGCTGTCGCTGCAGGTCAGGATTTGGCTCGAATTCAGCGTCGGCTTCACCGACATCCATCTCGAGGTCGGCTTCTCGGTCTCGCTGACGATTTCGATCGCGCTCGAGGCCGCCGCCACGCCGAACAGCATCGCCGCGCGCGGCTCGGCCTCGGTCGGCGTCGGGGCGTTCGGCCGTCACATCCGGCTCGGCATCGCGTTCGCGGTTAATCCCGGCCGCCTCGACGAGGCGCGCGCGCGTGTCGAACGCTTCATGCAGCTCGGGCTTACGGTTGCCATGCCCGATGCCGAAAAGGGCCTCGCGCCGCCGGCGCCGGAACTGCCGCGCGGACCGCGGGCCGGCGACGCCGATCAGGCCGTCGACAATGCGCTCGACAAGCATGAGGCCGTGACCGCGCCGCTGCCGGGCGCTCTTCCGATCGCGCAGGGACGGGATCTGCAACCGACCGCCTATTGGGCGATGCTGTTCCCGGTCGCCGGCGACCACGATCAGTTCGTCATGGTGTTCGTGCCGCGGGATCACACCGAAACCGGGCTGGACAACAGCGTCCTTCCGACCGTCGGCACCGATGGCCAGTTGCTCGGCAGTTTCTATCCGCCGCCGTATGGCAAGCGAACCGACGCCACCGGCGCCGTCGTCGACGGCCCCAACGCCAATGCGCTGCAGATCGCGCTGGAGTCGGGGCCCGGCTTCTCGATCGACCGCTTCAAATGGACCGGCGGAACCGAAACCGTAACGGTGAACGCGACTGCTCCGCTGCCGCTGCAATACAATTTCGATGCCGTCGTCGCGCGCACGGCGGACAAGAAGGACAGCATCAAGCTCGATAATTTCCTCAGCCAGTGCTTCGTCGTGCGCGATAAACCTCAGAAGTCGACGAGCCTTGGCGAACCCTGGGCGAAACGGATCAGCGCCGCCCCCGAGCGGCTTCCCGACACGCGCGAGGCCGCGGCGCAGGTGCTGACCGAGGCCGGGCGCGACCAGCTTGCGCTCGGGCTCGAGGAGCGCGCCGCCAACGACATCGAGGAACGGCGCTCGGCGGCGGTGGCTTCGCTTTGCGACTCCGCGGCCAATCTCGCCGCGTCGCCGGCCGCATGGAATCAGCCCGCCACGGAGGGCATCGACGCCAGGTCGTTCGGCGTCGCCTTCAGGATCGACCGCACCGAGATCGATGCGCTGTTTCCGCTGAAAGACGACAATCCGCGCAAGGCGACCTTCAAGCTGCAGGCGGTCGACAGCACGATTACGCCGCTCGACGGCAATGTCCATCTCTTCAATCCGCCGGAACGGATGTTCAGCGAGCGCGGGCCGCGGCTTGCCGATCCAGTGATCGAAGCGACCCCCAACGGCATCCGCCTCGACTGGGACCTCGAGCCCGCCTTCGGCCCGTCGGCCGGCGTATGGCACGATCCCGAATTCAACCTGAAGCACTATCGGATCGAACGCATCGTTACGACGGCGAACAGCCTCGACAGCCGGTACAAGCCGTTGCGCATCACGACCAAGGCCGCCGGGCCGATGCGCCTGGTGCGCGACCCCGTCACCGCCAATTTCGTCTGGCGTTTCGTTCGGCCCAACGCGCAGTTCGTCGACGACCTGTCCGACCTTCCCGCCGAGTTGCGCCGCTTGCTGCTGCCGCCCTCGAACATTCCCGCCAATGCACCCGCCGGTCCGCCGGCGAACCTTCCCGATCCGCCACCGAGCATGCTGCGCTACGTCGTGGTGCCGGTCGACACCGCCGGCACCGACGGACCTCCGACGCCGCTGGTGCTGCAGACCACCAAGGCCGAACCGGCGCGCAAGGGCGTTGCCCGCGCGGTGCTACATTTTGAATACCGCGGCAGCCAAGAAAAGGTCGTCGCCGACGTTACCACGACAACGTCCCTTATGCCGGCGTTTACGCTCGGCATCGACGACGGCGGCGACTTGCCGGCCGCCGACCCGAAGAAGCGCAAGGACCTGAAGTCGCCGCGCGTCTACGTGGTGCGCGTTCGCAAGGAATTGGCGATCCCGATCGGCCATTATGGCTCGGATGCGGTCAGCGACGCCCGTGCAAGGCCGTCGGCTGCCGATTTCGCCACCAAGCGCCCCACCGATCGGGATTTCGTCATCACCCTGACCGACGGCCTGCTGCCCACGGCGCCCGGCACCCCGGCGGAAAAGGTCCAGGAGCCGAGTTTCGACGACCCGTCGGCGGTCGTGGCCGCGACATCGCCGGCAACGCCGGGTTACATGATCAACGACCTCGACGGCTTCAGAGCGGCGATCGGCGCCCGGCGAACGCCACAGGACAGGCTAGACAACGGGCCGATCGGCGTTCGCTTTGCGATCCAGCCGCAGCTCAACCCCACGGTCAACGGCGACGAGCCGCCGTGGTGTCCGATGGACACGACGATCCTGATCGCGCTGACGGACGTGGTTACACCGGACAATTCGGCGGACAATCTGCCGGCGGTCGCGGCGCCCGTGGAAGTGTTCGAGCACCCGGTCAAGATCGACTCGGCGCCGTTGCTGGCCGAGGACCTCGATGGCGAGGCCGGCCGGGTGACGATCCTGCATCCGCAAAAGGATGCCACACTGGCGCAGCTGGTCGGCTGGCGCGACGGCTCGACCGGCACGCCACCAGTGGTACGGCTACGCGATGCCGCGCGCCGCGTCGGCACGAAAGTGCGCTGGAACGCCAGGCCGGCCGCATCGGAGACGCCGGCCACGGACCGCAGCGCCAAACGCAACGCGTTGTACTTCGCCGGATACGATCTCTTCGAACTCGACGTTGCCGGCGAGGCCGAAGGCGCCACCAGCGCACCCACTGCACTGACGATGCATTACCTGTTCAGCAGTTCTAATGTGGACGCCAATCCCGGCAACGCGCTGCGGGTGCATGTCGCCGACGGCATGATGGATGCCATCCTGGTCGGCGGCGATCAGGTGGCCAACCTCGACAGCCTGGATGATTCCGGCGACGCCGCGAAAGGCCAGATCCGCGTGATCCAGGTCGACAATCCGGCGAATGCGCTGACGTTCGACCTGAAACTCTGCGTGCGGGCGCGCGGCTACCGCAAGCTGGTCGTCGAGCCGGTCCCCGGCAAGCCTCCCTTTGCCGACGGCAAGGCGTTGGCGCTGATCTTTACCCGCGATCCACCGGCAAGCCACCTGGCGCGCGTGCAGGCCCTGCCCGCCTCGCTGGCGCGGCTCGACCCGGCCGAGATCATCGATTTCGCCAAGATCGAGGCGCACTATCCGAGCGAGACAAGCCGTCTCCTGGCGTCGACCGCCACGAGGCAGGGCGCGTGGTATTCGCCGGCGGAATCCTTCCTAGTCTGGCCGGAGCGCATCCTGCGCCGCTCGCTCGCGCTCAATGTCGACGAGCCGGTGTTGACCGAACTGCTCTCCAACGGCCGGCCTGAACGCATTGCCGTCGCGCTCAAGATCACCGGTGCTTTCGACAAGGCCGATCATCTGGATGGTGAAATACGCCGCGTGCTCCGCACCGGATCGGAAGAAACCCAGAATTCAAACGGCTTCAAGCCGGCCGATGCCGCCGGATGGACCGCGGCATCGTTGCGCGAACTTTTCCAGAGCCTGGTCTGGAATTCGAACAAGCCGGAAATTCGCGCAGGCTACGACAAGTTGCCGCTGCCGTTCCGCAACGCCCGCCTGACCGTCTCCGCGCTCAAGTCCGGCGCGCCAGACGTCGTGCTCGGCAGCGCCGACTGGCAGATCGATCTCGATCCGGCAATGCACCCGGTGCTCGCCGACGTCATCGACCGCGCACGATACGCCACATTGCCGGACCGCATTCTGCGCTATCCGCAACTGGTGCTGGACGCCGCCGCCAGGCAAGCCATCGAGACTTGGTTGTCGAATCCGGCGAATACCATCGGTGCTTCGGTCTGGTTCGATCTTCGCGACTGGACCGCGCCGGTGTCGAAGCCGGCACTCGGCTTTCAACTCGACGGGGATTTCCGGTTCGCTTCCGTTGAGTCGCCGGCCGAATTCCGGATCGAGCCGCCACGTGAAAAGACCACGGTCTCCCGCACCGATGTTATCAAACAGATCATGGGCGCGATCCAGCGGCTGACATTGCAGCTGGACGGCAAGCAGGTTGCCGCCATCGGCGCGCTGTCGCCCGCAAATCTGGTCGTCAAACTCGGCACCGCACCAGGTGCGCCCGCCTCCACGCCGCAACCGTTCACGGTCGCGGCACAGACAAGGCCGGGGCCGCGCTATCGGCGCTATGAGCCGGTTCTGGAGCAGTCGCCCAAGATCAACGCCAAGGAGATCGCGGGCTGGTTCGATGAAACGCCGGTGCAGCGCGATCCCTACGGCTGGAGCATCCTGCGCAGCCTCGGGCTCGCCGCAGGCCTCAAACTCTACGACACCGAAGCGCGCGACTATCTGCCTCCGGCCGAGACGCTGGAAACCCTGCTAGGCGCGTTCGCCGAGATCCTGCCGCGATATCCGATCGCCGGGATCGGCGCGCCGTTCGTCGACATCATCACCCATGCCGGCGGCACCATGTCGCTTGCGTCGTTCGACGGCAGCATGAGCGGCGTCGCAGCCGACGAGGTAGAGGCGTTGCGCAGCGACAAGGCGCTGTCGCTGGTGCAGATTGCCATGCGTCCGACCGTCGACAGATTCGCCAGGGTCTGGACGGATCACGGCGATGAGAGGCCTGGCAGCTTCGAGCCGATCGAGAAGGTCGTCGCCTACTTTGCCGTCAAGCCGACCGATCCCACGGGCGCTCCGAAAATCACCATCGATCTCAACGGCCTCAATCCCGCACCGGGACTGGTGGCCATCGCCGAGGTGATCGACCTTTCGTCCGGACTAGCGAAACCTCCGGTCGTCACGCTCGTCTCCAAGGCCGGCACCGGCAACGCGGAGCTGCGCACGGCGATGCTGGACGGCGTCGGCGAACAGCAGACGCTCGACATCGACGCCAGCCGGCTCGCACCCAAAGCCGTTGCCGCCATCGTGCGCGTCACCGTGAACGCGGGCGACGCCGCCCAGATATTCAGCCAGCCCGCCGGATCGACGTGGGTCACCGGCGCCACGATCGAGGAAATCTCCTCGCCGGATGGTCCCGAGGTGCAGCCGTTCGGCCGCTTCCCGGACATGACGGCACGCCGCTACGGCGCGCTGGCCGCGGCCGGCGGACATCAGTCGCTGATTGACGCGATCGAACGCTTCCGCATCTATGCGGTGCGTCGCCTGCCGGATGGCTGGCCGAATGCAACCGACGTTCCGACGCTGGTGGCGCGGATCCCCGAATGGACCAGGCGCTTCTTCAACCACGGACCGGCCGCGCAGCCGGATCGTTCAGCGATGCCGCTTTTCGCAATTGCCGAAGTGACCCGGCCGGATCCGTGGCGCGTCGGCGTCGCGGGCGACGGCACGATGGAAGTGCTGTTCACGCATGACGACCGCAAGCGGCGCCTGAAACGCTATGCGGTGCGGCCGTTCGGAAGATATGAAGCGTTCGCCGATGCGCTGACGCATGCGAGCGACCCCGATGTTCCGCCGCAGCCCCCGCGCCTCGGTGGCGCGTGGAGCGACATTCTGGCCGACGGCGCCGACGTGCAACGGAAGTTCGAGGAGAACTGGAGCCAGCGCTTCTTCGACGTGGTGCTGCCGCGCACCGAGCCGCTCGCGCCGCCGGTGCTGATCGAAGCCCGGCGCGTCGAGATTTTGCCGCCGGCCACCGCGACCGATCCCGCGCCGCGCAAGGTTCTCGAGCTACTGTACACACGGCACCCGGAAGAAGTGCTGTCCGAGGCCAATGTTACCGTCGAGGGCGCGCTGTCGTTCGAGACCGTCTCGTACGGCTTCTGGCGCGAATTTCCGATGCAGTGCTGGGCCAACGACCTCGGATCGGGCAGCACCACCGAGAAGTTCGGCGACTGGGACCGCCGCCCCGCCCCGTTCCAGCTCATCGAGAGCGACGACGAGTTCGGCGGCCTGGCGCAGGTGCCGGCGCCGGACGGCAAGTCAGGTCTCGTCCCCGGCCGCTTCACCGACGGCTGGCGCGGCGCGCTCGCGCTGCGCACCGAGGCCATACCCTACTTCTTCCGTACCCATGTCGCGGCGTTCGCCTCGGCCGGCGTGGTCGTCTCCGAACCGGTCATCGCCACCATCGAGGAAGGCCACTACGAACTCGCGCTGCCATGGAAGCCCGGCGCCACGGCAAAACCCGACGACATCTTCGTCAGCACGCCGCCGCCGGTCTGGTCTGTGGCCCGGCACTGCAGCGGTCCGAACCCCGAAATCTGGGTCACCTTCGACCTTCCGCTGGCCCGCCTGTTCGATTCGATGCCGCAGGATTCGCGGAAAATCTGGTTGCAAGGAAACATTCCGGACGTCTTCATGCTGCCCGATCCGGTCGCGCGACATGAGATCGGCGTGGTCGCAACCGATGATGCCGGACTGTCGGCCGCATCGGCCGAGATCGACATCATCGGGCAGCAACGAACCGTGACACGACCGGAACCGGGCAAGCCGGTCACGGCTTCGGGTTATCGGATGAACCTGGTCGGTCCGTTATTCAGCCCGTCGTCGTCGGTGCTGCTCTCGCCTGCGCGGCAATCCGGCAGCGGGACATGGTGGAAGCTCAGCCCGTCGGTACTGGTGAAGCCGAATGCCACCTTGCCGTCGGACAAATTCGCGCCCTCGATTGCCGCAAAGGATCCGACGAGCGGCGGCACCGACCCGTTGCGGGGATTTCTGCTCGCACCGGAAGAGTTCGGCGCCGCCGGAATCTGGCCGGTGGTCGCGCCAACCACCACGCTGACATTCGAAGTTCACGTTCCCACGGTCAACACCGGATGGCCGGCTTTCGTCGCCGCGGTCGCTGCGTGGCGCGCCGTCTATCTGGACTACCGGGCCGTTGCGGGAGCCAAGGCGATCTGGGAATTCCTCGATCTCTGGGCCAACACCTCATGGCCGCCGCCGGCAACCCAGCCGAAGAAATTGACCACGGCCGAGTTCGCCGCGGGCTTGCCATGGCCGCCATCGACCCTGCCGCCCGACGTCAGCATGAGCGAGTCCGGCGGCTGGAACTGGCCGACGCTCACCGGCGGTGGCGTCGCGCAGCGTCAAAGAGTACGCGCCATCGTTCCGAAAACGGGGTACAGCGCCAAGGATTTCAGGACCAAGATCGGCGAGCCCATTTGCGCCGAAATGCGCCGCGTCGTGACTGCGTGCGACGAATTGAAGAATCCGTTCGCGAACTACGCGCCGCTCAACACGGTGTTGCCGGCCGACCCGCCGGTTCTGCCGCCATCCGGCTCCATCGCCAAGGCGGCCTACCGTCTCGCCACCACCAAGACCCTGCCCGAGTGCCTCGATGTCGTCGCCGCGATTCCGATCACGGTCGATCGCACCGCGGCCAACATCGCCACCAAGATCAACGACCTCATCGCGGCAATCGAGGCTCTGCGTTTCACGTCGACCGCCATTTTCGATCTCGGCGCCCTCGAAGACGAGGTCGCCGACGCGGTGGAGATGCACCTGCCCTGTCATGCCCTGGCCGACGCGAGCATCGTCGCAAAGCTTGCGGACGTCGATGCCGGCGCGCTCGGACGGTTGCGGGTCTGGTCGCTGTTGCTGCGCCAGCCGCCCGACGATGGCGAGCGCAAGCAGATGATGGATGCGATCGGTCAACTCGCGCCCGACCCGCAGGAGGACAAGGCCGGTCTGGTCAAATTCGTGGACCGTAGCCTTGCCGACCAGATTTTCGGCAGCGGGCGATCGCCGCGCATCAAGGTCTACCGTGGCACCAGCGTGCCGCAACTTGATCCAATCCAGAGAGCAGGGGCATAGCGATGGCTGATCGCATGACCGCGTTTCGCCGGGTCAACATCGACGGGCCGGATTACGGCACCAACGATCCGGTGTGGCAGGCCTCGCTTGATCTCGGCGCGCAACCCAACGCCGGCGCCAACCGGCCGCCGCGCAACTATTCGATCCGCGTGATCTTGCAGTCCGCACATGCCCATCAGGTCGGCGTCGAGGACCAGGCCGGCGTCAACTTTCAGGAACCGATGTTGCTGGCGCTGGCGGCAACCACCGTGGATTTCCGCAAAAATCCATCCTCGGCTCCCTTCGTCAAAATCGGCAAGGCCCAGTTCACGCCGTTTGCCCTCGCCGATCTGGCGCCGTTGCCGGCCGCACCTGCCGCCGTTGCCGCGCCGCCCCCGCCTTCGCGTTATTCCGACTTGCGGGTGGCGCCGAAATTGGCGTGGCCGCCGCGGCCCGAAGGCTTTACCAAGATCGGCAACCTGTTCGAACTCGCAGCCCCCCGGCTTCGCGCCACCCGCGGGCGAATTCCTGTCGTCTGTGCGCTGGACGCCGAACCGAAAAACAGCTCCGGCGACCCGCGCTACCCGCTGACCAGGCTGTTGTCGATCGAATGGGCGACGCCGGGCGACTATGTTCGAATCTTCGGCGGGCTTTTGATCCGGCGGCGGAAAACCGCAAAGCCGATCGTCGGCACCAAAGCCTCCGACGCCATTACGTTCGATCTGACGCCTGACGGCATTGAATTCGAGGTGCTGGTCCACGATCCATTCGGGACCGGGACCGGGACCGGCACCAGCGATCGATTGCCGTTGCGGGTACGGCTGGTGCCGATCGAAACCAGCGACGGGACGAGTGGCTTGCAACTTGACCTGATCGACGAAGGCCGGCCGCCTTCCGGTTCGGCGTCTCTGCCGAAACTGAAAGCCGGCCTGACCTGGATGTCGCGCGATCTTGCCGAGCGAGGCGGCTGTATTTCGCTGCAGGTCAACACCGACGCCGTGCCGCGGCTGACCTGGCCGCTCCAGATCAAGGGCGACGCGGTATCTCCGGTTTGGCTGTGCGACAACCCGACGGCCATCCCTGGCGCGGATCTCGTTCCGTCGGTTCGCATTCTCGAAGATGCGGTGGCGGTGCGGCTATTGACGCGCGAGGACTATGGCGGCGGCGAGCCTGGCGTCGCCGAGCTTGCCGGGCACAGAGCCGTGCTGTCCGCGCGTCGCGGTAGCGATCCCGTCGTGCTGACCATCACCTCGCTGGCCGGGCAGCCCGCCACGCTGGAAGCGATTGCGGCGGCATCTCCTACCGTGCTGCTGACCTGGAGCGAGGCCGCGCCGCCGGCGCTCAATCCGGACAAGATCGAGGTCAAGACGTTTTCCGGAATCGTCGACGCCGCGCCGCTCGCGGCACGTCTCGGCGAAGTCTGGTCGGCATCCGGCGCCATCGCTGCCGGCACACGGCCGCCTTATGCGTTCATCGCGCTCGAACGCGGCTGGGTCCAGATGCCGCTTCCGCCGGCTCCCGGGCCGGACGATCCACCACCGGTCAAGCTGCTCGCCGCCGGTTCGGCGTTTCGCGGTTTCCTTCGACTGGCGATCGGCGCCGACGGCACCGCGGCGCGCGCCGACAATCCGACTCTGCCGGGCCTCGAAATCGTCGCAGCCCAAAGCGTCGCCATCACCGTCGTCTGGAAGAAACCGCTCGACACTACTCTTCCACGCAGCATTGCCGCCACGGTGAAAGCCGCCGCCGGCACGCTCGAGGGCGTGTTGTGGGCCGGCGAAGGCAGTCCTTCGCCGACCGAAATCCTGCCGCCGCTGGATGCGGGTCCGGCGGCTCTTACAAGCGTGCCGATTTCATTCGGGGTCAGCGGTCCGACCAACTGGCAGGTCAAGGTGACCGGTTTCACCGAGGGCGGTCCCGGCTTGATCAGCTTCTCGCTGCCGCTACCGGTGTCCGATCCCCTGCTGGTCTGGCAGCCGCACCCGACCCTGGCCCTGGTCTCGTCGGTATCGATGACCCGCACGGCCGAAAGCGCCAAGCGTCCGTCGGCGACACGCGAACTGGTCCCGACCGAAGTGATCGGCGGCCCGACCGCGCCGCTGGCGTTGACCTTCGTCGCCAACACAGCAAGCGTCAAAGCGCGGCTTCCGATCATCGAAACGCTGCCCATGCAGACGACCGCGTTTGGCGACGGCCGCTGGCGCTGGCCCTGGCCGCCGTTGCGGGCCGCGGGTTTCGGCCCCTACCCTGTTCCATCATCTCCGGAGGAAAGCGCAGGCGTGGCGCTGGCGTCGCTGACCTTGCCGGGAATCGAGTTTACGCCCGCTGCCGATGCGACGACGGCGGTGGCCTCCAGCGAGATGCGGGTATCGCTGCGCTACGATCTGCCGATACTCGACGAACTCTTTGCAAATTCCAGGGCGCCGGAGCCGAAGGTGCCTGCATCCACCGCGGCGAATTCGCCGGGCGGCTCGTCCGATATTCCGGCAAGCCCGCCCCGGACCGATACGCCACCGACAGCGCTCGATCTTGCACGGTTGTCGGGTGTGTGGTTCGAGAACGCGCGAAGGCTGGCGCGCGCGCGCACCGAAGCCGACCGCGTCGTGTTCCGCGAATTTCAGAACGCCGACAACAAACAGGTCGTCGAACTCTGGCATCCTCTCACAGGCATCGCCGACGGCGTCGTCCGCGGATTGGCGGAGCCTTATGTCTGGCAGCAGGTCCCGTTCAGCTTCAAAGCCCTGCCCCCGGCGCCACATGACGATATCAACCTCGGCGCCTATCTCCTTGGTGGCGTCACGCAGTATGGCCCGGCCGCCTTGGCCGGCCTGCCCGACACTCATTTCACGGCAACCGGAAATGTGCTGACGGTTGCGGGTGCGCCCGGTCCGAACCAGATCGAGGTGAAGGGCTTCGCGGCCTCTTCCTTTCAGGTCGCGTTCCCGCCGCCGGTCCCGCCGGCGTCGCCCCCACCAAATCACTTGCAGGACGCCCGCGGCCTGTCGCTCGCGCTCCTGCCGGATCTGACGGCGGCCCACCAGACCAGCCGCACCGTTGCGCTGCGCGCGGCGCCCGATGACCAGACGCTGGTGCTGGCGACGCTGCGAAAGCCGGTCGAGGTCGCCATCGGCAGCATGCGGTGCTCGTTCTGGTTCCGCGACCTGCCGCTCAAGCCAGACGCCGGCGGGCTGACCTTCGACACGTCAGGAGGTCTCGAAACCGGATTAGGGCCCGACCCGACCGCGATCAATCGCAACCGGGTTGCACGCACGCTGTACGAATGGAGCTTCTTCGGCCCGCCGGAAACAAGGCCGACACAGCCAGATCGCGGCCGGTTCGAGTTCGATCTCGCCGGTCCGCTTGCCGCACGTCCGCTACGGCTGCTCAGCGCCGATGTCGCGGCGGATGGCAGCGTGCTGCGGTTCGAATTGCTGGTTTCTGTGCAATACAAGTCACCGCCTTCCGACCCCAACGACGTTGCCCCGTTCGCGGCGGAGAAGATTTACGCCAGCGGCAATCTGGTCCGCCTGACGTTCGGACCGGGTCTGACGGCGGACAACAGCCTTGCGCTGACGAAAATGGTTCGTATCGAGCTCAAGGATCTCTCGGATCCGACCGCGACCTCCGACCCGTTCGTTCCACCGGCAAAGACGGATCCGAAGCCCGAGCAAAAGCCAGGGCCGGTTTCGCTGATATCGGATGTCGACGTTTATCACGGATCCGACGCGACCTCGCCGAAATCGACGACAAGGCTGAGCTTCAATTTCTTCTTCACGCGCGACGTCCAGGGCACCACGCCGGACATCGCGTCCGCGAGCCTTCGCGTGCGGCTGTTCGGACAGGACTGCAATCTCGCTACCACGACGGCCGGCTTTAGCCCGCAAGGTCTGACCGCCACGTTCACGGCCCAGCCGCCGCCAGGCGGCATCCTGAACCTCAGGAAGATGCAACTGGTCTGGCCTCCGAACGGCGGCCCGACACTTTACCTTGTCGACGGCGATATCACGGTCCCGCTGCGCGAAGCGGTGGACAGTCCGCCCGCGTTCAAGCGCAACTTTGCCGACCGGACGCTGCAATGGCTTGGGCTGGGCGCGCGCCCAGTCAATGGCCCGGAGTCGATCGATCACGAAACCGGGCTGTTCACGCTCGACGTCAGCGACCGGATCAGCGTTCCCGTCGATGGCCAGAATGCGCCGGCACTGTTCCGCGGCTTTACGTTGCCTGACGGGACGTTGCGCGGAGCCGTCGTCGTGGTGTTCCCGAAGCGATACGCCCGCGAAGGCCAGAAATGGCCTGCGTGGCCGACGCCGCCGCTCGGCTCGGCATTCGTCGAATTCGCATTTGACGCGGATGCAACGAAATCTCCGCAGCGGATCACCGCGATCCGTCATCGTCATACCGGCAGCAGTGATCCGGTAACCTGGACCTCGCAACTGCTGCTGGATGCCGCTTTCCAGGCGGATAACCTGAGCACCAGTTCGATTTCGTGGCCGGTCGGCTACGCCAGGCCGAGCCGCGTCACCTTCGACGCGGACTCCTCCGTGGCGGGGGACTGGACGGCTACGCTGACCATGCGCGGCAGCGCCGATCCGATGGAGAAGCTGCTGCTCACGCACGACGTACGGCCGCGGCTTTGCTCCCACGAACTGCCGACGGACCACCTCGTCGTCGACAGCGGCGCCATCGTGCTCGACCGCTCGTGGTCGTTCCGCGCCGTCGTCGATCACACGCTGACGCCGGCCAAGGGAGGCTGGCCCGGCGCGCCGGCCGCATCGGCGAAGCAGGCGCTGACCTGGACCTCGGTCGACGAAGTGATCATGTTCGACATGCATCGGCTGGTCGCTGCGGCTAACCTGGCGCCGGATCCGGTGCGCGACCGCTATGCCTTCCTCGCGCGCTACAAGGAAACCGCCCCGGACCCCGATATCCTCATCGCCGGCGTAGTGCGTCGCGCACTCGCGGATGCGGGTTTTCCTGTCGAATACATCATGCAGGCGCTGAAGGGGACGACCGCACCGGACTCGCTCATCCTCACCGGAGCGACCCTGACCGAAGTGGTGACATCGCAGGAGACACCCAATAAGGGCGTCGTGCTGGTCCCGCAATGGATCCTGCCCTGGGCGCCCCTGAGCAGTGCGCCGGGGGGCGATCCGCATGGCGAGACCGCGCTCGGCGCGTTGAAAGCGTGTCCGCAAACCCAGAGCGACGGCAGCGATTTCGTCTATAACATTGCGCTCTATGACGCGACCGCCGGCACGCCGCACTCGCTGGAAGGCGCGCCACCGTGCTCGCTGGCGGCCCAGGACGGAACGCAGAGCCTGCTCGAGACACGGATGTCCTCGATCGTGGGCGGCGGTAGGGCCCGCACGATGGTCGCTGTCGATCAGGTCCTGCTCGTGCAGAAACCCACCGCCCCGCCGCCGCTCAACCGGCCGCTGTTTCCGCGCACGCTGCTGGCGCTGGGCGCGGTCGCGGAGGCGTATGGCAAGACCCTGGACGGTCCCGCGGCGGCGCCTTTTGCGCAGCGGATCAGTTGTGTCACGGCACGCGCCGTCCCGCTCGACGGCATCCGCGCCGCGGGCGAGATCAGGTTCGCCGTGACCGCATGGCCCGCGAACGCGGCGCCGCTGGACCCTGCTCCACCGGCGGTGACGCTGATCGTGACCGACGAGAGCTCGGTTCACAGCGACATCCTTCCCGCCGCGCTGGCCGCCACGCTGGTCGATACCACCAGCAACGAGATCGTCATGGACGGGAAGCAGCGCGCCGATGCGTCGATGCGCGCATTCGGGCTGAGCGCGGATCCGCGTGCCCTGATCCTGGCCAGCGTCGACAGCAGCTATTTGACCATTCGCGATCCCCAATCGCCGCTGGTCTCGCCGCCACATGTTTCCTGGCTGGTTACTCCGCCCGCGCTCGCGCTGATGGCGGAGCGGCGGCCACACGTCCTGCGGAAACTCTCGGACACCATCTACGCCTCGCCGACGCTGGGCTGGCCCCTGATCCCGCGCCCGGAAGATGCGGCGAAAGCGCATGCCAGCCTCGGCAAGGAAGAAGTGCGTCGCAACGAACGGCAGGCCTGGGCCGGACGCACACGCGGCATGGCCTGGCCCGCGGTCGCATGGGACCGCAATACCGCGATCGCCACGAACGCACTGGGAACGGTCGAGGGCAGCTATTCGCCAAACGATGCCGCGGAAATGCGCGACAGCGCCTTCATCACCGCCGGGCAACGGACTGCATTCCGGCGCCGCGCCGCGAAGAACCTGCGGGCGCCGGCCGACCGGCTTTCGGTGCTTGCACCGCCGCGCGCGCGGGCGCCGGCCATCGACGCGATGGCGACGGCATTTGATCAGGCGCGCAATCCGCTACCGGACAACAGTCATCCGGCCGACAGGGCTGGCCTCGCGCCGATGCTTCCCGGCGCGATCGAAGCCACCGTCACCGGGCAACGGCCCGGCGCGCTGCTGACGCAGTTCGAGGGCGTTCTGCTGACGTCCTTCATGGTGCCCTTCGACAAGGATTTTAGCCGGTTCGGCCGCCCGGCCTGGCGCGGTCCGCTGACCCTGCGCCAGGTCCGGGCGCCGCGATCGTCCGCGCTTCCCGAAATTTCAGACCCCGCGATCCGGCGCAAGACCTACCTGTCGATGGACGAGGTCGATGGCGCGAAGTACCTCAAGACCTTCAAGATTATCGAGGGTCCCGCGCAAGTCGTCCGCTTCGATCGCACCCTGACGGCGGACACGCGCAGCCCGCATGCGGTGACGATCCGCGTGCAGGATCCGGATCAAGGCCGTCTTTCCGCCGACTGGGACGGCAAAATCCGCTTGGTCGCTACCGTGCCGGGAGATTTGGCCGCGCCCGATCCGGCCGCCCACGTCGCGCTGGCCCGGATCGGTGTGCTTCCTCCGAAGCCCAAAGGTCCAATACCTACACCGATCGAGGCGCGGCGTCCGCGTGCCGAACTGCGAGTCGGCGACGTCGTCGTCGCGTTCACCCAGATGACATGGGGCGAGACGATCGACGCCACTGGGAAGCCAACGAGCAGTGCCACTCCGAAGCGCTTGCTGATCGACCTGACCGTCGAGGGCACAGCGCGCGACGCGGCGCAGGTCGCAGTGGCGCAGGCGCTGCGGGATTCCTCGGCGGACACGCCGGTGCAGATCACGTTCCGCGGCACGCCGCCGAGCCATGCTGATGATGGCGATCCGGCGATCGACGCAGCCGGCGTCACGCCGCTCGAAACAGGAAACACGCAATCGCTTCTCCCAGGTCCGCCGCCTGTTCTGGTGTTCGACCTGCCTCATGTCCCGAGCCGGCAACGCTGGCTGCCGATCAAGAGGTTCACTCTGGCGTTCGGCGATCCGGCCTATGATCGCGAGCTCGGCAGCCCTGCGCGCAACAACCGTGTCGGCATCGACGACGTGCCTCACCTGCTTGCGGTCGATCGCGCCGAGTATGATCCGGCGTCGACGATTTTTCTGGCGTTCTGGAAGCGGGCGAAGGGGATCGGCACCAAGCCTGAAAAGCCCGCAGGCAACTGGGCGCTGAGCGTCCAGCTCGTCCCCGGCAATGGCGGGCCGCCGCGGCAACTGCAAATCGCTGCAACCGCCCCGAGACCGGCCAGTAGCGACCCGCGCTACAACGTGGACGGAAACGAAACCTACGCCATCCCGCTGTCCGCGCTGCGGGAGCCCACCGATCCGAAAAACCCGGCCGCCGACGTGCCGGCGCAATTGAAGGCGGGCGACCGCGTTCGGCTGACGGTCAACAACGTAGCCGACGACAAACAACAACTGACGCTCGATGTCGGCATCATTGCCCAGCCTGTGTTGCCACCGCCGGCGTCCACCTATGGGCTCGCGACGCTGCAACGCGTGGACGCGGCCGTCGGCACCGCGCTGTTTGCAACGGCGCCGCTGCCGCAGGCCATCGAGTTTCCGGACCTGCTGGGTGACCTCGTCGCAGGCCATGTGCGCCGGCGCGGACTGTTCCTCTGGCCCTTTGTCAGCAACGGCGTCTCAGGCACCGATCCCGACCACGCGTTCGGATTTCTCGTCAAGATGGATCGAACCGGCGGCGGCCAGCTGCCGGCGGCCAAGACCGACTTTCAGAAATCCGAGAGTTGAACTGAAGGGATCGCGGACATGGCGGATTCGATTGTCGTCTCGATACTTGGCGTGACGGTCACCGCGGCCGGCCTAGCGTTCGGCCTGTACCAGTACCGGAAGAACAGCGAGCAAGCCAGCCTGACGCGGCGGCGCGAGCGCGCCGTCATGGCCACCGATCAGACCAAACAGTTTTTCTCGGACGACGGTGTTCGCTTCGTCATGAAGGTCCTGGATTACGGGTCGGTGCCCAGTCCCACGCGGCCGAACCAGACATTCGACGTGCACCAGATTCCCGAAGCCCTCAAGATCCACTGGAAAGACGCTCCGACCGAGACAAAGGAGCCGATTTCTCCCGAATACGTCGCGATCCGCACTGCCTTCGACGATTTTCTCATCTGGCTGGAGCGGATCGAGTATCTGATCAAGAGCGACATCGTCAGCGAGGAAGGCTTTGGCGACCTGTTCTCGTACTGGCTCGTCCTGCTCGGCGAAAAGCCCCAGCCGCAGGACAAGGTCGCCCATCTTTCGGACGCGGCCCGCAAGGCGATCTGGAGCTACATTCGATCCTATCAGTACAACTCGGTGGTTCAGCTGTTCGCCCGGTATGGACGCGTCGGTGAAAACGGCTTTGTTCTCCGGATCCAAGGTCAGGCGCATCCCCCGGAATCGGCCGCGCCGGCTCAATGATGAACCGCGGTCGCAGCGCCAACGCGCCGCCGGGGATGTGGCCGAGCAAGCCGGCCGCTCGCTTGTTTTTCAAATCGAATTGCAACTCGGGAAAATTGAAGAGGTGTCGATGATGCGTTCACGTTTCGCAATGCTCGCAATCCTGACGCTGGCGGTCTGCTGGCTCGGGCCGGAGGCCGCCTTCAGTCAGTCGTGCGGCTGCGGACCGGACTTCTGCCAGGGAGACCCCCGCTATGCCCCGCGCCTGGCCCAGGCAAAGGCCGCCATGCGCAACACTGGATATCCCGACGAGCTGGTTGCCCTCATGGACAAGGACGGCGCCTGCTTCGCCCGCGTCGATCGCGCACCGACCAATTTCCATATCCGGGATTACGCCAGCGGCACGTTTCAGGACGTGGAATGGGACGAGGACAACGAACGCATTTCGCGAGCAAAACTCCTGAACGGCACGATTTCCGTCTACTACAAGTACAACACGCCAAGAGCCTTCAAGTGCTGCGGTGAGAAAGTATACAATGAGCGCCCGGACTATGATTCCACCCATGACGTCAACCGCAGCATCGTCATCGAATGCAAGAAGTCGGGCACGACCGTCACATGTCAGTGACGCAGCCGTATCCAGACCAGCCTGACCTCATCGTAGCGCGCTGCTGCGCTTTGCCGGTGCGTCAAGGAATAACTCAAATCCCGAGCAGGCTCTGATAGGCGAACAGCGCCGGGGCGCCGCCGGTGTGCAGGAAGATGACGTTGTCGCCGCTGCCCCAGCGTCCGCCGCGGATCAGCGCGATCTGGCCGGCAAGGCCCTTGCCGGAGTAAACCGGATCGAGCTGCAGCGCCTCGAGCTGGCTTGCAAGACGGATCACCTGGCTTCGTGCGGCATTCTGCAGGCCGGGCTCGCGTGCCCGGCGACGACTTCCACCTGTGTCTTGTCAAAGGCAATATCGAGCAGCGCGGACGCTGCGCGCGCCAGCGCCACGATGTCAGCGCGCACCCGCGCAGGCTCGGCGTCGATGTCGATGCCAACGATCGCAGTGTCCGTCAATGCGAGCGCGGCGCCGGCGACGAGGCCGGCCTGGGTACCGGCGCTGCCGGTGCGGTGGACGATGGCGGATGGCGCAAAACCCGCTTGCGCGGCCTGCACCTCGATCTCGGCAATCGTCGTCGCATAGCAGACGGCGCCGATTCTTCGCCGTCGGGGAGCTGCGCAGGCGGATCCGTGTGTACGAAACATTGCTCGATCAACCGCCCTGCCGGGGCAGCTGAGACGTGACAACACCCGCCCCTCCCCCTCAGGCGGGGGCCATCGCACTGAGAACCTGTCGAGAACGCGAAACTGAGTCTGGGACTCAGTCTGGGACTTTTCGACCGAAAATGCCGAAATTTACGGGTTTTTGTTCGGTTTTCGTGCTCCGGGCGAGAAACAGCGCGAGGAAAAAATCAATTTATTTCAATAGGATACGCGGCGAAAGTCGGTCTTAGGTCTAAGATGCGCTCAAGTTCTGGAAGCTCGGATGCACCAGCGCTTCGGGCGCCGCGATCAGCACGATCATCGCCGCCACCGCGAGCGTGCGGAAGGTGACGGCGCGGCGGTCGACCATGACGGCGATCAGCACGACCGCCGTCATGAAAAACGATCTCTGCGTCGCGACCTCCGCGCCCGACAGCAGCAGATAGAACGCGGCGGCCACCAGCGCCGCCGCGGCGGCCCATTTCTTGATCGGACGGCTCACGGTGAGGCCGGGAATAAGCGCGAGCAGCGCGCGCACGGCAAAGAACACGACGCCGGCGACGACCGCCATGTGATAACCCGAGATCGACAGCACATGGCCGAGGCCGGAGATGAACATCGCGTCGTTGACGTCGGGCGTGATGGCGTCGCGCCGCCCGGTCAGCAGCGCGGTGGCGATGGCACGCTCGTCGCCGTCGAGACTGGCGCGGATGCGGGCGTCGATCGCATCACGCAGCCCCTGCATCGCCGCCGCATAATGCAACCCGAAGCCGGCCGCCTGCGGCGGCGTCACCGTCGTGATCGCGCCCATGACGAAGCCGGAGGCGCCGATGCCCTGGAAGAACATGTCGCGGGAAAAATCGTAGGAGCCCGGCCTTACCGGCGCCATCGGCGGCAACAGCCGCGCCTTGAGCTGCACGAAGCTGCCGACGTCAGGCGCGGTGCCCTTGCGCACCGCGAGCCTCACGCGCGCCAGCGTGATCGCGTTGCGCTGGCTTTCCATCGCCGTCACGCGCAGCACGATGCGGTCGCTGCGCTCGCGGATGTCGCGCGCTTCGACGAAGCCGGACAGCGAAACCGAATAAAGCGGTCGCGCCAGCACCGGATGCGCCACATGCGCCGTCTTCACCGTCGCCACGGCAAAGCCGGACGCTGCGGCTGCGATCATGACCCCGGCCGGAAACAGCGGATGCCGCCGCATCAGCAGGGCGACGACACAGAGCAGCACCGCCGTTGCGGCGCTCACCCACAGCACGGGCTCGTGATCGGCGGAGAAGTACAGCGCGATGCCCGAGCCGAACGCGACGGGCACCCAGGGCAACAAGCGCCCCGCGCCCGCCTCCTCCCGCGCCCAGCCCTTGAGCCGAGCGGCCAAGGCTGGCCAAAGGTCGAAGCCGATCGCAGGCCAGCCACCGGCGAGCGCGCCGCGCGGCGGCCAGACATCAGCCATCACGCCCGCGATCCCGCGACGCCATCCTGGCGGCCCGACCGGCTCCGCCATTGCCCACACCACCCGTTACTTCACGGGCAGGAAGGCTATCGAAACTGCGGGGAATACGACTAGCGGAACAAAACGAGAATCCAACAGCGTTGCGTGAGGAACGACATTGGAACTTTTCGCACCGCACGCGCTTATCGGGGTATGGACGCCCACGACAATGACGATCCCTTTGCCGACCTCGCGCTCGACAAGGCAATCCACCTGCGCTGGACGCTGCGAGACATCAAGGCGCAGCGGCTCACGCTCTCCCCCGTTGCCGACGACGATCTCTCGCTGCTCGCCGAGCGCGGCCTCGTCGAGGTCAGCGACGGCGTGCCGACGCTGACGGACGCCGGCCTCGATGCGATCACCTGAGCTGGGGCAGCGGCGTCATCCCTTCGCGACCTCCTTCGCGAACGTGTCGCGCAGGCCTATGGTGCGGTTGAACACGAGCTTGTCCGGCGTCGAATCCGGATCGCGGACGAAGTAGCCCTGGCGCTCGAACTGCATCGGCGCGTCCGAGTTGCTCTCGGCGATCGCCGGCTCGATCCGCGCGTCGGTCAGCACCTCCAGCGAGTTCGGATTGAGATCGGCGGTGAAGTCGGCCGCGTTCGGGCTCGGATTGGCGAACAGCTGATTGTAGATCCGGATTTCGGCTTTCAGTGACTGCGCCGCCTGCAGCCAGTGCATCGTCGCCTTGACCTTGCGTCCATCCGGCGCGTTGCCGCCCTTGGTCGCCGGATCATAGGTGCAGCGAAGCTCGACGATCTCGCCGACATCGTTCTTGATGACCTCGCGGCACTTGATGAAATAGGCGTAGCGCAGCCGCACCTCGTTGCCGGGCGACAGGCGGAAGAACTTCTTCGGCGGGTTCTCCATGAAGTCGTCCTGCTCGATATAGAGCTCGCGGCCGAACGCGATTTTGCGCGTGCCGGCGGACGGATCATCCGGATGGTTGATCGCCTCGAGCTGCTCGACCTGGCCTTCCGGATAGTTCTCGATCACCACCTTCAGCGGACGCAACACCGCCATGCGGCGCTGCGACGTGCGGTTCAGCTCCTCGCGAATGCAGAATTCGAGCATGCCGACGTCGACGATGCTGTTGGCCTTGGCGATGCCGATGCGCTTGATGAACTCGCGCACCGCCGCCGGCGGCACGCCGCGCCGCTTCAACCCCGCGATGGTCGGCATGCGCGGATCGTTCCAGCCGGAGACGTGACCATCCTGCACGAGACGCGTCAGCACGCGCTTGGACAGCAGCGTGTAGGTCAGATTGAGGCGCGCGAATTCGTACTGGTGCGGATGCGACGGCACCGGCAGCTTGTCCAGGAACCAGTCGTAGAGCGGCCGATGGTCCTCGAATTCCAGCGTGCAGATCGAATGGGTGATGCCTTCGATCGCATCCGACTGGCCATGCGCGTAATCATAGCTCGGATAGATCTTCCAGGCATCGCCAGTGCGCGGGTGATGGGCGTGCAGGATCCGGTACAGCACGGGATCGCGCAGGTTGATGTTGCCGGCTGCCATATCGATCTTCGCCCGCAGCACGCGCGCGCCGTTGCCGAATTCGCCGGCCTTCATGCGCCGGAACAGGTCGAGATTCTCCTCCACAGAGCGGTCGCGGAACGGGCTGTTCTTGCCGGGCTCGGTCAAGGTGCCGCGAGCCAGCCGGATCTCCTCCTGCGTCTGGTCGTCGACATAAGCGAGCCCGGCCTTGATCAGGCCTTCCGCCCAATCGTACAGCCGCTCGAAATAGTCCGAGGCGAAGAACAGGTTGTCGCCCCAGTCATAGCCGAGCCAGCGCACGTCGGCCTGGATGGAATCGATGTATTCCTGCTCTTCCTTGGCCGGATTGGTGTCGTCGAAGCGAAGGTTGCAGCGGCCGCCGAACTCCTGGGCGATCCCGAAGTTGAGACCGATCGACTTGGCATGGCCGATATGCAGATAGCCGTTCGGCTCCGGCGGGAACCGGGTGACGACGGTCGTGTGCCTGCCGCTGTCGAGATCGGCCTGGACGATGTCGCGGATGAAGTCGCGCCCCGCCTCTGCCGTCGCCGCCGTGTCGTTCGTGGTCATCAAGAATATCCTGCTCCGGAATCTGGAAGCCTATCTGCCAAATCCGCTTCCCCCAAGGAAGGCTTTAGTTATGCGATAGGCCTGCTATACACCCCCCGCCCTTCATAGCCCCTGCCTGGATTTCGTGCTGCCGCCCATGACCTCTCCGATCGTCACGCGCTTTGCCCCCTCCCCGACCGGCTTCCTCCACATCGGAGGCGCCCGGACCGCCCTGTTCAACTGGCTCTATGCGCGCGGCCGCGGCGGCAAGATGCTGCTCAGAATCGAGGACACCGATCGCGAGCGGTCGACGACGGCGGCGATCGAGGCCATCCTCGACGGCCTGAAATGGCTGGGCCTCGATTGGGACGGCGACGTCATCTACCAATATAGCCGCGCGTCACGGCATCGCGAGGTCGCCGAGCAGCTGCTCGCCAGCGGCATGGCCTATCGCTGCTACGCTACGGCCGAGGAATTGACGGCCATGCGCGAGAAGGCGCGCGCGGAAGGCCGCACCCGGCTCTATGACGGCCTGTGGCGCGACCGCGATCCGAAGGAGGCGCCTGACGGCGTCAAGCCGACGATCCGGCTGCGCGCGCCGCAGACCGGCGAGACCGTGATCGAGGACCAGGTGCAGGGCCGCGTGGTCTGGCAGAACGAGAACCTCGACGACCTCGTGCTGCTGCGAGGCGATGGCAATCCGACCTACATGCTGGCGGTGGTCGTCGACGACCACGACATGGGCGTGACCCATGTCATTCGCGGCGACGACCATCTGATCAACGCCGCGCGCCAGAAGCAGATCTACGATGCGCTGGGCTGGACGGTGCCGTCGATGTCGCACATCCCGTTGATTCACGGGCCTGACGGCTCGAAGCTGTCGAAGCGCCATGGCGCGCTCGGTGTCGATGCCTACCGCGCCATGGGATATCTGCCGTCGGCACTGCGAAATTACCTGGTGCGGCTCGGCTGGAGCCACGGCGACCAGGAGATCTTCTCGACCGAGGAAATGATCAAAGCCTTCGACCTGCCCGCGATCGGCCGCTCGGCGGCCCGCTTCGATTTCGCCAAGCTCGAGAACCTCAACGGCCACTACATCCGCCACGCCGACGACGCGGCGCTGGTGCGCCAGTTCGAGGACGTGCTGAATTACGTGCCGAATGGCGCGGCGTTGAAGGCCAAGCTCAACGACGCCACGCGCGCGCAGCTCACCCAGGCGATGCCGAGCCTCAAGGAGCGCGCCAAGACGCTGTTGGAGCTGATCGACGGCGCCGCCTTCATCTTCGCCGACCGGCCGCTCCCGATCGACGCCAAGGCAGCCGCACTATTGACGCCCGACAGCCGCGCACTGATCGGGCGGCTGCACGAGGCGCTGGTCGCGGTCGAGGCATGGAGCGGACCGGCCACGGAAGCCGCGCTGCGTGCGTTTGCCGAAGCCAACAATCTCAAGCTGGGTGCGGTGGCGCAGCCGCTGCGCGCGGCGCTCACCGGCCGGACCACCTCGCCTGGCATTTTCGACGTCCTGGCCATTCTGGGGCGTGATGAATCTTTAGGCCGCCTCAAGGATCAGACCACCTCATAAGGTCTCATTTACCCCCATCTTGCAGCGCACAGGGCAATACGATACGCATTTGCGCGGCACTCAAGGGTGTCCCGGCTTTTGACATTCAGAACACGTGGCGGCGGGCTCGTCGACGGATGTTGGAGCCGAAGGACACTAGTAAGTATAAGATTCCAGTACGGTTTCGGATTTGACCTTCGCTTAAGTGTTCGCAGCGACAGTGGCGCTGACGACACTGACAGGAATGTCAAAGCCACCGCACTGGATAAAGTCCACCTGCCCTGCCATCTCTCACAAAGAACAAGGGCCAAGCCTAACGATCGCATCGGGGACAAACGATGGACGCAAACTCCACAAGCAAGACCGCGACCCTCACCGTCGGCAACAAGAATTTCGATCTTCCGATCCTGAGCGGCACGGTGGGCCCCGACGTCATCGACATCGGCAAGCTCTACGCCCAGGCCGGGATGTTCACCTATGACCCCGGCTTCACCTCGACCGGCAGCTGCCAGTCCAAGATCACCTACATCGACGGCGATGCCGGCGTCCTGGAATACCGCGGCTACCCGATCGAGCAGCTCGCCGAGAAGGGCGACTTCCTCGAGACCTGCTATCTCCTGCTGTATGGGGAGCTCCCGACCAAGGCCCAGAAGCTCGACTTCGACCATCGCGTGACCCATCACACGATGGTGCACGAGCAGATGGCCCGGTTCTTCCAGGGCTTCCGCCGTGACGCGCATCCGATGGCGGTCATGGTCGCTTCGGTCGGTGCGCTCGCCGCCTTCTATCACGACTCGACCGACATCAACGATCCGAAGCAGCGCATGATCGCTTCGATGCGGATGATCGCGAAGATCCCGACCTTGGCGGCGATGGCCTACAAATACACCATCGGCCAGCCCTTCGTTTATCCGAAGAACGCGCTCACCTTCACCGAGAACTTCCTGCACATGTGCTTCGCGGTGCCGTGCGAGGAGTACAAGCCGAACCCGGTGCTCGCCGACGCGCTCGACAAGATCTTCATCCTGCACGCCGACCACGAGCAGAACGCCTCGACCTCGACGGTGCGCATCGCCGGCTCCTCCGGCGCCAACCCGTTCGCCTGCATCGCCGCCGGCATCGCCTGCCTGTGGGGTCCGGCGCATGGCGGCGCCAACGAGGCCGCGCTCAACATGCTGGCCGAGATCGGCACCGTCGACAAGATTCCGGAATTCATCGCCAAGGTGAAGGACAAGAACAGCGACGTGCGCCTGATGGGCTTCGGCCATCGCGTCTACAAGAACTACGATCCGCGCGCCAAGATCATGCAGAAGATGTGTCACGCGGTGCTCAAGGAGACGGGCCACGCCGACGATCAGATGCTGAAGGTCGCGCTGGAGCTCGAGAAGATCGCGCTCAGCGATCCGTACTTCATCGACCGCAAGCTCTATCCGAACGTCGACTTCTACTCGGGCATCACCTTGAAGGCGATGGGCTTCCCGGTCTCGATGTTCACCGTGCTGTTCGCCGTCGCCCGCACCGTCGGCTGGATCAGCCAGTGGAGCGAGATGATCGAGGACCCGCAGCAGAAGATCGGCCGTCCGCGCCAGCTCTACACCGGCGTCGCGACCCGCAACTACGTCGAGATGGACAAGCGCGGCTGATCCGGCGCGCGAGCGATCAAATCATCGAAAGGCCCGTCCAGTGTACTGGACGGGCCTTTTTCTTTGTCGGTTGATGCGCTGGCGGAGCCATTCGCGTAGCCCGGATGAGCGCAGCGACATCCGGGTTCAACACCACTGACGCGGGAGAACCCGGATATCGCTGCGCTCATCCGGGCTACGACTGATCCGCGCGAGCGATCAGATCATCATCATGGGTCCGTCCAGCACACGCTGGACGGGCCTTTTTCTTTGCGGTTGGATGCCGGGATGCGTCCACGTGCTTCGGGAACGAGAGCACTGGCGCAGCTTCCATTGCGTTCAGCCAAGCACGATACGAGCATGGCGAGACTGATCCCGGCACTGCGTTCGGCTTGCGCGGCAGTGATGCTCGTGTTGTGTGCAAGCGCGACCGCCGCGTGCGCCGCCGAAACTGCACCGCAGGATCTGACCGTCACGGCAGCCGACGCGCTCACGACGATCACGCTGTTTCCCGGCCGAGGCGAGGGAAAACGACCGGCCGTGATCCTTCTCCACGGCGCACAGGGGATCGAGCGGTTTGCCGCCGCGTATACCCGCTATGCCGAGGCGTTGGCCGCCAAGGGCATCGATGCGCTCCTCGTCTCCTACTATGACGCAGCCGACATCGGCCCGATGCGCTCGGCCGATAAGCACGCGCGGGAAAGCTATTTTTTCGCACACTTGCCGAAATGGTCGGCGCGAATCCGCGACGTGGTCTCCTTCGTCGCTCGACGCGAAAGCTTCTCGGGCAAGGTCGGGCTCCTCGGCTTTTCCAACGGCGGCTTCCTGGCGGTTGCCTCAGCCGCGTCAGATCGGCGGATCGACGCATTGGTCGTGTTCTACGCCGGGATTGCCGGCGAGGATCAGGCTGGCCCGACACGCCTGCCGCCGCTGCTCGCGCTGCACGGCGATGCCGATCACAACGTGCCGCTGTCATCCGGCAAAGCGCTGCTCGACAGGGCGAAGGCGCTCGGCAACGAGGCCAATCTGGTCGTCTATCCCGGCATGGGCCATGGCTTCGACTTCGATGCGACCCGGCCCGAGTCCGCGGACGCGCTGGCGCGAACGGCCAGCTTCTTCCTTGAACGGTTACGGTGAGTTAGGATGTCGGCTGTCTTTTCATCGTGCGCTGCTGAAGCCATTCGCGTAGCCCGGATGAGCGCAGCGACATCCGGGTTCAACACTGCTGCCGCGGGAGACCCCGGATATCGCTGCGCTCATCCGGGCTACGAACTGGATCACCCTTCTGGACGAAAGCCGGCGAGCTGCCGTGGCTGGGTAAAGTCGGCGTCGACCTGATTAGCTCCCCTGCCGTCCCTTGCGCATGGTCGCCAGTACGACGTCGGCGGCGCGCACGCTCGGGGAGGCCGCGCCGGTGGACATGATGCCGTCGAGGCGGTTGAATGCCTCGACTTGACGCGCGCGGATCGGGCCGTCGCTCAAGAGATCGACGAGCGCCGGCGCGAGATTGTCGGCCGTGCAGGCCTCCTGCAGAAATTCCGGAATGACGTTCTCGCCGATCACGAGATTGGCGAGGATCACGGACTGCACATTGACGATCCGCCGCAGGATGAAGGCCTCGAGCGCGCCGACGCGATAGGCGGTGACCATCGGCACGCCGGAAATCGCAAGCTCCAGCGTGACCGTGCCGGACTTGGCGAGCGCGGCATGGGCGTTCCTGAAGGCGGCCCGCTTCTCGGCCTCGGCGGTGACGATCTGCGGTGTCACCGGCCAGTTCGCCACCCCTGCCCTCACCGCGGCTTCGAGATGCGGCGTGGTGGGCACCACGGCCTCGAACGCGACGTTTTGCGCCCGCAACCGCGCCAGCGTCTCACCGAAGATGGCGATGTGACGCGCGACCTCGCTGCGCCGGCTTCCCGGCAGCACGAGAAGGACCGGCGGCTTGGCATCACGGCGCTGCTGCTCGGCCGCATTCGGCCGGAGCGTTGCAAGCTGCTCGATCAGGGGATGGCCGACATAGGTGCAGGGCGGGCCGCCGAGCCTGCGAAACGCCTCCGGCTCGAACGGCAACAACCCCAGCACGTGATCGACATAGAAGCGCATCGCCCGCGCACGGCCGGGACGCCAGGCCCACACGGTCGGCGCGACGTAGTTCACGATCGGAATCGCGGCGTCGCAGGCATGAACCTTCTTCGCCACCCGCTGGGTGAAGTCCGGGCTGTCGATGATGACGAGCACGTCCGGCTGAGCTGACACGATCGCGTCCGCCGTGCCGCGGATCAGGCGCAGGATCTTCGGTAGCTGCTGGAGCACCGCGGTGAAGCCGACGATCGAGAGCTCCTCGATCGGAAACATCGAGACGAGCCCCTCGCGCGTCATGCCGCGGCCGCCGACGCCGGAGAACGCGACGCCGTCGCCCAGCCGCTGTCGCAGCACCTTCATCAGGCTGGCGCCGAGGCGGTCACCGGACTCTTCGGTCGCGACGAGGCAGATCCTGCGGATGACCGGACCCGCCGGCGGCCGCGGCGTCACGCAGTGACACCCGTGATGAACACACCGGCACGATCGGCGGCCGACACCGTCTCCTGCGGATCGGCCAGCAGCGTGAGGCCTGCGGCCACGGCGACGCCGGCGAGGCCTGCGGCAGCAAGGCCCTCGACGGTGCGGGGGCCGATGGTCGGCAGGTCGTAGCGGAGATCCTGGCCGGCCTTCGGCGCCTTCACCAGCACGCCGCGTCCGGCGGCCGCACGGATGCGGCGATCGGTGCGCAGGCGCGCCACGCGGGCCAGCAGCCCGTCGGTGCCCTCGATGTCCTCGAGCGCCACGACGTGACCGTCGATCACGACGACCGCCTGCCCGACATCGAACGGCGCCATCGCGCGCAGCACGGCGAGCCCCTTGACGATGTCGCCGCTCACCAGGTCGTTCGGCCGGCTCCGCGTCAACTGCCCCATGGGAACGAGCAGATTGGGCGCGACGTCCTTGACGCCGATCATATGGAAGCCGTGGCGCTCGAAGATGCGGCCGACGCCGACCAGCAGATGATCGTCGCCGCCGCGAAACGCCGACCAGAGATACGGCAGCTCTTTCAGCGTGCCCCAGTCGATCCGGATCTCCGACACCGCCGGACGGACGAGATTGCCGATGAACATGAGGTCATGACAGCCCTCGGCCTTCAGCAGCTTCAGGGCATTGCCGAGCTGGCCAAGGCCGATCCAGTGATGCCGGAAACGCGACAGTGGCTTCGGATCGCAGATGCCCTTCAGCGCGAACAGCACCGGCGTCCGGCCGCGTGCGACGATCTCGTCGGCGACGGCGAAGGGCAGCACGCCGCCCGCGGCGATCAGGCCGATCGGAGGAGCGTTCTCGGCGGCCTGCGCGCCCATGACGGTCAAACCTCTGCGGTCGGTCTGCCGATCTCCGGCAGACAGAGCGCGCGGTGTCGGCCGCCGTCGATGAAGGCCAGGATCTCGGCAATCGCGGGATCCTCTCCGGCAAGCGGACGCACGGCGGCCATGCGATCGGCGAACACGCCGGGACCGTGGAACAGCTTCTGATAGAACGCGCGCACGGCCGTGAGCCGCTCGCGGGTGAACTTGCGGCGCTTCATGCCGATGACATTGAGGCCCTCGAGCGCGGCATACTGGCCGTTGACGAGGCCATACGGGATGACGTCGCCGCGCACACCGCAGACGCCGCCGACCATCACGCCATGGCCGATGCGGGTGAACTGGTGCACCGCGGACAGGCCGCCAATGTAGACGGAATCGCCGATTTCGACGTGACCGCCGAGCGTTGCCGAGGTCGCGAAGATCACGTTGTCGCCGACGACGCAGTCATGGGCGACATGGGCGTTGTTCATGAAGAACCCGCCATTGCCGATCGTGGTGAGGCCGCCGCCCTTGGTGGTGCCGATGTTCATCGTCACGCCTTCGCGGAAGGTGCAGCCCGAGCCGATCACCAGACGGTGCGGCTCGCCGCGATAGCTCAGATCCTGCGGGGCGCCGCCGAGCACAACGAAGGGCGAGATGACGTTGTCATCGCCGAGCGTGGTGTGACCCATGATCTGGACGTGGCTGATCAGCTTGCAGTTCGCCCCGATCACCACGTTGGGGCCGATAATGCAGTAGGGACCGACGACGGTGCCTTCGCCAATGACGGCGCCGTCCTCGACGCGAGCGGTGGGATCAATCTTGCTCATCAAACGCAATCAACTCTTCACGTACGTCAGTCGGTCAGCATCGCGCCGACATCGGCTTCGGCGACGACCACGCCGTCGACCTTGGCGTCGCCGTGAAACCACCACATCGTCTTGCGCCGGCCGATCGAGCGCATGTGGTACTCGATGGTCTGGCCCGGCAGCACCGGCTTGCGGAACTTGCACTTGTCGATGGTGAGGAAATACACCGCGCGCGGCTTTTCCGTGCCCTCGACCGACTTGATGCCGATCACGCCCGCGGTCTGTGCCATGCCCTCGATCATCAGCACGCCCGGATAGACCGGCCGCTCCGGAAAGTGGCCCGCAAAGCAGGGCTCGCCGATCGAGACGTTCTTGACGCCGATGCCGCTATAGTCGGCCCGGATGTTCTTCACGCGGTCAATCAGCAGAAACGGATAACGGTGCGGCAGCGTCTTCAGGATCTCGTTGATGTCGATATCCGCAAACCTGATGGGTGACTCGTCCATCACTCCCGCCCTTCGTCCCTGTTCGTCGCCTGGGAATCACGCACCAGCCGTTCCACGGCGACGATCTCGCGGAACCACTGCTTGGTCGGCTTGGCGAAGAATCCGCCCCACCGGCCGTTCGGCGGAATGTCGTCCTTGACGCCGCTCATCGCGGTCACCTGAGCACCATCGCCGATCGTGAGGTGATTGTTGATACCGACTTTCGCTCCAAGCGCGACGTTGTCGCCGATCGTGAGGCTCCCTGCCAGCCCGATCTGGGCCGCCAGCAGGCAATGCCGTCCGATAGTGACATTGTGGCCGATCTGGACCTGATTGTCGATTTTGGTGCCCTCGCCGATCACCGTATCGCGCAGGCTACCGCGATCGATGGTCGTTCCGGCACCGACCTCGACATGGTTCTGGATCAGCACCCGCCCGGTCTGCGGCACCTTGAGATGGCCGCCGGGCCCGAAGAAGATGAAGCCGTAGCCGTCCTGGCCGATGCTGCAGGCGGGATGGATCAGCACGTCATTGCCGATCAGCGCGCATTGGATGACGGTGCGCGCGCCGACATTGCAGTCGCGGCCGATCTTGACGTGGGGCCCGATCACCGCGCCGGCGCCGATGACGGTGCCGGATCCGATTTCAACGTGGGCACCGATCACGGCGAGCGGCTCGACGATGACACCGTCCTCCAGCCGCGCCGTCTGATCGATGATCGCCTGCGGCGAGATGCCGTCGTCGCCGAACCAGGGTTGCGGACGGAGCGCGTCGGCGTGCATCTCGCGCGCCAGCTGCACGAAGGCGCGGAACGGCTGGTTCGCGCGGAGCACCGCGACATGCGCCGGCACCCGTGCTTCGAAGCGCGGACTGACGAGGCATGCGCCCGCCTTCGTCCGTTGCAGCTGATCGGCGTATTTCAGGTTGTCGAAGAACGCCAGATGCATCGGGCCGGCTTCGTCGAGCGAAGCCAATCCCTTGATGACCCTGTCACCCTGGGCGGTGTCGACGAGCACCGCGTTCGCCGCCGCCGCGATCGCCGACAGCGTCGTAGGAGGGGGGGATTGGAAAAACGTCGGCTGGGCCATTCCCTTGTACTTTCAGGAAGATTCGCACTTTCAGGAAGATGCACTCTCAGGACAAAACATCAGAGCCCGGCTCCAGTCTCCCGGAACCGAGCTCTCATCTCTTACACCGGCTGGGTTGGTCGACGCCAACCCGGATTCGATCGTCTCAGGCTCAGAACGAGGTGCCGCCGCCGAACCGGAACTCCTGGGTCCGGTCGAACGTGCCCTTGGTGAGCGGGATCGCATAGTCGAAGCGCAGCGGACCGAACGGCGACGCCCACACCAGACCCACACCCACCGAGCTGCGGACCTTGCTGCTATCGTCGAACTGCAGGCCGAGACAGGTGCCGGGGCTGGCCGGGGTAGTCGCGGTCGCGCGCGTCGGCCTGCTACAGTTCGCAGCGTTCGTCTCACCCGTCAGGGCCCATTGCGTCGGCCCCTGGTAGCCCGACAGGCCACCGGCGTCGGCATAGACAGCGCCCTTCAGACCCACTTCCTTGGGCAGGAACCAGAACGGCATCTGCAGTTCGAGCGAAGCGCCCCAGTACTTGGTGCCGCCCAGCGCGTCCTGGGTGCCGAACGGATTGATGTCACGCGGACCAATGCCGTTCGGAGCAAAACCGCGAACCAGGTTCGGACCCATCTGGAAGTGGTCCAGCATGCGCAGCTGGTTGTTGCCGATCTTGTTCAGGATACCGCCCTGGAGGTGGACGATGCTGACGATGTCCGACACCAGCGGGGTGAAGTACTTCGCGTCGAACGCGCTCTTCAGGTACGACACGTCGCCGCCAACACCCGCGAAGTCCTGCTTGAAGTCGATGAGCAGGCCGTCGGTCGGGTTCTTGTTGTTGTCGAGCGTGTTGTAGTTCAGCGTGTAGCCGAGCGCCGAGGTCAAGGTCGCACCGTTCGCCAGCTCCTGGCGGACCGGGAGCGAGGCCTCGCCATCGCTGAAGCACCCTAGACCACCGGTCGCCGCCGAGATCGCCTGAGCCGCACCATTGCCCGGGTTGGCGTTGATGAAGGCCGGCGTCGGGTTGAAGGGCAGCGGGCTGCCACCACCGCCGTTGTTACAGTTCGACAGCGTCTGCGGCAGCGTGATCTCCTGGCGGTAGATCGAGTAGCGCAGCTGCAAGGACAGGTCCTCGCGCAGCTGGAAGCCGAGGCGCGGGCTGAAGCCGAGCGTCTTGGTGCCGTAGGAGATGAAGTTGTTGGCGAGCTGCTGGCGCTGATAGAGGTCGAGGCCGAGCGCCACCCGATAGTCGAGCAGGTAGGGCTCGACGAAGGACAGCGAGTAGCCGCGGGCGAACTGGCCGTAGGTCACCGACGCCTTGGCGAACAGGCCGCGGCCGAGGAAGTTGCGCTCGGAGATCGAGACCTCGGCCAGCGCACCGTCGGTGGTCGAGTAGCCGCCGGAGATCGAGAAGTCGCCGGTCGACTTCTCTTCGAGATTGACGACCAGGACCACGCGGTCGCTCGAAGAGCCCGGCTCGGTCGTGATCTTCACGTCCTTGAAGAAGTCGAGGTTCTTGAGGCGGCGCTCGGCGCGATCCACCAGGGCGCGGTTGTAGGCATCGCCCTCGGAGATGTCGAACTCGCGGCGGATGACGTAGTCGCGGGTGCGGGTGTTGCCGCGGATGTTGATGCGCTCGATATAGGTGCGCGGGCCCTCGTCGACGGCGAACACCACCGAGACCGTGTGGGCCTCGAAGTTGCGGTCACCGCGCGGACGAACCACTGCGAACGCGTAGCCGCGCCGCGAGGCCTCGATCTGCATCTCCTCGACCGACTTCTCGATGTTCTCGACGTTGTAGAGCGAGCCGACGCTGACGCGGGAGTAATTGCGCAGCGAGTTGGCGTCGAGCGTCGCAATGGACGACTGGAAGTCGACCGTACCGACGCGGTACTGCTGGCCTTCCTCGATCTTGAAGGTGACGAGGAAGCCCTTGCGCTCCGGGTCATACTCGGTCAGCGCGGCCACCACCTGAACGTCGGCATAGCCATTCTTCAGATAGAAGCGGCGGATGAGGTCGCGATCAGCCTCGACGCGGTCCGGATCATAGACGTCGCCGGAACCGAGGAAGCTCAGCAGGTTGGTCTCGTGGGTCTTGATGACGTCCTTGAGGCGATAGGACGAGAAGGCATTGTTGCCGACGAACTCGATCGACTTCACGCCGGTCTTCGCGCCTTCCTGCACCGTGAAGATGAGGTCGACGCGGTTGTTCGGCTGCTCGATGAATTCCGGCGTGACGCGCACGTCGTAACGGCCGGAGCGGCGATAGATTTCGGCGATGCGCTGGGCATCGGACTGCACCATCGGCTTCGACAGCGTGCCGCGCGGCTTCGACTGCACCTCGGCCTGCAGCTGCTCGTCCTTGACCTTCTTGTTGCCCTCGAAGGCGACGCGGCCAATGACCGGATTCTCGACCACGGTCACGACCAGCCGTCCGCCCTGACGGTTGATCTTCACATCAGAGAACAGGCCGGTTTCGATCAGCGCCTTGAGACCGTCATCGATGCGGCCCGCGTCCAGGGTGCCGCCGGGACCCGGCTTGAAATATGAGCGGATGGTCTCCAGCTCGACTCGGCGATTGCCGACCACCTCGATCGAGTTGACCGTCTGAGCAGCAGCTGGCGACGTCACAACCACGCTCGCCAGTGGCAAAGCCACCGGAACGGCGAACATGATAAAGGCGGCCGCCAAGCCCCCCCGCACCCGCAATCCGAAGTTCATGCGCTAAGCGCCCTTATTCCGATGCCGGTTCCGTACCCCTACGAAGCCGACAGATTCCCATTTGTCGTTCGCTTGTAGCCAATTTGGACCCGACGGCAAACGCCGGATGTCTCGGAATTTTCAAATTCGTTTCAAAACGTTGCCTATCGGCCACGTCGTCAAAAAGCCGCGTTCAGGACCCGGCCAGATGAAGGATGTCGTTATAGGTCGCAAACACCATGAGCATCAAAACCAGGCCCAGCCCGATCCGGAATCCCATTTCCTGCGCCCGCTCCGACAATGGCCGGCCCCGGGCGGCTTCGACCCCGTAAAACAACAGATGTCCGCCATCGAGCAGCGGAACCGGGAACAGGTTCAGGAGCCCGATCGACACCGAAAGCGTCGCACAGAGCTGCACGACGAACTGGAAGCCGAGGCTCGCCGCCTGTCCGGAAAGTTGTGCGATTCGGATCGGACCGCCGACGTCCCCGGCGCTGCCCGCCCCCGCGAACAGCGAGGCGATGAACTTGAAGGTCGTGGCGATGATGAACCAGACCTGTTCGAAGCCTATCTTGATCGATTCGAGGAACCCGACCGGAACCGACCGTGATTCGTCCGGCTTGGCGTTGTACTGGATGCCCAGCACGCCGATCCGGTGGCTGTTGCCGAACAGGTCCTTGACCTCCTTCAGCGCCGGCGTCGCCTTCAGCGTGAGTTCCGCTCCATCCCGCTTGATCAGGAACGAGAGCTCGGAACCGGCGCTGACGGAGACGACACGCTGCATGTCGGCGAAGGTCTCGATCGCGCGGCCATCGATGGCCGCGATGACGTCGCCGTCCTTGAAACCGGCCGCCGCCGCGACGCTGTCCGGCTGCACCGCATCGACCCGGGGGGTCGTGTTCGGCTTGCCGAAATACAGCGCCATGCCGGCGAAGATGATGACCGCGAGGATGAAATTGGCGATCGGGCCGGCCGCGACGATCGCAGCGCGCTGACCGACGGTCTTGTGATGGAAGCTATCGGCGCGTTCCTCGGCCGTCATCTTGGCGAGCGCCTCGGCCGACGGGGTCGAGGCTTCGGATTCGTCGCCGAAGAACTTCACATAGCCGCCGAGCGGAACCGCGGAGATCTTCCAGCGGGTGTTGTGCCGGTCGTTGAAACCGATCAGTTCTGGGCCAAATCCGAGCGAAAACGTCAACACCTTCACGCCGGCCCAGCGCGCGATCAGGAAATGGCCGAGCTCGTGGAAGAACACGACGATCGTCAGCACGAACAGGAACGGGACGATGTAGCCGAGAAGGCCGTTGCTCAAGGTATTGAAGATATGGTGGAAAAATTCGGACATCGATGACCTTCCCGTGGGCCTGCCGGCCCATCCAACCGTCTAAGATGCTTTTGCGGCGATTTGAGGCAAGAGGCCCGCGGCCCTTTTTCGCGCGTCATGGTCAATGGCGATCGCGTCGTCCGCCGACGTGAGCGGTGCCAAATTACCTGAGCGCGTCCAGTTCTCGAGGGTTGCCTCGACCAGCCGGGCAATGGCGCCGAATCGGATCTGCCCGGCGATGAAGGCCGCCACCGCCACCTCGTTCGCGGCATTGAAGACCGTCGTCGCGCCATGGCCCGCGCGCAGCGAATCATAGGCCAGCCGCAAGCCGGGGAACCGCTCGAAATCCGGCGCGTCGAAAGTGAGTGTGCCGATCTTGGCCAGGTCCAACCGCGCGGACGGGCCCTTGATCCGCTCCGGCCAGCCCAGGCAATGGGCGATCGGGATGCGCATGTCGGGGGCCCCGAGCTGAGCCACGACCGACCGGTCCGAGAACTCGACCATGCCGTGGACGATCGACTGCGGATGCACCAGCACGTCGATCTCGTCAGGCGACAGCGCGAACAAATAGGAGGCCTCGATCACCTCGAGGCCCTTGTTCATCATCGAGGCCGAATCGATCGTGATCTTCTGGCCCATGCTCCAGTTCGGATGCTTGAGCGCCTGGGCCAGGGTCGCCTGCTCGATGTCGGCGGCGGCCCAGGTTCGAAATGGACCGCCGGAGGCGGTGATGATCACCCGCACCAGCTCCTCGCGATTGCCCGAGGACAACGCCTGGAACAGCGCATTGTGCTCCGAATCGGCCGGCAGGATGCAGGCGCCGGCCTGCGCGGCGCGCTCCATGAAGAAATCGCCGGCACAGACCAGGCATTCCTTGTTGGCGAGCGCCACCGTCGCACCGCGATCGACTGCGGCCAGCGCCGGCTTCAGGCCGGCCGCGCCGGATACGGCCGCCATGACCCAGTCGGCCGGACGCGCCGCCGCCTCGATGATGGCGCTCTCTCCGGCCCCGCATTCGATCCCGGTGCCGGCCAGCGCATCACGCAGCTGTTGCAGCCCGGCCGGATCCGCGACGGCCACGAATCGCGGGCTGAACTCGCGGGCGAGCTTGACCAGCCCTTCGATGTTGCTGTTGCCGGTCAGCGCCTCGACGCGGTAGCGCTCGGGCGCGCCGCGCAGCAGATCCATCGTCGAATCGCCGATCGAGCCGGTGGCGCCGAGCACGGTGATGCTGCGCACCTCCGCGAGACCTGCCTTGTTGTTCCGCAATGGCACTGCGCTCATGTTTTCACCAAAAATCTCGACCGGCGAGTGCGCCGGTCACCAAACCAGAAGACCGCGGCCGACACCATCGAGGCCGCCGCGCAGCAAACCCACGATCGCCGCGAACACGATCGCTGCGACATAGCCGTCCAGGCGATCCAACAGACCGCCATGGCCGGGAATGATGTGACTGGAGTCCTTGACGCCGAAGTGCCGCTTGACTGCCGACTCGGCGAGATCGCCGAGCTGGGAGACGACCGACAGCCCAGCCGCCAGCGCCAGCATTGCCAGCAGTCCGCCAGCGCCGCTCAGCGACCAGCCGGTTGCCGCGACGAGGCTGGCGGCGAAGCCGCCGATCGCGCCGGCCCAGGTTTTGTTCGGGCTGATCCGCGGCGCAAGCTTTGGCCCACCAATGCCGCGGCCGGCGACATAGCCACCGATGTCACTGGCCCACACGACCAGCAACGCCAGCACCAGCGCATGCCAGCCTTCGGACGCATCCAAACGTACCAGCACCGAAGCGAGCTCCGCAGCGGAGGCATAGACGAATCCGGCGACCACCCAGAGACGCCGTCCCGCGGCGAGACCTCCGACAACGAGAAGCCCGATCCCGAGCACGACGACGGCGAAGTCAACCAGGCCGAAGGCGCAGCAGATGCCGGCAACTGCGATGGCGACCGCCCCCGCCGTGCCGACGCTGACGGTGCGGACCTCGCCCACCACCATCAGCCATTCGAGATAGAGGCCGACTGCGACCACCGTGACCAATGCGGTCCAGAACATACCGCCGGCATAGGCCGCGCCGAGCGCCAGCGGCACCAGCACCAGCGCCGCCGCGATCCGCATCAGGAGATTGCTGGGCGCAGCTTTTTTGGGCTGCTCAGCGTCATTGCGCTGCGCAGCGTTGCTGGCGTCTCCCACGGCTGCGGTGTCCGGTTTGCTCACGAGGCGGTTTTCGCCACGAGGCCGCCGAAGCGGCGTTCACGCCGGCCGAACTCGGCGATCGCGCCCTCCAGCGCGGCCTTGTCGAAGTCGGGCCAATGGATCGGCACGAACACCAGCTCGCTATACGCCGCCTGCCACATCAGGAAGTTCGACAGCCGCTGCTCGCCGCTGGTGCGGATGATCAGATCGGGATCTGGGATGTCGGGCGCATCGAGGTGAGCGCCGATCGCATCGGCATCGATCGAGGCCGGATCCCGCCGTCCCTCGGCGACCTCGCGCGCGAGAATCTGTGCCGCGCGCGCAATCTCCTGGCGCGAGCCGTAGTTGAAGGCGACCACCAGCGTCAGCTTGGTGTTGGCCCGGGTCAGCTCCTCGGCTTCGCTCAGCAGCGCACAAATGTCGGGCTCGAGCCCGCCGCGCTCGCCGATCACCCGCACGCGCACGCCGTCGCGATGCAGGGTGGCGAGATCGTTGCGGATGAAGCGACGCAGCAGGCCGAACAGGTCGCCGATCTCGCTCGCCGGACGCGACCAGTTCTCGGACGAGAAAGAGAAGATGGTGAGATAGCGAATGCCGAGCTCGTCCGAGGCGCGAACTACGCGGCGCAGCGCCTCGACACCGCGGCGGTGCCCTTCCGCGCGCGGCAGACCGCGCGCCGCAGCCCAGCGGCCGTTGCCATCCATGATGATGGCAACATGGGCCGGCCCGTCGGACCGGTCCGGCGCCTCCGTCACCGGGGCCGCGGCATTGGACATGAAAAGCATCCTTCAGACGGTGAGGATTTCCTTTTCCTTCGCCGCCAGCAACTGATCGACCTCCGAGATCACACTATCGGTCGCCTTCTGGATGTCGGCGGCAAACCGCTCCTGATCGTCCTCGGAGATCTCGTGATTCTTTTCGAGCTTCTTCACCGCGTCGAGACCGTCGCGGCGGACATGGCGGACGGCAACGCGCGCAGCTTCCGCATATTTGTGCGCAACCTTGACCAGCTCCTTGCGGCGCTCCTGGTTGAGCTCGGGAATCCGAAGCCGGATGACCTGCCCTTCGGTCGCCGGCGACAGGCCGAGATTGGAATCGACGATCGCCTTCTCGACCGCCTTCACCATCGTGCGGTCCCACACCTGCACCGACAGCAGACGCGGCTCGGGCACGGAGACGGTGGCGACCTGGTTGAGCGGCATGTGCGAGCCATAGGCTTCGACCTGGACCGGCTCCACCATCGACGCCGAAGCCCGGCCGGTGCGCAGGCCGCCGAGCTCGTGCTTCAGCGCCTGGGTCGCGCCCTGCATGCGGCGCTTCAACTCGTTGAGGTCGAAATTGCCCGTGGTCATCACGCTTTCCTTTCTGCAACCCCGGGACACCGCGGCCGGCTTTGCCGGGCCTTGGAAGGCCGGCGGCCGGACTCGACGATCCCCGGGCGAATTCCTGTCTCGCTTACGCTTCTACCGCAGGCTCGAGACCGGTCCAACACCGGCCACCGACGATACCGCGGCTCACCCGGCGACGATGGTGCCGCGCCCTTCGCCCTGCAATATCGCTCCGATCGAACCCGGTTCGGCAATCGAGAAAACAATGATAGGCAGCGACGTTTCCCGGGCAAGGGCGAATGCGGTCGCATCCATGACCTTGTAGCCGCCTTCGATGGCCTGCGAATGCGTCAGCCGGTCGAAGCGCTTGGCGGCCGGATCCTTCTTGGGATCGGCGCTGTAGACGCCGTCGACGTTCGTGGCCTTCAGCACGGCCTGGGCGCCGATTTCGGCCGCCCGCAAGACCGCCGTGGTATCGGTCGTGAAATAAGGATTGCCGGTGCCGCCGCCGAGCACCACGATGCGCCCCTTGGCGAGCGACTTGTGCGCCGCAGCGCGCGTGAACAGCTTGCAGACCTCCGGCATCACGAACGCCGAGAGCGCCTGCGCCGGAGTGCCCTTGCGCTGGATTGCGGCTTCGAGGGCCAGGCAGTTCATCACGGTGGCGAGCATGCCCATGGTGTCGCCGGTCGAACGCGACACACCCTGCGACGACACGTCGACGCCGCGCACCATGTTGCCGCCGCCAACCACGACGGCGACTTCGACACCAAGCTTCTGGACTGCGATGAGATCGTCGGCGATGCGGTCGACCGTCGGCTGGTCGATGCCGAACGAATGAGGACCAGCGAGATACTCGCCGGACAGCTTGATCACGACGCGACGATAGACCGGCTCAGCCATGTGCCAATGTGTCCCTGTCCCGCGCGTTGAGATCCGGCGCACGCATGATGCGCCGGATCGAACTGCATTCAGTCGTTACTTCTTGCCGCTCGCAGCGGCGACTTCGGCGGCGAAGTCGGTCTCTTCCTTCTCGATGCCCTCACCGAGGGCATAGCGGACGAAACCGGCGACCTTGATCGCTCCGCCGACCTTGCCTTCGGCTTCCTTCAGCGCCTGCGCGACCGACTTGCCGCTGTCATGGATGAAGGCCTGCTCGAGCAGGGTGACTTCCTTGTAGTAGGTCTTCAGGCCGGACTCGACGATCTTCTCGATCACGTTTTCCGGCTTGCCCTGCTGACGATACTTGTCGGCGAGCACGTCCTTCTCGCGCTTGACGAGTTCCGGATCGAGACCAGCCGCATCGATCGCCTGCGGGTTGGCAGCTGCGACATGCATTGCGAGCTGCCGGCCGAGCACGGCGAGCTCGTCGGTCTTGCCGGGCGATTCAAGCGCGACGATGACGCCGAGCTTGCCCGCGCCCTCGATGACGGCGCCATGGACGTAGCTCGACACGACGCCTTCGCTCACTTCGAGCGCAGCGGCGCGGCGCAGCGTCTGGTTCTCACCGATGGTCGCGATCGAATCGGCAATCGCGGCCTCGACCGTGATGCTGCCGACCTTGGCGGCCTTGATCTTCTCCACGTCGGCGCCGACGTCGAGCGCGACCTGGGCGATCATCTTGACCAGTCCCTGGAAGTGCTCGTTGCGCGCGACGAAGTCGGTCTCGGAGTTGACCTCGACGACCACGCCCTTCTTGCCCGAGGTCAGCGCGCCGATCAGGCCCTCGGCTGCGACACGGCCGGCCTTCTTGGCGGCCTTGGACAGGCCCTTCTTGCGCAGCCAATCCTGCGCGGCCTGCATGTCGCCGCCATTCTCGGTGAGCGCGGCCTTGCAATCCATCATGCCCGCGCCGGTCGACTCGCGCAGGTCCTTCACCATCGCTGCGGTGATATTAGCCATCGTTGAACGTCCTTTTGCCTGTCCAAAGCGCGACGCAGCGGATGGCTCGTCGCCGTCCGCTGCCAGGAACTACCTATCTTAGTCGCGATGGCCGGCGTGCGACGCCGGCCAGATTCTGTCGTGTCGTCTTACGCGTCGGCGAGCGACTTGGCCTGGGCGACCCAGGCATCGGCCCGGCTCGGCAGACCGACTTCTTCGCCGATCTGGTGCGCGGTGTCGTGGTTGAGCTCGGCGAGCTGCCAGTAGTGGAAGACGCCGAGGTCGTTGAGCTTCTTCTCGATCGCCCCCGACACGCCGGTGAGCTTCTTGAGATCGTCGGCGGTACCGCGCGGTCCCGGCAACCCCTGGAACTTCGAAGCGGACGCGGCCGGAAGGTCTTCCTCGAGCGGAGCCGCGGAGGCGCCGACATCGATTCCGAGCTCGCCCTGGGCGCGCGAGATGCCGTCAATGGCAGCGCGTGCGATCAGGTCGCAATACAGCGAAATGGCGCGACCGGCGTCGTCATTGCCCGGCACGACATAGGTGATGCCCTTCGGATCGCAATTGGTGTCGACGATCGCGGCGACCGGGATGTTGAGGCGCTGGGCCTCCTGGATCGCGATGTCTTCCTTGTTGGTGTCGATCACGAAGATCAAGTCGGGCAGACCGCCCATGTCCTTGATGCCGCCGAGCGAGCGGTCGAGCTTGTCGCGCTCGCGCTGCAGGGTCAGCCGCTCCTTCTTGGTGTAGGAGTTGGCTTCACCCGAGGACAGCACTTCGTCGAGATGACGCAGGCGCTTGATCGACGCCGAGATCGTCTTCCAGTTGGTCAGCGTGCCGCCGAGCCAGCGCGAATTGACGAAATACTGCGCGCAACGCTTCGCAGCGTCAGCCACGTTGTCCTGGGCCTGGCGCTTGGTGCCGACGAACAGGATGCGGCCGCCCTTGGCGACGGTGTCGCTGACGGCCTGCAGCGCCGTGTGCAGCAGCGGCACGGTCTGAGCGAGGTCGATGATGTGAATGTTGTTGCGGGCTCCGAAAATGAAATCGGCCATTTTCGGGTTCCAGCGGTGAGACTGGTGACCAAAGTGCACGCCAGCTTCAAGCAGCTGGCGCATAGTGAAATCGGGCAGCGCCATTGGATATTCTCCGGTTGATTCCTCCGGAAACGCGTGAGCAAAAACGGGCCGTTATGGCCCGGCTTGCCACCGGACGCCCTCTAGGAGAGCCAAGTTTCCGTGTGAGATGGCGCGGTATATAGCCGGATTTTGGCGCAACGCAAGGAAAATGGGGCCTATTCGGCCTGGAGAAGCTCGGCCATCACCGCCCTGGCCTGACTGTCCTAGAGCGGAACGAAGTCGACCGGCCCCTTGTTGTCGGCCCCCGACGAGGCCGCGGCCATCACGCCCATACCCACAAGACCGAACGCCATGCCCCCGCCCTGCATGGCCCTGGACCGATCGCTGGGCCTGATCGAGAAGAAATAGGTTCGACCAGGTTCGGTATTGAAATCGAGGTAGGATTCGCCCGGAAACAGGAGCTGGGTGGCGACCACGTGGTGGGGACCGGCCGGGCGGTCGACATAGGCATAGGTGCCGGGCAACAGGCGGTTCAAGGCGATACCGTCCACCTTGGGGTCGCAACTGGTTCGGTCCAGCCAAGAGTCCTTCAGGCTCATGATAACGATTCGGGAGTGGCCAGGCCGCGGCGCCCCGATCTTCTGCGACACGACCGCAAATTCAGTGCCTTCTTTTCCCGTGAGGCACCCCGATACCAAGAATGCTGCGCCCAGCCCTAGAAGCGCCCGCCTGTTCATCATCACACCCCCCGTAAAATCCCGGGGTCGAGGCTATGACGGGAACTCGGAACCTTTCAACCTCTGACGGCAAAGAGAGTGGAACTGTGCTCAGCGCTCCACACTGGCCGGTTTCAGCTCGGCGCGATCGGCATCGAGCTGGGCCTTCAGCCCGGTGATGTCCTCGATGAATGCCTGCTCGTCCCGCAGCGGGACCACGCGCAATGACGGCGGCATCAGCACATGGCTGATATTCGGGCGGCCGGAATTCGCGAACGCTTCCGATCGCTGCAAGGTCTGGACGGCGATGGCGACGACGAGCAGGACGGCGACGACGATGCCCTTGGCGACCATGTGGGTGCGCCCGACCGCGCGCAGATGCAGAAAGCAGATCAACGCGAGGACGATCCAGGAAACGGCGTAGCCGTAGGTGAAGACCGCGGTCCAGTTCAGCGCGAACGAGGCGACCTGCGCGAACTCGCTATAGATCCAGAACACCACCAGCCCGGCCTCTGCGATCAGCAGATGCCGCAGAAAATGCGATCGTCCGGAAAACAGCCGGGCCAGCAGCGCCCAGACGCCCACCCACGCGACGACGACACCGATCATGGTGATGGTCGGCACGAGATAGTCGGACAGATGCGCCTCGGAGGTCTGCGCAAACCAGACCAGGATCGCGTTCATGGCCAGCAGAGCGGCGCCGAGCACGATCGCGGCGACGATGGGGAGCGCGCCGCGTTCCGATCCCGCGAGCCGCTCCGGCTCGACGGCATGACCGGCGTCGCGGACACGAAGCAGCGTCTGTCCGATCCGGATCGGCTGTGCGCCGTCGAGAACGAGCTGCGGCTTCCGGCTCTTGCTCCGATCGAGAAAGAGGCCGTTGGCGCTGCCGAGATCCTCGGCGACGAGGCGTCCCTCGCCGTCACGGAAGATGCGGACGTGGCGCGCGGCGACATAGGGATCGTCGAGCACGACGTGGTTGTCGTAGCCGCGGCCGATGCTGATCTCGGCCGCATCGACGCGGAAGCGGCCGGTCACGTCGCGATGCTTGGAGAGGATCTCGATCCAGATCATCGGGCGACCTGCAGCCGTTCGAGGAAGCTCTTGCCGAGGCGCAACGCGTCATCATAAGCGATCGCCTGCAGGTTCAACCGCGAGACGAGCGCCTCGTCGGCATGGTCCTGCGTGACCGCAACCAGCACGACGTCATAGAGGCCGTCGAACTCGCGGTAGCCTTGCGCGCACCACATGACCCGCAGCGGCGGATGATCGGCCGTCGGCGCAAGGCCGACGAAATCCTCATGACAGTGCTGCGGCGTGTACCATTTGCGGAACGAGCCGCCCATGGTGAGCCGCGGCTGTGCGAGCTGGGTCAGCACGGTCGCGAACTGAAATTGATTGAGGTCGATCGACTTCGCGTAGGAATGATTGACCTCGACCGTCCCCGTGTTCAGGTCGGAGGCGACATACACGCCCGCCTCGGCCTTGCAGCTCGTCGAGTTGATGCTGGCGCGCGGCTTCGGCGATGCGCTGGCGTTGGTGCTGGCCCAGCATTCGAACCACGCCGCACGCGTTTCCGGCGCCTGATACGACCCGAACACGCGGTCGCGAAATCCCTCGTCCCCGAGGGATTTGTAGAGCGCGCCGCGCCAGCTGGTGAGCTGCGCGATGACGTCCTTGCGCAGATCTGCGGGCGCAGGCTTGGCATCCTGCCCGCGGGCCAAAAGCGCGGCAGCGAAGCGCGCCGGCACCAGGAAGCTGATCAGCTGGCCGCCGCGCCGGGTGGCGACGTTGACCCCGACCACCTGCCCTTGCGTATTGACCGCCGGTCCGCCGCTCATGCCGGGGTTGAGCGCGCCGGTGAAATGGATGTGGTCGTTGTAGCTGTGCTCGACGAGGCCGTTATACGTGCCCTCGATGATCGTGAAGCCGAGATCGAGCGGGTTGCCGAGCGAATAGAGCCGCTCGCCCTTCGGCAGGCTGCCGTCGAGCGCGGTCTTGTCGAAACCGAAGAACGGCGCGTTCTGCTTCTCGACGCGAACGAGCGCGAGATCGTTGGGCAGGTCGACGGCGAGCAGCGTCACGCCGCCTTGGGTGCCGTCGGCCCCGGTATATTCGAGCCGGTAGGTCTTGGGCTCGAGCGCGGCATCGGAGACCACGTGATAGTTCGTGATCGCCAGACCGTCAGCAGAAACCAGAAAGCCCGAACCGGTCGAGGTCTGGCGGCCGGCATCGGCAACCAGGGTACGGATCTGAAGCAGGCGCGGCGGCGCCGATGCATAGACGGTCTCGGCGCCCGGCAGCGCCTGTGCACCAGCCTGCGACGGGTAGCCTGTCATGACGGCACTGCAAAGGGCGGCCATGATTGCGCTTCGCCACAACAGCGCGCGCACGGGTCCAACCAACGCTGATATCACTGATGCCCTCGCAACACGTCGTCGGCTGCCGACGTCCTGCGCCCACGATCGACCAATCCGGCGATCCGGCCAATATCGAAAACAGGCCGACGTTGCAACCGCTGCGCCGCCGAACCTCCGCGCGATGGCTCAACAATGCGGGACGTTTGGCGGACATCTCTTGCCAGCGGCCGGCGCCGGAGCCGGTCGCGGCGGTGGCGCCGCGGGCCTTGCCATCTGAGGTGGCGGCGCAGGCCGTGGCATGGCGGCCATCGGCGGCGGCGCAGGACGCGCCATCTGTGGCGGCGGAGCCGGTCGCGCCATTTGTGGCGGTGGCGCGGGTCGCGCCATCGGCGGCGGCGCAGCGGGGCGCATCATCTGCGGTGGCGGGGCGGCTCGGACCGGAGCCGCGCGAACCATGGGCGCGACCGGCGGTCGTGGCGCTGATGGCGGCGGACTGAGCCGAGCGACCGGCGGCGGCGGCCGCTGGATCGGCGGCGCGGCCTGCTGGACGCGCGCGCGCGGCTCCGGCCCGCGCGGGATGACAGCCTGCACCGGACGCGAAGACGTCGTCGCTGGCCGCGTCGGTGGCGCCGCGGGCGCGCCGGGCGGCGTGCGGTTCGCATGAAGGCCAGCGGGCGTCTGCCGTGACGGCGGCGTGCCGGTTGGCGGCGGCGCCTGAGCCGGGCTCGGCGAGGGCGAGGCCAGCAGCGGCGCGCGCGAAGTCGGGCCATTGGCGGATGGCGGGATCGGGGGCGCACCGCGGCCGGGCACCGGAAGGGCATTTGCGGCAGGCGCAGCCGGGCCCGGCCGGCCGGGCGGCGTCAGAGGCGCACCTGGGGCGACGTTGATCGACGGTCCACGCCCTCCAGGACCACCTCCAGGACCGCCTCCAAGACCGGCGGGCGCGCCCGGCACCGGCGCCTTGCCCTGCTGGATCAGCGTTGCACGCTGCATCACCGCGGGCGGCAAAGCGGGCGCCACCGCGGTTGGCGGCGACGTTGCCGCCGCCGGGCCGGTCGCAAGCGGCGCCGTGGGCGCCGGGCGGTTGATCACGGTGTTGATGACGGTCGTGTTGTGGATGTTCTGGTAGATGATGTTGTTCGGCGGCGGCGCCACGAACGCCGGCGGCCGGACATAGACCGGGATCGGAATGAAGACCGGCTGCGGCAGGATGAAGATGCCGACCGGCGCGAATGGCGGCGCCAGGTCGACGAAGTCCGGCGGTGGCGGCGGCAGCAGGTAGATCGGCGGCGGCGGTGGCGGCACGAAGCCGAACTCGGGATCCGAGAACAGCAGCACCGGGCGTTCGACATAGATGACCTCGTCGAGCGGCGGCGGCGGCACGTCGTACTCGATCATCGCAAAGCTCGGCGGCGGTGCCGGCGGTGCCGACAGGATCGCCAGCCGCCGCCGCGCGTCCTCGGCATGCGCCCCATAGGGGTAGCGCTTCAGATACGACCAATAGGCTTCCGGGCTGTCGGTGCGATACGTCCGCCGCCAGGTCAGCGCCTCACGGCGGGCGGCAACGATGGCCCGCACGCGTCGTGCGAGCGGATCGTCAGAATAGGCCGCGATGAAATCCTCATAGCCCTGCAGCGTGTCGCGCTCGAGCGCTGCGGTATAGGCTTCCTGCACCGGCAGGTCGCGGATCGGCCGCGCGCGCAGCGCCGCCGTCTGCTCTGGGCTTGCCTGCGGGGCCGGCGCATCCGGCGCCCTTTCGAAGAAGGTGAAGGCGGCCTGGACCTTCTGCGCATCCCAGGGCACCTGGGCGCCCTTGGTCTCCTCGTTGACGCGCAGCCGCAAGCGGTCGAACACCTCCGGCAGCGACAGGCCGCCGGTGCGGATCATCTCGGCGAGCGAGCGCGCGTAGACGCCGTAGGCGCCGGTCTCGTTCGGCGCGATCGTGCCCGGTGCCGCGTTGAAGGCGATCAGCATGTTGTTGTCGGGCTCGACCAGCGCGAGTCCACCCGCGATCGTCGGCCCGCTCGCGATGAACGGCTGCTGGCGCGCCGCATCGAGCACGACCACGCCGGCTTTCAGAGGCGTCGCCGCGAGCTGGCGAACATAGTCGCTGAGGCGCAGCCCTTCGGTCGGAATGTCGACGTCGCTGCCGAGATTGGCATCGACGGGAATGAAATAGTTCTCGCCCGCGAGCTGCATGCCGTAGCCGGCGAGATAGACCATCGCGACCGTGTTGCCGTCGGACGATTGCGCCTTGTGAATGAAATCGCGAAAGCTCTTGCGCAGCGTGTCGCCATCGAGATCACGGGCGCCGACCACGTCGAAGCCTGCGGCCTGCAGCGTCTGCGCGATCAGGCCGGCGTCGTTGGCGGCCGTGGCCAGCGGGCCCTTGGCATAGGCGCCGTTGCCGATGACGAGCGCAATGCGCTTCTCGGGCGCCGGCTGCTGCGCTGCAGCAGACCGCAACGGAGCTGCCAGCGCGAGCAGGCAGAGCGAGACATTGAAGACGATCTTGGCCAAGCGCATGACGGTTCGAGCCCTTCCAAGGCATCTTACAAGGCACCTGCCCGGGATTCAGCGGCAGGATGGCTGAACCGCGGTTGAACGGAGGCATGTCCGTATAGCCGTCGCGCAGCTTTTTCGTTCCTTCGCCGTCGGTTCGCTCCCGCACAGCGGCCAAGCCAAGGCCGCCGCACCGGATACGACCGCCGACGACTACAGCTGCTGCACGTCGACCACGCCGGTCACCGCCTTGATGGCGCCTGCAATTTGTGGCGAAACCTTGAAGCGCCCGGGCAGCTTCATCTCGACCTCGGTCTCGAGGTCGAGCATCATGACCAGCGACACCTCCCCCTCACCGGCGGTGGAACGAGGCGCCGGCGGCGGCGCGACGCTTTTCGCCGTGGCGCCATTGCCGTTGGCCGCAGCCGCTTCCGGGCCCTGCAGGCGCCTGACGATGGAGTCGAGCGGCTTGGTGTCGCGCAGGAAGATGCGAAGGCCGCGCTGCGTCTTGGCGGCGGCATCGTCGAGCGGCTCGGCGTGCAGCACGCGCGCGCGGACGTCATCGCCCTGCAGCTCGGCGCCGAGCTGCAGCAGCACCGCGGCCCCAGGCTCCAGCACGTCGCGGTATTGTGCCAGCCCTTCCGAGAACAACACGGCCTCGAAATGCCCTGTCGGATCCGACAGGCCCATGATGCCCATCTTGTTGCCGGTCTTGGTGCGGCGTTCCATGCGCGACACCACGGTGGCTGCGACCTTGCCGGCGGTCGCGCCGGTCTTCACTGCGCGCGAGAACTCCGCCCAGCTCTGCACCCGCAGCCGCTTCAGCGCCGCGGCGTAGTCGTCGAGCGGATGGCCCGACAGGAAGAAGCCGATCGCGTCGTATTCGCGCCGCAGGCGCTCGGCCGGCAGCCAGTTCTCGATGTTCGGCAGGATGATCGCGGGCGCATCGGCGGCGTTGCCGAACATGTCGTTCTGGCCCGACGTGGCGGCCTCGTTGGCCCGCTGGCAGGCTGCGACGATGGCGTCGGCGCCGGCGAACACGCGCGCGCGGTTCTTGTCGAGCCCGTCGAAGGCGCCGGCTGCCGCCAGCGTCTCGATGATGCGCTTGTTGATCGCGCGCGGACTGACGCGGCTCGCGAAGTCGGCGAGCGAGGTGAACGGACCGCCCTTGCTGCGCGCCTCCACGATCATCTCGATCGCCTGCGGACCGACGCCCTTCAGGGCAGCGAGCGCGTAGAAGATGGTGTTGCCGCTGACCTCGAAGGTCGGGCCCGAGCGGTTGATCGACGGCGGCTCGACCTTGATGCCCAGACGCTGCGCCTCGGCGCGGAATTCCGAGAGCTTGTCGGTGTTGTTGAGATCGAGCGTCATCGACGCCGCGATGAACTCCACCGGGTAGTGCGCCTTCATGTAGGCGGTGTGATACGACACCAGCGCGTAGGCCGCGGCGTGTGACTTGTTGAAGCCGTAGTCGGCGAACTTGGCGAGCAGGTCGAAGATGGTGTCGGCCTGGTCCTTCGGCACGCCGTTCTTGGTCGCACCGTCGACGAAACGGACGCGCTGCTTGTCCATCTCGGCGCGGATCTTCTTGCCCATGGCGCGGCGCAGCAGATCGGCTTCGCCGAGCGAATAGCCGGACATCTGCTGCGCGACCTGCATCACCTGCTCCTGGTAGATGATGACGCCGAATGTCTCCTTCAGGATCGGCTCCAGGATCGGGTGCAGATATTCCGCTTCCTCCTCGCCGTGCTTGCGGGCGCAATAGGTCGGGATGTTGGCCATCGGACCGGGGCGATACAGCGCGACCAGCGCGATGATGTCCTCGAAACGGTCCGGGCGCATGTCGATCAGCGCCCGCCGCATGCCCTGACTTTCAACCTGGAACACGCCGACCACGTCGCCGCGCGCCAGCATCTGGTAGCTCGGCGCATCGTCGATCGGCAGGGTCGCCAGATCGACATGCACGTCGCGCTGCTTCAAGAGCTTCACCGCGACATCGAGCACCGTCAGCGTCTTCAGGCCGAGGAAGTCGAATTTGACGAGACCGGCCGGCTCGACCCACTTCATGTTGAACTGGGTGACCGGCATGTCGGATTTCGGATCGCGATACATCGGCACCAGCTCGCTGAGCGGCCGGTCGCCGATCACGATGCCGGCGGCATGGGTCGAGGCGTGCCGTGTCAGGCCCTCGAGGCGCATCGCGATGTCGAAGGCGCGCGCCACCACCGGATCCTCGTCGCGGAACGCCTGCAGCTTCGGCTCGCCCTCGATGGCGGCGGCGAGCGTCACCGGCGCGGCCGGATTCTGCGGCACCAGCTTGGTGAGCTTGTCGACCTGGCCATAGGGCATCTGCAGCACACGGCCGACGTCGCGCAGCACGCCGCGCGCCTGCAAGGTACCGAAGGTGATGATCTGCGCCACCTGGTCGCGGCCGTAGCGCTGCTGGACGTAGGAGATCACCTCGCCGCGGCGGTCCTGGCAGAAGTCGATGTCGAAGTCCGGCATCGACACGCGCTCGGGATTGAGGAAGCGCTCGAACAGCAGCGCGAACCGCATCGGGTCGAGGTCGGTGATGGTCAAAACCCATGCAACCAGCGAGCCGGCGCCGGAGCCGCGGCCCGGCCCGACCGGAATGCCGTGCGCCTTGGCCCATTTGATGAAGTCCGACACGATCAGGAAGTAGCCCGCGTACTTCATGCGCATGATGACGTCGAGCTCGAAAGCGAGCCGCTTCTGATAGTCCTCCTCGGTCATGCCCGGCGCCATGCCGTGCACCTTCAGGCGCCGCTCGAGGCCCTCCTCGGCCTGCCGCTTCAGCTCGGCAGCCTCGGCGCTGGCCGCGTCCACGGCATCGCCGCTGCCCGCGCCGACCGTGAAAAACGGCAGGATCGGCTTGCGCGTCCGCGGCCGGTACGAGCAGCGCTCGGCGATCTCGACCGTCGAGGCGAGCGCCTCCGGAATGTCGGCGAACAGCACCGCCATCTCGGCGCGGGTCTTGAAGCGGTGGTCGGGAGTCAGCTGCACGCGCTCGGTATCGGCGATCAGATGGCCGCCGGCGATGCACAGCAGCGCGTCATGCGCCTCGTAGTCGTCGGCGGTCGCGAAATACGGTTCGTTGGTCGCGACCAGCGGCAAGCCCTTGCCGTAGGCGATGTCGATCAGGCCACCTTCGACGCGGCGCTCACGCTCGACACCGTGGCGCTGCAGCTCGATGTAGAGACGGTCGCCGAACAGGCTCGCCAGCCGCTCACAGCGCTGCGTCGCGAGTGCAGCCATGTCGTGCTGGATCGCGAGCGAGATCGGCCCATCCGGCCCGCCCGTGAGCGCGATCACGCCATCGACGCCTTCGGTGAGCCAGTCGAACTTGATGTGCGGCGCCTGATGCGTCGGGGTGTCGAGGAACGCCCGCGAATTCAACCGCATCAGGTGGCGATAGCCCTCCTCACGCGCCGCCAGCAGGACGATTCGCGACGGCTGCGCGACCGCAGCTCCATTGCGGGCGTTCGGGTCCAGATCGCCAAAGTCGATCGCGAGCTCGCAGCCGACGATCGGCTGGATGCCATAGCCCGCCATCTTGTCGGAGAATTCCAGCCCGCCGAACATATTGTCGGTGTCGGTCAACGCCAGCGCGGGCTGCCGGTCAGCCTTGGCGAGCTCGCCGAGCTTGGCGATCTTGATCGAGCCCTTCAGCAGCGAATAGGCGGAATGGACGTGGAGATGGACAAATCCGGCGCTGGACATGCTCGCCTTGCAACTTCCTGAGGGAATTTCCGAGATCACGGTGACGCTGATCGGCGGCCAGGGATCGATTCATCCCCGCCCCTCGCCGACTCGCTTGGCCATGATATCGGATCATCCGCGCCCGAGTCCGGTAGCCTCGCCTGCTCGCCGCCCGTTGTCCGGCTTTTCCCCAGCGCCGCCGGCTGAAAAGCTAAAGCTGGGGAATGATTTGCGCCCATAGAGCGATCATCCCGACGAACAGCGTGATCGACGCCAGTGCGGCGGCTTCTTCGACGAAAAACCTTCAGCATGGGGACCTCCCTGAGCTAGAACATAAGAAGAACAATGTCCTTTTTCGTTCTCAGGTCAAGCGTGCTCGCGAACGCATGGCGTCCCCCCTGAGACACGTGGTTAATCGACGCCCCTCAGCCATGAAAAAAGCCCCGGCGCAGGGCTGCGCCGGGGCTTCGAATTCCGCCGATCGATGCGGATGAGAGAATCAGTAGCGCGTCGCCACCGGGCCGCCGAAGCGATAGTTCAGGCGGGCGGTGAACAGATCGACGTCCTGCTTGATGCTGTCGGAGCCGAGCGCGCCGAAGCTGACGGTCTGACGATCCATGAACAGATGGTCGTACTCGAAGCCGAGCGACCAGTTCGGAGCGAAGCCGTATTCGATGCCTGCACCGACCACACCGCCCCAGCGCGTGTTGTCGTTGGAGCCGAGGAACGCGCCGGTCGCCGCGTTGGAGATCGTGTAGGTGTTGCTGGTCAGGGCAGCACCGCCCTTGGCGTAGAGCAGCACGTTGTTCCAGGCGTAACCGACCTGGCCCGTGAACAGGCCGAACGCATCGGTCTTGGTACGGTTGCGAGTCGCGAACAGCGCGCTCACATTGTCACCGGAGAAGTCGGCCCAGTTGCCCTGCGCCTCGACGCCGAACACGATCTGGCCCATCTGCCAGCGATAGCCGACCTGGCCACCGACGGTGCCGCCCGACGAATCGTGCGAACCTTCGCGACCGCCGCCGACCAGATCCCACGTATTGTGGCTCCAGCCGCCACCGCCGTTCACACCGATGTAGAAGCCGCTCCAATCATAGATCGCAGCCATCACCGGCGGCGGTGCCTTCGTGTAGGGACGCGCGGCGAGATCCGCGGCCAGCGCCGGCGAGGCCAGCACCACGAGCGCCGTCGTCGTCAACAGAAGTTTCTTCATCACAGGTCCAGTCTCGTCTCATTTGGCCCCCAGGCCAGCCGCACCTCTTAACGATCTGCGCCACAATTGCTGTAGCCTCGCGGTCACAGATGGCGTCTGAAAGGGCGTGAGACATGTCGGGAAATTAATCTGCAATCACAGTGTGTTGATGGAACTTTGTGACTTGCAATCGAGGACCGAGCGACTACACACGCAAGCGGGCCTTCGCGCATCGCTTCGCCATGCTGCGCGCGCGTTCTGGTCATCATGGGATGAAGGGGAGATCGTTTATGCGTGAGGTGTTACTTGCGGCCATGGCCGCAGCCGGCCTGGTGGTCGCAGCCCACGTCCCGGCTCAGGCCGTCGGCGTCAGGCATGCGTTCTGTCTGCAGGGCGATCAGTTTCCCGGCCTGAGCAACTGCACCTTCGACACCTATGCCCAGTGCCAGGCCACCGCGTCAGGACGCCTGCTGTATTGCGTTGCCAACCCCTATTTCGCGGGTGTCAGCAACGACCCGCGCGCGACGCCTTATCCATATCCGCACCGGCAGCGCATCAGGCCGCGCCCGCCGGCGCCGAATCCGTTCGCTCCGCTGCCCAACCTGTTCGAGTTCGAAGAGGACTGAACGGACGCGCCTGCGCGCCCGCTTGCGATGTCGTTCGTCGAAGGCGATGCCTTCGACGAACCTGCTTCAGACAAGCTCTATCAACGCATCATTCCGAAGCCCTGGCCGAAGCCCGGGCCGAACTTGTAGTTCAGCTTCACGAGCCCGATGTCGACGTTCTGGTTGATGCGATGGGTCATCGCAGGCGCACCGGCGGCGGCAACGAAGTTCAGGTTCTTGTTGCCAAGGAAGATGTGATCGTATTCGACGCCGACCGACCAGTTCGGTGCAAAGCCGTATTCGATACCCGCACCGATGGTGCCTCCCCAACGCGTCGTGTTGGCGCGGTCGAGCATCACGTTGGTGGTGGTGTTGAAGGTGTCATAGCGATCACCGACGACCGCGGCACCGCCTTTGACGTAGCCCAGAATGTTGTCGAAGGCATAGCCGACCTGGCCGGTGAACAGGCCGAAGCCGTTGGTGCGCGAGCGGTCGCTCACATTGGGAAGAATCAGGTTGCGATTGGTGCCCTTGAAGTCGGCCCAGTCGCCCTGCGCCTCGACGCCGAACACCCAGTTCGCCATCTGATAGCGATAGCCGACCTGGCCACCGACCGCCGCTCCGCCACCGCCGGAGCAGCCTTCGCGATTCGCGGCCGGATTGACCGCGACGCCCGCGTTCGAAATGAGATTCCAGCAGTCCCGGCTGGAGCCGCCGCCGGCGTTGAAACCGACGTAGAAGCCGCTCCAATCGTACACCGTCGCCATGACGGCAGGCGGAGCCTTGGTGTAGGGACCCTTCTTCATTGGAAGATCAGCCGCGAAAGCGGACGTCGCCGCGACAACCGCGCCGAGCCCCGCCGTTGCCCCGAAAAGCGTTTTCATCATCGAACTCCGTAGCTTCTGTCCCAAGGTCCCCAAGCCCTCTACTCCGTACGAAAACATGCAGCACGACGACGCGCTCATGCCCCGCACCCGCGCATCGACGTCAACTGATCGGACAGAGTAGAGCTATTGTTTCCGGCTTTTATGGGATTGCTCGCAAACGCCTGTTTTCAAAGGCTTTGGTCGCAACATGAACAAACAACTAATAAGATGTGTGGAGGAGTCGTGACCGGCGTCCATCGTCCGCCACAATACGAGCGGCGTCGAAATCGTGACGAAGAAACCCTCCGTCACGGAATGAGCCTCGTTGCGTCGCAGTCTTGAATTCTTCGGGAATTCTTTGGGGCACTGCGACGTGCTTTGCGAATGCTTGGCATCATCATGCGCAAAACGGACGAATGTGTGGTTCTCTGTCCGCGCAGCTTGCAACGCGTTCACATAATGCTGATCACGATGTCGCGCGCAACGGCAGCGGCGCTCACGTGTAGTAGATCGCAAGCTTCAGCGCAGGATCATCGTTGGCCTGGAAGGTCGCATATTTCAGCGTCAAATGTCCCTTGCTTGGATGATCGAGCAGCTTCTCGCCAGCAGCCAGGCCGGCGACGTCGTGGGCCGCCCACCATTGCCGAAACTCGCGGCTGCCATCTCGCAGCCGTTCGATCAGATCCACGAATGCGGGATCGCCGGCCCACAGATCATGCGTCGCACGAAACTGCGCGACCATGCGTCTCGCCAGCTGCTTCCAGTGCGTGCCGAACAGAAGGCGCGCGTCGGGCTTGCAAAGCACGAGCAGCAGGGTGTTGCGGTCCTCATCAGCAAGCCGCGAGAAACCGAAGATCTCGTCAGCTGCGGCATTCCAGGCCAGCACGTCCCATCGTCGCCCGGTGATGTAGGCCGGCTGGTTCAGGCTCTGCACCAGCTCGCATAACCCGACCGGCACCTGTTCGCGCACGAACGGCTTGCGCGCGGGATCACGCGCCAGCGCCTTGAGATGAGCATGCTCGGTTCTGCTGAGGCGCAAGGCGCGCGCCAGCGCGTCGATGGTCGAACTGGACGGCTTCACGGTCCGGCCCTGCTCGAGGCGGATGTACCAGTCGACACCGATGCCGGCGAGTTCTGCCACCTCTTCCCGGCGCAGCCCGGCAGTACGCCGCCGCCGTCCGGCCGCGAGCCCAACCGCGTCCGGCGTCAGCTTCTCACGCCGCGAGCGCAGGAAACTTCCGAACTCCGCATGTCGGGGATCCGTCATGGCTCATTCTCTCCGCTGATTTCGGACCGTATCCTGGGCCTCTCTAATCCTAGGATAATACCAGGCCTTCAGCGCCCAGCCTACACCGGCAGGTTCGGCCATCGCTATCGCGGATGGAGAAAGATGATGAAGGCCGCCGTACTGAAACGTTTCGGATCGCCGCTCGAGATCGAGCACATCGAGGATCCCGTGCTCGGCACCGGCGAGGTCATCGTCGACATCGTTGCAGCCGGCGTGCTGTCCTATGCGAACGAGGTGTTCAGCGGCGAACGGAAGTACCTGCTGGAGCTTCCCGTCGTCCCCGGGCCCGGAGGCATCGGCCGGGTCAGCGCCCTCGGTCCCGATGCAACGCATCTTGCGATCGGCGACTGGGTGTTCTGCGATCCGACGGTGCGCTCGCGGGATGATGATCTGGCCCCCGACATCACGCTGCAAGGGTGGAGCGCGCGCGGTCCGGGCGGGCTCAAGCTGCAGCAGCATTTCCGCCACGGCTCGTTCGCCCAGCGCATGCGCGTGCCGACGGAAAATGCCAAGCCGATCGGCAGCATCGACGCTGATGACGCCGCACAGTGGTGCGCACTGGGTTCGTTGCTGGTGCCCTATGGCGGCTTCCTCGCCGCCAATCTTCAGGCCGGCGAGACCGTGCTGATCAGCGGCGCCACCGGCAGGTTCGGCAGCGCTGCGGTGGCGGTCGCGCTGGCCATGGGCGCAGGCGCCGTCGTCACGCCCGGCCGCAACGAGACCATGCTGGCCGAGCTCCGGCGCAGGTTCGGCAGCCGGGTTCATCCGGTCAGGCTCACGGGCGACGAGAACGAGGACACCGAGCGGATGAAGCGCGCCTCGCCGGCAAGGATCGACTGCGTGCTCGATATCATGCCGCCCTCCGTTGCGACCAGCGTGGTGCGCTCAGCCATGATGACCGTCAGGCCGTACGGCCGCGTGGTGCTGATGGGCGGCGTCGGCATGCTCGGCGGCGCCGGGCTCGACCTGCCCTATCCCTGGATCATGCGCAACTGCATCACGATCCACGGCGTCTGGATGTGTCCACCCAGTGCAACGACCAAGCTCGTTGGGCTGATCAGGGCCGGGCTGCTCGATCTCGGGCAGTACGAGGCGACCTGCTTCGACCTCGATCACGTCAACGACGCAGTCGCGCATGCTGCTGCCAACAGCGCCCCATTCAAGCTGACGGTGATCAGGCCCTGACCGAGCCTAGACTCAATCGAGCTCGACGACCTTGCCGGCGACGATGGAGACGCGCCGGTCCATGCGGCCGGCCAGCTCCATGTTGTGGGTCGCGATCAGCATCGCGACCCGCGTCGCCTTCACGAGCTGCATCAGGGCGTTGAAGACATGATCGGCGGTCGCAGGATCGAGATTGCCGGTGGGCTCGTCCGCCAGCAGCGCCCGCGGAGCGTTGGCGACGGCCCGCGCGATAGCGACGCGCTGCTGCTCGCCGCCGGACAGTTCGGCCGGACGATGCTTGATGCGCTCGCCAAGACCGAGATAGGCCAGGATCTCGCTCGCCCGCTTCACCGTCTCCGAGCGCTTCAGGCCGCGGATCATCTGCGGCAGCATCACGTTCTCCAGCGCCGTGAACTCCGGCAGCAGCCGGTGCGACTGATAGACGAAGCCGATGTCGGTCCGGCGCATCTGGGTGCGCTCGATGTCCGTCAACTGCGAGGTCGGCACGCCCCCGACATAGACCTCGCCTTCGTCGGGGCTCTCCAGCAGGCCCGCGATGTGCAGCAGTGTCGACTTGCCTGAGCCCGACGGCGCCACCAGCGCCACCGACTGCCCGGGCCACAGCGCGAGCTTGGCGCCGTCCAGAATGATCAGTTGCTTCTCGCCCTGCGTGTACTGGCGCTTGACCTCGTGGAGATAAACGACCGGTACATCCTCTGCCCCCTGCTCTTCCATCAGCGCCTCACTCGTAGCGAAGCGCTTCGACCGGGTCTAATCGGGCGGCGCGCCAGGAGGGATAGAGCGTGGCCAGAAACGACAGGGTCAGGGCCATGATGACGACGGCGCTGGTCTCACCGGCATCGATCTCGGCCGGCAGCTTCGACAGGAAGTAGAGCGTCGGATCGAACAAATCGGTGTTGGTCAGCCACGACAGAAACAGCCGGATTGTCTCGATGTTCATGCATATCAAAAGGCCGACGACAAAGCCGGTGAGCGTGCCGACCACGCCGATCGAGGCGCCGGTGATCAGGAAGATCCGCATGATCGCGCCCTGCGACGCCCCCATGGTTCGGAGCACGGCGATGTCCTGGCCCTTGTCCTTCACCAGCATGATCAGCCCCGAGACGATGTTGAGGGCAGCGACCAGCACGATGAGGGTGAGGATCAGGAACATCACGTTGCGCTCGACCTGGAGCGCGTTGAAGAAGGTCGAATTGCGCTGGCGCCAGTCGACCAGGAACACCGGACGTCCCGCGGCCTCGGTCACCGTCTTGCGAAACTGCTCCACCTTGTCGGGATTGCTGGTGAAGATCTCGATCGCGGTGACGTCGTTGTTGCGGTTGAAATAGGCCTGGGCTTCGGCGAGCGGCATGAACACGAAGCTGGAATCGTATTCCGACATGCCGATCTCGAACACGGCTGCGACCTTGTAGGGCTTGATGCGCGGCGTCGTGCCCATCGGCGTCACCGCGCCTTTCGGGGCGACCAGCGTGATGCTGTCGCCGGCATGCAGCGACAGCAGGTCGGCGAGCCGCCGGCCGATGGCGACACCCTGGCCCTCGTCGAAGCCTTCCAGCGTGCCCTGCTTGATGTTCTTGGCGATCGACGTCAGGTTCGTGAGGTCCTGCGAGCGGATGCCTCGGATGAACACGCCCGAGGCGTTGAACGGCGATGAGCCCAGGCCCTGGCCATCGACCACGGGCGCCGCCAGCCGGATGCCCTGCACCTGCGCGATCCGGTCGGAGACGTCCTTCCAGTCGGTCAGTGGCGACTCCAGGGGCTGCACGAGGAGATGCCCGTTGAGACCGAGGATCTTGTCGAGCAGCTCCTTGCGGAAGCCGTTCATGACCGCCATCACGATGATCAAGGTGGCGACGCCCAGCATGATGCCGAGGAAGGAGAATCCCGCGATGACGGAGATGAACCCCTCGCGGCGCCGGGCACGCAGATAGCGGCCCGACAGCATCCACTCGAAGGGGGCGAAAGGGGCAGTCTGCACGGGTTCGGTCATGGCTTCGTCCATTGCGCGATCATCCCATGATTCGGGCCGATTGTGGCCGGATTGGCCTGAGGGGGACAGGCAGCCCGGTGGATAATCCGATGATCGAACGAACGGTTCAGCCCACCAATGGTCCGACGCCGAGCCGCGCCACGACGTCGGCCGGCGACATCATCTGTCGCGCGCCATCGTGGCGGGTTTTCACCTCGACCTTGCCCTCAGCAAGGCTCTTGGGGCCGACCATGATCTGCCAGGGGATGCCGATGAGGTCCGCCGTGGCGAACTTGCCCCCGGCGCGCTGCTCGGTGTCGTCATAGAGCACGTCGACGCCCTTGGCGAGGAGATCGCGGTAAAGCTGCTCGCAGGCGGCATCGGTATCGGAGCCGCCCTGTTTGAGGTTGAGGATCACGGCGCGGAACGGCGCCACCTCCTCCGGCCATTTGATGCCGGCATCGTCGTGACAGGCCTCGATGATCGCTCCCGCCAGGCGCGAGACGCCGACGCCATAGGAACCGCCGTGAACGGTGACTTCCGCCCCATCGGGTCCGGCGACCAGGGCCTTCATCGGCTCGGAATATTTGGTGCCGAAATAGAAGATCTGGCCGACCTCGATGCCCCGGGTGTGGACCCGCCGCTCCGCCGGCACCTCGGCCTCGAAACGGGCCGCGTCGTGGACGTCCTCGGTGGCCGCATAGAGCGAGGTCCACTGCTTGATGATCGGCGTCAGGTCGCCTTCATAGTCGACCGAGGCCTGTGGGATCGGCAGGTCGAGGACATCGCGATCGCAATACACGCCGGACTCGCCAGTCTCGGCGAGCACGATGAACTCGTGGCTGAGATCGCCGCCGATCGGACCGGTCTCGGCCCGCATCGGAATGCCCTTCAGACCCATCCGCGCGAACGTCCGCAAGTAGGCGACGAACATCCTGTTGTAGGCGCGCCGCGCGCCAGCCTCGTCGAGATCGAACGAATAGGCATCCTTCATCAGGAATTCGCGGCCGCGCATCACGCCGAAGCGCGGACGCTGCTCATCGCGGAATTTCCATTGGATATGATAGAGATTGAGCGGCAGGTTGCGGTAGGACTTGACGTAGGCACGGAAGATTTCCGTGATCATTTCCTCGTTGGTCGGCCCGTACAGCAACTCGCGCTTGTGGCGGTCGCTGATGCGCAGCATCTCCGGACCATAGGCGTCGTAGCGGCCGCTTTCGCGCCAGAGGTCGGCGAGCTGCAGGGTCGGCATCAGCAGCTCCAGCGCGCCGGCGCGGTTCTGCTCCTCGCGCACGATCTGCTCGATCTTCTTCAGGACCTTGAAGCCCAGCGGCAGCCAGGCATAGATGCCGGCCGCCTCCTGCCGCAGCATGCCGGCGCGCAGCATCAACCGATGCGAGACGATCTCGGCTTCCTTCGGATTTTCTTTCAAAATAGGCAGGAAAAACCGCGACAAACGCATGGGCGAGGCCTTCGAGATTCGGTTCGGGCTGGCGCAGTCAAACCGGATCAGGCGGCAAAACACAAGGCTGGGATTGAGAAAAAGCGGCTAAGCAGCCGGATTCCCAATCAATTTACCGGTTCCGCTGAAGTGGAGGATGAACGGAAAACGCCGCCCTCTTGCCGCCGGCCGCGACGTTCGCGGACGGCCAACTTCGCCCTCGGCCGCCCTAATGCGGCCGCAGCTGCTCCGAGGACCATTTGTCGAGGTCGCTGATCTCGGCGCTGCCTTCGATCGTGGCGACCGAGCCGTCGCGGGTCACGAGCATCGTGCGCGGGATGTCGCCTTGCCAGGAGGGATCGACCTCGAACCGCAGGCGTTCGACATAATCGTCGTTGAAGATGAAGTTCTCGGCCGCGGCGAGGCCGGCCTTGTCGAGCATGGCCTGCGTCGCAGCGTTCAAATTGGGCACGAGATCGGCGCTGACGGTCACGACGTCGATCTCGGGATGGTCCGCCATGAACTTTCCGAGTTGCGGCAGCTCGATCTTACAGGGACCGCAGGTGACACCCCAGAAATGGATCAGGGTCGGACGACCCGCATGGGCCCGCAGCACCTCCCGCCAACTGCCGCGCTCGAACGGCTTCAAGGATGGCGGAGCCGCAGTGCTCGACGCCGTCAAGGCGACGAGGCCGAAGATTGCAAAGCCAGCCAATGCACGTTTCATGACTCGTCTCCGATCGCCTGCAAGCGATAGCCGCCCGCCTTCGTCATCCACGACAGCAACACCTGCCGGCCATTGGCGACGAGCAGCGGATGATCCGAGGCATTGTCCGTGCTGGCGACGGCGCGCGGCTTCGACCACGTCTCGCCGTCATCCTTGGACTGCATGACCATGACCGTGGTGCGCTCGCCGTCGAACTCCTTCCATGCGAGCGTCGTGGCGTCCGACGTCACGAGCACATAGGGCCGCGTCGGATTGCGGTCGGCCTGGCCCATCGCCATCGGCTCCGAAAACGTGCGTCCGCCATCGCGCGAATGCGCATAGAACAGGCCTTTGCGAGCCTTGCCGTTGGTGAACCACGCGACATGGTAGGTGCCGCTCGGCGCGACGGCCAGGCTCGGCCCTTGATGCGGACAGGCCTTGATCTGCCAATCGTCGGTGCTGACGCGGTAGATCTCGCCTGGCGTGCCGAGGTCGCTGAACGTGACCACGGCGTGGTCGCGCACGCTGCCCTCGAAGATGTTGCGGAAGACGATGACCGGACGTCCGGGTCCTGCGAAAGCGAGGCCGAGCCTGCAGCATTCGCAGGTGTTGTCCTGGGCCAGCGTGGCTTCGGCGTAGGTGGCGCCGCCGTCGCGTGACGACGAGAAGAACAGGCCCGCCCCTTCGTAAGGACGCCCCGCGGCCTTGGCCGGGACGCGGTTGCGCTTGTCGAGCCACGCGACGAAGACGGTGCCATCCTGGTCGAGCGCCAGCGCCTCGAAGCGCTGGCTCTCGTTATCAGACGTGATCGGACGGGGCGTCGCGAAGCTTTTCCCGCCGTCGTCCGACCGGGTGTAGAGCACCTGTCCGTTGAAGGCCTGGTCGCGAAAGACAGAGAACGCCACCACGACCGCGCCCTTGCCATCGACCACCAGTTTCGGCCTCGCGTCGGGCCCCCAGTCGAGATTGAGCTGCTGTTCAGTGACCGGAACGGCCGCGGAGTATGTCTTCCCGCCATCGGTCGAGCTCGCCACCGACACCCGTCCTCCGGCCATCCAGGCCAGCCAGAGCTTGCCATCCTCGGCGAAGAACGGCGTCGCCTTGGTCGCACATCGGAGCTCCGTGCCCTCGCAGGCCGCATCAGATCCGTGCTGGTGCGCCATCTGGGCTTGAACGGCGAGCGGAGAGAGCAGCGCGATCGCCAGTCCGAGCAAGCCACTGCGGATCCGTGTAGTCCTTGTCATGTCTGTCCTCATCGGAATGCCACCTTCATGCCCGCCAGGAAAGCGCGCGGCGAGCCGGCGTAGATCGAGCCTGTCGTATTCGCCAGAACACTGGCAGGATTTTGAACACCCGCACTCGTGACCGAGTTCGAGATGTTGTTGGCCGATGCGATGTAGGTGCGGTCGAACACGTTGCGGACCTCGAAGAAGACGTTGAGCGTCTTGAACGTTTCGGAGGCGATGTCGGTCTTGTAGTGGACGTTTAAATTGACCAGCTCATAGCCCGGCGCCTTCAGCAGGTTCGCGTTGTCCATATAAAAGGAATCCTTCCACTGGACCTCGACGAAGGCACCCAGCCCTGCAAGCCTTCCGCTGGCGTGATCATACCCCAGCCGGGCCGTCAGCTCATTCGGGGAAATCCCTGGGATCTTGTTGCCGGCGCGGTTGAAGCGGAAGACCGTGCCGTTTGTCAGGTTCTCCGTATAGTCGGTATAGATCTCGTCGAGATAGGTGTAGGCGGCCGTGAAGCGCCAGCCGGGCTGGAATTTCCAGTCAGCGGCCAGCTCGACCCCGCGATGCTCCGAGCGCGGGGCATTGAAGGCATAGGTCACGCCGACAATCGGCGTCGCCTGGTTGACGATCTCGTTGCGGAAGAACTCATAGAAGCCGGTTGCGCTCAGGGTGAACGACTTGTTGGGAGTCCAGTCAAAGCCCAAATCGTAGCCGAGATTGCTTTGCGAGGCGAGATTGGTGTTGTTTCCGGCCGTGCCGCTCGGGAGCACAAACAGGTTCGAGACCTGCGGCGTGCCATATCCCGATGCGACGCGCGCCCGCACCAGCCAGTCGCTGTTCACCTTGTAGAGCAGCGCAAACTCGGGCGCGAGATTGTCGAACTGCCGGTCCGCGGTCGTGAGCGTCGTCCCGGTCCCCCCTGCCGTGTTCACGCCCCGAAGATGGGTGCGCTCCCAGCCGAGACCGGCCACCGCGGTCAAGGCCGACGTCAACTTGAGCTCCTCGCGCGCCCGCACGCCGAAATTCGTCGTCTCGCTCAGAAGGTTGGTCGACAAGCGGCCGAGCGTGCCGTTGCCGCCCGGCATGACGTTGAACGTGTCTCCGGACGCGGTGAGCGTATTGTAGAAGGCGCCGAAGAAGCTGGTCGATTCCAGGCCGAAGATCTCGCCGCGCCTGGTGATGTCGCTGGTGTAGTTGTAGGATGGATAGTCGCCAACCGCGCTGGTCGAGCCGGTCGGCTGGCTGATGTTGCGGTCATCGAACACGAACTGATTGCGCCAGGTCGTGTTGTTGTCGAAATCGTGCTCCCAGCGCCCGCCCACGATGGTGCGGCGGTCGTTGCGGCCAAGGCCGGCCTGCAGCGCCGTCTCCTTGTCCGTTCCAGCCGTGTTGTTGAACCCGTTGTTGAACAGCGTGACCGTGCCGCAGCCGGCGGCTGCAGCCGTCGACGTGGCACAACCCTGCTGATAGGGGTTTTGATAGTACTGGTTCAGCGACGACCGGATCGGCAGCCGCGTGAACAGGTCGTTGTTGATGATCTTGACCGTGAAGCGGTCGTCCGGAGTCGCCTTGTAGGTGCCGAGGAAGTTCACTGTCTGGGTGTTGAACCAGCTGTTGCCGAGATAGCCGTCGCCGCGGACGTCGCTGGCAAACAGCGAGCCTTCGAAATTGCCGACCTTCTTGCCGAAGGTCAGGTAGTTGCTGAGATAGCCGAAGCTGCCGCCTTCGCTGCCGATCTCAGCGCCGTCGATGCTGCCGCCCGGGCGGGTGCGGAAATTGATCGCGCCTCCGGTCGCGTAGTTGCCGTAGAGCGCCGAGGACGGCCCGCGGATCACGTCGACAGCGCCATAAGCGTGCGGATCGATCAGGTCGCTGCGCGACAGCCCGTCGGGCTGGGTGACCGGAAAGCCGTCCTCGAACAGCGCGATGTTGCGGATGCCGAAGCCGTTGCGGGCATTGGAGCCGCGGATCGAGATGCCGAGATCGCGCGGTCCGTTGCCCTGCTTGAGCGAGACGCCCGGACTTTCGCGCAGAATGTCGCTCACGGTAAACGCGGGCCGGTCCTCGTAGCGGCTGCGGTCGATCGTCGTCGCGGTCTGGCCGGACGGCGACTGGCCGAGCTGGCTGCGTGCGTCGCTGGCGCCGGAGGCACGGTCGGACACGGCTCCTCCCTGCACGGACGTGCTGGCCACGGACCCAGCGGCCGGTTTCGGTGCGCGGGTTCTGACCGCCGTGGCCTGCACGGCCGGCTTGCGCACGGCTCGCGGTGTCGCGGCGCGCGGTGCGTCGACGGTGACGGACGGCAACTCCCCCGCGGTCTGGGCGAGCGCGATCGTGGCCGGCTGCAACAGCACGAGCTCCATGGCGATCACGCTCACGCCACCGAGGGCATGACGACGGAACATGTTTGACTTCCCCAATGCCGGCTCCAATGGCCGGTCTTCCCTGGTTCAAAACGGATCGGCGTGCGCAGTTGCGGTGCCGATGACGACTTGCTTGCTCAGGAGAGAAAGGGAGGTCCACGGGGTTGCGCCTGCGACCACGCGACGAGGCGGACGAGCTGAAATTCGCGCGCGATCCAATCGATGCGCGCGATGGTCCGAAGGGGCGCCGCATAGGCCGGCGCCGGCGGTGCATCGAGGGCTGCTGCCGCCTGGAGCACGCAGCACATCACGCAATCGAGGCCGCAGGCCGTGCGGTCCGGATCGCGATCGGAGGGCGCAACATCCGTCTCGGCGTGGCAGATCACGGCGCCGCCGAGTGTATCGGCGGCCGCGATCGCGGCCGCCGTCATGGCCGACGCCGCCACCGGCGCCAGCACCTGCAGCAGCACCACGAGCAATGCGAGCGGCAGATAGCGACCGAGCTTCTGACGAAGGCTGACTGCAGGACGCCGGACACGCCCAGCCGCAGGCCGAGAGCTCGCAAGCGAGCCCGGCATCAGCGCTGCGCGGAGTGTCCGTCGTTTCATCGGGGCCAGCCCGTCACCCGGCGTCTTCGACCTACATCTTCGAGCCCGAATGATCGTGCTTCATCATGCTGCCGCCCTCGCCGCCCGGCCCCTTCGCGCCGACGCCCTGCACCTCGAGCGTCACGGCCACCTTGCCAGCCTTCTCGAATTCCAGCGTCACCGGCAGCTTGTCGCCCTGCTTCAGCGGGCTCTTCAGCTCCATCAGCATCAGATGATAGCCGCCGGGCGCCAGCGCGACGGTCTTGCCGGGCTCGATCGTGAGCCCCTTCTCGAGCGGCCGCATCGTCATGACGCCGTTGGTGACGGCCATCTCGTGCACTTCGATACTGCCGGCGATGTCGCCGGAGACGGCCACCAGCCGGTCCGCAGCGCTGCCCTTGTTCTCGATGGTCAGAAAGCCAGCGCCGGTCTTGGCCCCGCCCGGCGTGGCGCGGCTCCATGGCTGGCTGATGACGAGATCACCGGCCTTCACGTCGGCGGCAAAAGCGGCGGGAGATGCCGCCGACAGCAGAGTGAGTGCAATGAGACAGCGTCCGAGGAACGTCATGTTGGTCATCCTTTGAGGGTCGTCGAAATGCGCCTGTCGGAAACATTGGCATGAATCCATCCGCCGGACGTGGCAGGACAGACGACGCGGATGGTGGTTCTGCGATTTTGGGAAACGAATGCCGCTGAGCGGCCGAAACATCACGCCGCTGGGGGCGCTCTCGCCTGGGCGTTGGAAAACGCCCGCTTCACAAGGGCGTCTGGCGTGTTCGCGCGCCAGACGACGCCACAGGCCTCGCGTTGGGGAACAGCGACGGCGGACAGTTCGGGCCCACCAAGCGCCGCTGCCGGCGCCGCGCAGCACAGTGCGCAGAATTCCCCGGGCTTGCTCCGCGATTCGTCATCAGCAGGCTGGGAACCAGGCTGGCTGTGGCAGATCTCGGGGCCATGGAGCGGATCGGATGCAGCGATGGCAGACGCCCAGGCAGCACCGATCGGCGCCAGGATCTGCACCATCAGTGCGATCAGCATGATCGGAAGAAACGCTTGCAGCCGCTGCCGCATCAAAGCCTGCCAAAATGAATGCAAATGTTTGCCCGAGCGTGGGCCCCGAGTCGAGGTCACCCAGAGCACAGTCAGCACATTTCGACGGCGGTCGTTGATGAAGGACAAGCCGATGGGGGAGCGACCAGCGCCCGGAGGTCTCCCACGAGCAAGGTATTTCAGCACCCATGGCGGGAAAAGGCGAAAATAAACCCTCTCAATTGCAAGCACTTACCGATCATTTCATGAAGTGCGCGAAATTTGAACAATCGTTGCCGAAAAGGATGACAAACGCAAAAAGATCGTCTACGAATTTGGGCCTCAGGCTAACGCTCGCGGAAGTCTGGTGGTCCAAGTCTCGGGAGGAGCCCTGGCGCGCAACAAGCAGCGTCACCCCGCTTAACAAGATCAAATCTGAACTTGCGGGATATTTAAAGGGTCGACACAATTTCCGAGCAGGGCCCGCTGCCCTGCTCTATTTTTTTGAGCCGGCACATTCTCTCTGAACACGGTATGCGTCTCCCCATGAACGCTGGCTGAACGCGCGCTTCGCGGGCCTACGCTCAATGCAAGCCTGTGGCCACGAATGATGGCAGCGGTGCGCGCCAGCGTGATTTCGTTTTCCGCCACGGCAGTGCGATCGAAACCGGCTCCCGCCCCCGCACGACCCAACGCAGTTCATCGGCATCGACCTCGATCATGCCGCTCGCTTCGGCCGCATCGCCGGAGATGAAGCTCTCGGTGAGGGATTGCAGCGTGATGTGCGGCGTGGCGTCGACGGTCGTCAGCGTATTCCAATGAACATGACCCGCCAGTGCAACGATCGGGCACGGCGCGCCGGCAATGGCGGCGCGGATTTCGGCGATCTCGGCATAGGTCGCGTGTCCCGGGTTGGCTTCGAAATAATAGTTGCCGGTCTGCTCGTGCCCCGACAGCGGCACATGACTGACGAGCAAGGTCGGCCGATCATCGGCGGCGAGCATCCTGACCAGATCATCGAGATCACCAGGTGAAAGACCAAGCCCGCGCTCGCGCGTGAGCGTCACGTCCGGTTGCCAGAACACGCATCTGACCTCACCGATGATGAGCGTGCGCGATCCGCTCGGACGGTCGAGAATGGCCTCGTTGTCGGCCAGGCTCAGCAGCGCAACGTCATGATTTCCGCTCACGTGGTGATGCGGAACCGACAGCTCGTTGAAGCGCTCGGCAACCTCCTGTTCCAGCACGCGATCGCGCGCGGAACTCTCATCCGAAATCCGGTCGCCGAGTTCGATGACGGCATCGACGCTGGCCGCGTTCACCTCTTCGACGAAGCGCTCGAGCAGCGACAGCGCCATCGATCCACGCTTCGTCGGCGTATCCCGGCCGTGATGGATGTCGCCGATGACGGCAATCCGCGTCGTTGTCAAAGCGCGTCTCCGAAAGTGCCCCGTGCGAATGAAGGAGTCGCGTGGCCGCGTAGCATGAACGCATCACGGTTTTCTGACATCGCGCGTGCAGCGCGATAGCCGCCGGTATGCAGCGCACAACATCCGCCTGTAGCGTGATCAAAACGGTTGTGAAACACTGCTGACCTCGGCGGCGCGATCAATGACGCCGCCGGACAACAATGGGACAGGGAGCACGGGATGTCCGGCACTGACAAAACGTCCAAGGAAACCTCCAAGAAAGCCTCCAAGACCAGGCGCGATCTTCTCCAGGCGGCGACGGCCGCGGGCTCGGCGGCGGCCCTGCTCGCCGGCTTCGGCATCAATCCGGCGATGGCCGCCGAGATGGGCCGATCCGAAAAGCCGTTGAAGGCGGCGTTCTCCAACGCGGGCCTGCAGGCGACCTGGTGCGCCCAGGGCAAGCAGGCCGCGGAATGGTGGGGCAAGCTGCTCAATGTCGAGGTGACCTGGTTCGACGGCCAGCTCGACGCGGTGAAGCAGCGCGCCGCGATCGACAACATGGCCTCGCAGAAATGGGACTTCGTCGCGATCCAGGCATTCGGCATCGGCACCCTGACGCAGCCGGTCCAGAAGATGATCGATGCCGGCATTCCCGTGATCGACATGGACACGCTGATCGCGCCGCTCGATCAGATCAACGTGCACTCGTTCCTGGCCCCCGACAACGAGTTCATGGGCGCGTCCGTGACCCAGGCGCTGGCGACGGCCATGGGCGGCAAGGGCAAGATCATCATGACCCAGGGCGCGCTCGGCCATACCGGAGCGCAGGGCCGCGCCAAGGGCTTCGAGTCCGTCATCAAGCAGTTCCCGAACATCGAGGTGCTGGACACGCAGCCGGCGGATTGGGACGTCACCAAGGCGGCCCGCCTGTGGGAAACCTATCTCACGAAATACCCGCAGATCGACGCCGCCTTCTTCCACAATGACGACATGGCGCTCGCCGCCTACAACATCATGAAGGCGCGCAACCGCACCAATATCCTGATCGGCGGCGTCGACGCCATGCCGCCGGCGATCCAGGCCGTCAGCGAGGGCCGCATGTTCGCGACCGTGCGCAATCCGTCCTGCCGCATCCATGGCGGCGCGATCGTCGCCGGTGTCGCAGCGGTGACCGCCGGCGAGAAGAGCGGCAAGGGCATCCCCAAGCATGTCATCACCGACGGACCCGTCGTGACCAAGGCCAATGCGGCCGGCATGCAATGGATGGAGGATCACTTCCTGATCTGAAGTCAGCTCCCATGTCGGACAGCCGCCAGCCGCTTCTGGAATTGCAGGACATCACCAAGTCGTTCGGCGGCGTCACCGCGTTGCGCGGCGTCGACTTCACGCTTCGCCCCGGCGAGATCCATGGTCTCGTCGGGGAGAACGGCGCCGGCAAGAGCACGCTGATGAAGATCATCGCCGGCGTGCACACCGGATTCTCCGGCCGTTACCTGCTCGACGGCCGCGAGGTTCATTTTCGCTCCACGCGCGACGCCCGCGCGGCCGGCATTGCCATGGTGCATCAGGAGCTCAGCGTCGCGCCGGATCTCACGGTGGCCGAGAACGTGTTTCTCGGCACACAGCCGACCAACGCGCTGGGCATCGTGCAGTGGCGGCGCATGGCGCGCGAGGCTGCCGAGCAGCTGAAAAAACTCGGCATCGACGCCGATCCTATGAGCCGGCTCGGCGATCTCCCGATCGGGCTGCAGCAACTGATCGAGATCGCGCGCGTGCTGTTCTCGGGCGCCCGCATCATCATCCTGGACGAGCCGACCTCGGCGCTGTCGCCCCCCGAGGTCGAACGGCTGTTCGCGACCTTGCGCATGCTCCGCGAACAAGGCACCGGGATCATCTTCATCTCGCACTTCATCGAGGACATCCTGCTGGTGTCCGACGAGGTCACCGTGTTCCGCAACGGCCGCAAGGTCATGGAAACGCGCGCCGCCGAGACCAGCAAGGCGGCACTGATCGAGGCCATGATCGGCAAGGGCCGCGACGCGCTCGAGGACAGCTACACCCACGACATCACCCTGCCCTCTTCACCGGCCGGCAAGCCCGTGGTCGTCGAGGCCGACGGCCTGTCGCTGGCGCGCAACCTGAAGCGCGTGTCGTTCGCGGTGCATGCCGGCGAGGTGCTCGGCATCTACGGCTTCATGGGCTGCGGCCAGCTCGAGCTGGCGCGCATTCTGTTCGGCAAGCTCGCTCCCGATGCTGGAGAATTGCGTGTCTCAGGCCAGCGCCACCGGTTCAAGAGCACGGCGGATGCGCGCCGCGTCGGCATCGCCTTCGTGCCGGAAAGCCGGCGCGACATGCTGTTCCTGCAGGAGCCCGTCTACAAGAACGTCTCGATCAGCATCCTCGATCGCATCAATGCCGTGCTGCTGAAGCCGGCCCGCGAGCGCGCGCTCGCGAAGCGCCAGGTCGAGCAGCTCCAGATCCGCCCCGCCGATGTCGAGATCGACCTCGGCCTGCTTTCCGGCGGCAACCAGCAGAAGGTCGCGCTCGCCAAATGGCTCAGCCATCCGCCGCGGCTGCTGGTGCTGTGCGAGCCCACCCGCGGCATGGATGTCGGCGCCAAGAGCGACGTAATCCACATCATCAGGCAGCTGCGCGACCAGGGCATCGCGGTGATCGTGCTCTCGACCGAGCCGGAGACGGTGCTGTCGCTCGCCGACCGCGTCATCGTGCTCAAGCGCGGCGAGGTCGTGCGCGAATTCGCCGGCGAGACCATCAGCAAAGACCGCCTGCTCGAGGCGGCGTAGGGAGATTTCCATGGCGCATGGCGAGACCGTTCCGATGCCGGAGGCGCAGCGACGCGCCGGCGGCCTCGCTTCGCTGCTGCGATCGCAGATGCGCAACATCGCACCGTTCCTGACGCTGATCTTCCTGAGCGCGTTCTTCGCGATCGCGAGCCCCTCGTTTGCGACGCTCGACAATGTCGGCAACATCCTGACCCAGGTGTCGGTGACCGGCATCATCGCGGTCGGCCTCACCTTCGTCATCCTGTGCGCCGAGATCGACCTGTCGATCGCCGCCATCGCCAACGTCACCGGCATCGCGGTCGCCTACTTCACCTTGCAGGAGTCCTACGTCAACATCGCCAACGTTCCGATGCCGGGCTGGGCCGCCATCCTGCTCGCGCTGGCGCTGTGCGCCTTGCTCGGCGTGGTCAACGCCTTCGGCCTGACCGTGATCGGCATTCCCTCCTTCATCATGACCTTGGCGATGATGCAGATCGCGGCCGGCGTCTCGGCCATGCTGGTGCGCGGCCAGATCGCCTACAAAGTGCCTGATATCATCACGACGCTCGGTTCCAGCTCTGTCGCCGGCATTCCATGGATCGTGATCGTCGCCGCGCTGATGCTGCTGCTCGGCCATCTCGTGCTGACCTACACGCGGTTCGGCCGCTACGTCTACATGGTCGGCGGCAACCGCGAGGCGGCGGAATATTCCGGCCTGAACGTCAAGCTCATCCTCGGCAGCGTGATGGTGATCTCCGCGGTCTGCTCCGGCATCGGCGGCATGCTCGGCGTGGCGCATTTCGGCAGCGCGCAGCAGAACGAGTTCGACACCTATTTGCTCGACTCGATCGCGGCCGTGGTGGTCGGCGGCACCAGCCTGTTCGGCGGCCGCGGCGGCATCGGCAACACCATTGTCGGCCTGTTCGTGCTCGGCGTGCTCAACAACGGCCTCGACCACGTCAACATCGACAGCTTCCTGAAGATCCTGATCCGCGGCCTGATCCTGCTCGCCGCGCTGGTGATCAACGTGTACGCGCAAAGGCTGCGGGCGAAGGCGGCCGATTGAGCAGGATATCGTAGCCCGGATGAGCGGAGCGACATCCGGGGTCAAACGCGCATTATCGGCGAACCCGGATGTCGCTCCGCTCATCCGGGTTACGAAGTATTTCGGCGCTATTGCCCGAGCGAAGCGACGTGCTTGCGCGGCGCGCTCCGTCATTGCGAGCGAAGCGGCGAAGCGAAGCAATCCAGGACCGCGCGGGGGACTCTGGATTGCTTCGTCGCTTCGCTCCTCGCAATGACGCGGATTGATAGGCGTCTATCAAAACTCCGGCTGCCAATGACGCGACTCGCGAGCAGCCTTCGTCACCGCCGCGATCGACGTGAACGAGCCCGTCTCCAGCATCAACGTTCGTGCCAGCCGCAGCGACCGCGCCTCGCAGGTCGCACGCTGCTTCGGGTCCTCGATCAGCTCGAAATCGATGTTGTGCGCGAGGCCGAGGATGCGGCGGATGATCTTCGCCGCCGTGAAGCCGACGGCATCCTGGAACAGTCTGGCCATATAGGCCTGACGTTCGATCTCCAGCCGTGCGGCGCCGGGTTCGCCGGGGAACAGCGACACTGGATACGCATCCCCCGCGGCCTCGCCGCGCCACAGCGCCACGAACTTATCCGCGAACTCCGTCCACACCCGATCAACCGTGCTCAACACCCAGCCCTCGAACGCTGCCCGGTCGCCCGGTGCCCGCTCATGGCCGGCCGACGCAAAATACGCCATCAGCAGATTGGCGATGACGGCGCCGACGTCGAAGCCCATCGGCCCATAGAAAGCGAATTCGGGATCAATCACCTTGGTCTCGGTGTCCGTGACCATGATCGATCCCGTATGCAGATCGCCATGGATCAAGGCTTCCGCGCTCGACAGGAATTTCAGCTTGAGCCGCGAGATCGCGACGTGCAGATCGAGATCGGCGCGGATCTCGGCGGCCGTCGCATCGAGCCATGGCGAGGTCCAGCGGTTCTGCTCGGCGACGCGGTAGGGATCGGTGAAGATCAGGTCCTCGGTGATCTTGCACAGCGCATGATTGCCGGCGAAGCTCGCGATCGCCTCTTTCTTCTCGGCGGCGGGCAGCGCGAGGTCCGACGAGAAGAACAGCGTGCGTGCCATGAAGGTCGTGATGTGACCGACGAAACCCGGATAGACCGTGCCCGCGACCAGCCCCTTGCGCATGATGATGTGGGGCTCGAGTAGCTCCATCGCCGTCAGCGCCAGCGCGTGATCGTGATGGACGATGGCGGGCACCAGCCCCGGCGCAAGCCGGCCCTGCTGCGTGAGCGCCAGATGTTCATAATGCGCCCGTGACAGCGGCAGCGGCCAGCTCTCGCCGACCAGACGCACGTAAGGCAGCGCCTGCTTGACCGCGAGACCGCCGGCCGCGCCCTTGACGATGAAGACGAGGTTGAGGTTGCCATCGCCGACCTCCGTGATGGTCCAGCGATCGGCCGGACCGCCGAGCCGTTCAGCGACAGCCGGTGTCGCCGCGAGAGTGTCGCGCAGATCTGCCTCGTTCAGAATGCGATAGCCAGCTGGCGTGCCCTGCCGAGCCGCGGCCGATGTCGTCATGCGCAACCTCCCTATGAATCTTGTTTTGACCTCCTATAGCAAAAAAGCCGGCGCACGTCCGTGCGTCGGCTTCGGGTTTGCTGTGCGATGCAAGCGAACTAGAACGGAATTCCCATCAGGCGCGACAGCCGCTCGATGCTGAGATAGCCGGCCTGATACGCCGCGAGCCCCAGGCCGAAGACCACGGCCGATAGCAGCGTCGTCCAGATCAGGCGGCGGCCCATCAGGCTGATCGTTGGCGCGCCGGGATCGGTGCCCGGCGAGGCACCGCCGGTTTCGTGCTGGCTGCGCACGCCGAATGGCAGGGTCACGAACAGCGTGACCCACCACAGCACGAAGTAGATCGCGAGCCAGGTGGAGATGATGTAGGCCATGTCGCCGATGCCTCAGGCCTGTTCGATCTCGACGAGCGCGCCGGAAAAATCCTTCGGATGCAAGAACAGCACCGGCTTGCCGTGAGCACCGATCTTCGGCTGGCCGTCACCGAGCACGCGGGCGCCTTCCTTGATCAGGGTATCGCGCGACGCGATGATGTCGGCCACCTCGTAGCAGACGTGGTGGATGCCGCCATCTGCATTGCGCTCCAGAAACTTCGCGATCGGCGAGGCTTCACCGAGCGGCTGGATGAACTCGATCTTGGTATTGGGCAGGGTCACGAACACGGTGATCACACCGTGCTCCGGCAGCGCGACGGCTGGCGAGATCTCGGCGCCGAAAGCCGCACCGTAGATCCTGGCCGCCTTCTCGGCGTCCTTGACCGCGATGGCGACGTGATTGAGCCGGCCCAGCATTGCATCCTCCCGTTCTGTTCTGCGCTGCCGTCCGATCGGCCGCGTCAGACTTCCAAGACGTGCACGAGACAGATCGGCTTCTTGCCCCACTGCTCGTTCACGGCGGAGCGCACCGCCCGCCGCACCGATTCTGCCGCAGCATCCGGATCGCGCCGACGCGCCCGCGGCAGCCCTTCGAAAGTCGACACCACGGCGTCGAACACGATGTCGTCCATCGGTTCGCCCGCCGCATTCTTCTCGGGGATGCCGACCATGTCGACTTCGGGATCGTCGGCGAGCTCGCCCTTCTCGGTGATCGCGAGCGCCACGAAGATGCAGCCGGCGAAGGCCATCTTGCGGCGTTCGACCACAGCGCGCGACTTCGAGTCCTCGACGATGGACCCGTCCTTGTAGAGACGCCCCGCCGGCAGCTGGTCGATGATCCCGGGATCACCGGGGCCGAGCTTGACCAGATCGCCGTTGCGGCAGGTGATGACCTTGGGCACGCCGCAAGCGCGCGCGAGACGGGCGTGCTCGTGCAGATGCAGCGCCTCGCCATGCACCGGGATCAGAAGCTGCGGCCGCGTCCACGCGATCATGTCGCGCAGCTCGTCGCGGCGCGGATGGCCGGAGACGTGAACGAGATGGTTGCGGTCGGTGATGATCTCGATGCCCTGCTGCACCAGCCCGTTGATGACGGCACCGACCGCCTTCTCGTTGCCCGGGATGGTGCGCGACGAGAAGATGACGGTATCGCCCTTGTTCAACGTGACCAGCGGATGATCGTCATTGGCGATACGCGCCAGCGCGGCGCGCGCCTCGCCCTGGCTGCCGGTGCACAGCGCCAACACCTTGTCCGCCGGGAAGTGGCCGTAGAGGTCCATGCCACGGAAATTCTGCACGCCGTCGAGATACCCGGTTTCGCGCGCGACCTGCACCACACGCTCCATGGCGCGGCCGACGATGACGACCTCGCGCTCGGCTTCGCGTGCAGCCTCCGCGACGGCGCGAATGCGCGCGACGTTGGAGGCGAAGGTGGTGACGGCGACGCGGCCCCGCGCCTCCTTCACCAGGGTCGTGATGGTCTTGGCGACCTCGGCCTCGGATGGCGAGCGTCCTTCGCGCACGGCGTTGGTGGAATCGCCGATCAAGGCGAGAAGCCCGGCATCGCCGAGCTCGCGCAGCCGCTTCTCATCGGTCGGCGCTCCCAGCACCGGCGTCGGATCGATCTTCCAGTCACCGGTGTGCAGGACGGTGCCGACCTCGGTGTGGATCGCCAGCGCATGCGATTCCGGAATCGAATGCGCGACCGGAATGAATTCGACGTTGAACGGGCCGATGTCGACGCGGCCGCCCGAGGGGATCACGGTGACCGGAATCTTCGCCGGCAGCCGCTCGGCCTCGCACTTGGCCTCGAACAACGCGGCGCTGAACTTGGTCGCGTAGATCGGGCATTTCAGCCGCGGCCACAGATCGATGATCGCGCCGAAATGGTCTTCATGCGCATGCGTCAGCACCAGGCCGACCAGATTGTTGCGTTGCTTCTCGAGGAAAGCGACGTCCGGCATGATCAGGTCGATGCCCGGCAGATGCTCCTCGTCGCCGAAGGAGACGCCGAGATCGATCGCGAGCCAGGAGCGCTGATGGCGATTGCCGAGCCCGTAGATCGACAGGTTCATGCCGATCTCGCCCACGCCGCCGAGCGGAGCAAATGTCAGTTCGTCGGGACGTGCCATCTAAACCGCTCCTTGGGAGGCGACCGAGCCGAAATGAACATCGCCTGCCGTGATCGGCTCCAATCGTCCCTCCGCGGTCCGCACCAGCATACAACCCTGTTCATCGATCGTGTCGAAAATCCCCTCGATGATAGCATGTCCGGACCTGATGGCGACCGGCTGGCCGAGGCCTGCTGCCCGCTCCAGCCAGAGCTTGCGGATGTCACCGAAGCCCCGTCCCTCATTCCAGATGCCGAAATATTCGACCCAGGCATCGGACAGCGCCGAGAACAGATCCTCGGCCGTCACCTGGACGCCCAGGTCCGCCAACGAGACCGCCGGTGTCGGGATATCCGGCGGCGCCGCGACCACATTTGTTCCGATGCCGGCGACGACGGCGAGCCCGCCCGCCACCTGCTCCGCTTCGAGCAGCATGCCGACGATCTTGCGCCCGTCAGCCAGCACGTCATTCGGCCATTTCAGCGCGAAAGACGCGCGGCCTCCCGACCGCAGCGCAGCCTCGAGGCTTACCTGGCGCAACGCGGTCTCGATGGCGAGGCCTGCGGCGAATCCGAGGGTAGCCGCAACTGCAGGAGCCACGCTCAGCACTTCCAGCACGCTCGAGGCCAGATTGCCGCGCGGGGCGATCCAGGGCCGCTGGCGCCGCCCACGCCCCGCCGTCTGCTCCGATGTGACGAACCAGGACCGCCTGGTATCGCCGCGGCGCGCGGACGCAAGAGCCTCCGCATTGGTCGACCCGGCCTGATCGAACGCGACGAGCCCGTAGCCGGCCTTCGCGGCACGAGGCCCCAGCGCAAACGTCATCTAGAACAGCGACTTCGCCGCGGCCGCGGCCGCGCTGACCAGCGGGCCCGGATAGGCGAAGAACAGGATGTTGAAGATGCCGGAGATCGCGAGCACGGTGCGCAGCTCGATCCGGACCGGATCCAGCGTGGCGAGCGGCTCGTCGAAATACATCGTCTTGACGATCAGCAGGTAGTAGTAGGCGCCGACCACGCTGGTCAGCACACCGATCACCGAGAGCGTGAACAGCCCGCCCTTGATCGCCGCGACGAACACGTACCATTTGGCGAAGAAGCCCGCGAGCGGCGGAACGCCAGCCAGCGAGAACAACAGCATCGCGAAGAAGAAGGCGAGCAGCGGATTGGTGCGCGACAGCCCCGAGAAATCGCTGATCTTCTCGAACGACTGGCCATTGCGCTTGATCGCCATGATCACCGCGAACGACCCCAAGGTCATGGCGACATAGATCGCGATGTAGGTCAGCACGCCCTGCGCGCCCTCGACCGTGCCGGCGGCGAGGCCGACCAGCGCAAAGCCCATATGGCCGATCGAGGAATACGCCATCAGGCGCTTGATGTTGGTCTGCCCGATGGCCGCGAACGAGCCCAGCGCCATCGAGGCGATCGAGACGAAGACGATGATCTGCTGCCACTGGAAGGTGATGCCGGGGAATGCGGTCAGGGCCACGCGCGCGAACACGGCGATCGCCGCGACCTTTGGCGCGGAGGCGAAGAACGCCGTCACCGGCGTCGGCGCGCCTTCATAGACGTCCGGCGTCCACATGTGGAACGGCACCGCCGACACCTTGAAGCACATGCCGGCGAACAGGAACACGAGGCCGAAGATGATGCCGACGCTACCTGTCTTGGTGGCCGCCGCGATCCCGGCAAAGCTCACCGTGCCGGTGAAGCCGTAGATCAGCGAGGCGCCGTAGAGCAGCATGCCGGAGGACAGCGCGCCGAGCACGAAATACTTCAGGCCGGCTTCGGTCGACTTGACGTTGTCGCGATGGCTGGCCGCGACCACGTAGAGCGCGAGCGACATCAGCTCGAGGCCGAGATAGAGCGTGATCAGGTCACCGGCCGAGATCAGCACCAGCATGCCGAGCGTCGAGAGCAGCACCAGGATCGCGTATTCGAAAATGCGCCGATCAGGCGACGACAAGAACTCGGTCGACATCACGAGGGTGGCGATCGAGCCGATCAGCGCCAGAATCTTCAGGAAGCGCGCATAGCTGTCAGAAATGAAGCTGCCGCCGAACGCCTGCCCGCCCGGCTGCCTCAGCACCAGGATGCCGACCACGATCAGCAGCACGACCGCGAGCCAAGTGACGAGCCCCGTCGTCCCCTGCCCGCGAAATGCGCCCAGCATCAGCAGCGCCATGGCGCCCAACGCCAGCAGCAGCTCCGGCAGCACCACCCAAAGCTGAGCCCCAAGATTCTCGATCATCGTCTTTGTCCCGACCTCTGGGGTCTCATTGGAGCAGCGCGGCGGCCTTCACGGCCGTCACGGCTGTATTGTAGTTGGTCACGAGCTGCTGCACCGACGCCGCCGACATGTCGAGGATCGGCTTCGGATAGACGCCGAACAGGATGGTCAGCGCCACCAGCGGAAACAGGATCACGCCCTCACGCAAGGTCAGGTCCTTGATGCTTGCGAGCGACGGCTTGGTCAGCGCGCCGAACACCACCTTGCGGTAGAGCCACAGCGCATAGCAGGCCGACAGGATGACGCCAAAGGTCGCGAAGAACGCGGTCGGGATCGACACCTTGAAGGTGCCGAGCAGGGTCATGAACTCGCCGACGAAGCCTGAGGTGCCGGGCAGACCGACATTGGCCATGGTGAACACCATGAACACCAGCGCGTAGACCGGCATCCGGTTGACGAGGCCGCCATAGGCCGCGATCTCGCGGGTGTGCATCCGGTCGTAGACGATGCCGACGCAGAGGAACAGCGCACCCGAGACGATGCCGTGCGAGATCATCTGGAACACGCCGCCGGCCACGCCCTGCATGGTGCCCGCGAAGATGCCCATCGTCACGAAGCCCATATGCGCCACCGACGAGTAGGCAATGAGCTTCTTGATGTCTTCCTGCATCAGCGCGACCAGCGAGGTGTAGATGATTGCGATCGCCGACAGTGTGAAGACCAGCGGCGCGAAGTCGTGCGAGGCCAGCGGGAACATCGGCAGCGAGAAGCGCAGGAAGCCGTAACCGCCCATCTTCAGCAGGATCGCGGCCAGGATCACCGAGCCCGCGGTCGGCGCCTCGACATGTGCATCCGGCAGCCAGGTGTGCACCGGCCACATCGGCATCTTCACCGCGAAGGACGCGAAGAAGGCAAGCCAGGCCCAGGTCTGCAACGAGCGCGGCACCGCCGTGTGCATCAGGGTCGGAATGTCGGTCGTGCCGGCGTTCCAGTACAGCGCCATGATGGCCAGCAGCATCAGGACCGAGCCGAGCAGCGTGTACAGGAAGAACTTGAAGGACGCGTAGACCCGGCGCGGGCCGCCCCAGACGCCGATGATCAGGAACATCGGGATCAGGCCGCCCTCGAAGAACAGATAGAACAGCACGAGGTCGAGCGCCGAGAACGTGCCGACCATCAGCGTTTCCAGGATCAGGAACGCCATCATGTATTCGCGCAGCCGGTTGGTGACCGACTTCCAGCTCGCCACGATGCAGAACGGCATCAAGGCGGTGGTCAGGATCACGAACGGCAGCGAGATGCCATCGACGCCCATGTGATAGCTGATGCCGGCAGCCAGCCAGTTCGACTTCTCGACGAACTGGAAGTCGGTCTGGCCGGGATCGAAGCGCAGCACCAGGATCACCGACACCGCGAAGGTGATCAGCGTGGTCCACAGCGCGATCCAGCGTGCATTGCGCCGGGCAGCCTCGTCATCGCCGCGCACCAGGTAGATCAGCAGCGCGCCAACGACGGGAAGGAAGGTGACGACGGAGAGAATTGGCCAGGTGGTCATTGCTGGCCTCCCATGAACATGAACCAGGTGATCAGGCCGGCAACGCCGATCAGCATGGCAAAGGCATAATGATAGAGATAACCGGTCTGGATCTTGACGACGTTGCGCGTGATGTCGAGCACCCGCGCCGAGACGCCGTCCGGACCGAACCCGTCGATGACGAAGCCGTCGCCCTTCTTCCAGAGGAAGCGGCCGAGCCACTTCGCCGGACGGACGAAGATCAAATCATACAGCTCGTCGAAGTACCACTTGTTGAGCAGGAACTTGTAGAGCAGCGGCTGCTGGCTCGCCAGTTCCTCCGGGATGTACGGACGGCTGACATAGAAGACGTAGGACACGGCGAAGCCGAGCACCATCATGATGAAGGGCAGCTGTCCCAGCCAGAACGGCATGTGCTCCATGTCTTCCAGGATGTGCGGGTTCATCTTCAGCGACTCGCCGAAGAAGGCCTCGACACCATGGGGATCGGTGAACAGGGCCTTGAACGGGAAGCCCGCCAGGATCGAACCAGCCGCGAGCACGCCGATCGGGATCAGCATCCAGATCGGGCTCTCATGCGCAGCATCGTAGTGATGCTGGTCATGCGGCGTGCCGAAGAAGGTCTTCCAGACCAGGCGCCAGGAATAGAACGAGGTCAGGCCGGCCGCCGCGATCGTCAGGAAGTAGGCGTAGGTCGCGAACGGGTTGTGCGCGGCATAGGCGGCCTCGATGATCGCATCCTTGGAGAAGAAGCCGGCGAAGCCCGGGAAGCCGGTCAGCGCCAGGGTGCCGACCGTCATCACCGCGAAGGTGTACGGGATCTTGCGCCACAGGCCGCCCATGTTGCGGATGTCCTGTTCGTGATGCATCGCATAGATCACCGAGCCGGAGCCCAAGAACAGCAGCGCCTTGAAGAAGGCGTGCGTGAACAGATGGAACATGCCGACCGAATAGGCCCCTGCTCCCATCGCCACGAACATGTAGCCGAGCTGCGAGCAGGTCGAATAGGCGACGATACGCTTGATGTCGTTCTGCACGAGGCCGACGGTCGCGGCGAAGAACGCGGTCGTGGCACCGAAGAACATCACGACGGCCTGCGCGTTCGGGGCCAGCTCGAACAGCGGGGACAGGCGCGCGACCATGAACACGCCGGCGGTGACCATGGTCGCGGCGTGGATCAGCGCCGAAACCGGGGTCGGACCTTCCATCGCGTCAGGCAGCCAGGTGTGCAGCAGGAACTGCGCCGATTTGCCCATCGCGCCCATGAACAGCAGCAGGCAGGTCAACGTCAGCGCATCCGCATGCCAGCCGAGGAAGTTGATGGTCGTCTTGCCGGCAATGCTTGGCGCGGCGGCGAAGATGGTCTCGAAGTCGGTGGACTTCGTCAGCAGGAAGATCGCGAAGATGCCGAGCGCGAAGCCGAAATCGCCGACGCGGTTGACGACGAAGGCCTTGATGGCGGCGGCGTTGGCCGAGGGCTTCTGGAACCAGAAGCCGATCAGCAGATAGCTCGCCAGACCGACGCCTTCCCAGCCGAAGAACAGCTGCACCAGATTGTTCGCAGTCACCAGCATCAGCATCGCGAAGGTGAACAGCGAGAGATAGGAAAAGAAGCGCGGACGGTTCGGATCCTCGTCCATGTAGCCGATCGAATAAAGATGCACGAGCGAGGACACGCTCGTCACCACGACCAGCATGACGGCCGTCAGCGTATCGACGCGCAGCGCCCAGGAGACCTGCAGCTCGCCGGAATTGATCCAGGGCAGCAGCTCCTTCACCCCGGCTTCGTGATGCATGAAGCCGACGCTGACCAGCATCGCCCAGGACAGCGCGGCCGACACGAACAGCAGCCCCGTCGTGATAATCTGTGCGGCCCAGGTGCCGGCGGCCGGCGGCTCCGCGACATGATGATCGTCGTGACCGCCATGGGCGTGGTCGTCATGCGCATGGTCCGCATGCGCGGCATGGTGATCGCCGTGATCGTGATGCTCGACCGCGTCACCGCTCGGATGGCGCGCATGCGCGCCGAGCAGCGCGATCAGGCCGGCCAGGATGGCGCCGAGCAGCGGCAGAAAGACGATGGCCTGGATCATTTGCCCGTTCCCTTACGCATGACCTTGCCGGCGAGCCGGCCCCCACAGTTGCGGATCATGCGCCCTTAGCCCTTCATCAGATTGACGTCTTCGACCGCGATCGAGCCGCGGTTGCGGAAGTAGACCACCAGCACGGCCAGACCGATCGCGGCTTCCGCCGCCGCCACCGTCAGCACCAGCAGCGCGAACACCTGGCCTACGATGTCGCCCAGGAACGTCGAGAACGCGACCAGGTTGATGTTGACCGCCAGCAGGATCAGCTCGACCGACATCAGGATGACGATGATGTTCTTGCGGTTCAGGAAGATGCCGAGGATGCCGAGCGTGAACAGCATCGCCGCAACGGCGAGGTAATGTCCCAATCCGATGGTCATTTCACCCACTCCGCCGCATCCGTATCCTGCAGTCCCTGCCCGACCGCGACCTTGCGGACCGCCATCGCCATCTCCGGCGTGCGCGCGTTCTGGACGTTGATGTCCTGGCGCTTGACGCTGGCCTTGTGGCGGAGCGTCAGCACGATCGCGCCGATCATCGCCACCAGCAGGATCATGCCCGACAGCTGGAAGTAATGGATGTATTTCGTATAGAGCACGAGGCCGAGCGCCTCGGTGTTGGTGACGTTGGTCGGGATCGCCGCCGTGATCGCCTTCGGCGTCGTCGGGTTGATGACCCAATAGGACACGGTCAGCAAGAGCTCAAACAGGAAGATGCCTCCGATCACGAGGCCGATCGGCATGTATTGCAGGAAGCCCTCGCGCAACTCGGTGAAGTCGACGTCGAGCATCATGATCACGAACAGGAACAGCACCGCGACCGCGCCGACATAGACGACGACCAGGATCATCGCCAGGAATTCAGCACCCATCAGCACGAACAGGCCGGAGGCGTTGACGAAGGCGAGGATCAGATAGAGCACCGAATGAACGGGGTTCTTCGAGACGATCACCATCACGGCCGAGGCCACGCAGACCGCCGCGAACAGGTAGAAGAAGAGCGCAGGAAGGATCATCGGACGGCCTCAGCGGTACGGCGCGTCGAGCGCGATGGCTTTGGATATCTCGCGCTCCCAGCGGTCGCCGTTCGCGAGCAGCTTGGCCTTGTCATAGTAGAGCTCCTCGCGGGTCTCGGTCGCGAACTCGAAGTTCGGTCCCTCGACGATGGCGTCCACCGGACAGGCTTCCTGGCACAGGCCGCAATAGATGCACTTCACCATGTCGATGTCGTAGCGCACCGTGCGGCGGGTACCGTCGTTGCGGCGCGGACCTGCCTCGATCGTGATCGCCTGCGCCGGGCAGACGGCCTCGCACAGCTTGCAGGCGATGCAGCGCTCCTCGCCATTGGGGTAGCGGCGCAACGCGTGCTCACCGCGGAAGCGCGGCGAGATCGGACCCTTCTCGAACGGATAGTTGAGGGTCGGCTTGGGCTGGAAGAAATAGCGCATCGCCAGGAAGAAGGCCGATACGAATTCCTGCAGCAGCAGCGACCGTGCGGTGGCGGAGATGTTCATGACAGCCTCATTTCGGCGCGATGCCGGCGAAGTGCAGCACGCCCGCGACGATCACCACCATGGCCAGCGACAGTGGCAGGAACACTTTCCAGCCCAGGCGCATCAACTGGTCGTAGCGGTAGCGCGGCACGATCGCTTTCGCCATCGCGATCAGGAAGAACATGAAGAACAGCTTGAGCGAGAACCAGATGACGCCCGGCACCCAGTTGAACGGCGGCAGGTCGATCGGCGGCAACCAGCCTCCAAGGAAGAGAATGGTGGCCAGCGCGCACATCGTGGTGATCGCAACGTACTCGCCGAGCATGAACAGCAGGTATGGCGTCGAGCCGTATTCGACCATGAAGCCGGCGACAAGCTCGGACTCCGCCTCGACGAGATCGAACGGCGGGCGATTGGTCTCGGCCAGCGCCGAGACGTAGAACACCACGAACATCGGGAACAGCGGCCAGACGTACCAGTTCAGGATCGTCAGCTGCGGCAGCCCGATCAGGCTGGCAAGACCGCGCGCATGCTGCGCCTCGACCACCGCCGACAGGTTCAGGGTACCGGCGCACAGCAGCACGGTGATGATCACGAACCCGATCGAGACCTCGTAGGACACCATCTGCGCCGCCGAGCGCAGCGCCGCCAGGAACGGGTACTTCGAGTTCGACGACCAGCCGGCCATGATGATGCCGTAGATCGACAGCGACGAGATCGCGAAGATGAAGAGGATGCCGACATTGATGTCGGCGATCGCCCAGCCCAGATTGGTCGGGATCACCGCCCACGCCGCCAGTGCCAGCACGCAGGAGACGAGCGGTGCCAGCAGGAACACGCCCTTGTTCGCGCCGGACGGAATGATCGGCTCCTTGAGCACGAACTTCAAAAGGTCGGCGAACGACTGGAACAGGCCCCAGGGCCCGACCACGTTGGGACCGCGGCGGATCTGCACCGCCGCCCAGATCTTGCGGTCCGCGAGCAGGATGTAGGCGATCGCCACCAGGAGGACGACGAGCAGCAGCACGCTCTCCGCGACCATGATGATCAGCGGCCAGAGGAAGCCGGTCCAGAACGAGCTTGCGAAGAAATCAGCCATCAGGTCACGCTCACTCCGCTGCCACGAGCACGCGGCCGGAGGCCAGGCGGGAGCATTCCGCCATGACTGCCGATGCGCGCGCGATCGGGTTGGTGAGATAGAAGTCGTCGATCAGCGGCTTGAACGGCGCCTTTTCCAGGCTACCACCCTTGCCCGCCAGCGTCTTGATGTCGGCGATCTTGCCGGCCTCGATCTGGTCGATGCGGCCGAGATGCGGCACGGCCTTGATGATCGCAGCGCGCAGAGCGGCCAGCGAGTCGTAGCCGAGCTTCCTGCCGAGCACGTCGGACAGCGCGCGGATGATCGCCCAGTCCTCGCGCGCCTCACCCGGCGGAAACGAGGCGCGGCCGGCCATCTGCACCCGGCCCTCGGTGTTGACGTAGAGGCCGGACTTCTCGGTGTAGGCAGCGCCCGGCAGGATCACGTCGGCGCGATGCGCACCACGGTCGCCATGGGTGCCGATGTAGACAGTGAACACGCCCTCGGGCACCTCGACCTCGTCGGCGCCGAGCAGGAACATCACGTCCATCGTGCCAAAGGTCGTCATCTGCGCGCCGGTGAGACCGGTGCCGTTGAAGCCGATGTCGAGCGCGCCGACCCGCGAGGCGGTGTCATGCAGCACGGCGAAGCCGTTCCAGTCGTCGCGCACCGCGTTCACGTCCATCGCGATCTTGGCCGCGAGCGACAGCAGCGCCGCCCCATCATGACGCGCGGCAGCGCCGGCGCCGACCAGCACGATCGGGTTCTTGGCGTTACGGAATGTGGTCGCGAAGGAGTGCTTGCCGGCAGCGACGTCGCTCAACGAGTCGGTGCCTGCGCCGATGTGCTCGTAGGGATAGGTCAGGTCGACCTTGGGACCGACCACGCCGACCTTGAGCTGGCCCGAGCGCCAGCGCTTGCGGATGCGGGCGTTGAGCACGGCGGCTTCCTTGCGCGGATTGGCGCCGATGATCAGGATCGCATCGGCCTGCTCGATGCCGGCGATGGTCGGATTGAAGATATAGGACGCCCGGCCGAGCCTGGCATCGAAGCTGTCACCGCCCTGCACCGCGACATTGGGCGAGCCGAGCTTGGCCAGCAGCTCCTTGAGCGCGAACATTTCCTCCACGGCGGCAAGACCGCCGGCGATGGCGCCGATGCGCTTGCCGTCGATTCGGGACAGCTTGGTCGCGATCGCCTTGAAAGCCTCCGGCCAGGACGCCGGGCGCAGCTTGCCATCCTCGCGGACATAGGGACGGTCGAGGCGCTGCGTGCGCAGGCCATCGACGACATGCCGCGTCTTGTCCGAAATCCACTCCTCGTTCACGCTGTCGTTGATGCGCGGCAGGATGCGCATCACCTCGCGGCCGCGGGTGTCGACGCGGATCGCCGAGCCCACGCCGTCCATCACGTCGATCGACTGCGTCTTGCCGAGCTCCCACGGACGTGCCGCGAAGGCATAGGGCTTGGAGGTCAGCGCGCCCACCGGGCAGATGTCGACCAGATTGCCCTGCAGCTCCGAGCTCAGCGCCTGCTCGAGATAGGTCGTGATCTCCATGTCCTCGCCGCGGCCGGTCGCGCCCATTTCCGGCACGCCGCAGACTTCCGCCGAGAAGCGCACGCAGCGGGTGCACTGGATGCAGCGGTTCATCGAGGTCTTGACCAGCGCGCCGAGATATTTGTCCTCGACGGCGCGCTTGTTCTCGGCGAAGCGGCTGGTGTCGACACCATAGCCCATCGCCTGGTCCTGCAGGTCGCACTCGCCGCCCTGGTCGCAGATCGGGCAGTCCAGCGGATGGTTGATCAGAAGGAACTCCATCACGCCTTCGCGCGCCTTCTTGACCATCGGCGACCGGGTCGAAATCTCCGGCGGCTCGCCCTTCGGGCCGGGCCGGCAGTCGCGCACGCCCCAGGCGCAGCTCGCGACCGGCTTCGGCCCGCCCTTCACCTCGACGAGGCACATCCGGCAGTTGCCGGCGATCGACAGCCGCTCATGATAGCAGAAGCGCGGAATCTCGGCACCGGCCGCCTCGCACGCCTGCAGCAGCGTGTACTCCGGCGGCACATCGATCTCTTTGCCATCGATGATGATCTTGGTCATTGCCTCACATCTCTCTCAAACCACGGACCACCGCGCCGTCGCGCACCGTGAGGGCGCGACATGCGCGGAGGAAAACCTTGCTGGCCGGTCGGACCGCCATCGCCTACTCCGCCGCCACCATGTGCGCGGGATCGCGCACGCCGACATCGTCGACATCGGCCTTGTGCGAATACTGATCGATGCGCGCTTCGATCTCGTGACGGAAATGCGCGATCAGGCCCTGGATCGGCCAAGCCGCGGCGTCTCCGAGCGCACAGATCGTGTGCCCCTCGATCTGCTTGGTGACCTCGAGCAGCATGTCGATCTCGCGCTTGTGTGCGCGGCCTTCGGCCATGCGGGTCAGCACGCGCCACATCCAGCCGGTGCCCTCGCGGCACGGCGTGCACTGGCCGCAACTCTCATGCTTGTAGAAATACGAGATGCGCGCGATCGCCCGGATCAGATCGGTCGACTTGTCCATCACGATCACGGCCGCGGTGCCCAAGCCCGAGCGCAGCTTGGACAGGCTGTCGAAATCCATCGGCGTGTCGATGATCTGATCCGCCGGCACCATGCGCACCGACGAGCCGCCGGGAATGACGGCCTTCAGATTGTCCCAGCCGCCGCGGATGCCGCCGCAATGCTTCTCGATCAGCTCGCGGAACGGGATGCCCATCGCCTCTTCGACGTTGCAGGGCCGCTCGACGTGACCGGAGATACAGAACAGCTTGGTGCCGACATTGTTCGGCCGGCCGATGCCAGCGAACCAGGCCGCGCCCCGGCGCAGGATGGTCGGCGCCACCGCGATCGACTCGACGTTGTTAACAGTGGTCGGGCAGCCATAGAGGCCGACATTGGCCGGGAATGGCGGCTTCAACCGCGGCTGGCCCTTCTTGCCCTCGAGGCTTTCGAGCAGCGCGGTCTCCTCGCCGCAGATATAGGCGCCGGCGCCGTGGGCGACGTAGATGTCGAACGGCCAGCCATGAACGTTGTCCTTGCCGACCAACCTCGCCTCATAGGCCTGGTCGATCGCCGCCTGCAGCCGCTCGCGCTCACGGATGAACTCGCCGCGCACATAGATGTAGCAGGCATGCGCATTCATCGCGAAGCTGGCGAGCAGGCAGCCTTCGACGAGATGATGCGGATCGTGCCGCATGATCTCGCGATCCTTGCAGGTGCCGGGCTCGGACTCGTCGGCGTTGACGACGAGATAGCTCGGCCGGCCGTCGGTCGATTCCTTCGGCATGAACGACCATTTCAGGCCGGTCGGGAAGCCGGCGCCGCCGCGGCCGCGCAGGCCCGACGCCTTCATCTCGTTGATGATCCAGTCGCGGCCCTTGTCGATCAGCCCCTTGGTGCCGTCCCAGCTGCCGCGCCGGCGCGCGCCTTCGAGGCCCCAATCATGCAGGCCGTAGAGGTTGGTGAAGATGCGGTCCTTGTCGTCGAGCATCAGACGGCTTCCTCGATATCAGCGGTTCGACTGCATGGTGGCGATGAAGGCGGCACAGCCGCCGAACACCAGCGCCCACAGCAGACTGGATTCCAGCGTCGCTTGAAGCGCGAACCGCTGCAGCACGAAAATGAAAGCGGCGGCCGCGGTCGTATGCAGCGCCACGTAGCGCCAGTTCTTCATCGCGGCGCCCTCTTGGGTCAGGGCCGCAACGCGGATGCGATTGCGGCTCATGTCTTCTCCTTCAGCGTGGTCGGACCACCCGCCGGAGCAGAGAACTGGCGGCCATTCTGCGGACCGGGCGTCGGCAGGTTGCCGGTCGCGAATCCGTCGAGCACCTTGCCGAAGCTTTCCGGCGTCAGGTCCTCGTAGGTATCCTTCCAGACCTGCACCATCGGCGCATTCACGCAGGCGCCCAGGCACTCGACCTCTTCCCAGCTGAAGTCGCCGTCCTTCGACAGATGGAAGGGATCGTGATGAATGCGGTGCTTGCAGACCTCGATCAGCTCCTCGGCGCCGCGCAGCCGGCACGGCGTCGTGCCGCAGACCTGGACATGCGCCTTCTTGCCGACCGGCTGCAGCTGGAACATGGTGTAGAACGTCGCGACCTCGAGCACGCGGATGTAGGGCATGCCGAGCATGTCGGCGACGACGCGGATCGCGGCTTCCGACACCCAGCCCTCGTGCTGCTCCTGCGCGCGCCAAAGGATCGCGATGACGGCCGAGGCCTGGCGACCTTCCGGATATTTCGCGATCTGCGCCTTGGCAAAGGCGAGATTCTCATCCGTGAACGTGAAGCTCGCGGGCTGGATTTCCTTCGGGGCAAGACGGCGGACGGACATGGCTCTTCAGTCTTTCATTGCATGCGGCGCGCGGCGTCTGCATTGAGCGCTGCGACGCGATTCTGCCAGAAGGCACTTGCAGTTCCGAACACGTTATAGCCGACGTGGGCAGACACCTTGATGCGGTCGAGGATCGACAGCTCGGTCACCGTCTCGAAGCGGCGGCTCGTGGGGTCATAGACCATCAGCTGCATCGGCGTTTCATCGAGGATGTAGCGCGATACCGTATGGTTGCGATCCTGGCCGTGCTCCTCGCACAGGATCATGCTGTCGGCCGCAAGCAGCCGCGCACCGCCCTTGATCGCCTCGATCTCGACGCCCTCGACGTCGAGCTTGATCAGGTACTTGCCGGAGGCCTCGACCTTGCCGTCGTCGATCAGGTCATCGAGCGCCATCACGGGCACCTGCTCGCCGCCTGCATTGCCGCCGGCGATGCTGAACGCCTCGTGCTTGGTGCCGGTGAGATGAGCCATGCCGCGGCTGGCGCCGATGGCGCACTTCATCACCTCGAAGCGGCCGGCGTTGATGCTTGCATTGTTGGCGAGTTTGGCAAAGTTGGCCGACGACGGCTCGATCGCGATTGCCTTGTGCGACCCATAGGGGGCGCTGGAGACCAGCACCGACCAGTAGCCGTAATTGGCGCCGCCATCGATGAAGGTGTAGTCGACATCGATCGTGCCGAGGAACAACAGCTCGAGCTCGTCCTCGTAGTGATAGTCGCGGTTGAGCAGCTTGCTCCAATAGCCGTCGCCATAGGGAAACTCGAACACGGCGTCCGGATTGAGCTTCACCGCGATGTCGCGCTCCGGCAGCGTCAGGCGCAGCAGATTGGCGCAGCGATTATAGCCACGATGGGAGAAGTGCGACGAGATCTTCGAGCCGGTCGACAGCGCCAATGCAGCCGTGCGCTCCCAGAGGTTCGCTCCTTCGAGCGCTCCGGAAGCACGATCGAACTGGATCGGCGCTTGGCCCATCAGCGGTCGACCTCTCCGAACACGATGTCGAGCGAGCCGAGAATGGCCGAGACGTCGGCCAGCAGGTGGCCCCGGCAGAGGAAATCCATCGCCTGCAGATGCGCAAAGCCAGGTGCGCGGATCTTGCACTTATAGGGCTTGTTGCTGCCATCGGCGACGAGATACACGCCGAACTCGCCCTTCGGGGCCTCGACCGCGACATAGACCTCGCCGGCCGGGACGTGAACGCCCTCGGTGTAGAGCTTGAAGTGATGGATCAGCGCTTCCATCGAGCGCTTCATCTCGCCACGACGCGGCGGCGCGATCTTGTTGTCGGCGACAACGACCGGGCCCTGCCCGTCCGGCGCCCGCAGCTTTTGGATGCACTGCTTCATGATGCGCACGGACTGGCGCATCTCTTCCATGCGGATCAGATAACGGTCGTAGCAGTCGCCGTTCTTGCCGATCGGAATGTCGAAATCCATCTCGGCATAGCATTCATAAGGCTGCGACTTGCGCAGGTCCCAGGCCGCACCCGAGCCGCGAACCATGACGCCGGAGAAGCCCCACTCCCACGCCTGCTTCAGGGTGACGACGCCGATATCGACGTTGCGCTGCTTGAAGATGCGGTTGGCGGTCAGCAGCCGGTCGAGATCGTCGACCACCTTGAGGAACGGATCGCACCAGGCGTCGATGTCGTCGATCAGCTTTGGCGGCAGATCCTGGTGCACGCCGCCGATGCGGAAGAAGGCGGCGTGCATGCGCGAGCCCGAGGCGCGCTCATAGAACACCATCAGCTTCTCGCGCTCCTCGAAGCCCCACAGCGGCGGGGTCAGCGCGCCAACGTCCATCGCCTGCGTGGTGACGTTGAGGAGATGCGACAGGATACGACCGATCTCGCAATAGAGCACGCGGACCAGCTGGCCGCGGCGCGGCACCTCGATGCCGAGCAGCTTCTCCGCCGCGAGGCAGAAGGCGTGCTCCTGGTTCATCGGCGCGACGTAGTCGAGCCGATCGAAATAGGGAATCGCCTGCAGGTAGGTCTTGGTCTCGATCAGCTTCTCGGTGCCGCGATGCAGGAGGCCGATATGCGGATCGACCCGCTCGACCACCTCGCCGTCGAGCTCGAGCACCAGGCGCAGCACGCCGTGCGCCGCTGGATGCTGCGGGCCAAAGTTGATCGTGAAGTTGCGAAGTGCGGGGCTCTGCTCGTTCATGCTCGCGCTCCCACTCACTTGTTCGCTTTCTCGTCGCCCGGCAGCGGATAGTCCGCGCCTTCCCAGGGCGACAAGAAATCGAACTTGCGGAATTCCTGGTTGAGCCTCACAGGCTCGTAGATCACCCGCTTCTCCTGGTCGTCGTAGCGCACCTCGACGAAGCCGGTGGTCGGGAAGTCCTTGCGCAGCGGATGGCCGTCGAAGCCGTAGTCGGTGAGGAGCCGGCGCATGTCGGGATGGCCGACGAAGATCACGCCGTAGAGGTCATAGGCCTCGCGCTCGAACCAGTCGGCACCGGGAAACACGTCGATGATCGACGGCACCTGCGTGGTCTCGTCGGCCTCCGCCTTGAGCCGGATGCGGGTGTTCAGGGTCGGCGACAGGAAGTGGTAGACGACCTCGAAGCGCTTGGCGCGCTCCGGATAGTCCACTGCCGTGATGTCGGTGAAGTTGATGAACCGGCAGCCCGGGTCGTCACGCAGATATTTCACGACCTCGACGATCCGGCCGGGCTCCACGTTCACCGTGAGCTGATTGAAAGCAACCGAATGCCCGATCGCCGCGCCCGGAAGCGCGCTCACGATCGTCTGCCCAAGGGCGTCGAGCCTGCCGTCGTCCATGCGATAAAACCTTCAGCGTTCGATGGTGCCGGTGCGCCGGATCTTCTTCTGCAGCAGCAGAACACCGTACAGCAGCGCTTCGGCGGTCGGCGGACAGCCGGGCACGTAGATATCGATGGGAACGATGCGATCGCAGCCACGGACCACCGAATAGGAATAATGGTAGTAGCCGCCGCCATTGGCGCAGGAGCCCATCGAGATGACGTAGCGCGGCTCCGGCATCTGGTCATAGACCTTGCGCAGCGCCGGGGCCATCTTGTTGGTCAGGGTGCCTGCGACGATCATCACGTCGGACTGCCGCGGCGAGGCGCGTGGCGCGAAGCCGAAACGCTCGACGTCGTAGCGCGGCATCGAGACCTGCATCATCTCGACGGCGCAGCAGGCCAAGCCGAACGTCATCCACATCAGCGAGCCGGTCCGGGCCCAGGTGATGAGATCGTCAGCGGTGGCAACGAAAAATCCCTTGTCCGACAATTCGTGCCTGACCTCGAGGAAATACGGGTCGTTGGCACCGATCGGCCTGCCGGTCGCGGGATCGAGAATGCCCTTCGGGGCCGGAGCGATCGCCGGCCCGGTCGAGGACGTGGTCGGGCTCAATCCCATTCAAGCGCGCCTTTCTTCCATTCGTAGGCAAACCCGACCGTCAGCACGGCCAGGAACACCAGCATCGACCAGAAGCCGGCCGCACCGAGCTTGCCGAATGCGACTGCCCAGGGGAACAGGAAGGCGACTTCGAGGTCGAAGATGATGAAAAGGATGGCAACCAGATAGAAGCGGACGTCGAACTTCATGCGGGCGTCGTCGAACGCGTTGAAGCCGCATTCGTACGCGGAGAGCTTCTCGGGATCGGGCTGCTGGTAGGCGACCACGAAGGGGGCGATCAGGAGCACCACCCCGATGATGGCTGCGACACCTATGAACACGACGAGGGGGAGATAGTTCTGGAGGATGCCGGTCATCGGCGCCACTTTCCTCTGCGGTTTCGGTGCAAACCACAGACTCGTTGCATTGGAATTGGTCGAAGCCTTAGCGCAGCGCACCAAGCCGCGCAAGACAAGCCGTCTTCCGCCCGACAGCCCTCCCCACATTGCGGAAACCCGGACACACAGGGAATGGCGGCCACCGAAACACGCGCGCACCTCTCGCATCGCAGACCCGCAGCAATACGGTGTCGCGCGTGGCCTTCACGGATGCTGACGTGGTCAGCAATCGCGCGAGCACGCACGGCGTTGTGCGCAGGCCGGAGATGGTCGAAGACGGATGACGGAGCGGCGATCGATCTCTCGCCAATGAGCTATGGCCCTGTCCGCTTCCGCTACCGAGCTAGATGGTCGCGAGACGCAGCCGAATCAAGACCGCCGGCGGCTCGAGGCCGGTGCCCGGAGCCGGACCGGCGGGCCGATGGCCATGCCGCCCAATGCCGGCGGAATGTCCCGGCGCGCATACTCCCGATTGCTGCAATGAGCGCTGCAACCAATGAAACCATTTTGAGGAAACGAAGAAACGGGATCGAAACAAAGCGGAGGTACACATTCCGGCAACAAAGTGGCGCTCTGAGACGCCGGGAGGCTGACATGAACCACTCGCTCCATTCCGCAGATCGTTCGACCCACCTCAAGATCGTGATCGTGGCCATTGTCGCAGGCATCGCCGTAACCGCCTTCGGGATCGCGGCCCGCACCAATGTCGACTACGATCAGACCGCCGCTCACGTCGTGAAGGCCGGCAAGCCGGTGGCCGTGACCAGTTCCAACGGCTCGATGGTTCGCTGAGCCAACCATCCCCGCCGATCCCAACCGTTGCGCCAGGCCGCCCTATCGGCGGCCTTTTCTAATGGCTGATCGCAGACGATGATCATCGTCACGGGATACGCGGTGCAGCAGGGAGAGACGATCGGGATCAGGAGACGTCGCAGCGCGGCCCAGGAGCCCGGCGCGGACAGATCAAATTGAATGCTAAGCCATCGAAAATGGCGCGAGAGACGGGGCTCGAACCCGCGACCTCCGGCGTGACAGGCCGGCGCTCTAACCAACTGAGCTACTCCCGCGTGATCGCGAAATCCCGCGGAGGAGTGCGACTTAAAGGGGCGATGTTTCGAAGTCAAGGACAATGAACCCGTAGCTGTGGGAAGTCCTTGCCGAGCCCCGAAGAAAGGGTCCGGCAGGGGTCGTCCGGCTTGGAAGGACCGAGACCCTCTCGAATGTCTGCGTCACGATCAGCCAAGTGGAGGTTTCAGCCGTTTCGTTCGGGAGGCCGCCGGCCATGGGCCTGGCCGCCCCTGCCACGGTGAGCCGCAAAATCATCAGCCAGGAGGCCGGGCATGGCAAAACGGGCGAGCCGTCCGATCGCCGTCACTTCGAGGCGTCTGGCCGCCGCCAACGGGCTGCCGAGAAGCAGATAGAGGAGATCCTGGCGACCGATGCACGAATCGCCTGGCATCTGCGCGAGGACGATAAGGTCGGAATCGTCGGGCTCGGGATTCCCCCCAGGTCACCGTCGCGCGGCCGGTCGTAATGCGGCTGCGGCGAGCCGTGCCCATCATCAGGGCCAGCCGAAAATTGCACTTCACACCACCGAGGGACTCGGATGCCGTCTTATCCAATCTCGCCATCCGCCAATCTCACCATCGGCGGCCCCACTCTGATATATTAACTCCCCCAATCAGCGGTAATATGCTCCTCCATCCTCCTTGTGGTGCCCATGTCCGACAGTCTTCCCAGCTTCACCCATTCCGTGACCGAGCGCTTCCTGCGCTATGTCGTGATCGACACCCAGTCGGACGCGACCTCGCCAACCTGCCCTTCGACCATGAAGCAGAAGGATCTTGGCCGCCTGCTCGCCGCCGAGCTGCAGGCGATGGGGCTGGCGGATGTTCATCTGGACGAGCATGGCTATGTCTATGCGACCATCCCGGCGACCACCGATAAAAAGGTGCCGGTGATCTGCTTCTGCTCGCACATGGATACGTCCCCGGACTGCTCCGGCGCCGGCGTGAAGCCGCAGATCGTGCACAACTACCAGGGCGGCGATATCGTCCTGCCGGGCGATCCGGCACAGGTGATCCGTCCGGCCGAGCATCCGGCGCTCAACGACCAGATCGGCAATGACATCGTCACCTCGGACGGCACCACATTGCTCGGCGCCGACAACAAGGCCGGCATCGCCGAGATCATGGACGCCGCGCAGGTCCTGGTGAACAACCCGCAGATCAAGCACGGCACGATCAAGATCCTGTTCACGCCCGACGAGGAGATCGGCCGCGGCGTCGACCGCGTCGACATGAAGAAGCTCGGCGCCGACTACGGCTACACCATGGACGGCGAGACCGCCGGGAATATCGAGGACGAGACCTTCTCTGCGGACGGCGCCACCATCACCATCACCGGTGTCAGCGCCCATCCCGGTTTCGCCAAGGGCAAGATGGAGCACGCGATCAAGATCGCCTCTGCCATCGTGGAGCGACTGCCCAAGGACACCTGCTCGCCGGAAACGACCGAGGGCAAGGAAGGCTTTCTGCATCCGGTCGGGATGTCCGGCACGCTGGAGCAGGCCCGGCTCGATTTCATCGTGCGCGATTTCAGCGAACAGGGCTTGCGGCAGAAGGAGGCGCTGCTCGAAGACATCGTCCGGGACGTCATGAAGGACTATCCGCGCTCCAGCTACCAGATGCAGGTCAAGGCGCAGTACCGTAACATGAAGGAGGTCATCGACCTCCATCCGGAGATCGTGACCTATGCCGAGGACGCGATCCGACGCGCCGGGCTGACGCCGGTGCGCACCTCGATCCGCGGCGGCACCGATGGTTCGCGCCTGTCGTTCATGGGCCTGCCCTGCCCCAACATCTTCGCCGGCGAGCACGCCTTCCACTCGCGCCTGGAATGGGTCAGCGTCCGTGACATGGAGAAGGCGGTGCAGACCATCGTCCACCTGGCAATGATCTGGGAGGAGCGCGCCTGAGGCGTGGGGCCCGGCGGAGCCGTCAGGCGCCCGCCGTCACCAGCCAGATCGAGCCCGCGAGCGGGACGCTGTCGCCGGCCAGATGCTGCGCCAGCAGGTCGCGGACCGATTGCCGCGCCGCTTCGCGGGTGGCCGGGGGATGCCCTTCCAGCGCACGGCTGGCGGGGCCGATCTCGAAAGCCGATTGCACGGCGGCGTCGAGCCCGTTCCCGAGCGCAATGTCGAGCGACAGCGCGTGGGCCTCGAGCGCGACGTCGTTGAAGCCGGCCTCGCCCAGGATGCGCGTCACCCGCGCCTCGGACGCAAAGGCGAACGGGCCCGGATCCTCCGGCGCCATCTCCGGCAGCTTCGGCACATGGCGATAGACCGCCTGGAGCGGCGCGATCATCCAGGGGTTGGCCTTAGGCTCCCGCCAGCAGGCGAACACCACGCGACCGCCCGGCTTCAACGCGCGGCGCATGTTGGCGAACGACGCCACCGGGTCTGCGAAGAACATCACGCCGAACCGCGAGACCAGCAGGTCGAAACTCGCCGGCGCGAACGGATGCACGGTGGCATCGGCCAGCACGAACTCCACGGGGAGACCTGCCCGCGCCACCGCGCGGGCGCGTTCGAGCATCGGCGCGGAGATGTCGACCCCGAGCACGTGGCCACCGGGCGCGACCCGCGCCGCCAGCGCGATGGCCAGACCGCCGCAGCCGCAGCCGACGTCGAGGATGCGGTCGCCCGGCTTGGCCGCGATGCGGTCGATCAGGATCTGCGACACCGGCGCGAGCAGGATGTCCTGCGCCGCCTGCCGGTCCGACCAGCGCTGACCGCCGGGGCCGTTCCAGTACGCGATCTGGTCGGCGTTGCGATCGTCTCCTGCAGGCAATTGCATGATGCGCCTTGTCTGATGTCATCCTCGGAGCCGGCATCCGCGCACGCAGCGGTCGTCGCTGTCAAGGCACGAGCACGCGATAACTTGCCTCACCACGGTTCGGACAGGCTCCCGCCGGCCGAAAGGCTGGCCCGGTGCCGGCTGAGATGTGATAGCGGGAAGCGGAATCTGGTCTCGCTCTTGCTTCGACGAGCCCCGTCAGGAGCCTCATGCGCTGTCTCGTCGTTGCCGATCTTCACTACGCGCTGCCGCAGTTCGACTGGCTGGTCGCAGCCGCCGGCCATTTCGACGCGGTCGTATTCGCCGGGGACGCGCTCGATCTCGCTTCGATCGTCGACATCCGCGCGCAGATCGTCGTGGTCAAGAAGTACCTGGCGCTGCTCGCGGCCAAGACGCGCGTGCTGATCTGCTCGGGCAATCACGATCTGGAGGATCGCAGCCCTGATGGCGAGAAGATCGCGGCCTGGATCAGAACGCTCCGTGAGCTCGGCATTGCCGCCGATGGCGACGACCTTCTGATCGACGACACGCTGGTGTCGGTCTGCCCATGGTGGGACGGTCCGCTGGTCAAGGCGGCCATCGAACGCCAGCTCGAAGCCGCTGCAGCGAGACAGGCTGCACGCTGGATCTGGCTGCATCATGCACCGCCCGCCAATTCGCCGGTGATGGGGCGGCAAACGCTTTTTTGGCGACACGGAGCTCGGAAGCCTCATCGCACGCCATCAGCCGACGATGGTGATCTCGGGTCACGTTCACCAGTCGCCCTTCATCCAGAACGGCTCATGGTTCGACCGGCTTGGCGCGACCTGGGTGTTCAACACCGGGCGGCAGCCGGGACGGCCGCCGACCTTCATCGTGCTCGACAGTGATGCCCAGCAGGCCTTCTGGCTGGCGGCGGGACAGGCCGAATGGATCGATCTCACCAGCCCATTGCAGCGGCCGGCGCAGCCGGTTACTTCAGCGCCGGACTGGCTCAGAGCCGTGGATCGGATTCCAGATCCGTTCCTGGCGAGACCGGCTGCGGCGGCAGGTTGATCATGCTCTGCAGCACCTCTCCGACCATAGAAAGATGGGTGCCGTGGCCGGCATATTGCCGCTTCAGGTCGGCGAGATAGGTGTTGGCGACATTGAGCCGCTGCGCCAGCATGCGCGCGATCGACAGCGTCGCTTCAGGATTTTCCGCCAGGAAACGCCGCGCATCAAGGATCTCGTAGATGCGGCAATCCGCCGCCGCGCGCACGGTCGCCGTGTGCGGCTGCTCCAGCAGCAGCGACATCTCGCCGAACAGCGCGCCCGGCTCCGACACGAGAGCGACGGTCGCGCCGGCCTTGATCACCTCCAACCGGCCTTCGAGCAGGATGTAGAGATGCCCAGTGCCGTGGCCCTCCTCCAGCAGGTTCTCACCCGCCGCGATCTTGCGCTCATGTCCGCCGGTGCAGTGACGCAGGAAGTCGGTCATCGGTTGGTCCGCGACGTTTGAACAAGCTTGAGCCTAGCGTAAGGACGGCCGACCGCCACGCGAAATCGTCGAAGCGCTTCGCAACGGCCACTGAAAAGGATTTTAAACCGTGTCGAAAATGGACCACCCAGCGCATCTACGCGCCCATGCAAGGCTGCGCTGCAACTCCCATACTACCTGAGAAAGAGCTCGGAATTACGAGGGCCGGTCGTGATGCAACGATGGCTGGTGGAGCTGATTGTCTCCTGGCTTCCGTTCATGATTCTGATCGGCGTGTGGCTTTGGATCAGCCACCGAGGATCGATCAAGAAAGTCGCTCTGCTGTACGAGCGGCAGATCGACGAAACCCGACGGACCAACGCGCTTCTTGAAAGGATCGCGATCAGCCTGGAGAAATGAAGCTTTCCGCAGCGGCACCAGTTCGAGGCTGCGTCCCGACGGTGGGAATGGTAGGCGGCGAGAGATTCGAACTCCCGACCCTCTCGGTGTAAACGAGATGCTCTAACCAGCTGAGCTAGCCGCCCGCATATGCGCGGGGGCTTCTTTACCCCCTGCCCGCCTCTGGATCAATCGCCGGGACGTCCGGGCAGACCGGTTATCTGGTCAAGCCAACCAACTGCGGAACCGCACCAGATCTGCCGGCGCGGGGACAAGCGGTCGCGCTGGCGAATGCTGCCCCAGCGAATGCCCCAATCCCCGCCGCCCTCGCCGCTCGAAAACAGCGGCGTTCCGCAGTCGCTACAGAAATGCTGGTGACGGGGCCGGCCGTTGTCGCCGAGCTTGGTATATCGGCGCGGCGAACCGGCAGTCAGCCGCACGTCCTCAGCAGCACAGATGACTGTCACCCGAAACGGGGAGCCGGTCAGGGTCTGGCAATCGGTGCAGTGGCAGATCGAGACCCGGTCGGGATCGATCTGCGCCTGGTAGGTGATACGGCCGCAGTGGCAGCCACCATCGATCTGCATCGCGCTCTCCTCCCAAACGAAAACGGCGCCCGAAGGCGCCGTTTCCTTGATCTGTCCGGAGCTTCAGTGGGCGGTCAGGCCGCCGGCGGCTTCGTCGCCATCGGCCTTCACCGGCACCTTCGTATCCTCTTCCCAGACGATCGGCACCGGCTTGCGCACCAGCGCCCGGGCGACGACGTCGTCGAGACGAGCCACCGGGATGATCTCCATGCCGCCCTTGATCGCATCGGAGATCTCCGTGAGATCCTTGGCGTTGTCCTCGGGGATCAGCACCGTCTTGATGCCGCCGCGCGAGGCGGCCAGCAGCTTCTCCTTCAGACCGCCGATCGGCAGCACGCGACCACGCAAGGTGATCTCGCCGGTCATCGCGACATCATGGCGAACCGGAATGCCGGTCATCACCGAGATGATCGTCGTGGCCATCGCCACGCCGGCCGACGGGCCATCCTTCGGGGTCGCCCCCTCCGGCACGTGGACGTGGATGTCACGCCGGTCGAACAACGGCGGCTCGATGCCGTAGTTGATCGCCCTGGACCGGACGAACGAGGCCGCCGCCGAGATCGATTCCTTCATGACGTCGCGCAGATTGCCCGTCACCGTCATCTTGCCCTTGCCGGGCATCATGACGCCTTCGATCGTCAGCAGCTCGCCGCCAACATCCGTCCACGCCAGACCCGTCACGATGCCGATCTGGTCATCGCTCTCGATCTCGCCGTAGCGGTACTTCGGAACACCCAAGAATTCCTCGACGGTCTTCTCGGTGATCTTCACCGACTTCTTCTTGGACATCATGAGCTCCTTCACGGCCTTGCGGGCCAGTGTCGAAATCTCACGCTCCAGGTTACGCACGCCCGCCTCGCGGGTGTAGCGCCGGATCACGAGCAGCAGCGCATCGTCGTCGATCGACCACTCCTTCGAGTCCAGTCCGTGCTTCGAGATCGCGCTGGGGATCAGGTGCTTGCGGGCGATCTCGAGCTTTTCGGTCTCGGTGTAGCCGGCGATGCGGATGATCTCCATGCGGTCCATCAGCGGCCCGGGAATATTCAGCGTATTCGCGGTCGTGATGAACATCACGTTCGACAGGTCGTAGTCGACCTCCAGATAGTGATCGTTGAACGTCGTGTTCTGCTCGGGGTCGAGGACCTCCAGCAGCGCCGACGACGGGTCACCCCGGAAGTCCGAGCCCATCTTGTCGATCTCGTCCAGCAGGAAGAGAGGATTCGAGGTCTTGGCCTTGCGCATCGACTGGATGATCTTGCCGGGCATCGAACCGATATAGGTCCGGCGGTGACCGCGGATCTCCGCCTCGTCGCGCACGCCGCCCAAGGACACGCGAACGAATTCGCGCCCCGTGGCCTTCGCGATCGACTTGCCGAGCGAGGTCTTGCCGACGCCGGGAGGTCCGACCAGGCACAGGATCGGGCCGGTCAGCTTGTTGGCGCGCGACTGCACCGCCAGGTACTCGACGATGCGGTCCTTGACCTTCTCCAGCCCATAGTGATCCGCATCCAGAACCGCCTGCGCGGCCTCCAGATCCTTCTTCACCTTGGACTTCTTGTTCCACGGAATCGACAGCAGCCAATCCAGGTAGTTGCGCACGACGGTCGCTTCCGCGGACATCGGCGACATCTGGCGCAGCTTCTTCAATTCGTGCTGAGCCTTCTCGCGCGCTTCCTTGGAGAGCTTGGTCTTGTTGATGCGCTCTTCCAGATCGGCGAGCTCGTCGCGGCCGTCCTCGTCACCCAGCTCCTTCTGAATGGCCTTCATCTGCTCATTCAGGTAGTACTCGCGCTGGGTCTTCTCCATCTGGCGCTTGACACGCGAACGGATGCGCTTCTCGACCTGCAGCACCGAGATCTCGCTCTCCATCAGGCCCAGCACCTTCTCCAGGCGCGTGGTGACGGACAGCGTCTCCAGGATGCCCTGGCGATCGGCGATCTTGACGGCGAGGTGCGAGGCGACCGTATCGGCCAGCTTGCCGAAATCGGTGATCGACTGAACGACGCCGACGACCTCGGCCGAGATCTTCTTGTTCAGCTTCACATAGCTTTCGAAATCCGACACGACGGAGCGGCCGAGCGCTTCCGCCTCCACCGACTTCGCATCGGTGTCTTCGAGCGCGACGGCAGTGGCTTCGTAGTAGTCGGCGCGATCGGTGTACTTCTCGACGCGCGCGCGCTCCAGGCCCTCGACCAGCACCTTCACGGTGCCGTCGGGCAGCTTCAGAAGCTGCAGCACGCTCGCCAGCGTGCCGGTCTCATAGATCGCGTCCGGAGCAGGATCATCGTCAGACGCGTTCTTCTGCGTCGCCAGCATGACCAGCGCGTCGTTCTTCATCACCTCTTCAAGGGCGCGGATCGATTTCTCGCGGCCGACGAACAGGGGCACGATGTTGTGCGGGAAGACGACGATGTCGCGGAGCGGCAGAACCGGATAGGCGTGGCTCTCGCCGTAAACGATGGTCGGCCGGGGTTTGGGGGTCGTCATGGCCTGTTCCTTTTGTTTTGCCCCCTTGCACGCAGTCCGCCATCGTGCGCAACCGCCACAAGGTGCGATCTGATCCGGACATCACTGACGCGTCGATATCGCCCGCTTGTTTCGGATCGTTTGTTGAGGCGAATCCCGGGATTGAGATTTGTATCGCCACGCGACATTAGGTGGCTATCGAGCCGGGGGGTGTCAAGTATCGGTAAACACCCGCCAAATATGGCTTTACGCGGCGGGACTCTGAAACAGTGCGACGCTGCGGACGCGTAGTCCGCAGCGATCGCCGACTTTAGAAATCGAGGTCTTCTGTCTATCGTACCAGCGCGGATCACGCGCTGGCGCTGCTTTCCACTGCGCGATCGGAGCGATCGGCGTAGATGTAGAGCGGACGGGCCGTGCCCTCGACCACTTCGCGCGAGATGACCACTTCCTCGACGCCTTCGAGGCCCGGCAGGTCGAACATCGTCTCGAGCAGGATGCTTTCGAGGATCGACCGCAGACCGCGTGCACCGGTCTTGCGCTCGATGGCCTTGCGGGCCACTGCGCCCAGCGCCTCGTCGGCGAAGGTCAGCTCGATGTTCTCCATCTCGAACAGCCGCTGATACTGCTTCACCAGCGCGTTCTTCGGCTCGGTCAGGATCTTCTTCAGCGAGGTCTCGTCGAGATCCTCGAGCGTCGCCACGACCGGCAGACGGCCGACGAATTCCGGGATCAGGCCGTACTTCAGCAGATCCTCGGGCTCGACGTGACGGAAGATCTCGCCGGTCCGACGGTCTTCCGGCGCCAGCACCTGAGCCGCGAAACCGATCGAGGTCGACCGGCCGCGCGCCGAGATGATCTTCTCGAGGCCGGAGAACGCACCACCGCAGATGAACAGGATGTTGGTGGTGTCGACCTGCAGGAACTCCTGCTGCGGGTGCTTGCGGCCGCCCTGCGGCGGCACGGACGCAACCGTGCCTTCCATGATCTTGAGCAGCGCCTGCTGGACACCCTCGCCCGACACGTCGCGGGTGATCGAAGGATTGTCCGACTTGCGACTGATCTTGTCGATTTCGTCGATGTAGACAATGCCACGCTGCGCGCGCTCGACATTGTAGTCGGCTGCCTGCAGCAGCTTCAGGATGATGTTCTCGACGTCCTCACCGACATAGCCGGCCTCGGTCAGGGTCGTCGCATCCGCCATCGTGAACGGCACGTCCAGAATGCGCGCCAGCGTCTGCGCCAGCAGCGTCTTGCCCGAGCCGGTCGGACCGATCAGCAGGATGTTCGACTTCGCGAGCTCGACGTCGGAGTGCTTGGTCTGGTGGTTCAGCCGCTTGTAGTGATTGTGGACGGCAACCGACAGCACCTTTTTCGCATGGTTCTGGCCGATGACGTAATCGTCCAGGACCTTGCAGATTTCCTTCGGGGTGGGAATGCCGTCGCGCGACTTGACCAGCGAGGACTTGTTCTCCTCGCGGATGATGTCCATGCAGAGTTCGACGCACTCGTCGCAGATGAAGACGGTTGGACCTGCGATCAGTTTGCGGACTTCGTGCTGGCTCTTGCCGCAGAACGAGCAATATAGCGTGTTCTTCGAGTCGCTCGTGCCGACCTTACTCATTCCTGTCTCCGTCCGCGGTTCGCTCTTGTCCGCTCGTTCGTTCCGATCCGGCACGGGCCGGATCAAACTGGTGAAAGAGCAAATTTCGTACCAAAATTAAGACCTTGTTCTTCACCCGCCGTGCACCCACGACCTGCGCGAATCCCCCACGATCCATAACTGGACACTCTAGCCAATCATGCTGTCATCCGACTATCAAGAATTCGCTAATCGGAGGACATACCCTAGACCGTGACATTACCGTGATTTTGGGGCTTGACACGGTAAGAACACGCGAAATCGATCGAACGTTGCGTGTTTGCCACGCCTGTTTGCCGGTTGCACGGCCGGGTTGCGGCCCTTTTGGGACCCCACCTCAATACCTCTGCCGGCTCAGCCGGCAAAGTCGATGCCGTGTGGCCGCGAGGCTTGGACACCAAGCCTCGCCGTCACCTCGTTACTTGCCCGTCTGCGACGGATCTTCCGGCCGCTTCTCGATCACCTTGTCGATCAATCCGAACTCGGCAGCGGCTTCCGCCGTGAGGAATTTGTCGCGTTCCAGCGCATCCTCGATCGCCTTGTAGGACTGACCGGTGTGCTTGACGTAGATCTCGTTCAGCCGCTTCTTGAGGTTCAGAATTTCCTGGGCGTGCAGCATGATGTCGGTCGCCTGGCCCTGGAAGCCGCCGGACGGCTGATGCACCATGATGCGCGAGTTCGGCAGCGAGAAGCGCATGTCCTTGTGGCCGGCGCACAGCAGCAGCGAGCCCATCGAGGCCGCCTGGCCCGTGCACAGCGTCGACACCGGCGGGCGAATGAACTGCATCGTGTCGTAGATCGCCAGACCCGACGTCACCACCCCGCCCGGCGAGTTGATGTACATCGAGATTTCCTTCTTCGGATTCTCGGCTTCCAGGAACAGCAGCTGCGCGACCGTCAGGGTCGACATGCCGTCTTCGACCGGACCGGTCACGAAGATGATGCGCTCCTTCAGGAGGCGCGAGAAAATGTCGTAGGCGCGCTCACCGCGGTTGGTCTGCTCGACCACCATGGGCACAAGGTTCATATAGGTTTCGACGGGATCGCGCATGAATCACCCAAGGGTTGGACGAGCAGTTGAGACAACCGGCCGCCGCAGGTGAGGCTCATTCAAAGAGCAGCGACAGGCGTCCCGTGATGCAGAACTTCAAGACCGAGCCCACAGATATGGACCAATTTCCCGGTGACAAGACCGGCGAGACTGGACCAGTCGCGAGCAAGGCCGCTGTCCCCGTTCAAGCTGATTCCCGCCGCTCCGACCAGCGCCGGCACCGGGCCGACCGGCGCTTTCGCCGGTCAACCTTAATCGGAGGCTGCTGGGTCGCGGCAGGAGGCAGCCCGATCAGGCCGCCTTGTCGCTGTCGTCATCCTTGAACAGCTCGTCCTTGGAGACCTTCTTCTCGGTCACGTTGGCGAGCTCGAGGATGAAGTCGACGACCTTGTCCTCGTAGATCGGCGCGCGCAGCTGCGCGAGCGCCTGCGGGTTGCTGCGATAGAAGTCCCAGACCTCCTTCTCGCGACCGGGCATCGAGCGCGCGCGCTCGATCACGGCGCGGCTGACCTCGTCGTCGGTCACGGTGATCTTGTTCTTCTCGCCGATCTCCGACAGCACGAGGCCGAGGCGCACGCGGCGGTCGGCGATGGTGCGGTACTCGTCCTTCGCCTTGTCCTCGGTGGTGTTCTCGTCGGCAAAGGTCTTGCCGCTGGAATCCATCTCGGCCTTGACCGAGTTCCACATCAGGTTGAACTCCTCGTCGATCAGCGAGGGAGGCGCGTCGAACTTGTGGGTCTCGTCGAGACGGTCGAGCAGCGCGCGCTTCACGCGCTGGCGGGTCGCTTGGTTGAACTCGCCGGCGAGACGGTCGCGCATCAGCTGCTTCAGCTTCTCGAGCGATTCGAGGCCGAGCGTCTTGGCGAACTCGTCGTCCACGACCTTCTCCTCGGGCGCCTCGATCGCGGTCGCCGTGGTCTCGAACTCGGCGGCCTTGCCGGCGAGCTCGTTGTTCAGATAGTTGGTCGGGAACGTCACCTTGAGCGTGCGGGTCTCACCGACGCCGATGCCGACCAGCTGGTCCTCGAAGCCCGGGATGAAGGTGTTCGAGCCGATCACGACGTCGATGCCCTCGCCGGTGCCGCCCTCGAAGGCGACGCCGTCGATCGTGCCCTTGAAGTTCACCTTCACGCGATCGCCGTTTTCGGCCTTCGCGCCGTCGGCCTTGGCGGCGTAGCTGCGATTGGCGTCGGCCAGGCGCTTGATCGCCTCGTCGACGTCGGCATCGGTGATGTCGGCGACCGGCTTCTCGACCGAGAAGGTCTTGAAGTCGGCGAGCGCGATCGCGGGCACGACCTCGACGGCCACGGTGTAGGTCAGGTCGGACTGCCCACTGAGGATCTTCTCGACCTCGGCTTCCTCGGTCGGCATCGTCACCTTCGGCTCGGTCGCCAGACGGAAGCCGCGCTCGGTGAAGATCTGGGTGTTGGTGTCGCGGATGGTCTGGTCGATGGTCTCGGCCATGACCGACTTGCCGTAGATCTTCTTCAGATGGGCGACCGGCACCTTGCCGGGACGGAAGCCGTTGATGCGGACCTTGTCCTTCAGGTCGACCAGCTTGGCGCCCGCCTTGGCGTCGAGATCGGCCGCGGGAACGCTGATCTGGAACTCGTGCTTCAAGCCTTCGGACAAGGTTTCTGTGACCTGCATGGCGTCAATCTTCTTCCGCTTCGGTCCGGACCCTTGCGATCCGAACACACCTTCATCAATTGTGGACGACGCGCGGCAACGAGCCTTGCGCCGGTGGCTCGGCATCCCCCGCTTTCTCTTTGCGAGAGAACGGGTTCGCCGGTAAAACTTGGGGCAAACGCCAGAGCAGCGCTTGGTGCGGGCGGAGGGACTCGAACCCCCACAACTTTCGTCACTGGAACCTAAATCCAGCGCGTCTACCAGTTCCGCCACGCCCGCGTGAGCTGCATCGATAGCCCGGCCGCGATGCCGCGGGCGGCGCGGCTTATACCACGCGCGAAACCGTCCGCAGCAAAAAAATGGGCCTTCGACAGCGCCATGGCCGGCCGGTCTGCCGAGCTCGCCGCACAGATAAGGGAAAACGAGATGATCCGCATCCCCCTCGCACCGCAATGTTTTGTCGCATGAGCGATCCTTTCGCGGGGGTCAGCCGCCGGGCCGTGCTCGGTGGCCTTGCCGCAGCCTGCGTCTCCTCTTTTCCCCGTTTGGCCCCGGCAGCCGAACGAATGTCCGTTCCCTTGGATGCCCGGAGCGAATCTCTGGCGCTCGGCGCCGGCCGTCCGCCGTCCCCGGCCTGGCAGCTCGCGGCCCGCACGCCGGTCGTGCGGCTGCCGCGCGGCAGCTTGGTCGATCTGGCGCTGGCCAATGGGCTTGGCATACCGGTGGCGCTGAGCGGCCGCGGCGTGGTCGCGCCGGCTCCGCTGCTGGTCCAGGCGCCGGTCGGCCCCGGTGGGCGCGCCGCCATTGCCGCCACTGCGGCCAGGGCCGGCACCGGCCTGCTCGATCTGCGCCTGCTCGCCGACGGCGCCGCCGCTCCGATCCGGCCGTTGCCTCTCATCGTCGATGAGGCCGCGGGGGTAACCACTGACCGCGACGAGGTTTTCCTGGTCGAGGACTTCAGGCTCAAGGCCGATGGAACGGCGCTGGCGCCCGGCACGGATGCCAAGGACGCCGAGCTGCTCTACACCGTGAACGGACAGCTCCAGCCCGACATCCCGCTGCGGGCGCAGGCGCGGGCCAGGCTGCGGTTCATCAATGGCTGCCAGCGCGCTGTGATCGCGATCAAAATCGCCGACATCGACGCCGTCCGCGTGATGGCGATCGACAGCCAGCCGGCGGAGCCATTCCTGGCTCGCAACGGCGCCGTGGTGCTGCCGCCGGGCGGCCGCACCGACGTGTTCATCGACATGCCCGCCGCCAAGGCGACGCTGCCGGTGCTGCTGCATGACGGCGCCGCGGCGCGGCCCATTGCCCGCCTGACGCTCTCCACCGAGCCGCCATTGCGCGCCGCCCCGCTGCCTCCGCCGGACGCCCTGCCCTCGAACGGACTGCCCGACAAGCTCGACCTGCGGACCGCCATTCGCGCCGAGCTGACGCTCGAAGGTCCCGACTGGCGTCCGCCCGCCCAGTTCACCGCCTCCAGCGCGGCCGCCTTCCAGGCCAAGGCCGGCCGTGTCGTGGTGTTGGCGCTCGCCAACAAGACGGCCAGCAGCATCGTGGTCCATCTGCATGGCCAGCCGTTCCGGCTGCTCGACCGGCTCGACGACGGCTGGAAGCCATATTGGCTCGACACGCTGGCGCTGGAAGCCGGGCAAACCCAGCGCGTCGCCTTCCAGGCCGAGACGGCCGGCCGGTTCCTGATCGAGAGCATGGCCACCAACTGGGCGGCGCCGCGCCAGCTGCGATGGTATGAGATCAGGTGAGGAAACGAACCCGAAGGGATCACACCCATGACCACTGCCGCAATTATCGGCGTCAAGGCGCGCGCCGTCGTGACCCCCATGAAGCGCCCCTTGCGCAACGCCTTCGGCATCATCGATTCCGGCCCGCTGGTCTTGATCGACGTCACGACCGATCAGGGGGTTACCGGCCACTCCTACCTCTTCGCCTACACCAGGCTCGCGCTGAAGCCGCTGGTGCTGCTGGTCGAGGAGATCGGCCGCGAGCTCACCGGCAAGGCGCTGGTCCCGTTCGAGCTGATGAAGCTCATGGACGCCAAATTCCGCCTGCTCGGCTGGCAGGGCCTGGTCGGCATGGCCGTATCAGGCCTCGACATGGCGTTCTGGGACGCGCTGGGACAGATCGCGGGCAAGCCTGTCGTCGAGCTGCTCGGCGGCAGCGTGCGGCCGATCCCTGCCTATGACAGCTATGGCGTGCTCGATGCCAAGGCGGACGAGCGGACCTTGCGCGCCGCGCGCAACGAGCACGGCTTCCGCGCCATCAAGACCAAGGGCGGCCACGGCGACCTCGCGACCGACGAAGCGATGATCGAGGGCCTGCGCGCCCTGCTCGGCCCGGACATGGCACTGATGCTGGACTTCAACCAGTCGCTCGATCCCACGGAGGCCACGCGCAGAATCAGCCGCCTTGCCATTTACGACCTGACCTGGATCGAGGAGCCGGTGCCGCAGGAAAATCTCTCCGGCCATGCCCGGGTGCGCGAGCGCTCGGAGATTCCGATCCAGGCCGGCGAGAACTGGTGGTTTCCGCGCGGCTTCGCGGAAGCGATCGCGGCCGGGGCCTCCGACTTCATCATGCCCGATCTGATGAAGGTCGGCGGCATCACCGGTTGGCTCAACGTCGCAGGCCAAGCCGACGCCGCCTCGATCCCGATGTCGAGCCACATCCTGCCCGAAGCGAGCGCACACGTGCTGGCGGTGACGCCGACGGCGCACTGGCTGGAGGTGCTGGACTTCGCCGGCGCCATCCTCGCCGAACCGCTTGATGTCATCGACGGCAAGGTGACCGCGCGTGGCCCGGGCCTCGGGCTCGCCTGGAACGAGAGCGCAGTGGCGAAGTATCAGATCACATGAGCAATGGTGCACTGAGTGAGACGCGTCGGCATCACCACACTCAAGCTGTCATCGCCCGGCTTGACCGGGCGATCCAGTACTCCGAGACGTCTGTGATTGAATCGATGGGCCTCGGCGTACTGGATGCCCGCATTCGCGGGCATGACAGTCTTTGCCGTCAATACTCGATCCCGAACCCGTCATACAGCCGCCGGAACACCGCAGGCAGCGTCTCCGTCAGATCCTCCGCGATCAGCCCGGGCCCCGCCTCGGAGCCGGTCTCGCCATGCATCCAGACGCCGATGCAGGCGGCCTCGAACGCCGGGACGCCTTGCGCCAGCAGCCCTGCGATGATGCCGGCGAGGACGTCGCCGGCGCCGGCGGTGGCGAGCCAGGGCGGCGCGTTGGCGGCGATCGCGGCGCGACCGTCCGGCGCGGCGACCGTGGTGTCGGCGCCCTTCAGAAGCACGACCGCGCCACAGCGCGCGGCCGCGTCACGCACGCGCTCCAGCTTGGAGCGGCCGGGATGCTTGTTGCTCAGATCCGAGAACAGCCGCGGGAATTCGCCCTCGTGCGGCGTCAGCACGACCTGCGCGTCCGGCAATGCCCTGATCTGCTCGAACAGCCGGGCCGGCGCATCCGCAAAGCTCGTCAGCGCATCCGCATCCAGCACCAGATGGCGCTGCGCCGACAGCGCGGTGAAGACGACGTCGCGCGTCCGTTCGTTGACACCCGCACCGGGCCCGATGATGCAGGTGTTGTAGCGCTTGTCGCCGAGCAGCTCGCCGAACTCGATGGCCGTATCGGCAGCGCGCACCATCACGGCCGTCAGCGCCGTGGCGTTGACCATGAGCGCGTCGCGTGGCGAGGCCAGCGTCACGAGGCCGGCGCCGGCGCGCAGCGCCGCCCGCGCCGCCATGCGCGCGGCACCCGTCGCGGTCATGTCGCCGGACACCGCCAGCACATGGCCGCGCGCATATTTGTGGCCGTCGATGCGTGGCACGGGAAAGCGGCTGTGCCAGAGCTCGGGCTCGTTCTCGAACGCCTGCGGCTTGATCTCGCCGAGCACCTGGGGATCGATGCCGATGTCGGCGAGCCGGACTTGCCCGCAATGCTGCCGGCCAGGCAGCAACAGATGCGCCGGCTTCTTGCGGAAGAAGGTCACCGTCTCGGTCGCGCGCACCGCGATGCCCATGACCGCCGCCGTGGTGCCGTTGATGCCGCTCGGCAGGTCGACCGCGAGGACGGGGGCGCCATTGGCATTGATGGCGGCAATCACGTCATGCGGCTCGCCGGTGACGGGACGGCTGAGACCGGCCCCGAACAGCGCATCGATGATCAGCGCCGGCCGGCCGATCGCCTGTGGCGTGAACGGCAGCACAGGGAATTTCCAGCCCCTGGCGGCGGAAGCGGCGTCGCCCTGCAGCGCATCGCGCTCGCACATCAGGATGACTGAGACCTCGCGGCCCTGCGCGGCGAGCTCGGCGGCCGCGACGAAGCCGTCGCCGCCATTGTTGCCGGGTCCGCACACCACCAGGATCGGCCCCTCCTCGACCAGGTCCATCGCGGCTGCGGCCACGGCCTGGCCGGCGCTCAGCATCAGCGAAAAGCCGGGCGTGCCGGCCGCGATCGTCAGCCGGTCAGCACGTTCCATTTCGCTCGTGGTCAACACTTCCATTGCTGCTCATGTCCCCGGAGCCGCCTCGTGCCGGCTGCTCGATCTCCGCCGTGGGCCGCCACGGTGCGCCGTCATTCCCCAACCGGTGCGCGCACCGCCGCATCCTGCCACTCTATTGCCGTGCCCGGCGGCAAGTTCCAAGAGCGCTTGCGCCCTCCGACGGCCGATCAAACAATCACGATCGCCTTTTCCCTGAGCATTTGGGCCAGCGCGCGGATGCCCCGTCGACATCTGCACAACTTGTAACCCGTTTGCCTAATTCGCGGGCTTCGGTATTCTGGGCACTCCCTTGGGGAATCGTTGGGTCCGCTCGAAAGGCCCGGATATCCGCTCGATTTGGCCTCGTTAACGACTTGGCATAGACCCTGCTTTTGTGGAGCCACTTCGGCACGGGGCAAGACGGGCTGTCAATCACCGGGCCTCCGCCGGAGAGTGTCAGGCCCGGTAACGAAGCAATCGAACGACCTGCACATTGGCGCAGCCTGACGATGACCCACCTGTTTTTTATAGCGGAATGCCCGGGAGGCGCTCAGTGAAGAAGATCGAAGCCATCATCAAGCCGTTCAAGCTCGACGAGGTGAAGGAGGCGCTTCAGGAGGTGGGGCTTCAGGGCATTACCGTGACCGAGGCCAAGGGTTTCGGCCGCCAGAAGGGACATGCGGAGCTCTATCGCGGCGCCGAATACATCGTCGACTTCCTGCCCAAGGTGAAGATCGAGATCGTGATCGGCGACGACCTGGTCGAGCGCGCGATCGAGGCGATCCGCCGCGCCGCCCAGACCGGCCGCATCGGCGACGGCAAGATCTTCGTCTCCAACATCGAGGAAGCCATCCGCATCAGAACCGGGGAATCCGGGCTGGACGCGATCTAGCTCGGCGCGCGAGGCTTGGACCGGCACCCCGCGCCAAGCCTCCCGGAGAGAACAATTGCTGCGCAGGCAGCCCCGACGGCAGCTCAGGCGTCCTCTGCGAGGCGCTTGCACGCGGCCGTTTTGGCGTTTCCGATATTGTCTTGGACCACAGGCGAGGCTATGGAGCATGACCCGCGGACGCCGTCCCGCGCGCCGGGCCGTGACGCTATAATCCAAGAGGGGTATTCATGAAGACCGCAAAAGACGTCTTGAAGGCAATCAAGGACAACGACGTCAAATACGTCGACCTGCGTTTCACCGACCCGCGCGGCAAGTGGCAGCACGTGACCTTCGACGTCAGCATGATCGACGAAGACATCTTCGCCGAAGGCACGATGTTCGACGGCTCCTCGATCGCCGGCTGGAAAGCGATCAACGAGTCCGACATGTGCCTGATGCCCGACCCGGTCACCGCGACGATCGATCCGTTCTTCGCCGAAACGACCATGATCATCACCTGCGACGTGCTCGAGCCGACCACCGGCGAGCCCTACAACCGCGACCCCCGCGGTATCGCCAAGAAGGCCGAGGCGATGGTGAAGTCGATGGGCGTGGGCGACAGCGTGTTCGTCGGCCCGGAAGCCGAATTCTTCGTGTTCGACGACGTGCGCTACAGCTCCTCGCCCTACAACACCGGCTTCCGCCTCGACTCCTCGGAGCTGCCGACCAATTCCGACACCGAGTACGAGGGCGGCAATCTCGGCCACCGCATCCGCACCAAGGCCGGCTACTTCCCGGTCCCGCCGCAGGACTCGGTGCAGGACATGCGCTCGGAGATGCTCGGCGCCATGGCGCGCATGGGCGTCAAGGTCGAGAAGCACCATCACGAGGTCGCTTCTGCCCAGCACGAGCTCGGCATGAAGTTCGACACGCTGACGCTGATGGCCGACCAGATGCAGATCTACAAGTACTGCATCCACCAGGTCGCGCACATCTATGGCAAGACCGCCACCTTCATGCCGAAGCCGGTGTATGGCGACAATGGCTCGGGCATGCACGTCCACCAGTCGATCTGGAAGGACGGCAAGCCGGTGTTCGCGGGCAACAAGTATTCCGACCTGTCGGAGACCTGCCTGTCCTACATCGCCGGCATCATCAAGCACGCCAAGGCCATCAACGCCTTCACCAACCCGTCGACCAACTCCTACAAGCGTCTGGTCCCGGGCTATGAGGCGCCGGTGCTGCTCGCCTACTCCGCGCGCAACCGCTCGGCCTCGTGCCGCATCCCCTACACCTCCTCGCCGAAGGCCAAGCGCGTCGAGGTCCGCTTCCCCGATCCGCTCGCCAACCCCTATCTCGGCTTCGCCGCGATGCTGATGGCCGGCCTCGACGGCGTGAAGAACAAGCTCGATCCGGGCCCGGCGATGGACAAGGATCTCTACGACCTGCCGAAGGAAGAGCTGAAGCAGATCCCGACCGTCTGCGGTTCGCTCCGTGAGGCGCTCGAGAACCTGGACAAGGACCGCGCCTTCCTCAAGGCCGGCGGCGTGTTCGACGACGACTTCATCGACAGCTACATCGCGCTGAAGATGACCGAGGTCGAGCGCTTCGAAATGACCCCGCACCCGGTCGAGTTCGACATGTACTACTCGGGCTGATCGCCCGACACAGATCGGCGGATCACGAAGGCGCCCCTCGCGGGGCGCCTTTTGTTTGCGGTCTCTGCCTTTCCCCTATTTTTCAGGAAATATGACGACGATCTGCTCGACCACCGGCCCCCATTTGCGCACCTCGGCCTTGTCGGATGAAACCCGATCTGCGGCCGGCGCACGATCGTCCCTACCCTTGCCGAAGCGAACCTCAAGGAAGCAGCCGCCCGGCAAAGGACGGCCGAGTGCGCCGCCCTTCCAGTCCACGACGAAGCCGCCGCCATCGGTGAAGAACTCGCGGATCAGAAACGGCCTGCCGTTGATCTTCTGCACCTCGGCCAAGGTCGAGCCGAGCGTGACGCCGGCAACGTTCCAATGGCTCGTTGTGGAGTCGATCAAGGTGAGGCGCGAGACCCGGCGCATCGTCTCGTCGGTAAAGCCGATCTCGATCCGCAACTCCGGCGACTTCGGCGACAGCACGACGCCCTGATAGGTGATGTCCTCCACACCGGTGTATAGCTTGTCGTCGAGCACCGCTTGATCGCCATAGCGCTGCAGCAGGCTCTTGGCGGAGTCCTCGACCGACACCGGCGCGGTGCAGGTGATCGGCCCGTCAGCCGGCGGCGCCGCCTGCACCGATCCCGGTGCCGCGAGGAGCATCAAGAGAACGATCGCGTGGCGCATGCAGGTCCCTGGTCAAACGCAAGCAGCTTACCATCGCTCCGTGGCGAATCCGCGCCGATCGGCCTTGCGGCAGGCACCTTGTTTAACGGGCACCGCTCCATCCCATCTCAAAGAAACGCGGCGAGCTTCTGATAGAGCTCTCGTTGCGCCGCAGCCGCGCCGAATTTTATTTTGGCGCCGAACGCCGGGTCGAGGTGATCGAACGATCTGCCGACCACGTTTTCGATCCGCTCGAAGTACCACTTGCCCTTCTCGATCGAGACTCTGGACAGAAACCCTTCACCACCGACCGGCTCCGGATGATGGGTGAAGGGAAGAAACTGCGATATCGCGCTCACCGCGCCGTCATTATCGCGCCATGCTTCGATCTGCAGCTGCGAGGTCGTGTGCCAGTTCGGCAGCGGAAGCGCCCCGGCTGAGAAGTCGTCCCTGTCCGCCTGGTAGATCGCGGTGGCGTGCAACAGCGGGTTGATCCCGATGTAGCGAACGGGCAGTTCGATGCCGAGCACCGACCGGTTCTCCGGCGTGCTCGTGACAAGGGAGAAATAATAGGTGGTAGGGTTGGTGGAGAAGCCGGCGTTCGCGGCGCGGCAGCCCGACAGCGTCAGATCGCACGCGAGATTGTCCTGACCGCTCACGAAGGCTGTCCTGTCCGCCCATTGCTCCAGCCACAACTCCGGTGTGGGACCTCCCGACACCATCATGGCAAGCGCGAGCGCCGCGTCGATCAGCCGTCCGGGATTCTGCTCCAGCTTGCCCGTGACCGGGTCGCAGCCGAACATGTAGGTCAAGGTCGACCCGTTCAGCACGCCCGAGATGCAGACCACCGCCTCGATCCAATCGGCGCTCGATCCAACTCCGAAGAAGTCCCGGGCGAGCAGCTGCTGCAAGGCAAGACAGGTATGAGCTCCTGCGCTGTGGCCGACCAGAATGACCGGGTTGTCTGCCGACCAGTCGGACAACAGCGGCTGAGGCGGAACCTGTCTCCTCTCGCTCCGCGCCACGACCGAGCGTTTGGCCGGGTCGTTGCTCACACCCGCGGCCCCGCAATATTGAAAGTCGCCACCCTTGATCTGGGCGAACACTTCGCAGGCACGATCGTGAAACGAGCTGACCGGTCCGCATTTCACTTCATGCGCCTCGAAACGAGACCCTGCGAACTGCGCGAGCGCGTCGCCCCAATAGGACAACGGCAGCTCGTTCTCGCCCCAGCCGAAGATGCCGTGAACGAAGATGATCTTGCGGGATTTCAGGTTCAGACTCATTGCCAACCCTCCCCGGCGCAGTTGCTACGCTTTCCTGCTCAAGCAGGATCCATCGCCATCACTTCGCGGCGAAATTGACGCTGATCTCGGTCACGACAGGCGCGAACTTCACCAGCGCCGGATTGTCGGATGACACCTTCACGCCATCGCCCGACAACGCCCTCGGCGTATTTCCATCCTTGCCGAAGCGCAGCGTGATCGAGCAGCCGCCCGGCAGAATGCGTCCGAGCGTGCCGTTCTTGAAGTCGGTGACGAAGCCGCCATAGTCCCAGCCGAAGCCGCTCACCACGAACGGCTTGCCGTTGGCCTTCTGGACTTCGGCGAGGCTGGCGCCGATCGAAATGCCGGCAACGCTCCAGCGGCTGGTCTTCGCCGTATCACGCAAGGTCAGACCTGACACAGCATTCATCTTGTCTTCGATGAACGCGATCTCGATGCGCCGGTCCATGGCTTTCGGAAACAGCACGAGGCCCTTGGACGTTTCGCCCTCGGCGCCGGGCAGGTCCTGCACCACGGCGTCATTGCCATAGCGCTGCTTCAGGCTCTTCAGGGAGTCCGTGGCGGCGACGGGCAGCGAACAGGTGATCGGCCCTTCGACTGGCGGTGTGCTCTGGGCGAGAGCTGGAGAGGCCATCACCAGAGCTGCAGCGATCAAGACATGGCGCATCCAGGAACCCTTGCGACGAGGACATGATGATGTGGTCCTGCAGCTTGGTCTGCCTCGACGCGTCCTGGGTTCAGCTCCGACGTCAGGAGGACAGGTGGCGCTTCTTCACCGCCGCCCCGAACGCCTCGAACAGCTTCCGATTGATCGGGTTCTGCTGCGGATCGTACTCGGCGTGCCATTGCACGCCGAGCGCAAAGCTCGGGGCCTCGGCGATGCGGATGGCTTCGATGGTGCCATCCTCGGCGATACCCTCGATGACGACGCGATCGCCGGGCTCGAGGATGCCCTGCCCGTGCAGCGAATTGACCTTGATGGCGTCGCAGCCGAGGATCGTGGCGAAGGCGCCGCCCGGCGTCAGCCGCACTTCGTGGCGGTCGGCGAAGACGACGGTGGGATCGGGATGGATCTCGCCATTCTCCAGCCGGGGCATGCGATGGTTCATGCGGCCGGGAATTTCGCGGATCTCCGGATGCAGCGAGCCGCCGAAGGCGACGTTCATCTCCTGCAGGCCGCGGCAGATGCCGAACAGCGGGATGCCTCTGGCGACGCAGGCTTCAGAGAGCCGCAGCGCCACCTCGTCGCGATGGACGTCGTAGGGCTCGTGCTTGAGGCTGGGCTCCGTGTTGAAACGGGTCGGGTGCACATTGGCGCGGGCCCCGGTCAGCACCACGCCATCGACGATTTCGAGCAGCGCGCCGATGTCGGTAATCTCGGGGACGCCGGCAAACATCAGCGGCAGCGCGCCCGCGACCTCGGCCACGGCGCTCAAATTACGCTCGCCCACCATCTGCACGGTGAACCTGTTCTCGACGCGATGGCTGTTGCCGATCACGCCGACCACCGGACGCTTCATGGCCCTCGTTTCCGTTTCTCTCCCGCAGGCACAAATCATGCCTCTGCAAATCATGCCTCTCTCGCGAAGCCGGATCAACATATGACCGCGCGGGTCCCCAATGCCAATTCCGGACAACCCCGCGGCTTCCGCCCGTGAAACGATCCCCGAAGCCTGCGCTTGATCCGCCAGCGGTTTTCGCCAATGTGGGAGGGCCGATCAGCACAGAGGACGCCTCATGCCCCCCCCCGCAGACCCACGCCTTCAGGCCCGCAGCGACCTGGCCTGGGCCATTACCGTGGGCGGCATCGGGGTGATCCTGTTCCTGGCGGCGCTGGCCTTCAGCTGGTATTACGCTGCGGCGCTGTTCCTGCTGTTCTCCGGCATGCTGCTCGGCGTCGCGCTCAATGCCATGACCAGCCTGCTCGGCCGCGTGCTGCCCTGGCCGCATCCGGTGCGGCTTGCCATCGTCTGCGTTGCGCTCGCGGCCGTGCTGGCCGGCATCGTCTTCCTGGGCGGCACCACCATCGCGGACCAGGCCAAGGTGCTGAGCGACACGATCAAGTCGCAGCTCGGCAACATCAAAGGCTTCCTCGACCGCAACGGCATCGACACCAGCTTCTTCGATTTCAACGCCGCCAACACGGCCACCGCCGCCCCCGATGGCGGCTCGACCACGCCGACGCAAGCCCCGTCCCATGGCCTGCCGGGCGGCCTGCCCTCGCCGAGCGCGCTGGCCTCCTCCGGCGGCGCCATCGTCAGCCAGACCTTCAAGCTGCTGCTGGGCACCGTCAGCGCCGTCGGCAACTTCTTCATCGTGTTGTTCCTGGGGCTGGCCTTCGCGGCGCAGCCCGCAGTCTATCGCAGCGGGTTGCTGTTCCTGGCGCCGGCGAAGTACCGCGACCAGGCAACCGTGATCGTTGATCGCATCAGCTATACGCTGGAGCGCTGGCTGATCGCCCAGATCACGACCATGTTCGCAGTGTTTCTCGTGACCTGGATCGGGCTTGCCATCATCGGCGTCCAGAGCTCGTTCATCCTGGGCATCCAGGCCGGCCTGCTCGCCTTCATTCCGACCGTCGGCGCCATCATCGCGGGCGTCATCGTGGTGCTGGCGAGCCTTGCCTCAGGCTGGGTCGCGGCGGTCTCTGCCTTCGTGCTGTTCCTCGGCGTCCACGCGATGGAAAGCTACGTGCTGACGCCGCTGATCCAGCGCCAGGCCCTGGATATCCCGCCGGCGACGCTGTTCGCGTTTCAGATCCTGCTCGGCATCGTGTTCGGCGTCTGGGGCCTGACCCTGGCGCTGCCGCTGATGGCGATCGCCAAGGTCATGATCGACTATTTCAAGAGCGACCGCCACACCGAGGACGCCGCGGCCGCGATCTGAGCGTCAGCCTTTCGCTGTTCAGCCGGCCGGCATCGCGGTCTCGACCAGCTTGGCCCAATAGCTGATGCCGTGCGGAATCACCTCGTCGTTGAAATCATATTCGGGGTGATGCACGCCGGCCCCCTCGCCGATGCCCATGAACACGAACGCGCCGGGACGTACCTGGAGCATGTAGGCGAAATCCTCGCCGCCGAGCCGGGGTGGCATGTCGGTCTTGACCTGATCATTTCCGACGACGCTGCGCGCCACGTCCGCCGCGAACGCGGTCTGCTCGGCGTGATTGATCACGACCGGATAGCCCCATTCGTAGTCGATCTCGACCTCGACACCCATGCCGTTGGCGAGCCCCGTCACGACGCTCTTGAAGCGCTCGTCCATCAAACGGCGGATATCCTCGTCGAGCGTGCGCACGGTGCCACCGATGACAGCGGTCTGCGGAATGATGTTGTCGGCCGTGGTCCCCGCATGGAAGCGCGTGATCGACAGCACCGCGCTCTCGACCGGATCGACGTTGCGCGCCACGATCGTCTGCAGCGCAGTCACGATCTGGGCGCCGGCGATGATCGGATCGACGCATTTGTTCGGCCGCGCGGCATGGCCGCCGAGACCCTTCAGGCGCACCTCGAAGGTGTCGGCCGCGGCCATGATGGCACCGGTGCGCGTCGCGACGGTTCCGAGCGGGAGGCCCGGCGCATTGTGCAGGCCGTAGACCTCCTCGATGCCGAAGCGCTCCATCATGCCGTCATCGACCATGGCACGGCCGCCGGCCCCGCCTTCCTCGGCCGGCTGGAAAATGACGACGGCGGTGCCGGCGAAGTTGCGGGTCTCGGCGAGATAGCGCGCAGCGCCCAGCAGCATCGCGGTATGACCGTCATGTCCGCAGGCGTGCATCTTGCCTGGAATGGTCGATTTGTGCGGGATGTCGCTGACTTCCTGCAGCGGCAGCGCATCCATGTCGGCGCGGAGGCCGATCACCCGTTGCGACGGCTCGCGGCCGCGGATCACGCCGACGACGCCGGTCCGGCCGATGCCGGTGACGACCTCGTCGACACCGAACGAGGTCAGCAGTTCGGCGACGCGCGCCGCCGTCCGATGCACCTCGTAGAGCAGTTCGGGATGCTGGTGGAAATCGCGGCGCCAGACCTTGGCGTCTTCGGCGAGCTCGGCGGCGCGGTTGATGATCGGCATAAATTGTCCCAGGTGATGAAGCGTGCGGCTGCGCTTCTGAGCTTCGGCTAAGCCCGCGGCAAGATCGAAACCAAGGCCCGGATCGCGGGAGACTCGTAGTGCCGTCGTCTGGCGACGAGCGACGCCCGTCATTGCACGTGGAGCGCGGGCAAAAGACAAGCCACATCTGCTCATGCGAGGTTGCGCGCGCTGCATCCCAGCAACGGGTCACGCACTATCCAACGGCTGTATCAATCCGGGACGCACCAAAAAGGCTGTGGCGCTTGCCACCGAGGTTCTGTGCGACGTCGTGACACGAGGCCCCACATCCGATTTGCAGCAGGCGCGCAGACATCGGGCTGGACAGCGCTTCTCGGCATCGTAAATTGGAACTGTCTCGCTGGGCCGCAGCCCAGCCGCTCTCCGGTCAACGACGTCCTCGAATAGATGGACAGGTCAGTCATGCAACACGTGTCCGGCGACGCGATGCGCCGTCGCGTCGTGATGTCCTCGACCATCGGCAATGCCCTCGAATGGTTCGACTTCACCGTGTTCGGGCTGTTCGCCGCCATCATCGGCAAGCTGTTCTTTCCTGCCGACGATCCGATGGCATCCCTGCTCTCCACCTTCGCGATCTTCGGAATCGCCTTTGCCGCGCGGCCACTCGGCGGGCTCGTGTTCGGCCTCTACGCCGACAGCTACGGGCGCAAGAAGGCGCTCGTCGTGATGATCACGCTGATGGCTTTCGGCACCGGCCTGATCGGCGTGCTTCCGACCTATGCGTCCGTCGGCATCGTCGCCCCTATTCTCCTGCTGCTCGCCCGCCTGATCCAGGGATTTTCTGCCGGCGGCGAATTCGGCTCGGCGAGTGCCATGCTGATCGAGTTCGCGCCTGAAGGCCGCAAGGGCTTCTACGGTGCCTTTCAAACGGTGTCGCAAGCGCTCGCCTTCGCCCTCGGCGCGATGATGGCCGTCATGCTCGGCAAGACCCTGTCGCCTGCGGATTTCGCCAGTTGGGGTTGGCGGGTGCCGTTCATCCTGGGAATCCTGATCGGACCGGTCGGCTGGTATCTGCGCCGCAGATGCGAAGAATCGCCGGAATTCCAGGCCTATCTGACCGAGAAGGCGGCCAGCGCGGCTCCCTCGAGAAAAACCACCCTCGGCCAGCTCTTCACGAAGCATCCGCGCGAGTTGCTGGCGTCGTTCGGACTGATCGCAGCCGGCACCGCGATCTACTATGTCGGCGGGGTGTTCCTGCCGGCCTATGCCGCGAGCGAACTCAAACTGCCACTGAGCGATGCGCAGCTCGGGCTGCTTGCGGTCAGCCTCGCCAATGTGCCACTCGGTCTCGCATCGGGCCTGCTCTCGGACAAAATCGGACGCCGCGGAGTCATCGTGCCTGCGCTGCTGCTCTATCCGATCCTCTATTACGTGCTGTTCAAGCAGCTGGTGGCGGAGCCGACCACCGCCCATTTGTGGCAGCTGCAGGCGGTCGGCCTGATCCTCGGCGTTCTCGGCGGCGCCGTGCCGGCATTCATGACCGAGATCTATCCCGTCGGCGTCCGCGCCACGGGAGCATCGCTGATGTACAATTTCGGCGTCATGCTGTTCGGCGGCCTTGCGCCGTTCATCAACACCTGGATGGTGCAGACCACGGGCGACAAGACTGCGCCGGTCTACTACATCATGTTCGCCGCCGCGGTCGGCCTGCTCGGCATGGCCGTCTATCGCAGGAGAGCGTGAGCTCGCAGCTCGCGCGCGAGATTCGCACGCGCCTGCCGGTCGAGCGCGGCAGCAAAATCCGCATCCGGATAGATCACCGGCCGGTTTGCGAACCGCTCCAGCACGGCGGCGCGCCCGGCGCGGTAGGCCTCATCCGGCACATGGGCATATTCGCGCCGGATCGCATCCGCATAGGCGTCGTAGCTGGCCTCGTCGGCGCCGAGAATGGCGAGATCGATCGAGACGAGCAGCGCACCGAGCCGGTCATCGGGCGCGACATTGTGCGTCCGAGTCAGCCGGATCAGGCGTCCGACCTCGTCACGCAGCCCGGCCACGACGTGACGCTCGGCGAGGAGCGCGCTCTGCTCTTCATTGTCGGGCCGCGTGGGATCATAGACAACATCGTGCCACCAGATCGCCAGGGTCAGGATCTCACGGTCGCGGACGCTGAGGTCCGCGACGCGATCGAGCCATCCGAGGCAATCCTGGACGTGGCGAAGATCGTGGTAGTGCCGCCCCGGTGCAGAGTAGGCTTCGACCAGATCGTCATGCGTCATGCTGGAGTTCCGTCCGGAGCAGCGGACACACGCGGTCTCAGCCGGCCGAGGTCAGCACAGTCTCGGTGTGCTCGACATCCGGAGGCGCGGCGAAATACTGCCCGACCAGGCCGCGCCACTCGGTGAAGTTCTCCGAGCCGCGGAAATCCACGGTGTGGTTTTCCAGCGTCTCCCATTTCACCATCAGGCGGTAGCGCTGCGGCTTCTCGACCGACTTGTGCAGCTCGAAGCCGTGAAACCCCTTGGAGCGTCCGAAGGCAGCGCGCGCCTTGGCCACCGCGGCCTCGAAATCCTTCTCCGTGCCCGGCTTGACGTCGATCTGGGCGATTTCCGTGATCATGGTCTGTCGGCCTCCCTCGTTGTCTGGAGACCGTGTCTAGCCCAGACGGAAGTCGAGAGAAAGCCGCGCCTTGCCGGCCAAGGACTCAGTTGGAAATGACCGCCTGCTCCGGCTGAACCCGCGGCATCGCGACAGCTGCGCGCTGCCGGCGGTAGCGGTCCAGCGACAGCGGCAGCTCGGCCGACGCCTCGACACGGTTACGCCCCGAACGCTTGGCCTTGTAGAGCGCGGTGTCGGCGGCCGCGAGCAGCACGTCGAGCTCGGTGCAGGCCGGCCCGCCGGCGACGCCGATGCTGACGGTGGTATCGACCGGCTTGTCCTCGCACACCACGCCGGAGGCCGCGAATGCTTCACGGACACGCTCGGCCGCGACCATTGCCTCATCGATCGAGCAGGGCAAAAGTGCTGCGAACTCCTCGCCGCCGATCCGACCCGAAAGATCGGTGAGGCGCAGATTGTCGACCACGACCTTCGCAAACAGCTTCAGGACCTCGTCGCCCTCGGCATGACCGAAGCTGTCGTTGATCGACTTGAAATGATCGATGTCGAAGATCAGAACGCTGACCGGCCGCTGCTCGCGCGCCTCGCGATCGATCATCTGCGCACAGGCATCGGCGAAGCCGCGCCGGTTGAGCAGCCCGGTGAGAGGATCGGTGGTCGCCGCGCGCTTGTGGGCGCTGACGATGCGCTCCGACACCAGCATGAAGATCACGAACACGGTGCCGACGGCATAGAGCACGAGCTCGATCGAGAAGATCGTCACCCAGGCCGCAGCGAATGCGCCATCGGAATCGCGCAGCACGTTGCCGAGCAGGATCGGGAGCATCAGGACGAAGCCGTGCATCACCGGCACGATCAGCGCCGGCCAGCGCTTGTGCAGCGTCCGCCGCCGCTCCTGCCACAGCTCGGCGGCCGTCAGCGTTGCGTAGATCACGACGAGCGCGGCGCCGATCGTCAGTCGCAGTGCCTGCGCCGAGGGATCGATCAGCATGCCGCCCACGATCCAGACGGTCGCGCCGAGCGCGAGCCCCGGCCCGCTGGGCGATTTGCCGTGGAACACGCGGGCCGCATTCCACACCATGGCGGTGGCGATCAGCCCGATCGAACTCAGGACCAGCGACACCACCTCGCCATAGAGCTCGCCGACCAGCGTCCACAGCGCGATCGCGACGGCGCCGAGAATGTAGGCCGCGCCCCACCAGCGCAGCGCCGGCGTGTTCTCCTGTCGGCCGAAATGGAGCAACATGGCGCCAAGCAGCGCCGCGACCATCGTCGCTACGATGTCGAGGGTCATGCTGTCGAGCGCCATCCATCACCTCGGTTGCTGTGGCGGCGCGGAAACTTTGGTTAGCGCAGCCTTGTCACGATCAACCTAGCGGGCGGTTTGTTGGAAAGAGGTTTGCCTGGGATACCAACTTTTCTCGAAAAGCTAGACGCAACTCGTCGGCAAATTGCTGCGTAAAGTGCAGCAAACAGGAATCAAAAAGACGAGCAAGTGCTCGACGGCAGCGCCCGCTTTGATTGCAAAATCCCCAACGATGCCAACGACAGTTGCGGACCGTGGGTGCTGAATCAAGGACTTCCCGGTTCTGCTGCACGGCTCATGGAAACGAAAAGAAACCTTCTCAAATTTGAGATCATATCTCCCTAACACATTCCCGCCGCGGCGCGATCCGCCGCTCATGGTGGGAACGAGAATGTCTTTCGACGACGATTCATCAAACGACAAGCAGGTGGCGCGCGGACCGGAGACGGCCCACGGCATGGACCGACGCACGCTGCTGCGCAACGCGATGGGGGTTTCCGCGCTGGGCCTCGGCGCCAGCCTGCTGCCCGGCCAGGCCGCGCACGCGCATTGGCGCATGCATCCTCACCATCATCACGTCACGACCAGCTTCGCGCTCGCCGTCCTCCCCGATACGCAGTTCTACTCCCGTTATGCGACGTCGGAAGAAGGCCAGGCCTATCAGCGCCAATATGGCAGCACGCCCTACCCGGCGCAGACGCAGTTCATCGTCGACAATGCCGCGAAGTATCACATCCCGTTCACGATCCATCTCGGCGACGTCGTCGACCAGTCCAAGCATCCGCAGCAATGGGCGGTTGCGGACGCCGCGATGAAGCTGCTGGAGAACGCCGGACGGCCGTATTCGGTGCTGGCCGGCAATCACGACGTGCTGCAGGCGCTGGAGTTCGAGAGCGCGGCAAGCCAGAGCGCGGGCACCGATGCGCAGCGCGGCACGTCCGAGCCGTATTTGTCCTGGTTTCCGGCCAGCCGCGCCGCGAAGCAGCGCACGTTCCTGGAGCGTCATCCGAGCGGCTGGCACGAGGCGCATGTGTTCCACGCCTGCGGCGTCAGCTTCATGGTGCTGTCGCTGTCCTGGCGCGCCTCGGACGACGCCATCGCCTGGGCGCGCAGCATGATCGCGCGCCACCCGATGTTTCCTGTCATCCTGGCCAATCACCAGCTGCTCAACATCGCCAATGAAGGCACGAGCCCGCTCGAGGTCGCCTACGGCCAGTATCTCTGGGAGAAGCTGATCCGCAGCAACGACCAGATCTTCATGACCCTGAACGGCCACTACCATGGCGGCGCGCTGCTGACGAAGGTCAACGACTTCCACAATCCCGTGTTCGAGATGGTCGTCGACTACCAGATGGCCTATCAGGGCGGCAACGGCCTGATGCGGCTGTACGAGTTCGACTTCACGGCCAACAAGATCGACGTCGCCTCGTTCTCGCCCTGGGTGGTCGAGAAGCCGAAGGACAGCCTCAAGCAGTTCGACCGCGCCTGGCTGACGGAGGACAATCACGAGTTCTCCATCGACATCGACTTCCGCCGGCGCTTTTCGCGCTTCACCAATTTCTGTCACCTGCCGGCCTTCGCCGGCACGCCGATCCTGCCACGCGTCAAGCAGGATCTCTACGCCAACTACACCGAAGCGCCGGAGCCGGTGGTGGTGCCGCCCGCGAACGCGCAGGACTATTCCCTTGTCGCCGAGACCGTGGCGCATTGGCGGATCGACACTAACGCGATCGGCAAGGCCGTTGCGGCCGGCACTGCGCTGTCGGACCTCACCGCGGCGAACCCGATGCAGCGCGCCTCGCTCGCGGGCGCCGCCCAGGTCGCCGACGTCGTCTTCACCGCCGACAAGCATCGCCTATCGTCAGCGCCGGGCAGCGTCCAGTTCCTCAACACCACCAAGCAGGGTGCAGGCCGCTTCAGCTGGTTCACGACCGCGGCCAACGCGCCGATCAACGCCGCGACGTTCGCATCCGGCTACACGGTCGAGGCCTTCATCAAGATCGATCCGAACTGGAAGGCCGCCGACCACGCCTGGTGCAACATCCTGACCCGCTTCGGCAATCGCGGCTGGCTGCCGGGTTATGCCGGCGGTGATCCGGAATCGCCGCCGATCCTGTTCGCGATCTCGAATTTGCGCGAAGTGCAGTGGGAGATCGTGCCGTCGAGTTCGACCAAGCAGCCGCAGACCGACTGGTCCGGCGAGATCATGCTCGACACCTGGTATCACCTCGCCATCGTCAACGATCCCGCCGATAATTCCACCGTGCTCTACATCGAGGGCGCGCCCGTCGTGCGCAGCGTGATCGGCGGCAATGGCATCGCGAGCGTGGCGGCGTCCCAGCCCTGGGCGCTCGGCTGCGGCTGGTGGGATCGCGCGCCGTCCGACGGCTTCATCGGCAGCATCGGCGAGGTCCGCGTGGTGTCGAAGCCGCTGGCGCCGAGCCAGTGGCTGACCGCGCGCCGCGCCAGCGCCTGATCCGCGCAACGTCACAAACAAAACGGGCGCCCGCAAGGGCGCCCGTACGTATGTGAAGCTGATGGATCCGGCCGTAACCGAACCCAGGAGATCAGCGCTTCGAGAACTGGAAAGAGCGGCGGGCCTTGGCCTTGCCGTACTTCTTACGCTCGACGACGCGCGAGTCGCGGGTCAGGAAGCCGCCCTTCTTGAGGACGCTGCGCAGCTCCGGCTCGAAGTTCGTCAGCGCCTTGGACAGGCCGTGACGGACCGCGCCGGCCTGGCCGGACAGACCGCCGCCGGCGACCGTGCAGATCACGTCGTACTGCCCCTTGCGGGCGGCGACGACCATCGGCTGCTCGATCATCATGCGCAGCACCGGACGGGCGAAGTAGACTTCGATGTCGCGGGTGTTGACGGTGACCTTGCCGGAGCCCGGCTTGATCCAGACGCGGGCGACCGCGTCCTTGCGCTTGCCGGTGGCATAGGCGCGGCCGAACTTGTCGACCTTCTTCTCATACTTCGGAGCGTCCGGCGCGGTGACGGCGCCCTTGAGCTGCGACAGCTGATCGAGAGACTGGATGCTTTCGGCCATCTTATGCGGCCCTCGTGTTCTTGCGGTTCAACTTCGCGATGTCGAGCTTCTCGGGGCTCTGCGCCTCGTGCGGGTGATCGGGGCCGCCATAGACACGCAGGTTACCCATCTGCACGCGGCCGAGCGGCCCGCGCGGGATCATGCGCTCGATAGCCTTTTCGATCACGCGCTCGGGGAAGCGCCCCTCGAGGATCTGGCGCGCAGTGCGCTCCTTGACGTGGCCGACATAGCCGGTGTGCTTGTAGTACACCTTCTGCTCGCGCTTGCGGCCGGTCAGCACGGCGTGCGCGGCATTGACGATGATGACGTTGTCGCCGCAGTCGACGTGCGGCGTGTAGATCGGGAGGTGCTTGCCGCGCAGCCGCATGGCGACCAGCGTGGCGAGACGACCGACGACCAGACCCTTGGCGTCGATCACGACCCACTTCTTCTGGACCTCGGCCGGCTTTGCCGAAAAGGTTTTCATGAGAGATTTCCGTGAAAGGGAGATTGCGGCGCGGTGACGCGCCGAACTGGTCGCAGCTTCTAGAGAAGCCGCCTGCATTCGTCAACGCCATCCACGAGAAATTAATACAGTAAAAACAGAGACTTGTAAATATGGTGCAATAATACCCTCGAAATCATCACGCGTTCGGAATGGAATAGGTGGCCGTGACGTGGGCGATCGGATCGGGCGATTCTCCTGACAATAGCGTGACTTCGCCGACCGCCAGCCGCTTGCCGAGCTTCAAGATCCGTGCCTCGGCCAGCACATCGGCGCCGGCCGCGCCCTTGCGCAGGAAGTTGATGTTGAGATTCGTGGTCACGGCGAGCCCGACCGGCCCGATCGCCGACAGCAGCACCACGTACATCGCGAAATCGGCCAGCGCCATCAAGGTCGGCCCGGAGACCGTGCCGCCGGGGCGCAACATGCGCTCGTTGAAGCGCTGGCGCATCCGGCAGCTCCTGCCGTCGGCGCTCTCGATCGAAATGTCGCCGCCGGTCCGGAACGCCTGCGGAAATTCCGCGTGCAGGAACGCTTCGATGTCCGCTGGTGTCATCTTCGCTGTCATGTCTCCCCCTGCTCTGTCGCCTTGCCTTCTGTTACATTAGCCGCAACGACGCGCCCACACGGAAATCGCCAAACGGAAACCGCAATGCCTGCTCCTGCCCTCGCCCATGCCGCCGATGCGCCGATCCTGTTGCGCGAGATGGCGGGACCCGTCGCGGTGCTGACACTTAACCGGCCGGCGCAGCGCAACTCGCTGTCGGAGCCGCTGATCACGGAGCTGCATCAGGCCCTGGCTGAGATCGGTGCCGACAAGGCCGTGCGGGCCGTGGTGATTGCAGCGAACGGCCCGGCGTTCTGCGCCGGACATGACCTCAAGGAGCTCACCGCGCGTCGCAACGATGCCGATCGCGGACGCGCCTTCTTCGCCAAGCTGATGAACGCCTGCAGCGCCATGATGCAGGCGATCGTGCAGCTGCCCAAACCCGTCGTCGCCTCCGTGCAGGGCATCGCCACGGCCGCCGGCTGTCAACTGGTCGCGAGCTGCGATCTCGCCGTGGCCTCCGAGGCGGCAGCCTTCGCTACGCCCGGCGTCGATATCGGCCTGTTCTGCTCGACGCCCATGGTGGCGCTGTCGCGCAACATCAGCCGCAAGCAGGCGATGGAGATGCTGCTGACCGGCGAGCCGGTGCCGGCCGCCCGCGCCCGCGACATCGGCCTCGTCAACCGCGTGGTCGCAGCCGGCACGGAACGCGATCAGGCGATTGCGCTGGCACAACAAGTGGCGCTCAAATCCGCCTACACGGTCAAGCTCGGCAAGGAGGCGTTCTACCGCCAGGCCGAAATGAACCTTGCCGACGCCTATCGTTATGCGGCAGAGGTGATGACGCAGAACATGCTCGCCCGCGACGCAGAGGAAGGCATCGGCGCCTTCATCGACAAGCGGACGCCCACGTGGCGGGATGAGTAGTTTACCCCGCACTTTCCCCCGTCATTGCGAGCGCAGCGAAGCAATCCAGAGTCCCACCCGAGCCCCTGGATTGCTTCGTCGCTTCGCTCCTCGCAATGACGGTCTCACTAACTTCGTCATTCCGGGGCACCCAGAGGGCGAGCTATGATGCGCAATTGCGCATCTGAGAATCCATACTCCCGATCGTGGTTATGGATTCCGGGCTCGTGCTGCGCACGCCCCGGAATGACGACAACGAGTAGAAGCGCACGCCCATGAATCACGACACCTATCCCGACGACTACATCCGCAGCATCCTGAACGGCGTGAAGGTGATCGCGATGGTCGGCGCCTCGCCATCGGAGATCAGGCCGAGCTTCTTCGCGTTCAAATATCTGGTGCAGCGCGGCTATGACATGATCCCTGTGAACCCCGGCCATGTCGGCAAGAGCCTGATGGGCCGGCCCTTCGTCGCCTCGCTCGCCGACATCGGCCGTCCGCTCGACATGGTCGACATCTTCCGGAGCTCCCAGCACATCATGCCCGTGGTCGACGAGGCGCTGAAGCTCTCACCCTTGCCGAAGGTGATCTGGATGCAGCTCGGCGCACGTGATGATGCGGCGGCCGAGAAGGCCGAGGCCGCCGGGATGAAGGTGGTCATGAACCGTTGCCCCAAGATCGAATACGGCCGGCTGTCGTCGGAGATCTCCTGGATGGGCGTCAACTCCCGCACCATCAGCGCCAAGCGCGCGCCGATCCCGACCCAGGGCATGCGACTGTCTCTCAACCGCACCAGCGTCGGCGGCGGCGCCACCACAGCGGCCGACCGCGCCGCAAAGGACAGAAGCGATCCCACGTAACGCATCTGCGAAAGGAACGTGTCGCTTCAGTGGCGCGACACAGCAACGCATTTCAAATCCGATTGTTTGTCGCAGCCCACCTTGACGCCATCCTGGCCGGTGGCAAATGTCCTTCGCCGGGATGACGTGGAGGCGCACAAATGCGCGCTGTCGACACCGTCTCCCATCATCCACCCTGCCGGCCGGCGCCGCCGCGCGAGGGATCAAGTCAAGAGGAAACATCATGACCGAACGTGCTCCGGGATTTGCCACCCTCGCCATTCACGCCGGCGCCCAGCCCGACCCGACCACCGGCGCGCGGGCGACGCCGATCTATCAAACCACGTCGTTCGTGTTCAACGATGCCGATCATGCCGCCTCGCTGTTCGGCCTGCAGGCGTTCGGCAACATCTACACCCGCATCGGCAACCCGACCAACGCGGTGCTGGAGGAGCGCGTCGCCGCGCTCGAAGGCGGCACCGCCGCGCTCGCGGTCGCCTCGGGCCATGCCGCGCAGGTCGTGGCCTTGCAGCAGCTTCTGTCCCCTGGTGACGAATTCATCGCCGCGCGAAAGCTCTATGGCGGCTCGATCAACCAGTTCACGCATTCGTTCAAGAGCTTTGGCTGGAACGTGGTGTGGGCCGACACCGATGATGTCTCGACCTTCGAGGCTGCGGTCAGCCCGCGCACCAAGGCGATCTTCATCGAGTCCATCGCCAATCCCGGCGGCAGCATCACCGACATCGAGGCGATTGCCCAGGTCGCGCGCAAGGCCGGCGTGCCCTTGATCGTCGACAACACCTTGGCCTCGCCCTACCTGATCCGCCCGATCGACCACGGCGCCGACATCGTGCTGCACTCGCTGACCAAGTTCCTGGGCGGCCACGGCAACTCGATCGGCGGCATCATCGTCGATGCCGGCACCTTCGACTGGGCCGGCAGCGGCGACAAATATCCGATGCTGACGCAGCCGCGTCCGGAATACCATGGCATTCGCATCCACGAGACCTTCGGCAATTTCGCCTTCGCCATTGCTTGCCGTGTGCTCGGCCTACGCGACCTCGGCCCCGCGCTGTCGCCGTTCAACGCCTTCCTGATCCTCACCGGCATCGAGACGCTGCCGCTGCGCATGCAGAAGCACTGCGACAACGCCAAGGCGGTCGCCGACTATCTCAACAAGCATCCGGCCGTCGCGTCGGTGAGCTATGCCGGCCTGCCCGAGGACAAGTATCACACGCTGGCGCGCAAATACTGCCCGAAGGGTGCCGGTGCCGTGTTCACCTTCTCGCTCAAGGGCGGCTACGATGCGGGCGTCAAGCTGGTGTCGAACCTGAAGCTGTTCTCGCATCTCGCCAATGTCGGCGACACCCGCTCGCTGGTGATCCACCCGGCCTCGACCACCCACAGCCAGCTCGACGATGCCGCCAAGATCAAGGCCGGCGCCGGCCCCGACATCGTGCGCATCTCCGTCGGCATCGAGGACAAGGAAGACCTGATCGCGGATCTCGAGCAGGCGCTGGGGGCGTAGGCCGAGAGACCTTCCTGCCGATCGCGCCGCGAGCCCGGCAGGTCGAGAGGCGAGCATCGCTCTCTCCACGTCATGGCCGGGCTTGACCCGGCCATCCATCTCTTCGGCCAGGCGGGCGGGTCGAGCCCGGGCATGACGAGAGACCAAGAGCGGCACGTCCAAACAAAGAGAGCGCGGCGGCCCCCCTGGCCTTCCGCGCTCTCCTTCGTCCCACGGTCAGGCCGTTGCCGGCTTCTCGGACCGCGCCCTCGTTAACTCGTCATCTATCTCAGCACCGCCAGCAGCATCGCATGCGCGGAGCTCGTCAGCGGAAACTCGGCGGTCGCGATCGACCGGCGCACCGTCAGCGCCTGGCGACGTGCAGCGTCCTCGTCTGCATTGGCAAGACGTGGTTGCGACGATTCAGTCCGTGACAGCAGCCTCTGACGTGCGGACGCCGACATCACGATGACCGACATGCTCGAAACCCTTCTGGTCTGAGACTCTGATGAAATGCAGCAGAGATTTCGCCCCGGACGCGGGCATTGGCCGCTCGCGTCAGCCAGCCTTCAAAATCGCCGGCGGCCGTAAGCTTGCACCAGCAGAACTTAACGAAAGCTGAAAAATCCCGTCCTTCTACGGGTGATTGCAGCCGGGTTCCGAGGCTGGAAGGTTTTCGTTAACCATAAAAGGCCCATCCTGCCCGCCATGGAATCGCGCGGGCGGCTCCGGCGCAGCCATCGACACCGAGGTCGAACGGCAGCGCGCGAGCCGTCCAACAGAGGCAAGGAGAGCAGAATGCGAACGTTGGTGATCATGATGCTGCTGGCAGCCATCGCGGCGAATGGCGTCGTGCTCGCAGCCGACCTGCCCGCCGTTCACGACAAGGTCGTCCACTACAAGGCCCGCCGCGCCGTGAAAGCCCCGCCTGCGGTTGTCGTGGTGAAAGACCAGGACTCGCTGATCTCCCCGATGCTGCCCTCGACCCCGCTCCTGCTCGGCCGCCAGGAACTGCCCGGCTATTACGGCCGCGCCTTCTCCTACGACTACCAGGGCCCGTATTACGGCGGCGACGGCTATACGAGCTACATGTTCCGCCTGCCTTATGCCTGCGGCGTGACGGGGTATTGCTGAGAAGATTTCATCCAGCCGGGCAAGAATATGTGGGCGCCCCCGCGGCCGATACGTATTGAACGAGACAAGGGCTCGCGCATAGCCCAGACGCCGGGCGGCGCGCGACGAAGCCACTGATCTCCAATCTCCAGCGCTTGATTCATCTCCGGACAATGGCTTGGATTAACTCGATAGGAGTCGGATCAGGAAAAAAGGGATTGATATGTCGCCTACGCTTCAATCCATCATCATTCCAACCGGGATGCTCAGCATCACATCCGCATCTTTCTACTTTTGCGTCGGGTTGACCAAGAAGCGGGTGCCCGTTTGGAAAAGAAATGCGACATTCTGGTTCTGTAGGTCGGTCTCGTTGACCGGCCTCGAAAAACGAGCAAAGAAGATCTGGATGGAGAAGCTAGGTTATAACGAAGCTGATGCCCTGATCATTTCCGACTATCAGTCGTTGGCCTAATTCCTCATAGGGCTAGGCAACGTGACCTTTGCTCGTAGGTGCGTTTTCCTTTTCTAAGCGAACGCTAGAGCCCCGCAGTCTTCTTCAGAGTCTCGTTGGCGCGCACGCCAGCCAGTCGCCTTGAAAAGCTCGACGACGGGAAGGCATCATGAGGCCCTCCGCACAACTCCCAAAGCGCTATTTCGCAGCCTCGATCCGCTCAATATCTTCCTTGAGGAGCGTGTTGACCAATTCGCTCAGCGACACGCCCGAGCGCTGGCAAGTCCGGCCAGGTGATCCAGGATATCTGGCTCCAGATGCACGGGCGGGATCATTCGCGCGTCCTTGCGAAAGAACTTGGCCCGCTCCGCATTCGAGAAGTCATACTCGCTCCTCATCGAAAGCCCCTCACTCCGCAGCGGCTACACGCACTTCGAGCTGCACGCCCGTCTCGGCCTGCAACGCGTTGATTACAGCAAGCAGGTTCTCGGCCGTCGGGTTGCCCGAAGGACCAAACATTCGCATCAGACTCTTCGGCGGTCGGCCGAGCGCCTTGCTCAACGCGTCAAAGCCAATTGTTGCATTGATGTAGGCACGCAGGCCGGCGCGCCCGTCATCGACCTCTCCGCACAGCAGAGCGCTTACGGCCTCCTGGAACATCGCTTCGCGAAAAGCCGGATCGCGTTCCGCGCGCGCTTGCACCGTCTCTCGGAAGTCCCTCGTCAAAGCCATGCTCGGCTCCCATCAGCTGCGAGCTTTGTAGTCGCGCCATCGTTTCAATGCGGCTTCGATATCGTTCTGTTGCCGCCGTTTGGTGCCGCCGCCCAGCAGGATCACGAGCGTCCTGCCCTGCCATCCGAAATACACCCGATAACCCGGTCCACGATCAATCCGCACTTCGGCCGCGCCCTCGCCGATCGCCTTCACGTTCGAGGTGTTGCCGTCGGCAACACGGCTGATCGCAATCGTGACGAAGGCGGCAGCTCGTGAATCGAGAGCGTCAAACCAGCGACGAAACGGACTGTCGCCGTTCTCATCAAGATATTCCCGGACCCAATCATTGGTACCCTATGCGTTACCAAAGTTGAATACAGAAAACCCGCCTGTCGCCCCGCTGGGTGCAGCACGGGAAATAGTCTTGCCAAACCGCCCAACTCAGTTTATGTTCTCTTTCTGTTCCTATCCAGCCGAGGGGCGCTTCCGGATCGTCCAGTTGCGTGGGATTGGGAATGCGGTGGACGTGGTGGGCCGTGCGTGGACGAAAGTCTGCGCGGACGAGCGGCCCGTCATGGACGGCGAAGTCGCGTGGTCCTGGCGCCCCGATGCTGGCGCCAAGTCTCGTGCCGGTGCTCACGCATCGCGCGAGGTGACGGGGGCAAGACAGCCCGGTCCCCGGGGAGATCGCGTATAAGCGTTAAAACCATCGCGCGGGGAAGGCCGGGTGTTCCAGGCCGTACCTGTGGTGACCGCCGCGTGCGCTTTTTGTTGCACGCGGGCCATGGGTGCCGGCCAGGCATCCGGCCTTCCCCGCGCCCTCGCGTTTTTCGAGGGCGAAACGACCGGCATGGCTCGGCGCTGTCAGCGCGCGAGGATGAGAGCCTGTGTCCTTTGACTGAGGAAGACGATGATCGCACCTCACACTCAGTCGTCATCCCCGCGAAGGCGGGGATCCAGTACGCCGCGGCCCATCGAGGACTCACAGCCGTCTCTGGGATACTGGATCGCCCGGTCAAGCCGGGCGATGACAGCGGAGATTGGCGCACAAAATGACGTCAAGCGAGGCGGAAAACCAATGCCTCCACGTCATTGCGAGCGAAGCGAAGCAATCCAGAGTCGTGGGCGGGACTCTGGATTGCTTCGTCGCTTCGCTCCTCGCAATGACGAAGGAGAAGCCCTACCCCGCCTACCCCGCGGCCACCGCCGCCTGCGGCACCGCGACCGCAACGACCCGCCGCGGCGACAGTCGTTCGGCCTGCAGCACGGCGAAGGTCAGCACGATGATGGCCGTGCCCTGATGCAGCAGCGCCAGCGAGATCGGCACCAGCGCGAGCAAGGTCAGAATGCCGAGCACCGCCTGCACCAGGATGGCCGCGAGCAGCCGGTGCGCGCCGCGCACGACAGTGCGGCCGGCGCCCGCGCGCATCACGTCGAAGGCGTGCCACGCCGCCAGCGCCAGCAGCGTGTAGGCGGTCATGCGATGCATGAACTGCACCGTCAAATCGTTCTCGAACAGGTTGATCCACCACGGCGACTGGATCCACAGATTGGCCGCCTTCGGGATCAGGCTGCCGTCGATCTCAGGCCACGTGTTGTAGATGAGCCCTGCCCGCAGGCCCGCGACCAGCGCACCGAGATAGAGCTGCACGAAGGTGACGCCGACCAGCACCCAGGCCATCAGCCGCAGCCGCGCCGGCACCTCGGCCTCCTCGCGCGGCGCGAGCCGCCGCAGGGTCCAGACGATCGCGGCATAGATCAGAAGCGCCAGCGACAGATGCGTCGCCAGCCGGACCTGCGACACTTCGGTGCGCTCGGTCAGGCCCGAGGCCACCATCCACCAGCCGACCGCGCCCTGCAGCGCGCCGAGGCCGAAGATCAGCCACAGCCTTCGGCCGAGCGGGCCGGATACGGCGCCGCGCCACAGGAACCACAGGAACGGCAGCAGATAGACCATGCCGATGACGCGGCCGAGCAGCCGGTGGCTCCACTCCCACCAGAAGATGGTCTTGAAGTCGTGCAGGCTCATGCCGGCGTTCATCTGCCGGTACTGCGGAATGGTCTTGTAGGCTTCGAAGGCCTCAGACCAGGCCTGCTCCGACAGCGGCGGCAGGCTGCCGGTGACCGGCTTCCATTCGACGATCGACAGCCCGGATTCGGTCAGCCGCGTCGCCCCGCCGACCAGCACCATCAGCGCGATCAGGCCGGCCACGATGAGCAGCCAGATGCGGATCGCGGCGAGGTCTCTTGGGTGAGGAACCGTGGTCATGGATGTTGAGCGCTCGATTGAACCGGGGCTGGCAGGCCCTTATAATCCCGGGGAAATCGCGCGCAAGCCGCGCCGCCCCCAGCCAAGGCTGACAATCCCGTCATGACGATCCGCACCCGCAAATTCCTCGGCGCCGTCGCGCTGCTCCTGCTCGCCTTCGCCTGGTCGATGATGGGCATGGTGATGGCCCAATTCCCCCTGATCGCCAATTCCGGCTGGCTGCAGGCGGTGTATTACGTCGTCGTCGGCATCGGCTGGGTGCTGCCGGCGATGCCGATCGTGAGCTGGATGCTGCGCCCTGACCCGGAGCGACAGCAAAGCTGATCAACCGAGATCGAGCTTGGCCAGCGGCGCAGATTTTTCGCGCGGCAAGGTGACACCGGCCATCAGCACCTTCAAGGCGCGCAGCGAGCGCGAGCGGCCGTCCCAGGCGATCCGCGGCAGCATGTGCAGGTTGGTGCGGCCCTCGCTCTGCACGACACCGCCGATGCTGGAAGCCGCGCTGACGAAGCCCGCCTGCTCCGCGAGCACGACGTCGCTGCGGCGGAAGCTGTCGCGATCGCCGAACGGATAGGCCATGTGCCGGACCGGGCGCCGCAACGCCGTCTCCAGCACCGCCTTGCCCATCGCGATCTCGCGTTGCGCCTCGGCATCCCTGAGATTGGCGAGCAGATGATGATGCACGGTGGCGCTGCCGATCGTGACGTTGGGATCGGCGGCAAGACGGGTGATGTCGGCCCAGTCCATCGACGCCTCGCGCGTCAGCGCGGCAAGGTCGACCGAATGGCGCGAGCAGAGATCGCGAATCGCCACCGACAGCTCGGCCGGAGGCAGCTTGCGCAGCCAGCCCGCGAGATAGGCGAACAGCTCGTATTTCTCGGCCGGCGTGAACACGTTGAAGCGCTGCTCGCGATGGTCGATCACGAGGCTGATGCGGGCCTCGCGCGTGATCACAGCCTCCAGCGCCAGCCACCAGGCCTCGCCCAGCCCGTCCGGAAACGCCGAGGGCACATAGACCGTGAACGGCACGCCATGGCGGGCGAGCACGGGATAGCCATGCGTGATCAGGTCTTTCGCCGCGCCGTCGAAGGTGATGCAGGCGAAACGGCGGCTCTGGGCCAGCCGGACCGAGCGGTCGCAGGCCTCGTCGAGCGAGACGATGTCATAGCCCCAGCGCTTCAGCGCGCGGATCACCTTGTCGAGGAAGCCGGGCGTGATCTCGGCCTGCTTCAGCGGCTGGAACGCGCCGCTGCGCCGCGGCCGCACCCGCTCGAAGCGCAGCACGGCGCCGGCGCCGCCGGTGGCGCGCGAGGCGGTGAGCGTGCGACCGCTGAAGTAAGCCAGCTCGAGCCGGGCACTGCGCAGCCACCTGTTGTCCGACGACAAATCCTTACGTCCCTTCCGAAAGATGCACTTGAAACCAAGCCGCCCGCGCCCACCTGATGGTTTCAGACCATGGCGCGATCACGTCGCCATGGGATGTTAAGATCATCGCGCCTTAAGATCGCGTGGCCGGAGCCGATTTGGACAGGTCTTTCTTCATCCCTTTCCCGTTTTGGGACGATGTCATTGCCATTACCTTTTGTTGAGACTTCTTTGCGAGGGTCTGCCGACCCTAAGCAACAAAATCCCAAGACGATATCCACGACAACGCGAGCTGCGCGATGACCATGGCCGCCGTGATCGAGAGCCGGACGGCGCAGGCGCCTGCGCGGCGGCTGCCGTCGGGGCTCGCACGCGTCGACATCGTGTCGGATCTCGCCGCCGCCGAACCGATCTGGCGCGCGCTCGAAGCCTCCGAACATGTCTCTACGCCCTACCAGCGCTTCGACCTGCTGAGCGCGTGGCAGCGTGACGTCGGCGCGCGCGAGCATGCCACGCCGTTCATCGTCGTCGCCCGTGACGCCGAGCAGCGCCCGCTTTTGCTGCTGCCGTTGACGCTGCGGCACAGCTTCGGAGTCAGCATAGCGACTTTCATGGGCGGCAAGCACACGACCTTCAACATGCCGCTGATGGATCGCGACTTCGCCGCGCGCGCCAACGCTGGCGATCTCGACACGCTGCTCGCGGGATTGCGTGGCCATGGCAGCGTCGACGTCCTCGCTCTGGCGCAGCAGCCGCGGCGTTGGCGTGACCTCACCAATCCGTTCGCGCAATGGCCGCACCAGCCCTCCGTGAACGACTGCCCGGTGCTGTTGATGCCGCCGGGCGCCGCACCGACCGCGCTGTTGTCGAATTCATTTCGCAAGCGGCTGAAGAGCAAGGAAAAGAAGCTGCAGGCGCTGCCCGGCTATCGCTACCTGGTCGCGGAGAGCGACGCCGAGATCGCCGAATTGCTCGACTGGTTCTTCCTGACAAAGCCGGTGCGGATGGCCGAGCAGAAGCTGCCGAACGTGTTCGCTGAACCAGGCATCGAAGCCTTCGTGCGCCACGCCTGCATGGCCAGGCTCGGCTGCGGCCATCGCGCCATCCAGATTCACGCGCTGCGCTGCGATGACGAGATCATCGCGCTGTTCGCCGGCGTCGCCGACGGCAACCGCTTCTCGATGATGTTCAACACCTACACGCTGTCGGAGAATGCGCGCTGGAGTCCAGGACTGATCCTGATGCGCTCGATCATCGATCATTACGCGCAAAAGGATTTTCGCGCGCTCGATCTCGGTATCGGTTCGGACGACTACAAGCGGATGTTCTGCAAGGACGACGAGCCGATCTTCGACAGCTTCGTGCCGCTCACCGCGCGTGGACGGGGGGCCGCGGCGATGATGGCGGCGGTCGGCTGGGCCAAGCATGCCGTCAAGCACAGCCCTGCTCTGTTTCGCCTCGCGCAGCGCCTGCGCGGCGCGCTGCAGCCACGCACGGGCGCCGCGAAGGACGACGATTAGGCGGCGACCCCGCGCGCGCCTGGCTGATTGCGGTTGGCACTCTCGACCGGCGCCTTCAGCATGGTGACGGCGCCAAAGCCAACCTCGCGCAGCTGCTCGCTCATCTGGCTGCGCGCCTCGGCGGGCATGTTGGGATCGGGCACGACGACGGCGCGCGCGCCCGCGGTCAGGAGTTCGGCCGGCAGGTCGGAGGCATTGCCGGCGTCGAGCAGCACGTGATCGTAGACGCGCAGCAACGCGTCGATCGCGAGCGCGAGCCGCGGCGATTGCAATTGGCCGCGGTCGGCGCCGGGACGGCCGGCGTTGACCAGATGCAGCCGCGAGGCCTGGTCCTTGGTGATGATGGAAGAGAAGGATGCCTCGCCCAGCATCAGTTCGATCAGGCCCGGTGCGGCCGGATCGACCGAGAGGCTTGCGAGCATCTGCGGGCTGCCGGCGAGGTCGACCAGCACCACGCGGGCCTCACGGGCCAGGGTGCGGGCGATGGAGAGCGCGGTGACCGTGACGGCCTCGCCGCCGGCCGTGCCGAGCACGGTGATCTTGCGGGCGCCGTCGCCTGCGGCGAGCAGGCCGGCTGCGAGCTGCTCGATCTCGCTCAATGGCGGCGTCGGCTTGGCCGCCTCGAGCGCCGGCGCCTCGGCTGGCTGCATGGCCGTCGCGGGCGGCTCAATGGGCGCCGCACGCGCCGCCTCGACCGGCGCCGGCGTCGGAGGTGGCGCAACGGCGGCCGTCGTGTGGACCGGACGCGCGGAGATCATCGGCTCCACCCGCGCCGCAAGCACCATGACATCCGCCATGTTGCCCATGGCCGGCGCCGGGTTCGCCGCGCGCGGCGCCGTGAGGCGGAGCAGCTCGCCGGTGATGACCACGCCCGCGGTCAGCATCAAGGTCGCCAGCGTCGCGATCAGCACGATCGGCAGCTTCTTCGGATACGCCGGCGTATTGGACACCACCGCCCGCGAGATGATCCGCCCTTCCGCTGGCGGCGTATCCAGCGATTCGCGGGTGTTCGCCTCGCGGTATTTGGCGAGATAGGATTCCAGCAGGTCACGCTGCGATTTGGCCTCGCGCTCCAGCGCCCGCAGTTGCACATCCTGACCGTTGGTGGACGTGGCCTGCTTCTTGGCCTGGTCCAGGCTCTGGCTCAGCATCTGCACCCGTCCTTCGGCGATCCGCGCATCGCTGTCGAGCGAGCGCGAGATCTTGCCTGCTTCGTCGCGGATCTGACGGTCGAGATCGGCCAGTTGCGCCTTCAGCTCCTTGATGCGGGGATGGTTGTCGAGCAGCGTGGACGACTGCTCCGCGAGCTGCGCGCGCAGATTGACGCGCTGCTCGGACAGCCGCCGCATCAGCTCGGAATTGACCACCTCGGACGCCTCGATCGGCTGCCCGCTCTGCAGCATCTCCCGGATCAGCCGCGCCTTGGTCTCGGCATCCGATTTCAAGCCGCGTGCATTGTTGAGCTGGGTGCTGGTCTCACCCATCTGCTGATTGGAGAGTGAGGTGTTGTTGGTTCCCATGAACGAGTTCGACTTGGCACGGAACTCCTCGACCCTCGACTCCGCTTCCTCGACCTTCTTGCGCAGGCTCTGGATCTCCCCCGCCAGCCACTGGCTGGCCGACCTTGCCTGCGCCTGGCGGGCGTTCTGCTGAACGACCAGATAGCCGTCGGCGATGGAGTTGGCGACCTGCGCGGCCAGCGCCGGATCCTGCGACTGGAATTCGACGACGAGGACGCGCGACTTGTCGACGGCATAGACGGTCAGACGCTCGTAGTAGGCGTCCATGACGCGCTCGTCCGGCGACATGGCGAGAGGATCCTTGACCAGCCCCATCATCGCGGCGATCGACTTCACGGGCGATACGCCGCGCAGGACCGGATCGAACTCCGGCAGCTCGCCGAGCTTGTTCTTCCGGATGATGTCGCGGGCCAGATCGCGCGACAGCACGAGCTGCACCTGGCTCGTGACCGCCTCGGCATCGAGCGCCGTCCGCTCCTCGGCGCGCTCGCTGCTCGGGCGCAGGAACGTGTTCTCGCGGCCGTCGATCAGAATCCGCGCCTCGGACTTGTACCGCGGTGTGATCATGTTGACCGCGGTGACCGCCAGGGCCAGTGCGAGCAGTGTCGGAACGAGGATGAAGCCACGCTTTCGTGCCAGCGCGCGACCGACCAGCCGGATGTCGAGATCGCCGGACGGTGCGGTCTCCACCGCAGAAGGCACGCTCGTCACAGGTCGGACGGAGGCTTCGTCAGCCTTCGTCTTCTTGCCGGCACGCCAGAACGCCAACCGCATCATCCACTCCCGCGAGACCTACGCCACGCCGCTACCATACGTGGTACAATTACACTCCATTAAGGTTGCTGGCGGGTTAATCGAACCGCCCGCAGCCGCAACGATCATGATCGTCGCCGAACTTAGTTAGGATGAGCTTGGGCCAAAACGTCACAATGTCCTGATGAGCTGTTCTCAAGCGACCAAGAGTGAAGCTTTGTTAACCATCAGCCGTTTATGCAGACTGCAGCCATCAAAGGAATTAGGGACGAGAGGCGCCCGTGCTTCCTCTATCCGCCAGTCGTCAGATCAGCTCGCGCAGCGATGCCTGGCAAAAGCATGTGCAAACCGACAGCGCGGGCGAATCTGACATGTCGCCCTCGCCGGACAAGCCTCTGAAAATCCTTCACGCGGTCAGAGCCCCCGTTGGCGGCATCTTTCGACATATCCTCGACCTTGCCAACGGCCAGGTCGATCGTGGGCACGAGGTCGGCATCATTGCTGACAGCCTGACCGGCGGCGAACGCGCCGATGCGGCGCTGGCGCTGGTTGCACCGCGTTTGAAGCTCGGGGTCCATCGTGTTGCGATTCATCGGGAGCCATGGCCCACCGACATCATGGCGCTCCGCCACTTCCATGCGATCGCCCGCAAGCTCGGCCCCGACGTGCTGCACGGCCATGGCGCCAAGGCTGGCGCGTTCGTCCGCATGCTTCCGCGCCATCCGGGGACCATCCGCATCTACACGCCTCACGGCGGCTCGCTGCACTATCCACGCAACACGCTGAAAGGTGCGCTTTACGGGCGGCTCGAACGCGCGCTGATGAACCGGACCGACCTCTTCCTGTTCGAGAGCGCCTTTGCCCGCGATACCTATGTGCGCATGATCGGCCACCCCCAGGGGCTGGTGCATTGCGTGTTCAATGGCGTGACCGCCGGTGAATTCGATCCCGTCACCCCCGCCAACGATCAGACCGACCTCGGCTATGTCGGTGAGTTCAGGCACATCAAGGGTGCCGATCTCCTGATCGATGCGCTGGCGCAACTGCACGCCAATGGCCGGCCGCTGACGCTCACCTTGGGCGGCGATGGCGAGGAGATGAGCCACCTCAAGGCTCAAGTCGAGCGTCTCGGCCTGACATCCTCGGTGCGTTTCATCGGGCATGTGAAGGCCCGCGACGGATTTTCCAGGGGGCGCCTGCTCGTCGTTCCCTCGCGCGGCGACTCCATGCCTTATGTCGTGATCGAGGCTGGAGCTGCCGGGGTCCCGATGATCGCAGCCAGGGTCGGCGGTATCCCCGAGATCTTCGGACCGCATACCGAGGCGCTGTTCATGCCGGGCAACGCGACTGCGCTTGCTGACGCCATCGCGGCCGCGCTGGACGACCCCGCCACGGCACAGCTTCGCGCCAGGGCGCTGCGCGAGCGCATCTTCCAGCACTTTTCCCAGAAGGCGATGGTCGAGGGCGTGCTCGACAGCTACCGCGAAGCATTTACCAAGACCTGACCCCATTCACCATCGCTAACCGTTTCTTCCGATTTGGCCCCTAATCCCGCCGATGGGGAATTTCCCCCGGCGCTATCAGCGCTTACATGACCACAAATACTAACAAACATAATCCGGGCTTGTACGACTGTGGAACCGATCAACGCTCGCTCGATGCTGGATGCTGCCGCCGCCACGGCCGCATCGACCGCCGCGGCCGGCAAGCCGGCCGTTGAACGGCGTCGCCGCCTGTCGCCGGCGGCACTGAAGGTCGCCGATCAGAAGGTTCACCGCGCCTACTCTCCGATAGTCCTCGCCGGCATCGTCCGCATCGCGGATTTCGTGCTGCTGAGCGTTGTCGGCAGCGCCGTCTACTTCGGTTACGTCGTTCCGCTCAGCGGTTTCCATTGGGAGTATCTCGTTGCCATCGTCGGCCTGGCCGTGAGCGCGGTGGTGTGCTTCCAGGCGGCCGACATCTATCAAATCCAGGTCTTCCGCGCCCAGGTGCGGCAGATGACGCGGATGATCTCTTCCTACTGCTTCGTCTTCCTGCTGTTCATCGGGTTGTCCTTCTTCGCCAAGATCGGCAGCGAAGTCTCCCGCCTTTGGCTGGCCGCCTTCTTCTTCGTCGGGCTCGGCGCGCTGATCGCGAGCCGCGTCGTGCTGCGCAACCTGATCCGCAATTGGGCCAGGCACGGGCGTCTCGATCGCCGGACGATCATCGTCGGCGCCGACCAGAGCGGCGAAGATCTGGTACGCGCGCTGAAGGAGCAGGACGATTCCGAGATCGAAATCCTCGGCGTGTTCGACGATCGCAATGACTCCAGGTCGCTCGAGACCTGCGCAGGCGCCCCGAAGCTCGGCAAGGTCGATGACATCGTCGAGTTCGCCCGCCGCACCCGCGTCGACCTCGTCTTGTTCGCGCTGCCGATTTCGGCGGAGACGCGCATCCTCGACATGCTGAAGAAGCTCTGGGTTCTGCCGGTCGACATTCGGCTCTCGGCCCACACCAACAAGCTTCGCTTCCGGCCCCGCTCCTATTCCTATCTCGGCGCGGTGCCGACGCTCGACGTGTTCGAGGCCCCCATCACCGATTGGGACCAGGTGATGAAGCTGCTGTTCGACCGGCTGGTCGGCGGCCTGATCCTGCTGCTTGCCCTGCCGGTGATGGCGCTGGTCGCGCTCGCGATCAAGCTCGACAGCCCGGGGCCGGTGCTGTTCCGGCAGAAGCGGTTCGGCTTCAACAATGAGCGCATCGACGTCTTCAAGTTCCGCTCGCTCTATCATCACCAGGCCGACCCCACCGCCTCCAAGGTCGTCACGAAAAACGATCCGCGCGTCACCCGCGTCGGCCGCTTCATCCGCAAGACCAGCCTTGACGAGCTGCCGCAGCTGTTCAACGTCGTGTTCAAGGGCAATTTGTCGCTCGTCGGCCCCCGGCCGCATGCGGTGCAGGGCAAGCTGCAGAACCGGATGTTCGACGAGGCCGTCGACGGCTACTTTGCGCGCCACCGCGTCAAGCCCGGCATCACCGGATGGGCGCAGATCAACGGCTGGCGCGGCGAGATCGACAACCAGGAAAAGATCCAGAAGCGCGTCGAGTTCGACCTCTATTACATCGAGAACTGGTCCGTGGTGTTCGATCTCTACATCCTGCTCAGGACGCCGCTGGCGCTGATGACCCGGAGCGAGAACGCCTATTGATTTCGGGGATCCGGATCGGGCGCAAGCCCGCTTCGCGTCTGTGCAAGGCCGATCCCGCCGCGTGTTGCGTATGAGTGTGAGTCCGCGATGACCTATACGGCGGCAGCCGGAGAGCTCACGTCGAGGCCGATCGCCCCTCCGGGCGTGGTCGCTCTGCAGCGCGCGCTGGTGTGGCTCGTCGGCGCGTCCGGCGCGATCGTGTTCATCGAGCCCAGCCCTTACGAGATCGTGACGCTGGCCTCTGCGGCGGTGTTCATTGCAACCGGCCTGCGCCTGCGCCTCGTCTTCCTGCCGCTTCTGCTGCTCCTGTTCCTGGTCAATCTCGGCTACACGCTCAGCGCCATCCCGTTGCTGGACGATTCCAAGATCGCAAACTGGATCGCCACGTCCTGGTACATGGCGTTCACGGCGATGTTCCTGGCCATGGTGACTTCCGAAGACACCGCGGCGCGACTCGACATGCTCAGGCGCGGCCTGGTGATGGGCGGCGCCATCGCCGGGCTCGCAGGTGTCGCCGGCTATTTCCACCTGGTGCCCGGCGGCTACGATCTCCTGACCTTGTATGGCCGTGCGCGGGGCACCTTCAAGGACCCGAACGTACTCGGCGCATTCCTGGTCCTGCCGGCGCTGCTCGCGCTGCAGAACGTCGTCACAGCCCGCTTCGTCGCGACCTTGCGCGCCGGCTTTGCGCTCGGCGTGATGGCACTCGCGATCCTGCTCGCCTTTTCGCGCGCCGCCTGGGGCGGATTGGTCCTCACGGCCGCCTTCATGCTGGCGTTGATGGTGCTCACCAGCAGCTCGCCCCGCGAGCGTTCCCGCATCATCGTCATGACGCTCGCGGCCGCGGTTGCCGGCATCGTCCTGATCGGCGTTCTGCTCTCGATCGATTCCATCGCCGACATGTTCAAGCAGCGGGCGAGCTTCGACCAGAGCTACGACGAAGGCCGGTTCGGCCGCTTCGGCCGCCACATCCTCGGCGCCGACATGGCGCTCGACCTGCCGTTCGGAATCGGGCCGCTGCAGTTCCACAACTACTTCCCCGAGGACACCCACAACTCCTATCTGAACGCCTTCATGTCGGGCGGCTGGCTGTCCGGCATCTGCTATCCCGCCCTTGTGTTCACCACCGTCATTCTCGGCTTCCGCTATCTGTTCGTGCGCGTGCCGTGGCAGCGCACCTACATCGCGATCTTCGCAGCCTTCCTCGGCACCGTCGGTGAAAGCTTCATCATCGACACCGATCATTGGCGGCACTTCTTCCTGATGCTCGGCACGATGTGGGGCATGATCGCCGCCACGCGCTCCCATCAGGCCGGGGCTAGCCGATCCGCAGCGATCGGCCCGCACGCCACCGCTCTTAGTCCTCCACCGTGAACGTCAGGCCGGCGTGATCGACCAGCCGCTTGATCAGGCTGTCGCCGAGCGCCGCGCCCGGAGTCCAGAACCCGCCCTTCACGCCGGCGCCGTCGCGCAGCAGGCCGACGGCGCATTCGCTGATCATCTTCGCCGTCAGGCCATAGCCGGGATCGCCCTCCCCCTTCACCGACGCGCGAACGCGCCGTCCGTCGGGAGACGCTGCGACGTACAGCAGGTCGAAATATCCGTTGTCCCGCATCTCCTTCGAGGGCCCCTCTCCGACCCTGGGCGCATTCGGGCCGGTCTTCTCGGCATTGGCCGCCATCACCAATTTGGCGTTGGCCTGGCCCTGCTCCCCATCGCCCGTCAACACCATCTCGTCGTAGACAAAGTCCTGGCCGTAGGGAAACCCCATCAGCATGTTGGCACGATGGACGTTGCGCGTGTTGACCAGCGCCATCGCAAACGGCGCAGTCCAGGACTGGAAGTCCTCCTCGTAGAGCGGCCGGTTGGCAGGTGGCTGCTTCGGCCCCTTAAAGCCTGGCGTCAGCGCGAACGGGTCCTTCATGATCGCCACAAGGCTCAAATCGGCGGTCAGTGCCGCCGCTGTCGCCTTGGCGCTCGCTGCAGTACCGCCCGAGAGCGAGCCGCTCATGCCGCGAATGCGGCCCTTCACGCGCGCCTGTGGCGCGCCGACCACCCGCTTCGCCTGCTCCTGAACGAACAGCACGCCGAGCTCGAACGGCACCGAGTCGAAGCCACACGAGAACAGGACTCTTGCGCCGCTGTGCTCCGCCCGGGCTTGGTAGTTTTCGATCATCTGGTGCATCCACAGCGGCTCGCCGCAGAGATCGACATAGTCGGTCCCCGCGGCCACGCAGGCGGTGAGCACATCGGTCCCGTAGAGCTGATAGGGACCGACCGTGGTCAGCACCAGTCTAGCCTGATCGACCATCGCGCGAATGGAGCGGGGATCGCTGGAATCGGCCACGATCAGCGGCAGGTCAGCCGGCGCTCCGATCGCATCACGCACCTTGGCGAGCTTGTCGCGGCTGCGTCCGGCCATCGCCCAGGTCAGCCTGGTTTCACTGCGATCGTGCGTGGCGAGGTACTCGGCCACGAGTTGGCCGGTGAATCCGGTCGCCCCATAGACGACGATGTCGAATTTAGCCGACGTCATCTTTGCTCCCGGGACCAATGCGGATCAATTCCACCGCTTTCAGTCCTCCACCGTGAACGTCAGGCCGGCGTGATCGACCAGCCGCTTGATCAGGCTGTCGCCGAGCGCCGCGCCCGGAGTCCAGAACCCGCCCTTCACGCCGGCGCCATCGCGCAGCAGGCCGATGGCGCATTCGCTGATCATCTTCGAGGTCGAGCCGTAGCCGGGATCTCGGTCGCCCTTCACGGACGCGCGGACCTGGCGGCCGTCGGGGGCGATCGCGACAAAGAGAAGATTGTAGTAGCCGTTCTCCCGCTCCTCCTTCGAGGGCCCCTCGCCGGGCTTCGGCGCGTTCGGGCCGGTCTTCTCGGCATTGGCGGCCATCACCTTCTTGGCGTTGGCCTCGCCCTTCTCGCCCGGACCGGTCAGCACCATCTCGTCATAGACGAAGTCCTGGCCGTACGGAAAACCCATCAGCAGGTTGGAGCGGTGGACGTTGCGGGTGTTGATCAGCGCCATCATGAACGGCGCGGTCCACGACTGCAGATCCTCCTCATAGACGGGCTTGTTGCCGGACGGCTGCTTCGGGCCTTTGAACCCCGGTGTCAGGGCGAACGAGTCCTTGAGGATCGATACGAGGCTCAGATCCTTGGCGACCGCATCGAACGTCGCCTTGGCGCTCGCCGCGGTGCCGCCCGACAACGTCCCGCTCATGCCGCGGACGCGACCTTTCACGCGGGCGGCCGGCGCGCCCAGCACCTTCTTCGCCTGCTGCTGCACGAAGTAGACGCCGAGCTCGAACGGCACGGAATCGAAGCCGCAGGAGAACACGATGCGCGCGCCGCTCTTCTCGGCGGTCGCCTGATGCTTGTCGATCATCTGCCGCATCCACACCGGCTCGCCGCACAGATCGACGTAATCGGTGCCGGTTTCGGCGCAGGCGGCGACGAGTTCGTTGCCATAGAGCTGATACGGCCCGACCGTGGTCAGCACCAGCTTCGTTTGCGCCACCATCGCCTGCAGTGACGCGGGATCGGAGGCGTCGGCTGCGATCAGCGGCGTATCGGCGGGCGCGCCGATCTCGTCACGGACGGCCGCGAGCTTGTCCAGGCTGCGGCCGGCCATCGCCCAGCGCAGCGACGCGTCGCCGCGATATTGCGTCGTGAGATACTCAGCGACGAGCTTGCCGGTGAAGCCGGTGGCGCCGTAGACGACGAGGTCGAATTTGGAAGACGTCATTCTTGTTTCCTAGCGATCCGCTGCAGTTTTGATTCTCCGTCATTGCGAGGAGCGAAGCGACGAAGCAATCCAGAGTCGCGTCCACAGCCCTGGATTGCTTCGCTTCGCTCGCAATGACGGAACATGTCATTTCTTCCCATACGACACGCTCATGCCCGCACGCACGTCGTTCTGGATGCCATAAGGCGCGATCGGATAGCGCAGGCCGTTCTTGGCGAGCTGCTTCATGCCGGCGATCGCCTTGGCGAGATCGGCGGGCTTCAGCGCCATCAGCATTTCCTCGTCCGGCACGCCGCCATAGCGGCGCTCGGCGAAGCATGGCAGCGACAGGCTCGGCTCGCCGGTCTTCAGCGCCCGCCCCCAGGAATCCGCACACGCCGTCTCGCCGACGACGCCCCATTCGAACTTCTTGTAGCCGACATATTGCAGGCCGTTGATCAGGATGATCATCTGCCCGGGCGTCGCATAGACGAGGCAGATGTCCGGCGGATCGAGCCGCCCGCTCAAAAGCGGGCTCACCGCCATCGCCTGGTAGCGGCCGAACGGCACGACATCGAGCGCCTCCTGGCGCTTGCGCGCATCCTCGGCCGTGCCGTGCCAGACCCCGACATAGTTCTCACCCTTCAGCCAGGTGTCGTCCTGCGGGCCGAGCCCGATCACAGCGCGGCATTGCGCCCCGACCAAATCGTCACCGGTGATGCCGACGGTCCAGCCGAGGCGCGAGGCCATGCTGACGATCTGATCGGTGGTGTGCACGGCGTTCGGGCGGCGGATCTTCTCCACGGCCTCCATGTCCTCGACACGGGCGAACATTTTGATGCCGATGACGGTCGTCTTCAACCGCAGCAGAGCGTTGAGGTCGGCGACCATCGCCGCTAGGTCGAGCCGTTCGGAGGCGTTCGTCTGCTGCATATGGCGCTCCCTCTTTGCCGCACGGTCGAAGCCTGCGGTGTCTGGCCTCGCGAGGCGTGGTTCGACTTCGCGGCGCTTGTTAGACGCTCGCGGCCCGGGAGGCCAGCCCTTCCGCCGCCCCGGCTCGCACGCCGTACCATGATCCTTCTCGATATCACGGGAATCACTTATGAATTTTGGATTCTCGGACAGGATCCAGCGATGAGCCGCAGCGACCGGAAGGAAGGCGCCAAGAGCGCGACGGCCGGCCCGGGTAGCGGGCCTGCCTTGTCGCCGGCCGCGCTCTATGAGGCTGGCCTGCATCACCTCGGCGGCGGCCGTCTGCTCGACGCCCAGATGTGCTGCGAGCAGGCGCTGGCGGCGGATCCGAACCATGCGGACAGCCTGTATCTGATGGGCATCGTCGCGCTGCGAACGGGGCAGTACGACCACGCGGTGGCGTGGCTGTCGCAGGCGATCCGTCAGACGCCGAAGATCGACTATCTCACCAGCCTCGGCTTCACCCTGAAGCAGATGGGCCGGCTCGACGATGCGTTCGCGGTGTTCGACAAGGCGATCCAGCTCAAGCCTGATGATGCCGAATTGTGGAAGCATCTCGGCGGCGTGCTGCAGGCGCTCGACCGCAGCGCCGAGGCGCTGCTGAGCTACCAGCACGCGCTGACGATCGACCCCGCGCACCGCGAGGCCGCGTTCCAGAGCGGCCTGCTGCTGCACCAGCAGCAGCGTTACGAGGAGGCGGCCCGCGCCTTCTCGGCGTGTCTCGAGCGGCAGCCGGACGACGTGCCGGCGCTGCAGATGCGCGCCAGATGCGTCCGCGAGCTGAAGCGCTACGACGACTATCTGGCAGATGCCGAGCGCGTGCATGCGCTGACGCCGGACGATCCGCTGGCCTGCAACAATCTCGGCGATGCGTTCGTGTGTCTTGGCCGCTGCGCCGACGCGCTGCCCTGGTTCGACCGGGCGCTGGCGCTGCGCCCCGACTTCGTCGAGGTGTTGCTCAACAAGGGCTTTGCACTGTTGCAGCTGCTGCGCTTCGCGGATGCGGCGGCCGTCTACCGGCAGATCCTCGCCATCGAGCCCGGCAACGCCAAGGCGGCCTGGCAGCTCGCCCATATCGAGCTGCAATGCGGTGACTTCGTTTCCGGCTGGGCCCGGCGCGAGGCGCGCTGGAACATGCCGGACTTCTCGCCCGACTATCCGCGCTTCGTCGAGCCGAAATGGCTCGGCAAGGAGGACATCGCCGGCAAGACCATCCTGATCGAGGAGGACGAGGGTTTTGGCGACAACATCCAGTTCGCGCGCTATCTGCCCATGGTCGCGGCGCGCGGCGCCAAGGTGATCCTGGTGGTGCGCGAGCCGCTGCGAGCGCTGATGGCCGGCATCGAAGGCGTCTCGCAGTGCCTCGCCTTCGCGCCGGACCTGCAGCGGCCGGCCTTCGACATGCACTGCCCGGTGATGAGCCTGCCGCTCGCCTTCGGCACCACGCTCGACACCATCCCGCCTGCCAGCTATCTGCCGCCGCTGCCGGCCGATCGCATCGCGGCCTGGGAGGCGCGGCTCGGACCGCACGACCGGCTGCGCGTCGGGCTGGTCTGGTCCGGCAACCCGCACCAAGCCAACGACCGCAACCGCTCGATGCCGCTTGCGACCCTGCTGCCGCTGCTCGATGTCGAGGCTGATTTCTTCAGCCTGCAAAAAGAGCTGCGGCCGGCGGACAGGACGCTGCTCGCGCAGCAGAGCCGCATCCGCGACGTCAGCGCCGAGCTGACCGACTTCGCCGACACCGCCGCCTTGATCTCCTGCCTCGACGTCGTCGTCACCGTCTGCACCAGCGTCGCGCATCTCGCCGCCACGCTCGGACGGCCGACTTGGATCATGCTGCCTTATCTCGCCGACTGGCGCTGGCTCAGGGATCGCGACGACAGCCCGTGGTATCCGAGCGCTCGCCTGTTCCGGCAGGATGAGAGCGGCCGCTTCGAGCCTGTCGTCGCGCGCGTACGCGGCGAGCTTGCGGCAAAGGCGGCCGGCTTCAGCAAGACAATCGCTTAGGCCGGTCCGGGAAACAGATCGTCGGTGCGGCCGCGCAGGCGGTAGGCCAACAGTCCAACCCATTCGCGTACGGCGATGTCCGCGCGCCGCAGCCCGAGCAGCGAGATGCCGTCGAAGTCGAGCACGCGGCCGACGCGCCAGTCCACCGGATAGGGCTCGACCGGAAAGCCGGCTTTGCGGAACAGCCCGACCGAGCGCGGCATGTGATAGGCCGAGGTCACCAAGAGCCAGCGCTCGCCCGGTTTCGGCGCGATCATTGCCTTGGAAAAGATCGCATTCTCGTAGGTGTTGCGCGACTGCCGCTCCAGCAGCAGCCGCTCCTTGGGCACGCCTAGGCTGAGCAGGATTTCGGCGCCGACGTCGGCCTCCTTGGCCTCGGTCGCGATCAGGTTGGCGCTGCCGCCGGTGAACAGGATGCGCGCATTCGGATAGCGCCGCGCCAGCACCGCTGCCTGGATCACCCGGTCGGCGCCCGCCACCGTCACCGGCATGCCGTACATCACGGAGAGATCGGAATCGACCGGGCCGCCGAGCACGATGATGCCGTCCGGCGCGCCGTTCGCCGGGTCCCATTTCGGAAACCGGCTCTCCAGCGGAGCGAGCATCAGGCTGCCGAGCGGCGTCAGGCCCACGATCGCCAGCAGCAGCATGGCACACACTACGAGCCTGCGGCCGAGCACGGCGAACCGGGTCAGCATCAGGATGGCGCCGAGCAGCCCCAGCGCGATCATGAAATTGGTCGGCAGCGCCAGCAGGCCGAGCGTCTTCGACAGGACGAAAAACATACCGAGCTCCGGCGCGGGGTGAATGGCCACGGCCGCCCTCATACACGACAGCCGCCATGCGTCGCCATCCCTCTGCGGCGGCGCGCGGATGCGCTATGCTTGGCCCTGCACCGGCACGAATGAGAGGACCATGACCCATCACCATCTGCACGCGAGCCCAGAGACCTGCCATTGGGGCTTCTTCGAATCCCGGCTGAAGCCGGTGCTCACGGTCGATAGCGGTGACGAGGTCACGATCGACACCATCAGCGGCGGGCCGGACGTGGTGCCCGACGCCACCAAATTCCACGTTCCTCCTGAATTGCTGGAGGTTCATGCCCGGAGCGAGCGCATGCTCCCCGGCCACATCCTCACCGGGCCGATCGCGGTCAGGGGCGCCGAGGTCGGCGACATCATCGAGGTGGACATCCTCGACGTGCAACTGCGCCAGGACTGGGGCTACAATCTCATCCGGCCGCTGGCCGGCACCCTGCCCGACGATTTCCACGAAAGCCGGCTGCTGAACATCCCGCTCGACAGGGAGCGGATGGTGGGCCAACTGCCATGGGGGCTGGAGCTGCCGCTGGCACCGTTCTTCGGCGTGATGGGCACCGCACCGCCACCGGCCTGGGGCCGCATCACCTCGCTGATCCCGCGCGCAATGGGCGGCAATCTCGACAACAAGGAGCTCGGCGCCGGCGCCAAGCTGTATCTGCCGGTGTTCGTGCCGGGCGCGCTGTTCTCCTGCGGCGACGGCCACGGCGTCCAAGGCGACGGCGAGGTCTGCGTCACCGCGATCGAGACCGCGCTGCGGGGCCGCTTCCGCCTCACCGTGCGCAAGGACCTCAAGTTCGACTATCCGCGCGCCGAGACGGCGACCCACTACATGACGATGGCGATGGATCCCGACCTCGACCAGTGCGTGGTGCGCGCGCTGCGCGACATGATCGTGCTGCTCGGAGAGAAGCGCAATCTGTCGCGCGAGGACGCCTACACGCTCTGCAGCCTCGCCGCTGATCTCAGGGTGACCCAGACCGTCAACGGCTCCAAGGGCATTCATTGCATGATCGCGAAGGCAGTCGTGCACGGGTGAGAGAACTTGGTGTGTGGCGCACTAGTGCGGCTCGCTCCGCTGTCGTCCCGGCTACGTGCGCAATCGCGCACGTGGCGCCGGATCCATAACCATGGGCGAACGTCACCGCGCGACCGGGCGATCCAGTATTCCCGAGGCCGCAATGATTGAATCGAGACGCCGCGGCGTACTGGATCGCCCGGTCAAGCCGGGCGATGACATCTGAATGAGTGGTCGGCATCTCGCGCAAGCCACGCTCCCACGTTCTCGCGGCATATCCTGCCCGAGTCATGATGCAGCATCTCACCCTCATCAAGTCGGAGGGCGCAGGGAAGGCTAGGCGTCGGCTGACGCCTGCGGCCCGCCTGCTAAAAAAATGCAGGCGGCAGGTACCACAGGTGCAGCCGAGAACACCCGGCCTTCCCTGCGCGACGGTTTTCACGCTTATGGCGCGCTCTCCCCGGTGTCCGGCTTGATAGCCACCGTCATCAGCGGGGATCATCACCCCGTGATTTGGCGCCAGCATCGGGGCGCCAGGACCACACGCTTTCACGTCCGCGCCGAGCCGTTCGTCGGCGCATCCTTGAAGGACACGCTGCGGCTCCATCGCGGCCGTCGCTCCCCGCCTCGCGTGTCGTGACGATCGCGCGCTACGCCCCTACCGAGTGAGGCGGGATGCCGCCACTAGAGCATGATTTCCGGAAAAGCGAAAGCTCTTTTTCTGGATTTTAGAAATCGTGATCGCTAGGGCGTCGCGCCTTGGCGTCGTCCAGTCCAGCTGCACCGCGATCAGCCCTCGGGTGGACGTCGATCGATCCCTGGCCGACCCCGGCGGCACGCCCCGCCAGTTGCGGCGCGAATCCGCTCCACCGGCTCGTGCACCGTACCAATCCGGGCCCGGACTCGCCGAACGCGCGGAGAGTCACCGTCACGACCGCCCCGATTCGTCAGATTTCATTCAAAACCAATATCTTAACCAGTTATCCCCAGCATGCTGTACAACCAGCCGGATTCCTAATAGAGTCTAAAAAGTTACTTTTCTGTACACCCGTTACGGACTAGCTTTTAGGCATGGCGACGGAAAAAGCCGAGACTGACCGCATCCCCGTAACCCTAGCCCTGGCAACCATCGGCTATCTCGAAAAGCTCGTGAAACAGGGAACCCACGGCACCAGCGTTCCGGGTGTCTGCAGAACGTTGATCGAAGAAGGCATCCGGCTCGCCATCAAGGACGGGCTGCTGTCGATCCGTGACAACGGACGGGCGTAACAGGGACACGTCAAGCGGAGACAGTTTTTGGTGCAGCCGTCGGCCAGGACGATCCAGGACGGATCAAACTTGGAAGCGACACAATGCCCGCCGAACGACAGACATCACCCACCTGGACCGAGGAACGGCTCCAGGCCCTGAAGCAGCACTTTGAGGCCGGGCTGACCTGCCGCGAGATCGCCGCCGAGCTCGGCGTCAGCCGCAATGCCGTGATCGGCAAGATCTCCCGCCTGGCGCTGACGCGTGACAATGGCGGCGACTCCAGACGCGTGGTCCGCGCCGAAACCACCCGGGATGGCGCACGCCGCCCCGTGCCAAAACTGCGCCGCCGCATCCTGCGCGCGGTCACCAACGATCCGCCGCCCATCATCGTCGAGGAGCCGGTCGGCACGGTCGAGAACGGCTGCTCGCTGTTCGAACTCTCCAAGGAACGCTGCCGCTGGCCGATCTCCACCCCCGGCGCCGACGATTTCTGCTTCTGCGGGTCGAAGCCGATCGACGGCTTGCCGTATTGCCCGAGCCACACACGGATGGCGTATCGGGTGGCGTCGGCGAGGTAGAAGAGAGCGACGACGGCGCCGCTAGCTAGGACCGCTCCCGCGCCGTCACTCTTTGGCCGGTCTCCGCGTTCTGCGGGGACGGCGCGGCGGTCTCGTCTCCCCTCCCCCTTGCGGGGAGGGGTCGGGGGTGGGGGTCCACGCGCACTGAATTTCGTGAAGCACACCTTCGATATTTCCAAGCACATCGTTGTTCCAGAAGCGAAGAACGCGATAGCCGGCAGCCTCGATCTGCCGGGTGCGGGCAGCGTCCTCCTCCTGCTGCCAATCATGCTGGCCGCCGTCGACTTCGATCACGAGCTTCGCTTTGCGGCTGACGAAATCGACGATGAAGGGTCCGATCTGCGCTTGCCGGCGGAAGTGAGAACCGGCGAGCTTGATGTGGTGGCGGAGGCGTTGCCAAAGGACCCGTTCAGCTTCGGTCGGTTCGGCGCGCATTCGTTGCGCGAATGATCGTCGGCTGTCATCCATGGCCGTCTGATCTCGTCATTGGCAGCGGGACTCGTGGACCCCCACCCCCGACCCCTCCCCGCAAGGGGGAGGGGAGCTCACCGTCTGCGTGGCGAAAGGTGCTGTTTTCCAACGAACAGCAAGTCCCTACCCCAGCTTCCACCCTGCCTCTTGTGCAAACCGCTGGAAGAATTCCGGCTCATACGCCTGCTCCGGCGTCTGCCTTACACGCATGTCCAGCAGCTTGGCGTCCTCGCCGACGAGGATGCGCCATTGCTCGGCCTTGACGCCGTCGAGGATGATCTTCGCCGCCTGCGCCGCTGACGTCGGGGCGTCCTCGAGGAAGCTGCGGGCGCGCTCGCGGGCGGCGTTCTGGATGTCCTGGTCGCTCATGGCGGCGACGTCGATGCCCATGCCCTTCATGCGCTGACGCGCCAGACCGATCTCGGTCTCGCTGAGCTCGTCGGACTCGGTGCCGCTCTGCACCTTGCGCGAGTTCGACACGATCGAGGTGCCGATATGGCCGGGCATCACCACCGAGCATTTGACGTGCGGCGCGTTGAGGCGGAGGTCGTTGATCAGCGCTTCCGTAAATCCCTTCACCGCGAACTTCGCGGCGCTGTACGCCGTGTGCGAGACGCCGAGCCCGACCGAGGCCCAGAAGCCGTTGACGCTGGAGGTGTTGACGATGTGCGCCTCGTCCGCCTTCAGCAGCAGCGGCAGGAAGGTGCGGACGCCGAGATAGACGCCGCCCCAGCAGATGTTGAAGGTGCGCTCCCACTGCTCGCGCGAGTTGGTGAACAGGCTGCCGCCGCCGCCGATGCCGGCATTGTTGAACAGCAGATGGATCTTGTCGGTGGCCTGCTGCTCGGCGAGCTCGTCGCGAAAGCGCTGCAGCTGCGCTTCGATCGAGACGTCGGCGACATGGGTGGTGACCCGCAGGCCCTGCGGCAGCTTCTCGGCCTCGCACAGCCGCTTGGTCTCGGCCATCGCCTCGAGCGAGACGTCGCACATCGCGACGTTGCAGCCCTCGGCCACGAGCTGGCGGGCGAGTTCGCGGCCCATGCCCGTGCCGCCCCCGGTGATCACGGCGATCCTGCCGGCGAAATCCTTCATCGGACGCTCTTCCTTCCCTGCTGCGGGACGGCCATGCCGCCCCGGCGACTTCCTCGTTCTCTTCGCGGAACGCGTCACGAGCTTAGGGCGTTTCGCGGGCCTGACCAGAGGGGATGTCGGGGATGTGCATTGCAGCGCACGCGATGAAGTTTTCAGCTTGGGGTTGAACCTTCCAAGGGGGCGTCCGACTTATTCCATGGGGAGGCAGGCTCGAGGAGGTTCGCATGGCGTACCAACAGGGGCACTGGCAGGACGAAGGCTGGCGCGACACGATGGTCGATCCGGCTGAAACGGACGACGGCGCCTATGTGACGGGCTGGACGATCAGCGGCCTCGCCGTGATCGGCACCATCGTTGCCGTCTGGCTGCTCGGGATCTGAGAGCGGCGCGTCCGCGGCTCAGCATGAGAGGCCTCGCCATCGGCGCGCGGCCTGCGCGGACATTATTGCGCTCACCGCGGCGCCCCTCCCAGCGCGACGTTGCTATCAGGATCGCCTTGAGCTTGAGGACAAGGCTGCGCCGCCGCGTCTGACCTCCAACCCATCATCGCGCCGGTCTCGAATGTCCGAACTCGTTGCATACAATTGAAGTCGATTGATCAATTTATAGGCTGAAATCTGCGGATCGACTCTTCTGCCTAAGCCACGATCAATGACAAGCCGAAGCGATTTCAGCAACTTACCGCTCGTTCCGGCCCACGCGGCCCTGGCACAAAGCTTGCGAAAGCTCCCCTTCGAGGCTCCGCCGTTCCGGTGCAGCCGAGATGACACAGCGCGGGCAGGTCGACCCGCCCAGGGAGCTCAGCAATGGACTTTGGCAGGATTTCACGACGGCATCTGTTGCAGGGTGGCGCGGCGCTGACGCTCGGCGCGGCCGCCGGCCTGCGGCCGGCCTTCGCAGCCGAGACGACGATCGGCTTCATCTATGTCGGCTCGCGTGACGACTACGGCTACAACCAGGCGCATGCGCAAGGCGCGGCGGCGCTGAAGAAGCTGCCCGGGCTGAAGGTGATCGAAGAGGAGAAGGTGCCGGAGACCGACGCGGTCGAGAAGACGATCGAGTCGATGATCAATCTCGACGGCGCCACCCTGCTGTTTCCGACCTCGTTCGGCTACTACAATCCGCACATGATCAAGATGGCCAACAAGTACCCGAAGCTGCGCTTCGAGCACTGCGGCGGCCTGTGGAGCGAGAAGGACCCGAAGAACGCCGGCTCCTATTTCGGCTATATCGACGAGGCGCAGTACATCGCCGGCATCGTTGCGGGCTACACCAGCAAGAGCGGCAAGCTCGGCTTCGTCGCCGCCAAGCCGATCCCGCAGGTGCTGCGCAACATCAACGCCTTCACGCTCGGCGCACAGCTCGCCAATCCCAAGGCCACCACGCAGGTGATCTTTACCGGCGACTGGTCGATGCCGGTCAAGGAGGCCGAAGCGACGAACAGCCTGATCGACCAGGGCGTCGACGTGCTGACCTGCCATGTCGACGGTCCGAAGACGATGGTCGAGAACGCGGCGCGCCGCGGCGCCTTCGTCACCGGCTATCACGTCAACCAGTCGCCGCTCGCGCCGAAGGCCTATCTGACCGGCGCCGAATGGAATTGGGAGGCGCTGTATCCGAAGTTCGTCAAGATGCTGGCGGCCGGCGAGAGCATCCCGAACTTCTATCGCGGTGGCCTCAAGGAGGAAGTGGTCAAGATCTCGGCCTATGGCGAGGCGGTCTCTGAAGCCGCGCGCAAGCATGCCGACGAGATCAAGGCCAAATTCCTCGGCGACGGCTACACGATCTTCAAGGGCCCGATCAAGGACAACAAGGGCAATACCGTGATCACCGCGGGCACCGAGCGCGGCCAGAAGGATCCTGAGCTGGAGAAGATGGACTATCTGGTCGAGGGCGTGATCGGAGCGACGTCATGACCACGGAGGCGGCCGATCCGATTGATGCGGCCGCCATCGCGCCGGCCGCCGATGCAGGCTTCCTGCAACGCCATGGCGCTGAAATCGAGTACATCCTGATCCCGGGTGCGGCGCTGGTCGCCGCGCTCGTCCTGTTCGGCATCTTCGTCGCGCTGTTCGGCAAGAACCCGCTCGATCTCTATTGGTACATGTATTACGGCGCGTTCGGCACCTGGTTCTCCTGGCAGAACACGCTGAGCCGCGCGGCGCCCTTGATCCTGACGGCGCTGTGCACCGCCCTGCCCGCGCAGTTGGGCATGGTGATCATCGGCGGCGAAGGCGCGCTGCTGATCGGCGCGCTCGCGGCGACATCTGCGGCGCTCGCGCTGCAGGGCCTGCCGCCGCTGGTGGTCCAGGTCGCGATGGTGATCTCCGGCATGACCGGAGGCGGCTTGTGGATCCTGCTGTCGGGCGGCTTGCGCCAGTATCGCGGCGTCAACGAAACCATCTCCAGCCTGCTGCTGGTCTACATCGCGCTCGCGATCCTCAACCATCTCGTCGAAGGCGCGATGCGCGATCCGGCGAGCCTGAACAAGCCGTCGACACGCGAGATCGGCGCCGCCAACATGATCGGCAGCATTCCCGGCACCGACGTGCATTGGGGGCTGGTGTTCGGCCTGGTCCTGGCAATCGCGTCGTATGTGCTGATCTATCACACCACCTTCGGCTTCGCCGCGCGCGTCGCCGGCGGCAACATCCGCGCCGCCAAGATCGTCGGCCTCTCTGTCGGCAAATTGATCCTCACCGTCTGCTTCCTCGCCGGCGCGTGCGCCGGGCTCGCCGGCATGGTCGAGGTCGCCGCGGTGCAGGGCCGGACCAATGCCAATCTCGCGGTCGGCTATGGCTTCACCGGCATCCTGGTGGCGTTCCTGGCGCGGCAGAATCCGCTGGCGATCATTCCGGTCGCGATCCTGCTGGGCGGCATCAACGCCTCGGGCGGACTGCTGCAGCGCCGGCTCGGCCTGCCCGACGCCTCGGTGATGGTGCTGCAGGGCATCATCTTCATCTCGGTGCTGGCGAGCGATGCGCTGTATGGCCGCATCGGTTTCCTCAAGGGAAAGTCGTGACGCATGGCTGACGGCAACATCGGGCTCTGGACCGTCCCGCTCGCGGTGCTCGGCGGCGCCATCCGCGTCTCCACGCCGTTCCTGTTCGTCAGTCTCGGCGAATGCATCACGGAGCGCTCCGGCCGCATCAATCTCGGCCTCGAGGGCACGCTCGTGATGGGCGCGATGAGCGCCTATGGCATCTCCTATCTCTCCGGATCGCCATGGCTCGGCGTCCTCGCCGCCGGCCTGACCGGCGCGTTGCTTGGCGCCCTGCATGCCGGCATCTGCTCGCTGCCGCGCGTCAACGACGTGGCGGTCGGAATCTCGCTGATGTTGTTCGGTACCGGCCTCGCCTTCTTCCTCGGCAAGCCCCTGATCGAGCCCACGGCAGCGCGACTGCCGGCGATCGATTTCGGCTGGTGGAGCGACGTGCCTCAAGTGCGCGCGGCCTTGCGCATCAACGTGCTGTTCCTGCTCGGCGTCATCCTGGCGCCGCTGTTGCTATGGGCGTTCAAGACCACGCGCTGGGGCCTGCTGATCCGCACCGCCGGCGAGAGCGCGGATGCCGCGCGCGCGATGGGCCATTCGGTGCTGATGATCCGGCTGCGCGCCACCATGGCCGGCGGCTTCCTCGCCGGCATCGGCGGCTCATTCCTGTCGTTGTTCTATCCCGGCAGCTGGAACGAGGGTCTGTCGTCAGGGCAAGGCATCACGGCCGTCGCGCTCGTCATCTTCGCGCGCTGGGACCCGATGCTGTGCCTGTGGGCCTCGCTCGCCTTCGGCGGCGCCGCGGCGCTGGGGCCAGCGCTGCAATCGGTCGGCGTCACCTCGGGCTATCATCTGTTCAACGCCGCGCCCTACATCCTGACGCTGCTCATCATGATCATCACCTGCTCGCCGAAGCGCACCCTGAGCGGCGCGCCAGCCGAGCTGTCCATCACCCGCTAGTCCAGAGGTCCGCCATGACCGCGCGCACCATCCGCTCCGAGCCCTATGCCTGGCCCTACAACGGCGATCTGCGGCCGGAGAATACCGCGTTGATCGTGATCGACATGCAGACCGATTTCTGCGGCGTCGGCGGCTATGTCGACAAGATGGGATATGACCTCTCGCTGACGCGGGCGCCGATCGAACCGATCAAGAAGCTGCTCACGGTGATGCGCGCGCAGGGCTTCTGCATCATCCACACCCGCGAGGGCCACCGCACCGACCTCTCCGACCTGCCCGCCAACAAGCGCTGGCGCTCGCAGCAGATCGGCGCCGGCATCGGCGATCCCGGCCCGTGCGGCCGCATCCTGGTGCGCGGCGAGCCAGGCTGGGAGATCATCCCCGAGCTGGCGCCGCTGCCAGGTGAGATCATCATCGACAAGCCAGGCAAGGGCTCGTTCTGCGCCACCGACCTGGAGCTGATCCTGCACGTCAAGGGCATCCAGAACATCGTGCTCACGGGCATCACCACCGACGTCTGCGTTCACACCACGATGCGCGAGGCGAACGACCGCGGCTTCGAATGCGTGCTGCTGTCGGACTGCTGCGGCGCCACCGACAAGGGCAATCACGATCACGCGCTGAAGATGATCAAGATGCAGGGCGGCGTGTTCGGCGCGGTCGCGACCTCCTCCGCGCTGATCGAGGTGCTGTCGTGATCGGCGACGATCCGACGCCCTCCGGCGCATTCGGCGTCGAGGCCATCGCGATGACGATGCGCTTCGGCGCGTTCACCGCGCTGGACGATGTCGAGCTGAAGGTCCGCCCCAGCTCGTTCCACGCGCTGCTCGGCGAGAACGGCGCCGGCAAGTCGACCCTGGTCAAATGCATCATGGGCTATTACCGCCCGACCGAGGGCGACGTGCTGATCGCCGAACGCGAGCGCGCGATTAGCAATCCCCGGGATGCCCACGCGCTCGGCCTCGGCATGGTCTATCAGCACTTCACGCTGGTGCCGGCCATGACAGTCGCGGAAAACCTGGTGTTGGCGCGCGACGACGTGCCCGCAGTGGTCAACTGGGCCAAGGAGAAGCAGGAGCTGGAAGCGTTCCTGTCGCGCATGCCATTTCGCGTGCCGCTCAATGCAAAGGTCTCCGACATCTCCGCCGGCGAGCGGCAGAAATGCGAGATCCTCAAGCAGCTCTATCTGAAGCGCCGCTTCCTGATCCTGGACGAGCCGACTTCGGTGCTGACGCCCGGCGAGGCCGACGAGGTGCTCGGCATGCTGCGCAAGATGGTCGAGGCCGGCGAGCTGACAATTCTGATGATCACGCACAAATTCCGCGAGGTGATGGCGTTCGCCGACGAGGTCACCATCCTGCGTCGCGGCAGGCTCGCCGGCCGCGGCAAGGTCACCGAGCTCACCCCCGACGACATGGCGCGGATGATGATCGGCGCCGAGCAGCTCACGGTGCAGCCGGCCCGCACCGGCAAGGCCGGTACGATCAGGCTCGAGGTCGAGAAGCTGGTCGCGCGCGATGATGCCGGCGCCATGGCGGTGCACGACCTGTCGTTGACCGTGCGCGCCGGCGAGATCGTCGGCATTGCCGGCGTCTCCGGCAACGGCCAGCGCCAGCTGGTCGAGGTGCTCGCCGGCCAGCGCGAGGCCGAGAGCGGCGCTATCCGTGTCTCCGGCGCGCCCTACTCCGCCACGCGGGAGGAGATGCGACGCCACAAGATGTCGCTGCTGCCCGAGGAGCCGCTGAAGAACGCCTGCGTCGGCGGCATGAGCGTCGCCGACAACATCGCGCTGCGCGAATTCGACCGCGCGCCCTTCGCCCGCGGCGGCTGGTGGCTGAACAAGGCGGCTTTCCGTCAGGACGCCACCACCAAGATCGGCCGCTACAAGATCAAGACCCGCACCCCGGATACGCCGATCTCGGCGCTCTCGGGCGGCAACGTGCAGCGCGCCGTGCTGGCGCGCGAGCTCGGCCACGACGTCGAAGTCCTGATCGCCGCCAATCCGTGCTTCGGTCTCGACTTCGCCGCGGTCGCGCAGATCCACGCCGAGATCATGGCCGCCCGCAACCGCGGCGCCGCGGTGCTCTTGGTCAGCGAGGATCTCGACGAGCTGCTCGAGCTGTCCGACCGCCTGGTCGTGATGTTCCACGGCCAGCTGGTCTACGAGACCCGCGCCGGCGAGGCCGACCTCACCGTGATCGGCCGCCACATGGCGGGGCATTGAGGGCGACGTCGATCCTTAGCGGAGGACGGGTCTCTCCGGCATCTCGCGCCGCTCGTGGCATGGCCTACTCTCTCCCCGTCATCGCGAGCGCAGCGAAGCGATCCAGAGTCCCACCGGAGCCGTGGATTGCGTCGCTGCGCTCGCAATGACGGTGGAGAGACCAGACACGCGGCAGATGGCGGGGCATTGAGCCGCACCCGGACAAACGACTTCAACGTGTTGAGGACTAATTTAACCCGCTGCGGTAACATGGCCCTCGGCGGGCTTTTTGTTCGGCCAGTGATTCGCCGCGCCTGCCGGCATTTCCTTATTTCGTTTCAAACCTTTAAATAGCAGGTCGACATCATGAAGGCCTATTTCATCGGCGGCGGCATCGGTTCGCTCTCAGGCGCAGCATTCATGGTCCGGGACGGCGGCGTGCCCGGAGAGGACATCACCATCTTCGAGAAGCGCCTGCCCTATGGCGGCAGTCTGGACGCCGCGCGGCTGCCGGACGGCTCCTATTCGATGCGCGGCGGCCGCATGCTCACCACAGAACAATACGAATGCACCTGGGATCTGCTGTCGAGCATTCCCAGCTACACCGATCCGAAGGAGAACGTTCTCCAGGAGACCATAGCCTTCAACAAGCTGCACGTCACCCATGCCCAGGCGCGGCTGGTCGATGGCAACCGGCACAAGGTCGACGTCTCCACCATGGGCTTCTCGATGCAGGACCGGATCGAGCTGACGAAGCTCACCGAGACCTCCGAGGAGAAGCTCGGCAACTCGCTGATCTCGGACTGGCTGTCGCCGCCGTTCTTCACCACCAACTTCTGGTACATGTGGCAGACGAGCTTTGCGTTCCAGACCTGGCACAGCGCGGTCGAATTCCGGCGCTATCTGCGCCGCTTCATGAACGAATTCCCGATGATGAACACGCTCGGCGGCGTCAAGCGCTCGGTCTACAATCAGTATGACTCGATCGTGCTGCCGCTGGTGCGCTGGCTCGAGGGCCACCGCGTCAATTTCGTCGGCGGCGCCGATGTCGAGGACATCGAGATCGTGACGACCGACGGCATGCACCGCGCCACGCGCCTCGTGCTGGCGCAGGACGGCGCCCGCCGCAGCATCGATCTTGGCGACGACGATCTCGTGTTCTACACGGCCGGCTCGATGACCGACGCGACCAGCCTCGGCAGCCATGACAGCCCGCCGAAGCAGCTCACCAAGGCCGACAGTCATGGCTGGACGTTGTGGGAGAAGCTCGCCACTGGGCGTCCCGAGTTCGGCAACCCCGCCATCTTCAATACGTGCATCCCTGAATCGTCGTTCGAGTCATTCACGGTCACCTGCCGCAATCCGCGCTTCTTCGACGCGATGCAGACGTTCAGCGGCAACGTCGCCGGCACCGGCGGACTGGTGACCTTCACCGATTCGAACTGGCGCATGTCGATCGTGCTGTACACGCAGCCGTATTTTCCGGATCAGCCCCAGACCATCCAGATCTTCTGGGGCTATGCGCTGTTTCCCGACCGCGTCGGCAATTTCGTGCCGAAGCCGATGTCCGAATGCAGCGGCGCGGAGATCCTGAAGGAGCTGTGCGGGCATCTGCGCTTGCCGCTGTCGGTGTTCGACGACGCCAGCTGCGTGCCGTGCTGGATGCCCTACATCATGAGCATGTTCATGCCGCGCAGCTATGGCGACCGGCCACTGCCGGTGCCGCTCACCTCGAAGAACCTCGCCTTCATCGGCCAGTTCGTCGAGCTGCCGGAGGATGCCGTGTTCACGATCGAGTACTCGGTACGCGCGGCCATGCATGCGGTCTATCAACTGCTGAAGATCGACCGCGCCATTCCGCCGGTCACGCCGTATGACAAATCGCTGAAGGTTTTGCTGCAATCGGTGGTGAAATCGTTCGCTTGACCGAACGCGCGAGATCGTGATCGGCGCACGCCGGCGCAAGTTGACCTGGATCAGTTCCGTCCACCCGCGCCGCCGCTAAGCCCCGGACCGTAACAACGTTCCGGGTGAACCATCATGAAGGCGTATTTCATCGGCAGCGGCATCGGCGCATTGGCCGGCGCGGCGTTCTTGATCCGTGACGGCGGCGTCGCGGGAAGCGACATCACCATCTACGAGAAGCACCTGCCCTATGGCGGCAGTCTCGACGGTGCGCGGCTGCCCGACGGCTCCTATTCGCTGCGCGGTGGCCGCATGCTGACGACAGATCACTATGAGTGCACGTGGGACCTGCTCTCCAGCATCCCCGATGCCGCCGATCCCGGCCGCACGGTGCGCGATGAAACGCTGGCCTTCAACAAGGTGAATGTCGCGCATTCGCAGGCGCGCCTCGTCGACCGCAACCGGCACAAGGTCGACGTCTCCACCATGGGCTTCACCATGCAGGACCGGCTCGAGCTGGTGAGGTTGACCGAGGCGTCCGAGGACAAGCTCGGCAAGTCCCGCATCACCGATTGGCTGTCGCCGCCGTTCTTCACCACGAATTTCTGGTTCATGTGGCAGACGACGTTTGCGTTCCAGCCGTGGCACAGCGCGGTCGAGTTCAAGCGCTATCTGCATCGCTTCATGAACGAGTTTCCGCGCATCGAGACGCTCGCCGGCGTCAAGCGCACCGTGTTCAATCAGTACGACGCGATCGTCGTGCCGCTCGTCAAATGGCTCGAAGGCCATGGCGTCAATTTCGCCGGCGGCGTCGATGTCACCGACATCGAGATCGCGACCGAAGCTGGCAAGCACGTGGTCAAGCGGCTGACGCTGGATCGCAGCGGCAAGCCGGAGACGGTCGCGCTATCGAGCGACGATCTCGTCTTCCTGCAGAACGGCTCGATGACGGATGCGACCAGCCTCGGCACACAGGATGCGCCGCCGCCGCGGCTCACCAAGCAGGACAGCCAGGGCTGGACGCTGTGGGAGAAGATCGCCAAGGGCCGCCCCGAATTCGGCAATCCCGCCGCGTTCAACTCATCGATCCCGGAATCGTGCTGGGAGTCGTTCACGGTCACCTGCCGCAATCCGCGCTTCTTCGACGCCATGCAAGCCTTCACCGGCAATGCCGCCGGCACCGGTGGGCTCGTCACCTTCACCGAGTCGAACTGGCTGATGTCGGTCGTGCTGTATCACCAGCCGCATTTCGCCGGTCAGCCTGACGACATCAAGGTGTTCTGGGGCTACGCGCTGCATCCCGACCGCATCGGCAATTTCGTCGGCAAGGCGATGGCCGATTGCGGCGGCGCCGACATCCTCAAGGAGCTGTGCGGCCACCTCAACTTCGACCTCGCGGTGTTCGACCAGGCGACCTGCGTACCCTGCCGCCTGCCCTACATCACCAGCATGTTCATGCCGCGCAACACCAGCGACCGGCCGCTGCCGGTGCCGGCGAATTCGAAGAACCTCGCCTTCGTCAGCCAGTTCGTCGAGATTCCCGACGACGTCGTGTTCACGGTGGAATATTCAGTCCGTGCGGCACAGATGGCGGTCTATCAGCTGCTCAACATCGATCGAGCCATTCCGCCGATCACGCGCCACGACAAATCGTTCCGCGTGCTGATCGAGACCGTGGAGAAGGCATTCGCCTGAGCGGAGGCGTCGGCGCGCTTATGCAAAAACGAACGCGCCCGGATCACGTTCGATCCGGGCGCGTTCGTCGCATCTCGTAAAAGTGGATCGCCTCTATGCATCATTGCGTGAATTGATCAGTAGCCGAGCAGTGCGAGACCAACCCAGCTGACGGCGAACAGCGACACGACCGACGTTGCAGCGGCAAAAACGGACAACGAGACTTTCAAAGTCCTGAGGACCATACGCGCCTCCTTGAACGACAATGAACAACACATCGGGTTCAACCCCGACGCCCGTCTAAAATTTCCTGAAGAACCGACTCATATCCGGAGCCGAACAACAGGTTGGTGCGCGCGTGCGCGCAAAGGTTCAATGCAAGGGTGTGCTGGGAAAACCGCCTGCGGAGATTAACCATCAGCGCAAAGCGTGGTTCCGGCCTGGGAACTGGAACCTCTCCAAAGTGGCGGCTCTTTGCAGGGGCAGACTATGGATCGACGGCGGTCACGATCCAGAATGAAGCGGGAACCGTGACGCCCTGCCCCTTCGCGTAGCGCGCGAGCGCCTTCCTCACCGCGGCCGTCGCCGCCTCCACCGCCTCGGACGGCTGCCCAGAGACGGCACGGCCGACAGGCCCGATCGCAAGCGCGGTCTGCACGGCCGCTTCGAGACCGTTGCCGGCGGCAAGGTCCAGAGCCATGTCGCAGCGCTCCAGCCGAACCCGCCGCACCCCTGCGTCGGTCATGACCTTCTCGATCCACTCTCCCGCACCGAACGCGAAATCGTCCGGCGCATGCGGCCGCAATCCGGGCAGCTTGGGCACGTGATCATAGGCCGCCTGCAGCGGCTCCAATGCCCACGGATTGTCGCGCAACTCACCCCAGCAGGCGAAGGCGATGCGGCCTTCCGAGCGCAGCGCATTGCGGATGTTGAGGACGGCGCGGACGGGATTGGCGAAATACATCACGCCGAGGCGCGAGATCACGATATCGGCGCTCGCCGCCTTGAAGTGATGCACCATCGCATCGCCCTGGACGAAGCTGACCGGCGCCTCGGCCGGCGCAAGCTCATGGGCCGCGGTCAGCATGGCCGCGGAAACGTCGAGGCCGACCACGCTGCCGCCAGGGCCGACCTTCTCGGCAGCAGCGATCATGGTCGCGCCGCAGCCGCAGCCGATGTCGAGCACCCGCTCGCCAACCTCCAGCGCGGCATGCTCCAACAGCGCGTCCCGGACCGGCGCCAGCATCGCATCGAGCTCCGCCCGCCGGGCGACCCAGCGCGCCCCACCCGCGCCGTTCCAGAAGGCGATCTGCTCGGCGTTTTCGAAATGGCCAAAGGAAGTGTCGGCGACGGCGGCGTCCATGGAGCAACTCGGCACGATTGCAATAATGAAAAAAACCAACTCCCGGCGCAGGTCGATCGCGCCAGGGATCCTGATGAAGGGAGTTTAGGCGGCGGTCGTCGCGTTGAAAAGATAGCGGCAAACACGGCTCAGACGAACAGGGCAAGGTGACAAGCGGCGCTGCGAACGAGCCGGTCGTGCCGCGAGCTCGGCCCTCGAATGCACCGGCGACGGCGCCGCCTGCGGTGACAGCCGGCCGTCAGTCCCCTTCGGCCTCCTTGGGGTATGGCTCGTAGCTCTTTCGACCAAGAAAGGTGTCCGGCGTGGTCTGCCTGAGAAGCTCGAGAGCCTGCCTCAAGCCCTCGTGGACCCGCTCGGTGTTCTCAGCGTCGATCTTCAATGGAAAATAGATGAACTTGCGCATGGCACCGCTCCCTGACGAGGCAGGCCGGAGCGCAACGGGTCTCTCAGCCCCCAGCGCCTACGGGCAGAGCCTCAGCTGGGGATGGAGATAAAGCAGCCCGGCTCGACAACAGTTCCAAGATAGAAGGGATTTCGGCTGCCGGGCTAGGCACAGCGTGGCCTCCGAGCACGACGAAATGGCAAGCGCAAGTTCAGCGAGGGCTGCAGAAGCCGAGCCAATTGTTCGCGGCTGATCACCGGACTGCAGCAATTCGAAAAATGGTCGGAGCGGCGGGATTCGAACCCACGACCCCTAGTCCCCCAGACTAGTGCGCTAACCGGGCTGCGCCACGCTCCGATGGCCGATCCTGTAGCCGTGATCCGGCCCCGATGCAAGGCGCGGCGGCCGGGTTTCATGGGGGTGGGACCGAGAAGACAGCGCAGCATTTGGAGGCGCCGAACTCCATCGTCCGGGCGGTCGGTCGAGGACGCGGCAGGACCATGGGAGATTGAGGGAGGAACCTTCGGGACGGAGATGAGACTGGAATGGTCAGCTGCGCACCGCCCTACACGGCCCCCGGATCACAGCTCCTTCATGGCCCGATCGAGCAGCGCTCGGCAGTCGAGCAGCTCCTTGAGCACGCCCTGGAGCTTTTCGCGCTCTTCCGGTTTCATGCCGGCGCGGGCGGGCGGGCCGACGCGGAAGGTGTCGAGGATGTCATCCTCGGTGTCGACGAAGCGGAAATCGATGCCCTCCTCGTCGGAAGCCTCCTCCTCGTCCTCCGATTCGACCTCGGCCTCGCCGATCGGCTCCTCCTCCATGAGGGCCTGGCCGAGCGTCTCCTCCATGGCGCCGAACGAGACCGCGGCGGAGGCGTCGGCGAGCCCCTGGACGGACTTGACGCCGTGCTCCTTGAGGATCCGCTGCACGCCCTTGATGGTGTAGCCTTCGCCGTAGAGCAGGCGGCGGATGCCCTTGAGCAGGTCGACGTCGTCGGGCCGGTAATAGCGCCGGCCCCCGCTTCGCTTCATCGGCTTGATCTGGGCGAACCGGGTCTCCCAGAACCGCAGCACGTGCTGCGGGATGTCGAGCTCCTGCGCGACCTCGCTGATCGTCCGAAACGCGTCCGGCGCCTTGTCCAAATGCCCGTTCCCCTTCGATCGTGCTGACAAGAGATTAGGAGATCACGCTGAACGCATTGGACGAACTGAACGCGGTCGAGGCCGCGCACCCTGGTCGGGGCCGCCCCCGGAGCCTCTATTCCGTCTCGGCGCCGAATTCGGCGCTGGCCTCGCCATTCATCTTTTGAACGGACTGGCCGTTGATCCGCTGCTTGAGGATCGCGGACGGCTTGAACACCATGACCCGCCGCGGCGAGATCGGCACCTCGGTGCCGGTCTTGGGATTGCGTCCGATGCGCTGACCCTTCTTGCGCACCATGAACGACCCGAACGATGACAGTTTCACCGTCTCGCCACGCTCCAGGCAGTCGGTGATCTCTTTCAAGACCAGCTCGACGAACGCAGACGACTCCGTCCGCGACAGCCCCACCTTCTGGTAGACCGCCTCGCACAGATCGACGCGTGTTACTGTCTTTCCGGTTCCCGCCATCGCCTGCCCCACACTCCCGGCGAATAATTCGCTCCGGAAATTAAGAGGTTAAGCGGCGACGGTCAACAGCAGCGTGAACCGAACTGCATGCCGCGTCGCCAATCTCCACGTCCAATCTCGTGCCGCGGAATGGTTCACCAGCGCACCAGGGCCGAACCCCAGGTGAAGCCGCCGCCCATCGCCTCCAGCAGCACGACATCGCCCTTCTTGATGCGGCCGTCCTTGACGGCCACGTCGAGCGCCAGCGGGATCGAGGCGGCGGAGGTATTTCCGTGCCGATCGACCGTCAGCACCACCTTTTCCGGCGCGATGTGCAGCTTGTGCGCCGAGGCGTCGATGATTCGCTTGTTGGCCTGGTGCGGCACGAACCAGTCGATGGTCTCGGCCGACATTCCAGTCGCATCGAAGGCGTCGACGATCACGTCGGTGATCATGCCGACGGCGTGCTTGAACACCTCGCGGCCCTCCATCCGGAGATGGCCGACGGTCTGGGTCGAGGACGGGCCGCCATCGACATAGAGCTTCGACTTGTGGCGCCCGTCGGAGCGCAGATGCGTGGTCAGCACGCCGCGGTCGGACGAGGTGCCGCCCTGCTCCTGGGCGTCCAGGATCAGCGCGCCGGCGCCGTCGCCGAAAAGCACGCAGGTGGTGCGGTCGTTCCAGTCGAGGATGCGCGAGAAGGTCTCGGCGCCGATCACCAGCGCCCGCTTGAACGAGCGGCTCCGCAGGAAATTGTCGGCGGTCGCGAGTGCAAAGACGAACCCCGAGCACACCGCCTGCAGGTCGAACGCCGCGCCATGATGGATGCCGAGTCCGTTCTGCACCGCCACCGCAGTCGCCGGGAAGGTGTTGTCCGGGGTCGACGTCCCCAGCACGATCAGGTCGATCGATTGCGGATCGACGTCGGCGGCGGCAAGCGCCGCGCGCGCGGCATTGATCGCAAGGTGAGAAGTGAACTCGCCGTCGGCTGCGACATGGCGCTCACGGATGCCGGTGCGCTGAACGATCCAATCGTCTGAGGTCTCGATGCGGCTTGCCAGCTCGGCATTGGTCACGACCCGCTGCGGGAGATAGGAGCCACAGCCGAGCACGACCGAACGAATTGTCACGAGACAGCCTCCTGGGCGACCGGTTCCGACGCCAATGCGCCGCCGTCGCGATTGAGTGTTTGAGTGATCTTGGTCAGGAGATCGTAGCGGGCCATCTCATAGCCAACCCGCACCGCCGAGGCAAAGCCCTCGGCATCGGTTCCGCCATGGCTCTTGACCACGATGCCCTTGAGCCCGAGCACCACGCTGCCATTGGATTTGCGCGGGTCGAGCCGGGCCCGCAGGGCGGCAAAGGCGCCGCGCGCCAACAGGTAGCCGACCCGGGCCAAAAGGCTGGCCTGGATTGCGCCGCGCAGGAAATCCGTGACCTGGCGGACCGTGCCCTCGGCCGTCTTCAGCGCGATGTTGCCGCTGAAGCCTTCGGTCACGACCACATCGGCCGCACCCTTGCCGATGCCGTCGCCCTCGACGAAGCCGATATAGTCGAGCTGCGGCAGGTTCATCGCGCGCAGCTGCTCGGCCGCTTCGCGAATCTCCTCGTGGCCCTTCATCTCCTCGACGCCGATGTTGAGCAGGCCGACGGTCGGCCTCGGCTTGTTGAACAGCACGCTCGCCAGCGCGCCGCCCATCACCGACAGCGCGACGAGGTGGCGAGCATCGCCGCCGATCGTGGCGCCGAGGTCGAGCACCACCGATTCGCCGCGCGCGGTCGGCCAGATCGCGGCCAGCGCCGGCCGGTCGATCCCGTCCAAGGTGCGCAGGCAGAAGCGCGCCATCGCCACCAGTGCACCGGTGTTGCCGGCGGACACCGCGACGTCGGCCTCACCCTTCTTCACCGCCTCGAGCGCGAGCCACATCGACGAGGTCTTGCGGCCGCGACGCAGCGCCTGGCTCGGCTTGTCGTCGTTGCTGACGGCGACGTCGGTGTGAATGACGCGCGAGACCGCCTTCAGCCGCGGATGCCGATCGAGCTCGGCGACGATCTTGGCGCTGTCGCCGAACAGCAGAAACTCCGCATCCGGATGGCGGCTGAGCGCGATCGCAGCACCGGGGATGATGACGGCCGCGCCGAAATCCCCGCCCATGGCGTCCAGCGCGATTCGAACCTTTTGAGGCATGGGGTCCCGGAAACCTGATCTCGAGCTTGATCTCGTCTTGGCCGTGTCGTGCTCGGCCTTGTTGGCGGTCGTTCAGAGGCACTGCGCGGCCCTTGGACGGACCGCAGGCCGTCCGAGCCTGTTCGTCGCACCCCGACCCGGCGCGACAATAGCGTCTCTCCGTGTCGAAACAACCTCCCGGGCAGGACCCATTTTGCAACCACCGGCCTTGTGCCGGCGCGCAACGGATCGGTCTTCGTCAACGGAATCAGGAGCTTGAGGCGGATTCGGAAGCCTTTGTGACAGGATCGCAACGCTTCCGGCCTGCCTATCCAGGCATCAATCCTCACCCGTTTTCTTCGCTCGGGCGCCGACTGGCGTTGCAGCATCTGCCGATTTCAGCGCCTTCAGCGCCGCAAAGGGATGGTCCTTGGGGTCTTCCGCCTCGGCGGGCGGCGCGAACACGGCGCCCGGCTTGCGCGGATAGGGATCGATCCCCAGGAACAGCGCGTCGGCGGCGAGCCGGCCGAGGTCGATCTGGCCATTGACGATCGGCTCCGGCGGATCGGCGGTCTCGACCTGGCTGTTCGGGTCGTCCTCGACCAGATCGGCAAGCTCCGGAATCTGCTCCGGCGGGGCAAACATCTGGTCGATCGGTTCGTCGATCTCGGTCTCGATCGGATCGAGCGTGACGACACAGGTCTGCCCGATCCGGGCTCGCACCCGGCCCTCGACATGCACCTTGCCGTCGCGCTTCTGAACCAGGTCGAACGAGGCATGGGCCGAGACCACCTCGCGCAGACCGGCGAGGACGGCCATCGCGTCGCGGGCTGCAAGATCGGCTTCGATCTCGCGATGCAGCCCGGCATCGGGGATCTGCGCCACGATCACGGGCGGCGCCCGCCAAGGGTCCTTCGAAGGATCTCGCGCCGTTTCGCGGGATGTGTCTCTGTCTCTGCTCATATCGCTAGTCCTGCTGATCCGGCCGCGGGAAGCTCCAGCTGGCGCCGAGCAGCCTCTTGTCGTCGATGGCGGCGAGGTCTGCGGTCACCCGGGCCGCATAGGCGGCCAGGGCCGCCGCGCTGTCCGGACGCTCACCATTCAAGATATTCTTCTGCAGCGCCTCCGCCAGCCGGGCCTCGCTCTCCGACCAGGCGAGGTCATAGGCCGCCGTGCGGCCATAGAATGCCTCGCCGAACTTCTGCATGCGCTTGGGCACGGTGAGGTCGCCAACGCCCATCTCGCGCAGATTGTCGTCCATGTCGTCGCAGAAGCGATCGAACAGCGCCTGCGACAGCTGCGACCCCACCCCGCGCAACCGCCGCAGCACCAGCCAGAGGTGCAGAATCAGCAGATCGAGCCGTCCATCGACCGTGTCGGGGACATTCAAGTGCCTATAAAACAAAGGTTCTCTGGTTTGTGCCACGATCATGCCATAGATCGGCTCGATGGTCCCGCGCGGGGACGGTCGGGATTTCCTGAGATGGTTGAATGGCCAGAGCATGAAAAATCCGCGGCTGAGTCCCGACCCTGTTCGGGGGCATGTTGCAATCCGCAAGTTTGCCCGGTACGTCAACGCCCAGCCCGACGCAAGGGGACGGGATCCGATCTTTGAGAAGATGACCCAGACAATGCGAACGACTGCCCGCATGCTCTCCCGCGGCCTGAGCACCCGTCTGCGCACCGCCGGCGCGATCGCGCTGACATGCCTGGCGCTCGCGGCCTGCACCGGCGAACAGTTCCAGAAGGGCTACATCCTGCCGCCCGGCGCGCTCGAGCAGATCCCGATCGGGGCCAGCCAGGACCAGGTGCTGATCGTGATGGGCACACCGTCGACGGTCGCGACGCTCGATGGTGAGGTGTTCTACTACATCTCCCAGCGCGCCGAGCGCCCGGTCGCCTTCATGAACCAGAAGATGGTCGATCAGCGCGTCATCGCCGTGTACTTCGACAAGAACCGCCAGGTGCGCCGGCTCGCCAATTACGGCCTGAAGGACGGCAAGATCTTCGACTTCGTCAGCCGCACCACGCCGACCTCCGGCCAGGAGCTCAGCTACCTGACGCCGCTGTTCAAGCTGCTCAGCTTCAACTGATCCAGAGCCGATCACCGCAACCCGGAATATGATGTTCCGGGCCACGGGACAAAGCCGGCCACTGCGCTGATTGGCGCAGCTCGCCTGCGATTCCCGTGCTTGCTCTGGCGGTGCAACCTTCCCTACCCTGCCGCAAAACAAAAGCAGGGAGGAATCATTGGCTGAACGCACCGCGTGGTCGCGCCGCCGGCTGCTGTCGGGAGCCGCAGCTCTATCGACCGCCGTCATTCTGCCGCGCACGAGTCTCGCCGACTGGCGCCCGACCGAAACCGTCAGGCTGATCGTGCCCGCAGCGCCCGGCGGCAGCACCGACGTGATGGGCCGGCTGCTCGCGGCGCATCTGCAGACCGCCTGGGGGCAATCGGCGGTGGTCGAGAATCGCTCCGGCGGCGGCGGCACCATCGGCACAGCCGAAGTCGCGCGCAGCACCAAGGGCGACGGCTACACGGTCCTGATCGGCAATCCCGGTCCCAACGCGATCGCCTATTCGATCTTCCGCAACCTCGCCTACAAGCCGGATCAGCTGCAGGCGGTGTCCAACATGATCCGCATCCCGAACATCGTCTCGGCGCATCCGTCGACCGGCATCAAGTCGATCCCCGAGCTGATCGCCTATCTCAAGGCCAATCCCGACAAGCTGAACTACGGCTCGTCCGGCGTCGGCCAAAGTCCGCATCTGACCGGCGCGTGGTTTCTGCAGCTCACCGGCCTGAAGATGACGCACATCCCGTTCCGCGGCGCCGGGCCTGCGCTGCAGGGCGCGCTCGCCGGCGACATCCAGATCCTGTTCGACAATCTGTTTCCGTCGCTGCCGCAGGTCCAGGACGGCAAGCTGATCGGCCTCTGCGTCACGACGCCGGAGCGCAGCGCCAACGCGCCCGACTTACCGACGATGCGCGAGACCGCGGCGGAGCTTGCCAAGTTCGACGTCTCGTCCTGGTTCGGCGTGTTCCTGCCCAAGGCCTGCCCGCCGGAGATCACGAGCGCGCTCAACCTGCAGATCAAGGCGATGCTGGAGCGCGACGACATGCGGAAGACCATTGCCGGAATGGGCGCACGGGCCGACTACGGCACGCCGCAGCAATTCGGCGACTTCGTGCAGTCCGAGACCACCAAATTCGCGTCGATCATCCAGAAGGAAGGCCTGCAGATGGACGTGCAGTGACCCGCTCGCACCGATCCACCGGGCGCCGTTCCTCGACGCAGTATCGGAATAGGGTTCTGGTGTAACGGCACCTTAAGCGAGGTGGTGCGATAGATGGCGGCCGCGCGTCTTTGATCTGGTCATGAGATACCGTCGGCGGATGTCGGGCCTTGCCCCCTGCAAAGGGTGAGTCCGACGACCTCCGAAGGGCAGACGGCGCGATGTCGATCGCATGAGCCCGTGCCTTGCCCAACAACGTCCTGCTTCAGCTCGAAGACATCCTCGCCAGCCGCTACGTGTCGCGGCGCGATGAAATTCTGGGGCGCGTCACCGACCTGTTCGTCGTCGGCTCGGGCAAGTTCAACGAAGAACACGTCGATCTGTTCGACCACGTGCTGTCGAAGCTGCTCGACAACGTCGCCGTCGCGGCGCGGGCCGAGCTCGGCAGCCGGCTCGCAGTGCTGCCCGATGCGCCGCCGCGCCTGATCCGGCATCTCGCCGCCGACGAGACCATCGCTGTCGCCGGGCCTGTGCTGCGCCAGAGCGACAGGCTCGACGAGCAGACCCTGGTGGCGGCCGCGCAGACCCGCAGCCAGGAGCATCTGCTCGCGATTTCCACCCGAAGGATCCTGAGCGAAGCCATCACCGACGTCCTGGTCGATCGCGGCGATCAGGCCGTGGTTTCGAACGCCGCCAACAATGGCGGCGCGCGCTTCTCGGATCACGGTTTCTCCGGCCTGGTGACGAAGGCGTCCGATGATCCCGGCCTGGCATTGAAGCTCTGGAGCCGGCCCGACAGTCCGCGCGAGGTGCTGGTCAGGCTGTTCGTCCAGGCCTCCGACGCGGTGCGCGACCAACTCGCCAGCGCCGACGCGACGCGCGCCGAGATCGTCGAACTCGCCGTGGCGCAAGCCTCGGACCGTCTGCAGGCCGCGGCCCGGACGCGCTCGGCCGATTTCGCCAACGCCAAGACCTATGTCGAGCAGCTATACGCTTCGGGCCAGCTCCAGGAAGGGCAGCTCCACGGCTTCGCCAAGGAAGGCAACTTCGACAAGGTCACGCTGGCGATGGCGCTGATGTGCAAGCTGCCGCTCGACCTGGTCGAGCGCGCCTTCGTGCGCAAGCAGCCGGATCAGTTGCTGGTGCTCGCCAAGGCGCTCGATCTGTCCTGGGTCACGACGACGACGCTGCTGTTCATGCAGGCCAACGCCAGCGGCAGCACACGTCCGCAGCTCGACCAGCATCTGGCTAGCTTCTCGCAGCTGCAGCCGCGGACAGCGCAGAGCATCCTGCAGAGCTATCGGACGCGGCAGCGCGCGGCGGAGTGAAGGGCTCGCTGAAGCCGTCCGACGACACGCTTCGTCTCGGGGGGTATTCCAGAGAGTAGCCTGAACGAGCGACAACGACAGACAGACCGATCTTGTGACGGGTCTCACTTCGCTCGCCCGTTCCCTGCTATTGTCCGCAGATGCAAAGACCCCTCAGCATCTTCGCCTCCTCAATTTTCGCTGTCGTCTGGCTGCTTTCGTCGGTCGGCAACCTGCTCGGACAGGAGCAGAATACGGACGAGCTGCGAAAACAGGCCTATCGACAATGGTTCGATGTCGCGCAGGGGCGAGCCGAGTTCGACATCGCAGACCCGACGCTGGTGCCGACGCAGTTGGCGGCGGCCGCGACACAATCAGGCTGTCGATGGCGGGACGTCATCGCCCAGGTTCCGGTTCATGTCTTCAAGATCGATCGCCGGAGGTTTGCCAAGGTCACGTGTTTCGGTTTCGGCTACCAGCAGCAGATCTACGACCTATCGCAGCTGACAAACCCGCGCGCGCTGCAATTCCCCGTCGTCTCCTGGCCGGCAGGGTTCGCGACGACCAGCTCTCTCGGCGCCATCACCTGGAATCCCGAGAGCAAGCTGCTGGAGTCCGTCGGGACATCGGATCTATGCGGCCAACCCAACATTCGTCACACCTACCGCTGGATCAACTCGGATTTCTCGATCATCCGCATCGAGCTGTCCCGCGACAATTGCGGTTCGGAAGAGCCATGGCAGACGATATGGGAAGCGCCGCAATGGTCGTCGCTGACTCCGAACTGGAACGATCGCTAGCCGATCGCAGCTTCCGCCGCGCGCGCACAGCGCACAACCAAGACCAGCCAGAAGGGCATGAAATGAAACCCCGCGGCTCGCACCGCGGGGCTTATTGTTTGGACCGTATCTGTTGCTCAGTGCGCCAGGATCGCCAGCAGCAGCAGGGCCACGATGTTGGTGATCTTGATCATCGGGTTCACCGCCGGCCCCGCCGTGTCCTTGTAGGGATCGCCGACGGTGTCGCCGGTGACCGCCGCCTTGTGGGCGTCGGAGCCCTTGCCGCCGTAGTGGCCGTCCTCGATGTACTTCTTGGCGTTGTCCCAGGCGCCGCCGCCGGAGGTCATCGAGATCGCGACGAACAGGCCGGTGACGATGACGCCGAGCAACATGGCGCCGACGGCGGAGAATGCCGCCGACTTGCCGGCCGCACCACCGCCCGCGATCGCGTAGATCAGGAAGTAGACGACGATCGGCGACAGCACCGGCAGCAGCGATGGGATGATCATCTCCTTGATCGCCGCCTTGGTCAGCAGGTCAACGGCCTTGCCGTAGTCAGGCTTGTCGGTGCCCTGCATGATGCCCGGCTTCTCGCGGAATTGCCGGCGCACCTCCTCGACGATCGCGCCGGCGGCGCGGCCGACCGCGGTCATGCCCATCGCGCCGAACAGATAGGGCAGCAGGCCGCCGAACAGCAGGCCGACCACGACGTAGGGGTTGTTCAGTGAGAAGTCCGGCTTGATCCCCGCGAAGTACGGATGATTCGCGGAGTCGGCGATGAAGAACTGCAGGTCCTGGTTATAGGCCGCGAACAGCACCAGGGCGCCGAGACCGGCGGAGCCGATCGCGTAGCCCTTGGTGACGGCCTTGGTGGTGTTGCCGACCGCGTCCAGCGCGTCGGTCGACTTGCGGACCTCCTTCGGCAGGCCGGCCATCTCGGCAATGCCGCCGGCATTGTCGGTGACCGGACCGAAGGCGTCGAGCGCGACGACCATGCCGGCGAGCGCCAGCATCGTCGTGGTCGCGATGGCGATGCCGAACAGGCCGGCCAGGCTGTAGGTGACCAGGATGCCGGCGATGATGACGAGAGCAGGCAGCGCGGTCGATTCCATCGAGATCGCGAGGCCCTGGATCACGTTGGTGCCGTGACCGGTCACCGAGGCCGCCGCAATGGACTTCACCGGACGGAAGTCGGTGCCGGTGTAGTACTCGGTGATCCAGATGATGAGCCCGGTGACGACGAGGCCGACCACGCCGCAGACGAACAGCGCCGATCCGGTGTAGTCGACACCGTCGAGCTTGCCGAAGCCGATCAGCCAAGCGATCGCCAGCGCGAGACCGCCGAGCGACAGCACGCCGGTCGCGATCAGGCCCTTATACAGCGCGCCCATGATGGACTGGCTGGCGCCGAGCTTGACGAAGAAGGTGCCGGCGATCGAGGTGATGATGCAGATGCCGCCGATGGCGAGCGGCAGGGTCATCATGTTGGTCAGCAGCGACGACTTGGCGAAGAAGATCGCCGCCAGCACCATGGTGGCGACCGCGGTTACGGCGTAGGTCTCGAACAGGTCGGCGGCCATGCCGGCGCAGTCACCGACGTTGTCGCCGACGTTGTCGGCGATGGTCGCGGGATTGCGCGGATCGTCCTCGGGAATGCCGGCTTCGACCTTGCCGACGAGGTCACCGCCGACGTCGGCGCCCTTCGTGAAGATGCCGCCGCCGAGACGGGCGAAGATCGAGATCAGCGAGGCGCCGAAGCCGAGCGCGACCAGCGCATCGATCACGGTGCGGCTGTCTGGCGCGAGCTTCATGAAGCCGGTGAGGATGCCGAAGTAGATGGTCACGCCGAGCAGCGCGAGGCCGGCCACCAGCATGCCGGTGATGGCGCCGGCCTTGAAGGCGAGTTCGAGGCCGCCTGCCAGTGAGGTGATGGCAGCCTGTGCGGTGCGGACGTTGGCGCGCACCGACACGTTCATGCCGATGAAGCCGGCCGCACCGGAGAGGATCGCGCCGATCGCAAAGCCGATCGCAACCAGGGTTCCGAGGAAATACGCAAGAAGCGCGAAGATCACGACGCCGACGATTCCGATCGTCGTATATTGGCGGCGGAGATAGGCCTGCGCGCCCTCACGCACGGCCGCCGCGATTTCCTGCATCCGCGCATTGCCGGCGTCCGCGCTGAGCACCGATTGTGTGGCCCAGATCGCATAGACGATCGACAGCGCTCCGCAGAGCACGATCACCCATAAAGCTGACATTTAGTTTCCTCGGCTCTTTGCTTTTTCTAACTACGTCACGCCGCGATGGTGCGACGCACGCCCCCTTTGTCAGGCCGCCCCGGGCGGAGCCGCCTCGAACATTATGAACCTTGCCAAAATCGCCATGATGACGCAACGCCGCGACGCCTGAACCGCTCCAAATTCAGACGCTTCTTTGGTCGCATTGTGCACTGCAAATAAGTGTCAGAAGTGGCTGAAGGACAAACGCCTCAGCGTGATGGGACGCCCCTGCCCGTCCCTGAAGCGCGGCGTGTTCGTGCCGGCAACAATGGCGCCGATATCGGTGACGGCAATGTCCGCCGCGTTGGCTGCAGCACGGAATGCTTCGCATTGCGCTGCGGGAACGGTGCAAAGGATTTCGTAGTCGTCGCCGCCGGAGACCAAGCTTTCCCACGAGGTGGCGCCGCTGGACAGCAGCCTGGTTGCTGCAGGCGAGGTTGGAACATGTGACAGCTCGATGTCGGCACTCACACCGGAAGCGGCACACAGCTTGGCCAGATCGCCGGCGAGACCATCGGACACGTCCATCGACGCGCTGGCGAAATCGCGCACCGCTGCCGCCAGCGCATTGCGCGGCTGCGGCACGCGGTAGCGGCCGATCAGCATTTCCCGCGCGGCGGGATCGTCGGCCAGGGCCGCCGCCTCCGCTCTGCCCGTCAGCATGCGCAGGCCGAGCGTTGCGTCGCCGATCGTTCCCGTGACCATCACCCGGTCGCCAGAGTCCGCCCCGAACCGATGCACCATGCGGCCCTTGGGAACGCGCCCCCAGGCTGCGATCGAGATCATCACCGGACCGGGGGTCGACACCGTGTCGCCGCCGAGCAGCGGGCAGCCGAAGGCAGCGGCGTCCTCACCGAGGCCACGGGCGAACGCGGCAAGCCAGGCCTCGTCCTTTTCCCGCAGCGCGAGCGTAAGCACGAAGCCGGCCGGCACGGCGCCCTTGGCGGCGAGATCCGACAGGTTCACCCGCAGCGCCTTGCGCGCGATCGTGTCGGGCGGATCGTCGGGGAGATAATGGACGCCTTCGACGATGGCGTCGGTCTTGACGACGATGTCGTCGCCGTCAGCCGGAATGATCGCGGCATCATCGACCAGGCCAAACGCGCCGGGGTCGGTTGCGAGCGGCTTGAAATAGCGGGCGATGAGAGAGTCTTCGCCGGAGGGATCGTGAGTCATCGGCTCGTCCCTCACCCTCGGCTGTCATCGCCCGGCTTGACCGGGCGATCCAGTACGCCGCGGCCTCTCCGTATCCCCCGGACGTCTCTGGAATACTGGATCACCCGCTTTCGCGGGTGATGACAGTTGAGCGAGCAAGCTGGCACCGCACCGGTTCGCAACGATCGTGCTCCGGCGTCCCCCATCGCTATTTCGGCCCCATTTCGTCGGCGCGGTACTGCCGCGCCAGTTGCTCCAGCACGGCATTGACCATGCCGGTCTCGTCGCGCTCGACGAAGGCGTGGGCGATGTCGACATATTCGGACACCACGACCCGCGCCGGAATGTCCTTGCGCCGTTCCAGCTCATAGGCGCCGGCGCGCAGCACCGCGCGCAGGATCGCCTCGATCCGCTGCAGCGGCCAGCCGCGCTCCAAGGCGGTATCGAGCACGGGATCGATCTTGGTCTGGTCGCGCACCACGCCGGAGACGATGTCGCGGAAGAAGGCGGCCTCGGCCGGCAGGTACTGCTCGCCCTCGACCTCGGTGCCGAGCCAATGGCTCTCGAACTCGGCCAGGACGTCGTTGATCCCGGCACCGGCGATATCCATCTGGTAGAGCGCCTGCACGGCGGCGAGCCGCGCAGCGCCCCGCCTGTTGGCCTTGCGATCATTCGCTCTGACCGGACCTTTGAACGGCTTGTTGCTGCTGTCGGCCATGTCAGCCTCGCGCCAAACGGCGTTTGATGCGGAGCACGGCGAGTGCCGCCCGCGCGGCATCGCCGCCCTTGTTCATCTCGGAGACGCGGGCCCGCGCCCAGGCCTGGTCCTCGGTGTTGACGGTCAGGATACCGTTGCCGAGCGGCAGGCCGCGCGCCACCGACAGATCCATCAGCGCCCGCGAGGATTCCTGCGAGACGATCTCGAAATGGATGGTGTCGCCGCGGATCACGCAGCCGAGCGCGATCGCCAGATCATACGGCTTGCCATTCTTGGCGGCAGCATCGAGCGCGATCGCGATCGTGGCGGGAATCTCCAAGGAGCCAGTGACAGTCAGCACGTCGTACGCAACGCCGGCCGCCTTCAGCTCGGCCGTGGCGCCCTCCAGCATCGCGTCCTGAAGGTCGTCATAGAAGCGGGCTTCGACGATCAGCGCCCTGGCGCCGGAGATGTCGGTCTGGTCTTTGAGCGGCGCGCGCCGTGCGTCTGCCATGGTCATGTTTCCATTGTCACAGGTGTCTTACCCTGAGAAGCGGCCGCTCGGCCGCACCTCGAAGGGTGAGAAGAAATCGTCTCATGGTTCGAGACGGCGCTTCCGCGCGTCCTCACCATGAGGGCTGGCCTTGTAGGCGCGACGGCCTGCAAAGCCAAGACTGAAAGCTCCGATGGAGCTTACTTCATTTCCGTGAGGCGCGCCGCGTAGCGTGCCATCAGGTCGACCTCGATATTGACCTCGCTGCCCGCCTGCCAGGACGATAGCGTGGTCACCGACAGCGTATGCGGAATGATGAGGACCGAGAAGGTCAGCTCGTCCACGGTGTTGATCGTCAGCGACACGCCGTCGAGGGTGATCGAGCCCTTGGTGGCGATGAAGCGCGCCAGCTCGCGCGTGGTCTTGAAAACGAACCGCGCCATGTCCGGCAGGTTCTCGCGGCTGACGATCGACGCAATGCCATCGACATGGCCGGAGACGATGTGGCCGCCGAGCTCGTCGCCGATCTTCAGCGCCCGCTCCAGGTTCAGCTTGGTGCCGACACGCCAGTGCTTGGCGGTGGTCAGCGCCAGCGTCTCTGCGGCGGCGTCGACCTCGAACCAGGTCTTTCCGTCAGCGATGCCCGACTGCACAACCGTGAGGCAGACGCCGTTGTTGGCGATCGATGCGCCATCCGCGATTCCGGCCTGGCCGTAGCTGCAGGCGATGCGCAGCCGGTGCAGCTTGCCTTCGGTGCGCGCCGTCAGGCTGACGATCTCGCCGATGTCTGTGACGATGCCGGTGAACATTAGGCGCGCTCGTAAATCGTGATTGTATCCTGATCGAGCGCTTCGCTAGCACGAACGCGATAGGCCGGCGACTGCGTGATTGCGGTCAGCGGCAATGCGTCCAGCGCAGCGATTCCGTCGGACCCGATCTCGCCGGGACCGCGCAGGAGCCAGATTTCATCGACCAGGCCGCTTTGCAGGAAAGACGATGCGACGCGGCTGCCGCCTTCGATCATCAAGCGGGTGATGCCGCGCTCCGCCAGTGACCTGAGCACCGCGGGTGGCTCCAGCGCCGAAGGATCAGCCTGCGGCGGCACGCGGATCACCTGCGCCCCGGCGGCTCCCAGCCGGGTCGCCGTCGCCGGCTCGGCAATCTCGGAGGCGACGAGCCAGAGCGGCGTGGTGCGCGCGGACTGCATCAAACGGCTCGCCGAGGGAAGCCGCAGCATCGGATCCAGCACGACGCGAACCGGCGAGCGGGCCGCCATGCCGGGCAACCGGCAAGTCAGCAGCGGATCATCGGCAATCGCCGTGCGCACCCCGATCAGGATTGCATCGCTCTGGGCGCGCAGCAGATGCACGCGTGTCCGCGCCGCTTCGCCGGTAATGGCCACCGGCTTGTTGCCGCTGGCTGCGATCTTGTCGTCGGCCGAGACCGCGAGCTTGAGGATCACATGCGGCCGCCCCTCGCGGATGCGGCGAAAATGGCCGGCGTGATCGCGCTTGGCGTCCGCCGAGCAGAGGCCGACCTCGACCGGAAGGCCTGCGGCGCGGAGCTTGGCATGCCCCTGCCCCGCAACCTCGGGATTGGGATCCTCGATGGCCGAGACGACCCGGCTGATGCCGGCCGCGAGGACCGCATCGACGCAGGGCGGCGATTTGCCGAAATGCGAGCACGGCTCGAGTGTCACATACAGCGTGGCGCCCTTCGCGGCGTTGCCGGCGCGCTGGAGCGCTTCGGGCTCGGCGTGTGGGCGTCCACCCGGCTGCGTCCAGCCGCGGCCGACGATGATGCCGTCCTTGACGACCACGGCGCCGACGGCGGGATTGGGCCAGGTCCGCCCCAGGCCGCGGCGCCCGAGCGTCAGCGCCAGCTGCATGAAGCGGCGGTCGGCGTCCTTCTGCGCCTTCAGCTTTTCGCCGACCTGATCGACCAGGACCCGGAAGATCATTTGCGGACCGGCGCCAGCCGCGGCGCCTCGTCCTCGGCCGAGAGCTCGCCGAGCACGGCCTCGAAGTCCTTGGCCTCGCGGAAATTGCGATAGACCGAGGCGAAGCGGACATAGGCGACGTCGTCGAGGTCGCGCAGATGCTCCATCACGATCTCGCCGATCGCCTCCGAGGACACCTCCGACTCGCCGCCGCTCTCGAGCTCGCGCACGATCGCCGACACCATCTTCTCGACCCGCTCCGGATCGACCGAGCGCTTGCGCAGCGAGATCTGCACCGAGCGCATCAGCTTGTCGCGGTCGAATGGCACGCGACGGCCGTTGCGCTTGATGACGGTCAGTTCGCGCAGCTGCACCCGCTCGAAGGTCGTGAAGCGGAAATTGCAGGTGACGCAGACCCGCCGCCGGCGGATCACCGAGGAATCCTCGGTGGGGCGGGAGTCCTTCACCTGCGTATCGAGGCTGTTGCAGCTCGGGCAGCGCATTGTGGCTTCAAGCCTTACTGATAGATCGGGAACCGGTCGGTCAGCGCCTTCACCTTCTCCTTGACCGCAGCTTCCACCAGCGGCGCGCTGCCGTCCGGCGCTTGGGCGATGGCGTTCAGGACCTCGGCAATGAGGCCGCCGACCTGCTGGAATTCTGCGACGCCGAAGCCGCGGGTCGTTGCCGCCGGCGTGCCGAGCCGCAGGCCAGAGGTGACGAACGGCTTCTCGGGGTCGAACGGAATGCCGTTCTTGTTGCAGGTGATGCCAGCGCGAACCAGTGCCTTCTCCGAAGCGTTGCCCTTCAAGCCCTTCGGCCTGAGGTCGACCAGCATCAGGTGGTTGTCGGTGCCGCCGGAGACGATGTCGAAGCCTTGGGCGCGCAGCGATTCCGCCAGCGCCTTCGCATTCTCGACGATGTTCTTCGCGTAAGTCTTGAACTCCGGCCGCAGCGCCTCGGCGAAGGCTACCGCCTTGGCCGCGATCACGTGCATCAGCGGACCGCCCTGCAGGCCCGGGAAGATCGCCGAATTCAGCTTCTTGGTCAGCGCCTCGTCGTTCCACAGGATCAGGCCGCCGCGCGGGCCGCGCAGCGACTTGTGGGTCGTCGTCGTCGTGACGTGCGCGTACGGCACCGGCGAGGCATGCACGCCACCGGCGACGAGACCGGCGAAATGCGCCATGTCGACCAGGAAGTAGGCGCCGACGCTGTCGGCGATCTCACGGAAGCGCTTGAAGTCCCAGGCGCGCGAATAGGCGCTGCCACCGGCGATGATCAGCTTCGGCTTGACCTGCTCCGCCTGCCTGGCGACCGCATCCATGTCGATCAGCTGGTCCTCGCGCCGCACCGTATAGTGCGAAGCCTTGAACCACTTGCCGGACATGTTGACGGGCGAGCCGTGGGTCAGGTGACCACCCGCGGCGAGATCGAGGCCCATGAAGGTGTCGCCCGGCTGCAGCAGCGCCAGGAACACCGCCTGGTTCATCTGGCTGCCCGAGTTCGGCTGCACGTTGGCGAAGTTGGCGCCGAACAGCTTCTTGGCGCGGTCGATCGCAAGGTTCTCGGCGACGTCGACCCATTCGCAGCCGCCGTAATAGCGTGCGCCCGGATAGCCCTCGGCATATTTGTTGGTCATCACCGAGCCCTGGGCCTCCAGGACCGCCCGGCTGACGATGTTCTCCGAGGCGATCAGCTCGATTTCGTGCCGTTGCCGACCGAGCTCCCCCTTGATGGCGGCAGCGATTTCGGGATCGGCTTCGGCCAGGGTGGCGGAGAAAAAGGAATCGACGGACGAGGCGGGCTTGGCGCTGGAAGCGGTCATCGGCGGAATATCTCCACGTCCGCAAGGCCTTAGGCGGCCGGCGGTCGGTTCAGTGAAGGCGGTCGGAAAAGACCCCTGCCCTTACCATACGGGCGGCGGCAGGCCAAGGGATCGTCCAAGCCGTTGCGGGTCTGGGACGTTGTTTATGCCAGATATGGTGGACGGGCGGCGGGCGGAAGGCTGGATTCAGGCGTTCACGCCCCGCCGCAGGCGTGCGGGTCGTCCGGCATGGTCCACGCCTCATTGGTCCTTAGATTGGTCGTCTCGTAGACTCGGCCGCGGTCGTCGCCGGGAGGACAATCCTTCGGGATCGACACGAGGCACATCCGAACGCGGTCGCCGACCCGCGAATGAGCAAGCGCGGCGCTCCAATCGTAGGACACCTGGGTGTTCTTGTTGGTGTACTGCACGAAGCTGCCGCCATCCTTGGCCGGCTTGGGCTGCTTGGACGGCAGCTTGTCGTTCATACGGGTTGAAATGGACGCGATCGTCCTTTCCGCGCATTCCCCGATCTTGGTCGGATTCTCCACCATTACCGGAGCAGCGACAGGTGTTGCCGCGTCGGTCGCCGGAGTTTCGTTCTGTGAGCAGGTGGCGATCATCAGTAGCGGCACGAACACCGCGCGTGACATCCAAAACATCGACCGCCCCCCAAAAACGAACAACCTGCATGAAACCGAGCGGTCTCATACAGGTTGTCGGTAATATGAGGCAAGCGCCAAGCGCGAGTCATCTCGCGCCGAAAACATCAGAGGCCGGTGTAGCCCGCCTTCACCGGATCGACGCGCCCGTCGAGCTGACGCAGATAGGTCAGGCCGCACACGGTCAGACGATGCGGATCCCGCTCACCCGCTTCGGACAGGGTCTGGATATAGGCGCTGACCTTGCGGCGCGCCTCCCCGCTCGCCGCAGCGGTGCGGTTCGCCAGCAGGTCGTAGGTGTGCATGATGCGATCGATGATGGCTTCCATATCATCCCCTCTTGAACGTCAGGCCGTCAGACAGATTTGAACATCGAGATCGCCTTGTTGGCGAGCCTGAGCTTGTTGAATTCTCCGCGGTGAATCAGCTGCACGATGATGTCGACGAGTCTTTCGTTCGGCGCGTATTCCTCCGGCATCGCGCCGGAGAGACGCAGATAGTTGGACGCGATGGCATAGGCATCCCCAACCATCGCCACGTTCATGACTTGCATTCCGGCATCGTGCAGCATGGTCCGACCTCCGGTCCGCGGAAATAAGACCGGGAACCCTCGATTGGTTCCAATTCGGACCGGGTGCTTTTGTCGAGACGAACAAGAAAAAGCGCCGGCCCGAACGGGCCGACGCAAGGTCGAACTCATCGATCAACGGCTGTCCGGTCTTAGGTCTCCGTTATCGGAGGCCGGCTCAACCGAAGCAACGCGTATCAGAGGCGATACAGGATCTGGTCGGTCCAGAAGCGCTCGAGACGATGCAGCGACTTGTTCAGGGTCGAGAACTCCTCGCCCGAGATGCCGCCGACCTGCTCGACGGTCTTGACGTGCTTCTGATACAGCGAGTCGACGATGCGGCGGATCTCCTGGCCCTGCGGGGTCAGGCGGATGCGAACCGAGCGGCGATCGACGCGCGAGCGCTGGTGATCGAGGAAGCCGAGCTCGACCAGCTTCTTCAGATTGTAGGAGACGTTGGAGCCGAGATAGTAGCCGCGCGTGCGCAACTCGCCCGCGGTCAGCTCCTTGTCGCCGATGTTATAGAGCAGCAGCGCCTGAACCGAATTGATGTCGGAACGACCACGGCGGTCGAACTCGTCCTTGATGACGTCGAGCAGGCGGCGATGCAGCCGCTCCACCAGCGTCAGAGCTTCCAGATAGAGCGACTGGACGGTGCCGCCCTGGCCCGGCGCAGCAGTCTCCACGGCCGTCGCAACGGCTTTCATCATGACACTTCCCCTGTCGTCGTTTTTGTCGACTTATTCGACGAAACTTTTGTCCCGTCTGATAAAACGAGCTTAAGGGGCGCGCTTTGAAGATCGCCTTAAATAAGAGCATAAAGAGAGAATGAATCGCGGAGAGTGAATCCTCTTTTAATTCAGTAATTACAGAGGCTTTTGCAAGAGTCCGTTGACGGTCGCGGCATGATGTTCACGCTCTGTCTCGCCCGTTGTCGCATTCCAAAACAGCTGGGGTTCCCGCCGCTAAGGTCTGTGTAACAGCTGTGGCAAGCGCTCTTAAGGTGTTCGAAACATTACCCGCATTCCGCTGAAAACATTTACACCGGGCAACGAATGCGATCCACCATCTACGGTGGCCGCTCACGTGCCGACATCCAGGCCAGCACCAGATAGGCCGCGAGCATGATTGCCTCGCCGGCGACCACCAGCAGGTTGCCGCCATAGATGCCCGGGAACATCAGCTCGATGACCGCCATCGACACCACCGTGGTCAGCCAGACCACCGCGCCCCATGGCGTCGCCAGCCAGAGGCCCACCGCGGCGACGAGCTCGATCACGGCGAAATAGACCGTGGCCGCCTGCCAGGCCATCGCCTGGTTCTCGAACGCATCGTCCTCGCCGCCAATGAAGCCGGTCACCTGGGCCCAATGGTAGAGCCCCTTGGCGATCGAGAGCATGGCCATGACCCGCAGGAACAGCACGAGCCGGCGCGTCCAGACGTTCTCGTCGCTCTCCTGCCGATCCGAGGACATGGCCGCAATGGACATGGCGGCGTTGTCGCGCGCCATGTCTCGTGCCGAGGGGATCTCAGGCATCGCGGCTCGGGCCGGTTGGACGGGTCATCATCACAGGCTTCATGGCAGACTTCTCAAGGACCAGGAGAATGGCGATTCTTGGCCGGGCGGCGCGGCGAAATCAACTGGGCAGCTTGCGTCAGGTCAAGTGACGCCGCGGGGCCAAAGTGCTACAGATTGTTGGAATTACAACAAATCAAATCCTCCGGCTCGCCGGCCGGTGCAAGGAGCCAGCTCCCCATGGCCATCAAATTCGGGCGCCCGATCGAAATGCGCGACATCGCGCGCACCACGACCACGGGGACGCCGCCGGCTCTCGACCTCACCATCCGCCCCCGCCGCAACCGCAAGGCCGAATGGGCGCGCCGTCTGGTGCGCGAGAACGTGCTGACGACGGACGATCTGATCTGGCCTCTTTTCGTCGTGCAAGGCAATCGGACCCGCACCACCGTGGCGTCGATGCCGGGCGTGGAACGGCTGAGCGTGGACGAGATCGTGCGCGACGCCGAGCGCGCCGCCAAGCTCGACATCCCATGCATCGCGCTGTTCCCCTATACCGAGCCGTCGCTGCGCGACGAGCACGGCTCCGAGGCCTGCAATCCGGAGAACCTGGTCTGCCAGGCGGTGCGCGCGATCAAGAAGGAATTCCCCGACATCGGCGTGCTCTGCGACGTCGCACTCGACCCGTTCACCAGCCACGGTCATGACGGCCTGATCCAGAACGGCCGCATCCTCAACGACGAGACGGTCGCCGTGCTGGTGCGCCAGGCCCTGGTCCAGGCGGAGGCCGGCTGCGACATCATCGCGCCCTCCGACATGATGGACGGGCGCGTCGGCGCCATTCGCCAGGCGCTCGACCAGTCGGGGTTCCTCGACGTGCAGATCATGGCCTACGCGGCCAAATATGCCTCCGCGTTCTACGGCCCGTTCCGCGACGCGATCGGCTCGGCCAAGACGCTGACCGGCGACAAGCGCACCTATCAGATGGACAGCGCCAACACCGACGAGGCGCTGCGCGAGGTCGAGCTCGACATCGCCGAGGGCGCCGACATGGTGATGGTGAAGCCGGGCATGCCCTATCTCGACGTCGTCAGGCGCGTGAAGGACACGTTCAGCATGCCGACCTTCGCCTATCAGGTGTCGGGCGAATACGCGATGATCGCGGCCGCCGCCAACAATGGCTGGATCGATGGCGAGCGGGCCATGATGGAGAGCCTGCTCGCCTTCAAGCGTGCCGGCGCCGACGGCGTCCTCACCTACTTCGCGCCGCAAGCGGCCGAGCGGCTGCGCCAGCAGCGCTAAGCGCACCTGACGCCACGCCATCGGCCGGCGATACAAATCCCGGCGATGCCAGGCAGCGTCTCGAGCGCCGCCGCACAAGTTCTAAACATCATGTTCTAAACATCACGCGCGAAATCGTCCGAAATTTGCCACGGGCCGTCCAGGGATCGCCCCTTGCAAGCGCCCGCCTGGTTCCCATGTCCTGGATGCCAATTTCGGAGGGTATGTCCATGGCGTCTATGGGCTCAGGGGACGGAGGCTGGAGCAGCAGCGGGGCTGGCATGCGGCCGCACGCCTACGATCCCTATCAGCAACCGGAGCTGTTTCGCGGCGTGCTGACGCGGCGCGTGATTGCATTCCTGATCGATCTGCTGGTGCTGTCGGTCCCGGTGATCCTGGCGGTGATCTTCATCGCCGTGTTCGGCGTGGTCACGCTCGGTCTCGGCTGGGCGCTGTTCTGGCTGGTATCACCGGCCTCGGTGATCTGGGCGATCGTCTACTACGGCGCCACCATCGGCGGGCCAAACTCGGCCACCATCGGCATGCGCCTGATGGATCTGGAGGTCCGCACCTGGTACGGCGCGCCCGGGTACTTTGTGCTCGGTGCCGTGCATGCGGTGTGCTTCTGGATCTCGGTGTCGGCGCTGTCGCCCCTGGTTCTTCTGGTCGGGCTGTTCAACGGACGCCGCCGGCTGCTGCACGATTTCGTGCTCGGCACCGTCGTGATCAACACGTCGGCACGCGCGCAGCTGGTCGAACCGGCTCGCACGTGGTGAGACATCAGGTGGCGCATCAAAAGCGATTGACCGGCCGCCTTCGGAGCGCAATTCTGTTCATGATCGCCTCGGAGGCTCACGACGTTCCTTGACCCAGCATTCGCGTGACACCCCGCAATTCTACCTGACCGCGCCCTCGCCTTGCCCGTATCTGCCCGGGCGGCAGGAACGCAAGGTGTTCACGCATCTGGTCGGGGACAAGGCGACCGATCTCAACGACCTCCTCACCCATGGCGGCTTCCGCCGCAGCCAGTCGATCGCCTATCGTCCTGCCTGCGACCAGTGCCGCGCCTGCGTGTCGGTCCGTGTGATCGCCAACGAATTCCGGCCGTCGCGCAACTTCCGCAAGGTGATGGCGCGCAATTCGGATCTGGTCGGCGAGCAGCGCAGCGCCGTGCCGACCTCCGAGCAGTACTCGATCTTCCGCGGCTATCTCGATCAGCGCCATCGCCTTGGCGGCATGGCCGACATGACGGTGCTCGACTACGCCATGATGGTCGAGGACAGCCATGTCGAGACGCGAATCATCGAGTATCGCCGCCGCAACCTGAGCAACGGTCCGAACGCCCGGGGCGGTGAGCTGGTCGCGGTCGCCCTGACCGACGTGCTCAGCGACGGGCTGTCGATGGTGTATTCGTTCTTCGATCCCGCCGAGACCACGCGCTCGCTCGGCACCTTCATGATCCTCGACCATATCGCGCGGGCGCGGCGCCAGGGACTGCCTTACGTCTATCTCGGCTATTGGATCGAAGGCTCGAAGAAGATGGACTACAAGAGCCGCTATTTGCCGCAGCAGCGGCTGGCGGCGGCCGGCTGGCTGCGGGTGGATGCCGAGGGCGACACCGCGCCGGAACCGCAGGAGTAGAAGGCGCGAATAGCGAATGAGGCGTAGCGAGGAGAGCTGCAAGATTTCCCTATTCGCTACTCCCTATTCGCCTCACATCATCCCATCGCCAGGTCCCACACCAGCTTCGCATTAAGGGCGATGATCGCGACCGCGATCAGGCCGGCAATCGCGGTCAGCCAGCGCGGCGCCACGAACTGCCCCATCTTGGCGCGGCTGGCCGTGATCAGGACCAGCGGCACGATCGCGAATGGCAGCTGCAGGCTGAGCACGACCTGGCTGAGGATCAGAAGCTGCCCTGTCGCCTTCTCGCCGGCCCAGATCGTCACGACGACGGCCGGCACGATCGCGATCATGCGGGTGATCAGGCGGCGCAGCCAGGGCGCGATCCGCCACTGCAGAAATCCTTCCATCACGATCTGCCCGGACAAGGTCGCGGTGATCGTGGAGTTCAGGCCGCAGCACAGCAGCGCAATCGCAAACAGCGTCGGCGCCAGCGTCGATCCCAGCAGCGGCGCCAGGAACGAATGCGCCTGGTCGAGCTCGGCAACGTCGAGTTGCCCGGTCTTGTGGAACGTCGCCGCCGCCAGGATCAGGATCGAGGCGTTGATGGTGAGCGCCAGGCACAGCGCGATCGTGGAATCGATCGTGGACAGCGAAATGGCCTCGCGCTTGTCCTCCGGACTGTCGCCATAGCCGCGGGTCTGCACCAGCCCGGAATGGAGATAGAGATTGTGCGGCATCACGGTGGCGCCGAGAATGCCGAGCGCCAGATACAGCATCTCGGGATTGGCGATCAGCTGGCCGCTCGGCACGAAGCCCTTGACCACCTCGGCCCAGTCCGGCTGCGCCATGGCGATCTGGATCGCAAAGCACAGCGCGATGATGCCGAGCAGCGCGACCACGAAGGCCTCGATCCAGCGGAAGCCGAACGCCTGCAGCGCCAGGATCAGAAAGACATCGAGCGCGGTGACGCAGACGCCGATCGACAGCGGAAGCCCGAACAGCAGGCTGAGACCGATCGCGGTGCCGATGACCTCCGCGAGATCGGTGGCCGTGATCGCGATTTCCGCCGACAGCCACAGCGGCACGGAAACCCAGCGTGGGGTGGAGTCGCGGCAGGCCTGGGCCAGATCGCGGCCGGTCGCGACACCGAGCCGGGTGCACAGCGACTGCAGCACGATGGCCATCAGATTGGACAGCAACGCAACCGACAGCAGCACGTAGCCGAACTTGGAGCCGCCGGCGAGCGAGGTCGCCCAGTTGCCGGGGTCCATGTAGCCGACGGCGACCAGATAGCCGGGCCCGAGGAAGGCGAGCAGCTTTCGCCAAAGCGATCCCTTGGCGCTGGTCCGCACCGAGGCGAACATGTTGCCCAAAGACGGGTCGCCGCGTTCACCGCGCCAGCCACCCCGCGCCGGGCGGTCCGCCGGCGGAACCATGGCATGCAGTTGCGAAAGGTCTGACGATTTTGCGTCCATGGTGCTACACTGAACGAAACCGACCTTTAATGCAACTTATTTGCAAGTGCAGGCAATTTTGAGGCGGTCGGCCAGCCCGCGCTGGAATTATTCCTATACCGCTCCATCATCGGGACAGTCCATGCCTGCCGATTCGTGCCCCGATGCGGCGCGCCAGCAGTCACGGGCGTCATTGCCCTCCTGATGGGATCCAGCATGCTCTCTACCCCCCTCGGTCTCCGGCCGATCACGACTGCGCCTGTGCCCTGCAAGATCTGTGACGGTCCTGCCAACCTCTATGGCGTGGTCGACATGAACCGTCCCTGTCAGACGGCGCATGCGCATCGTGCGCCGCTGACCGGCGTGCCGATCTACTACCGCCGCTGCGCCGACTGCGGCTTCCTGTTCACGGACGCATTCGAAGACTGGAGCATCGAGCAGTTCAGGACCCACATCTACAACGACGGCTACGAGGCCGTGGATCCAGACTATCGAATCAAGCGTCCTACTGACAATGCGGCGGCCGTGGCCCGCTTCTGGGCGCCGCATAAAGCCGGCATGCGCGTGCTCGACTTTGGCGGCGGCAACGACGTGTTCTGCACCAGCCTGCGCGCTCACGGCTTTGCCGAGGCCGTCACCTACGATCCGATGGTGCCAGAGCACGCGGTCCATCCCGACGGCAAGTTCGACCTCGTGACCTGCTTCGAGACGCTCGAACATGTGCCCGATCCGCTGGCGACGATCGGAGCGATGGCCGCCTGCGTGGCCGAGCCGGGCGGCGTGTTCTACTCGACATTGACGCAGCCGGACGACTTCGACAGCCAGGGGATGTCCTGGTGGTATGTCGCACCGCGCAACGGCCACATCTCGATCTACACCCAGCATGCGCTGGCGCTTGCCTGGCACAAGTTCGGCTTCAAGACGGCGCCGCTGAATTCCGGCACGCATCTGGCGTTCCGCACCCTGCCTCCGGAGTGGGGCTTGGCCGAGGCTCCCACCGCAGCATAGGCCGTCCGCAGCGCGAGGGCCGACGCGGGAGATCAGGAAGCGGGTGGGCGCGAGCAGGCCTTTGCGACGATGATGATGGCCGCATCATCACATCAGGTACCCGACATGCCTCCTTCGCCTGCTTTGCCCGCAAGCTTCCAGCGCCTCGCCTGGTCGAACCTCACCGCACAATCGGCCGAGCAGATCGCGCTTGCCGCCGCGCCGATCGTCGCGGTGCTCGCGCTCGGCGTCGGCGAGGGCGAGACCGGATTGCTGCAGACCGCATTGACGGCGCCATTCGTGCTGTTCGCCATTCCGGCCGGGCTGCTCGCCGACCGCATGAAGCGACGGCGGCTGATGGCCTTGGCAGAGACGCTACGCGCGCTGGCGCTGCTCGCGATCCTCATCGCCTTGGCCGGCGGCGTGCTCACGCTGCCGCTGCTGGCGGCGCTCGGATTTGCAGCCGTCTGCGGCACGGTGGTGTTCAGCGTCGCCGCACCCGCGCTGGTGCCGAGCCTGGTCGCCCCGGCCCAACTGGCGCCCGCAAATGCGCGGATCGAGCTGGCCCGCACCATTGCCTTCGCCGGTGGGCCTGCGGTGGGCGGCATGCTGGTCGGCTGGATCGGCGGCGCGCCGGCCTTCGGCTGCGCCGCGGCGCTGTCGCTGATCGCCGCGATCTGTCTCTCCGGCATCGCCGAGCCTGACCGCGCGCCTCTCCCGCGCCGCCATCCGCTCGCCGATATCCGTGAAGGCGCGACGTTCGTGCTTCGACATCCGCTGCTGCGGCCGGTGTTCATGACGCAGTTCATCTTCAACACCGCGCACTTCCTGCTGCTCGCAGTCTTCGTGCCCTATGCGGTGCACCGGCTTGGCCTGTCGGCCGGCGGCATTGGCACGGTGTTGTCGATGTTCGGCGTCGGCATGGTCTGCGGCGCATTGCTTGCCACCCGCATCCTGCGGCGGCTGCCGTTCGGCACCGTGATCGGGCTCGGGCCCGTCACCGGCTTTGCCGCAGCTTTGGTCATGGCGCTGACGACGCTGATCCCCTCCCCGGCCCTCGCGGCCGTCAGCTTCTTCCTGCTCGGCGCCGGACCGATCCTCTGGGTGATCTCGACCACCACGCTCCGGCAGTCGGTGACGCCGGCCGGGCTGCTCGGGCGGGTCTCGGCCATCAACATCCTGAGCTACGGCGCCCGCCCGCTGGGCTCGCTGCTCGGCGCCATCCTCGGCGGTCGCTACGGCGCCGACGCGTGCCTCTATGCTGCGGCCGTCATTTTCGGCCTGCAGGCGCTGGTGATCCTCAGCTCGCCGGCCGTCGCGATCGCACGCCAGCCGGAGCCACAGCCCGCCTAGCGATAGACGAGAATGGGCACGGTGGAATGCGTCAGCACCTTCAGGGTCTCACTGCCCAGGATCGCCGAAACGCCGCGCAGGCCGTGCGAGGCCATCAGCACCAGATCGCAATTCTTGTCTCGCGCAGTTTCGACGATCGCCTCATAGGGCTTGTCGTGCTCGACGCAGACCGTGACGCAGGCGACGCCGGCGCGCTCCGCGTCGTCCTTCACGTGATCGAGATATTTCGCGGTCTGATCCGCCACGAGCATCTTGTATTGTTCCAGCGCCTTGGTCGCCGCGTGAGGATCGACGACCAGGGAGTGGAGCGGTGTGGACACCACCAGCGCGGTGACCTTGGCGCCGGTCGCCTTGGCCAGCGCGATACCATGCCTGATCGCAGCCTTCGACAGATCGGAACCGTCGGTTGGTAGCAAGATATGCGTGTACATGAGCTTTCATCTCCCCGGCAGAGGATGCTGGGCAGACTCGCCTCGTCACGGCATTGACGTGGGTCAAGGGTGCGACATCTCGTCCGCGAGGAAGTTCTCATAAGCCTTCGTCGCCGACGGACTCGCCGCGATCTCCGGATCGAGCGTGAACAGATCCTGCGCGCGGCCGATGCCCCGCAACGCGTAGCGCCCGGTCGACACGAGATAGCGGCGCCCTTCGTCGTCGAGCCCCGCGCAGAATTCCGAGGAGGCCAGCAGCTCCCGATCGACCGAGCGGCACATCGAGGCGATGCGGCTGACCTCGTTGACGGCAGGCCCCACCACAGTGAAGTCGAGCCGATCCTCGCTGCCGATGTTGCCGTAGAACACCTCGCCGACATGCAGGCCCACATAGGCCGACGTCACCGGCCGCCCCTCCCCGGCGCGCCGCGCATTGAGCTTGCTGATGTTGAGGCGAAACCGATGCTCGGCGCGTAGCGCGGCATGCCGGGCTGCGGACATGTCGCCACCAGTGAAGATCGCGAGCACGCCGTCGCCGATCAGCTTCAGCACGTCCCCGCCAGCCTCATAGATCGCATCGATCGAGGCCTCCGCATAGTCGTTGAGCAGCGGAATGATCTCATCCGGCGAGATGCTCTCGGAGATCGCCGTCGAGCTGCGCAGGTCGGAGAACCACAGCACGGCATTGATGCGCTCGGTGACACCGCGGGAGATGCGGCCGCGCAGCACCTGCTCCGACGCATCGCGGCCGAGATAGACCCGGCCCAGCGTTCGCACGATGTCGACCTGCTGCGCGGACTTGACCGTCAGCGCGAGCAGCGGGACCAGGTCCCGCAATGCGCCGATCTGCGTGTCGGTGAAGCCGCCGTCACGTCGCGTCAGCCAGTTCGAATAGAAGCAATCCATCTGGCCGAGCGTGCCGGCTTCGCCGAACCGGTGCACGAAGGCGAGATAGTGCCGATGCCCCTGCGCCACGAGATCCTCGATGATCGGGAAATCCAGATGCGCGCAATCCATCAGGTCAATGCTGAACTCGTCATCGCCATTCTCCAGCATGTGATGGAAGACCGAGCGCCGCCAATTCTGTGCCGCCTCTCCTTCATTGCTTGAGCCATATTCGAAGCTGTCGGCTTCGTTCGTGTCGACATCGTTCCAGCGGAAGCCGCGCCCCTCGAAAATCGGATGCAGCGTATCGATGATCGCAAGGCTTCGCGACAATTCCAGCCCGGCCGCGCAGCAACGCTTGCAGAAGCCGCGCAGGATCTCGTTTTCCGGCATGCCGGTCAGGCTCTGAGCGACGAGCCAATTTGCCACTTCCAGACGGGTCGCCGTATCCATGGGTCAACTCACCAACGAGTCACACTATGCTTCTTCGGAAAAATCAGGCGGGCGAGCTCACCACCTCACCATCCTCCTTGGTGAATGACGCAACGGGATGGTCCAGCAGGTCGAGCACAAGCTCGGAGGGCCGGCAGAGCCGTGCGCCCTTGCCGGTCACCACGATCGGCCGGTTGATCAGGATCGGATGCACGAGCATCGCCTCGATCAGCTGGTCGTCGGTCCATTTGGGATCGCCGAGCCCAAGCTCCGCATAGGGCGTCCCCTTCTCACGCAGCAGGTCGCGCACCTTGACCCCCATCGCATTGATCAGCGCGATCAGCTGCTCGCGGCTGGGCGGTGTCTTCAGATACTCGATGACATCAGGCTCCTCGCCCGAGGCGCGGATCATCGCGAGCGTGTTGCGCGAGGTGCCGCAGGCCGGATTGTGATAGATCGTTACGGGCATCGGAGCAGTCCATCCATGTGAAGCGAGAAGCCATTATCAGACAGGCAGGCCGTGCTCCACCTCCACCGTGACATGGCTCAGCTCACGCAGGTCGCTCAGGCGCTGCTTGTACATCGCCGGCGCCAGCGGTGTGTTGGAAACGATCGAGACCACGACGGCCCGATGACCGGGACCGACCTGCCAGAGATGCAGGTCGGTGACGCGGTCTCCTCCCGCTTCCAGCCGCGCCCGGATCGTGGCCTCCAGCCGCCGGTCGGCATTGACGTCGAGCAGCACCGCGCCGGCGTCGCGGATCAAGCCACAGGCCCAGCTGGCGATGACGGCGCTGCCGATCAGGCCGACGGCCGCGTCGGCCCAGCTCCAGCCCAGATACATGCCGATCAGAAGCGCGCCGATCGCCAGCAGCGAGGTCGCCGCATCCGCCAGCACGTGCAGATAGGCCGCGCGCAGATTATTGTCGTGATGATGGTGGTGACCGTGATCGTGTTGATGATGGTCATGACCACCGTGATCATCATGATGGTGATCATCATGATGATGCTCGGCGTGATCATGATGGCCGTGATGGTGGTGCTGGTGGGAGCCGGCCAGCAGCCAGGCGCTGACCAGGTTCACGAAAAGTCCGAGGATGGCGACCGCAATCGCCTCGCCATAGGCGATCGGCTCGGGGCTGAGCAGGCGAACCGCGCTTTCGTATGCCACCTGGATGGCGATGATCAGCAGGATGATGGCGCTGGAGAAGGCGGCCAGCTCGCCGAACTTGCCGGTGCCGAAGGTGAACGACGGATTGCGAGCGTGCCGGCGGGCGAACAGGTAAGCGAGCCCGGCAATCCCCAGCGCCGCCGCATGCGTGCCCATGTGCCAGCCATCGGCAAGCAGCGCCATCGACCCGAACAGCGAGCCGGCGGCAATCTCGCCGGCCATCATCACCAAGGTCAGGCCGACGACGAACCAGGTGCGGCGCTCGTTGCGCTCGTGCTGGGCGCCCAGGAAGACATGATCATGCGCCCAATGATCTGCTTGTGTCGGCATCGGCCGTTCTCCTCGAATTGACGTGCGACCGCTTCGGTTCAGCCGCCCGGCAGCGCAGGACCCATATTATCACAGGCCGCGATCGCCTCGCGGCGATTGACATGCGCAACCGGTTCCGCTGTAATGTTGCCCATGGGGACCTCGCGATCTCCCCACGAGGCGACATGCCCAAGTATCGCGTCCCGTCATTTTGACACGAGGACGCATCATGTCATCATTCGCATCAATTTCTCCTGAAAAGCTCTCCCGACTGATCGGAACGCCGGAGTGTCCGGTCCTGATCGATGTACGTACTGAAGAAGACGTTGCCGTCGATCCACGTCTCGTGCCTGGCGCCATTCGACGCCGCGCCGAGGACGCTCCTGGCTGGGGCCAGGAATTCGCCGGACGCTCCGTGATCGTGATCTGCATGCGAGGCGGCAAGCTGGCACAAGGCGCAGCGGCCTGGCTGCGCATCGCCAAGGCGGCGGCGGAAACGCTGGAGGGCGGCTTCGAAGCCTGGAAGGCAGCGGGTCTGCCGCTGGTCCCGACGACAAAGCTGCCGCCGCGCGATGCTGAGGGCCGGACGGTATGGGTGACTCGCGCCCGGCCGAAGGTCGACCGCATCGCCTGTCCCTGGCTGATCCGGCGCTTCGTCGACCCGCAGGCCGTGTTCCTCTACGTCGCGCCATCCGAGGTCGTGGCGGTCGGAGAGCGCTTCAGGGCCGCGCCTTTCGACATCGAGAACACGTTCTGGAGCCACCGCGGCGAGCTCTGCACCTTCGACGTGATGATCGAGGAGTTCGCGCTGGCGACGCCGGCCTTGCTGCGGCTCGCCGGCATCGTGCGCGCGGCCGATACCGCGCGGCTCGATCAAAGCCCGGAAGCGCCGGGGCTGCTCGCCGCCTCCTTGGGCCTGTCCCGGATCTACGATGACGACCTGGCTCAACTCGACGCTGGCCTTGCACTCTACGATGCGTTCTATCGCTGGTGCCGCGACGCGACCGGTGAATCGCACAACTGGCCGACCAACAAGGTGAAGCCATGACCGAACTGGTCTCATCGACCCGCTCCACCGAAGCTGACGCCGCCCACGGCGTCAGTTTCACCGAGGCGTTCAAGGTCTGGCTGCGCGTGGCGCTGCTGTCCTTCGGCGGACCGGCCGGCCAGATCGCGGTCATGCATCGCATCATCGTCGACGAGAAGCGCTGGGTCTCGGAGAGCCGCTTCCTGCATGCGCTCAATTACTGCATGCTGCTGCCCGGCCCCGAGGCACAGCAGCTTGCAACCTATATCGGCTGGCTGATGCACCGGACGGCCGGCGGCCTGATGGCCGGCGGCTTGTTCATTCTGCCGGGCATCATCGCGATCATGGCGTTGAGCTGGATCTACGTCGCCTTCGGCCATGTCTGGTTCGTCGAGGCGCTGTTCTTCGGGCTGAAGGCGGCGGTACTCGCGATCGTGATCCAGGCGGTGGTGCGGGTCGGCAGCCGCGCGCTGCGCAACAATGTCATGATCGGCATCGCCGCGGCCGCGTTCATTGCGATCTTCTTCTTCGCGGTGCCCTTCCCGATCATCATCATCGGTGCCGGCCTGATCGGCTATCTCGGCGCGCGTGCCGGCCGGACCGAATTCGCCGCCGCGGGCCATGGATCCAGCGGCAATAGCGACGGCGACAGCGCGCTTGGCGAGGTGCTGCCCGACCATGCCAGGCCCAATGCGCAGCGAACGCTGATCACGGCGCTGGTCTGGCTCGCGCTGTGGCTGGTCCCCGTGATTGCGCTGCTGATGATGCTGGGGACCGCCAACACGTTCAGCCAGATCGCGCTGTTCTTCAGCAAGATGGCGATGGTGACGTTCGGGGGCGCCTATGCGGTGCTCGCTTATGTCGGGCAGCAGGCGGTCGAGCACTATCACTGGCTGAAGCCGCAGGAGATGCTGGACGGTCTCGGCATGGCCGAGACCACGCCGGGCCCACTGATCATGGTGCTGCAATTCGTCGGCTTCATCGCCGCCGCGCGCGATCCCGGATCGCTCTCGCCGCTGATCGCGGGCACGCTCGGCGGCCTGCTCGCGACCTGGGTGACGTTTGCGCCGTGCTTTCTCTGGATCTTCGTCGGCGCGCCCTACATCGAACGACTGCGCGGCAACAAGGCCCTTGCCGGCGCGCTCGGTGCGATCACGGCCGCGGTCGTCGGCGTGATCCTGAACCTGTCGATCTGGTTCGCGCTGCATACGCTGTTTCACCAGACCTTTCCGGTGAGCGGCTTCGGCCTGGATTTCGACGCGCCGGTGCTGTCGAGCGTCGATGGTCCAGCACTGGTGCTCGCGGTCGCCGCGGCGGTGGCCATCATCCGCTTCAAGCAGGGCATGCTGACGGTGCTCGCGGCGTCCTGCGCCGCCGGCGTGCTGCTCAGGCTGGCCGGCTGGAGCTGACGCATCGCGGCTCACACGACGTCGGCGGGGGCGAGCTTGCAGGCGCAGCCGTCGGTCTCGACCTGCAGCGTCGGGTGCTGGATGTTGAAGCGATAGGACAGTTCGGCGCAGACGTGATGCAGAAATGCGTCGTCGGTCCCGCGGGGGCACACCAGATGCGCGGTCAGCGCGGTCTCGTTGGTGCTCATCGCCCAGATGTGGAGATCGTGCACCTCGCTGACGCCGTCGAGCGCAGCGAGATAATCGCGCACCTCGGGAAGCGCGATGTCGCGCGGCACGGCATCGAGCGCGAGGTTGACGCTGTCGCGCGCGAGATCCCAGCCGCTGAGCAGCACCACGAGCGCGATGATGAGGCTGACCACCGGATCGACCCACAGCCACCCGGTCCAGATCGTGACCAGCGCCGCCACGACGACGCCAAACGACACCGCGGCATCGGCCGCCATGTGCAGATAGGCGCCGCGGATGTTGAGGTCGGTGTCGCGGCCGCGCATGAACAGCAGCGCGGTGGCGCCGTTGATGACGATGCCGAGCGCTGCGACCCACAGCACGGTGATGCCGGCCACCTCGCCCGGATTGCGCAGGCGATCGAAGGCTTCGACGGCGATGCCGCCGACCACCAGCAGCAGGAGACCGGCGTTGATCAGCGCGGCCAGGATCGAGGCGCGGCGATAGCCGTAGGTGTGGCGGTCGGTCGGCCGCCGCCCCGATAGCCACAGCGCGCCCCAGGCCAGCAGCAGCGACATCACGTCCGACAGATTGTGGACGGCGTCCGAGATCAGCGCCAGCGAATGCGCGGCATAGCCGAACACGAGCTCGGCGACGACGAAGACGGTGTTGAGCCCGACGCCGATCGCGAACGCCGCGCCGAAGCTCGCCGGCGCATGGCTGTGGCCAGCATGGCCGTGCGCGTGGGAATGAGAGTGGGCGCGATCATGGGGATGATCATGGTCGTGGTCGTCGTGATGCTGGTGTGAGTGCGCCATCTGACAACCTAAGAGGCGGTGCTGACAATTAGGTGAGCTGTCGTCCCGGCGAACGCCGGGACCCATAACCACCGGCGGCAATCGGTTGGCACGCGCGTCGTTCCAGATTGCCCCATCCCGCGTCCTGTGGTTATGGGTCCCGGGTCGGCGCCCCACGCGCTGCGCGCGCGAGGCTTGCCCGGGACGACGACCTCATTTGTGGGTCCGGCCGATGCCTTTTCCAACAGTCGTGCGAAGTCAACGCTTCACGCATCTCACGCTCGGTCGCCTCACTCGATCGGCCGGTTGAACTTGTTCGACTTCGGCAGGCCCTGCGCGACGCGGCCAGCGTCGGCGCGGTTGCCGCGGTAGTCGGCCAGTTCCTTCCAGCTCAGGCCCTGGTCGCGACCGGCGGAATCCTTCCAGGCGAGACCCTGCTTCTGCTCGAACGTCGTGACGTCGGACAGCTGCGCGCTGGTATATTTTTGCAGGCGCACGCCGCGGCCGCGCGCCATCTCCGGCACCTGGTCGAGCCCGAACACCACCATCTTGTGGTTGGTGCCGATGACAGCGACCTGATCGCCTTGGACAGTGGTGATCGCGCGCGCTTCGGCCGGCGCCGTCACGTTGAGCACCTGCTTGCCCTTGCGGGTGTTGCTGACGCAATCCTCTTCCTTGACGACAAAACCCTGGCCATCGGAGGCCGCCACCAGGAACTTGCGCTCACCCTTGGTGACGAACATCGAGACGATCGAAGCGTCCTGATCGAGATCGATGAACATGCGGATCGGCTCGCCATGGCCACGGCCGCCCGGCAGCTTGCCGACGTCGAGCGAGTAGAACTTGCCGTTGCTGGCGAACAGCAACACCTTCGAGGTGTTCTCGGCAAAGAACGATTGCCCGAGCTGGTCGTCGGTCTTGAACTGCAGGTTCGACAAATCGGCGACGTGGCCCTTCAAGGTGCGCACCCAGCCCTTGTCGGAGACGACGACCGTCACCGGCTCGCGCTCGATGAAGGCCTCTTCGATGGCGGCGAGATCGTGCTCGGGCGCATCGGCGAAATTGGTGCGGCGCTTGCCGAGCGGCGTCTTCGGCCCGAACAGGTCGCGCACGGTCTTGACCTGCTCGCCGACCTTCGCCCACTGCAGCTCCTCGGACCCGAGCAGCGCATTGATGCCCTTGAGCTCGCCGCGCAGGTTCTTGTCCTCGGTGCGGATCTCCATTTCCTCGAGCTTGCGCAAGCTCCGCAGGCGCATGTTGAGGATCGCCTCGGCCTGCACCTCGGTGAGCTTGAAGGTCTTCATCAGCACCGGCTTCGGCTCATCCTCGGTGCGGATGATCCGGATCACCTCGTCGATGTTGAGATAGGCGATCAGATAGCCGCCGAGGATCTCCAGCCGGTTCTCGATCTGCTTCTTGCGGTAGTTCGAACGCCGCAGCAGCACGTCGCGCAGATGATCGAGCCATTCGCGCAAGGCTTCGGCAAGGCCCACCACCTTGGGGATCTTGCCCTTGATCAGCACGTTCAAATTCAGCGGGATCTTGCTCTCGAGATCGGTGAGCCGGAACAGCGACTCCATCATCAGCGCCGGATCGACGTTCTTGGACTTCGGCTCGATCACCAGCCGCACATCCTCGGCGGATTCGTCGCGGACGTCGCCCACCAGCGGCAGCTTCTTCTCGTTGAGCAGCTCGGCGATCTTCTCGACCAGGCGCGACTTCTGCACGAGATACGGGATCTCGGTGATGACGACGATCCAGGTGCCGCGGTTGCCTTCTTCCTGCTTCCACTTAGCACGGACGCGGAACGAGCCGCGGCCGGTGGTGTAGGCCTCGATGATCTGTTCCTTGGAATCGATCACGGTGCCGCCGGTCGGGAAATCAGGTCCCTTCACCCAGCGCAGCAGCGCGCGCGACTTGGCGTCGGGCTTCTCGATCAGATGCAGCGCGGCGTCGCAGAGTTCGGCGGCATTGTGCGGTGGGATCGAGGTCGCCATGCCCACCGCGATGCCCTGCGCGCCATTGGCGAGCAGGTTCGGAAAGCCGCCCGGCAGCACCACCGGCTCTTTGGACTGGCCATCATAGTTCGGACGGAACTCGACGCCGTCCTCATCGATGCCTTCGAGCAGCAGACGCGCGACATCGGTCATCCGCGCTTCGGTGTAGCGATAGGCCGCGGCGTTATCGCCGTCGATGTTGCCGAAATTGCCCTGGCCGTCGACCAGCGGATAGCGCGAGGAAAAGTCCTGCGCGAGGCGCACCATCGCATCGTAGATCGCCTGGTCGCCATGCGGATGGAACGAGCCCATCACGTCGCCGACGATCTTGGCGGACTTCTTGAACGCCGTGCCGGGGTCGAGCCGCAGCAGCCGCATGCCGTAGAGGATGCGCCGGTGGACGGGCTTGAGGCCGTCGCGGGCGTCGGGCAGCGCGCGATGCATGATGGTCGAGAGCGCATAGGCGAGATAGCGCTCTTCCAGCGCGTCCCGCAGCGTCACCTCGTGAATCTCCGCCGGCTCCGGCGGAATCAGTGATTTTCCCATTAGCGTTGAGCTTTCAGTGGGTTAGCCCATGAACCTGAGCTGGCGTGAACGATTTGGGAACAGGCTTTATGCGATGATGCGCCGGGGCGCAATGACGGCCCTGCCCGGTTCCGCGAGGAAAAGGCCGGGAATCCGGCTGGGAACCGCAATAAGGCCTGGCATTCACGCGATCTGCTCCGAGCAGACGCATGTCGTGATGCCCGCAAATCGGGCAGCCACTGCGCGTCTCTTCAGGTGCAACGATGTCGCACACGAGTCTGTGTTGCTGAGATCGTCAACCGTCGCCGCTAAGGTGGCCGCGCGCATCCTCGCCAGCACAACCGTTCGGCGAGCTGCGCCATCGCACCGCGCCTTGAACGCGGCAGATCCCATCCAGTGAGAAAGGCTGACACCCCATGAGCTCAGGATTCGTGACGACATCGGACGGCACGCAGATCTTCTACAAGGATTGGGGCTCGGGCCAGCCCATCGTCTTTCATCATGGCTGGCCGCTGTCGTCCGATGATTGGGACACGCAGATGCTGTTCTTCCTCGACAAGGGCTTTCGCGTCATCGCGCATGACCGCCGTGGCCATGGCCGCTCGAGCCAGACCGAAAACGGCAACGAGATGGACACCTACGCGGCTGATGTGACGGCCTTGGTCGAAAAGCTCGACCTCAAGGACGCGATCCATGTCGGCCATTCCACCGGCGGCGGCGAGGCCGCTCATTACGTCGCACGCGCCGGCAAGGGCCGCGTCGCCAAGGCCGTGCTGATCGGCGCGATCCCGCCGGTCATGGTGAAGTCGGACAAGAACCCAGGCGGCCTGCCGATCGAGGTGTTCGACGGCTTCCGCGCCGCTCTCGCCGCCAACCGCGCGCAGTTCTATCTCGACGTCGCCAGCGGTCCCTTCTACAGCTTCAACCGGCCCGGCGCCAAGATTTCCGAAGGCGTGATCCGCAACTGGTGGCGGCAGGGCATGATGGGCGGCACCAAGGCGCACTATGATTGCATCAAGGCGTTCTCCGAGACCGACTTCACAGAGGATCTCAAGGCGATCGACGTGCCGGTGCTGCTGATGCATGGCGAGGACGACCAGATCGTGCCGATCGACGATTCCGCACGCATCGGCATCAAGCTGCTGAAGCATGGCACGCTGAAGACCTATCCGGGCTTTCCACACGGCATGGCGACGACGCATGCCGACGTCATCAATGCGGACCTGCTGGCGTTCATCAAGGGATAGCTCCAAGTTCGGTGTCATCGCGCGGCTTGACCGGGCGATCCAGTATCCACTGGCGCCTATGATCAAGCCGGGGGGCCTCGACGTACTGGATCGTCCGCCTGCGCGGGCGATGACGGCCGAGAGCGACATACTCCTCGCCACCATACGCGTGTCTGCCTCCTCGCGACGCGATCTGCGCCCGAGTTATCAATATCGATCCGCCCTCTCCAATCAGAGGGCGCAGGGAAGGCCGGACCTCGACTGAGGCCCGTGGCCCGCCTGCGGAAAAAATGCAGGCGGCAGGTACCACAGGTCAGCCGGACGACCCGGCCCTCCCTGCGCGATGGGCTTACGATTTATACGCAGTCTCCCCGGTGTCCGGCTCGTTAGCCACCGTCGTCCGCGCGATGCACAAGGCATCGCTTTCGAACTTGGCGCCAGCATCGGGGCGCCAGGACGCTGCGATTTCGTCGTCCTGCCGGAGACGTTCGTCCGCGCGCAACAGGCGCGCTGCGCTCCAACAGGCCATCGCATCCCCGCCTCGCGTGTCGTGACGATCGCGCGCAACGCCTTTCATCAGTGAGGCGGGATGGACGGAAACATCGACCTGATTTGCCCGACGACACAAGCCGCCCCCCTGCGGCAGATTGGCTCGACGGGCAATCTGCGCATATCAGGACGCTGATTCTGCATATCCGAACAATGCGAGCGGCGGAACCGTTGCCGCAGGTGGCGCGTTGGGAACTATCAATGTGCCGCGTGATCGATGTCCCCGAAGCACCTGCTGCGGACAATTCTGCATGAAGGATTTTTCAGACGCTGCCTTTGCGCCTGACGTCATCGCGCTGATGATTCAGGCGCTCGATGACGCGGTGGCGGCGCTGCCCGAGCCGGTCAGTTCGACCCATGTCAACCTGCTCGCGGAATCCGTGTTGCGCGCCGCCAAGACCGGCGAGCGTGATCCCGCCGTCATGCAGCGCCTCGCGCTGCTCGAACTGCAGATCATGCCGCGAGTGTAGAACGGAGACCGACAACTTTACCCTTCCGCCGAAATTAAGAACACCTCCGCTGTTGGTGAGCTCTATCCCCGTCATGGCCGGGCCTATCCCGCCTGCGTGCCGAAGCCGCTGTCCGCTGCGGCGCGTTCGGAGCTGCACCCCGTGTATTCGTAATTGACAAATTAATTCGTCAATGCCTAACTCCCGTCCATGACCGCCGACAGAGCGGACCAAACGGGGAGGATCTTCATGCGACGGCAGCTGCTGGCCTGCGCGTTCCTGGCAACGACATCATTCATCGCGACCAACGCCTCGGCCCAGGTCTCAGACGACGTGGTGCGGATCGGCGTGCTGACCGACCTTTCCAGCTGGGGGCGCGACAACAGCGGGCCTGGCTCGGTCGAGGCGGCGAAGATGGCGGTGGAGGAGTTCGGCCCGACCGTGCTCGGCAAGCCGATCGAGATCATCAGCGCCGATCATCAGATGAAGACCGACGTCGGCACCACGGTCGTCCGCGACTGGTTCGACAACGGCAAGGTCGACGCCGTGGTCGACATCCCCAATTCCGGCATTGCGATTGCCGTGCACAACATGGTGCGCGAGCGCAACAAGATCGCGCTGCTGTCCGGTCCCGGCGCGAGCTCGTTGACCGACGAGCTGTGCAGCCCCAACACCGTGCACTTCACCTATGACACCTATGCGCTGTCGAAGGTCACGACCTCGGCGGTGATCAGCCAGGGTGGCAAGTCCTGGTACTTCATCACCGCGGATTATGCGTTCGGCCAGCAGCTCGAAAAGGACGCCACGCGCTTGATCAAGGAGCTCGGCGGCACCATCCTGGGCGGCGTCAAACATCCGACCAACACCGCCGACTTCTCGTCCTTCGCGCTGCAGGCGCAGAGCTCGAAGGCCGACGTCGTCGCCTTCGCCAATGCCGGCCAGGACACCGACAATGCCATCAAGCAATCCGGCGAGTTCGGCCTGGTCAAGGGCGGCCAGAAGCTCGTGGGCCTGCTGATGTTCGACACCGACGTGCATGCGATCGGGCTCGAGGCTGCGCAGGGCACCTACATGACCACGGCGTCGTACTGGGCGATGGACGACGCCACCCGCGCCTGGTCGAAGAAGTTCTACGCCCGCACCAAGGTGATGCCGACGATGATCCAGACCGGCGTCTACGGCTCGGTGCTGCATTATCTCAAGGCCATCAAGGCCGCCGGCACCGACGATCCCAAGGCGGTCATGGCCAAGATGCGGGAGCTGCCGATCGAGGACACCTTCGTGCATGGCGGCAGGCTGCGCGAGGACGGCCGCGTCATCCGCGACATGTATCTCGCCCGCGTCAAGAAGCCGTCGGAATCCAAGGAGCCGTGGGACTATCTGGAGATCGTCAAGACCGTGAAGGGTGAGGATGCGTTCCGCCCGGTCTCGGAATCCAAGTGCCCGCTGTTCAAGAAGTAGGAGCACGCGCATGAGCGCAGCTGAGCCTCAGGACGGCGATACAGTCGAGTGCGACGTGCTGGTGGTCGGCTCCGGCGCGGCCGGGCTGTCGGCCGCGGTCACCGCCGCCCATGCCGGGCTGAAGGTCGTCGTCACCGAGAAGGAGCCGCGCTTCGGCGGCACCACCGCGCGCTCCGGCGGCTGGCTGTGGATTCCCGGCACGTCGCTTGCGAAGGCCTGGGGCATCGACGAGCCCCCCGAGCTGGCGCGCACCTATCTGCGCCACGAGGCCGGCAACTCGTTCGATGCAGCGCGCGTCGACGCCTTCCTGACCAAGGGCCCGGAGGCGGTCGACTTCTTCACCGGCAAGACCGCGCTGAAGTTCGACATGCCGCTGACCTTCCCGGACTATCACGCGGAAGCGCCGGGCGGCACGCAGGGCGGGCGCTCGATGGCGACGCGGCCGTTCGACGGCCGCGAGCTTGGTGATCACATCAAGGATCTCGGGCAGCCCCTGCCCGAGCTCACCGTGTTCGGCATGATGCTCGGCTCCGGCAAGGAGATCATCCATTTCATGCGCGCGACCAAGTCGCTGACCTCGGCGTTCTACGTCGCCAAGCGGCTGTCGAAACATGCGCTGGACGTGCTGCGCCACGGCCGCGGCATGACGCTCACCAATGGGAATGCGCTGGCGGGACGGCTTGCGAAGTCGGCGTTCGATCTCGGCATTCCCTTGTGGCTGTCGTCGCCCGTGGCGGAGCTGATCCGTGATGACGACGCGGTGCGCGGCGCCGTGGTGACGCGCCAGGGGCGTCGCATCAGAGTGAATGCCAGGCTCGGCGTGGTGCTGGCGTGCGGCGGCTTCCCGCACGACGTTGAACGGCGCAAGGCGATGTTTCCGCATGCGCCGACCGGCCAGGAGCATATGTCGCCCGGTCCCGTCGGCAACACCGGCGACGGCCTGCGGCTGGCGGAAGCCGTTGGAGGCCGCGTCGAGGATGGCTTGCCGCATGCGGCGGCCTGGGTGCCGGTCTCCGTCACCACGCGCAAGGACGGCAGCAAGGGCGTGATGCCGCACTTCATCGACCGCGCCAAGCCGGGCGTGATCGCGGTGACCGCCGACGGCGTGCGCTTCGCCAATGAAGGCAATTCCTACCACGACTTCGTGCAGGCGATGGTCAAGGCGGCCAAGCCCGGCCGCGAGATCGCGGCCTGGCTGGTCGCCGATCATCGCTCGTTGCGTCGCTACGGCCTCGGCTGCGTGCCGCCCTTCCCGATGCCGCTCGGCCACCATCTCAGCACCGGGTATCTGAAGCGCGGCACGACGCTCGCCGAGCTCGCGCGCGTGACCGGGATTGATGCGATGTCGCTGGAAGCAACGGTGGCCGCGTTCAACGCCGATGCTGCGCTGGGCCAGGATCCGACCTTCGGCAAGGGCTCGCGCGCCTACAACCGCTACCAAGGCGATGCGCTGCACGGGCCGAACCCGTGCGTTGCGCCGATCAAGGATGGGCCGTTCTATGCGATCAAGATGGTGATCGGCGATCTCGGCACCTATGCCGGCGTCCGCACCGACGAGCACGCCCGCGCGCTCGATGCCCAGGGCCAGCCCATCGAGGGGCTCTATGCCGCCGGCAACGACATGGCGAGCATCATGGGCGGCAACTATCCCGGCGCCGGCATTACGCTCGGACCAGCGCTGACCTTCGGCTACATTGCCGGCCGGCATCTCGCCGAACGTGCCGCCAAAAGGAGCGCCGCATGAGCGACCATCAGATGTTGGCCGGCAAGCTCGCGCTGGTCACGGGAGCCGCGCACGGCAATGGCCGCGCGATCGCACTCGGGCTCGCGGGCCGCGGCGCCGATGTTGTCATCACCGACATCGACTTGGACGGCGCCGAGCGCTGCGCGGCGGAGATCCGCGATCATGGCCGCAAGGCGTGGGCGCATCGGCTGGATGTCACCGACGCCGCCGGATGCGCGGCGCTGGCGGCACAACTGCGCACGGAGGTCGGCGCCATCTCCATTCTCGTCAACAATGCCGGCATCATCATCCGCGAAAACATCGATTCCCCGCGCGCCGCGCAGAACTGGCAGCGCGTCATCGACGTCAATCTCAACGGCGTGTTCAACGTCACCTACGCCTTTCTCGCCGCCTTGCGCGCGACGCGCGGCACGATCGTCAACATCGCCTCGGTCGCCTCTTTCATCGGCATCAGCAACACGCTCGGCTATTCGCCGTCCAAGGGCGGCGTGAAGTCGCTGACCCAGGCGCTGGCGCGCGAACTCGCCGCCGACGGCATCCGCGTCAACGCCATCGCGCCCGGCGTGATCGCGACCGCGATGACGGAGTCCACGCGCAACGATCCGCAGCGGCTCGCCGGCTTCATGAGCCGCACCCCGCTCGGTCGCGTCGGGCAGCCGGAGGAGCTCGTTGGCCCGGTGGTCTTCCTGGTCTCCGACATGGCCTCCTACGTCAACGGCGTCACGCTGCCGGTCGACGGCGGCTTCCTGGCGGTGTAGGCAGCGGCCGAACACGCGGAGGACGTTAGCAGATATGGGCAGAGAGAGCCGCGGCATCCAGTCGATCGAGGTCGGCGGCACCCTGCTGCAGGCGCTGGCGCGCAGCGGCGAGCCGATGATGCTGCGCGACCTCGCGCGCGAGGCCGGGCTGCCGCCGGCCAAGGCGCATCCCTATCTCGTCAGCTTCTCGCGCATCGGCCTGATCGAGCAGGACGCGACCACCGGCCGTTACGAGATCGGCCCGCTCGCACTCGAGCTCGGCCTGATCAGCCTGCGCCGGCTGTCGGCGGTGAGGATCGCGACGCCGAAGATTGCAGAACTCGCCGGCGCCATCGACCACGCGGTGTCGCTCGCGGTGTGGGGCACCAACGGCCCGACCGTGGTGCGGCTGGAGGAGCCGAGCCATGCCGTGCACATCGTGATGCGCGTCGGCTCGATCATGGCGCTGCTGGAGACCGCGACGGGCCGGGCGTTCGCGGCGTTCCTGCCGCCGAAAACGGTGAAGGCAGCGCTCGAATCCGGCCTTGATCATCTCGGCGTCGGCTACAATCCGAAGCGCGCGCCGAAGAGTCCGAAGGTGGCCGAGATGCTGGCCGAGGTGCGCGCGCAGGGTCTCGCTCGCGCCATCGGCGATCCCCTGCCCGGCGTCAATGCGTTCGCAGCACCGGTGTTCGACCACGCCGGCCATGTCGCGCTGGTCATCACCGCGATGGGCCCGGCCGGCACCTTCGATGCCGGCTGGCAATCACCGCTTGCGACCCGCTTACGCGCCTGCGCGGCCGAGATCTCCAAGCAGCTCGGCCACGGCACGGTGCAGCCGTAAGGCTCAGGCAGCGGCAGAACGCTTTTCTGGCCACGGCTCGGCCCAGGCCGGCAAGCGCATCAGGCCGTCGAGCCAGCGCACGATGTTGGGAAACGGCTCCATCGGCATTTCGGCCTCACGCCAGTCGGTCGCCATCGAGGCGGCCGCGAAATCGGCGATCGTGAGCCGGTCGCAGGCGATATGGCTGTGCGACCTGAGATGCGCGTCGAGCACGGCGGCGAACGTCTTCAGGTTCGACACCTTCGCGACCAGCGCTGCGCGGTCCGGCGCACCGATCCCGAACGTCTTCTTCACGATGTGCTCGAAATAGAACGGCCCGACCGCGGGCGCCCAGTGGCAGTCGGTCCACGCCAGCCAACGCAGCACCTCGATTTGCTCTTGCGGGTTCCGCGCCGGCCACATGTCGCAGCTCTCTCTGACGCAGAGATGCGCCATGATGGCGGCGGACTCCCACAGCACGGTGTCGCCATCGAGCAGCACCGGCGCCTTCATGTTGGGATTGAGCGCGGCAAACTCCGGGGTCTTCAGGCCGCGGCTGATGTCGATGAACTCGGCCTGCACGCCGAGATGCTTGACCAGCGCCAGCACGCGGCGCGGGGCCTGGGCCTTGATCCAGTAGATCTTCATGACGGGTCTCCATCCGTTATGCCTTGAAGACGAACGGGCGGGCACCAGATCGACAATGACTCGCGAAAATTTTCGCGACGGTTCCACCGATCCGCGCGGCCGACGACGTCGGCCGCAGGATCACATCGCCCGCACCGCCGCGCGGGCGGTGAGGATGCAGCCGGGCAAAAAAGTACCTTCGAGCGAGCGCTTGCCCGAAGCGCCGCCGCCGCCGAAGCCGGCGGCTTCGCCGACCGCATAGAGGCCGCTGATCGGCGCGCCCGCCGCATCGAGCACACGGCTGTGCAGATCAGTCTGCAGGCCGCCGAGGCTCTTGCGGGTAATGAGCTGCATGTGGATCGCGATATACGGCCCTGCCCCGCGCATCTGCAGCGGCGCCGGCTTGCAGGTGCGGAGCTTGTCCGGGCCCCATTGCCGGGCATGCAGGATGCGGCGCAGTTGGTCGTCATTGTGGAGCTTGTCGCCGTGCTTGAAATTCGCGTCGAAGGCATCAGCTGTGGCCTGCAGCACCTCCGGCTTGACGTCATCAGTTCCGGTGAGCGCGTTCATCTTGGCGGCGAGGCCGGACAGCGTCTCGTCGACCAGGAAGTGCCGGCTCTCGCGCTGCATCTGCCTGACCAGGCGATGGTTGCCGAGCAACGTCTCCTTCAGGAACATCGGCATCTGCCGGTCGCGGATGCGCGGATTGTGCTCGGCGCCCGAGATCGCGAACTCCTTGGCAGCGATGCGCCAGTTCAGAAGGTGCCACGTGTACGGCTTCTCCTGCGCCGCGACGCGCTGACACAGATCGTGGGTGTCAAAGCCGGTCACCAGCGGCTCCGGTCCGATGCGCTCGCCCTTGTGGTCGAGCCACAGCGCCGATTTGCACGGCACCAGCGACAGGCCGTGGCCTGCGAAATGCGGGAACGGATGCGGGATGCCGGCGGCGTAGTTCCACATCTCGCCGGCATGGGTGATCTGCGCACCCATCGCCTCGGCGGCGTGATGATGCAGCCTGCCATCGGCAAACGGATGCGCGCCGTTGAGCATCGCCGCCGGCAGTGGCCGGCCTTTGACCCAGTTGGCGCGCGCCTCCTCATGGCTGCCATTGATGCCGCCCATCGCCAGCACCACGAGCGGCGCCGCGATACGGATCTCCGCGTCGGTTTCTTCATTGATGGCAACCACGCCCGACACGGCACCGCCGGCGCTATCGAGGCTCACGACGCGGTGACGGTACAGCACCGTGAGCCTGCCGCCACTGTCGGCCGCACGCATCGCTTCGATCATCACGCGCGTCAGCCGCTGCGAGGTGCCCCAGACGATGTGGTAGCGCGGCAGCGCATTGCCGTTGCCCTGCAGGCCGCGCTCGACCCAGTTCACCGCCGGCATGAAGGTCACGCCATGGGTAAGCAGCCAGTCGTAGACCTCGCTGCGCGAATGCTCGACATAATAGCGCGCCCATTGCAGCGGCCACTGATCGGCCTCATCAAGCTCGCCGAAGCGCAGCCAGTCGCGCAGCGCGATCTCCGGCGTATCCGGGATCTTCATGCGCGCCTGCAGCGGGGTGCCGATCAGCGCCATGCCGCCGAACGCCCACAGCGCCAGCCCGCCGAACCGCTCCGGCGTGTCCCGGTCAATCACGGTCACGGACTTGCCGGCGCTGAGAGCCTCGAGCGCGGTGACGATGCCGGCGAGACCGCCGCCGGCGATGACGACATCGGATTGCAGCGTCGTGCTCATGTCACGGCGCGATCTTGCGCTTGAGCATGCGCGCCACCGACAACGGCATGCGATCGAGCGATCCCAACAGATGCGGCAGCAGCTTCAGCTTGAGCCCGCTCAGCGCCGGCGGCACCATGGCCTCGATCAGATGCGGCCCCGGCGTGGCAAGCGCGCGCGCCAGCGCATCGGTGAATTCGTCCGGCGTAGTCGCGCGGGTCGACGGCACACCCATGCCGTCGGCGATCTGCGCGAACTTCAAGACCGGCCCGTGCAGGTCGAGCTGCGCCCGCGCCTTCGGTCCGATCCGCTCGGCGCCGACCCGCTCCAATTCCACATTGAGAACTGAATAGGAGGCGTTGTTGAAGATCACGGCGGTGACGTTGAGCTGCTCGCGCGCGATCGTCCACAGCGACTGGATCGTATACATCGAGCTGCCGTCGCCGATCAGCGCCAGCACCGGCCGGTCCGGACAGGCGATCGCGGCGCCGATCGCGTTCGGCAGCCCCTGTCCGATGGCGCCGCCGGTCAGCGTGATCAGGTCGTGGCGCGGCGCGCCGGACGTGAACTTCGACAGCATCAGGCCGGAGCTGATCGCCTCGTCGACCAGGATGGCATTCTCGGGCAACAGATGGCCGATCGCCTTGCAGACCTTCTCAGCGGTGAGCTTCTTGCCGCGCGGACGGCCCGGCCGTTCCGCAGGTGCCAGCGTCGGCGCGGCGTGCTCAGCCCCGAGCACAGCCACAAGCTTGGCGAGGCTCGCCGCCGCATCTTCCGCGGGCGTCGACAGGGTCAGTACCGTGCAATCGTCGTGCGGGAGATAGCTCTTCTTGCCGGGATAGGCGAAGAACGACACCGGCGCCTTGGCGTCGACCAGGATCAGCGTGTCGATCTCCTTGAGCTGGATAGATGCCATCTCGGCGAGATAGGCGATGCGGTCGATCGTCGGCAGGCCGGCGCCGCGCTGCATCCTCGTTGGGAACGTCTCGGCATAGACCTTGACGCCTGCAGCCGCGGCAATGCGTGCGGCCGCGAACAGCGCCTCGTCCTGCAACGCCATGCCGCCGAGCAGCAGCGCGCTGCGCCCGCCCGCCTTGATCGCCGCGGCGACGGCTTGCACGGCGGCGTCGTCAGCGGCTGGCGGCGGCGCGATGTCAGGCGCAGGCTCCGCTACCCCGCCCTCGCCCCAGGACACGTCGGCGGGCAGGATCAAGGTCGCCACCTGCCCGGGCCGCGCGCGCGCCGCCTTCACCGCCGCAACAGCATCGCGGCACAGCTCCGAGGTCACCTGGGAGGTCCAGACGAAGCCCGGCGAGACGTTGCGCGCGACGGTCTCGATATCGGACTGCAGCTGCGCGTCGTATTTGACGTGATAGGTGGCATGGTCGCCGACGATGTTGACGACGGGCACCTTGCCCTTGCGTGCATTGTGCAGGTTGGCGAGGCCGTTGCCGAGGCCGCATCCGAGATGCAGCAGGGTCGCCGCAGGCCGGCCCGTCATGCGTGCATAGCCGTCGGCGGCGCCGGTGGCGACGCCCTCGAACAGGCACAGCACCGCGCGCATTTCGGATGCGGAATCCAGCGCCGCGACGAAGTGCATTTCGGAGGTGCCGGGATTGGTGAAGCAGACCCGCACGCCGGCGTTGACGAGGGTCCGTATCAGGGCTTGGGCGCCATTGGGCATCGGAGAGCCTATTGCCGCGGGGAGCGACAGAGCATGGGCGCGATCCGATCGGCCTCGCCGTGGCGTTCCCCCGATGTGTTTCGGCCATTGTGGGATTGACCGTCCAAGAAATCCAATGAATTGTTATGGCCCAATCAATGCATTTGGCTCATCGATGGAAACGCCGACCCTGCGCCAGCTGCAGCAGCTGGTCTATCTCGCCGAAGAGCGGCATTTCGCCAGGGCCGCCAAGCGCGCCCATGTCACGCAGTCGGCGCTGAGCCGCAGCCTGCAGGCGTTGGAGGATGCCGCAGGCATGCGGCTGTTCGACCGCAGCTCGCGCTCGGTGGAGATCACCCCGGTCGGCGAGCGGCTGGTGGCGCACGCCCAGACGCTACTCTCCAGCGCCGCCGACCTCGGCCGCGAAATGCGCATGCTGCGGTCGGGAGACGCGGGCGAGGTCGCGGTCGGCGTCGGCGCCTTCACGGGGCTGACGCTGCTGCCCGAAGCCGTGGCCCGGCTCTCTACGCGGCATCCCTCGGTCCGCGTCACGCTGGTGCAGGACAATTGGCGGCTGCTGATGGATGTCCTGCAGCAGGGCAAGCTCGATTTCTTCCTGGCGCATATTTCGGACATCCGCGCCGACGACAGCCTCGAGGTCGAGCCGCTCGGCAGCCTGCCCGGACACTTCTACTGCCGGCCGACGCATCCGCTGGCCGGCCGGTCCGAGCTCTCGGCGCGCGAGCTCGCCGGCCAGCGCTTCGCGTCCGTCATCATCCCCCTGGATTTCAGGAAGCGCCTGAACGCGCTGATCGCGTCAGCCGACGGCAACGGCTTCGCCGTCACGCTCGAATCCGAGAATGTCAGCCTGTTGACACAGGTCGCGATCCGCTCCGACATCGTGCTTCTCGCTGGCGATGCCGTGCTCACCCAGGAGCTCGCCTCAGGTCAGCTGGTTCGGCTCAATGTGACCGAGCTGCAGGAGCCGCGCACCTCCGACCTGTTGATGGCCCAGTTCGGCATGCTCAGGCTGAAGGGGCGCACCCTGTCGCCTGCGGCCACGATGCTGATGGACATGGTCCGCGCGGAGGCCGAGAGGATTTTGATCACGCCGCGGCGCCCGGCTGCGGGCGCGATGCGCCGCGGAAAAAAGCCTTCGCCGCCCGCCAAGCCGGCCACGGCACCGCGTCGTCGCTCTCGTCCCGCCGCCAAGGGACGCGCCTGACCTCACCGTCGCAAACGAGCGTGCCGCGATCAACGCGCGCGCGGCACGCGCGACATCTCCTGCAGCAGCCGCAGCGCCTCTGCGGCGCTGTGCTCGGGCACGAACAGGTGGTCGTGGTGAAAGGCCGACACCGCATTGACGCTGATGCCGGCCGCGGCCAGATGCGTCGTGACCGCGGCGAGGAAGCCGACCGCGTCCAGCGCGGAATGGACGGTCAGCGTGATCAGGCGTGAGGCGAACTGATGAGGCAGCCCTGCCCGCTCAGCGTCCTCGGCTCTGACAATGAGGGTGATACCTTCGCGCTCCCGAAACTGCAGCAATGGTTTCAGCCCGGCAGGAACTTCGCTGTCCGCATCGACCGTGCAGAACACGAAGACGCCGTCCTGCAGCTCGGGCGTCATCGTGCGCAGCAACGTGTCGAGGTTGCGCTCGCCGGTCACGGGACCAGGCGCTCGCGACCATGCGGCGCGGTGAAGTCCTGTTGCGGCCCGACCGGCACGATACCGGTCGGATTGATGGTGCGATGGCTCTCGTAATAGTGCCGCTTGATGTGCTCGAAATTCACAGTCGCGGCGATTCCCGGCCATTGGTAGAGGTCGCGCGTGTAAGCCGAAAGATGCGGATAGTCGGCGATGCGGCGGATGTTGCACTTGAAATGGCCGACATAGACCGCGTCGAACCGGATCAAGGTCGTGAACAGCCGGACGTCGGCTTCGGTCAGGACATCGCCGAGCAGGAAGCGGCGCGTCGCAAGCCTGTCCTCCAGCCAGTCGAGGGTCGCAAACAGCGGTGCGATCGCCTCTTCATAGGCACCTTGCGTGGTCGCAAAGCCGCTTTTGTAGACGCCGTTGTTGAGCGTGTCGTAGACGCGGGCATTGATCGCGTCGATCTCGTCGCGCAGCGCATGTGGATAGTAGTCGCCGGGCGCAGCGCCGACGCCATCGAATGCCGAGTTGAGTATCCGGATGATCTCGGACGACTCGTTGTTGACGATCGTCCGCTGCGCCTTGTCCCACAGCACCGGCACGGTGACACGGCCTGAGTAACGCGGATCCGCCGCGGTATAGACCTGGTGCAGGAGCTGCGCGTGGTTGAGGCCATCGGGCACGACGCCCGGGCCGTTGGCAAACGTCCAGCCCTGCTCGCGCATCAGCCAGTGCACGACCGACACCGAGATCATCTCGTCGAGCCCCTTCAGCGTACGCATGATCAGGGTGCGGTGCGCCCATGGGCAGGCAAGGCTGACATAGAGATGATAGCGCCCGGGTTCGGCCTTGAAGCCGCCTGAGCCGGTCGGACCCGGGCTTCCGTCGGCGGTGACGAAGCTGCGGAAGGCCGAGTCCTTGCGCACGAAACGGCCGCCGGAGGCCGCGGTGTCGTACCAGACGTCGTGCCATTGGCCGTCGACGAGCAATCCCATGATGGTTCTCTCTCCTCGGGGCTACGCCCGCGCCAGCCGCGCCCTGGCCCGCGTCACCGCGTTGATGAAGCCCTCGCGCGCATCCGAATGGCCCTGCCCGCGCGGCTCCAGCACGTGGCGCAACAGGAACAGGCCGGTCAGACGAAAGCCGTCGAAGAGATCCTGATCGGACCAGCCATGGTCCTCCTCGCTCTCGCGCAGGAACGGCGGCAGCGGCAGCAGCCGGTCGGCCCAGGGCGCGCCGGCCGTGCGCGACACCGCGCCGCCCGACTTCGGCGACACGTAGATGAGATCGGTCATTTCGCCGGTGGCGGCGCAGGATTCGAGATCGAGCCCGAAGCCGAGTTCGGCCAGGATGGCGAGTTCGAAGCGCACGATGTGGGCGGCGGCGCCGCCCGCATCCTCGAAATCATCGAGCGCATGTTCGAGCCTGAGATACATGTCCTCGTGCGGATCGCGCTCGGGCAGCAGCCGCGCCAGCGCCGCCAGATGGGTCACGCCGTAGGCGCCGTGCGAAGCGGACATCAGCTCGGCCGCACGCAAGGTGAGCCCGTCGATGGCGTACATGCCGAGGTGTTCGTCAAGCCGCGCGCGCCACACCGCCCGCACGGTGTTGCCGGGCTGCAGGACAGGCCGCATCCGCTTGCCGCTGGCGCCACGGACGAGCCCGAGATGACGGCCATGCTCGCGCGTCAGCAGCTCGAGCACGGCGGAGGATTCGCCATGCCGCCGAATGCCCAGCACGATGCCGTCGTCGGTCCATTCCATCGGGCGAGCGGTCTCCACGATTCTCGCTTACGCTGTACGCAGCTGCGCTCCGCGTGCTTGTCGCGTATCGTAGCTTGCGCTCGATACCTCCGCAAACACCGGGGGCGAAGTCACGCCTCGCTCATTGGCAGTGTGCCGACGTTTCCAGCTTCAAGCCGAACCGTACGCGACGGCCTCACGCGTTGAACCAGCCGCGCGCATCGCCGGTGAAGGAGTAGTACAGCCCCATCATCGTCAGCGCGCAGGAGATCACCTCGATGCCGGCGTCGAGCGTCATGCCCTTCTGGCCGATGACCTGCACCAGCGAGATGTCGGACAGCACCAGCGCCGCCAGCAGCACCCAGCGCGGCCAGTTCTTGCGCCGCTGCGCCGCCAGGTAGACGAAATAGAACAGCAGCAGAATGACGACGCCATTGAGCACGGTCTGCGCCGTGATCATGTCCTCGGTCATGTCGAAGGTCGGCGTCCGGTCCGACACGGCGACCGACAGCGCATCCAGCATCAGCGAGATGTAGAGCAGGACTTCGAACCACAACACGTTGCGCGGCACGCTCATCGTCATTCCCTGGGGAACTCGAGCCCCATCTCCCGGTAGCGGTCGGGATCGTCACCCCAGTTCTCGCGCACCTTGACGAACAGGAACAGGTGCACCGGCACGCCGGTGATCTCGGCGATTTCCTTGCGCGACTGCGCCCCGATCGACTTGATCGTGGCGCCGCCCTTGCCGAGCACGATCTTGCGCTGGCTGTCCCGCTCCACGAAGATCGTCTGCTCGATCCGGATCGAGCCGTCCTTGCGCTCGGTCCAGCTGTCGGTCTCGACCGTGGACTGATACGGCAGCTCCTGATGCAGATGCGAATAGATCTTCTCGCGGGTGATCTCGGCCGCGAGGTGCCGCATCGGCGCATCCGACATCTGGTCTTCGGGATAATGGAACGGACCGGGCGGCACCATCTCCGCCAGCGCCCGCCTGAGATCGTCGACGCCGTCGCCTGATATCGCCGAGATCATGAAGGTGCGCGCGAAGGACAGCTTCTCGTTGGCGGCGGCGACCAGCGCCAGCAGCTTCTCGCGCGGCACCAGGTCGACCTTGTTGACCACCAGGATCTTCTCGTGCGCGACCGCAGCCGCCTTGTCGATGATGGCCTGCGCCTCGTCGTCGATGCCTTTCTTGGCGTCGAGCAGCACGCAGACGAGATCGGCATCATGCGCGCCGCTCCAGGCCGTCGTCACCATCGCGCGGTCGAGCCGGCGCTTGGGCGAGAAGATGCCGGGCGTATCGACCAGGATGATCTGCGAGGCCCCTTCGATGACGATGCCACGGATCAGTGCGCGCGTGGTCTGCACCTTGCGCGAGACGATCGTGACCTTGGATCCGACCAGCGCATTGACGAGGGTCGACTTGCCGACGTTGGGCGCGCCGATCAGCGCGACGAATCCACAGCGGGTATCGGCCCCCCGCCCGGCCTGTTGCTCAGCCGTCATTGCTGCCGCCACTGACGCCTTCGCGTTCGATCATCACCGATGCCGCCACTTTCTCTGCCGCCCGCTTCGAGCCGCCGACACCCTCGGCCGGCTCGAGCCCGGGGAGATCGACGGCGACGCGGAATTGCGGATCGTGATGCGGACCCGTGCGCTCGACCTCACGATAGACCGGGGTCGGCAATCCCTTGCCCTGCGCCCATTCCTGCAGCACCGTCTTGGGATCGCGCAGCGGACGCCGCGGCTTGCGCATGCGCTCGGTCCAGTTGCGCTCGACGAACCCCGCCGCGGCAGCATAGCCGCCGTCCAGGAAAATCGCGCCGATCACGGCCTCGCAGACATCGCCCAGCACCGACTTGCGCAGCCGTGCGCCGGCGCCCGCGCCGACGGCGCCGAGCTTGATGTCGTCGAGCAGGCCGAGCGACTTGGCGACATCGGCGCAGCTCTCCTTGCGCACGAGGTCGGCGAGCCGCTTCGACAGCTCGCCCTCGTCCGCACCGGGAAACGAGCGGTACAGCATGTCCGAGACGATCAGGCCCAGGACGTGGTCGCCGAGGAATTCGAGCCGCTGATAGCTGTCGCCGCGCTTCTTGGCTGATTTCAGCGCCGAGACATGGGTGAATGCTGTGCTGAGCAGCGACGGATCGGCAAAGCGGTGGCCGATTCGCGCCTCAATCGCGGCATTGGCAGCCTTCTCGGCGGCCTTGGCGCTCTTGGTGGCACCCGTGCCTGCGCTCTTGGCACGGCGGCCCTTGGACTTGCTGCGCGACGTCGACTCGGGATCGGTCTCGAGCACGGCGATGTCCGGCCCGCCCTCCGCCGCAGCGGACGTCGATGGGCCGCCGCCGGCGGCCTTCGTCTCGGGCTTCGGGTCTGCCTTAGGTTCTGCCTTGGTTTCTAGCTTGGCTTCCGTCTTGGCTTCACCCTTGGCTTCCGTCTTGGGCTCCGCCTTCATTTCAGGCTTCGGCCGCGACACGGCCTTCGGCGCGGCCTCGAGCGCGCCCGTGCCGGGTTGCGGGCTCGCTGCAGCGGCCTGCGTCGTCTGGATATCGGGTGAGTCGTCGATCATCGGACAAATTTGAACAGCCGATTCCAGCGCACCGACACCGGCCAGCGCCAGAACATCCAGGCATGCTCACCCTCGGCAATCGAGAAGAAGATCATCTGGGCACGGCCGATGATGTTCTCGAACGGGACGTAGCCGACCGCCAGCGGCACGCGGCTGTCAGTCGAGTTGTCGCGGTTGTCGCCCATCATGAAGAAGTTGCCGGGCGGCACATTGTACACGTCCGTATTGTCGTAAGGTCCGTGGTCGAAGCAATCCAGCGTCTCGTAGCTGACGCCGTTCGGCAGCGTCTCTTTCCAGCGCTTCACGCGTGCGATCGAATCGGCGGTCCCGCAGGGATCCTCGCCGACAAAATCCTGCAGCCGTTCGCGCTGGACCGGCACATCATTGATGTAGAGCAGTCCGTCGCGCATCTGGATGCGATCGCCGGGCAGACCGATCACGCGCTTGATGTAGTCGATCTCGGTATCCTTCGGCAGCCGAAACACCACGATGTCGCCGCGCCTCGGCTCGGAGCCGAAGATGCGCCCGGCGAACAAATTGGGCGACTGCGGAATGGAGAAATGGCTGTAGCCGTACGAATATTTCGAGACGAACAGATAGTCGCCGACCAGCAGCGTCGCCTTCATCGACCCCGAGGGGATGTTGAAAGGCTGGAACAGGAAGGTTCGGATCACGAGCGCGATCAGAAGGGCATGAACGACGACGCGAACGGTTTCACCGAGGCCGCTCTCAGTCTTGGTTCCGGAGGTCACGCTCATCGCTCTTTCAATGTCCCTTGGCGAAGTCCTTGGCGAATGGTCCGACGATTCGCCTGCCGATGCAGAACACCGCTCCGCCCGCGACAACCTATCGTTCCGCGGCTTAAAGGAGTCTGTCCTGATTCTGGTGGTTAAGGCCAACTCCGGTTTGATCCAGAATCCGCCCCTGGTGCAGCCGCTTCGATCCGAGCGGGTTTTAGACGACTGCGCGGGGCCGCGCAATCAAGGGCCGTATCAAAACTACATAACTCGCTGGAATCGATTGCATTTTTGTTTTTCCTGCCGGAGTTCCCGGGCGCTTCAGGATGTCTCGCGACGCACCGCCGAAATTATGACGAAAGCCTGGGCAAGCGGCCAGTCGTCGGTAATCGACAAGTCGATGCGAGCTTCGTGTCCTTCGGGGGTCAGCGCCTTCAGCCGTTCTGCTGCACCTCCCGTGAGTTGCATGGTCGGGCGGCCACCCGGCAGATTGACCACGCCCATGTCGCGCCACCACACGCCTTGCCGGATTCCGGTGCCGAGCGCCTTCGAGCACGCCTCCTTGGCCGCGAATCGCTTGGCATAGGTGGCGACCACCATCTTCTCGTTCTTGGCCCGCCGCTCGGCCTTGGCGCGCTCGGCCTCGGTGAAAATGCGGTTCAGGAAGCGCTCGCCATGGCGCTCGATCACCTCACCCACCCGGCGGATGTCGATCAGATCGGAGCCGATGCCGATGATCATGCGTCGGTGCCCCTAACCATTCGCCCGGCTGCGGCCGCGATCCATCGCGGCGCGCATGGTCCGCACCGATTCGGGCAGCCCGACAAACAGCGCCTCACCCATCATGAAGTAGCCGATGTTGAGCTCGACGATTTCCGGCAGGGCCGCGATCTGCTCGGCAGTGGCAAAATCGAGCCCATGGCCGGCATGGACTTCGAGCCCGGCCGCATAGGCCCGCCGGGCGCCGGTCACGATTCGCTGCCACTCGGCTTCCGCCTTGTCATGGTGGCCGTCGGTGATGGCGTCGCACCAGCCGCCAGTGTGGATCTCGATCACGGGCGCACGCAGGTGCGCGGCCATCTCGATCTGCGCGGGATCGGCGGCGATGAACAGCGACACCCGGATGCCGGCTTCATTCAGCCGGGTGATCGCGGGCGCCAGCGCGTCACGCTGGCCGACGACGTCGAGACCGCCCTCGGTGGTCAGCTCCTCGCGCCGCTCGGGCACGAGGCAGCAGGCATGCGGCCGCGTCGCGAGCGCAAGACGCACCATCTCCTCGGTGGCCGCCATCTCGAAATTGAGCGGCTTGGAGATCTCCGCCTTCAGGCGCGCCATGTCGTCGTCGCGGATATGCCGCCGGTCCTCGCGCAGATGGGCGGTGATGCCATCGGCGCCCGCTTCGATCGCGAGCAGCGCCGCGCGCACCGGATCCGGGTTGCGACCACCACGCGCATTCCGCAGCGTCGCGACGTGGTCGACATTGATGCCGAGGCGCAGCTTCGGAGGATGTGACTTCGATGGATCTGACATGGGCCGGCTCGCAGGACTTTCGAATAGACGACAGCTTGTTTAGCGCATCCCGAGGCAGAACGCCGCTGCGATCCCCGCAGATTAGCCATTCACCCGGTCGACCCTGGCCACGATGGTCTTGGCGCGCAGCTGGTTGATAATCGCCGAGAGATGCTTGAGGTCGTAGACCTCGAGATCGATCGTGAGCTCGGTGAAATCGGGCGAGCGGCGGCTCATGCTGATGTTGTCGATGTTGCCGTCGTGCTCGGCAATCACGGTCGCGACCTGGGCGAGGCTGCCGGGCTCGTTGACGTTCTCGACGCGGATGCGCGCCGGAAAGCGCTGCGGCGAGGTCTCGTCGACATCCCAGCGCACGTCGAGCCAGCGCTCCGGCTCGTCCTCGAAGTCCTTCAGCGCCGGCGACTGGATCGGATAGATCGTGATCCCCTCGCCCGGCGTCACGATGCCGACGATGCGATCACCGGGAACGGCGCCGCCATTCGGCGCGAACTTGACCGGCAGGCCGGAATTCAACCCACTGATCGGAATCGCGAACGGACCGCGCGGCGGCTCCGCGCTCGGCGCTGCAGCCTTGGTCGCAGTTGCCGGCGCGGCCGTCTTCTTGGCGCCATAGCGGACGACGCGCTCTTCTTTGTAATCCGGATACATCGCGCGCGCGACGTCGGAGGCCTTGATCTCGCCGCGACCGACCGCAGCCATCACGTCCTCGATCGAGGCCCGCGCCAGCCGCGGCAGCGCGCCCTTGAGCTTGTCGTCGGCATATTCGAGCTTGGTGCGCTCGAACAGGCGCTCGACGATGCGCCGGCCAAGCCCGGCATATTGGTCCCGCACGGCGGTGCGGGTGGCGCGCCGGATCGCGGCCCGCGCCTTGCCGGTGATGGCCAGCGTCTCCCACGCCGACGGCGGCGCCGACTGCGCATCCGAGGTCAGCACTTCGACCTCGTCGCCGTTCTGCAGCTCCGACGACAGCGCCGCGAACTTGCCGTTGATCTTGCAGCCGACCGCGCTGTTGCCGACGTCGGTATGCACGGCATAGGCGAAGTCGATCACGTTTGCGTGGCGCGGCAGCGCGATCAGCTTGCCCTTGGGCGTGAAGCAGAACACCTGATCGTGAAACAGCTCGAGCTTGGTGTGCTCGAGAAATTCCTCCGGATTGGCGCTTTCGGAGAGAATGCCGATGGTGTGCCGCAGCCAGGCGAAGGCGTTCGATTCGCGCTTGAGCAACTCGGTCGGCGAGCCGATGTCGTCCTTGTAGAAGGCGTGAGCAGCGATTCCGAGCTCGGCGATTTGATCCATCTCCTCGGTCCGGATCTGCAGCTCGACGCGCTGCTTGCCGGGACCGATCACGGTCGTGTGTATCGAGCGATAATCGTTCTGCTTGGGCGTCGAGATGTAGTCCTTGAAGCGCCCGGGGACGACCGGCCAGGTCGTATGCACGATACCGAGCGCCCGATAGCAGGATTCGAGGTCCGGCATGATGACGCGGAAGCCGAAGATGTCCGAGAGCTGCTCGAACCCGATCGATTTCCGCTCCATCTTGGTCCAGATCGAAAACGGACGCTTGCGGCGGCCGAACACGCGCGCGGTCAGGCCGTGATCGCGGAACTTGCGCGCGAGCTGGCTCTCGATTTCGCCGATCAGATTGCGATTGCGATCCGCTAGCGCGTCGAGCCGCTGCATGACGACGCTGTAGGCCTGAGGATCGAGCGTCCGGAACGAGAGATCCTCGAGCTCCTCGCGCATCTCCTGCATGCCCATGCGGCCGGCCAGGGGCGCATAGATATCGAGCGTTTCCTCGGCAATACGTCGGCGCGACGCCTCGGGCACGAATTCGAGCGTACGCATGTTATGCAAGCGATCGGCGAGCTTGACCAGGAGCACACGCACGTCGTCGGCAATCGCCAGCAGCAGCTTGCGCAGATTCTCGGCCTGCTTGGCCTCGCGCGAGACGAGCTCGAGCCGCTTCAGCTTGGTGAGTCCCTCGACCAGGGCGCCGATCTCGGGCCCGAAGAAGCGGTCGATCTCGGCGCGCGTCGCCTCGGTGTCCTCGATCGTGTCGTGCAGCAGCGCCGCGACGATGGTGGCATCGTCGAGCTTGAGGTCGGTCAGAATGGCCGCCACCTCGAGCGGATGGGTGAAATACGGGTCGCCCGAGGCGCGGGTCTGCGACCCGTGCGCCTTCATCGCATAGACATAGGCGCGGTTGAGCAGATCCTCGTTCGTATCGGGGTTGTAGGAGCGGACCCTTTCCACCAGGTCGTACTGCCGCATCATGCGCGAGCGCGGCTTTTGCGGCCGCGGCCGCTCAGCCGGCGGCGGAGGCGCCAACGCGGCCGATTCGGCCGCCGCCTGCATCTGCTGAGGAGTGTGGCCCGAAACCACCATGGAAAATGACTAAACCTTTATCCTTGAGACCGAATCCGGCGACGGACGGTCCATTGAAGCGGCCCTATGGTAATCACGAAATCACGTTCAAATGCAAAGGCCCGGACGAGGTCCGGGCCTTCACATTCTCACAAGTTAATTTTAGTTCGGACAGATCGCGAAACGCGCTTACTCGTCCTCTTCCGGCTGCTCTTCCGGCGGAGCGAGGCCTTCGAGGCCCTTCAGCAACTCTTCTTCGGTCATCCGCTCGACCGCAACCTCGGTATCATCAGCATCGACGCTGGCGCCGGCCGAGCCGATCAGCGGGACCGTGTCAGGCTCCGGCTCGTCAACTTCGACGAACTTCTGCAGCGAATGCACCAGTTCTTCCTTCAGATCCTCGGGAGAAATGGTCGAATCCGCAATTTCCCGGAGTGCCACAACGGGATTCTTGTCATTATCTCTATCAATTGTAAGTTGTGATCCTGACGAGATCATGCGCGCGCGATGCGCGGCCAGGAGGACCAGGTCGAACCGGTTGTCGACTTTATCGATACAATCTTCCACAGTGACGCGCGCCATTGTCGCTCCGGTCCTTTGTGTGCTTAATATGCTGATTATGCTGGGCTAGTTATAGAGGCTGGCCGGTTTTCGCAAGGCCAAACTGGCGTCAGGCTTCGGTAAGGGGCAAGGAGTACCGAATCCGGCAACCTTGACTGGCGCTCCGTCCGGACCCGTAGAATTCGGGCCTTGGACAAGAAAACGCTTCATTACGTCGTCACAAGTGCGCCTTTGTTGCCCCGATCACTCCTGTTTGCGGTAACCTCACACCAGATGGACCGCCGACGCCTTGGCAGTATCTTGAAATGGAATGCGCGACCGAATGGAGTCGCGCCAAAAATAGAATCTAACTGAACGCGAGACACTGAATGTCATCTTCGACCAACAAAATTGCGCTCTTCATTGACGGCGCCAACCTATACGCGACGGCCAAGACTCTCGGCTTCGACATCGACTACAAGCGCCTGCTCAAGGAATTTCAGAGCCGCGGCACGCTGCTCCGTGCATTCTATTACACGGCGATCATCGAGGATCAGGAATACTCGTCAATTCGTCCCTTGATCGACTGGCTGGACTACAATGGCTATACGGTCGTCACCAAGGCGACCAAGGAGTTCATCGACGCCAGCGGACGCCGCAAGGTCAAAGGCAACATGGACATCGAGCTTGCCGTCGATGCCATGGAGCTGGCCGAGCACATCGACCAGATGGTCTTGTTTTCGGGCGACGGCGACTTCCGCTCGCTGGTCGAGGCGATGCAGCGCCGCGGCGTTCGCGTCACCGTGATCTCGACGATTTCGAGCCAGCCGCCGATGATCGCCGACGAGCTGCGCCGCCAGGCCGACGTCTTCACCGACCTCGTCGAGCTGCAGTCGAAGCTCGGCCGCGACCCGTCCGAGCGCCCTGCCCCGCGCGAGCCTCGCCACCATTCACCGCAATTCCTGCAGCGCTCGACGACAACGCCTGCCGCACGCACGCCCACGACCACTCCCAACGATGACGAATTCGAGGACTAGGGCTGCCGCAAGCGGCCCGCGAAAGTCTGATTCGGACGGACATCCACCAGCAGCGCATCCGACCGATCCCGATCGCGACTGTCCGCTGTGCCCTCGTCTCGTCGATTTTCGCACCACCCAGCGGGCGCGCGAACCGTCATGGTTCAACGCGCCCGTCCCGTCGTTCGGTGATCCCGATGCGCGCCTGCTGATCGTCGGACTCGCGCCGGGATTGCAGGGCGCGAATCGCACAGGGCGGCCGTTCACCGGCGACTACGCCGGCGAGCTGCTCTACGGCACGCTGCTAAAATACGGATTTGCGAACGGGCGCTTCGAAGCGCGGCCCGACGACGGGCTGACACTGGTCGATTGCCGGATCAGCAATGCGGTGCGCTGCGTGCCGCCGCAGAACAAGCCGCTGCCGGCCGAGATCAACCAGTGCCGCAACTTCCTCGGCGCCAGCATCGCCGCGATGCCGCGCCTGCGCAGCATCGTCGCGCTCGGCCGCATCTCGCATGACACGCTGCTGAAGCTGCTCGGCCTGCGCGCCGTCGCGGCGCCCTTCGCTCACGGTGCCGTGCATCAGGCCGGCGGGATCAGGCTGTATGACAGCTATCACTGCTCGCGCTACAACACGAACACCGGCGTGCTCACGACCGAGATGTTTCATGCCGTGTTCGCGCGGGTGAAGGCGGATCTGGATTAGGTCGCGCCTCGCGGCCACCGTCAGGCTGATGGTGCGCTTGGAGAAAAAGAAGCACGGTGGCGATGAATGCGCCCTCTCCCCCAAGCGAAGCGGAGCTTCGCAAGGCGGGAGAGGGCATCTCCACCCCATCCACGCACGCGGTTGGGTGAGGGGTATCTCTCCACTAGCGATACTCCTGGAGAGATACCCCTCACCCAAGCGAGCTTGCCGCGCTTTCCAACATGCCCTCTCCCGCAAGGGGAGAGGGCTCATTCATGTGCACCGCGTCTCATGCGGCGACGCGATGATCCTTCAGCCACGCCAGCACGTCGCCTGCATTCCGGTCCGGCGGAAACACCGGATAGAAGACGTGGGTGATGCGGGCGTCATCCACGATCAGCGCCAGCCGCTTGATCATGGTCAGCCCGGCGATTTCCATCGTCGGCAGCCGCAGCGCGTCGGTCAGCTCGAGCTTCTCGTCCGATAGCACCGGGAATGGCAGATGCAGGCGCGAGGCCATCTCGATCTGGTAGGCGTTGCTCTGCGTCGACAGGCCGAACACATGCGCGGCGCCCGCAGCCTTCAGCTCGCCGAACAGGTCGCGGAAGCTGCAGGTCTGCGGCGTGCAGCCGCGCGCGCCCGGGATCATGTCCCAATCCTCGACCAGGGACACCTTGCCGGGCTCGCCGGTCCGCGGATAGGCGAACACCACGGTGCGACCGGGGAGAGCCGACAGCACGACCAGCGTGTCGTCGGTGGCACGCAGGCCGACCGGCGGGATGGTCATGCCCGGCAGGTGATCGGCCGCGCCGTCATCAGTGGGTGCGGGGATCTGGCTCCAGTCGACGTCCAGCAGGTTCTTCTGATTCATCGGACCGCTCCCCTGACCTGACAGTTGCGCCCACGCGAGGCGCGGCAAACCAACGGCTCGTCAGCCGCGCGCTCGCAGCAACCGACCCTTTTCGCGACCCCAATCGCGCTTCTTCTCGCTCTCGCGCTTGTCGTGCAGCTTCTTGCCCTTGGCGACGGCGAGCAGCAGCTTGGCGCGGCCGCGCTCGTTGAAATACAGCTTCAGCGGGATCAGCGTCATGCCCTCGCGGTCGACGGCTCCCATCAGCTTGTTGATCTGCTTGCGATGGAGCAGCAGCTTGCGCGGCCGCTTCGGCTCGTGGTTGAAGCGGTTGGCCTGCAGGTATTCGGGAATGTTGGCGTTGATCAGCCAAATCTCGCCGTCGCGCGAATCCGCATAGGATTCCGCGATCGTCGATTTGCCGCTGCGGACCGACTTCACCTCGGTGCCGGTCAGCGCGATGCCGGCCTCGATGGTGTCCTCGATCGCGTAATTGAACCGCGCCTTGCGGTTCTCCGCTGCGACGGTGATCTTGGGCTCATTCTTGTCGGCCACGTCAGGCTTTCTTCAGGAGGTCCCTGATTTCGGTCAGAAGCTCGACCTCGGCTGTCGGCTTCGGCGGAGCCGCGGGCGCAGCCTCCTGCTTCCGCTTCAACTGGTTCATGCCGCGAATGATCATGAACAGCACGAAGGCGACGATGAGGAAGTTGAGCGTGAGCGTCAGGAAACTGCCATAGGCCAGCACCGCGCCCTGCTTCTTCGCATCCGCCAGATTGGTTGCACTAACCGCCTTGGAGAGCGGGATGAAGTAGTTGGAGAAATCGAGACCGCCGGTGATCGCGCCGATGATCGGCATGATGACGTCGCCGACCAGCGAGTTGACGATGGCCCCAAAGGCCGCGCCGATGATGACGCCGACTGCGAGGTCGACGACGTTGCCCTTCATGGCGAATTCGCGGAATTCCTTCAACATGTCTGTACCCCCCTCAGACTTGCAAGAAAATTCTCAGGCTCAACCAAGTTGCTCAGTTGATCAGTCCGGCATGAACCATGGCGTCGCGGACCGCGACACGGGTCGGCTCCGACACCGGCACCATCGGCAGCCGCAACTTCTCCTCGAGCTTGCCGAGCAGCGACAGCGCGTATTTCACGGGCGCCGGATTGGACTCGATGAACAGGTTGGTGTGCAGCGGCATCAGCTTGTCGTGGATCTTCAGCGCGGTCGCGACATCGCCTTTCTGCCAGGCGGCCTGGAATTCCGAGCACAGCCGCGGCGCGACGTTCGACGTGACGGAGATGCAGCCGTGGCCGCCATGCGCCATGTAGCCGATGATCGTGGCGTCCTCGCCGGACAGCTGGTTGAAATCCTCGCCCATCGCCGCGCGCTGCTGCGACACCCTGACCATGCTGGCGGTGGCGTCCTTCACGCCGGCGATGTTCTTCAATTCGAACAGCCGCTTCATGGTGTCGACGGACATGTCGATCACCGAGCGCGGCGGGATGTTGTAGATGATGATCGGAATGCCGATGGCATCGTTGATCGCCTTGAAGTGCTGGTAGAGGCCTTCCTGGGTCGGCTTGTTGTAGTAGGGCGTCACCACCAGCACGGCGTCCGCGCCCGCCTTTTCGGCGTGCTGAGCGAGCTCGACCGCTTCCTTGGTGGAATTCGAGCCGGCGCCCGCGATCACGGGCACCCGCCCTTTGGCCTCGGCGATGCACCACTCGACGACCTGCTTGTGCTCGTCATGGCTGAGAGTCGGGCTCTCACCGGTGGTGCCGACCGGCACCAGGCCATGCGTCCCCTCCTCGATCTGCCAGTTCACGAGGCCGCGGAAGGCTGCCTCGTCCACCGCCCCATTCTTGAAGGGAGTGACCAAGGCGGTGAAAGAGCCCCGGAAATTCGTCTTGGCTGCCATGAAACTCCCTCCCAACGCGTGTTGCCCCTGAGCGCAGCGCACTTCATACCGGGTCCGGACACAAGGCGGAAGGCCCGCCCTGGTCTCGGCGGCCTTCTCAACAGGCGGGCGAATCGACCGAATCAGCCCGGACCAGCCGATCCTGCGACGTTTCCTGCATCGGCACGAGAGGCCGCCCCGCCCAAGGAGGGTGCCGGAGACGGTGTCCGCCCGCGCCGCGTGGCCGCATCGCCGCCCTTCGGTCGTGATTTCGCCGCGGTGTTGGCGCAGGTTGCAACTCATCCCTGTACATTTAGTATTTGTTCACCTTTTCGATAGACCAAGTTCGTTGGGGATCGAAGCCATCCGCACGCAAAGGAACGCCGTGCCCTTTCCAGCCCGCGCTACCGCATTGCGATCGACTGCCCTGTCGATGTCTCTCTCGGTGTCACTGGCCGCCGGCCTGACGCTCGGATTCGCTGTTGGAGACATCGCTCTCGCCAAGGACAAGGTTCCTCTGCCCAAGGCGCGGCCGATTGCGCGCGGTGTGGTTCCGAACAGCCCGCCCAAGGAGACCACTGAAGCCCGGAGCAAGGTGGACGCCCGGGCCGAGGCCAAATCCGACGCCAAGAGCGGCATCAAGGCAACCGGCGAGCCGCTGCGGGTCGCCCCCCGGGACATCACGCCGGCCCCGGCAGCGAGCTTGCCGGCGCGCCAGCACGCCGCGCTGCCGGCTTCCCGCAAGCCCATCGCTCCGGCCGCGGTCGCGTCGACCGCATCGACCTCGCAGTCGGACAAGGACGCGCTCGAAAACGTGATCGAGCTCGTCCGCAAGCGCAAGCCCGATGACGCCACCCAGGTCGAACAGGCGATCTCGGACCCCGTTGCCCGCAAGCTCGCGGAATGGGTCATCCTGCGCAGCGACAACAACAATGCCACCGTCGAGCGCTACCGCGCCTTCATCACGGCCAATCCGAGCTGGCCGTCGCAGAGCTTCCTGCGCCGCCGTCTGGAAGCCGCGCTGTGGGACGACAAGCGTGACGACGCCGTCGTGTGGTCCTGGTTCGAGAACGAATCGCCGCTGTCGGCCAAGGGCCGCTTCGCGCTCGCCCGGGTCATGCTCAATCGCGGCGACCGCGCCAACGCCGAGCGCCTGGTGCGCGAGGCCTGGCGCAGCGACGCCATGTCGGAAGACACTGAGAACACCATTCTCGACCAGTTCGGCGCCCTGCTCTCCGGCGGCGACCACAAGGCGCGGATGGACACGCTGCTGTATGGCAGCGAGCATGAGGCCGCATTGCGCGCCGCCAAGCGACTCGGCTCGGGCCATGTGGCGCTCGCCAAGGCGCGGATCGCGGCCTACCGCAAGGCCTCGAACAGCCAGGCCCTGCTCGAGGCCGTGCCGCGCGAGCTCCACGGCGATGCCGGCTACATCTTCAGCCGCATCCAGCTGCTGCGCCGCGACGAGAAATTCACTGATGCGGCGCAGCTGATGCTGAATGCGCCCAAGGATCCCGGCCGGCTGCACAATCTCGACGAATGGTGGATCGAGCGCCGCCTGCTGGCGCGCAAGATGATCGATACCGGCGAGTACCGCAGCGCCTATCTGATCGCCCGCGACGCGGCGCTGCCGAACCGCGACATCTACAAGACCGAGCAGGAATTCACCGCCGGCTGGATCGCGCTGCGTTTCCTGAAGGACCCGGCGACCGCCGCACAGCACTTCGCCCGCATCGGCGTCGGCAGCGTCAATCCGACCACCCTGGCGCGGGCTGGCTATTGGCAAGGCCGCGCAGCGGAAGCCATGGGCCACATGCAGGAGGCGCGCGCGGCCTTTACGTCCGCGGCCGAGCAGTCCACGAGCTATTACGGGCAGCTGGCGCGGGCCAAGCTCGGCCTGCCGCAGCTCGGCCTCAATGCCGCGCCGACCGGCCGCGGACGCGGCGTCGAGCGGCTGGAAGTGGTGCGCGCAGTCCAGTTGCTCTACGACGTCGACGAAGGCGAGGTGGCGATCCCGATGTTCGCCGACATGGGCGACAATGGCGATCCGGACGTGCTGGTGGGGCTCGCCGAGATCGCGGGAAGAAACAGCGACGCCCGCGCGATGCTGCTGGTCGGCAAGGCCGCGCTCAATCGCGGACTGCCGTTCGATCACTACGCCTATCCCGTCAACGGAATTCCGGCCTTCCGGTCGATCGGGCCCGAGGTCGAGCAGAGCGTGATCTTCTCGATCGCCCGCCAGGAGAGTGCCTTCAACCAGGCCGTGGTCTCGCCCGCGCAGGCCTATGGTCTGATGCAGGTGACGCCGGATGCAGGCCGCTATGTCTGCAAGCGCGCGGGTGTCGGCTTCGATCTGAACCGGATGAAGACGGACCCCGTCTACAATGCCCAGCTCGGCGCCGCCGAGCTCGGCGGCCTGCTCGAGGACTACCGTGGCTCCTACATCATGACGTTTGCGGCCTACAATGCCGGCCGCGGCAGCGTCAGGAAGTGGGTCGAGCGCTACGGCGATCCGCGCGATCCCAATGTCGACGCGGTCGACTGGGTGGAGCTGATCCCGTTCGCGGAGACCCGCAACTACGTGCAGCGCGTGATGGAGAATCTGCAGGTCTATCGCGCGCGCTTCGGCGGCGGCTCACGGCTGCAGATCGAGGCCGATCTGCGCCGCGGCGCCGTGGTCGAGTAGCGAGTAGCGAGTAGCGAGTAGCGAGTAGCGAGTAGCGAGTAGCGAGTAGCGAGTAGCGAGTAGCGAGTAGCGAGTAGCGAGACGAACCGAGGTTGGTCCGTCAAGCGCTATTCGCTACTCCCTATTCGCCACCCGCTGGTTCGTCACCAGTTGCGCTGAGCGCGCAGCAGCAGCGAGACCGAGTCCTGGTCCTTCAGCTGATAGGTGGTCGCCGGCTTGGCGACGGCACCGGCAGCCGGCGCGTTCGCTACGCCCGCAAACTTCTGGTCGAGCCGGGTCCAGGCAACGTCGGCCGAGAAGGTCAGGTTCTTGACCGGTGTCCAGCGCGTGATCACACCCAAGGTCGAGATGTTGAAGTCCGGGTTGCAGTTGGCGCCGGTGATGCCGAGCGCGATCATGCCAGCACCGTTGCAGATCAGTCCCTTGGCCGTGGCATTGTACCTGACGGCGCTCCACGAACCGTAGACGGCCGTGTTCCAGAACGGATCCCAATTGTGGGTGAAGGCGCCGCGGGCACCGTAGGTCGTCGTCAGCTGCTGCTGGGTGCCGGTCGCGAACACCGAATCAGACACGCCGGCAAAGCCGAGGCTCTGAAAGGCGCCGGCCATGTTGCTGCCGCCATACATCGCGTAGTTGATCGGCGCGAGGCTCTGGAAATTGTAGCGGCTGGCGCCGTTGGTGTAGACGCCCTGGAGGTTGATGGTGTCGCCGGCCCCGGTCGGGATGTTCTTGACCGAGAGAGCGAGCTGACCGGCAAAGCCCCATTTGTCGGCGGGATGACCGGTGGTCTCATTCGCACCGAAGAAGCTGGCGTGATTGTCGTGAGCCGCAAAGGAGGCCTGGAACAGGCCCCACGCCTGGTCGACGCGCACCATGCCGATGATGTCGGGCGCAACATTGCCGCCGAAATTCGACGTGCCATAGTTGCCGCCGATCACGCCGGCGGCAGTCTGTCCCGTCGTATTCCAGATCTGGGACTGCCCGTACTGCGTCGCATCCTGAGCCGAGATCGCCGCGGTGATACCGGAGCCGAAGTCCGCGGTGTAGGTGAACTGATTGACACCGGTGATGGAGCCGCCGCCGCCGGTCAGACCGTCGAAGTTGTTGCCGGGATAGTTGCTCCAGGGCGCGTCGAACTGCGACACGGCCTTACCCATCGTGAAGCCGGCAAACTGGATGAAGGCATAGAAGACACCGAGCCCGCCACCGGCGATGCCGCCGTCGGACGGATTGACGGTGGTCGCGCCGGCAATCGCATTGCCTGCCGCGTTCAGCGCGATGTTGCTGCTGTAGACCGTGGCACCCGTGGCTGAGCCGGTGCCGGTGTAGCTGCCCGAGGTCCATTGGAAGACGGCATCGAAGAACGTGCGAACGACGCCGTATTCGGTCGCCGTACGGGTGTCGATGTTGAAGTCAGCGCGCGAGCGAGTCGTGTAGTAGTTGCTGAGACGATTTCGTGCACCGGCAACACCATTGGTGGCGTTCTGGAACAGGGCGTTGGTCCCAATTCCGACCTCGGCGCGCAGATAGCCCCCCAGCTTGATGCAGGTGTCCGTACCCGGGATGTAGAAGAACCCCGCCCCGTACATGGAACAGACCCTCACATACTCGATCGCCTTGGCTTTGATCGGAAGGTCGGCTGCCTGAGCCCCACTCATGGCGAGCAAAGCCGCCGCTGAGCCCAGAACAAGGCTCTTCACAGTCTTCATACTAACCTCCACATGACTCACTTCAGACAGGTCTGGCTCAGAAGCGAACATCCGCCCCCCACGGGGTCAGCTCATCTCCGGCCGCTGTACAGTGATCGCGCATAGCGTTGCAGTCGGAACGATGGCGAGGCGCTTTTGGTGTTTTATCGGACCATTCTCGTGGCGGGCCGAACCATGCTTGTGACGGCGGCGCGGCACGTCCGCGCGCGCTGCGTCTCCCATATAGAGTGTGAGCCTGCCGCACGGCGCTGGATCCGTGTCGAGACCATGGCTGGAATGAAGCAACAATCGCAGCACGCGGGCCAGACGTGACGGTGGCAGGCCGCGCGATCAAAGGCACGCCGCCCCGCCCTGGTCTCCGCAACACGTCTCCCGATTCTCACGGGCGATCGCGCGCCTGCCACCGTTGGCTTGCGAGCTTTGCCGGTCAGGAGTTCGATAGCTGACGGTCGGAGAATAGACCCGATCGATCGACGGCAGACGCATGCCTCGAATCGGTCGGTCATGAAGCCACACAGCATCGAAGTCGGATCGCGGCGCGTCTGCCGGAGACGCTGGCCGTGCGGAATGACCTGCGCGGGTGTGTTTCGAGACGCTTTGGCGACGACGCCGAGGGCGACACGCTCGCCTCGGCGCCTGCCGACGCCGCAAAAGAAGATCCCCGGCAGTTGCCTGCCGGGGATCGTAGTCTCGCTATGAGCGCGCTGTTACCAGTTGCGCTGAGCGCGGATCAGCAGGGTCATGCTGTTCTGATCCTTGAGCTCGTAGATGCCGGCCGGCTTGGCATTGCCAGCGCTCGCCGGAGCAGCAACCGTTCCAGAATACTTCTGGTCGAGCATGCTGTAGGCGAAGTCGGCCGAGAACGTGAGGTTCTTGACCGGAGTCCAGCGGGTGATCAAGCCGATCGTCGAGATGTCGAAGTTCGGGTTGCAGGTTCCGACCAGACCCAGCAAAGCCGTCGCGTTGGCGCAGATCGCCGCCGTGCCGACCGTGCCGTACTTGACCTGAGCGTACGACCCGTAGATCGCCGTGTTCCAGGCAGCGTTCCAGTTGTGCGTGTACGCACCACGGAAGCCCCAGGTCTTCACGCTCTCCTGCGCACCGCCGGTCACGAACACCGTATCCGGAGCGTTCGCGAAGGCGAGGCTGCCATAAGCGCCGGCAACGTTGCTGCCACCGTAGATCTGGTAGCTGACGGGTGCCAGGCTCTGAGCGTTGTAGCGCGTCGCACCGTCGGTGTAGACGCCCTGGATGTTGATCGTGTCACCGGGGCCAGTCGGGATGTTCTTGATCGACAAGGCCGCCTGAACCGCCCAACCCCACTTGTCAGCCGGAGCGCCGCTGGTCTCGCTGGCACCGTAGTAGCCAACGTGATTGTCATGCGCCGCGACGGACAACTGGAACAGGCCCCAGGCCTGGTCAACACGCAGCATACCAACGAGGTTCGGAGAGCGCGTGCCACCGATGTTGTTGGTGCCGTATGCGCCACCGATCATGCCGGCTGCGGATCCACCCGACAGGTTGAGATTGCCAGCCTGATAGTACTGGGTCGCATCTTCAGCCGAAACCGTGGCAGTGATGCCCTGGCCGAAATCGGCGGTGTAGGAGAACTGGTTCACACCGGTAACGGTGCCGCCGCCGCCCCACAGACCGTCGTAGTTGTTGCCCGGATAGTTCTGCCAGGGCGCGTCGAACTGCGACACGGCCTTACCCATGGTGAAGCCAGCGAACTGGATGAAGGCGTAGTACACGCCGAGCGAACCGCCGGCGACGCCGCCGTCCGTCGGGTTGACGCTGGCCGCACCGGCAGTCGCCGTGCCCGCGGCGTTGAGGCCGATGGCGGTGCTGTAGGCAGTGCCGCCCGTCGCCGAGCCGGTGCCGGTGTAGCCGCCCGTGGTCCAGGAGAACGTCGCATCGAAGAAGGTGCGGACGACGCCGTATTCGGTCGCGGTGCGCGTGTCGATGTTCAGGTCTTCACGAGCGCGAGCGGTGTAGTAGTTGCTCAGGCGGTTGTGCGCGCCGGCCGGAGCGCCGGTCGCATAGTTGTACAGGCTGTTGGTGCCCAGTCCGGCCTCGACGCGCAGATAGCCGCCGAGCTTGATGCAGGTGTCGGTGCCGGGGATGTAGTAGAAACCCGCACCATACAGGGAGCAAACCTTCACATACTCGACCGCTTTGGCCTTGATCGGAAGGTCGGCCGCCTGAGCCCCGGACATAGCGAGCAGAGCCGCCGCCGAGCCGAGGACAAGGCTCTTAACCGTCTTCATATAAACCTCCAAGTTGCTCTTTTGAGAAGAACCGGATCAAGATCCCCCAGGACGATCCGCTTCCTCCGCTCCCGAAAAACCGCTCCAGTCGCTTCGCGCCATCGGACACACCCGCATCACGCGAGGGACTTAAGCGAACCACCTGTCACGGGACGATCGAGTAATCCCCCCACCGTCGCCAGGAACTATGCCTTCGCTCATTCGGTAAGCAAAATAGTTTATGCAGTCAGGTAATTGAATGAAGCCGAAATGTGTCTTGAGGGCAACACCAAGGCAGTCGATTGTGCAACGCAAGGGGACATCCGGATTACCTCCTAGATAAGTGATTTTGCTATGGATTTTTTTTCACTAGGGTCGGACTTCGATTTGGAACTGTTGAGCAATGGCGCCCTCCAAGAATACGTCCGCCGCACCTGTGGAATCGGCCGAGCAGCCGCAGATGACCGAGCACCTGCCAAAGAATCGCGACGCCGTTCTGCGGTTCGCCAGGGAGATCGCCACCATCAATGTCCATCTTGAGGAGTTGAGGTACTTCTGGGCGAAGCGAATCGGCATCAGCGGCCCGCAATGGATGATCCTGATGGCGATCTCGGAGCTCGATCAGGGCGAGGGGGTCGCCGTCAATGCGGCAGCCAAGCGGCTGCACGTCGACCCATCCTTCGTCACCACGCAATCCAAGCTGCTCGAGAAGAAGGGCTTCATGCAGCGCAGGCCCGCCCCTGACGACGCGCGCGTCGTCAGGATGTCGCTGACCGCCAAGACCTCGGAGCTCTTTTCCGAGCTCGAAGTGCATCAGGGACAGATCTTCGCTTTCATTTTCGAGGAATTCGACGCACGCGAGCTGTCCACCTTCACGGATAAGCTCGCCGCGCTCAAGGAGCGCTTCGAAAAGGCGAGCGCCCGAGTCTCGCTGGGGGTCTGATCAGGAGGCGCAACAGCCTCATGCCTGCCATTCCGCTGCCTTCGCCCCTGCCCTCGTGACGGACGCGACGACCCTGACAGGCAATCGCTTTGGCGGAGAGAACAGCCGCTGCTCGCCCTGGGCGCCGGTTGGCTGCTAGCCCTGCATCTCCTGCGAGCCTGCGAGACGCGACGCAATCCAATCGAAGATGAAGCCGTTGGCGTGGGCTTCGTCGGGAACGCCTCCCTGCTGGTTCGCGAAGATCTTGAGCGTGATGTCGAGATGATCGCGCTTCATCTGCGCGACCAGGCGCGCGGCGATGTCGGCACGCAGCCATCCGACCTCCGGGAGTGCGACCAGGAGCGGACACATGATCTGCCGCGCAACGCGGCAATCACTCGCGCTCGGCAGGCAGGCCCGCTCATCCGGCTTCAACCGACGCGACAAGCACACACGCTCATGAATGTCCCAGAGGCCGGCGTCGCAAACGGCAGCCGCGTAGCGCGGATCGAGCGCGATGCCGCGGGCCACGAAGGACGAACTCCAATCGTCGGCCAGAATCGCGATCCTGTCGTCATCGACGTCGTCGCGCTCGCAAACGTAGTCCATCACGCTGCCGATGGCAGATTCCAGGTCACGACTGCCGACGATGTCGTCGAACCGGCTGGCCGGGCCGGGTCCAAGCACGTCGACGACCAACAAGGACAGGCCACGCTCCGCGGCGTACCCGGCCAGCATCAGCAAGGACTTCTCTTTGCGCCGGCCGGGCTCGCAGATGCAGACCACCGTCGGCGCGGGGCCATTCCCATCGGCCGGCAGAAAGTAGGCTTCGAGCGGATAGTCCTGCCGCCAGGGGATCGTGACCACCTCGCCTTGCGGAACGCCGAGGCGGAGATAGTCCAATGCACAAGCGCGAATGCCCGAAGCAACGGCTTGCTGGCGCACCACGCAGCCCCCGAAGGGAGATGCGGCCACATCATAGTAATTGATCGCGCGGAGCCATTTGCGGCGCCCGGCGTCGAGCGACCCTGCGTCGGCCAGCAGGCACGCCTCCTCCCGCATCACTTCTGCAGATCGCGTCCATTCCTGATACCAGGAGGCTTCATCATCATTGTAGATGCGCTGGACGACCGCCAGGCACGCCGCGAACTCTCCGCCGCCCTCCGGGGTGGTATCCAGCAGCCGCATCAAGGCGTCGGACAGTTCTTCTCGTTCAGACCACGGTCCTAACGCCTTCAGAATGCCTTCCGACCTCATCTCGCACCGCTTCCTCGACCCGCAACGGCTTCATGTCCGTCATCTGTTCGTCAGACTGTGATGATCCGCGAATTTACGGTCAAGTCACGTCACGACACTTTTTTGCAGGTTTTCGTACATCGGGAGACGTACGCTTGCCCGTCATCCTGGATGACCGGCCACGCGGCGCCTGGGCTGGCTGTATATCCGGCCCATCAGGAGCGCGGAGGTGCCTGGTTTGCCATCGCCCCTGGGAACAAAGGACGTTTTCTTCCGCATGAAATGAAGAAACCCCCGACGGGGCATCGTCGAGGGTTTCCGGAGGTCTTAACGTTGAACGGTATCATTCGGCCCGTACACACATATTCCTGTGCAGCGACGCTGAGAAAATTATCTTATCAACTCATCTAATTTCAATACCAAATCGTCCAACCCTGACAACTTTCTTATAATCAATTGTTTTAGTTGCATTTTTTCTGCAGCACCCGCGTGTGCGGGCTGCGAAATTGGCTCGCTTGAACGATCCCTGGAACTGCACAGAGGGGAGCCGCGCGCTACTGAGACACCACTTATATGCATCCCGATTCCATTATGAGGCGCTCGCTCAGATCTCGAACCGGCCTTGAGAAGCAATCTGCACAGGTATTTCCTCACCCCGGCTCGAGCACGGCATGGCTTCACCTCACCCATTCAGACGCTGGGCGGCATCGATGCCGGGCATCCGGCAAAACAGCCGAGCGCTCGCCCCCCGAAGACAAATGAAAACCCCCGGCAGTTGCCTGCCGGGGGGCGTAAAACCTAATCCTAGGGATCAGAGGATCAGAAGTTGCGCTGAGCGCGGACCAGCAAGGACACCGAGTTCTGGTCCTTGAGCTGGTAGGTCGCAGCCGGCTTCGCGATGCTGCCCGAACCCGGGTAGGCAATGTTGCCGGAGTACTTCTGGTCGAGGTTCGTCCAGGCCACGTCAGCCGAGAAGGTCAGGTTCTTGACCGGAGTCCAGCGGGTGATCAAACCCAGCGTGGAGATGTTGAAGTCGGGGTTGCAAGTGAAGCCTGCACCCGCGATCGCTCCCATCGCCGCGCTGCCGCAGATCAGGCCCTTGGCAGTCCCGTTGTAGCTCACGGCAGCCCACGAACCGTAGATCGCCGAGTTCCAGGTCGGGCTCCAGTTGTGGGTATAAGCACCACGGAAGCCGTAGGTGGTGGTCAACTGCTGATCACCGTTCGTCGCGTAGACCGCGTCGCTGACGCCAGCGAAGCCGAGCGTGCCGTAAACGCCAGCAGTGCTGCTACCACCGTACATCGCATAAGTGGTGGGGTTGAGCTGCCCCTCGTTGTAGCGGCTCGCACCGTTGGTGTAGACGCCCTGGATGTTGATGCTGTCGCCGGCGCCGGTCGGGATGTTCTTGATCGACAAGGCCAGCGAAGCTGCCCAGCCCCACTTGTCCGACGGATGACCCGAGGTCTCGGAAGCACCGTAGTAGCCAGTGTGGTTGTCATGCGCCGCGAACGACGCCTGGAACAGACCCCAGGCTTGGTCGACACGGACCATGCCGACGATGTCCGGAGCAACGTTGCCACCGTAGGAGTTGGAGCCGTAAGCGCCGCCGATGATGCCGGCCGCGGTGATGCCCGAGACGTTCCAGAGGTTGGTCTGGGAGTTCTGGGTCGCATCCTGCGCCGAGATCGCGGCGGTGATGCCCTGGCCGAAGTCCGCCGTGTAGGTGAACTGGTTGACACCGGTGGTGGTGTTGCCGCCGCCCCACAGGCCGTCGAGGTTGTTGCCGGGATAGCCGGTCCAGGGCGCATCGAACTGCGACACGGCCTTACCCATGGTGAAGCCGGCGAACTGGATGAAGGCAAAGTACACGCCGAGCGCGCCGCCGGCGATACCGCCATCCGTCGGGTTGACGCTGGACGCGCCAGCAGTCGCCGTACCCGCCGCATTGAGGCCGATCGCCGAGCTATAGGCCGTTCCGCCGGTCGCCGAGCCGGTTCCACCGTAGGTGCCGGAGGTCCAGGTGTAGGTCGCCTCGAAGTAGGTGCGGACCACGCCATACTCGGTCGCGGTGCGCGTGTCGATGTTGAGGTCCTGACGGGCGCGGCTGTAATAGTAGTTGCTCAGGCGGTTGTTCGCGCCGGAGACGCCGTTGACGGCGTTGTTGTACTGGCCGTTGCTGGCGAACGACGTTTCAGCACGCAGATAACCGCCCAGCTTGATGCAGGTGTCGGTGCCGGGGATGTAGTAGAAGCCGGCTCCGTAGAGCGAGCAGACCTTCACGTATTCGACCGCCTTGGCCTTGATCGGAAGGTCAGCTGCCTGTGCCCCAGACATGGCGACGAGAGCTGCCGCCGAGCCCAGGACGAGGCTCTTGATGATGTTCATAGTGTTAAACCTCCAAGTTGCTCAGTCAGGGAAGGATCCGCCTGCGCTAGGTGTGAGACACCCTCGAGGTTTGCCCTGGTCCCTCTTCGACCCGTCGCTCGGCCGCTTCGCGCTATCGGACACACCCGCATGAACGCGAGGGACTTGAGCGAACGACCTAAACGGGACGACGTCGGGATGCCCCCCTTCGTCGTGAGGGCAGAATTACCGAAGCCCTTTGCACACGCAACAAAGGAACCATCATTGCGGCGCCCAGCAGGCGCCTTTTTGGAGCGGTGTTGCACAAAAAGCACGGAACCGTGGTTCTGCGGAAACGGATAAGCTACTGTTTATGTTATTGTTTTGTAACAACGCAATCTTAGGTGCGTAAGCCAGGACACACTCGCCGACCGGAACCCGCCGCATCTCGGGCAGGGCGATCGTCGAATTCGGACATCACCCGGACGAGATTCGCACGAGGTTCGATGCGAACAGCCGCGCGGCGTTCACCGAGCTCCGCCCGGCCCGATCGAGGACCAGGGCGGCGTCGTCTTTGTGGCTTCCGGCCCGCCCCAGGACCAGCCGGGGTGAACACGACCGCAAACCTTCGGGTGTCCCGGCGCCCCCTCCGGCCCGGGCCCTGGCGTGGAGCCCGGTGGGCTTCACCGCGCTTGTCTGTGAGGATTTCAAATCGGCGCGCAATCTGCCGCTTGCGGCTCAGCGCGTCGTCGGGCATACCGACCGGGCTGGAGACGTGGCCGAGTGGCTGAAGGCGGCGGTTTGCTAAACCGTTATAGGGTTGTAAAGCCCTATCGAGGGTTCGAATCCCTCCGTCTCCGCCAGGCGCCCGTTGGGCGCAGCCGATGGCGGCCCCCTCCCTTCGCGCGACGTTAGAGTGGCCGGGCCGCCTTCGATGGCCGCGGACACGGTTGACCTTCCACCGCGGCGGCTCTTCAAATCATCTCTGCATCGGAACGGACTTCGGCCGGCGTGACGCGCGCGGCTCAATCGAACAGGCTGCGGCTGATGTTGATGACGAACGCGGCGGGCACGCCGATGACGGCGCCGACGAAGCCGTAGCCGAGCGCCGCCCACAGCGACGCCGCGCCCCCTGCTCCCATGACTCCGCCGTACAAGGTGCCGAGGCCCGCGCACAGCGTGGTGACCATGACGAGACGCCGGTCATTGGTGGCCTCGATCCGCAACCGCCGCAACTCGCGCCGGCTCTGCACGGCAGGCCCGGAGGGCTCGGTGGACCCGCAATGCGGACACGCCACTGCACTGAAGGACACGCCGTTCCCGCAGTCGTGGCAGTCGATCAGCTCCTGCTGCGTCGCCCGTCGCTGCTGCGCCTGCCTCATGCCATCGATCCCGCTGTCTCCGTACATGCGACAGATAGGGGATTTATCGGCGCGCGACGAGGCTTGCTTGCGCGCAAATGATGGGGTCCGAGATCGCCCACCGACGACCGTATCGTTCCAGCTATGGACCGGCGCCCGATCTCGCCTTCATCGTCGACGAGGCGCGAGACAGAAGTGCCCGCGGCACTCCGTGATCAGCGCGCCGTCATCCAGGCACGCGCCTCGCGCTGCGCAGCCGCGATGTCGCCATCCGACATCTGCTCCGCGATCTCGCGGCGCATCGCGATCGCATCGACACGCCCCTTCAGGGCAGCGAGATTGAACCATTTGTGCGCGGCGATCAGATCGACCACGCCGTCGCGACCGCTCGCATAGAGCATGCCGAGCTCGAACAGCACGTCGCCATTGGCGCCCTGCTCCGCGGTGGTCACATCATCGAAATTGAGTTGTCCCTGAAACATCGTCGCTCTCCTTCACTGGGAGGCGGCTCTCCTCGAGCGCAGCCCCCGTCCAACTGTTCAACGCCTGGTTAGTCCCTGTGCCGTTTGACGGCTTATGCGCGAAGGATGACCGATCAAGTTTGAAAGGCAGTTTAAACATCGTGCTGAAGGAAGCCTGAACGCAAACCGCCCGATCTTCCGGGCTGAAGCCCAAATGCCTGATTCAGATGAGAATTTTTGAAGCGGCAAAGAGCGGTTTACCGTTCTGTTTGGCAAACCTCTAACCATCGCGGAAACGCGATGAGGCCGCCGGCGCCAGCCGTTGCGCGCTACGGCGGGCGGCGATCGATACGGCCGGCACGCAACGACGCGCGATCCCGACACGATCACGCGCGCGCTCACGGCCGCGAGATCGGTCGCCAAGCCGATGCGACGTCGTCCGGATCAGATGCATGTCATGGGAGGAGGCATAAAGGCACGCGGCCATTGGGCACGCGGCCATTGGGCACGCGGCCAGGATCGAGGGCGTCGGCGAACACGTCAGGATCAGATCTCACTCTGGCTCGTGAGCCGCTCGTGAGATTGCAGACCGGAAGCGCGATCTGCACCGAACGAAGAAATCCCGTTTCTTCTGCCGGACCGCACCGCGAGCGAAGCCGCTCTCGAGTTCGATCCGACCGTTGACCTGATGTCTCGCCGACACCCTCTATCGTCGATGGAGCTTCAGGAGATCTGCCCGGCTCTCGAGGAGCTCAAGCGGACCTAACGTTCCAGCGACGTGCCGGCATCAGCTGCCGGACTCATCTCGCAGCGGACTGCGAGAGTTACTTCTTCTTGGCGACCTTCTTGGTCTTCTTGGCAGTCTTCTTCGCCGCGGTCTTCGCGACCTTCTTCACTGCCTTCTTCGCCTTCTTCGCTTTCTTGGCCATGTTGCCCTCCGATGTGAGATGGCTTAGTCGATGCGTGCACTCGGGAATCGAACTGCACTCCTCATCGATACACCAACGAGTGAAAAAAAACAGCTTCCGGCTTAAGGAAGTGTTGACAGGCGCGCGCGCGTGCGGCTGACGAAACGCGCGAAGCAGCACGACGATCGATCGCGAAAACGCGAACGTCTCTCCGCACAAGGCCGCGCGCGCTACTAATCGAGATTGCGCAAAAAGCCTGTGCTGCAAGTATTTTTCTGAACGAGTATACGGCGCGTCGAAAACGGCGTCGGCGCCTTGTCGAGGTGCAGAGTCGCAAGTCGCGCGGTACGCGCGGACTCTGAGTCGTAAAAATTGGCAACGAAAAAATTTTCGTTGCACACGGCCTCGTGCACGTTCGAGCGCTCTCCAAAGGTGGCTTTTCTGCGAATCGCGTGCGGCGATTCGCGGAACGCGAGGGGCAAACGAAAACGGCGCGCACCATGTGCGCGCCGTTGGAACGAGGACGAGCGATCGTCGTTTCAGATGCCGAGCTTGCTCTTCAGGAGATCGTTGACCGCCTGCGGATTGGCTTTGCCGCCCGACGACTTCATCACCTGACCGACGAACCAGCCGACCAGCTGCGGCTTCGCGATGGCCTGCGCGACCTTGTCCGGATTGGCCGCGATGATCTCGTCGACGACCTTCTCGATCGCGCCGAGGTCGGTCACCTGCTTCATGCCGCGACTTTCCACCAGCTCGCGCGGATCGCCGCCCTCGCTCCAGACGATCTCGAACAGGTCCTTGGCGATCTTGCCGGAGATGGTGCCCTCGCCGATCAGCGCGACGATCGCGGCCAGCTGAGCGGCCGAGACGGGAGACGACGCGATGTCGCGGCCTTCCTTGTTGAGCCGCCCGAACAGCTCGTTGATCACCCAGTTGGCGGCGAGCTTGCCGTCCCGGCCGCGGTCGGACAGCGCCTCCAGCACGCTTTCATAGAACGCGGCGCTCTCGCGCTCGGCCACCAGCACCGAGGCGTCGTAGGGCGAGAGGCCGAGATCGGCGATGAAGCGCGCCGTCTTCTGGTCCGGCAGCTCCGGCAGCGCCGCCTTCAGCTCGTCGACGAAAGCCTGCGAGAACTCGAGCGGCAACAGGTCCGGGTCCGGGAAGTAACGGTAGTCGTGCGCCTCCTCCTTGGAGCGCATCGAGCGCGTCTCGCCCTTGTCGGGATCGAACCGGCGGGTTTCCTGCTCGATCACGCCGCCGTCCTCGATGATCTCGATCTGGCGCCGCGCCTCGGCTTCGACCGCCTGGCCGATGAAGCTGATGGAGTTGATGTTCTTGATCTCGCAGCGGGTGCCGAGCGGCCCGCCCGGCTTGCGCACGGAGACGTTGACGTCGGCGCGCAGCGATCCCTTTTCCATATCGCCGTCGCAGGTGCCGAGATAGCGCATGATCGACCGCAGCTTGGTCACGTACGCCTTGGCCTGCTCGGCGTCGCGGATATCAGGCTTGGAGACGATCTCCATCAGCGCCACGCCGCAGCGGTTGAAGTCGATATAGGACAGCGACGGCGACTGGTCGTGCAGCATCTTCCCCGGATCCTGCTCGATGTGCAGGCGCTCGATGCCGACAGTGGCGGTCCTGCCGCCGTCGAGCTCGACCGTGACCTCGCCCTCGCCCACGATCGGGTCCTTGTACTGGCTGATCTGGTAGCCCTGCGGCAGGTCGGGATAGAAATAGTTCTTGCGGTCGAACACCGAGCGCAGGTTGATCTTGGCGTTCAGGCCGAGCCCGGTGCGCACGGCCTGGCGCACGCACTCCTCGTTGATGACCGGCAGCATGCCCGGCATCGCCACATCGACCAGCGAGACGTGGCTGTTGGGGTCGCCGCCGAACGCGGTCGAGGCGCCGGAGAACAGTTTTGATTTCGAGGTCACCTGGGCATGGATCTCCATGCCGATCACGACCTCCCAGTCGCCGGTGGCGCCCTTGATCAGCTTGCCTTGGTTGGAGCTCCCCGGCGGTAACGGGAGGTTCCCCCACAAGACAACCTTGAGCCGAATTGGACATTGCCGATCCCTCAGCTCGACCGGTATCTCTTGAATCGTAAGTCCTCTGGGCGCTAACTCTTCCAAAACAACGGACGCCAACAGGTCCTCTGCAAGGGTCAGCATATTGTCGAGGTAGATGTCCATATCCGCTAGGATACTGCTGTCCGGCTGCCCTGTACGCGTCCAGGTAGGAGGAACATAGCGTCCGACTTGATCTGCCGATCGAATATTCTCAATCTTCAGAGTTCCCGACTTTTCTCCGGGATGCTCGATGGCATTCCTTTTGCGAACAAGCTCGGAAGTCCAACTCTCTTCGGATCGAATGAGTTTCGTCAGACGATGCTCATCGCCAAACTTAAGGCAAGCCCACTTGGAGAGCTTGCTCTCTCCGTTTTCCTGCAAATCAGCGAAAGCGCTGGCCTCTTTAAGTTTGCAGTCATAGAGAATTTCAAAAAGCTTCAGCAAGTCCCGAAGATAGTCTTTGGCCTCGTATAAGAAGCCTTCGACGATCTTTTGGAGCCCAATAACGTGAGGAACTTCGCGAGCTTGCTGACTTTGCTTATCGCCCAGCCTTTCAAGGCTTTCGTTCATTTTCTCGGTTAGAGAGTCGCGAACCTTGTGACACTCAATAAGCCGCTGGGTAAGTGTGATCGCGTAGACGTGCGAAAGCTCAAGCTTCTTCTCTTGGGAGATGCTCAGCCAATTCGTGAGTTCGCTGGTCTGGGGCCCAAGCCGCGCCACAACCGGGTGACTTACGCCTACATCCAGAATTTGCCGTACTTCGAATGTCATGTGCATTCCCCTAGCACCAACAGAATAGCCTTGTCCTAAACGGCATAGGCTATTCTCTGTATCCAAGAAGCGCGGAGACGATCCGCTCGAATTCGATATCCAACGCATCGGTCGCGACCTTCTGCCCGGCCTGGCGATACCAATAGGCGGCATTGCCGAGATCGCCCTCGACGCGATGCAGATGCGCGTGCGCCCAGGCCGCGTCGCGGCCGGTCTCGTCCTGAATGATCCCGTGCGCCCGGTCCCAGTCGCCCTTGCCCAGCCACCACAGACCCGTCAGCACGGGCGAAAGGCCGGTCGCGGGCGCGGCGCCCGCGAGGCTCGTCTTGAAGTCGGGTAAGCTCACCACCACCGAACGGGCGTGAAGCGTCCCGCCGCCTGCTCGATGACCTCGCCGAGCGAGAACAGCGTCTCCTCGTCGAACGGACGTCCGATCAGTTGCAGCCCGAGCGGCAGCCCCTGCGCGTCCTTGCCGGCCGGCACCGCGATGCCCGGCAGGCCCGCCATGTTCACGGTCACCGTGAAGATGTCGTTGAGATACATCTCCACCGGATCGGCGCCGCCCTTCTCGCCGATGCCGAAGGCGGCCGACGGCGTCGCCGGCGTCAGGATCGCGCTCACGCCCTTGGCGAAGCAGTCCTCGAAATCCTTCTTGATCAGGGTACGGACCCTCTGCGCCCGGATGTAATAGGCGTCGTAATAGCCGGCCGAGAGCACATAGGTGCCGATCATGACGCGGCGCCGCACCTCGGGCCCAAAACCTTCGGCACGGGTGTTCTCGTAGAGTTCGCCGATCGACTTGCCCGGCACGCGCAGGCCGTATCGCACGCCGTCGTAGCGGGCGAGGTTCGAGGACGCCTCCGCCGGCGCCACGATGTAATAGGCCGGCAGCGCATACTTCGTGTGCGGCAACGACACCTCGACGGTTTCAGCGCCTGCGGCCTCCAGCCACTTGCGGCCTTCGCTCCACAGCTTCTCGATCTCGGCCGGCATGCCGTCGAGGCGATATTCCTTGGGGATGCCGATCTTCATGCCCTTCAGGGACTTCCCGATCGCGGCCTCGTAGTCCGGCACCGGAATATCGACCGAGGTCGTATCCTTCGGGTCGTGGCCGGCCATCGAGCGCAGCAGGATCGCGGCGTCACGCGTGGTGCGCGCGATCGGGCCAGCCTGGTCGAGCGACGAAGCGAAGGCGACGATACCCCAGCGCGAGCAGCGGCCATAGGTCGGCTTGATGCCGACGGTTGCCGTGAACGCGGCGGGCTGGCGGATCGAGCCGCCGGTATCCGTCGCGGTCGCGCCCATGCACAACAGCGCCGCCACGGCGGACGCCGAGCCGCCGGACGAGCCGCCCGGGACCAGCGTGGTATTGGAGCCCTCGCGGCGCCAGGGGTTGCCCACCGGGCCGAAGCACGAGGTCTCGTTGGACGAGCCCATCGCGAACTCGTCATTGTTGAGCTTGCCGAGCATGACCGCGCCGTCGCGCCACAGCTGCGAGGTCACGGTCGACTCGTAGGTCGGCACGAAATTGCCGAGGATCTTCGAGCACGCGGTGGTGCGGACGTCCTTGGTGGCGAACAGGTCCTTGATCCCCAGCGGAATGCCGGCCAGCGGCCCGCCCTCGCCCTTGGTGATCTTGGCGTCGGCGTCGCGCGCCATATCGCGCGCCTTCTCCGGCGTCTCCATCACGAAGGCATTGAGCGCCCGCGCCTCTTCCATCGCCTTGAGATGGGCGTCGGTCAGCTCGAGCGACGTGAAGGTCTTGTCCGCGAGGCCCTGGCGGGCATCGGCGAGCGTCAGCGAAGTCAAATCGGTCATTTGTTGATCGGGCTGCAGAAGAATGGGGAGAGCGTCTTGTCGTCGGTGGTGTCGTCGGCGAAGAACTTGTTCTTCTTGGGGGGAGTCTTGTTGGCGTTGAACGCCTCGAGCTGGTCGAGGATCTCGTTCACGGCCTTGTCCGGATCGGCGGCCTTGCCCTGCCGCTCCATCGCGTCGAGATAATCCATATAGGCCTTGTAGGCCGCTTCATCGTCGCAGAGCAGGCACATGGCGTTGGCTCGCTTGTCGGTTTGAGGAGCAGATGGCGCGCGCCATACGGCTACCTGGGCTATTCCACGACCTTCGGCACGAGGAAGAAGTGGTTCTCGGTCGCCGGCGCGTTCTTGACGATGTCGTCGGCGATGTCGCCGTCCGTGACCACGTCCTGGCGCTTCTTCATCGCCATCGGGGTCACCGAGGTCATCGGTTCGACGCCCTCGACATTGACCTCCGAGAGCTGCTCGACGAAGGCCAGCATCGCATTGAGCTCGCCCTGCAGATGCGGGACCTCGGCGTCAGTGACAGCGATCCGCGCCAATTGCGCGATCCGGCGGACGGTGGCGGCATCGACCGACATTATATAGGGCCTCACGGGACAAGGTGAACCCGCCCTATAGCAGAGGCCGCTTTCGCGCCGCAACCGGCAGCCTCTGGACTTTCCCAGGGCAATGCCCTGCCCGAGGCGTCAGCCCGCCATCTTCGCGAGGCGCGCCAAAGCCTGTTCGGCCAGGGTCCGCGTCAGCTCGGTCGCTGGCACCGCGCGTCCCAACGGCAACGCCTGCCCAGCCCAGAGATTGGTAAAATCGACCCTTCCCTGCTTCTCCGCCGCGGCCTTAAGCGGGCCTAGCGCGGTCGCGGCATGCGGAAACGCCGGCGCATCCGGCGAGATCGGACCGACCTCACGCATGACCCGGTTGGCGACGCCGCGGGCGAGCCGACCTGTCATGACGTTGGTGATGACGGTCGATTCGTCGTCAGCCGCTGCGAGCGCAGCGCGCGCGGGAGCGCTGACCTTGGATTCGGGACAGCGCAGATAGGCGCTACCGATCTGCACGCCGGAGGCGCCGAGCGCGAAGGCCGCCGCGATGCCTCTGCCGTCGGCGATACCGCCGGCCGCAACCACCGGCAGGTTAACCGCATCGACCACCTGCGGCACCAGCGCGAACGTGCCGACCTGCTCGGCGAGTTTGTCGGTCAGGAACATGCCGCGATGGCCGCCCGCCTCGGCGCCCTGCGCGATGATGACGTCGGCGCCGTTCTGCTCCAGCCACACTGCCTCGCGGACCACGGTCGCTGAGGCCATCACGACCGCGCCGGTCGCCTTCACGCGCGCCAGCAGAGACGGCTCAGGCAGGCCGAAATGGAAGCTTACGATCTCCGGCTTCAGTTCCTCGACCACCGCGCACATCGCCGCATCGAACGGGGCGCGGTTGGCAGCGGTGATCGGAGCCGCCGGATCCACGCCATACTCCTGATAGTAGGCGCCAAGGCGTTGCTTCCAGCCGGCCTCGCGCGCCGCATCGGCCTCGACCGGGATGTGGCAGAAGAAGTTCAGGTTGAGCGGCGCCGACACGCGCTGGCGGATGATGTTGACCTGCTCGCGCGCCTTGTCCGCGCTCAGCATCGCGGAGGGCAGCGAGCCGAGGCCGCCCCCTTGCGCCACGGCGATGACGAGTTCGGCATCCATCACCCCAGCCATCGGGGCGAGCACGATCGGATGTTCGGTCTTGACGAGATCCAGAAAGCGGCGATCGGGCCACATGGTTCACCTCACTTCTTCTTCAATCGAATTCGGCAACGGCCGCGACGAGTTGCGCCGCCCTTGCAAGATCTGTTCGGCCTCGGCGACAATGCGTTCGACGATCTCGCCCGCCGGCGGGATATCATGAATCAAACCGACCGCCTCGCCTGCGATGACGGCTGCGACATCGAAATTGCCCTCGGCCCGCGCCTTCATATAGTCGGCCGACACGCCCGCAACCTGCTGCAGCAGCTCGACCTCGCGTCCCATCCAGCGGCGCGCGTGATCATTGATCAGGCAGCGGCCGGTAAACGGCGCCGGCCAGACGTTGTTGCGTGAGAGATCGAAGATGATGCCGCGCACGGTCTCGCCGGCGCGCGCCGCGCAGATGCGCCGCTTGGCCTCGCCGGCGCCGTTGGCCTCCTCGCTGGCGTAGAAGCGCGTGCCGAGCAGCACGCCATCGGCGCCGAGCGTGAGCATCGCGGCAAGGCCGCGACCGTCCGCGATCCCGCCAGCAGCGACCAGCGGCACGCGGCCTGCGGCGAGATCGACGATCGCAGCAACGATGTCGAGCGTGGTGCGCGACGCCCCGTGGCCACCCGCCTCAGTTCCTTGCGCGATCAGGATGTCGGCGCCGGCCGCGAGCGCCTGCGCCGCCATCGCCTCATCCTGCACCTGGCATATCAAGAGCGCGCCGGCTGATTTGATCGCCGGGGCAAAACGCGCGGGATCACCGAACGACAACATCACCGCTGCCGGCTTCGCGGCGAGCGCGATGTCGAGCAGCTCCGGCTGCTTGGCGAGCGACCAGGTGATGAAGCCGATGCCGAACGGCGCGTGCAGACCGCCGAACTTCGCGGTCTCCTGTGCCAGCCACGTCCGGTTGCCGTAGCCGCCACCGAGAATGCCGAATCCGCCGGCGCTGCTGACCGCACGCACCAGCCGCGCATCGGCGACGACGTCCATCGGCGCCAGCAGAACCGGGTGATCAATGCCGAGCTTTTCCGTCAGCGGCGTCCTCAACGGCATCAAACGTCTCCTTGCCTCTGGACCCCGACTCTAGGTGCCGCTAGCATTCTCTCAAAATGAATACTTGAGAACCCTGCATTCGTAGATTCGAAACGGAGAGCAGCCGTGGAACTGAGCGACCTTCAGACTTTCGCGGTGGTGGCGCGCACCGGCGGCATCACGCGTGCCGCCGAAGCCCTCAACACGGTGCAGTCCAACGTGACCCAACGGATCAAGGCGCTGGAAGCCGAGATCGGCACCATGCTGTTCGAACGGCACAGCCGCGGCATGACCCTGACCGGCGCCGGGCTCCGCCTGTTGCCCTACGCTGACCGCATGGCCGCGCTGTCGCGCGAGGCGCTGCTCGCCGCGCGCGACGACGGCGAGCCCAAGGGGCCCTTGATGATCGGCTCGATGGAGACTACCGCCGCGGTGCGCCTGCCGACGCTGCTCGCCCACTTTCACCAGCGTTTTCCGGCTGTCGCATTGAGCCTGCGCACGGCGCCGACCGCTGATCTCGTGGCCGGCGTGCTCGATGGCACGCTCGACGGCGCCTTCGTCGCCGGCCCGATCGATCATCCCGAGCTTGCCGGCGTCACCGCCTTCGAAGAGGAGCTGGTGCTGGTGACGGCACGGCGCTTCGAGAGCCTGGCTGCATTGCGCGCGGCCACCGCCGGCTCCGGTCCGACCGCCCTGGTGTTCAGGGCCGGCTGCACCTACCGGCAGCGGCTGGAGCAGATCATCAACGATTTCGGCTGGCCCGCCGCGTCCCGCATCGAGCTCGGTACGCTCGACGGCATGATCGGCTGCGTCGCTGCCGGCATGGGCGTCGCGCTGCTGCCGCGCGCGGTGGTGACGCGGCACGAGATGATCGGCAGCGTCGGCCTGCACACGCTCGAGCCCTCCTATGCGCGGGTCGAGACGCTCTTCATCCATCGCCGCGCGGCGCATCGCACCAGCGCACTTTCGGCCTTCATGGACGGACTTGCCGGCCGGGATCGCGACATCGCGGCTTGAGTGGATTCACCCAGGGATTGTGAACGAACCGAGCTGGCTGACTGCAAATTCCATGGTGCGAAATGACCTTTATCTGCCGTAAACTACGGCCATTTTTGCCGATGCGACTTTCGGGCGCGGTGCGACGCACGCATCCGAAAAAGATTTTGTCCGGTGATCGGATACTACGTTAGGATGCAGCGCTGGCCAGCGCGAAAACCCAACAAGCGTCAACATGTCGGAGGAAATGCAATGCGCAACGCGTTCGTGTTGTGCTGTTCGATCGCCTTTGCGGGCGCAATCGGAACGGCGAATGCTCAGGACTGGACCAAGTCGAAATGGGGGCCGGCAGACGAGATCGGCGCCGCCAACTACATGACACCGGAGCTCGTGGTCAAAGCCGCCTCGCTGGTGAAGACCGGCAAGACCTACCCGCTCGGCATGATCGTCGACTCCAAGACGCCGGCCTACCCGCCGCGCTCGTTCAAGATCACGGTGGTGCAGCCGGGACAGGCTGGCATCCCCGGCCTCGGGCCCAACAAGGCCACCTACAATGACGACATCATCGACAGCTGGGTCGGCATCGGCAGCCAGATCGACGGCCTCGGCCATCTCGGGATCGAGCACGTCTACTACAACGGCAACAAGCTGCTCGACTTCGCCGACCCGACCGGCTTGAAGAAGCTCGGCATCGAGAAGGTGCCGCCGCTGGTGGCGCGCGGCGTGCTGCTCGACATGGCCGCCTATTACAACACCGACGTGGTCAAGGAAGGCACCGCCTTCAACGTCAAGGAGATCGAGGAGGCCGCCAAGAAGCAGAACGTCGAGATCCGACAGGGCGACATCGTGATCTTCCACACCGGCTGGCTCGGCCTGGTCGGCAAGGACGACAAACGCTACAGCGCCGGCGAGCCCGGTCTCGGCGTCGAAGGCGCCAGATATCTGACGTCGAAGGGCGTGGTCGCGATCGGCGCCGACAACTGGGCCGTCGAGGCGATCCCGTTCGAGTCGCCGAACCTGTTCGAGGTGCATCAGATCCTGCTCGCCATGAACGGCACCTACATCCTGGAGAACATGGACACCGCAGCGCTCGCCGCCGACAAGGGCTACGAGTTCCTGTTCGTGCTCGGCCAGCCACGCTGGCGCGGCGGTGTGCAAGGGATGATCAACCCGATCGCGATCCGCTGAGCTTCGAGCCTTGCTGAGCGGGCATGGCATGCCCGCTCAGCCCTCCACGACGAACTCCTGCGCTACTCCGATCGCTGCGAGGAATGACGGATCATGACTGACGACGAGCAGCGCGCCGTCGAAATCGCGCAGCGCCTGCTCCAGGATCTCGATGGCGGAGATGTCGAGATGATTGGTCGGCTCGTCGAGCAGCAAAAGCCATGGCGGCTGCTCGCCGCCGAACGTACAGGCGAGCCCCGCGCGCAGCCGCTCGCCGCCGGAGAGCGTGTCCACCGTCTGCTCCGCGTCGCGATTGCGGAATGCGAACCGCGCACAGGCCGCACGCGCCGCCTCCGTGCCGAGCGCCGGATTGAGGCGACGGAAATTGCCGATGATGCTGTCGCTGCGATCCAGCAGCGCGACGTGCTGATCCAACAGCGCGATCCGTCCCTCGGCGCGCCGGACCGTTCCGCCGGCCAGCGGAAGCGCGCCGATCGCAGCCTTGAGCAATGTCGTTTTGCCGGCGCCGTTGCGCCCGGCGATCGCGATCCGCTGCCGGCCCCGCACATGAAGCGTCCATGGTCCGAAGCTCCGCTCGCCTGCGGTGACGACCGCATCCTCCATGGCGAGCAACTCCGTACCGGCGCCCAGCCCCGTCGACGGCAAGACCATCGACAAGGGCGTGAGCACCTCCACGTTCTGCCGAGCCTCTTCAGCCTCCGCGGTGGCCTCGGCCATCATCCGCTGGGCCGTTCGCTGCGAGCGTCCGCCGGTGTTCTCGGCCCGTTCGGCGCGCGCACCAAGCAGAAGCTTCGGCGCCGAGCCGCGCGCGGCCAAGGCGCGGCCGGCCTTGTCCTTGCGCGCCTTGGCTTCGCGCTGGCGCTGCACGTCGCGGCCGACCTCGCGCAAGCGCGCATCGGCGCGGTCCAGCGCAGCGGCTGCGCGCGCCAACTCGGCATCGCGCGCCTGCGCGAACATCGACCAGCCGCCGCCGATGATGTGCACCCCGACCGGGGTCAGCTCGACGATCCGGTCCATCATCTCCAGCAGCGCGCGGTCGTGACTGGCGACCAGCATGCCGCCGCGCCAGCGCTGCATCAGCCGGCCGATCGCGGCGCGGCCCTCGGCATCGAGATTGTTGGTGGGCTCGTCGAGCAGCAGCAGATCCGGCGCCTCGATCAGCAGCCGCGCGACGCCGATCCGCGTCCGCTCGCCGCCGCTGAAGGAATCCATCGCGCGATCGAGCGCGATGCAGCCCATCCCCGCCTCTATCAGCGCGTCATCGATCCGGCCCGGCAGGCTCCAATCCGCGCGCGCGAGATCGTCGTCCGAGCCTTTTCCGGCGACGATCCGGTCGATGATCGCGAGGGCGCCGGCGACGCCGAGCGCCTCGCCGACACGCAGCCCGGGATCCCAGTGCTGCGCCAGCAGGCCAAACGTCCCGCTTCGCGTCACCGTCCCCGAGGCAGGCTGCGACGAGCCGTCCGCGATCCGCAGCAAGGTCGACTTGCCGGACCCGTTGCGGCCGACCACGCCGACGCGCTCGGCGCCGATAGAGAGCGAGAGATTGTCGAAGAGACGATGACCGTCAGGCGTCGCTGCGGCGACCGCGTCGAGCGTCAGAAAGGAGGGCATGAGCAACCGTGATGGCAGGGGACACAAAGCGGCGGGCAATGTTGGTCCTGCGATCCACGGCACCACTCCTCTTCACGGTACGAACGACGATATAGGACGGTCGCAGCGCCGCGGCAACCATGCGCTACGCTGGCTGGCCGCGCGGATGCGCCCATGCTAAGCGGCTGGCCATGCCCGCTCCCATCCTTCCTCTCATCGAGGCCGCAGGCCGCTGGCCCGAGCGCGGCGCGCTCGTCGGCCTCGACCTCGGCACCAAGACGATCGGCGTCGCCGTGTCGGATCCCGACCGCCGGCTCGCCACCGGCGTCGAGACGATCCAGCGCAAGGCCTTCAAGGCCGATGCGGCGCGACTGCTGGCGATCTCGGCCGAGCGCAACGTGGTCGGCTTCGTGCTCGGCCTGCCCATCAACATGGACGGCAGCGAGGGACCGCGGGCGCAGTCGACACGGGCTTTCGCGCGCAATCTCGCGAACCTGACGACGCTGCCGATCGGGCTGTGGGACGAGCGGCTGTCGACGGCGGCGGTCGAGCGCGAGCTGATCGGCCTGGATGTCAGCCGGGCCAGGCGCGCCGAGGTGATCGACACCCATGCGGCGATCTTCATCCTGCAGGGCGCGCTCGACCGGCTGACGACGCTGCGCCGGTCCGGCCAGTAGTCCCATGACCCCGGTCATCGCAGCGCTCGCACCGGTGTTCCTGCTGATCGTGATCGGCTTCGGTCTCCGGCGCAGCCTCATCAGGCTCGATGCACAATGGCACGGGCTGGAGCGGCTCACTTACTATGTGCTGTTTCCGGCGCTGCTGGTGCAGAGTCTGGTCAAGGCGGACCTCGGCAAGGTGCCGGTCGCAGGTGTCGGTGGCGCCCTGTTCCTTGCGGCGCTCGCAATGTCCCTGCTCTGTCTCGCCCTGCGGCCGCTGCTTTCGCGCTCCGGCGTCGATGGCCCCGCCTTCACCTCGGTCTTCCAGGGCGCCACGCGCTGGCAGACCTATGTCGCGCTCAGCGTGGCAGGCAGCCTGTTTGGCCCCAGCGGCCTCGCGGCCGCCTCGGTTGGAATGATCGCGATCATCCCGATGGTCAACGTATTCAGCGTTGCTGTTCTTGCCCACTACGCCTCTCCGAACCGCCGGTCGATGCGCGAGATCGTCGCCACGATCATCCGCAATCCCCTGATCTGGGCCTGCGTCGTCGGGCTCGCGCTCAACGTGGCGCATGTGCCGCTGCCAAAGCTCTGGCACGATGCCGCCGACGCGCTCGGACAGGCCTCGCTGCCGATCGGCCTGTTGGTGACCGGCGCGGGTCTGCATTTCGAAGGCCTGCGGCGCGCGGGGCCGGCGGCCGCGCTCGGCGTGGCGCTCAAGCTGGTGCTGATGCCGATCCTCGCGATCGGGCTCGCGGGTTGGTTCGGCGTCAGCGGCCCGAGCCTCGTGGTGGTCGCGATCTGCGCCGCCGTTCCGACCTCGCCCAGCGCCTATGTGCTGGCCAAGCAGATGGGCGGCGATGCGCCGCTGCTCGCGCAGATCATCTCGCTGCAGACGGTGCTCGCCGCGCTGACCATGCCGCTCGCGATTGCCTGGGCGAGCTGACGATCCGGTCAGGAATGGCCGCTGGCGAGCCACATCGTCTGCACCGTGGCGGCGAGGTTGTTGAGGCCGTGCAGCACCATGGTCAGATAGGTGGAGTGGGTGCGATAGCGCAGATAGCCGAACCACACGCCGAGCGAAAACACGTTCAGCAGGGCGAACCAGTCGTACTGCAGATGCAGCACGGTCCAGACCAGTGACGACAGCACGATGGCTCCGGGCACCCGCAGGAAGGAGTCCGACCAGCCGCGATAGAGAAAGCCGCGCGCCATCAGCTCTTCCGAAACCGGCGCCGCCACGCAGAAGGCGATGACCATCAGCCAGACCACGCCGTCGCCTCTGGCGGTCTTCAGGATATCCACCATGAAGCTCGACGACGTGTCTCCGCGTCCGGTCAGCTGCGCAGCCAGCTCCCAGCATCCGAGAATCACGACCATCCCGACCACGCCGAAAGCAAAATTCTTCCAGGTGGTCCAACGCAGGCCCAGATAGTCGGCGAAGGACATGCGGGTGTGGCGGACGGCGAAGTAGATCGGTAGCAGGATCGCCGGCACGCCCATGATCGCCGACAGCGAGACCGTGAGCGACCGGCTCGCGACCTGGACCATGGCCGTTTGAAATTCAACCGCGCCATTGAACGAGCCGTCATGACGCACCAGGAAATAGACGATCGGCGTCAGTTGACCGACGAAGAAGAGGACGATGACGAGGAGACCCCATAACGTCGTCCGCCAGAAGCCGAGCGTGCGCGGCTGATGCTGCGCCCGAGCGACCTGCTGCGGCGGCTGGAGCGGATCGAGGGAATCCATGACGGCGGCGTCGGGAGTGTCGGTCAAGGCAGGGTACGCTCCAGCAAGGCACGAATTGCAGTGGGATCGAGATCGATAGCGCCATACATGCTCTGATGAACAGCGGCGAGACGGGTGGCGGCGAAGAGTTCGGCCTGATCGGGCGCGACCGCGTTGAGCGCGGCCGCCGCCGCGAGCAGCGCCAGCTTCTCGACTGCGAGGCGCGCGATGCGCTCGCTGTCGCCGCCGCGAAACGCTTGGCTGATGGCGGCGCCGGATTCTGCCGCGCCGGGCAAACCGCGCGTTTCATCCGCCAGGGTCTTCAGGACCGCCGTGGCCGCGTCCGCCTCGCGCGACAGCGCGCGCAGCACGTCGAGGCACATCACATTGCCCGAGCCCTCCCAGATCGCGTTGACCGGCGACTCCCGGAAGTGGCGCGCGAGAATGCCGTCCTCGACATAGCCGTTACCGCCGAGGCACTCCATCGCCTCGTAGAGGAACGGCGGCGCGCTCTTGCACACCCAGTATTTGATCGCCGGAGTCAGCAGCCGCATGTAGGCGGCTTCCATCGGATCCTCATGTATGCGGTCGAACGCGCGGCACAGCCGCATCACCAGCGCCACCGTCGCTTCGACATGGAGGGCCATGTCGGCGAGCACGGCCTGCATCAAGGGCTGGTCGGCCAGATGCTTCTGAAACACGCTGCGATGGCGCGAATGATGGAGCGCATGCGCCAGCCCCGAGCGCATCAGGCCGGCTGAGGAGATCGCGCAATCCTGCCGCGTCAGCTGCACCATCTGGATGATGGTGCTGATGCCCCTGCCCGCCTCGCCGACCCGCTCGGCATAGGCGCCGACGAACTCCACTTCAGAGGACGCGTTGGAGCGGTTGCCGAGCTTGTCCTTCAAACGTTGAAATTGGATCGCGTTGACCGAGCCGTCGGGCGCAAAGCGCGGCATGAAGAAGCAGGTCAGGCCTTCGTCAGCCTGCGCCAGCACCAGGAAGGCGTCGCACATCGGCGCCGACATGAACCATTTGTGCCCGGTGATGCGATAGCCGTCGGACGTGCGCTCGGCTGTTGTCATATTGGCGCGCACATCGGTGCCACCCTGCTTCTCGGTCATGCCCATGCCGAGCGTCATGCCGCGCTTGCCCCACCACGGCGCGAACGCTGGGTCGTAGGCATCAGTCGCAATGACCGGCATCGCTTTCGTCAGCAGGTCAGGCTGCAGGGCCAGTGCCGCAACCGACGCCCGCGTCATCGTGATCGGACACAGATGACCGCTCTCGACCTGCGAGGCCATGTAAAATTTTGCGGCGCGGACCACCTCGGAGCTACCGCCGGCGGGCCTGCCCTGCGGCGTCCAGGTCGAATTGTGCAGCCCCGCCTCGACCGAGCGCGCCATCATCTGATGATAGGCCGGATGAAACTCGACGACGTCGCGGCGAAAACCCTTGGCGTCAAAGCTGCGCAGCTTCGGCGTATTCTCGTTGGCGAGCCGGCCCTGCTCCGCCATGGCGGCCGAGCCCCACAGCGCTCCGAACGCCGCCAGCTCCTGCTCGGCACCGGCTGCACCATTCGCCTTGACGGCCTCGATCAGCGGCCGGTCGGCCGTGAACAGGTTCACGTCCTCGAACGGCGGCGACTGGTTGAAGACCTCGTGGGTCGCAAAAGAAGATGGGGTCATGGCCGTGCCCTGGTGAGATCGATCATCGGCGCGGCCGAATGCGAAAGACATAAGTGGTCTCGCCAGCGCCCGGCAGCGAAAAGTGCCACCACTCCCTGGCATAGTTCACAAAACCTTGCGCCGCCATCACGGCCACCAGTTCGCTCCGCCAACGGCGCTGCTCGGGCCTCAGGTCCTGCGCGGAGGTATGAGCCTTCGGGTCGGAACAATCATAGCCGGTTCCCATATCGACGCTGCCCTCCGGTGCGCGCAGCGCCGCCGGCGCCGTGCAGTCCGCGTAGTCCTTTGCCGGATCGAAGTCAGCGGAATTGTCGGCCGCGAGCTCGACCAGCGTCAGATCGACGGCCGCGCCGGTCGAATGGCCGGAACGCACGGCGATATAGCCGAGACGAAATAGGTCGCGCTTCGCAACTCCAGGCGTGTAGCGACGGCCGGCGGCGGTTTCGACCCCGTCCTCCGACCATGCCAGCATCTCCGCGACGGCGCGCACCGGCCGATAGCAGTCCAGCATCTTCAAGGACAGGCCGCGCGGCCGCAGCTGGGCCTGAGCAGCCTTCAGCCGCAGCGCGATGCCACGCGTCACGATACACTCGGCCGCCTCGTAGCCCGGCAGGGGCCGCCCGACGAAATTGTTGCTGCCGGCATAGCGGATGTCCTGTTGGATCGTCGCATCGATGTCGCGGAGGTAGACAAAATCGGCAGGCAGGGGAGCCGCCGAGGCCGGAACGATGCCTACCAGCAGGATGGCCCATCGAAGCAGGCTTCCAGCCGCGGTCGACCGCCACCGTGCAGGTCTCCGGCAGCCCCGGGACGGAACGGGGGATAACTCGGAACCCGGGCTTTCGGCCTTGCCCCTCGGGGAAACCGCCCCTATAGCTCTGGCTTTAATGGCAACCTCTCCGAAATCGACGTTCGTCCTCGGGCACCGGCATTTGCTGGGAATCGAGGGCCTTTCCGCCCACGACATCACCGGCCTCCTCGACCTGTCCGAGGAGTATGTCGAGCTGAATCGTCAGGTCGACAAGAAGCGCACGGTGCTGCGCGGCCGCACCCAGGTCAACCTGTTCTTCGAGGCCTCGACGCGGACCCAGTCCTCGTTCGAGCTTGCCGGCAAGCGGCTCGGCGCCGACGTCATGAACATGTCGGTGTCGTCCTCGTCCATCAAGAAGGGCGAGACCCTGATCGACACGGCGGTCACGCTCAACGCGATGCATCCGGACATCCTGGTCGTCCGTCACCACGCCTCCGGCGCGGTCGAGCTGCTGGCCCGCAAGGTCGACGGCTCGGTGATCAATGCGGGCGACGGCGCGCATGAGCATCCGACCCAGGCGCTGCTGGATGCGCTGACGATCCGCCGCAACAAGGGCCGCATCGAGGGGCTGGTGATCGCGATCTGCGGCGACGTGCTGCATTCGCGCGTGGCGCGCTCCAACATTCTCTTGCTGAATACGATGGGCGCCCGCGTCCGCGTCGTCGCGCCCTCCACCTTGCTGCCGCCGGGCATCGAGCGCATGGGCGTCGAGGTCGCGCGCGACATGCGCGAAGGGTTGAACGGCGCCGACATCGTGATGATGCTGCGGCTGCAGCGCGAGCGCATGAACGGCTCGTTCGTGCCGTCCTCGTCGGAATACTTCCAGTATTTCGGGCTCGACCAGAAGAAGCTCGCTTATGCCAAGCCCGACGCGCTGGTCATGCATCCCGGCCCGATGAACCGCGGCGTCGAGATCGAGTCCATCGTGGCCGATGGCGCACAATCGCTGATCCGGGAACAGGTCGAAATGGGCGTTGCCGTGCGCATGGCCGTGCTCGAAGCACTGGCCCGCAACCTGCCCAACGCTTGATACAGAAGTCGGGACGAAACACATGCTGACCGACCGCCGCCCGATCCTGCTCGCCAATGCGCGCGTCATCGACCCCTCGCGCGACTTCGACGGCCCCGGCGACGTGCTGATCGCCGACGGCGTGATCCGTGACCTCAAGCGCGGCATCGGCGCCGCCGGTGTTCCCGAGGGCACCGATGTCATCAACTGCGCCGGCATGATCGTGGCGCCCGGCCTGGTCGACATATGCGCCTTCGTCGGCGAGCCGGGTCTGGGCCATCGCGAGACCTTTGCCAGCGCCAGCCAGGCCGCCGCCACCGGCGGCATCACCACCATCATCTGCCAGCCCGGCACCGAGCCCGTCATCGACAATTCGGCGACCGTCGACTTCGTGCTGCGCCGCGCCCGCGATACCGCGATCGTCAACATCCAGCCGATGGCGGCGCTGACCAAGGGCCTGCGCGGCGAGGAGATGACCGAGATCGGGCTGCTGCGCGCGGCAGGCGCCGTCGCCTTCTCCAACGGCCACAGCAGCGTGATGAACGCGCAGGTGATGCGCCGCGCGCTGACCTATGCGCGCGATTTCGACGCCCTGATCGTGCATCACACCGAGGACCCGAACCTTGTCGGCGAAGGTGTCATGAACGAGGGCGAGTTCGCCTCGCGGCTCGGCCTGGAGGGCATTCCGCCGGCGGCCGAGGCTGTCGTGCTCGAGCGCGACATGCGTCTCGTCGCACTCAGCAAGGGCCGCTACCACGCGGCGGCGCTGAGTTCGGTCGACTCGCTCGACGTTCTCAAGCGCGCGCGCGACGCGGGCCTGACGGTGAGCGCGTCGGTCTCGATCAACCATGTGACGCTCAATGAGAACGACATCGGCCCTTACCGCACCTTCCTGAAGCTGACGCCGCCGCTGCGCACCGAGGTCGACCGCCGCGCGCTGGTCGAGGCACTCGCCTCCGGCCTGATCGACGTCATCATGTCCGACCACACGCCGCAGGACGTCGAGGTCAAGCGGCTGCCGTTCGCGGAAGCCGCCAGCGGCGCGGTCGGCCTCGAGACCATGCTGCCGGCCGCGCTGCGGCTGGTGCACAATGGCGAGCTGAGCTGGACCACCCTGATCCGCGCCATGTCGACCCGGCCCGCGGAGTTGCTCGGCCTGCCCGGCGGCACCTTGCGCGCCGGCGCGCCGGCGGACATCATCGTGATCGATCCGGACGTGCCCTGGATTCTCGATCCGGCCGACCTCAAATCGCTGTGCAAGAACACGCCGTTCGACGAGGCCCGCTTCACTGGACGCGTGGTCCGCACCATCGTCGGCGGCCGCACCGTGTTCGAACATGTCTGACGCGCGCCAGAGCGCGGAAGGAGTCGCATGATGGGTTCCGAAGCCTTCCTGCCCGTCGCCCTCATCATCGGCTACCTCCTGGGGTCGATCCCGTTCGGGCTGATCCTGACCCGGCTCGCCGGCACGCAGGATCTGCGCAGCATCGGCTCCGGCAACATCGGCGCCACCAATGTACTGCGCACCGGGCGCAAGGGGCTCGCCGCGGCAACCCTTCTCGGCGATGCGCTCAAGGGTACCGCGGCCGTCATCATCGCTGGCACTCTCGGCGGCCCGAATGCCGCGATGGTCGCCGGACTCGGCGCGTTCCTCGGGCATCTGTTCCCAGTGTGGCTGAAATTCCGCGGCGGCAAGGGTGTCGCGGTCTATATCGGTATTCTGATCGGTCTGTTCTGGCCGGGCGCGATCTTCTTCTGCCTGGTCTGGCTCGCAACCGCGTTCGCGCTCCGCTACTCATCAGCCGCGGCACTCGTCGCGAGCGTGCTGACACCGATCGTGCTGTGGGCTTTCGGCCACAGCGCGCTCGCTGCCTTATTTGCTCTGCTCACGCTGTTGCTCATTTACATGCATCGCGAAAACATCAAGCGATTGCAGGCGGGCACCGAGAGCAAAATCGGCGCGAAGAAGTAATTACTCCGGGCAAATACGGAGCAAATACGGACAATGTGAGGTTCGCGCTGTATTCGCAGCGGCAGCGCGGCAACACCGGCGCCTCATCAGCTAATAACTCAACGCCAGACTCTGGCGTGAATCATGATTGCCTGTCATGATTCCGGCTTCTGATTACGCAAGACCAATTCGAGCGGTTCGTCGACCACGCGCGACGATCGCAATGATGAGGAGCCGGCGCAGCAAATGTCCACCCCGGTCCGTTCCAGCGCCAGCGCCCTTCTCTCCGCCGCTCAGATCTGGCTGACGGACAATGTGTTCGGCTCCGGCAGCGAAGCCGCGGCCCCCTCACCGCCCGCTGCGAGCGAGCCCGCAACGAGCGTCAGCGCAGCCACGGTCGAAGATCCGGCTCCCGAGAGCGCAAACGCTGCGCTGGAGCCTTCGGCAAGCGCGCCGCTGGAAAGCACGGTCGCCATCGAACCTCCCATCGCAGTGACCGGGGCGACTGCGGCCGCCGAGCCCAAGCCGGCGGAAGCGCCGGAGCGATCGCTGGCCGAGACGATCGCCAGCGCCACCCTGCCGCCGCCGCCGCGGATGTGGCCGCCGCGCAAGCTGTCGCTGGCGCTGCAGGGCGGCGGGACGTTGTCGGCCTTCACCTGGGGCGTGCTCGATCGCCTGCTGGAGGAGCCTGGTTGCGATTTCGACACCATCAGCGGTGCGAGCGCCGGCGCGGTCAACGCTGCCCTGCTCGCCAGCGGCCTTGCCAGAAGCGGCCGTGAAGAAGCGCGCAACCGGCTCGCGCTGTTCTGGACCCGTCTGACCGAGGACGCTTCGTTCCGCTCACTGATGGTGATTGGAGCCTATTCGCCGGCGAGCAGCGCCGTCTCGTTCGGGTCGGGACTGCGTGGCGGGCGCGCCGACCCGCTCGACCTCGATCCGCTGCGCGACATCCTCGCCGAGACGATCGATTTCGATGCGATGCATAGCGCCGCCGCGCCGCGCCTGCTGATCTCGGCGACCCGCGTCCGCGACGGCCTGCCGCAGATCTTCCGCAACTCCGAGATCACGGCGGACGTCCTGCTCGCCTCGACCTGCCCTGCTCAGCTGCACGCCGCCGTCGACATCGAGGATGAGAGCTATTGGGATGGCGGCCACGTCGCCAACCCGCCGCTGATCCAGATCGCACACGAATCCAGCGCTGCGGACCTGCTGGTGGTCCGGGTCACGCCCGCGCGCGACGGCTACGTCCCCATGTCGTCGGCCGCGATCGATCGCCGGCTCGACCAGATCGCCGGCAATGCCGTCCTCAATGCCGAGCTCGCGGCGCTCGAATGGGCCCGCAGCGACGGGCTGCATCCGCCACGCGTGCATCGGCTCGCGGCCGAAGACGAGATCGAGGCCCTGGCTCAGCGCGACGCGACCGACCTCGGCAGCGGATTCATCGAGCTGCTGTACCAGCGCGGGCGCGACGCTGCCGACCGCTGGCTGCGCGAAGCGCCGGCCGGCACCACGCTCACCGTCCAGGACGAGCAGCCGGCCGTCGCCGCGGAGGATTTGCGCGACGCCGCGCTGACGTAGCGCGCCCTCTTCCCTGCGCCTCCCGGTTGCTCCATTCTGGTCCTCTGCGTAGAGGGGACTGGCGTGGACGCAATCAACAACACCATCGAGCTGAGCGAGATAGAGCGGCGCGACCGCCTGCGGCTGATCCGCTCCGACAATGTCGGACCGCGGACGTTTCGCTCGCTGCTCGACCATTTCGGCACCGCGCGCGCCGCGTTGGACCGTCTGCCGGATCTGGCACGCCGCGGCGGCGCCGCCAGGGCGGGCCGGATCTGCACGGTCGACGAAGCCGAGGCCGAACTCGCAGCCTGCCGACGGCAGGGCGTCCAGTTGCGGGCGCCGGACGAGGACGGCTATCCGCCTCGCCTCGCCACCTGCGAGGATGCGCCCCCGCTGCTCGCCGTGCGCGGCGCGCTGGCTACATTGATGCGGCCGACGATCGCCATCGTCGGCTCGCGCAACGCCTCGGCCGCCGGGCTGAAATTTTCCGGCCAGCTCGCCTACGAGCTCGGCAATGCCGGCTTCGTCGTCATTTCCGGGCTGGCCCGCGGCATCGATCAGGCCGCGCATCGCGCGAGCCTCGCCAGTGGCACGGTCGCGGTGCTCGCCGGCGGCCACGACCGGATCTATCCGCCCGAGCATGTCGACCTGCTCGGCGCCATCGTCGGTGGCAGCGGCGCCGCCATCTCCGAAATGCCGCTCGGGCACGAGCCGAGGGCCCGCGACTTTCCCCGTCGCAACCGGCTGATATCAGGCGCCTCGCTCGGCGTCGTCGTCGTCGAAGCCGCGCATCGCTCGGGCTCGCTGATCACCGCGCGGATGGCCGGCGAACAGGGCCGCGAGGTCTTCGCCGTGCCGGGATCACCGCTCGATCCGCGCTCGGCCGGGACCAACGACCTGATCAAGCAGGGCGCCACCCTGGTCACCGAAGCCGCCGACATCATCCAGGCCGTCGGCCCGATCATGGAACGGCCGCTGCCACTGTCGCTGCGCGAGCCCGACGAGGAATTGTTCGCCCCCGATCCCGAGAGCCACGACCGCGACCAGATCATCGCCCTGCTCGGCCCAACCCCGGTGTCGATCGACGACCTGATCCGGATCAGCGGCCTGTCGCCCGCTGTGCTGCGCATGGTGCTGCTCGAGCTCGAGCTGGCCGGCCGCCTGGAGCGCCATGGCGGCGGGATGGTGTCGCTGATCTAGGCGTGCGATGCTCGCGCGCTCACTGCCGGTCATTCCGTAGATCGAATCGCATCCGCGAGTCCTCGATCTGGTCTTGGTGCGCCATCGCCCATTCACCCAGCGCTTTGACCGGCCCTGACAATCCCCGCCCGAGGTCGGTGAGCTCATAATCGACGCGCGGCGGAATGGTCGGAAACACGGTCCGCGTCACCAGCCCATCGCGCTCGAGACCGCGCAAGGTCAGCGTCAGCATGCGCTGCGAGATGCCGCCGACCAGACGCTTGAGCTCGTTGAAGCGCTTGGGGCCGTCGCCCAGCATCATGATGACGAACACGCTCCATTTGTCGCCGACGCGCGCTAGAATCGATGCGACGCCGCGGCAATCATTGTGATCCGGCTGCATCGCCGGGGCGGGATCATCGCTGTTCGCAAGTGTCACGGATGTCACCGGGTTTCAAAAATGTGCGTTCTTGTGGGGTTACAGCACAGTCACTCATAGTGCGCCAGTTACAAACCAATACTGAGGTGACTGACCTATGACCCAACTCCTTCACATCGACTCCAGCGTGCTCGGCCCGAACTCCGTCAGCCGTCAGGTCTCCGCCGCGATCGTCGGCCGCTTCCGCCAGGTCACGCCCGGGCTGGAGGTCACCTACCGGGACGTCGCAGCCGAGCCGCTGTCACATCTGTCCGGAACGCATGTCGCCATTGCCTACGGTGCACCGGTCGAAGATCCCACCGTGAAGGCGGAGGTCGCCGCCGGACAGGCCGCGCTGGAGGAGTTCCTTGCGGCCGATATCGTCGTGATCGGCGCCCCCATGTACAACTTCTCGATCCCGAGCCAGCTGAAGGCCTGGATCGACCGCATCGCCGTCAGGGGCAAGACCTTTAGCTATGGCCCGAACGGCCCGCAGGGGCTGGCCGGCGGCAAGCGCGTCATCATCGCCGTTTCGCGCGGCGGCCACTACGGCGCGGACACGCCGATGGCGACATTCGAACACCTGGAGACCTATCTGCGCAGCGTCTTCAGCTTCATCGGCGTCACGGATCTCGAATTCATCGCGGCCGACGGCGTCCAGATCGGCGCAGAGCAGCGCGAGCAGGCGCTGGCGAATGCCCTTCAGACTGCCGGCGGCCTCGCTGCCTGACATCGCGAGGCTGCCCGTTCGCGACCCTTCTTAGGTCCGTGGTGGGGCCTCGGGCCACACCACGGAGCGTCTTCGACGCCCTAGCCCCGATAGATCGGCGCGCCGGCCGGCGAGCTCGTGGCGCCGCCATCGACGAACAGCTCCTGGCCCTGGATGTGCGCCGCGTCGTCGGACGCAAGGAACAGCACGGTGCTCGCGATATGCTCGGGCTCACCGATATGGCCGAGTGGTGTCGTCGCGGCAATCCTGGCCTCGAACGCCTTCTCTGCTTCCGGCGTCGCGATCGCGGCACCCCAGATCGGCGTCCGGATCGCGCCCGGCGCGACCACGTTGACGCGGATGCCGCGCGGCGACAGTTCTGACGCCAGCACCCGCGCCATCGCGCGTACCCCGGCCTTGCTGGCGGCATAGGCCGAATAACCGGGATTGCCGAGCACCGAGATCACCGAGCCGTTGAGGATGATCGACGCGCCGTCGTTGAGATGAGGCAGTGCCGCCTGAACGGTGAAGAACACGCCGGTCAGATTGGTACGGATCACCTGCTCGAACACCTCAAGCCTAGTGGCGCCGGCCGGGGTCGCACCGGGAATGCCGGCATTGGCGAACAAAATGTCGAGCTTGCCGAAGCGCTCTGCAGCGCGTGCAACCGCGGCCTCGGTCGCGCCGATGTCGGTCGCATCGGCGGCCAAAGCCAGCGCGTTCGGCCCGAGATCACGCGCCGCAGCTTCGAGCCGACCGGCATCGCGCCCGGTGATGGCGACCTTGGCGCCCTCCGCTACGAAGCGGCGGGCGGTCGCGAGCCCGATGCCGCTGCTGCCGCCGGTGATCAGTGCCGTCTTGTTCGCAAGCCTCATACCCGTCTCCATATGGTTGCATTATTAAACTATGTAGACCACATAGCGGATTGGTTTTATAATGCAACCACACAAGCCCGTGATCGCCGCGCTATGTCCGGCACGCGCCACCGTCCGGGCGAGAGGATGAAGGACGATGTGAATGGTCAAACGCACCAGCCTCGAAGGCGACGCCTGCCCGATCGCACGTTCGCTGGATGCGATCGGCGACTGGTGGTCGCTCCTCATCATCCGCGACGCGTTTCTCGGCGTTCGCCGCTTCAGCGCCTTCCAGCGCAGCCTCGGGATGGCCAAGAACATCCTTACCGTGCGGCTGCGAGCGCTGGTCGATCGCGGCATCCTCGCCACGGAGCCCGCCTCCGATGGCAGCTCCTATCGCGACTACGTGCTGACGGCGAAAGGCCGCGGCCTGTTTCCGATCCTGGTCGCGCTGCGGCAATGGAGCGAGGAATTCGACGCGCATCCCGAGGAGATCGCGACCGTCCTGGTCGATCGCGCCCACCGCCGGCCGGTCCGCAAGCTGGTTCTTTATGCTGACGACGGTACGCCGCTGGCGCCCGAGGAGACCAGCCTCGCGCCGCGATGAGCCGAACGACGCGCGTCAGCAGAGCCTGTGGCGGCTGCGCAACCGGAGATGCTCCTCCGCCTCGAGATTGGCCATGCGCAGCAGGTAGTCGAGCATGTCGAGGTTATGCCGCTGGGCCAGATGGGAGAGGCTCGTCGTCACCTCGGCGATGAGCGCCGCCGCGGCGTCCGCGTCCTCGACCATCGCTTCAACGTCAGGATCGTGTTTGTCCGCTGCCTTGGCCAACAAATCCATCCAGCATGGGTATTTGACGGAAACGAACATAAAAAGAGCGCGGTTCCAATAGCACTCCTCACAACCTGATAGGTACTTCGCCGAGTCAACGCAATCGACTTTCAACATCCATCGATTTGACAGGAACCGCCTCACCACCCATGTTCGGGTCAACGAGGCAGGCGCGAATCCCGCGAAACCGGCTTCAATCCTTCCACTAAGTCATTGGAAATACATGAACATCGTCATCGTGGAGTCGCCTGCGAAGGCCAAGACGATCAATAAGTATCTGGGCTCCTCCTACGAGGTTCTGGCCTCTTTCGGTCATGTCCGCGACCTTCCGGCCAAGAACGGTTCCGTCGATCCGGATGAGAATTTCCGGATGATCTGGGAAGTGGACCCCAAGGCGGCCGGCCGACTCAACGACATCGCCAAATCGCTGAAGGGTGCTGACCGACTGATTCTCGCCACCGACCCTGATCGCGAGGGTGAGGCGATTTCCTGGCACGTGCTGGAGGTGTTGAAGGAGAAACGTGCGCTCAAGGATCAGAAGATCGAGCGCGTCGTCTTCAACGCCATCACCAAGCAGGCCGTCTCGGAGGCGATGAAGCATCCGCGCCAGATCGATGGCGCGCTGGTCGATGCCTACATGGCGCGCCGCGCACTCGATTACCTCGTGGGCTTCACCCTCTCTCCCGTCCTGTGGCGCAAGCTGCCGGGCGCCCGCTCGGCGGGGCGCGTGCAGTCGGTTGCGCTGCGGCTGGTCTGTGATCGCGAGCTCGAGATCGAGAAGTTCGTACCGCGCGAATACTGGTCGCTGATTGCAACCCTGGCGACGCCGCGTGGCGACACCTTCGAGGCGCGTCTCGTCGGCGCCGACGGCAAGAAGATCCAGCGGCTCGACATCGGCACCGGCGTCGAGGCCGAAGACTTCAAGCAGGCGCTGAATGCGGCGAGCTACACGGTCGCGACCGTCGACGCCAAGCCGGCGCGGCGCAATCCGCAGGCCCCCTTCACCACCTCGACGCTGCAGCAGGAAGCGAGCCGCAAGCTCGGCTTCGCACCGGCGCATACGATGCGCATCGCGCAGCGTCTCTATGAAGGCATCGACATCGGCGGCGAGACCACCGGTCTCATCACCTATATGCGAACCGACGGCGTGCAGATCGCGCCCGAGGCGATCACGCAGGTGCGCAAGGTGATCGGCGAGATCTACGGCAACAAATACGTGCCGGACAGCCCGCGCCAGTACCAGGCCAAGGCCAAGAACGCGCAGGAAGCGCACGAGGCGATCCGTCCGACCGACCTGTCGCGCAAGCCGGCCGAGTTGCGCAAGCGGCTCGATGACGACCAGGCCAAGCTCTACGAGCTGATCTGGACCCGCACCATCGCGAGCCAGATGGAGTCGGCCGAGCTCGAACGCACCACGGTCGACATCATCGCCAAGGCGGGCGCCCGCACCCTGGAGCTGCGCGCCACCGGCCAGGTCATCAAGTTCGACGGCTTCCTCGCGCTCTACCAGGAAGGCCGCGACGACGAGGAGGACGAGGACAGCCGCCGGCTGCCGCAGATGAGCCCGAACGATCCGCTCAAGCGCCAGAACCTCGCGGTCACGCAGCACTTCACCGAGCCGCCGCCGCGCTTCTCGGAGGCGTCGCTGGTCAAGCGCATGGAGGAGCTCGGCATCGGCCGGCCCTCGACCTATGCCTCGATCCTCGATGTGCTCAAGGCCCGCGGCTATGTGAAGCTGGAGAAGAAGCGGCTGCACGGCGAGGACAAGGGCCGCGTCGTGATCGCGTTCCTGGAGAACTTCTTCCGCCGCTACGTCGAATATGATTTCACGGCCGATCTCGAGGAGCAGCTCGACCGCATCTCCAACAACGAGATCGCCTGGCAGCAGGTGCTGAAGGATTTCTGGACCGGCTTCATCGGCGCCGTCGACGACATCAAGGATCTGCGCGTGGCGCAGGTGCTCGACTCGCTCGACGAGATGCTCGGCCCGCACATCTATCCGCCGCGCGAGGATGGTGGCGACGTCCGGCAATGCCCGACCTGCGGCACTGGACGGCTCAACCTGAAGGCCGGCAAGTTCGGCGCCTTCGTCGGCTGCTCCAACTATCCGGAGTGCCGCTACACCCGCCCGCTCGCCGCCGACAGCGAAGCCGCCGCCGATCGCATCCTCGGCCAGGATCCGGACACGGGACGCGACGTGACCGTCAAGGCCGGCCGCTTCGGCCCCTACATCCAGCTCGGCGAGCAGAAGGATTATGCCGAAGGCGAAAAGCCGAAGCGCGCCGGCATCCCCAAGGGCACGCAACCGTCGGATGTCGATCTCGAGCTGGCGCTGAAGCTGCTGTCGCTGCCGCGTGAGATCGGCCGGCATCCGGAGACGGGTCTGCCGATCACGGCGGGGCTCGGCCGCTTCGGACCGTTCGTGAAGCACGACAAGACCTATGCGAGCCTGGAGGCCGGCGACGAGGTGTTCGACATCGGCCTCAACCGCGCGGTCACCTTGATTGCCGAGAAGATCGCCAAGGGTCCGAGCAAGCGTTTTGGTGCCGATCCCGGCAAGGCCTTGGGTGAGCATCCTTCGCTCGGCGCCGTCGCCGTCAAGGCCGGTCGCTACGGCGCCTATGTCACCGCGGGCGGCGTCAACGCCACCATTCCCGGCGACAAGGAAAAGGACACGATCACCCTGGCCGAGGCGATCGCCCTGCTCGACGAGCGCGCCGCCAAGGGTGGCGGCAAGAAGCCAGCGAAGGGCAAGGCTACGAAGGACAAGGCTGCGAAACCGGCCAAGGCTCCGAGCAAGGCTGCCGCGAAGCCGAAGGCCGGCGGCGACGACGACTCGCCGAAGCCTGCCAAGAAGGCCGTCGCGAAGAAGGCCGCGGCCAAGCCGAAATCAGACTCCACCAGCAAGGCGCGTGCGCCGGTTGCCAAGGCCGCCAAGACATCGGCGAAGCCTGCGGCAAAGCCGCCTGCCAAGAAGAGCGCCGGCAAGGCCCGCGGATGAGAAAATGACCAACAAGCGCGACATCGGCTTCCCCCCGCGGGAGGCCATCGTCGCCTTCATCCGCGCCAATCCGGGCAAGGTTGGCACCAAGGACATTGCCCGCGAGTTCGGCCTGAAGAATGCCGATCGCGCAGCCCTGAAAGAGTTGCTGCGTGAGCTCGTCGCCGACGGCACCGTCAAGAAGGGCGGCCGCAAGACCATCATCGAGCCCGCAGTGCTGCCGGCGACGCTGGTCGCCGACATCACCGGCCGTGACAGCGACGGCGAACTGATCGCCAAGCCCGCGGAATGGGACGAGGCCGAGCAGTCCGAGCCGCCGCGCATCCGCATCTATGCCTCTCGCCTCGCCAAGCCAGGCGCCACCGCCGGCGTCGGTGATCGCGCCCTGCTCCGCGTCGAGCCGGTCGAGGACGCCGAAGGCGTCGCCTATCGCGGCCGTGTACTGAAAGTGCTCGACCAGGCGCGCAACCGCGTCCTCGGCATCTTCAAGAGCAATCCCAATGGCGGCGGGCGCTTGATCCCCGTCGACAAGAAGCAGGCCGGACGCGAGCTCTCGATCGCCCCTGGCGATACCAGGGACGCCAAGGACGGCGATCTCATCAGCGTCGACCTGCTGCGCGGCCGCGGCTACGGCCTGCCCGCCGGTCGGGTCAAGGAGCGCTACGGCTCGGTCGCGACCGAGAAGGCGATCAGCCTGATCGCGATCCACGCCCACGAGATCCCGATGGATTTCTCCGCGGCGGCCGTGGCGGAGGCCGAAGCCGCGCAGCCGGCGAACCTGAAGGGCCGCGAGGACTGGCGCGAGCTGCCCCTGGTCACGATCGATCCCCCCGATGCCAAGGATCACGACGACGCCGTTCATGCCGAGCCGGATCCCGATCCGAACAATGTCGGCGGCTTCATTCTCCATGTCGCGATCGCCGACGTCGCCTACTACGTGCGGCCGGGATCGGCGCTGGATCGCGACGCGCTGATCCGCGGCAACTCGGTCTATTTCCCCGACCGCGTCGTTCCGATGCTGCCCGAGCGCATCTCCAACAATCTGTGCTCTCTTGTGCCGGGCGAAGCGCGGGGCGCGCTCGCCGTGCGGATGGTGATCGGCGCCGACGGTCGCAAGCGGTCGCATTCGTTCCATCGGGTGCTGATGCGCTCGGCGGCCAAGCTCTCCTATGCACAGGCGCAGGCCGCCATCGACGGCAAGCCGGACGACGTGACTGGCCCCCTGCTCGAGCCGATTCTGAAGCCGCTCTACGCGGCCTATGAGGTCGCCAAGCGCGGCCGCGATGCGCGCGATCCGCTCGACCTCGACATCCCCGAGCGCAAGATCCTGCTCAAGAAAGACGGCACCGTCGATCGCGTCGTCGTCCCGGAGCGCCTCGACGCCCACAAGCTGATCGAGGAGTTCATGATCTCGGCCAACGTCGCCGCGGCCGAGTTGCTGGAGAAGAAGGCGCTGCCGCTGATCTACCGCGTCCACGACGAGCCGACGGTGGAAAAGGTGCACGCGCTGCAGGAATTCCTGAAGACGCTCGACGTGCCCTTCGCCAAATCCGGCGCGCTCCGGCCATCGCTGTTCAACCGTGTGCTGACGCTGGTCGCCGGGCAGGATTACGAGCAACTCGTCAACGAGGTCGTGCTGCGCTCGCAGGCCCAGGCGGAATACTCCACGGACAATTACGGGCATTTCGGCCTCAATCTGCGCCGCTACGCGCATTTCACCTCGCCGATCCGCCGCTATGCCGACCTCGTCGTGCATCGCGGGCTGCTGCGTGCGCTGGGGCTCGGCGACGGCGCCCTGCCCGACAGCGAGACGCCGGATCATCTCGCCGAAGTCGCCGCGCAGATCTCGGTCACCGAGCGTCGCGCGATGAAGGCCGAACGCGAGACCGCCGACCGCCTGATCGCGCATCATCTCGCCGACCGCGTCGGCGCCACCTTCCAGGGCCGCATCTCCGGCGTCACCCGCGCCGGCCTCTTCATCAAGCTCGACGATACCGGCGCCGACGGCCTGGTTCCGATTCGAACCCTCGGCACGGAATATTTCGACTATGACGAGACCCGGCACGCCCTGATCGGCCAGCGCAGTGGTGCCATGCACCGGCTGGGTGACGTCGTCGACGTGCGTCTGGTAGAAGCTCAACCCGTGGCCGGTGCGCTGCGCTTCGAGCTGCTGACCCAGGCCGACGTGCTGGTGTCGCGCCATCCGCGCCGCGACCGGTCGAAGGCCAAAACCGGCTTCAAGGCCAAGAGCAGTTTCAAGACCAAGACATCCAAGCGGGCCAAGACCGAGGCTCGTCCGAAGCACGAAGACAAAAGCCGCAAGAAAAGCCAGAAGGCAGGGGCAAAACGCAAGCCCGGCACATCGAAGAAAGGCAGATCATGGACGCCATGAGTTCAACGCCCCGCGCATTGCCACAGACCTTGCCACAGACTTGGACGCGTGACGCCGGCGCGGTCGAGAAGCGCGACGTGTGGACCGCCATGAAGCGCGGCCTGCGCGGCCGCTGCCCGCGCTGCGGCGAAGGCAAGCTGTTCCGCGCCTTCCTGAAGGTCGCCGACGGTTGCGAGCGCTGCGGCCAGGACTTCTCCGGCCACCGCGCCGACGATCTTCCCGCCTATCTCGTCATCGTCATCGTCGGCCACATCATCGTGCCGCTGGTGCTCTCGGTCGAGACCAACTACGCGCCGCCGGTGGCGCTGCAGCTCGCGATCTATCTGCCGGTCACGCTGATCGCCTCGCTGGTTCTGCTGCAGCCGGTCAAGGGCGCCGTGGTCGGGCTGCAATGGGCGTTCCGCATGCACGGCTTCGACGACAATCCGGTGGAAGGCATTCCACCGGTGTGAACGAGCAGACGAACTAATAAGAAAAGGCGGGGAGGACATGAGCGATACGGCACAGGCGAGCAGCGCGCCGACGGGCAAGCCCGCCGAGAAGGAAGCGGATCACCATCCCTATACCAAGCCGCGGGATGCAGCGACGCTGATCCTGGTGGACCGCAGCAGCACCGTGCCGAAGGTGCTGGTCGGCAAGCGCCACGACAAGGTCGTGTTCATGCCCGGAAAGTTCGTCTTCCCGGGCGGCCGCGTCGACAAATCGGATCACCGCATTCCCGTCGCAGCGTCGATGCCGGCCGAGCTCGAAGCCAACCTGTTCAAGGGCAAGCCGCAGACGACAGCCTCGCGCGCAAAGTCGCTGGCGGTTGCCGCGATCCGCGAGGCCTGCGAGGAAACCGGCCTCTGCCTGGGACGCAAGATCGACGGCCCCGCCCCCAAGCTCGACGGACCGTGGGCGCCATTTTCTGAAGCCGGTCTGCTGCCGGATCCCTCCGGCCTCTATCTGATAGCCCGCGCGATCACGCCGCCTGGCCGTATCAAGCGCTTCGACACCCGCTTCTTCACCGCCGACGCCTCCGCCATCACCCACCGCGTCGACGGCGTCGTCCACGCCGACGCCGAGCTGGTCGAGCTGGTCTGGGTCGAGCTCGGCTCGAAACCGCTCGCCGACCTGCATCCGATGACCAAGAACGTGCTCAACGAGCTCGACCGCCGCCTCGCCACCGGCCCGCTGCGCCATGATGCGCCTGTGCCGTTCTTCCACTTCTACGGCGGCAAGATGCAGAAGGACGTGCTGGGCGCCTGAGGGCGAACGCCGGCGGAAGGACCAGCGTTCAGTCGTGAACGATGGCGGTCACCTCGATCTCGACGCGCGCCGTCGCCGGCGTAAGACCTGCGACCTTGACGAGCGTGCTCGCCGGACGAACCGACCCGAACGCGCCGCTATGCGCGCGGGCAACGGCGTCGATATCCGCCATATCAGTCACGTAGACGACCGTCCGCACCACGTGCCGGAGGTCTGCCCCGGCCTGCCGCAGAGCGTCAGCGAGGATGCCGATCGCGCTCGTCGCTTGGCCGTACGCATCGCAGTCCAAATCAGCACCACGAGCAGTCGTTCCAGAAACGAAGACCTGGTTGCCGACACGGACTGCACGCGCATAGCCATAAGTGTCCTCGAAAGGATAGCCGGACGAGATGCTGAGCCGCGGTTGTGACATGTTGAATGCTCCCAGGTAAACGTCATGGGCTGAAGCTCCGAGTGCGAAGCGCGCATCGTCGCAACGCACCCCGCCGCGACCTGAAGGCAGGTGCCGTCGTTGCGGCAGCCCTATATACACAAGGACGTGCTGGGCGCAGCGAGCTGAAAGGTATTATATTGGCTGCATTCATTGTGGAGCCATCCATGAAGCAGTCTCTCGGCCTTCTGTTTGCGTCCGCCGCGCTGGTCGCCCTCGCTTCGCCACCGGCTCGTGCCGAACTCGACGTGCCCGCGCTGAAGGGCACGATCGCAGCCGCGCTCGAACGCGACTACCCCGCGCTCGACGTGCTCTACAAGGATCTGCACGCCCATCCCGAGCTGGCTTTCCAGGAGGTCAGGACCGCTGCGAAGCTCGCGGAAGAAATGCGCGCGCTCGGCTTCGAGGTCACAGAGAAGGTCGGCAAGACCGGCCTGGTCGCGCTCTATCGCAATGGCGAGGGCCCGACCATCATGGTCCGCACCGAACTCGATGCGCTGCCGATGGAGGAGAAGACCGGCCTGCCCTACGCGAGCCACGACAAGGCGAATTGGAACGGGCGCGAGACCTTCGTCGCGCATAGTTGCGGCCACGACATCCACATGGCGAGCTGGATCGGCACGGCCAAGACGCTCGTCGCCATGAAGGACAAATGGAAGGGCACCCTGATGTTCATCGGCCAGCCGGCCGAGGAGACCGTCGAGGGCGCCAAGGCGATGCTGAACGATGGGCTGTTCACGCGCTTTCCTAAGCCCGATGCCGGCTTTGCGCTTCATGACGGCGGCTTCGCCCATGGCGACGTCGTGTATCGTGTGGGCGTCGGCTCGTCCAACCAGGACGGCCTTTTCATCCGTTTCCATGGCCGCGGCGGCCATGGCTCCGCGCCACACACCACCATCGACCCGGTGATGATGGCGGCGCGCTTCGTCGTCGACGTGCAAAGCGTGATCAGCCGTGAGAAGGACCCGACCGAATTCGGCGTCGTCACTGTCGGTGCGATCCACAGCGGCACCGCAGGAAACATCATCCCCGACGACGCGATCGTGGTCGGCACGATCAGGAGCTTCAAGCCGGAGGTCCGCGCCAAGATGCTGGCCGGCGTCGAACGGACGGCGAAAGCCGTGGCGGCGATGGCTGGCGCAGCGCCGCCCGACATCGATCTCGCTGAAGGCGCCAAGGCGGTCATGAACGACGCGGCGGTGGTCGCGGCCGCCCAGCCGGTGCTGAAGGCGGCATTCGGCGAACACCTGAGGACATCGCCGCCGGGCACCGCGAGCGAGGACTATTCGGAGTACGTCAAGGCTGGCGTGCCGTCGATGTTCTTCAATATCGGCGTCTATGATCCCGAGCGCGTCGCCGCCGCGCGCGAGGGCGGTCCACCGCTGCCGTCCAACCACTCGCCCCTGTTCGCGCCGGTGCCGAAGCCGACCATCGAGACCGGCGTCACCGCGATGACGCTCGCGGTGCTCTCCGCCTTCGACGAGCGTGCGCAGGGGCATTAGCGGTCTCATCACGCAAGGCTTGGCGAAGCTCGCTATGAGACGGTTGTCCTAGCAACGCCAAAAGTGTCGTCCCGGACAAGCCGCGACGCGCGCCAGCGCGACGCGGCTTGTCCGGGACCCAACCCTGCGGCGGACGTGATGCGCAAAAAGCCAATGACCAGCCTGCCTCGAACTCCTCCCTGGGGATATGGGTCCCGGCGTTCGCCGGGACGACATCGTGGTCTGCATTGCCTACGTTGGCTCACCGCGGAATGAGCGTGCTACTTCCGCCACCAAAAACGAAATCGTGTTCTGTGGCGGGTTGCTGACAGGCATGGGCCGAGTTCCTATCTCCCCAAGACAGAAACCATCGCGGACGCCCCCTCATGGCCCCACGTCAACTCAAGCTCGGCGCCTTCATGCGCCCGGTCTCGATCCACACCGGCGCGTGGCGCTATCCCGGCGCCTGGCCGGACGCAAACTTCAATTTCGCGCATCTGAAGCAGCTGATCCGCAAGCTCGAGGCCGGCAAGTTCGACGCCTTCTTCATGGCGGACCATCTCGCCGTGCTGAACATGCCGATCAATGCGCTGAAGCGCAGCCACACCGTGACCTCGTTCGAGCCGTTCACGCTACTGTCGGCGCTGTCCGCGGTGACCGAGAACATCGGGCTGATCGCGACGGGATCGACGACCTTCGACGAGCCCTATCACGTCGCGCGCCGCTTCGCCTCGCTCGACCATATCTCCGGCGGCCGTGCCGGCTGGAATATCGTGACCACGTCCAACCCGGATGCCGCGCTGAATTTCGGGCTCGACGATCACATGGAGCATGCCGAGCGCTACAAGCGTGCGCGGGAGTTCTACGACGTCGTGACCGGTCTCTGGGACTCCTTCGCCGACGATGCGTTCGTGCGCGACGTCGAGCAGGGTCTGTTCTTCGATCCTGCCAAGATGCACGTGCTCGATCACAACGGCAAATATCTCAAGGTCCGCGGACCGCTGAACATCGCCCGTCCCGTGCAGGGCTGGCCCGTCATCGTGCAGGCCGGCGCCTCCGAGGACGGCAAGCAGCTCGCGGCCGAGACCGCGGAGGCCGTGTTCACCGGCGGCGGCAGCCTCGCCGACGGGCAGAAGCTCTATGCCGACATCAAGGGCCGCATGGACAAGGTCGGCCGCGATCCGGAGCATCTGAAGATCCTGCCCGGCGCCTTCGTCGTGGTCGGCGACAGCGTCGACGAAGCGAAGGAGAAGCGCGCGCTGCTCGACAGCAAGGTGCATTACGACAGTGCCATCGCCTCGCTCTCGGTCATCCTCGGCACCGATGCATCCGGCTTCGATCCGGACGGCCCGCTGCCTGCTATCCCCGAGACCAACGCCTCCAAGAGCGGCCGCCAGCGCCTCGTCGACGTCGCCGCGCGCGACAAGCTCACCGTGCGGCAGCTGGCGCAGCGGGTCGGCGGCTATGGCGGGCTGTCCTTCGTCGGCACCGCCAAAACCATCGCCGACCAGATGGAGGATTGGCTGGTGAGCCGCGGCTCCGACGGATTCAACATCATGTTCCCGTATTTGCCGGCCGGGCTCGACGACTTCGTCGACAAGGTGATTCCCGAGCTGCAGCGCCGCGGCATCTTCCGGAACGAGTATGAAGGGCCGACCCTGCGCGACAATCTGGGCCTGCCGCGGCCGAAAAACCGCTTCTTCCCGGCTTAGAGGCTCAGATTCTGCCCCGGAAACCTTGACTTTGGGGGCTGGCTGGGTAGGTTGCCGGCCAACGGCGCCCCCTCTTTGGCCGGTGCCCACCCCCGATCCCGATTCCAGAGGTTCAAGACATGGCCAAGGCGGTCACCATCAAGGTCAAGCTCGTGTCGACGGCCGACACCGGCTTCTATTACGTCGCCAAGAAGAATTCGCGCACCATGACCGACAAGATGGTCAAGAAGAAGTACGACCCGGTCGCGCGCAAGCACGTCGAATTCCGCGAAGCCAAGATCAAGTAAGATCGCGGTCTGCTATCGACTTCGACGGGGCCGTTTCGGCCCCGTTTTTTATTGCGCTCGACCAGCCTCGAGAAGTCGCACGCGGGCTGTCTTCGCCGCCCTCCCCCGCCCCTTCCCGGTAACATTCTCCGCACCGCTGAAAATTCAAGTTCCCCCCGTAAGGAACCATCAACCAAACCCGTATACCCCGGGGTAACGAGGCACCCTGCTGCAGCGCGGCCTCTCCCTTGCGTGATCGATACGGGCGGACCAGCGATGACCGAACTTCACACCCTGCAATCCCGTCTCGACTTCATTGGCATCGACAACGCGACGCGAGAGGCTCTCCGGGAGCTGCGGCCCCTGATCGGCAAGGTGCTGCCCGGCCTGCTCGACAAGTTCTATGCCCATGTCGGCAAGGTTCCGAATCTGGCCAAGATGTTTTCCAGCCAGGCCGCGATGCGGCACGCCAAGCAGGCCCAGCACGATCATTGGATGTCGCTGGCGACCGCCAAGTTCGACGACGCCTATGTGAAGTCCGTGACCCGGATCGGCCTCGCCCATAACCGCATGGGGCTGGAGCCGCGCTGGTACATCGCGGGCTACTCGCTGATCGTCACCGGCCTGCAGAAGGCGATCGAGACCGAGGTCTCGGACGGCTGGTTCGGCGGCCAGGCGGCGCGCGAGAAGAAGGCCTTTCTCCAGGCCGCGATCGCCAAGGCGGCGATGATCGACATGGATCTGGCGATCTCGGTCTATCTCGACGCGGCCAAGACCGAGCAGCACGGCGCCATGCAGCGCATGGCCGACGAGTTCGAATCCACTGTCGGCCAGATCATCAACAAGGTCCACGCCGACGCGCGCACGCTGGAGGTCTCGGCCAACACTTTGACCAAGACCGCCGAGCAGACCCAGCAGCTGTCGAGCAGCGCGGCCTCGGCCTCGGGCCAGGTCTCGGCCAACGTGCAGTCGGTCGCCTCCGCCGCCGAAGAGATGACCTCCTCCGTGCACGAGATCGGCCGCCAGGTCAGGGAATCGACCAGCATTGCGAAGGAGGCCGTCCGCCAGATCGAGCAGACCGATGTCGGCATCAGCGAGCTGTCGCGCACCGCCGAGCGCATCGGCGACGTGCTGAAGCTGATCACCTCGATTGCCGCCCAGACCAACCTGCTCGCCCTGAACGCGACCATCGAGGCCGCGCGCGCTGGCGATGCCGGGCGCGGCTTCGCGGTGGTCGCCTCCGAGGTCAAGGCGCTGGCGTCGCAGACCGCCAAGGCCACCGAGGAGATCAGCCAGCAGATCGAGGGCATCCAGAGCGCGACGCAGTCGTCGGTCGCGTCGATCAAGCAGATCGGCGGCACCATCCAGCAGATCTCGGAAATCGCCGCCGGCATCGCCGCTGCCGTCGAGCAGCAGGGCGCCGCCACCGGCCAGATCTCGCGCAACGTGCAGGAGGTCGCCGGCGGCACCGCGCGCGTGGCCGGCAATATCGGCGATGTCAGCCAGGGTGCCAACGCCACCGGCACCGCCTCCTCCCAGGTGCTGGCCTCCGCGCACTCGCTGTCGCGCGAGAGCGATCACCTCAAGGACGAGCTGGACAAGTTCCTGCGCAAGGTCCGCGCCGCCTGATCGTCGGCCATCACTCCGCGGTCCACTTTACGACGTCACAGCCACCCTCATTCCGGGGCACGGCCGCAGGCCTTGAACCCGGAATCTCGCTGTCGTCTCGTATCCATTCTCAACAATTTCGAGATCGCCGGCGCGTTGAACTACCGCGGATCGGCCAGGTGCAGATCGCTCAGCGTGCCCGGAAGGCTGCGGCTGAGGAGATCGACGATCGCCCGGTGCAGCGTCTCGTCCGGCGCGTCGAAATTGCCGTCGAGCACGAGGCTGGGGCCGGCGAGCCGAACGCTCGATGCGTCATCGGACGGCCCGGCCGCCAGCTTCTCGATGATGTCGAACGTTTTGCCATCGAACACCCTGATCTCGTACAGCGCGTGGAGCAGGCTGAAGGATTCCAGAACCGTGCTGTAGGTGATCAGGCCTACCCCTTCCACCTTCCGGTTGCTGCCGCCGAAATTCGCCTTGGCCCTGGTGATGACGATGTAGGCGTCGAGTCCCTGCGGCGACAGCTCGGTCCGCAGCAGCTTCTTGAACGGATCGTCGCGAACGAGATTGACGGCCGTGATCGCAGAGTCCTGGATCGCCGCAAAGGCGGCGCGCGGATAGGTGACCGGCTGCACCTGGAAGCGGACGCTCAGCGCCTTCCCCACCTCCTGCGTGATCAGCTCATCGAGTCGCCAGGACGCGATCGGCACGTTGCGCGAGCTGTTGTCGAGACCTGTGAGCCCTGCCCTCGCCAGGATGAACTGATCACCGACCGCCGAAACGATACCGACGGTCTTGACCGCGCTGAGCTTTTGATCCCGCGTTTCGAACAATGCATCAGCGCGGCTGCTCAGGACGAGAAGGATGGCGATGGCGCACCAGAACAGGAAGCTCGCTGCAATCCAAACGTATCGGCTGACGTAGCGCATGGCGTTCCCTACCGGATCTTGAAGTCGAAAGCGTAGGACGCGCCGATGCCGACCGTGGTCTGGTTCACTGATCCGCGCGCCGTTACGATCGGGCTCTTTGCGGCGTCGCCGAGCAGCCGGTCATATTCGATGTAGGAATGCACCTCCCATTGCGGATTGATCTGATACTTCACCTGCAGGCCGGCCCCGGCGGAATGCGCGCCGCCATTGGCGGTGAACACCGGAAGCCCCGTCGCCATCGCCTGGACGGTGTCGACGTTGAAATAGGGCGAGACGGCCTTCGCGCTTTCCCAGGTGAAGCGCGGACCGGCCGACACGGTGATCGCCCGCGTCACCGGCACGATGAAATCAGCCGAGAAGTCGGAGACGACGCCCTGATGGCCGCCGAAGCCGCCGCGGGTCTCGTTGCGCACGCGAAACCAGTCGACGGGAAAATACTCGATGAAGCCGCCGAGCTCGTACGCGGCCTTGACGTCGCCGAGACCGTTGAGCGCGGCATAGCTGCCGGCCTTTCGCGACGGCACGAACTTGGCCGCGGGGCCCGCGCGCAGATTGCCGAAATCGATCAGGGCGATGCTCGCATTGTCGCGCGGACTGCGAAACTGATCCGCCGATCCGGCGCGGCGGATGGAGAAGATCGGGATCGGACTGAACATGCTGTGCTTCGCGCCATCGAAGTCCGGCTTGTAGCGCCCCTCGGCGCCGATCATGACGGTCCAGTTGCCCGACGCCGGCGGCAGCAGCGACAACTCGAATGGTGGCGCCGGCAAGGTGAATGCAGTCTGGGCCGATGCGCGGTCGAAGCCCGTCGCCGTCAGGCTGAGAGCCGCAAGCGTTGCGGCGAAGAGAGTTCGGTGCGCGCGCCTCGCGGGACAGCGAAGAGCGGCGTCGATGGCATGCTTCATTGCAGGGACCTTTGCCGGCGGGCCTCTTTGTCAGGCCCGTTGGTGTGGATTCGTGTCCCTCAATTGCCGGGGCAACATTGCGCGAAGATTGCCCGCCCGTAACGTTCAGCGACGACGCCATCGGCCCGCAGCCCAACATTGCCCGAACATTGCCCGCGCGAGCGCCGATGGCTTTTGTTTCTGCAGAAGCAGAAGCTGCGCGATCTGGACGTCGCTTGCCCTGGCCGGTCCGCCTGCCGTAAGGGAATGTGTCTGCCTGGCCCGAAGCGCCACAATCGGGCCAAACAGGGAATGTCACGATCCCCGCGGCTTCATTGGCCGGTTGCTGCAAGGAAGGTGGTTGTGCGCTCCCTCGTGATCGAAGACGAACCGCAGATCGGCGCCTATGTCAGTCGCCTGCTGGCGCAGTTGCACGGTGTGGTCGATACGGTCGGATCGGTGTCGGACGCGCAGCATGCGCTGAAGAGCTTCAAATATGATCTGGCGATCGTCGATCGCATGCTGCCCGATGGCGACGCGCTCGCGATCTTCACCGCGCTCGGACAGTTGCCGGAGCGGCCGGCCATCATCATGCTGACCGCCAAGGATTCCAAGGAAGACGTGATCGAAGGTCTCAACGGCGGCGCCGACGACTATCTCGGCAAGCCGTTCGAGCCGGACGAGTTCATCGCCCGCGTGCGGGCCGTGCTGCGGCGGCCGCGGCTGCTGGTGCAGCCATCCCTGTCGTTCGGCAATGTCGAGCTGCATCTCGGCAGCAACGAGGCCGTCGTCGCCGACAACAAGGTCCTGTTGCGCCGGCGCGAGGCGCTGATCCTCGGCGCATTGCTGACGCGGCGCGACCGCGTCGTCACGCGCGCCGCCCTGATCGAGGAGATCTACGGCTTCGACGACGAGATCGAATCCAACACGCTGGAAGCCCAGGTCTCACGGCTGCGCAAGAAGCTGTTCGAGCTCGGCGGCAATGTCGAGATCCGCAGCATGCGCGGCATCGGCTACATGCTGCGAATGGCGCAGAGCCGATGAAGTCGATCGCCCGGACGTTCACGCTGTCGCTCGGCCTTGCCGCAACGGCCATCTTCCTCGCCACCATCACCATCACCGTCTGGCAAGCGCAGCTGCGCGAATACGATCCCGTCGTGTGCCGCGTCGCCGCCGGCATCCTCTATGACGCCGCGGTGGTTGATCCCGGCCACGCGCTGACCATCCGCTCCACGCGCCGCGTCGAGGAGCTGAAATCGTTCAGCCCGAAGCTGTGGTACGTCGTGTCCTACGAGAAGCTGATCACCGAGTTCGGCGGCGACCACAGGCCGGCGCTGCCGTTCTCGCTGCCCTATGGCGGACCGATCGGATTCTCGGTCCTCAACACGCTGGACCAGAACGCGACGTTCTGCCTCGCCGTCATCAATTGGGGCCCGTCCGATCTGGTGATGATGGTCGGCGGGGCGCAGGTCCGGTTCGGCCAGATGCTGCTGTCCTTTGTGGCTCGCAATGCCTTTCCGCTGTCTCTCGGGGCGCTCGCCTTCGCGTCGACGGTGATTCTCGGGGCCTGGCTATCGGGGCGCTTCGTGGCGCGAGGCATCGAACGCGTGACGCGGCGCGCGCTGGCGATCGACCCGTCGGCGCCGCAGGGATCGATTGCCCTCGACGAGGTGCCGATCGAGCTCAAGCCGCTGGTCGAGGCCTTGAACCGCGCCTTCGACGAGATCAACGCCTACATCAAGATGCAGCGCCGCTTCCTCGGCAATGCAGCCCATCAGTTGCGGACGCCACTGACCTTGCTGCGGGCCAGGATCGAGGATGTCGCCGAGCCGCAATTGAGGAGCGCGCTGGTGCGCGACATGCGCCGGCTGAGCTCGCTGGTCGCGGCCATGCTGGACCTGGCGCGGCTGCAGAATCATGCCATCGAAAAAGGACCGATCGATCTTGCGGACGTGGCGCGGGACGCGCTGGCCGATTTCGGCCCGTCGGCGCTGGATGCAGGCATCGAATTGTCGCTGGAGCAGGCCGAGGCGGAAGGGACCGTCGTGCAGGGCGTGGAGGCCGCCATCCGCAGCGCGCTGGCCAATCTGGTCGGCAATGCGTTGATCCACGCCGGTGGCGCCAAACGCGTCACGGCCACGCTCGGCCGCGGCAGCGTGTCGATCAGCGATGACGGCGCCGGATTCTCTCCGAACTACGAGCACAGGCTGATCGAGCCATTCCAGACCGGCAATGCCGCGCAAGGCGGCGCCGGTCTCGGCCTGTCGATCGTCCACGAGATCATGGCCGCTCATGGCGGCGCGTTCGTCATCACCTCCACGCCCGGCGGCGGGACGACCGCCACCTTGCGCTTTGCAGAGGCTGCGGCTGAGGCGTCGGATGAGGACAAGCCAGGCAGCATCGAGACGGCCTGATTGGCGGCAACCGATGGCTTGAAAGCAGCGCAGCGATGCTGGCGCCGAATGCGAAGCGGCGCCGAGGAGTTCGTGATCAGAGCTCCCCGGCGTCGCGCGCGCACCGCGAGCTACGCGTTCGGCTACATCCCATGACTCTGGAACACCGCCGAGCAGCGCTTGCTCAGCTTGGCCCGATTCTGCGTCAGGCAATTCTGGACGCCGAAGTCGTCGCCGAGCTGACTGCGACAGAACCGCTTGGCGTCGGGGGCACAGGCCTTCTGCTCCTGCGGCGTACCCATATGGCCCTGGGCTTGGGCGAATGACGGCAGAACGGACAGCGACACGGCAACCGCGAACATCAGCTTCTTCATTGGGCGCTCCTCCTTGGCCCAGACAAACGTCCGCCACGCCGGGCAGTTCCGGCGGAACTCCAACTCCAAAAGCGGCGAACTACGCTGCGTGGAGGCACGAACGGCCCCCTCGCACGCTCTGCGGAATGATCGCTACGCCTGACGCACGATCTCTCCTCCGTCGCCGCGGCAGACCACGCGGAGCCGCCCTACCGACGACCACCCGCGCTGTACAGCGCCGGCGCTGGCTTGCCCGCGCAACTACATTACACCGCGCGACATCATGAGATGCACCGTGTTGTCCTTGAGCCTTTCCAGAGCACGGTGAGCGGCGATGTGCTCGATGTCGCCTCGTGGCAGGCCGATATCCATGAGTTGCGCCTCGCTCAGGTCGTGCAGATGGATGCGCATCCTGCGCAGCCGGCGGCCATCCTGAAAGGCGAGCCAATATTGCGCGAGCAGACTGAACAGGCCCGGCCCTGCCGCGCCCGGCGGCCCGGCGGCGTCCTTTTCCGACACGGCGTCGCGCAGCACCGCGATGGATGCAGCTGGTCGCGGCGCGGCTGGCACGCCACACGCGGCGTTGGTCGCGGCGGCGATGGGACGATCGAGACCGAGAGGCGCGGCGCCGCGCGCGATCTCGGCAGTGAGGTGGGTCTGGGGCGGCATCGGATGCTCCTGCTGTGTGGTGCCGGCAAGGAGCAAAGGCCAAACAAAAGGCCCCGTCCGATGCCGGCGGGGCCTGGTGGAATGATCGTGTCGTCGAAACCTAGCGCACGACTCCCCCCACGGCCCGGCTACGGCGGGTCGTATGTTTGCGGTTGGCGTTGCGCACGACGTTGATCATGGTTTGCGTGTACCATGACGATGGCGCGAGATCAAGGCATGTAGTTCCTGCACTCGCAATCGAGCACCCATGCGCAAGACTCGCCCCTCGCCGATATCTGCACGCACACCCGACTCCGACAGAATGCTGCCAGAATGCTGTTCGAGCAGGACGCTGGTCTCTCCGCCATCGTTGCGAGCGAAGCGAAGCAATCCAGAGTCGCGTGCGGGACTCTGGATTGCTTCGCTGACGCTCGCAATGACGGCGCTGCCGCGCCGGATGAGCGTGAGCGTCATCCGCCGAGTCAGAACGTCGTCGCTGCGGGATCATTCGCTGAGCCACGCTTTCCTCATGACCATGCTCAGCGACGGCTACATGATCGTGCGGGAGACGATCCCGAAATATCGCGGGTCGTCCTTCAACCCGTCGAGCGTCTGCAGCGCGGCGATGTGCTCGATCTCGGCCCGCGTGATGCCGATATCCGTGAGCTCGCGTTCGCTGAGCTCGTAGAGGTTCGCTCGCAGGCTCTCGCGACGATTCCGCTCCTGAAGGGCGCGCCAGCAACGGCCGATCAGGCGGATGATCAACCAGGTCGGCGTGGCCGGCGGTCCGGCAGCGTCCTTCTCCGACGATGCGTCTTGGCGCACGGCCATGCACGCATCGGGAGACGTTGCTGGCCGTACGCTGCTCATCGCGTCTTTGACCGATGCAACGGAGAAATCGACGTCGAGCCGCGCGTCACGGCGCGCGGTGTCGATGGTCGCATTCGTCTGGTGGGGTGGCATCCTACGCTCCTGCTGTTGTGCCGGCAGGGAGCAAAGGCCAAACAAAAGGCCCCGTCCGATGCCGGCGGGGCCTGGTGGAAGATCGTGTCGTCGAATTGCTAGCGCACGACTCCTTCCACAGCCCAGCCGAAGCCGGTCATGTGATTGAAGTTGACGATGCGCACCGATTTGCTCATGGCATGTACATACCACGGGACGCACGGCACATCAAGCGATATGTCGCAGGCGTGCATCCTGGAGGCGAGTAGGTGTAGTCCGACCGCACGACGGGGTGGATCAGCTTTGCCGCCCTCGCGGTTTCGCGCATTCGTAGAACAGCGGTCGGAGCACACCGCGCTGAGCAGCTGCGCTGGGCTTCAGCGGTTTCCACTGGAGTCATCTGGCCGTTGGGCGCATAATGATTAGGTCACAGCCCAGCTCGTGGCACTTTCGGTGACGAGACCGTCGCTACGCTTCGCCCTCTCAAATCACGCAGCGAGGGCACGTCTGATGCATCTATCCCTATCCCGTGTACTTGGCGATCGACTGCACGCTGCCCAGAAACGACATTGGGTCGCGGCTCGACCATAACCAGAGTGGGAGGTGAGACATGTCGGAACAGACCCATCGTGATCGTCGATTTCTCCGCGCCGTGGCGATCACGTTCGCCGCCATCGTCCTTCTTGTTCTCGGCGGCATCGCCGTCGCGCAGCAGGACAAATACAGTTTGAAGGTCCCCGGCGGGCTCGCATTCGCCGAGTTCAGGGGCTACGAAGGCTGGCAGGTCGTTGCCACCAGCCAGAGCCCCAACCTGAAGCTGGTCGCGGTGATCCTCGCCAATCCGGCGATGATCGAGGCCTACGCGTCGGGTGTCCCCGAGAACGGCAAGGCCTTTCCGGATGGCGCCAGGATGGCGAAGATCCATTGGACGCCGAAGATGAACCAGTACTTCCCGGAGACGACCGTGCCCGGCACTCTGCACGACGTGGACTTCATGGTGAAGGACAGCAAGCGGTTTGCGGACAGCGGCGGATGGGGATGGGCCGCGTTCAACTACGACGCCGCCGCCGGCACGTTCACGCCGGCCACGGAATCCGACACCCCGCCGCAGGCCAATGACGCCAAATGCGGCTTCTCATGTCACACCGTGGTGCAGTCGAAAGACTACGTTTTCACAGAATACGGCAAAAGGTGAATTGGCCGGCAGATTGGCGTCAGTTCGTAGTAAGGCGGATCAGCGCTAGCGTCATCCGCCATCGTGCAAAGAGCGGCGGATGACGCTGCGCTGATCCGCCCTACGGACTGACTCAGCACAGGCACACATCATTGTTCGGTGTCGCGGCAAAAGATGTCGCAGAGTCGCGCGGTCCCCTGCTAGTATCGTGAGCACAACGGCCTGATTGCCAAGCTCGACGAGGCGGGCCGCAGCGTCGCTCCAACCGTCCCCTCATTCAGCCTAGAGTCGGCAATGGTTACACTCGCTGATCGACCGAACACCGCGCTGCTCGTGATCGACGTGCAGAACGGCGTGTTGGCTGCTGCATACGACCGCGACAAGGTCGTGGCGAACATCGCGTCACTTGTCGAGCGCGCCCGGCGGGCGCGTGTGGCGGTCATGTGGGTGCAGCATCATGATCGAGGTCTGCTCTCGGGGTCGCCGGAGTGGGAGCTCGTGCCCGAACTCGTGCCTGCCGCCGGCGAGCCCGTCGTGCACAAGAGCTACCCCGACGCATTCGAGGGCACCGAGCTCGAAGCGCAGCTCGCCGCTCGCGGGATCGGCCAGCTCGTCGTGACAGGCGCGCAAACCGACCAGTGCATCCGCTCCACCCTGCACGGCGCGATCACCCGCGGCTACGACGCCACGCTGGTCAGCGATGCCCACACGACCGAAGATCTCACCTCCTTCGGCGCCCCGCCGCCCCGCCAGGTCATCGCCCACACCAACCTGTACTGGAGCTCTCACACGGCGCCCGGCCGCAAAGGCGGCACCGCAAGAACGGCCGAGGTCATGTTCGGTGCGAGGCCCTCATAGGCGGGTCAGCTCGTAGGGCGCAGGGCGGATGAGCGTGAGCGCTATCCGCCGTATCATGACGAGCTTTGATCGTTGGCAGATCACGCTAACGCTCATCCGCCCTACGGGACGGTCAATTATGCCTGCTGAAGACCGCAAGCCGGTAGCCATAAGCGGAAGACTTGCCGGCTGGAGCGCTACACCTTAGCCACCTTCCAGGTCCTCAGGTTCCGAGGCCACCTCTTCATGTATCAACTGGACGCCTCGCGGCAGGGCCATCGAAGCGGCCAATCTCCACACCTGATTATCTCCTTTGTTCCAAGGATAGCTGATTATCAGCGTTCCGTCAGATTTCCCGTCACTCTTGCAGTCGAATACCTGGGAACCATCGTGATTATTGATGACACAATAGTTGTCGCCTGTTGCGTCAATATGCAGGACGAACTGATGGTTCAGAGGTTGAAGTGGCTGTATGGCGAGTTGGACTCCCCCTCCAGAGAAGCGCACGCAGTTTTCAAAATGGCTGTGTTGCAGATAGAAAGAGTCGCTACCCGGTATCGGCCAGACGTTCCATATGAGGTCCGTCTGAGCCTTGCTGTAGGTCCGCAGGACCAAACCATTCCTGCTATCGACCCCTATGCACATCTTTTCCGTTTGCTTGGTGAAGATAACGTACTGTCCAGGCTCTGGTCGTACAGCCATTGTTTCGTCCTCCGGCCGTCGTTACTCGTCTCTAGTGAGCATGTCTCGCATGGCTAAAGAGCAGCCTACATTATCAATTATAGGTTGTTATACAATATATATAGTCCTTTTGCGTGTCAACCTTGCGGATCGATTTCAGCATGTGAGTTCATGCACCGTGATGAGCAGCACATAGGGGTGGATTAGTTAGAACTTGCGCGATCCGCCGTTTCACAGCCATGCATGCGGCGGATGCGCTGCGCTGATCCGCCCCACGGATCATCCAACCGATAAGCCCTGCGCCGAAGAACTAAATTCGCAAGCTCTTTCAACCAGATCGTTTTCATCGGTTCTCCCCGCGGCAATTTTTCTATTTCTCTTTTTCGGAATTAATGCTATCTCCCGATCATCCCACCTCGCCATGAGGGACGTATCGCGATCGTCACGAACGTGGAGGTGGGCTGCGGTGGGCGTGTCGGGTTGCAGCGTGGTTTGATCCGCGCCGACGAACGATCCGATGCGCACGGTCAAGCCGTGTGGTCCTGGCATCCCGACGCTGATGCCAAGTCGGCGTTGCGACAAGCGCGCTGATGACGGGGGCAAGAACGCCGGTCCCCGGGGAGAGCACGGAGTAAGCCGTAAAGCCATCGCGCAGGGAGGGCCGGATGTCCGGTTCGTACCTGTGGTTCTGCCGCGTGCTTTTTGTTGCACGCGGACCATGGGTGCGGCCAGCACCCGGCCTTCCCTGCGCCCTCTGTTCTCGAAGAGGGTTTTGATGGGCATAGCTCGGATGCATCTGCGTCGCGAGGACGGATCGGCTCGCCTTGATGAAGCAGACGGTGAACGCGACACCCACAACTGTCATCGTCCGCGAAGGCGGACGATCCAGTACGCCGCGGCGGCTCGGTCAACCACGAAGTCTCTGGAATACTGGATCACCCGCTTTCGCGGGTGATGACAGCGGGGAGCCTCATGGCCATCTGTCGTTGGACGTCAGGGCGCCCTGCCCCTCAGCGGCCGCGGCCGGCGGCTTGCGGCAGGAAGGAGGACGGCTGATGCACGGGCGCGATGGCCACCGCCCGGTTGCGGCCTTCGTTCTTGGCGCGGTACAGCGCATTGTCGGCGCGCTTCATGACGTCGGCGATCGGCTCGCCCTTCTGCTCCAGGGTGGAGATGCCGATCGAGACCGTGACCTCGATGCGCTTCTCGCCCTTGTGGACCGCGAACGGCTCGTTGGCGACCGAGCGGCGCAGCCGCTCGGCGACCATGCCGGCGACATGCAGGTCGGTCTCGGGCATCACGATCACGAATTCCTCGCCGCCATAGCGGCAGGCGAGATCGATGCCGCGGATCGACTTGCGCACGCGCATGGCGAATTCGCGCAGCACGTCGTCGCCGGCATCGTGGCCGTAATTGTCGTTGATCGACTTGAAGTAGTCGATGTCGAGCATCATCAGCGCCAGCGGCTTGCCGCGGCTCGCCGCCTGGTCGGCGAGCGTCGCCAGATGCGTCTCCATGTAGCGGCGGTTATGCAGGCCCGTGAGCGCGTCGGTGATCGCCATCTCGATCGAGTTCTGCACGTTGTCGCGCAGGTGATCGGTGTAGCGGCGCTTGCGGATCTGGGTGCGCGCGCGCGCCAGCAGCTCGTTCTTGTCGACCGGGCGCAGGAGATAGTCGTTGACGCCGATCTCGAGCCCCCGCAGCAGCCGCGAATTGTTCTCGGCTTCCGCAATCGCCAGGATCGGCACGTGACGGGTGCGCTCCAGCGAGCGCAGCTGGCTGCACAGCCGCAGGCCGTCGAAGTCGTTCAGGTCGAGCGAGACGATGACGAGGTCGTAATTGCCGTCGGCGGCGTTGAACACGGCCTCGGCGGGATTGGTCTCGACATCGACGGAGTGCTCGGTCGCCAGCATCGGCCCGAGCCGCTCATAGGACGACGGCCGGTCGTCGACCAGCAGAATCCGTCCGCCCCTGCCGCTATCGGCGACTGCGTTGCGCTCGGGCGCCTGCACGCCGATCTCGATCGAGGTCAGCGCGCGCATGCGCAGCTCGTCGGTCATCATCTTCAGCCGCGTCAGCGACCGCACGCGTGCGATCAGCACCACGTCGGACACTGGCTTGGTCAGGAAGTCGTCGGCGCCGGCCTCCAGCCCGCGCACGCGGTCCGACGGGCTGTCGAGCGCCGTCACCATCACCACGGGGATGAAATGCGTCGCCGGGTTCGACTTCAGCCGGCGGCAGACCTCGAACCCGTCCATGTCCGGCATCATGACGTCGAGCAGGATGATGTCGCATTCGGCGCGCTGGCAGATCTGCAGCGCCTCGGCGCCATTCGAGGCGGTCAGCACGTCGAAATATTCCGCCGACAGCCGCGCCTCCAACAGCTTGACGTTGGCAGGGACGTCGTCGACGACCAGGATGCGCGCGGACACTGCAGAAACTCCTCAGCCGATAAAACGTCGTACCGTTTCAATGAATTTTCCGACCGAGATCGGCTTCGAAAGATAGGCCTCGCAGCCCCCCTCGCGGATACGCTCCTCGTCGCCCTTCATGGCGAAGGCAGTGACCGCGACCACAGGAATAGCGCGCAATTCCGGGTCGTCCTTGATCCAGCGCGTCACCTCCAGGCCCGACACCTGGGGCAGCTGAATGTCCATCAGGATCAGGTCGGGGCGCGTCCGGCGCACGATGTCGAGCGCCTCCACACCACTGGACGTGCCGGAGGTCTGATACCCATGCGCTTCCAACAGATCGCGAAAGAGCTTCATATTGAGCTCATTGTCCTCCACGATCAGGACGGTCTTACCCATCCGTCCCTCCGAATCACTGACACCGAACCTGCCCTCGGGCGGACACCTGTCCACCGCTACTCATCTAATTCAAACTAGACCCAGATTCGTTCAAAGCCGTTAAGTCGGTATTCCATCTTCGCCCGAGATGGTTTCCACTTGCTTGAACCCGCTTCGAAGACTCGGGCATGATGCACGCAAAGTAGAGACGACAAGTTAATGGAAAGGCAAATGCGCCGTTGAAAAAGCCCGTTCGAAATCCGCGCGAAGTCGCTGAAATTGTTGCAGTTCAGGCCCTCGGCTTCCTCGCCGGGGAACCGGAGCGGCTCGGCCGCTTCCTGGCCGAGAGCGGGATTGGGCCGGAGACGCTGCGATCCTCGGCGGCCGACCCGAATTTCCTGGCCAGCGTACTCGATTTCGTGCTGCGCGACGACGAGACGGTAAAGGCTTTTGCCGCCCACTCCAAGTTACATCCGACCAATATCATGGCAGCACGGCAGGTATTGGGCGACCGGCAGTGGGAGCGCGACGTGCCGTGACCATTTCGGCGCCAGGGGAAGCGTCGCGCGCCGCTGGCTGCCCGGCCTGCTTCTGCCGCGACTGCCTGGCGGATTTAAATTTTGGCGCGCGCCGCTGTTCTGCCTGCGGCTCGCCGCGGCTGGTCAGACACCGCGCCCTGCCCGCGCTGACGCTCGCCCATATCGACTGCGACGCCTTCTACGCGACGGTCGAGAAACGCGACAATCCGGAGGTCGCCGACCGGCCCGTGATCATCGGCGGCGGCAAGCGCGGCGTGGTGTCGGCGGCCTGCTACATCGCGCGCACCTATGGCGTGCGCTCGGCGATGCCGATGTTCAAGGCGCTGGAGCTGTGTCCCTCGGCCGCGGTGATTCCCCCCGACATGGCCAAATATGTCCGCGTCGGCCGCGAGGTGCGGCAGGCCATGCAGGCGTTGACGCCGCTGGTCGAGCCGCTGTCGATCGACGAGGCATTCCTCGACCTCTCCGGCACCGAGCGGGTCCACGGCATGATCCCGGCGAAGGTGCTGGCGCGGTTCGCCCGCGAGGTCGAGCGCGACATCGGCATCACCGTCTCGGTCGGGCTGTCCTGCAACAAGTACCTCGCCAAGATCGCCTCCGATCTCGACAAGCCCCGCGGCTTCGCCGCGCTCGACCAGGAGGAAGCGTTGACGATGCTGGCCGGCAAGCCGGTCGGCTTCATCTTCGGCGTCGGCCCGGCCACCCAGCAGCGGCTGGCCAACCACGGCTTCCGCACCATCGCCGACCTGCAGCGCGCCGACGAGATCGAGCTGATGAAACAGTTCGGCGGCGACGGCCGCAGGCTGTGGCGGCTGGCGCGCGGCATCGACGATCGCAAGGTGGTGGCCGATCGCGGCGCCAAGACGATCTCGAGCGAAACCACCTTCGACACCGACATCCGCGACTACGCCACGTTGGAAAAGACGCTGTGGCGGCTGTCGGAGAAGGTGTCGTCGCGGCTCAAGAGCAGCGAGCTCGCCGGCTCGACCATCACGTTGAAATTGAAGACCGCGGATTTCCGCCAGCGCACGCGCTCGCAGTCGATCGCGGCACCGACGCAGCTCGCCGGCAAGATCTTTGCGATCTGCAAGGAGATGCTGGCGCGCGAAACTGATGGCACCGCGTTCCGCCTGATGGGCGCCGGCGTCAGCGCGCTGCGCCCGGGCTCGGACGCCTCCGACACCGACATGCTCGACCGCCGCTCGGCCTCAGCCGAGCGCGCGATGGACGCCTTGCGCAAGAAATTCGGTCAGGCCGCGGTCATCCGCGGCATCGCCTATGGCGGCCCGGAGACGTCGGAATGACGCCCGCGTCAGTTGTTGCAGGCCTTCACGTCCTTGCTGTCCTTGACGTCGAACTTGCCGAGCGACCCGGCGATGACGAAGTCATTGTAGTCGAGCACGAGCGCGCGCGAGACGCCGTTCTCGTACAGCTCGAACGACATCGCATAAACAGGCGTCTGCTCGCCTTCCGTCCGCTTGGCGTCGCGGTCGTAATAGCTGACGGTGACCGGCCAGCGCGTCATCGTCTTCATTTCGTCGCTCGCCGTCGAGGCATCGGGCTTGGCGATGGTCTTGTCGCCCGGTACCGGCGCTCCGATCACCGTAAGCGTGTTGTAGACCTTCTCACCATTGTCCGAGCCGTCATAGACCGACAGCTCGAGCAGCGACTTGCCTTCGCGGGCTGCTGCAATGATGCGCTGGATCTGCTCGGTCGGAAACACGGTCGCCCCGTCCAGCGTGAAGGTCTTGGCCTCGGGCTGCTTGAGCTTGACGGTGATGTGATCGCCGGTGCGCTCGGCCATGCCGTCGACCGGGCTGGAGGCCTGATCGTTCATCCGCGAGTCGATCTTGAAGCGATAGCTCTTGCCGGCACCGTCCTCCCAGGCGGTCGAGCGCAGGTCGCTCAGGGTCACCTTGCCCTCGCCGAGATCGAGCTCGGAGACCTGGCGGAAATCCGAAGTGTAGCCGTTGCAGGCGTTGCCGGAGAAATTGTACAGGATGCGGCCGCGCGCGCTGTTGACCGGGCTCGACCCGCGCGCCTTGACCAGGCTCAGCTCATACAGCGCCTGGTGCGGCAGGAACGGCGTCGCGGCTCCGGCCTCTGCCGAACCGAATGTGATCGCCGCGACAGCGAGCGCGCCAACCGACAGTCGAAACGAATGAGCCATGAGTTTTCCCTGGGACCGTTAAACCGTCACATTAAAGACCGCTGCATTACGTCGCAACTGCGGCTGTCTCACGGAAACGTGCGATCCGGACGCCAAGGGGCGTGCATTGCGCAGGGCGTGCCGAGCGGCCGCCGCGGCTTGCATGTCACTGGCAACTGCGCCAAACAGGGCCGCGGTCCGGCACGGGACCGGCATTCAGGCGACAGAACGGGGATTTCCGATGGCGGGTACGGTTGAACAGAATCTGACGGCACAGGGCATCACATTGCCGGCCCCGAAGGCGCCGGTGGCCAATTATGTCCCGTTCGTGCGCACCGGCAACCTGCTGTTCGTGTCGGGCCAGGTCTGCCTCGGCGCCGACGGCAAGATGATCGCAACCGGCAAGCTCGGCGGCCCGGTGTCGCTCGAGGAAGGCTACGCCGCGGCGAAGGGCTGCGCGATCAACCTGATCGCCCAGGTCAAGGCGGCGATCGGCGACCTCGACAAGGTCGTGCGCGTGGTCCGGCTCGGCGGCTTCGTCAATTCGGCGCCTGATTTCCTCGACGGACCGAAGGTGCTCAACGGCGCGTCCGACCTGATGGTCGCAGCGTTCGGCGCCAAGGGCCGCCACGCCCGCACCACCGTCGGCGTGTCATCACTGCCGTCCGATGCCGCGGTGGAAGTCGAAGGTGTGTTCGAGGTCGAGTAGGATTGACGCGGAAGAGAATGGACGGGGCGAATGCGCGCACCTGACTGGCTGACGGCCCGCCCCGTCGCCCATCGCGGCCTGCACGACGCAAGCCGTGGCATCATCGAGAACATGCCGGCCGCCGCGCGCGGCGCCATCGCCGGCAATTTCGCCATCGAATGCGACATCCAGCTGTCGGCTGATGGCGAGGCGATGGTGCATCACGATTACGAGCTCGGCCGGCTCACCGAGGGCTCCGGCCTGCTGATCGAGAAGACCGCCGCCGAGCTGAAGGCTGTCAGCTTCAAGCAGACCGACGAGCGGATGATGACGCTCAATGAGCTCTGCAACCTGATCGCCGGGCGCGTGCCGCTGGTGGTCGAGGTCAAGAGCACGTTCCAGGGCGATCATCGCCTGGTCCGGCGCATGGCCGAGGTGCTCGCTGCCTATTCCGGCCCGGTGGTCGGCATGTCGTTCGATCCGGACCAGGTCCGTGCCCTGCGCCAGACCATGCCGACGCTGACGCGCGGCATCGTCGCCCAGCGCAGCTACGAGGACGGCTATTGGGCCAAGCTGACCCAGCCACAGCGCGACAGCATGCTGCATCTGAAGCACGGCCTCGGCACCCAACCGCATTTCGTCGCCTATTGGGTCGAGCAGCTGCCGGCGCCAGCGCCCTGGATCGCGCGCAACGTGTTCGGTTGTCCGCTCCTGACCTGGACCGTCCGGACCCCCGAGCAGCGCGCCGCTGCGGCCCGCTACGCGGATCAGATGATCTTCGAAGGGTTTACGCCGGAGACGTGATGCCGGCCTTGAACTCGGTGCTGCGATGCACGATCTTGATGGGCGGGCCGTTCGAGCGTCGCCGCCGGGACGCCGCTTGTCTGGTTGTTCAAGGACTCGCTTTTCAAGGACTGGATTTTCAAGGACTCGATGGCATCACCTGAGATCACGCTCGAAGCCGTCCCCGTGGTCAGCGACATCCCGGCTGCAGCATGGGACGCCTGCGCCAATCCCGACGGCCGCGTGACGCCCGGCTCATCTCCCGCCTGCGGCCGTGCCTACAACCCGTTCGTCTCCCACGCCTTTTTCGCGGCTTTGGAAGCCTCCGGCTCGGCCACAATGCGCACCGGCTGGGCGCCGCGCCATCTGGTGGCGAAAATCGGCGACGAAGTCCTGGGCGTCGTGCCCTGCTATCTGAAATCGCACTCGCAGGGCGAATACGTCTTCGACCGCGGCTGGGCCGACGCCTATGAGCGCGCCGGCGGGCGCTACTATCCGAAGCTCCAGGCCTCCGTGCCGTTCACGCCGGCAACCGGACCGCGGCTGCTGGTCCGCGCCGACCAGGACCCTCAGGTGATCGGAAACGCCCTCGCCCAGGGGCTCAAGGCGTTGTGCGGGATCAGCCAGGCCTCCTCGGTCCATGTCACCTTCGCCCGGGAAGCAGAGTGGGAGCTGCTCGCAGCCCAGGGTTTCCTGCAGCGGACCGACCAGCAGTTCCACTGGCACAATCAGGGGTTTTCGACCTTCGACGATTTCCTGGCGACGCTCAATTCGCGCCATCGCAAGGCGATGAAGCGCGAGCGCCGCGACGCGCTCGGCGCCGGCATCACCATCCACTGGCTGACCGGCAAGGACATCACCGAGGACGCCTGGGACGCGTTCTTCGCGTTCTACATGGAGACGGGCTCGCGCAAATGGGGCCGGCCCTATCTGACCCGAAAATTCTTCGCGCTGATCGGCGAGAGCATGGCTGACGACGTGCTGCTGATCATGGCCAAGCGCGACGGGCGCTGGATCGCCGGCGCCATCAACTTCATCGGCTCGGATACGCTGTTCGGCCGCAACTGGGGTGCGATCGAGCATCACCCGTTCCTGCATTTCGAGGTCTGCTACTATCAGGCGATCGATTTCGCCATTCAGCACAAGCTTGCGGTGGTCGAAGCCGGCGCGCAGGGCGAGCACAAGATCGCGCGCGGCTACCTGCCGCAGACCACTTTTTCAGCGCACTACATCGCCGACCGCGGCCTGCGCCGCGCCATCGACGACTATCTCAAGCGCGAGCGCGCGTATGTCGAGGAGGCCGGCCGTGAGCTGGCCGAATCTGGCCCGTTCCGGAAAGGCGCGGACGAGCCGTCTTGACCTCCGCCACGTCGCGGTGAGAGTAAGGCGCACGAAGAGGAACCGCCGAGGGACTGCTCATGACCGCCTACGATCCCAACAACCCGTTCGCAAAGATTCTGCGCGGCGAATTCCCCTGCGCCAAGGTCTATGAGAACGACCACGTGCTGGCCTTCCTCGACATCATGCCGCGCGTAGCGGGGCACACGCTGGTGATCCCGAAGGCCCCTGCCCGCAACATCCTGGATATCACCGAGGAGGACTACCTCCATGTCGGCCGCGCCGTGCGCACCATCGCCCGCGCCGCCAAGACCGCATTCGCCGCCGACGGCATCACCGTGCAGCAGTTCAACGAGCATGCCGGCGGCCAGATGGTCTTCCACCTGCACGTCCACATCATGCCGCGCCACAACGGCGATTCCCTGCTGCCGCCGGCGAGCCGCAAGGAAGACCCGAAGGTGCTGGAGGAGAACGCCGCGAAGCTGATCGCGGCGCTCAAGGGCTGATCAGGCGTCGTCGAGCCCGATGTCCAATGCCGCCGACGAATGCGTGATCCAACCGACGGAGATCAGGTCGACGCCGGCAGCGGCGATGGCGGGCGCGGTCTCCACGGTGATCCGGCCGGAGGCTTCCGCAATGGCCTTGCCGCCGATGATGCCGACGGCGCGTTCCAGCTCCGCTGGTGTCATGTTGTCGAGCAGCACCGCATCGACGCCGAGCGCCAACGCCTCCTCGAGCTGCGCCAGGGTGTCGACCTCGACCTCGATCTTCACGAGATGGCCGGCATGAGCCTTCGCGCTGACGATCGCAGCCTTGATGCCGCCGGCGATGGCGATGTGGTTGTCCTTGATGAGAACCGCATCATCGAGCCCGAACCTATGATTGCCGCCTCCGCCCGCGCGCACCGCATATTTCTCCAGCGCGCGCAGGCCAGGCGTGGTCTTGCGGGTGCAGACGATCTGCGCCCTGGTGCCTTTCACCGCCGCGACCAGCAGCGCCGTCGCACTGGCGACGCCGCTGAGGTGGCAGAGGAAGTTGAGCGCGACGCGCTCGCCGGTCAGCAACGCCCGTGCCGGGCCGCTGATGGTCGCGATCATGTCGCCCGGTGCCACGGCGCTGCCGTCAGGCCGCGTGATCTCCATGCGCACGTCCGGCGAGACCGTCTGAAACGCGCAGCGCGCGACATCGAGGCCGGCGATCACGCCATGCTGGCGCGCCCGCAGCTTCAAGGACGCGTGCCGCTCGCGCGGGACGATCGCATCCGTGGTGATGTCGCCGGCGCGGCCGAGATCCTCGAGTAGCGCCGCGCGCACCAGCGGTTCGTAGAGCAAGGACGGCAGCGGATTGAGGGTCATGGCAGAGCGCTCCTGAACGACGGAAGCTGGGTCGCGGCGATGTCCCGGGCGACGGCGATCGCCTCTGACAGGGTGAAGCTGGATGGCCGCGCGAGCGCCAGCGTGTCCGGACAATCGCTACGAAAATGCCCGCCGCGGCTTTCCTCGCGCGCGTGGGCCGCAACCGACATCATCAGGCCGACCATGGCCGGATCGGCCGCTGGCCCTGCCCCCTCCGCGAGCGGGAGAAGGCTACGGACGGCAGCTGCCATCGTGGGGCGCTCGCGCAGCACGCCGAGCGCCTGCGACAGCAGCGGCCGCACCGCGGACGGATCGGACGCAGGCGGAAGCTCTGCGACCCGGCCCGGCTTGGTCAGGCCATGCGGCGTGCCGGCCACGCTCTTGCCCACCCATTGCGCGCAGACGATGGCTTCCATCAGCGAATTGCTGGCGAGCCGGTTGGCACCGTGCAGGCCGGTGCGGCTGACCTCGCCACAGGCCCAGAGGCCATCGACCGTGCTGCGCCCCATCGCATCAACGGCGATGCCGCCCATGTGATAGTGCACGGCCGGCCGCACCGGGATCGGATCTATGGTCGGATCGATGCCGGCCATGCGGCAGAAGGCGCTGATCACCGGATAGCGCGCGACGAAATCCCTGCCCGGCCTGTCGCGCGCATCGAGGAACACGCGGTGTCCCTGCGCGCGACGCCGCCACACGGCCCGCGCAACCACGTCTCGCGGCGCGAGCTCCGCACCGGGCTCGTCCGCCATGAAGCGCGTGCCGCTCTCGTCGATCAGGACCGCGCCGTCGCCGCGGATCGCCTCGGTGAGAAGCGGCAGCGGCCGCGACGGCCCGTCGAAGGCGGTGGGGTGAAACTGCACGAATTCGAGATCGGACAACACGGCGCCAGCTCGCGCTGCCAAGGCGAGACCCTGGCCGAAGCAGCCGGACGGATTGGTGCTGTCGAGGAACAGCCCGCCGATGCCGCCGGTCGCGATCACGACGCGCGTGGTCGTGAGCACCAGAGGCTCGTCGCCGCGCACCGCGACCACGCCCTGGATCGCATTGTCAGCGACAATCAAACGGCGCGCCTCGACGCCTTCAAGCAAGGTCACCGACGCACAACGCCTGACGGCCGCGATCAGCGCGCGCATGATCTCGCGTCCGGTGCCGTCGCCGGTCGCATGCACGATCCGCTTGCGGCCGTGTGCGGCCTCCAGGCCCAGGCGCCAACGTCCATCCGCACGTCGATCGAACGCGACGCCAAGCTGCGCGAGACGCTCGACCGCGGCCGGCGCTGCCGCGACGATGCGGCGCGCGGCGGCCTCGTCGCACAATCCCGCGCCGGCAGCGAGAGTGTCCTGCAGATGCAGCACGGGGTCATCATCGTCACCGACGGCTGCGGCGAGCCCACCCTGCGCCCACATGCTCGACGCCTCGGCGCCGAGCGGCGACTTCGACAAGAGCACGACGGGTTCGGGCGCGAGATGAAGCGCCGTCATCAGGCCCGCGGCGCCGCCGCCGATGATGACCGGACGGCCAGCGAGTTCAGAGAGATCGGTGCTCATAGCGCCAGCATCCTTTCCACCGAGCGCCGCGCGCGATCAGCCATCGCGGGATCGATCGTGACCACATGCGTGTTGGTCTCAAGCGCATGACGGATGTTCTTCAAGGTGATCCGCTTCATGTGCGGACACAGATTGCAGGGGCGGACGAATTCGATATCGGGGTACAGCACCGCGACATTGTCGCTCATCGAGCATTCCGTGAGCAGCACCACCCGCGCCGGTCGCTTCGCGCCGACATAGTCCGCCATCGCCGCCGTGGAGCCGGCGAAGTCCGCCTCCGCCACCACCTCCGGCGGGCATTCCGGATGCGCGAGCACGGTGACTCCGGGATGATTGTCGCGCAGGGTACGGACATCGTCGGCGCTGAAGCGCTCATGCACTTCGCAATGCCCCTTCCAGGCGGTGATCCTCACCTTGGTCTGGGCTGCGATGTTGAGCGCGAGATATTCATCCGGCAACATGATGACGTGATCGACGCCGAGCGACTCGACGAGGGCGCGCGCATTGCCCGACGTGCAGCAGATGTCCGACTCCGCCTTCACCGCGACCGACGTGTTGACATAGGCGACCACGGGCACGCCGGGATGACGCGCGCGCATCAGCCTGATGTCGTCAGCGGTGATCGACTCCGCGAGCGAGCAGCCGGCCTCGAGGTCCGGGATCAGCACCGTCTTGTCAGGATTGAGCAGCTTGGCCGTCTCCGCCATGAAGTGAACGCCGGCCAGCACGATCACCTCGGCATCGACCTTGGTAGCTTCGCGGGCGAGCAAGAGGCTGTCGCCGACGATGTCGGCCACGCCGTGGAAGATCTCGGGCGTCTGATAGTTGTGCGCGAGCACCACCGCGTTGCGCCGGCGCTTCAGGTCGAGGATGGCCTCGACATCCTCTTCGAACACCGCCCATTCCGGGGGTGGGATCACCCGGCTCAGACGATCAGCGAGCGGTGAATGCGAGGCGACGGCAGGCGACAACGGTTCGGCCATTTATACTCTCCGTGAGCATAAGATGGCTTATACTTATCCTGAGCATAAGTCTTGTCAAGGGCGGCGGATCAAGAGCGCGAGAGCGGAAGCTTGCTTCCGATCACGGCGCGTTCGGCCAGCACGCCCTGGCGGAAACGGAACAGCTTGGCCGGGCGTCCGATCGTGTCAGCGGCCATTGCGCCTGTTTCTTCAACGAGTTCCTGCTGCTCGATGAGGCGGCGGAAGTTCTGCTTGTGCACCAGCCGGCCTGCCAACGCCTCGACGGAGCGTTGCAGCTGCAGCAGTGTAAATTCTTCCAGCATCAGCTCGAACACGACCGGCCGATACTTGATCTTGGCGCGCAGCCGGGCGATGCCGGTGGCGAGAATGCGGCGGTGATCACCGGTCATGGCGCGGCCGGGCACGGCCGGCTCGCCGCCCTTCTCACGCACGCTCTCAGGGATCAGCGCCGCCTCATACAGCAGCTCATAACGCTGCAGCGTCAGTTCCTCGTTCCATTCGCGGCCATCGAGACCGAACGTGATGGCGGCGCGCCGCCACCTGGTCTTCTGCAGCGCCGGCTCGTCGGCAGATCGCGCCCAGGCCTTGAGCTTCGGCGCGATGATCTTTGTCAGCATTGCCGGCGGCCCGTCGCGATGATCCTCCCACGGGAAGTAGTCGTACCAGGACGACCACTGTGCATCCGCGCCCTCACGCCCCTCCTCCTCGCGCGTGAGGCCGAGATAGCTGATGGAGATGCGGTGCGGCGCGTCGGGGTCGCCGCTGCGGCCGCGATCCGCGAAGGTATAGAGTTGCTCGACATAGCCGAGGGGATGACCGGTCTGGGCCTCGACCCAGGCGCGCAGGCCCATCTGCAGCGAGCGATGCGCGAACTGAAACGGCCCGCTCGGCAACGCCGCGGCGTGCTCGATCGTCATGATCCTGGGGTCGCCATCTGTCACCGCCACCAACACGGCGACGAGGTCCGCGGTGATCGCATCCAGAGCCGTCACGGTCTTCTGCGGCCGCTTGTTCACGTTCGACATCCGGATCCAGTCAGTCCTGTTTGTTGTCCTCGCCCGCGCCCGGCGTGAACACGCAGCGATCCGGCTTCAGATCGATCAGCGGGGTCTCGTCGAGACAGTCGAGGCCGCGCACCAGCACGGTGCTGCCCTCCAGCGCGACGAAGCGGACGGTCGAGACGCCGATCGGATTGGGACGCACCGGCGAGCGCAGCGCGAAGGTGCCGCGCGTGTCGCCGTCATGATGCCGCGGGCTCTGCTGCACGAGATCGCGGCGCGCCCGGTTGAGCCAGTACAGCACCTGGAGATGGCTGAAGGCGTCGATGCCCTGCAGCGCCGGAACCCAGGGCTCGAAGATCTCGAGCCGGCACACCGGCCCCTCGAAGCTGCCCTGCCGCGGCGTCTCCAGCCGCGAGGTCCAGGGCGTGCGGATGCGGCCGATGAAATACAGCGTTGCGTCGCGCGGCTTTGGCGCATCGACGGCGACTTCGCCCGGGCGGAGATCGGTATCGGTGGTCATCTCGGAGATCCTTGGTCTGCCCGGCAATCTATCCGAACCGGCGCGCACCGCAATTGCGGTCGCGCAACTCAGCCGAGCCACCATTTGCCGGCCAGCATCACGGCCTCGCCGCAGACCACGCCGGCAAAGATCGAGCGCCGCGTCGCCAGGAAGGCGGCAAGGCCGGCGACGACGGCACCATAGCGAAGGCCCCAGGGCACGCTGGCGAGCGCGCCCGGCGGCTGCACCAGGATCTGGGCGATGACGCCGGCCAGGATCGCCGTCGCCACCGCCTTCACCCACATCAGCAGATCCGAGCCCTCGTCGAGCCCGCTGCCGAACCACAGTCCGAGCAGGCGCCAGATCTGGTTGGGGATCACGCCCGCCACCAGCAGCACGACGAGCGCATGCCAATCGCCGATGAAGTCGCTCATGCCTGCCCCTGCCGCTCGCGCCATTTGTGGGCGCCGAACGCAATGGTTCCGGCGACGACGCCGCTGACCAGGATGTCGACGCCGCTGTTGAGCTGTGCCGCGACCGGATAGAGCACGAGTCCGAGGCCGAGCGCGAGCACGTCCGCAAGCTCCTTGGCGTTGCGCAAGGTCGAGAACAGGAAGGCGAGCGGCGTCAGCAGCAGCACGGCGGCGCCGAAGGTCTGCGACAGGTTGGCGGCGAGGAGATAGCCGATGATGGTCGCCACCAGCGCCACCCCCATCAGGCCGGTGCCGAGCCCGTGCACGAAGGCGATGCGGCGCTCACGCGGCACATGTGGCAGGAAGCGATAGCATTCCACCCACAGGGTCACGGCGGTGAAATGCGCGATCAACACCAGATGCCGCCGCTTGGTCTGTGGCGAGCGGATCAGCGGCAGCACCGCCACCACCATCGGAAACAGCCGGATCGCACTCATGGTGACCGCGATCGCCGATTGCAGGATGGTCTGGCCGGAGCCGAGCGTCGAGACCAGGATGATCTGGGCGGGACCTGCCCACACCAGCACCGTGCTCAGGATCGCCCAGAGCATGCTGAAATGGGTGTCGTGCGCGAGCGCACCGATGCCGATGAAGGTGACGAACAGCACCACCGACAGGATGGTCGCCGACGTCGCGCGCAAGCCCCAGCCGAACGCCTTGAGCGAGCCATGCCATTGCGGAGAATCGAGCGGAGGAAGTGTCACGGGCGGCCCAGCGGAACGGACCGCGATAAGGCTGGCGAAAGCTGCTCGCGTCAACCACCGTCAGGCGCGCGCGGGTCTGCATCCGGCGCAAGTCGTCCTTGGTCAGGCGCGGTTGCGCAGCACGAAGCAGGCGCCTCCGGCGTGGCGAATGCGGTTGCAGAGCGCGTCGGCCTCGGGCCGCGTCTCGGCGCCGATCCGCACCTGATAGAAAGCACGGTTGCCGCGCGAGCGCATCACCGACGACAGCAGGCTCGGGTCGCGATCGCCGATCACACTGCCCAGTCCCTTGATGGCGCGCGAATACATCGACAGCGCCCGGTTGCGATCGAAGCCGGCGGCGAGCTGCACGCCCCAGGGTTTTGCGGCCGACAGCGCGACGTGCTGCTCGAGCTGCGTCACGAACGGGTTCGGCGCCCGCTTCAGCAGTGCCATCAGTTGATGGCACGAGGTCGCCCGCGCGCTCGGCGGCGCCTTGCCGCCCTTCCCCGCCGCCGCCCAGTCGTCGATCGACGAGCCGGTGATCGCCGAGACGTAGTTGCGGGTCTCCCAGGGCATCTGCCCCTTGCCGGCGAGCCAGTCCTGTACCCGGCGCGGCCCGGCATTGTAGGCGGCGGCGGCCAGGCCGAGATTGCCGAACTGTTCGCGCAGCTCGGCCAGGAACTGCGCCGATTTCGGCAGCGCCTGTACCGGATCGAACGGGTCGAGCAGCTCGCGCTCGCTCGCGGTGCCCGGCATGAATTGCGCGATGCCCTGGGCGCGCTGGCCGTTGCGCGTGACCGGTCCGACGGCATCGCTCTGGAAACGGCTCTCCTGCCAGATCACGCGGGCGAAAAATTCCACCGGCAGATCATTGGCCTTGGCCGCCGACTCGATCATCAGGCAGATCGCCTCACGCGTGCCGCTCTCCTTCGGCTCGGGCGCCTGGTCCTTGGCGCTCTCAGCCGCATCGTTCGGACCATCGCTGCCGGTCTCACCGCTCTGTGCCGGCCCCTGCGGGTTCGACTCGATCGGCAACGATGGGCTGCTCTCCCGGTCTGCGCGCGCGAACGTGATGGTGGCGAGCGCGAGGCTCAAGCCGACACAGAGAGGACGCAAGGCAACCGAGATCAAAATGCGCATGGAAGCATCGAAAAAAGGCCGGCAACTTCGCCGGCGAACCAATTGGCCGACTGACAAAGCGATAGCGGGTGCGAGGTTCCACCGCGCGTCGCCTTGACACAGAGCGCGACCCGTCTAGCAATCCCAGATCACTTCAGGAGCGCGACTCGGATGACGGCCCCTGCCACCGACGACACTCTCGGCTTCGCGCCGGACAACGACACGCCAGTGTCCTACATGGCGAGAACCCGCGACTATTATCTCGCCATCGGCTATGACACGCCCTATCGCTGGGCACACTACACATCCGCGCCATTCCAGCCACTGCAAAAGCCTCTCGCGCAGTCCCGCGTCACCATCATCACGACGGCCGCGCCTTATGACCAGGCGAAGGGTGATCAAGGCCCCGGCGCGCCCTATAATGGCGGCGCCAAGTTCTACAGTGTCTATGACGGCGACACGTCGGCGCAGCACGATCTGCGGATTTCGCACATTGCCTACGATCGCACGCATACCAGCGCCGAGGATCCCGGCACGTGGTTTCCGCTGCCGCAACTGATGCGGCTCGCGCGCGAAGGACGCATCGGCGCGGTCGGTCCACGCTTCTTCGGCGCGCCGACCAATCGCAGCCAGCGCGTCACGATCGAGACCGATGCGCCGGAGATTCTCGCGCGCTGCCGCGCTGACGAGATCGACGCAGTCGTGCTGGTGCCGAACTGCCCGGTGTGCCACCAGACCGTCAGCCTGGTGGCACGGCATCTCGAAGCTAACGGCATTGCCACGGTGGTGATGGGCTGCGCCAAGGACATTGTCGAGCACGCGGCTGTGCCGCGCTTCCTGTTTTCGGACTTCCCGCTCGGCAACTCCGCCGGCAAGCCGCACGACGTGGACTCGCAAGCGTTCACGCTGGAGCTCGCATTGCGTGTGTTGGAAGGTTCGCCTGCTGCACGAACGACCGTGCAGTCTCCCTTGCAGTGGAGCGACGATCACGGCTGGAAGCGTGACTACAGCAATCCCGCCCTGCTCGCCCCGCAGGAGCTGGCGCGCCGGCGTGCCGAGTTCGATGCGCAGAAGGCGATCGCGCGCGGCGTTCGCGAAACGCAGGTGTAAAAAGCCACACTCGCGCGAAACTCAACCGGAAAACGCTTCGGAAAAAGCTGATTGCGCTTGCTCTCCCGTCCCAGTTGAGCTTGAGTTCCCCCGGGTTCCAAGGGGGCAGTACCATATGAGAGTTGTAGCGTTCGTGGCGTTGTGCGCCACGTTGGGTGGTTGCGCGTCCGTGACGCGGGGTACAACCGAGACGATCAGCGTTGCGTCCACGCCGTCAGGCGCCGAGGCCACGATCTCCGGTCTCGAAGCACCGATGACCTGCACGACACCCTGCTCGTTCGTCGCCAAGCGCAATTCCGATCTCGCAGTCACGATCGACAAGCCCGGCTACGAAAGCCAGACGATCACCCTCACCAAGGATATCCCTGCGGCGGGCGCGGCCGGCTTTGCCGGCAACCTCCTTGCGGGCGGTCTGATCGGCATGGGCGTCGACGCGGCGACCGGCGCTGCGACCGACCACAAGCCGAACCCCGTGATCGTCACCTTGCAGCCGCGCGGCATGGCGCCCGCGGCACGGGCACCGCGGCCGCCGCGCCGGGCGGCGCCACCGCCAGCGCAGCCTGAGGCTGGGACCTAGCGGCCGCTTGCGGGCCTAGCCGCCAGGATTCGTTTCGCCTGCCGCGACCGCATCGACCGGCAGCGCGAATGGTTCGACCCGGCTGAACGGCTTCTTGTTGAGCAGCAGCCGCGTCACGTCGGGGCGCGAATAGTGCCCCGCCGGATCGGCGGCGTTCTTGGCGATGCCGATCATGCCGAGGTCGATCTCGGCGATCAGCAGGCCTTCCTGCTCGGGCGGCAGCTTCTCGGCGAGCGAAGAGCCGTCGGGGCCGAAGATCGCGGCGTGACCGCCACCGACATGCAGCAGCGCGTGCTTGTCGGGGCGGTCGCACAACTCGTCGATCATTGCCTGCGAGACGGTGGCGCACGGCGCCAGCACGAAGCACGACCCCTCGACCGCATAGACCCGCGAGGCCGCATTGTTGACCTCGGCACCGAGCGCGGGCGCGAACGGATCGTACAGCGAGAAGCTCGGCCAGGCCGCGACATGGACCTGCTCGTTCTGGGCGTACATCGCGTATTTTGACAGCGGCTGCAGATGCTCCCAGCAGCACAGCGCGCCGATCCGCCCGATGTCGGGGCGATCATGCACGGCAAGATCACTGCCGTCGCCCTCGCCATAGACGGTGCGCTCGGCATGGGTCGGCCGCAGCTTGCGGCGCTTGGCGATGGTCTCGCCGTCCGGCCCGATCAGCCATTGCGCGATGTAGAGGCTGCCGCCATCGCGCTCGGAGACGCCGAGCACGGCGGTGAGCCTGGCCTTGCGCACCGCAGCGCGCAGCGCCTCGGCCTGCGAGCTGTCATAGGCCAGCGAATTGTCGAAATAGCGCTGCACGAAGCCGCGGCCGATGCACCAGGCCGGCGAGTCCATCCAGATGTGCCAGGGATAGCCGGGGATGAACACTTCGGGAAACGCGATCAGCCTGGCGCCCTTGTCGGCCGCCTCCTCGATCAGCCCGATCGTCTTCGCAACGGAGGCGTCGAGGTCGAGCCAGGCCGGCGCCGCCTGCACCACTGCCACCTTGTATTTCGGATGTGTCATTCCCATCGCCTGCTCTCCCTGCTGCCATCGGCGGCCCCCTGCCGTACCGCGCCCCACTATTGACGCCGGCGATCATTCACGCTCGTCTTGCAGGGAACGAAAACTCGACTGCGGCGGCGATCGAGGCCTCGGCCGGCCCGGAAATTGCTGCATTGGCGACGATCCAATCGACAGGGGTGCAGGGGGAGACCGATGCCGATCCTGTTCACCACGGATGGAAGCCCGGGCCACCGCCGTCTGGCGCTGTGGCAGGACATCGTCTGCGACGTCTATGTCGGGCTCGACTGCGCGTCCGATCTCGGCACCGCCTTTCGTGGCTCGGTGACGCATGCAGCTCTTGGCCGCGCGGTCTGCTCGGAAGTCAGCTCGGACCGGCAGCGCGTCCACCGGACACGTCAGCGCATCTCGCGAGCGGATGCGGACTTCGTGCTGGTGGCGCTGGGGCGGGAAGGCATCGGCGGGGTCGTCCAGGACGGCCGCGACACGGTGATCCGGCCCGGCGAGTTCGCGATCTACGACACCACCCGCCCTTATGAGCTGCAGTTCGATGCGGCCTTCCGCCAGATCGTGTTCAAGTTGCCGCGCGAGATGCTGCAGCGCAGGATCGGACCGACGGAAGCCGTGACGGCCATCACCTTCGGCGCCGACAGTCCGCTTCAGCCCCTCGCCTATGACTTCGTCGTCAAGCTCTGCGAGCGCGCCGATCAGATCGGCGCCGAGCACGCCGAGCGATTGTCCGACCAGGCGGCCGACCTGCTCGCCATGACATTGGCGGAGCGGCTCCGCACGCAGCCCTTGCCGGCGTCCAGCCACCGCGCCGCGCTGCTCTATCGCATCAAGGCCCATATCGGCACGCGCCTGTCCGATCCCGACCTCTCGCTGCCCGAGGTCGCCCGGGAGTTCGGGCTGTCGGCGCGTTACATCAACGACCTGTTCTCGGACCAGGAGACATCGTTCCAGCGCTACGTGCTCGCCGAGCGGCTCAAGCAATGCCGGCGCGACCTCGGCTCGCTTGCGCTGGCGCATCGCCAGATCAGCGAGATCGCCTTTTCCTGGGGCTTCAACGACCTTTCGCATTTCGGCCGCGTGTTCCGCGAGCAGTTCGGCCTGTCACCACGCGAGTGGCGGCGCAGCGCCGTGACGCGCTAAGCTCGCCGCAACGCGCCGGCCGCTTGCGCTGCCCGGCTGCGCCTGGATGATATGATGCGCCGCTTTGCCATGAAGGCCTTGTTCGCCCTGCTGACATTGAACCGCGACGACGACGATCCGCCGCGCTGGGACCGGATCATCCTGATCGCATCGACGGTGGTGACGATTGGCCTGATCGCGCTTTACGCCTATGGGAAGACAACCGGCCGCTGGTAGGCCGGGACCCGGGTGAGATTGTGCCATGATGATGCGAACTGGGCTGGGACTGATTTTGCTGTGCGCCCTCGCCAACCCCAGCCATGCGCTGGATAGCGAGCAGAAGCGAGGAAAAGCGCTCTTGCAAAGCCTTTGCAGCCGATGTCATGCGATAGGTCCCACCGGCGCCAGCCCGCACCCCGACGCGCCACCGTTCAGGACCTTCGGTGACAGCAAACTCTACGACGAAGACTTTGCCCAGCGGCTGCAGACCGGCCTCTCGACCATTCACAAGGACATGCCGAGCTTCCAGTTCGATCGTCCCGACGCGGAAGCCGTGGTCAATTACCTCAAGGCCATCCAGGTCCGTCCCAAGCGGAGCTGACGCGTTGGCGCGCTCCGCCGGCTTGGAACATGGCTGCTGCACCATGGTTGGCCGTTTCCGACCTTTGTCCGCGGCCCGGCTGCGGCCGGAGCACGCGCCATGACGCCAATGACCACGGTCATGCACGCCGACGGACTGCCGCTGCCGCAGCGGACCTGGGCGATCGTGACGATCGCACTCGGCATCGTTCTCGCCGTGGTCGACGGTGCGATCGCCAATGTGGCGCTGCCGACGATCGCCAGGGATCTCCATGCCAGCCCCGCCTTCTCGATCTGGATCGTCAACGGCTATCAGCTCGCGGTCACGATCTCGCTGCTGCCTTTGGCCTCGCTCGGCGAGATCATCGGCTACCGCCGCGTCTATCTTGCCGGCCTCGTGCTGTTCACTGCCGCCTCGGCGTTCTGCGCGCTCGCCGACAGCCTGCTGCTGCTGACGCTCGCCCGCATCCTGCAGGGCTTTGGCGCCGCGGGAATTCTCAGCGTCAATTCCGCGCTGGTGCGCTTCACCTATCCGCACGCGCTGCTCGGCCGCGGCATCGGCATCAACGCGATGGTGGTTGCGGTCTCGGCCGCGGTCGGACCGACCATCGCCGCCGGCATCCTCGCCGTCGGCAGCTGGCCGTGGCTGTTTGCGATCAACGTGCCGCTCGGCATCGTCACCTTCGCGTTCGGCTACCGGTTTCTGCCGCACACGCCGCGCGCGCCGCACATGTTCGACTGGCAGAGCGCCGCCCTGAGCGCGGTGACGTTCGGCTTTCTCATCGCCGCCGTCGACAGCCTCGGCCATGGCGAGGCGCTGGTGACCTGCGCCATCGAATGCGTCGTCGCCATCGTGGCGGGCGTGTGGCTGGTCTACCGCCAGACCCACATGGCCTCGCCGCTGCTGCCGCTCGACCTGCTGCGCATCCCGGTGTTCGCGCTGTCGATCGCGACCTCGATCTCGTCGTTCTGCGGACAGATGCTGGCCTTCGTCGCGATCCCCTTCTATCTCGAAAGCCATTTCGGCTATTCGCCGGTGCAGATGGGCCTCCTGATCACGCCCTGGCCGATCGCCGTCGGCCTGACCGCGCCCCTTGCGGGCCGGCTGGTCGAGCGCGTGCCGGCCGGTCTCCTCGGCGGCATCGGCCTGGTGATCTTCGCGGCCGGCCTGTGCGCGCTCGGGCTGCTGCCACAGCAGCCCTCGTCATGGGACGTCGTCTGGCGGATGGCGCTGGCCGGCTGCGGCTTCGGCCTGTTCCAGACGCCGAACAACCGCACCATGATCGCGGCTGCGCCGCGTGAGCGTGCCGGCGGCGCCAGCGGCATGCTCGGCACCGCGCGGCTCCTGGGCCAGACCACGGGCGCGGCGCTGGTCGCGATGTTCCTGGCGATCGATCCGGCCGACGGCACGCGGCTGTCGCTGCTGACCGGCGTCGGTTTTGCCCTGGTGGGCGCGTTCCTGAGCATGCTTCGCCTCTCGCCCGCGGGCTCGCGCGGCGCGGAGCGTGTGCAGATCCACGAAGGCCAGCGGCTGAAGGGCGAATAGGCTGACAACCATGATCGACTGGACGATGCTGGCCTTGCTCGCCCTCGCCGCCTTCGGCTCCGGGATCGTCAATGCGCTGGCCGGTGGCGGCGCGTTCCTGACGTTTCCGACGCTGCTGGCTGCCGGCATTCCGGCGATCGACGCCAATGCCTCCAGCACGGTGGCGCTATGCCCCGGCCAGTTCGTCAGCGCCTTCGCGTCGCGCGAGATCTTGAACGATGCAAAAGCGCCATGGCGCCGCGATCTCGTCAGGCTGTCGATCATCAGCCTGATCGGCGGCACGTTAGGGGCGGTGTTGCTGCTGGTGACGCCGTCGGCGGCGTTCAGCCGCCTGGTGCCCTGGCTGCTGCTGTTCGCCACCGTGGTGTTCGCGTTCGGGATGCGTTTCACGCCGAAGGACGGCGCGCGCTGGTTCGGCCCGCTGACCATCCAGGCGGTGCAGTTCGTGATCGCGATCTACGGCGGTTATTTCGGCGGCGGCATCGGCATCCTGATGCTGGCAGCCCTGGTGTTCTACGGCATGCGCGACATCCGCGCCATGAACGGATTGAAGGTCTGGCTGGCCGCGCTGATGAACACGACGGCGTCGGTGATCTTCGCGTTCTCAGGACGCGTGCACTGGCTGGAGACGCTGACGATGATGGCGGCCGCCATGGTCGGCGGCTTCGTCGGCGCGCGGCTCGGCCGGGTCATCCCGCCGGCTTACGTGCGTCGCTTCGTGATCGCGGTCGGCTGCGGCCTGACGGTCTACTTCTTCATCAAGCCGGCCTGAGCGCCGGAGCTTCGCGCTCAGGATTCGCACTCAAACACTCAAACAAGAAAGGCCGGCGGATCCGCCGGCCTTTCGTATTGATCGTGTCGGCGCCAGGCTCACGCCTTGACCAGCGGTCCCTTCGGCGCCGGTCCCTTCGAACCGCCGCCACCGGATTTCGGCTTGCGCTTGCGCGCGGCCGGCACTTCCGATTTCGGCATTACCGGCCCCTCGACGAACTCGAAGCCGATCTTTTCGTCGACGCCGGACTCGTCCTTGACGAGAACGACACGGACATGGCCGCCACCCTTCAGCTTGCCGAACAGCACCTCGTCGGCCAGCGGCTTCTTGATGTGCTCCTGGATCACGCGGCCCATCGGACGCGCGCCCATCTGCTCGTCATAGCCGTGGCTGATCAGCCAGGCCTTGGCCGGCTCCGACAGCTCGATCGTGACCTCGCGGTCGGCCAGCTGGGCCTCGAGCTGCAGCACGAACTTCTCGACCACCATGCCGATCACGTCGACCGACAGGTGCGCGAACGACACGATCGCATCGAGACGGTTGCGGAATTCCGGCGCGAACTGCCGGTTGATCGCCTCGTGGTCGTCGCCTTCCCGCTTCGAGCGGGTGAAGCCGAACGCCTGCTTGGCGAGATCCGCCGCGCCCGCATTCGTGGTCATGATCAGGATCACGTTGCGGAAGTTGACCTGCTTGCCGTTGTGGTCGGTGAGCCGGCCGTGATCCATGATCTGCAGCAGCACATTGTACAGATCCGGATGCGCCTTCTCGATCTCGTCCAGCAGCACCACGCAATGCGGATGCTGGTCGACGCCATCGGTGAGCAGGCCGCCCTGGTCGAAGCCGACATAGCCGGGAGGTGCACCGATCAGGCGCGACACGGTGTGCCGCTCCATGTACTCCGACATGTCGAAGCGCAGCAGCTCGACGCCCAGGGTCGAGGCCAGTTGCTTGGCAACCTCGGTCTTGCCGACGCCGGTCGGACCCGAGAACAGATAGCAGCCGATCGGCTTCTCCGGCTCGCGCAGGCCGGCGCGGGCCAGCTTGATCGAGGCCGACAGCGAATCGATCGCCTTGTCCTGGCCGAACACGACGCGCTTCAGGGTCTGCTCGATATGCTTCAGCACCTCGGCGTCGTCCTTCGACACGCTCTTCGGCGGAATCCGCGCCATCGTGGCGATCGTGGTTTCGATCTCCTTGATGCCGATCGTCTTCTTGCGCTTGTTCTCGGCCAGCAGCATCTGCGCCGCGCCGGATTCGTCGATCACGTCGATCGCCTTGTCCGGCAGCTTGCGGTCATGGATGTAGCGTGACGACAGCTGCACCGCTGCCTCGATGGCCTCGTTGGTGTATTTCAGCCGGTGATAATCCTCGAAATACGGCTTCAGTCCCTTCAGGATCGCGATCGCATCCTCAACCGACGGCTCGTTGACGTCGATCTTCTGGAACCGGCGCACCAGCGCGCGGTCCTTCTCGAAATGCTGGCGATACTCCTTGTAGGTCGTCGAACCCATGCAGCGGATCGAGCCCGAGGCCAGCGCCGGCTTCAGCAGGTTGGACGCGTCCATGGCGCCACCCGACGTCGCCCCGGCACCGATCACGGTGTGGATCTCGTCGATGAAAAGGATCGCGTTCGGATGCGCCTCGAGCTCCTTGAGGACCTGCTTGAGCCGCTCCTCGAAGTCGCCGCGATAGCGCGTGCCGGCGAGCAAGGTGCCCATGTCGAGCGAGAACACCGTCGCTGCCGACAGCACCTCGGGAACCTCGCTGTCGACGATCCGCTTGGCGAGGCCTTCGGCGATCGCCGTCTTGCCGACGCCGGCTTCGCCGACGAACAGCGGGTTGTTCTTCTGCCGCCGGCACAGCACCTGGATCGCGCGGTTGATCTCGGAGTTACGGCCGATCACCGGATCGATCTTGCCGTCCCGCGCCTTCTTGTTGAGATTGACGCAATAGGTTTCCAGCGCCTCACCCTTTTTCTTGGAGTCCTCACTGCCCTTGGTCTCGGTCTCTTCGTCGACGCCCCGCACGGGGCGGGCCTCGGACACGCCGGGCCGCTTGGCGATACCGTGGCTGATGTAGTTGACCGCGTCGTAACGCGTCATGTCCTGCTCCTGCAGGAAGTACGCGGCGTGGCTCTCGCGCTCGGCGAAGATCGCGATCAGCACGTTGGCGCCGGTCACCTCTTCGCGGCCCGACGACTGAACGTGGATCACGGCGCGCTGGATCACGCGCTGGAAGCCTGCGGTCGGTTTGGCGTCGTCGCTGCCGTCCGTGACCAGGTTTTCGAATTCGGTTTCGAGATAATTGACGAGGCTGCCGCGCAGCTTGTCGAGGTCGACGCTGCATGCGCGCATCACGGCCGCTGCATCGGAGTCGTCGATCAAGGACAGCAGGAGGTGTTCCAGTGTCGCGTATTGATGGTGACGCTCGTTAGCAATCGCCAGCGCGCGATGCAGGGATTGTTCAAGGCTTTGGGAAAAAGTCGGCATGCGCGTCCTCTGTGGCCCCCTGGCATCATGATCGCCGTCGCCCGGTCAGGCAACAACAACCTTTGTCAAATATAGTTATAACCGAGTGCGACAAAAGACCGGCCAAGCGTCTCGATTACGCGTTCACCCGATCGTCAATGCAAAACCCGTTCCGATTGTGGCAAGGCGGGCTGCGACGACCGAACGGCGGCAGCTTGCGGCCGAGATTCGAGGCCGTGATGGCCGTAGTTCTCCTGGCGAAAGCCGCCGCAGGCGGCTCGCGTCCGACACGGATGCGACGCTCCCGCGGGTCAGCGTGCGGCCGGGCGGCTCTCCCCGCGGAACACGGTTATTTCTTCTCCATCACACACTGCAAAGGATGCTGGTGCTTGCGGGCGAAGTCCATCACCTGGGTCACCTTGGTCTCGGCGATCTCGTAGGTGAAAACGCCGCACTCCCCGATGCCGTGATGGTGCACGTGGAGCATGATCTTGGTCGCGGCCTCGACGTCCTTGTTGAAGAACTTCTCCAGCACGTGCACGACGAACTCCATCGGCGTGTAATCGTCGTTCAGGATCAGGACGCGATAGAGATTGGGTCGCTTGGTCTTCGGCTTGACCTTGGTGATCACGGACGTGACCGGGCCACCGGTGCCACCGGACTTGTTGTCGTTATTGCTCATCCTAGGCGCGGATCGGTTCACTCTGGAAGTTGGCTGCGACATCTTGCACGCGTTAGATATTGTGCGAGGACCCCCAATAAAGGGTTTCCCCGACCTGTCCCCTGCCGGGCCGCTTCCGCCACCCGGTCCTGCGTTCCAGATCGCCTGTCCCAGCCGACCGGTCCGGTCGGACCGACACCAGGAATATGGGTCTGCGACCGGTTTGCCGCAAGCGCATCCCCACGATGGACGGACGCTCCGGCAGGACCGATTCCCTGCCCCGGCGATGAGACGCAAGGTTAATCAAACCGATCGCATTTTACAAAGCCCATTCAGTGGTCGTTGACAGGGAACACGCGCCGTTGCGAACGCGGTGCCATGCTACGGTATTTGCTGCGTTTTTTGATATTTCGATTCACCCGCCCTTGACGAACCCCGGCCGAGATGGCCGCGGGAATCATCATTGGTGAGCGCCATGACCGCTGCGACCCTCGTCCGCCTCTGCCGCCGTACCGTGCGACGCTTCGCCGGCGACCGCCGGGGCAATATCGCGGTGACCTTCGCCATCGCGCTCATCCCGATCCTGGCTTTCGTCGGTGCCGCCGTCGATTACAGCCGGGCCAATGCCGCGAAATCGTCGATGCAGGGCGCGCTCGATTCGACCGCGCTGATGCTGTCACGCGACCTCGCCCAGGGGACGATCAGCGCGTCGGACATCGCGACCAAGGCGTCGGCCTATTTCAAGGCGCTTTACACGAGTTCTGATGCACAGAACGTCACCGTGACCGCCAGCTATACCGCCTCGACCAGTTCCACGGCGTCCAACATCCAGCTCGCCGCCTCCGGCCAGATCATCACGCAATTCATGAAGATTGCGGGCTTTCCGACCATGGACTTCGGCACCAAGGCGACCACGACCTGGGGTGACGTGAAGATGCGGGTCGCGCTCGCGCTCGACAATACCGGCTCGATGGCCTCGAGCGGCAAGATGACGGCGCTGCAGAACGCGGTCGCCGGCAGCGGCGGCCTGATCGATCAGCTCAGCGCGCTGGCGAAAACCCCAGGCGACGTCTACATCTCGGTCGTTCCGTTCGCCAAGGTCGTCAACGTCGGCGACAGCAACTACGCCCAGAACTGGCTCGATTGGACCGACTGGCAGAACCCGCCCACGGTTCAGCCCAACAACGGCACCTACCAGGCCGCAATCCCGAACGCGAAGTTCACCCAATCGCAATGGGACATGGTCGGCCCGGGATCATCGTGCCCGTTCACATCGGGCAACGGCTTCTCCTATTTCGGATGCGTCAGCGGTCCGACCACCGGCAGTTCGAGCACGTCGACGATCCCGAAGACCGGCGACGCCAATGCCGGCCAGATCTGCCCGGGCTATGATTCAGCCTCGCACAGCTATTACAATGGCTGCTGGACGACCGCCAAGACCGCGACCGTGGTCACCTACTGCACCGGCTCGAGTTGCAGGTGCAGCAACGGCGGAAATGAAAGCTGCACCTGCACGGGCACGTCCGGCACCAGCGGTTACACCTGCAAGGTGAACACCTACACCAAGACCTGGGCCGCCAACGCCAGGAGCACATGGACGGGCTGCGTCGCCGACCGTACCCAGCCCAATGACGCGAATGCCGTGTCGCCCGCGACCTCCGACGTGACGACGTTGTTCCCGGCCAACCAGCACATGGAGAACAGCACCCAGTACTGCAGCAGCAGCGCCTCGACCAAGCTCGGGCAGATCGTTCCGCTCAGCTACAGTTGGAGCACGCTGAAGAGCGCGGTCAACGCCATGCAGCCGACCGGCGGCACCAATCAGGCCATCGGCATGGCCTGGGCGGTACAGTCGCTGATCCCGAACGGCGTGCTGGGCGCGCCGGCGGAGGACGCCAACACCACCTACAACCGCGTCATCATCCTGCTGTCGGATGGCCTCAACACGGAGGACCGCTGGCCGGAATACGGCAACGGCTCGTCACAGGCCTCGGGCAATCCGATCGATGCCCGCCAGGCCCTGCTCTGCTCGAACCTGAAGAACACCAAGGATGCCAAGGGCAACGCGATGTACACGATCTACACGATCCAGGTGAACACGAGCTCGCCTGCCGATCCGACCTCGACCGTGCTGCAGAACTGCGCCAGCAGTCCGGACAAGTTCTACATGCTGACGAGTTCGAGCCAGATCGTGACCACCTTCAATTCGATCGGCACGGCGTTGTCGAAGTTGCGCGTCGCCAAATAGCGGCCGGCGGCTTCGCTGCGCGGCCATTGCGATCCAACACGAATGCAATCAACAAAAAAGCCCGGCGCGAGCCGGGCTTCTGCAGTCATGTCGCGGTGGCGCAGATCAATGCGCGGCCGGCGGGGTGAACTTGGCAGCAAGGCCTTCGAGCGGCTTGAACGCCTGCTTGGCGAGATCCGAATACAGGCCCGCGATCTTCTGCGAATCGGCGACGAAGGTCTCGTAGGCGGACTTGGCGTACTCGGTCTGAACCTCGAGCACCTTGTCCAGCGACTTCACGCCGGAGAGCTTCTCGACGTACGACTTGGTGTCCTCGAACGACTTCTTGGTGTAGTCGCCATAGGCGGTGGCGATGGCATGGAGGCCGTTCTGCACGGTCGTGGCGGAGTTCACGGCGGTCTCGAACTGCTCTTTGCCGTAGTTCTGGAAGTCTTCAACCTTAAACACGTGGCATTCCTTTCCCTGATTTTGAGCGCCCTCAGGGAGGCCCCGGCTCCCTGACGCAGTCCCACTATAGTGCACCGCACAAAAGAGATCAACAATATTGTGCAATGCACCATCGCGGGCATTGCGACCGGTTCCCGCCTTGGCGGCTCAGGTCGGGCCAGATCGAAAGAAATCCGGACCATCGACGCAAGGTTTCTTTAATCCTTTGGCAACTCGACCGTCCTAACCTCTCCGATGGTCCCGGCCAGCGTCGGCCGAACCGTAAAGCTGTTCTAAAACAGCGTCTTAACAAAACCTCAGTTCGAGCCTTTCGATGCACGACTGCGTCAGGGCGCGATCCGGGGTCCGACAGGCACGATCACGGGGACGTTCGGCACAATTTCGCCTCACAAGCCGGTGATCACGTCAGAAATTGGACGGGGATTTCATGCTTCGCAAAAACTTGGCTTCCTCGCGCCTGGTGCGGGTTGGCGTCTACGGACTACTCACCCTCACCGTGGCGGCAGTGGTTACGGTCGACAGCGCGGAAGCGCGTCGGCGCCATCGGCATCATCACGCGCGCCACTCGCCTCACAATGACGAGGGCAGCTACAGCCCGGCCTTCTCCTCCATTGTCGTCGACGGCAATTCGGGCGCGACCCTGACCGCGACCAATCCCGACGCATTGCGCCACCCGGCCTCGCTCACCAAGATCATGACGCTGTATCTGCTGTTCGAGCGGCTGGAGTCCGGCAAAATGAAGCTGGACACCGAGATGCCGGTGTCCGAGCACGCCTCCGAACAGTCGCCGACCAAGCTCGGCCTGCGCCCGGGACAGAGCATCCGGGTCGAGGATGCGATCAAGGGTCTTGTGACCCGTTCCGCCAACGACGCCGCCGTGGTCATCGCGGAAGCGATCGGTGGCGACGAGGACGACTTCGCCAAGCTGATGACGCGCAAGGCGCGCTCGCTCGGCATGAGCCGCACCACCTATGTCAACGCCTCGGGCCTGCCCGCCGACGAGCAGATTACGACGGCGCGCGACCAGTCGATCCTCGGCCGGGCGATCCAGGACCGCTTCCCGCGCTACTACCGCTATTTCTCGACCGTGGTGTTCAACTATCGCGGCCAATCGATCCGCAACCACAATCACCTGCTCGGCAATGTCGAGGGCATCGACGGCATCAAGACCGGCTACACCCGCGCATCCGGCTTCAACATCGTCACCTCGCTCCGCCGCGGCAACCGTCATCTGGTCGGCGTCGTGCTCGGGGGCCGCAGCGGCGGCTCGCGCGATGCCATCATGCGCAACCTGCTCGCCGAGAACCTCGACAAGGGCGCCACCCGTCGCACCGTGGCGGCGATCGGCGAGCGTGGCGGATCCGACGGCGGCGACACCGCCGACCAGGGAACGGTCCAGCTCGCCTCGGCTGCGCCCGAGGCGACGCCGGCCCCGAGCCGCGCCGCCAAGATGATGTCGGCGCTGTCGGAAGCCACCGCGGCGCTGCCGCCGTCGGCGCCGAAGGAGGCCAAGATCGAGACCAAGGTCGAGCCCGCGCCGATGACGTCCGGCGTGATCCAGAACCAGCCGATCTCGCTCGTCCCCGGCTCGACCGAGCCGATGAAGCCGGTCAAGGTCAGGACGGTTCAGGTCAAGGCTGGCGCCGTCAAGCTCGCCACTGCCGCTCCCCAGCCGGTTGCCCCTGCTCCCGCCGCCGCGCCGTTTGCCCAGCGCGTCGAGGCGATTGAGCCGGCGCCGCCGATCGCCCGCGCCGAGGCTGCGCGGCCCGATCTGCCGCCGCAGCCGCCCGGCCATGGCACCGGCAACGGCATTCTCGGCGTGCTGCCGGCCTCCAGCCTGCCGCCCGCATCGTCGCAGGCGATGGCCTATGCTGCGCCTCCGGCACAGCCGGCGCCGCCACCGACCCAGCTCGCCTCGGCAAGCCCCGCATCGGCAAGCCCCGCATCGGCAAGCTCCGCCCCGGAAAGTCCGGTCCGCTCCGCCGTCGCCCGCAGCGGCTGGATCATCCAGGTCGGCGCGCTCGACAGCGAGGCCGAGGCCCAGAAGCGGATCGAGGCCGCACGCAGCCAGGCGCAGGGCATGTTGAGCAAGGCCGATCCCTTCACCGAGTCGGTCTCGAAAGGCGACAAGACCCTGATCCGCGCCCGCTTCGCCGGTCTGGATCGCGATCAGGCCGAGGCCGTCTGCAAGAGGCTGAAGCGCGCCGACATCTCCTGCATGACCGTGCACAACTAACTCTTCCGACGACATCCCGCCGAATGAGGCCCGCGCGACACAGGCGCGGGCCTTTTCATTTGTGGGCACGCGCGACGACGCATCGGCCACGGGTGCAAACCACTCGTCAAGGATTTGCCGCTAGAACTTTTTCACCATGTCGAACGATCGCGCCTGACAAAGCCTGGAGCTGCAGGCGTCGACATGACTGCGATGGAAGCGGGTTCGATCTTGTGGCGTTGGTGGCGTTGCCGGAGTTAGCCGTGATGCGTACGAAGCAGAGTATCCTTGGCCTCGTTCACCCGGGCGGCGAGGTACGTCGACCCCCCTTGGTCGGGATGCAGTTTCTTCATGAGCGCACGGTGAGCTCGCCCGATCTCGTCGCGCCCCGCGCCAGGCTGCAGGCCAAGGATCTGATAGGCCTCCTCTTCCGTCATTTTGGAGCTCGACGCCGTGCGGCGCTGCCCGCCTGCCGCATCGCGCTCCGCGTGCTGACGCCAAGCGGGAAACCGGCGGTCCAGATAAGTTTCAAGTAGCGCGAGGCTCTCGGCATCGAGGCTCGGCATGATCGCCGCGAGCTGCGGCAGGTCGAACTCGTCGAGCGACCGGCCGGCATGGGTGCCGGCGACGAAGCGGCCCTGGACCTGGCCGCTGTCATGGTCGAGCATCATCTCGATCAAGGGCGAGCGCACCCGCGAGTTCGGACCGGCCGATCGCTGTCCGCCGAGACCGAAGATGCTGCCGACATTGCCCAGCCCGCCCGGCGACCAGCCCAGCAGCCCTGCCCCGAACAGTCCGATCGGGATTGCGACCACCAGCTCGCCGCGGAGCCCGGTGAAGGCCGCAACCGCAAGACAGCCGATGCCCCCGGCGAACTTGATCGCACGCGCCAGCGCCGCTGGATTCGCGTTCCGGAACATCTGCAGCAACAGATAGAGGGTGATGACGGCGACGGCGCCAGCGATCAGTGTCATGGCCCGAATATAGGGCGTGTCGGGACAAAAAGCATGATCGACTGCGCGTGAGCCTCGTGGCTCAACACCCGGCGTATCGGGCCAGGTGCTCACGTTGGCTGAGATCGCTCGTCATCTCATCTGCCCGATCAGGAGTGCGGCGCCCGCCTCGGAGCCGGCCAGCCGGAGCAGCGCTGCCCGACCGCCTGCAGCGTAGGCCGCCGCGGCGCGCAGCAGGTCGCGCAACTGCGCGGATGCCCCCGGATCGAACCGGCACCAGGCGCCTCCGGACAGTCGCGCCATCTCGCGAAACGTCTGCTCCGCCACCGGATCGTTGCCTTCCTGGAACATGAACAACGGCACCTTCAACATCCCGAGCTCGCCCGCCTTCGCGCAGAGCTCGTCGACCTTCTCCTCCATCGCGTCACCCACGAAGACGACCGCGCGAATGCCAGCCGCCGTCGCGTGGCGGCGCGCCTCGGCAAGAACCTTGCCGATCTGGGTCTGGCCGCCGCGGCAATCGATCTTGCCCATCAGTCGTGCGAGCTCAGCGCTGTCGGAGATCCAGCCAGAGGCCCGGCATTCGTTGAATCCCCGATAGTAGACCAGCCGGATGTCGAGGCTGCCGAGCGCGGCGGCTTCGCGAAACATGTCGGCTTGCAGCGCGCAGGCCATATCCCAGGTCGGCTGGCGGCTCAGGGTCGCATCGAGCGCAAAGACGAGACGGCCCCTGCTCCCTTGAGCTGCCGGGGCCATGGCGCGGGCCTGCGCCACGAAGGCGGCGATCGCGTCGGCGCTCGAGCGCTCCGCATCGGGAAGCCTTTGGTCGCGCACATCGTCGCCCGACGACGTGACGGGACTTGAACGGGGCTTGGATGGGCTGTCGACCATGGGCGCGCACCTGCTCGGACGCGCATGATGTGGGCAGGCGAAGTCCAAGCTGCAATGAGCGGCCCAGCGACACCCGCCAAGTCACAGCTGCAATCGCCCCTTGGGCGACGAGGCGAAGGCCGGCGATCAGACCAATCCGCCCCGCCGGATCAATGCGTCAGCGGCTTGGCCGGCGTCATCGTCTTGCCGACCGGCGCGTAAGGCGCGACCGGACCCGGATCGAGCAGCGGGGTCTTGGTCTGAACCGGGCCAATGTCGCTGGCGCTGTCGCTATCGGCCAGGAATTTGTCGAGCATGGCCTGGATGGATGACTTTGCATCGTCCGGACCCGTGTCGCGCATGTCGTTGTGCTGGAAGTCCGTGTTGACGACCGTGATGCCTTCTTTTTCGCAGACGTCATCGCTCGGGATCACGCCCGGGTCGGTCTTGAAATGCGGGTCCTTGGAGCGGAACGACAGGATCTTGAACTTGCCGTCGGTCACGAACGGAACGCGCAGATTGTCCAGCGTCACCACCTTGCGGACGTCGTCGGGGTACTGCTTGGCGAAATACATCGAGATGTCGCCACCCATCGAATGGCCGACCATCGTCAGATGGTCGTAGTCCGCATTCGGCTGCAGCTGGCGCATCTGCTCCACGGCGAAGCGGATGTTGGCGACGCCGCGCTGAATCTGCGGCAGCCGGCCGACATAGGGCTCGCCGACCTTGGTCACCATCGGCGCATCGGTCGGAAGGTCATGCTGGATGCTGACCGCCATGTAGCCGCGCGCAGCGAGGACGTTGGCCAGGAAGGAATATTCGGTGAACTTGACGGTATTACCATGATTGAGGATCGCGACCGGCAGCTTGATCATACCAGCTTCGGCCTGCATTTCCTTGTCGCGCCGAACCGCCACGGCGACTTCCACCAGACGGTTGTCGCGGGAAGCATCATGGAACCTGATGGTCTCGTGCCGGATCGCCCACTTGCTCGCAGTGAAGTAGCCGACGGCCGCCAGGATGCTGACAGACACAAGAACGGTTATTCCACGCTTCATGTTCGTCCCTCGGGATCTACAATCAAAGGTAGTTTGAAACCTGTATGACTCTCGTGACCCGGTTCTGTTTAATATATGTAACGGCGCTGTGACGGGAAGACTAAATGTTGTGTATTCCTCGCCCGTTCGTTGTGCGGCGCACCTAGTTGCTGTGCAACATAAGCCGGCGCCGCCCCTTCCATGTGACCTGAACTCTGAACGTCAGGTTCAAATCAGTCATGAATTTGACGGTAATCTAGCGAAAAAGGCCTGTTCTGCCTTTGACTTGAAACAATGAGGCCGATCTCGACCGCGCCGCCCCGACCGGGCTTAGCACCATCGTCGCAGCAGATTGTTGGCGAAGGGGCCGGCGCAGGTTCAAGGCGCACGATGTCTCAGGCGCACGATGTCTCAGGCAACGCCTTGCCGTCGCCACAATGCTGCAATCACCAGCACACCGAGTGTGGAGCATGGTCATCGCGACTTAGTCATCAGGACTTATAATCGTCGGCGTCACGTCGGCGGACGCTTCCGATGTCTGCTCAGGCGCTGATGATGTCGTGCAGGTCGAGCGGCTTGTCGACCTGGGCGAACCACTCGGCGCGGTTGGCGGCGCGACGGCGGCCACGCTCATCCAGCGGCAGCTTGAGCTGGCGCAGCAGGCTCGTGACTTCCTCACGCGCCGTGACGTGGCCGAGATTGGGGCGCGTGCCCAAGGTGGCCTCGTCGATGTCGTCGAGGGCCGTCAGTCCGCGCGGAAAGAACTCGCGATAGACGACGCGCTCGGCAAAGCCGTCGATGGCGCGGAAGCCGAGCCGCAGCGACAGGTCCTTCAGCCCGTCCGCGACCAGCTGCTTGTTGCGCGAACCGAGCATGGAGAGGCGGTTGCGGACCACGATCCAGTCGGTCATGGCCCCGTCGACCTGACGGCGCTTGCGCCTGACGTCGCGCACCATCTCGGCGTAGTGGCTCTCCCCGGTCACCGCATAGGTTGCGGCATCGACCGTTCCCAGCACGTCGAAATCGAGGAAGCTGTCGTTGATCGGGGTGACCAGCGTGTCGGCCATCGAATGCGCCAGGCGCATCAGGTAGCTGTCGTTGCCGGGCGTATCGATGACGATGAAGTCGAACGTCCGCTCGACCGCGCTCACCGCTTCCATGAACTGCTGGAACTCGGTGTTCTCGTTCTCGTCGATCTGCAAGGTCTGGCCGAGCTGGATGCAATAGTGCGTCGGCAGCTCGAGACGCAGGCCGGTGCGGCGCGCCCAGGCGCTGCGGTTGTTGATGTAGTGGGTGAAGCTCTGCTGGCGGCAGTCGAGGTCGATGGTGGCGACGCGCTGGCCGGCCTTCAGAAGCGCCACGGCAATGTGCAGGGCGGTGGTCGACTTGCCCGACCCGCCCTTTTCGTTTCCAAGCACAACCACGTGGGCCGAGCCCGATTGTCCTTGGCTAGTCTGCACCAGCATGTTTTCGACCTCTTACGATCATCTTCGAGTCACGGTCGTCTGCGGTCAAGGAAAATGCATCATCATCGTGAATCCCACGGGGATGCATCCGCCGCTATTACTTGACGCGCGCGTTTACCAACTCCGCAGTTGACGCGGAGGCGTGCTAACAGGCGTATTCAAGTCAGCTGAGCGGCTTTGCCCTGCCCTTGTTAAAGGCGGTCGCCAGAGCGTCAAGGCCGAACAGAGAAACCGCGATTTTTCGCTGAGAGATCGAGCAAAAATGTCACGAAGCCCGCGTATCGCCCGCACCGTCTCCGCCCTCCGCCGCGAGCTCGACAGCTTGCGCGCGAGAAAGGCCAGCATCGCGCTCGTGCCCACCATGGGCGCGCTGCATGAAGGCCACATCTCGCTCGTTCGACTGGCGAAGCGCCGTGCCGACAAGGTGGTGGTCTCGATCTTCGTCAACCCGACTCAGTTCGCGCCGACGGAAGATTTCGGCTCTTACCCGCGTACCTGGAAGGACGATGTTGCAAAGCTGACGGCCGAGCGCGTCGATCTGATCTGGCACCCCGACGCGAAGGCGATGTATCCGGACGGCTTCGCGACGCGGATCGTGCCGGAAGGCGCGGCGCTCGCCGGGTTGGAGGATCGCTTCCGTCCGCATTTCTTCGGCGGTGTCGCGACCGTGGTCGCCAAGCTGTTCACGCAATGCCGGCCCGACGTCGCGATCTTCGGCGAGAAGGATTATCAGCAGCTCCGCGTGGTCACGCAGATGGCGCGCGACCTCGACCTCGGCGTTCGCGTCGTCGGCTCCCGTACGGTGCGCGAACGCGACGGCCTCGCGATGTCCTCGCGCAATGTCTATCTCAGTGCGGACGAACGGCGCGCCGCTCCGACGCTGCACCGTGTGCTGAAGCAGCTGGCGACACGCCTGCGCGCCGGCGACGACATCAAGCCCGCAGTCCGCGCAGGAGCCGCCGAGATCACCGAGGCCGGCTTCGCATTGGATTATCTCGAGGTGCGCCACGCCGAGACCCTGGCGCCACTCGGCCCGAACGAGTCCGGGCCAAAGCGCATCCTCGTCGCCGCCAAGATCGGAACGACGCGGCTGATCGACAACGTCGCCGCGTGAGCCGACGGACCGATGATGGCGCCGAGCTCTGGCCTCTCTTCCGTGGGGCGGCGCAATCGCTCCCAGCGTCGTTCCGGGGCGCGCGCAGCGCGAGCCCGGAACCCATACCCAGGATGCCCCGTAGGGCACGCTGGTGGTTGGCAGCTCGCCACCCGTCATCTTCCTGTGGTTATGGATTCGGGCTCATTCGCGCTGCTTCAAAATGGCTCCGCCATTTTGCGCGCGAATGCCCCGGAATGACAGAGAGCTCGGGATCAGTTCAGAGGAGCGCGACGCCAAGCGCAGCTACAGCAACCCGAGATCCCGCAGCTCGCGCCGCAGCGGTTCAGGCATGGCCTCGACGCTCGCGGCACTGGACTTGCCGAGATCGGCCGGGGCGTCGTCGGCCGTCAGATAGCGCCACCCCTGGAACGGACGCATCGGCCGCGGCGATACCGCGATCACCTTCGGCTGCATGATGATGCGGCACCGCCCGATCCCATCGCCATCGCGGAACGGCTCGATGCCGACGATCTTCTCGCGCGCGGCGACCTCGCCGCGAATCACCCAGTACAGCGAGCCGCCGGCGAGGATGTCCTCGAGCCGTTTCGGCATCATCCGCGTGACATGGACGTGTTGCTGCGGCAGGCCCTTCTTCTTCGCCGTCAGCATGCGCTCGGCGATCCATTCCTTGAGTTCTTTGACCGACTCGCAGCCGACGGCCAGCTTGATCAGATGCAGAGGCATGATGGGCGGCTCAATCCGCGGAATCTATTCGTTGTTGGCGGCCGGCTCTGCGGCGTCGGGTGTGGCCTGCTGCGCCGGCGCGGCGGGCTTCGGCTTCGGCGCCGCCGCCTTCTTGGCCGCGGCCGGAGCCTGGGCATGGCTGGCAGCGACGGTGGGCGGCGCGGCGGGTGCGGGCGCGAGCTGGGTCGGGGGCTTCGGAGCGGCCGCCGAGCGCGTCGAGGCGGTCGGCTCGGGGTTCATGATGCTGACCGGCGGGGTGTTGGCGGAGCTTGGAAATTCGGCTGTTGTCGGCTTGCCGGGCGGTGCCGACGCCGACGGCGCCATCCCCGCGAAGGTGCCGGCCGCCGGCTGGCTCTGAGCGGATGGCGGTGCGTTCCACTGCGAGGCGTAGCGCGTCACCAGCCCCTCATAGGTCCGCCCCTCCATGTTGTTGACCAGTTGCTGACGGTCGCCGACGGCGCGGAACATCACGCAATCGGTCGGCGTGCAGCGGTCGCGCGTGAGCAGCACATAGGCCATCAATCCGTAGCGATCGCGCTCCACGGCCCGGCGCAGCGCCAGCAGCTCGGCGGTCATCACCTTGTTGGCGCTGGCAATGTCGCCCGCCTGGGACAGCCGGCTCAGCATCCCCGCCGCATAGCTCACCGCAGCGGCCGTCATCTCAGCCGACCCGAACAGGCCTCTCTCGCAGTTCGACAGCACCAGATCGCCGGCCAGGTCATCGATGCAGGCGAGCGCCGGCGGTGAGAAGCTGACCGAGGCCGTCGCCGCCGGATCGCCATTGCCGCCGCGCTGTGAGGGGTCCTGGCTGCGCATCATCGAGGCAACCGCGATCCCGACCGCAAGCAGGGTGATCACCGTCAGAGCGCCGTTGGCGACCGACTTCTCGGCCCGGAGCAGGGTAATCAGGACGATCAGGGCAAAGAAGCCCGCTGCGGCAACAGTGAGCCACATTGGGAACGACGGCGAGTTCAAGAGCTGGTCGAACGACGAGGGCCAGGTCGAATTCATGCGCGCTGATTCCTGACGCGGGCCAGACACGAGGGCCCCAATGGCGTCCCTACATGGGACGCCCGTGAAACGATCATCAAATTCAAATGATCAACCCAATCCATTGCGGCCCCACCCCACGACAATACGACGATTCCGTGCCCCTTGCGGGCAAGGATGGTGTGGAGCTACCCGCTATCCCCAGAGGGATCGCGCAGCCTTCGCAAGAGCCTTCGTAAGACCTGGGGTCACGGCTCTCAGCCCCGTGGCCACCGCCGTTTCTCCCCTCCTCCGTTCGACCCGCCGCGTCCGCCGACGCGCCAAGCCATCCGACGACCCAGCAGCCTCAAGACAAGGCCAATTGGCTCTCTCTGGCAACCCGCTCAAAGGCTTCCGTGGAGCTCTTGATGCGATACTGGCAGTCGTCCCCGTCCGTCGGCAGCTGGCGGATGACCTCATAGGTGCCGCTGGCTGCCGGTCGCGAAACGTTGCTCGCGGTAAAATAGACCGTCGTCCCAATGCTGAACTTGTGTTTCAACGCCCTCTCCTGCTCGCATGCCGGCAAGAGCCTTCTTGTCCCGCTGCCCGGGCCGGCGTGACATTATTAATATCACACCTATAGCACGCCGCCGCGGGCGCTGACCAGCGGCCTCACGAGATAGGACATCCTCAATTCTGCAACCGTATCAGCGGGATACCGTAGACGGACATTGCGGCCCTGCAGCGTCGGCGCCGGCTGCCTCAGGCGGAATGCGGCAGCTTGCCGTCCGGGCTCGCGTGATCCACCGCCAGCGGCAGCTGTTCGGCGAGTATTTTCGAAAGCTGATCCACCGGCACGTTGAAGCGCGCGGCGAGCTGCTTGACGACATCGCTCCCGAGCACCTCCTGCAGCTGTTCGGCCGAGATCGGCAGGTTCTGGCCGTTGCCGAGCCAGGATTTGACCTGCGCACCAAAGCCGGCCTGCTCCAGCTTCGCCACGATGGCACCCAGGCCGCCCTGCCCGCCCTGACCGAGCACCTCGCTGAGCACCGCCGGCAGTACGGCAGCTTCGAGCTGCCCCAGGGCGCCCTGAAGCGCCGGTGAGTTGCGCAGAGTATCGAACAGGCCCATCGTCGCTCGCTCCATGACTGACGTTATGACTGACGTTCAGTCAGCCAGAGGACCGCGCCCCCGAGGCGGCGTCAAGGTCGACGCGCGCCTCTACCAACTCGCCTGATCAGACCTTCTCGACCCGGTCGATGGTCCAGGTCTCCGCGAGGCCGTCCTTCACCCATTCCGCGAAGGCCGGCATCGCCATCATCGTGTCCATGTAGGCCCGAGTGTCGGCCGCAACCGGAACCGCGAAGGTGTGGAGGCGCGTCACGACGGGCGCGAACATCGCGTCCGCGCCACCGAAGCGGCCGAACAGGAACGGACCGCCGGCGCCGTAGCGCGCCCGGCAATCGCGCCAGATCTCCTCGACCCGGGCGATGTTCGCCTTGGCATCCGCGGACAACTCCACCGGCCGCAGCGGCCGATGCAGGTTCATCGGGCACTCGTTGCGCAAGGCCTGGAAACCGGAATGCATCTCGGCGGAGACGGACCGCGCTTGCGCGCGCGCAGCGGCATCAGCGGGCCAGAGCCCGGCCTCGGGGAAGCGCTCGGCGAGATATTCGATGATCGCGAGCGAGTCCCACACCGTGATCGCGCCGTCGATCAGAACCGGCACCTTGCCGGCCGGCGAATGGCTCAGGATGCGCGCCTTGTCGGCCGGATCATCGGTGTAGAGCGGGATCACGATCTCCTCGAAGGCAATGTCGCAGCCGCGCAACGCCAGCCACGGCCGCATCGACCATGAGGAATAGTTCTTGTTGCCGATCACCAGCTTCAGCGTCATGTCGCACCGTCTCCGTGTTCAAGGCGCCTGCCGGCCTGATGATGTCTACCATCGGCGCCCATGTCGTCGGCGACGCATACAGGATCAGCGGCCGCCGCGTCGACAGCGACGCGCTACGATCGTCAGCGGCTGAAATCCTGCGGCGTAAACGACATCTCGATGACCTGCCATTCGCGATAGCGCTCCGGCGGCAGCATGGAATAAGGCTGGCAGGCGTTCAACGCCTCGACTGCACTTTCCTTGAGCGGCCCGGCTTTGGAGGCCGCGATGACCTCTCTCACCTCCGGCTCGGTCGCCAGCCGGCCATCGCGGGTCATCCCGAAGCGCAGCTTCACGAGCACCTTGTCCGACAGCGACAGCGAGGCGGGCAGGCGCGCGCAGCTCCTCACCCGTTGCCGTAGCGCGGTCTCCAGATTGGCCGCGAGGTTCGTGGTCGCGATGGGCCCCGAGTCGTTCTCGTCCTGGGCACCGTTCGCCTGCGGCAGCGGCGCCAGCGGCCCGGGCAGACCAAGCATGACGCCGTATTTCACGGTGAGGTCCGGCTCGGGGGGGACATAGCTCGGCGTGGGAGCCGGCGCGGGCGGAGGCATCGGCTTGGCAGCCGACTTTGCCTCCTTGGCCTCGGTCTTGTTGGCCTCAGACTTGGCGGCGGCCTTCGCCGCTTTGGACGACGGAGTCGGCGATGGCTGTGGCGGCTTTGACGGCTCCTTGGCCTCCCGCGTCGGCGACTGCGACGGCTCGGGGACAGGAGGCGGCGCGGCCGCTGCCGGCGACGGGCTCGGCGCCGGCTGCGGCAGCGCCAGTTCGGGCGAAGGCGACGGCGATGGCGTGGCGACGGGCTCGGGCGTCTTCTGCGGCTCGTCGACGATGTTGACTTCGATCTCGTCGGACTTGGGCAGCTCGTAAGGGCGCACCGAGGTCGAGACCACGGCCCCACCGACGATCAGAAAATGCGCGAGCACGGACGCGGCGATGCCCCAACGTATGAACTGCCAACGTTCCATGCTGCTTCGTTTGCGCCGCCTGCGGCCTGGCACATGCGATACGCGCGCCGTCGCGGCGATCATCGCCAGGGGTGAGCGCGGGCCAACCTGCCCGCCCCTGCCACTCTAGCATGGCGGCGGGCGCCGCCCTCAATCCCATTTCGGCGCGAAGGCGAAGTTGGTCATCCGCCCCTCGGGGCTGCCCATGGCGAAGATGTCGGCCATGTCCTGCTCGGACAGCTCGAAATCGAAGATGTCCAGGTTCTCGGACAGCCGTTCGATCTTCGATGTGCGCGGAATCGCCACGACATTCTGTTGCACCAGCCAGCGCAGACAGATCTGCGCCGGGCTCTTGCCATGGGCCTGACCGATGCGCGTCAAGGTCGGGTCGTTCTTGATCTTGCCCTTGGCAATCGGGCTGTAGGCGACCATCGCGATGCCATGCTGTGAGCAAGCCTCGCGGACCTTGGTCTGATCCAGATAAGGATGATACTCGACCTGGTTGCACACCAGGGGTTCCGGCGACGCCGCCACTGCCTCGTCGAGCAAGGCGACGGTGAAGTTGGACACGCCGACATGGCGCGCCAGGCCAAGCGTCTTGGCGTGGGCCAGCGCGCCGAGCGTCTCGGTCAGCGGCACGTGCGGATTGGGCCAGTGCAGCAGCAGCAGATCGACCTCGGAGACGCGCAGGCGGACCAGGCTTTCCTTGGTCGAGCGTTCGAGATCATGCGGCGCGAAATGCGTGGTCCACACCTTGGTGGTCAGGAACACCTCGCTGCGCCTGACGTGGGAAGCGCGCAGGCCTTCGCCGACCTCCTGCTCGTTCTCATAGACCTGGGCGGTGTCGATGTGCCGATAGCCGAGGGTGAGCGCCTGCTCGACGATGCGGGCGCAGGTGCGCCCGCGCAATTCCCAGGTTCCCAGACCCAAAGCTGGAATCCTGGCACCGTTGGCCTCGATCGTCAGCATGGCCGTGACCTCCAGACCGCGTGAGGGATTATGTAGGCACACGCGTACGGTTGCCAACGCACGACCGGTTTTTGGCTTAAGTCTTAGCTAAGGCCGCAAACACCGTATCCGGCGCATGCGCGATCACGGTCAGCAGCGCGCGCGCCGGGCCGCGCGGCATGCGCTTGCCCTGCTCCCAATTGCGGATGGTCTCGACCGGCACGCCGAGCTTGGCGGCGAATTCCTGCTGCGTCAGCTGCACCCGCCGCCGGAGATCGCGGACCTCGACCGGAGCAGCCGGTTCAACCGTCGTAGGCGCGAGCGGAAACTCGCCGCCATCGCGCAGCTCCACGATTCGTCCGTCCGCCTTCAGCCGCAAGCGTTGCATGATTCCAGCTCCGTCTCGTGCGATGGAGTGTCGCCGAGCCGCGTTAAGACCGGATTAACGATATAAGTCCCTCAGCAACCGATCTTATTTCAGGCCGAACCACAGCGTCGCGATGCCCAGAAACGAGAAGAAACCAACCACGTCGGTCACGGTGGTGACGAAGGTTCCGGACGCCACGGCGGGATCGGCCCGGACCCGCTCGAGCACCATCGGGATCAGTATGCCGCCGAGTGCGCCGGCCACGAGGTTGGAGATGATGGCGAGCCCGATCACGATGCCGAGCCCCGGCATCTTGAACCAGGCGACCGCGGCGATGCCGGTGATCAGGGCGAAGGCGAGCCCGTTGACGAGGCCCACCAGCCCCTCGCGCAGCACCACGCGCATCGCATTGTTCGGTCCGAGCTCGCGCGTCGCCAGCGCTCGCACGGCGACCGTCATGGTCTGCGTCGCGGCATTGCCGCCCTGGCTGGCCACGATCGGCGCGAGCACGGCGAGCGCGACCATCTGCTGCAGCTGGCCTTCGAACAGGCCGAGCACTGACGACGCCAGGAAGGCGGTGGCGAGATTGACCAGCAGCCAGTTGAAGCGCCCCTTGGCGATGGTCCAGACGCTGTCGGACAGTTCCTCGTCGCCGGACACGCCGCCGAGCGCCTTGAAGTCCTCGTCGGCCTCCTCCTCGATCACGTCGACGACGTCATCGATGGTGATGACGCCGGCCAGCCGGTTCTCGGCATCGACGACGGGAGCAGCGACCAGATTGTACTTGCCGAACAGCCGCGCCACTTCGGCCAGATCGTCGGTGACGGTGACGCGGCGGCGATCCTCGTCGATCAGGTCGGCGAGCGGCACCGGACGGCGGGCGCGCAGCAGCGCATCGAGCGAGACCGCCCCCTGCCAGTGCCGCGCATCGTCCACCGCATAAATCTCATAGAACCGCTCGGGCAGATCCGGCGTCTCGCGCATGTAGTCGATCGCCTGGCCGACCGTCCAGGCGAGCGGAACCGCGATGAACTCGCTCTGCATGCGCCGGCCGGCCGAGCCCTCGGGATAGTCGAGGCTGCGCGCGAGCACGTCGCGCTCCGACGGCGGCAAATGTTCGAGGATCTGCTCCTTGTCCTCCTCGTCGAGGCTCTCCAGCAGCTCGACCGCATCGTCGGATTCGAGCTCGCGGACGCCCTCGGCGACGGTGGCCGGCTCCAGCTCTTCGAGGATCTCCTCGCGGACCGCGTCATCGACCTCGTTCAGCGCCGAAAAGTCGAAGTCGGTGCCGGTCAGTTCCACCAGCCTGACGCGGTCGTCCGGCGCGAGCGCCGCGATCAGATCGCCGAGATCGGCCTCGTGCAGCTCGGCGACTTCGGCGCGCAGGAACGCCTCGTCCTCGGCGGCGATTGCCGCGGTGATGGTCTGGATGAATTCGGAGCGAATCTCGCCGGACTCGGTGCGCATCGTCCCGCGATCGGGTAGACTTGCATCGGCGGGGGCAACGTCCAATGTCTCGTTCATGACGTGCCTCACGAGCTCTCAATTCAGAGCAAATGGTCTGATTTGTGCTTTCACGCATTACATAATCGGCAACCGCGAGCGCAACGGGAAAAGATGCGAGATCTGCGACCGATGACGGGATGGGTAAACGCAGCCGTCGTCGCGGCCGCGCTGCTCGCGGCCGACGTCGCGATCGCCGCCCCCGCCGCATGCCCGCGCGAGGGCACGCTCGGCACCTCACGCGTGCTGAGCGTGAACCCGAAGAACTATCCGCGCGTCGGCCTGAAGAGCTTTCCGGATACCCTGCCGCTGCAGGACGGCGAGGTGGTGCTCACCTTCGACGATGGTCCGTCGCCGCCGATGACCAACAAGGTGCTCGCGGCACTCGCCAGGGAATGCGTGCACGCGACGTTCTTTCTGGTCGGCCAACCCGCTTCGGGCCGCGCGGAACTGGTGCGGAAGATCGCGGCCGAAGGCCACACGGTCGGCCATCACAGTTTCACGCACGCGCACCTCGCGCACATCACGCCGGAGCAGGCGATCGAAGAGATCGATCGCGGAATTGCCGCCGACGAGAAAGCGCTCAACGGCGTCGAGACGACGATCCCGTCGACTCCGTTCTTCCGCTTCCCCTACTTCGAATCGACGCCGGCGACGCTCGACCTGCTGCAATCGCGCGGCATCGCCGTCTTCGGCGCCGATCTTTGGGCCAGCGATTGGACTGCGATGTCACCGCAAGGGACGCTGAAGCTCTTGATCCGCAGGCTGGAGCAAGCCCGCAAGGGCATCATCTTGCTGCACGATCCACAGCCCCGCACGGTGGCGATGCTGCCGGCCTTTCTGCGCTACCTGAAGGACAATGGCTACCGCGTCGTCCACATCGTGCCGGCAAAGTCCGAGCAGCCGGCGGAACCGCAAGCTGAGCAGCACAGCGGCAGCCCCGCGCCCGCTGAGCCGCATGAAGGTGGTTAATGCGCCGTTCAGGGCTGCCGTTTACGATTTGACTGTCGCAGCGTCGGCGATTCCAGCCGATTGCAATCCGGCAACAGCTACCGGCAAACCGGAACCCAGGACGATGTGATGTCGCGACGGCTCAACATCCCTGCTATGTCTCGGGGGGCGCTTGCCAGCAGGGCCGCGACCTATCATGGACCATCGAAGAGCCGGGCTGAAGGACCCGGCCCGGTGAAGGGAATCGAGCAGCGTGATGCGTGATCGTAAGTCTGCTTGCGTCGGACGGCCAACATGGCTCGCAGTGCTGCTGGGCACCGTCGCCGGAATTGCCTTGAGCTTGGCACCATCAGGCGCATCGGCCGCCGACTGTCCCGGCCATCCCAACGCGCTCGGCACATCGCGCGTGCTGGTGGTCGACCCGCGCGAGCATCCGCGGATCGGCGCCATGCAGTACAAGGAGACGCTGCCTCTCAAAGATCACGAGGTGGTCATCACCTTCGATGACGGGCCGCTGCCGAAATACAGCAATCAGGTGCTGCAGATCCTCGCCGACCAATGCGTCAAGGCGACGTTCTTCACGATCGGGCGCCAGGCCAAGGCCGATCCCGAAGGCGTGCGGAAGCTCGCAGCCGCAGGCCACACCATCGGCACCCACAGCCAGAACCATCCGCTGAGCTTCAACAAGATGACGCTCGACCAGGTCAAGCCGGAGGTCGACGAGGGCATCAGCTGGACGACGGCGGCGTTGACCGATCCGTCCGCGCTGTCGCCGTTCTTCCGCGTGCCCGGCCTGCTCCGCGGCGATGCCGTGGAGAGCTACGCGGCAACGCTCGGCCTGCAGCTCTGGAGCGCGGACTTCCTGGCCGACGACTGGCGCAGTATCTCCGGCACCAAGGTCCATGAGCTCGCGATCAAGCGGCTGGAGGCGCGCGGCAAAGGCATCCTGCTGCTGCACGACATCCACGCACGCACCGTGGCGGCGCTGCCGAAGATCCTTGCCGAGCTGAAGGCCAAGAACTACCGGATCGTGCACGTCGTGGCGGCGACGCCCGACCGGCCGGCGACGCCGACCGACCCCGAGGACTGGCTGGTGCACCGCCCGTCGGACGAGACGCCGGTTGCCAAATGGCCCGCGATCACGCCGGCCGACCTCGCCGGCGCGGACACCCGCGCGCGTGCGGAACTCGACGATTTCGGAATTCTCGATGTGCCGCCCGCAACACCCGCCGTGCGGAAGCCGGCATGGCCGCGTCCCTCGCTCGGCTCGCGGCTGGCAACGGCACCATCGCTGCCGGCGCCCTCGGCCGAGCTGTTCGCCTGGCCGCCGGTCGCGCCGCTCTCTGCGCCGCACCGTCAGGTGGCCCGCGCCGAGAGCTCCGCCCCGAAGGCGTCCGCCTCGAAAGCGTCCGCTTCGAAGGTGTCTGCCTCGAAAGCTGTGGCGGCGAAGCCGGCCCAGCGCCCGGTACGCCTTGCCAGCCTCAGGAAGCGCTGAGCTCAGGGCCCCCAAGCGCCCGACGATGGCGACGCCGAGCGTCGCCGTCATCGTCCGGTCAGTTGGCGACGATCTTGCTGACGCAGAAGATCACGACGGCCGCGAGGAAGAACAGGTCCATGTAGGACTTCTTCTCGCCATCCCGGCGCAACTGGCCGACGTCCTTCATGGTCTGCTTGTTGATGACCTGCCCGACCGGTCCATCGCCGAGCATGCCGGCGAGCCGCCGCACATCCGATTCCAGCTTCTCGATGCGACCGAAGAAGTGGAACGAGCGCAGCACGGATACGGCGCGCATGCCCGCATAGATCAGGATGACGATCGCGAGCACGGCACGGTTCTGATACTTCTCGATGTAGTTCAGGCTGAGATAGACCGCAGCAAGAAAAGTGAAATTCGAGAAGAAGCGGTAGATCAAGCTCGCGAAATTCATCTGGTTTTCCCCCCGGTGCCCCTGGATGACCGGTCGACAGCAGAACTCACGGACCGCGCTTCGCGCCCCCCGCGTCCTGGCCTTGCCAAGAGCCTTAGGTGAGCCGGCTTGCGAATTCGTGAAGCTGCGCCGCCGGCCACCTCATGGCCGCGCGCGTGGTAAACAACCAGCTCGATTTCTCAGCCTGCAATTGCAGGCCGCTCGCGCCGCCTCTCTTCAATTGCAGCGGCAGCGAGAGCGTGGCCGGAACATGTCGCTGGCGCTACGCCCCGAAGCGTGCAGGCGCGCAGGCGGCAACATCGACGCTCGGCGCCTCGCCGCTCATCAGCTCGGCGAGGATGCGACCCGTCGCCGGTCCCAGCGTGAAGCCCTGATGGCCGTGACCGAAATGCAGCCACAGGCCCTTGTGCCGCGCGGTCTCGCCGACCACCGGCAGCATGTCGGGCATGCAGGGCCGCGTGCCGAGCCACGGCTCCGGCTCGACCGGCTTGCCGAGGTCGATCAGCTGGCGTGCGGCCGCTTCCGCCTTGCCGAGCTGCACCGGCGTCAGTTCGGCATCCGGCTCCGACAGCTCCGCGCCGGTGGTGATGCGCACCCCCTTGGCCATCGGGTTCATCAGGTAGCCGAACGCAGCGTCGCGCAGCGGCAGATCGAGCGGCGCACCGCCGGTGTAGTGACGGTGATAGCCGCGCTTGCGCACCATCGGGATGTCGTAGCCGAACCGCTTCAGGAACGTCGGCGACCACGGCCCGAGCGAGACCACGGCGGCCTCGGCCTCGATCCGTCCCTCGTCCGTGACGACGGCCCAGCCGCTGCCCACCTGCGACAGCGTGGTCGCGTCGCCGCGCAGCAACTTGCCGCCACGGCGCACGAACAGCTCGGCGTAGGATGTCACCAGGCTGCCGGGGTCCGACACCGTCCACGGCTCCTGCCAGTGCAGGCCGCCGATGCCGCTCTCGTTGAGGCCCGGCTCGGCCTTGGCGAGCTCGGCTGCACTCAGCAGCTTGAACTTGACGCCGAACGCCTTGCCGACCGCTTCCGCATCCTTGGCCTCCTTGTCGAACTGCGCCTGATTCCGGTGCAACACGCGAAAGCCGTCGCGGCGGACGAGATTGCCGGCGCCGGCGGCGGTGATCAAAGGCTCGTGCTCGGGCGCGGCGCGCGAGATCAGCTGGGCGTAGGTCTTGGTCAGGACCTCGTGCCGTTCGGGGAACGAATTCCACCAATATTGCAGCAGCGGCCGCATATGATACGGCAGCGCCGCGAGGCTGTAGTGCACGTCGTTGGTACGCGCCAGCGCAATGTCGAGGATGCCACCGAGGTCGTGGGGCATGGCATACGGCCTGACGGCCTCGCTCTGGATGATGCCGGCATTGCCGTAGCTGGTCTCGCGACCCGGCTCCCTGCGGTCGACCAGCGCCACCGACCAGCCGCGGCTCTGCAGATGCAGAGCCGTGCCGACGCCGACCATGCCGCCTCCGAGAACGATTGCGCTTCGCATCGTCATCACTCCTGCTTCAGGTCCGCGCCGCGGCGACGACCGTGATCTCGATCTTCACATCCGCAATCATCTGCGCCTGCACCGTGGTGCGCACCGGCAGCGGATCCTTGAAGTGCTTGCGATAGGCCGCGTTGTATTCAGCGAAATCGGCCTTGTCGGCGAGATGCACCATGCAGGACACGACGTCGGCGAGCGACAGGCCCTCCTCCGCCAGCGTCTCGCCGATCAGCTTGAACGTCAGATCGGTCTGCGCCGCGATCCCTTCCGGAATCGTGCCGTCATCGGCCACCGGGATCTCGCCCGACAAGAACACCAGACCACCGGCGCGGCGCACCAGCGAGAACGGCCATGACGAGGAATCGGACATCAGGATCTCCAGGATATGTTGGTCATGACGGCACGCTTCAATCCCACGCCATGAAACCAGGGGTCTGCGACAGCGGCGGCAGGGTGGCGAGCTTCGCCAGATCAGGCTGCGGCCGGCGCAGCTCGGCATCACCGGCGAACGCCGCCTCCAGCGCTGCGGCGACGCCGAGCACCAGCGCATCGCCGCCACGGGGACCTACGATCTGCAGCCCGAACGGCAAACCGTTCTCGTCGAGACCGAGCGGCAGGCTGAGCGCGGGATGGCCGGCGAGCGTCACCGCATAGGCCAGCGCCAGCCAATGGAAGTAGGATCGCGTCGGCACGCCGTCGATCTCGGCCGGATACAGCTCCGACCATGGCCGCGGACTGAGCGTGATGGTCGGGCTGATCAGCACGTCGTGCTGCGCAAAGAAGCTCTGATAGGCGCGGTAGATGCGGGTCTGGTTGGCGGAGGCGCGCGAAAAATCGTCGAGGCTGTAGCTCAACCCCTCCTCGACATTGGCGCGCACGTTCGGCCCGAGCATCTCAGGGCGTTCGCGAAAATTCTTGCCGTGCTGGGTGAGGAACAACGAGGCGCGCAGCACCGCGAAGGTCTCGTCGGCGCCGCCGCAATCCGGCGCGCCCTCGCTGGCATCGGCAAACAGCGGCGCGATGCGCGCCACGCGGGCGCGGAAGGCGCGGCGGATCAACGCCTCGGTCGGAGCGAAGCCGAAATCCTCCGTGAAGGCCAGCTTGAGCTTGCCGAGCTCGACATCAGGCGGTGTCGCCCAGCGCGCCGGCGCGCCGCGCACCGCCTCGCCGGGCAAGGTATAGGCGAGCGGATCGCGCGGATCGTCGCTCGCCATCACCGACAACATCAGCGCGGTGTCGCCGACATTGCGCGCCATCGGCCCATCGGTCGACAGGCACGACCAGCCATGAGCCCGCTTCTCGCTGGCGACCAGCCCATAGGACGGCCGCATGCCGACGATGCCGGAGAAGCCAGCCGGGTTGCGCAAGCTGCCGCCGGTGTCGGAGCCCGACGCCATCGGCGCCATGCCGCAGGCGAGCGCCACCGCCGAGCCGCCGGAGGAGCCGGCCGCCGAGCGCATCGGATCGAACGGATTGCCGGTGGCGCCGAACACCGGATTGCGGGTGTTGCCGCCCGCCGCCCATTCCGGGGTGTTGGTCTTGCCGAAAATGATCGCGCCGGCTGCGCGCAGCCGCGCCACCGAAGCCTGATCGGCGGCGGGGACATTGTTGGCCAGGATCGGGCTGCCATAGGTGGAGCGCATCCCGGCGGTATCCTGCGTGTCCTTGATCAGGACCGGCAGGCCGTGCAGCGGTCCCTTGTCCTCGCCCCTGACGAGCTCGGCCTCGGCGGCCTTGGCGGCCGCGCGCGCCCCCACCTCGTCCAGGGTCACGACCGCATTGACCGCCGGGTTGACCGCAGCGATCCGCGCAAGGCACGAATCGAGCAGGCCGACCGGCGAGATCGCCTTGGTTTTCAGGAGCTTGACCAGCTCGCCGGCCGTCTTGTCGCAAATCGAATCCACGGGCACTTCTCTTTCCGTTTCAGAAAACTATTTAGCATATAAGAAAAGCAATGCACGATCTGAAAACGCATTGTTCCGCCGCGCTTCATGCATGAGGCTCAGGTGTCCGGCGTCCTGATTGAAAACACAGGCATTTCGCGCGAGATTGCCGAGGACTAGCGGCGCCGACAGACGACCTGATCCGCTAACGGATTTTCCGGAGACCCTCGTGACCGACACCACCGTCAGCGCCCCCGCCTCCGAAGGCCCCCACTCTCAGCTCGGCCAGTGTCTCAAGGCGGCGCGGCAGGTGCGCGGACTGACGCTGAAACAGGTTGCGGAAAAGACGGGCATGGCGCTGTCGACCCTGTCCAAGGTCGAAAACGGCTTGATGTCGCTGACCTATGACAAGCTGCTGCAGCTGACCTCGGGCCTGCAGATGGACATCGCCGAGCTGTTCAGCCCGACGACGCCGCAACCCGAGCCGGGACGTCCCGTGACCGCACGCCGCAGCGTCAGCCGCGCCGGCCAGGGCCAGATCGTCAACACCAAGTTCTACACCTACACCTATCAGTGCACGGACCTGATCGGAAAGCGCATGGTGCCGATGATCGCCGAGGTGCGCGCGCGCACCCTGGACGAGTTCGGCCCCCTGCTCCGCCACAGCGGCGAGGAGTACTTCCTGGTCACCCGCGGCACCATCGCCGTCCACACCGAGTTCTACGCCCCCGAGATCCTCAACGAAGGCGACGGCATCTACATCGACAGCACCATGGGCCACGCCTACCTCAACGCCGGCAGCGCGGAGTCGGCGCAGGGCGTGTGCCTGTGTACGAGCGAGCAGGCGGATCTGTTCGAGCAGCTGCACCGGATCGCGAAGAAGGATGCGGTGGAGTGAGCTGACGGGCCGCCACCGGAGTGGCCGGTCAGTTCAGCTCATGTCGGCGTCGGCCGCCCTTGCTTCATTGCGCCGTCCGAGGATGCCCCAGCCGTGCGGAGGAACGGAGACGTCCGTCGCGCCGCCCTTGTGAGAGAGCTCGATATCGCCAGCAAGACGGTCCGCCTCCGTCTCGATGGTGCGGACAATACCCGCGTCGGCGAGGTTCAGGACGACCCACAGCCGGTCGGCTCCGTAGGATGTTTCGAGCAGCAGATCCGAGCGGTTGATCGTGATCACGCGGCTGCGGGCGCGATGCAGCCAGGGGTGCCGTCGGCGCAGCCCGATGAGTTGCTGGTGGAGACGATATGTCGGCCAGCCGAACAAGGCGAGATCCGCCGGCTTTTTGGGAAACGCCGGGCGGATGGCATCGTCGCCGCCGACGCGATGCTCCTTGATGCCGTGGAAGCGCTGCTCGTCACCGGCATAGATCGAGGGCGTCCCGCCCGATGTCATCAGGACGACGAGTGCATGGGCAAGATGGCGCTCGTCGTGCAATTGGCTCGCGATGCGGGTGACGTCGTGATTGCCGATGAAGGTCTGCGGAACGAACGTCTCCAGCATGGCGTCGTGGCGCTTCAAGGCCCATGCCAGCTCGAACAGATTGCCGTCGTTCAATGAGCTCCAGATCGCCTTCCACAGCTCGTATTGCGTGACGGCATCGATGCCGGTTTCGCGGACGAAGCCGGCATAATCGCCATGGATGACCTCACCAACAAAATACGCCTCGGGAAAGTCGGCGCGGACGCGCGGCAGGACCTTCGACCAGAAGGCCCTGGGGACTGCATAGGCCGCGTCGAGCCGCCAGCCGGAAACGCCGCGGCTCAGCCAGTGCCGCATCACCGCGACGACGTGATCGGCGACGCCGGGATCATCATGGTTCAACGCCACCAGATGACGATGCCCTTCGAACGTCGCGTAATCCGGCAACTCTCCGGCGGAGCGGGCCGCCGGCCAGGTCAACTTGAACCAGTGCGCCTCCGGTGATCCCGGACCGCCGGCAAGCGCGCGCTGGAATGCCGGATAGTCGGAGCCGACATGGTTGAAGACGCCGTCGAGAATGATGCGCAGGCCGCGCGTCCGTGCCGCACTGACGAATGCGTCGAAATCTGCGTCGTCGCCCAGCCGCGGGTCGACCCGGAAATAATCGATCGTGTCGTATCCGTGCGTCGACGACGCAAAAATCGGCCCGAGCAGGAGACCCGACACGCCGAGATCGACGGCGTAGTCGAGCCAGGACGTCAGATGGCCAAGGCGATGGACGACGCCATCACGGGCCCGCGCCTCGCGCTCGGCGCCGACAAATCCGAGCGGGTAGACGTGCCAGAGAATTGCGTGCTCGATCCAGCTGCCCATCATCGCCCGTGCCTTGTCCGACGTCCGTCTCACGCCCGATATTCGTGCGGATGCGACTAGCCCCGTCATCGAGTCGTAGCATTGGAGGACCGGAGCTCAGCATTAAAGTCTCTTCAGACTCGCGCGATGCGGCCATCTCCTCGAGAGTGGTTAGTTCAACGAGCCGTCTCCAGCGCCGCCCTCACCGCATCTTCGAGCGGCGTATGCGGCTCCTCGCCGAGCAGGCCGACGAGCCTGCCCTTATCCAGCGCAAGGCTCTGCTTCCACAGCCACCGCATCTCGATTGCCTCGCGCATGAAGCCGACGAACGGCGCGGCGAGCCAGAGGATAATCCACGGGAACGGCTTCACCGGCAGGTCGGGCCGGCCCATGACGCGGCGGACTGCGTCCGTCATGTCGTGTCCGGTCGCATCGTAATGCCCCGCAAAATTCAGCATCGTGCAGGCGGGCAGATCGGCGCTGATGTCGACCAGGCGCGCGAAGGTTTCGGCGAGATCGGGCACGAACGCCCAGGCATGGCCGATGCCGGGCCGCGTCAGGCTCTGCACGGACTTGGCTGCTCGGCCGCCCTTCGCCAGCGCCTGTGCGAACCAGGAATTGCCGACGCCGGGACCGAAGAAGTCCCCCGCCCTGATCGCGATGACCCGGACGCCGTGCTCGCGCGCGGCCTGCTCCAGCATCTCCTCCATCTCCAGCCGCACCTGGCCCTTCCGTGTCGTCGGCTGCCGCGGCGTGGTCTCGCTGACTACGGATGGCGACGCTGATGAGTAGACGTAGACATTCCCCGGAAACACGATCGTTGCGCCGACCGCCCTAGCGGCAGCAATGGTGTTGGCGAGCATCGGCAGCGCGTCCTCGCGCCAGCGCGCGTAGCCCGGCGGATTGACGCCGTGAACGATCAGGCTGGCGCCCTCGGCTGCGGCCAGCACCGACGCCGCATCGCGCGCGTCGCCGTCACGCCAGTCGACCGGGAAGGCAAATGGCGGCCGCCCGGCTGGCGGCCGGCGGGTCAGGGTGCGGATGATGAAGCCGCGCCGCGTCAGCGCCGTGGCGATGGCGCCGCCGATCGCCCCGGTGAGGCCGAGGATCAAGGCGGTCGGAGCTTTCGGGTCATTGGACATGGTCGATCTCCCTGCTGTCTCCAGCAATCTGGCTCCTCTCCTTCAAAACAAAAATTGCCGATCATTCTTGAGATGCTATACGTTTTCGTATGACGGAACCTTCAGATTGGAGCCTGCTGCGCTCGTTGCTGGCCGTGATCAGGCGGGGCAGCCTGTCCGCGGCGGCGCGGGCCACCGGGCTGACGCAGCCGACCGTCGGCCGCCACATCGACGAGCTGGAGGCAGGCCTCGGCGTCGCGCTGTTCACCCGCTCCCAGACCGGCCTGCTGCCGACCGCGGCTGCGCTGGCGCTGGTGCCGCATGCCGAGGCGATGGAGGCGGCGTTCGCGGCGCTGGTGCGCGCGGCCAAGACCGGCGGCGACGCGACGCAGCCGCGCGGCGTCGTCAGGATCTCGGCGAGCGAGATCGTCGGCACCTTTGTGCTGCCGCCGATCCTCTCCGATATCCGGAAGCGGTTTCCGAACATCGTGATCGAGCTGGTTCTCAACAACCGGACCGACGATCTCTTGCGGCGTGACGCCGATATCGCCGTGCGGATGGTGAGGCCGAAGCAGCACGGCCTCGTCGCGCGCCGCCTCGGCAGCATTCCGCTCGGGCTGTACGCGCATCGCGACTACATCGATCGCTTCGGCCTGCCGGACACGATCGAGGCGCTCGCCACGCATCACGTCATCGGCTTCGACCGCGACGATCATTCCGCGCGCTCGGTGGCGAGCGCACAGCTGCCGATCTCGCGCGAGATCTTCTCCTATCGGGTCGATTCCGACGTCGCGCAGGTCACGGCCATCGAAGCAGGTCTTGGCATCGGCGGGATGCAGAAGGCCATGGCTAACCGCAATCCGGCACTCCTGCCCGTTCTCGCCGACCACGTCGCCTTCGAGCTCGACTGCTGGCTGGCCGTGCACGAAGACCAGAAGGACTCGGCGCCGATCCGCGCCATGTTCGACGGGCTGGCGGAGGGGCTGACGCGGTGGGTCAGCGAGGGCAAGTCGTAAGGTATTCACGCGTGCTGCCAGTTGCGCCGCGTCCTCCGCCGGAAACTTCAGAACAAGTGTCAAGGGCCGCGTTGGACAGGATCTTCTTGCTGCCCCCTTCTGACAGTTCGCGACCCCCTTTCGAAATTTGTTCGACTGGCGGAATCAGCCAGAGTGCGAGCGATATCGTGCCACAAGCCTCTGCCGCTCACTGCGAACCCGACATCCGCTAAGTTCTCTGCACCCGAGGATCGGATGGAACAGCTATGGGACCGCGGACGGTCTGGTCTCTTGAAAGACAAAACCGACCGCATGTTGAGTTGGTCCCGCGCTCGTCAGCCTCCGCCGTGCGGGTCGTTCCCTACTACGATCCAGTCTTGGTGCCCGACCGCATCGCCCATCAAGCACGAGCATCCCTCGTACTTCACGCTGCATCGCGATTCAGTAAAGCACGCGGGCCTGGCGTCCCGGCCAGCAGTCATCACTGACACGCGGGCGCAGCCGCGGTGTTCGTCCCGGCGACCGCATTGACGTTGATGATGTCGGACGAGCTACGAGCGAGAAAGCAATAGCTGTCATTACCCGCGACGGCATAGAAGCACGACGCACCGCCCGCAGGGATAATGATGTTGCTCGCGTCGCCAATTCGAAACACCGTCGCTGTGGCGGCGCGCGTCGTGGTGCTGTTCGGATTCTTCCGGAACGTTATCCCCGTGTTCGGCGGTGTAACATTGATCTGCGAGAACGTCCTGCAATCGGGGCTGAACGCCAGGTCGACGGCGAAGGCCGCGTCGGCGCCCGTTGCGAGCAGGCCAAGCCCGGTCAAAGTCGCGATCACTTGGCGGCGAACGATGTGGATCGAGGCGGTACGACACATAACATTTCTCCTTGTTCGTGAACGATGTGATCATCAAAGGACGTAGTGGAATGCTGCTCATTGGTGCGAGCTGCCGATTGCCGGAAGCTCCGCATCGGGCGCTCCCAGCAATCCGCTCATGCGGTGAAGGACCCATGCCCGGGTTCCCCGGGCACCTCGCCCCTCACCAACCTTGCTTACGACGAGAAGGTGCCGGTGGCCGTGGTCGCATCGATTGCGGTGCACATGGAGCCCCGATACGGGCCGCCGGTCGGACCGACCTGGTACTCACTGAGGCGATGGATTGCGCCGGGGTTGCTGAGGTTCGTGATCGTCACCGGCAAATTGAAATTCGCTGCCGTACCCGTGGAAATGACGGCAGTGCCAGCCTCGTTTTTGACATCAGCGTTGGGCCCGGCCGCCCCGATCAGCGAGGTCCCCCCACTGGATCTCTCGACCAGACCTACCTGACCGTCGGCCAACCTGGCCAAGGCCATGTTCTTCACAGTCCAGGTTCCATCGGCATTGTACGTCACGTTGAACGTCGTATAGCCGGGTGTCGCGTCACATACTGCGGCATTGATCGATGAACTCGTGAAGTTCATGACGGTGCCGGCCGTATAGTTCCCGGTCTGGACGTAGAAAATGATGACGGGCTGGCAGTCGAGGTTTGAGGTCGGCTGAACCGTGACGAAGTTGGAAAGAGTGATCGCTCCAGAGACCGACTGAACCGCGGATCCGGCGTTGTATTGCGCAAGAACAGGATTGAAAGTCGGCGTGACGATACGGAATGACCCGGGCTGCGGACCGGCCGTCGAAACAGGCACCGACAGTCCGAGCGAGGGCGACACGGTCATCTGCGTCGTGTTGTTGGTGGGCGCACCACCACTGGCCGGCGTGAGATTGATGGGCTGGATGGCGGCCAACTGCCCGGAGGGTTGACCGACCTGCGGAGGCTGAACCTGCTGCGCTGCGCCGGCGTAGTATTGCAGGATCATCGAAAAGGTGAGCACAGCGCCCGACGTGGCATTCGGCAGCAGCGTCTGGCTATAGAGACTATTCGTGTAGACCTGCGGTCCGCCCGAATACACTGCCGGCTGCTGGAAGAAGAAGAAGTTCTGGGCATTGAGGCTCTTGTTGATGACGTTGATCGTAATCAAGGTGGCCATATTGATCTCCTCTGGGCCAATGGTTTCCCAAGTTCGCCTCCAGCCGAGATAACCTCGGAGGCAACTACACCCTAAGAGACTCCCACGTCTTTAATACCTCTTTTGGTTGCATCGCCCGCAAGCCGCGACTATAGTTCTTGCGCCGATCGCAAGCCGTTCAAGCTTTCAATTTTCCGGGAGGATAGAATCGATAAATGCGAGCAGAAGCGATTTTGAATGATCTGTCATCATCGCCTCAATTCTCTGAAAATAGAGCAGAAGCTTATCCCTCGTTACGATGACGTGCTCGACGCGCGACCTGTGAGCATTGATTTCGCCTGTTCCATTCAGGAACCAATCCAGAGATATGTCGAGCTCTTTGCATAGCAATATTGCACTCTCGACAGAGGTCGGGCCGTCGATCTTCCAGCGCGTGATAGTACTTTCATTGACTCCCAGAGCGTGCGCCAGCGCGTGTTGTTTTGTGATTCCACGAATCTGCATCGCCTCCATCATTCTCTCCCCTCGCGTCGACATTTTTGACGTATCTCCGTCGGATCAACTGAGGTCATTCACCTTTCTTGAAACCGAGCAACGGATTCGCCCCTTTTCGGAAGACGCCTGCCGGATTGGCATCGATGCGGATGTCGTGCATCTGGCCACGCGGCCAAAGCTAATTCGTATCCTGCTACACGACTACCATGCAACAATCGGTGGAGCGCGGCGCGTAGCATCTCAGAAAAATATGAAAAATGACGGAATCAATTCGACAAATAGCAAGCGCCGACAACATTCGAGATACGGCATTTCAAACCATGCTTGCCATTCGAAAGCGCGCAACATCAATTTGCAAACGGCCTTTCGTTTACGCGATAGTCGCGCCGTGTAGTTCCTTCCGAGGACATTCAACTCTGCAAAAAAAACGAACTGGTGGCTCTCTCACCAATTTGCGCCTGCATCAACGATGTCGATTCGATCTGTTCGCGCAACTGCGTATAGCCGTCAGCAAAGGAGACGACGCGAAGCGGACGACCCGAACTGCTATGTACTGCAGGGTGAAGACGATCGAATGTCCTACGGCCCATCAGCGACTTCGATGTCTGCCAGCGCGGGCAGGTCTCATCGTTCGGCTTCCGTCATGAGGCGAAGCAACGCAGGCTTTTCCGAGCGATCCCGGACCGAAGCCGCCTGCGCCGACAAGTTTAGTTTGGCCGTCGCCTCAACGACATCGCCCGGTCCAGTCGTTGCGCGACAAAGATTCTACTTTCTTTTTTTCAGAAAATATGATTGAGTGTCGCCATCCCGCCTCGGCACGAGGGGCGTTTCGCGATCGTCACGACACGCGGGGTGGGATGCGGTGGGCGTAGCGGTTCGCAGCGTGACCTGATCATGCGGACGAACGAATCCGTTGCGCCGGCGAAATCGTAGGGTCCTGGCCTCCCGACGCTGAGGCCAAGCGCGCGACAACGCTTTCGCGTTGCGCGGGTGACGGGGGCAAGACAGCCGGTCCCCGGGGAGAGGACGTATAAGCCGTGAAAACCATCGCGCGGGGAATGCCGGGATGTCTCGGCTGAACCTGTGGTTCCTGCCGCCAGCATTCTTGTTAGCTGGCGGGCCATGGGTGCGGCCAGCGCCCGGCATTCCCTGCGCCCTCGCCTTTCGAGGGCGGACCGACCGGCAAACCTCGGACGCCATGCGCGCCGCGAGATCGAGAAAGCACGTGCGCTGCCTGCCGCAGCAGCTCGCAACGATCGGCGATGCGCCAACTGATTTTCCGGGGGTCCCCGTGACCGACACTCATCGACGCAACCGCGACGCATCCCCGGCTCACGGGCTGCGAACTCAATTCACCTTGGTGCCGGCCAGGGTCGACACGATGGCCTCGGACAATTGCCCGAGACGGAACGGCTTGGCGAGCAGCGTCGTCGTGGCGCGGAATTCGTCGGGCACCAGCGAGGGATCGGCGAAGCCGGACATGAAGAGAATGGGCAGCTCCGGCCATCTGCGGCGCGCCTGTCGTGCGAGATCGACGCCCGTCACGCCGCCGGGCAGGAGAATATCGGTGAGCAGCAGCGCGATCGGCTCCGGCCGCTCCAATTCGGCGATCGCCGAGGTCGGATTGGTGACGACGACCGGCCGGTACCCCATCGAGGACAGCATGGTGGACGCCATGGCGCCAACGAGCGGATTATCCTCCACCACCAGAATCCGTTCGCCGGTCTCCGGCCGCGACAATCTCGCGGCGCCGGCAGGCGGCCGGTCGCTCGCTCCCGGTCCCGCGCTCGGCAGATACAGCGTGACGCGCGTCCCCTCCGCCACGCGGCTCGCGATCACCACGGTGCCTCCGGATTGCCGGGCGAAGCCATAGACCATGCTGAGGCCAAGCCCGCTGCCCTTGCCGAACTCCTTGGTGGTGAAGAAGGGTTCGAAGGCGCGGCGCGCGACTTCGGGCGGCATCCCTGCGCCCATGTCGGAGACCGTGATCGTCACGTAGTCACCGGGGGTGACGCGCTCGTCGCCGTCATCGAGCGGCTGGTCGAGCACGGCATTGGCGGTCGTGATCGTCAGGCGCCCGCTGCCCGCCATCGCGTCACGCGCGTTGAGGGCGAGATTGAGCAGCGCATTCTGCAATTCCGTCGGATCGATCAGGCAGCGCCACAGCATCGGGTCCTGCGCGACTTCGATCTCGATGGTTTCACCGAGCGTCCGCTGCAGGATCGTCGTCATTCCACTGACGAGCTGATTCACATCGGTGATCTGCGGCCGCAGCGTCTGCTTGCGGGCGAAGGCGAGCAGGCGGCGGTTGAGATCGGCGACCCGCTCCGCGGCCTCGATCGCCCGTTCGACCAGGCTGCGGGACGAACTCTCGGTCGCGGGCAAGGCATCGAGCAGCAGATCGAGATTGCCGAGCGTCGCTGCCAGCATGTTGTTGGAGTCGTGCGCAATGCCGCCGGCCAACTGTCCGATGGCTTCCATCTTCTGCGCCTGACGCAGTTCGTCCTCGATGCGCTTGCGCTCGGTGATGTCGACCGACAGCACGAAATAGCCGCGCACCGTGCCGTCCTGGCCGCGATCCGGCACCCGAATGGTCTGGCACCAGCGTTCGCTGCCGTCGGGAAACGCCACCTTCTCCTCGCCGGCGGCGGTCCGGCCCGCCAGCGCGGCGTCAACCTTCCGCCTCACCTCGGCAGCTCGCGAGGGATCGATGTAATCGTCGATCCTGCGGCTGGCTTCGGCGGACGGCTGGGCATACCATTCTCGCGCGACCCGGTTGGCATAACGGATGTAACCATCGGCGCCGACATGGACGATCAGCGCGGGCACGTTCTCGGTGACCAGCTGATGCTGCTCGAAATTGTCCCGCAGCGCCTGCTCGGAGTCCTCGCGCAGCCGCCATTGCCGCGCCAGGCCGAGGCCGAATCCGACGATCAGCAGGTTGAGCCCGGCGGCGATCACGCTGTAGTACAGCGCATTGTTCTTCCAGCCCGCCAGGTATTCGACCGGGTCGCGCGCCACGGTCACCACCAGCGGCATGCCGGCGACCCGGCGATAGCTGATGCTGCGCGACGTGCCGTCCGTCATTCCGCTGCCTTCGAAGCTTCCGCTCGGCGCTTGCGGAAGATGGCGCGTGAACAGGCGATTCGATCGGACGTCGCGCCCTGCAAACTCGTCGGCATTCGGCGTTCGCAGCAGAATCGTGCCGTCGTCGCGGTAGAGCGTCACGGTGCCACGCTGCCCGACGTTCAGGGACAGAAAGAACTGCCGCAGATTCTCGTAGTCGAGAGGCACGAAGACGACGCCGCCAAAACGTCCGTCGGGCGTCAGATAGGCGCGGCTCACCGCGATGACGAGCTTACTACGAACGCGCGAGGCCACCGGCACGTCGATGAAGAGACCGCGACCCGGGTCATCGCGCTGCACCTGGTAGTAAGCCCGATCGGCGAAGCTTCTTTCCCGGCCGGGTCCCCCGTTGCCCAGGCTGTCACCCAGCAGATTTCCCGCGGCATCGAGAACGACGATCGCGTTTGCGACAGGGTACGGCGCCACCCGCTGCTGCAATTCATTGATCAGCGCCGGATTGCCAGGGGTCAGCAGCGATGGATTCCGGGCGAGACTATCGATGGTCGTGCTCAGCAGAACCTCGACGCCCTGGATGTTGCGCAGCATGTATTCTTCGAGCGCGCGCGCGAGATCGCCGTTGGCGGCTTCGGTCGTCCGATAGGTCTCGCGATAGTTCACGGACAGCATGTGCGCGACGAAGGCATCGCACAGCAGCGCCAGCACAAGACCACTCAGGACGATGATCCGGGGAGTCCAGCGCCGGTTCATGCCGGATCGGAGATCGAGCCGGCCGCCAAGGCCTCCCTGCCGCGGATCGCGCCGACGGTCGACTGTCGCTTTGAGTTGATCCAACATGGCCGGATTTTCTGGAACTTGGTCGAGCAGGTTGATTGTGAATTGATCGGCGCGGGAGCGTCGGCCATCGCACGACGCGCTGCCAACTCGGCATCCCCCGGGGCTGCAGCCTCGCGATGCATTCGCGGTATATTGATAACACGTCATGCCGAGAGGTGTCATCTACGGCAGTGCTGCCCGCGACCGGGCGTGCCGCCACTCGCTCGCGACGCCTTTGGCTTTGCAGCTATCGAAGTCGGCGAGCTTGCTGAAGGTCTCCCTTGATTTTTCCCCGCGGACGCTCCTGCCGAACCTGCTCAGGCTCCGGACGACCGTGCTCCGCCGCTCCGAAAACCGACTGCGCAGATCGGCTGGCAATTCGTATTTCAAGAATTGATCGACGGCCCCGGTCCCGCCCCGGCCTCCGCGTCGGAGAATCATTTTCGGCCAGGCACTCCCGGGCGAGAGGCCACGATATCGCGCCGCAAGCGGCGCTGCGGTCGAGAGCTTAACCATGCGCCGGTCGTGGCGGTACCCTGAGGTTGCGTCGTGCAGTCAGGTTTAATAATACGTTAACCAACGGTATCTGGTTGGCTGCAGGAGCAGGGAATGAACGCTCGCGTCGTCGTCGCCCAGAACGAGCCCTCGATCCATCGAGGTCTCGACGGCCACTCGCCCCGCCTGATCCGGCTGAACAAGCCGCAGGGGGACCAGGCGCTGACGATCCATCTCGATGGACGCGTGCAGCTGGATTTCTCGGCCATCGCCGGCGAGAACATCACGCTCGTGCATGCCGGCGACCGCCTGGTGATCCTGTTCGACAACCGCGCGGCCGTGACGCTGGACCCGTTCTACGGCCCGGACGGTCAACCCCTCCCCGCTATTTCGATCCATCTCGGCCCGGATCGCGATGTCTCAGGAATAGATTTCGCTGCATTGTTCCCCGTCACCACCGACCAGTCGGTGCTGCCGGCGACCGGCAACGGCTCGCCCGCTGTCGGCGGCGGCTTCGCGCCGTCCCCGCCGCAGGTCGATGCGCTGGCCACCGGCCAGGCACTGCCGCTGCTGGAAGCGGATGCGCAGGCGGCTCGGGGATCGACCACTTCGGGCGAAACTCACAGCGTCAATCGCGTCCCCACTGCGGTCGCCGACCAGGGCGCGGTGATCGAGGCCGGCGTCCATCCCGGCAACACTCCGTTTGCGGGCGTCAGCATCGCTCGCGGCAATGTGCTGGCCAACGATGTCGACCTCGATCCTGGTGATATCAAGCTGGTGGTTGGCGTTGCCGTCGGCACGGCCGCAGCGGTGACAGGCCAAGTCGGCACGACGCTGACCGGCATCTATGGAAGCCTGGTGCTCGATGCCCAGGGATCTTGGACCTACACGCTCGACAATGCCAATGCGGCGACGCAAGCACTGGCGCAAGGTGTCCATGGCAGCGACGTTTTCACCTATACGATGCGCGACGCGCAGGGTGAGACCTCGACCACCACACTGACCTTGGACGTGCTCGGCAGCAACGACGCGCCGGTGATGTCGACCGGTGCCGCGCTGGCGCTGCATGAAGACAGCGGGCAAACGCAGTCGAGCGCGCGTCATGTGGCGGCCGGCACGCTCGGCTTCAGCGATGTCGATCTGTCCGACAGCCATACGGTGGATGTCGCGCTGGGGGCCGCGCAATGGTCGGGCGGCAAGGCAATTCCGGCAGCAACGCTCAGCGATGCCGCAACTGCGCTGAGCGCCGTGATCACCGCCGACAGCCCTGGCGCAGCCGGCAGCATCGGCTGGAGCTTCGGCCTTGGGGATGCCGACCTCGATTTCCTCGGCGCCGGCGAGACCCTGGTGCTGACCTATCAGGTGACGGTGACAGACAGCCAGTCCGCCAGCGCCATGCAGACGGTGACCATGACCATCACCGGCAGCAATGACGCGCCGGTGATCACCGCCGCTTCGTCGTCCGACGTCACCGAACAGCGGGCCACAACGGGATCGTCAATTCCGGACCAGGTCACCGGCAAGCTGGCCTTCACCGATGTCGACATCAGCGACGGCCATACGGCTGCCGTGACGGGCGTGGCGAGCAGCGGCACGCTGTCCGGCCTCGGCGTCACCGCCGCCGATCTGCAATCATTCCTGCACATCGACAGCGTGACCAAGATGGCAGGCTCGAGCAGCGGCAGCGTCGGCTGGACGTTCTCGGCTCCCGACTCAACTTTCGACTATCTTGGCGCGGGCGAGACCCTCACCCTCACCTACAAGGTCGCGCTCGACGATCACCACGGCGGCACGGCCGACAGCACCATCAGCATCACCGTCACCGGAACCAACGACGCGCCGGCGCTGCAGCCGTCCGCTCCGGCCTTGCCGGGGATCACCGAGGACCAGACCACTCCCTCCGGCACGACCGTCGCCAGCCTGCTGGCCAACCACGTGACCGATGCGGATGCGGGTGCGGCTCCGGGCATCGCCATCACCGGCGCGGTTGCCAGCCATGGGCATTGGCAGTTCTCGATCGATGGCGGCAGCACATGGAGTGATTTCGCCACCTATTCGGCCGGCTCGGCGCTGTTGCTGGCGCCGACCGATCTGGTCCGCATGGTGCCGGACGGCAATGATGGCGGCCTCGACTCGTTTTCCTTCGTTGCCTGGGACCAGACCTCGGGCCAGCATGGGCTGACGATCGATGCCTCCACGCGCGACGGCTCCAGCGCCTTCTCCGCACAGTCCGACACAGCGACCATCACCGTCGAGGCGATCAACGACGCTCCGGTGATCCACGCTCCGACCGCGATCACAATCGCGAGCGGAACGTCGCTGACGCTGGCCAACAGTTTTGCCATCACGGTGACCGATGTCGATGCCGGCGCGGGGGCCGTCAGTTTGGGCCTCAGCGTCACCCACGGCAGCCTCTATCTTCCGTCGGGGAACCTTACCATTCCGACCCAAGGCGCGACCTTCACCGGCTCATTGATGGACGTCCTCGACCTGTTGAAGGATGCCGTGTTCACGCCCGATAGCGGCTTCATCGGCCAGGCATTCATATCGATCGCTTGCAGCGACAACGGCCACACCGGTGCCGGCGGCGCACTGCTCGACAGCCAGCTTATCGTCATCGACGTCGCGCCCTCCGCTGGCGACCACGCGACCACTGACGAAGATACCGCACTGACGGTGGATGCCACCCATGGCGTGCTCGCCAACACCGATCCGACGGCAAGCTTGAATGTGGCAAACGGCGACTTCAGCACCACGCATGGCGGCTCCGTGCATTTCAATTCCGATGGCAGTTACAGCTACACGCCGGCGCAGGATTTCAACGGGATCGATACGGTCGATTTCACGGTGGACGGCCCGTCGGGCCCCAGGAGCGGCACCCTCAGCATCGCCGTGAATGCTGTCAACGACGCTCCGGTGGTCCATGCCCCGGCTGTTGTCACTGTCGCCGCGGGCGGCCGTTTTACTTTCTCGGGCAGCAATGCGATCTCGGTCACCGATGTGGATTCCGGCGACCAGATCGTTGGTCAATTCGTCAGCGTAACCCACGGCACCCTCTATCTTCCGTCGAGCAATCTTACGATCGTCGGAGGAGGTCTCATCACGGGCCCACTCAGCCCCGACCAACTATTCGGGAATGCCGTGTTCACGCCTGACCCCGGCTTCACCGGCCAGGCAAAGATAACAATCTCCGTCAGCGACAACGGACATAGCGGTGCCGGCGGCTCCCTCAGCGACAGCAAGACCGTCATCATCAACGTCGAGAACAGTCCGGTCATTACTTCGGGGATCCAGACGGCTGATATCATCGAGGATTTCGCCGCCACGGTGCCAGCCACCGAGCGGATCACCAATGGAGGCTTCGAGGCGACCGCCCCCTTCTCCGGCTGGACCAACACGGGGTTCGTCGCGATCAGCGAGCCGCACACCGGAACGACCTCGGTGGGGTCCTATCTCGGCACCTACAGCTTGAGCCAGACGCTCGCGACGGTCGCGGGCATCACCTACCACGTCAGTTTCTGGGCCTCGAATCCTTTCGACAACGGCGTGCAGTCCGAAGGCATGACCGTCAACTGGAACGGCGCGACGGTGTTTGCGCTCGGCGATATCCCGCCGTCCGGCGGCTATCGGAATTTCACGCATTACGGCTTCGACGTGATGGCGACCGGCGCCAGTTCGGCACTGAGCCTGACGATGTGGGATACCCAGGGCTGGTGGGTGCTGGACGATGTCTCGGTGACGGCGCAAGTGACACCCGGCACCGAGACGACCAGAGGCATCATCACTTTCAGCGACGCCGATCATAGCGACACTCACGCGGTGTCGTACACGACGCCGGCCGGCAGTCACTATTACGGCACCTTCACGCCGACGCTGACCCATGACACTACCGGCACCGGCACTGGCGGTACCGTGGACTGGAGCTTCAGCGTCGACGACAGCACCATCCACTTCCTCGCCGCCAACCAGACGCTGACCCAGACCTACACGGTCAGCATCGACGATGGCCATGGCGGCCACGCCACGCAGGACGTGACCGTGACGCTGCACGGCACCAATGATGCGCCGGTCGGGGTCAACGACACCATCATCATCAACGGCTACAGCGGCGCCGCACCGGGCACGGCTGCCGCCACACCGGTCTTCAATGAGACCGAGAGCAACGGCGCTATCTCGACCGCCAATGCGATCGACCGCACCGCGCTGGTGATCGCGCCCAATGCCAACCTCACTGATGCGACCGATCCGTCGATCACCATTCACGGCGCGCTGAGCAGCAACAGCGACAAGGACTACTACAAGATCGACCTGAAGGCTGGCGAGACCGTGACGCTGGATATCGACAACAGCACGGGAGGGCTCGACAGCTACATCCGGCTCTACAACGGCGGCGGAACCCAGATCGCAGTCAACGACGACTCGAGCTCGACGAGCATCGGTGGCGGCGGCTCCTCGACCACCCGTGATTCCTATCTGAGCTACTCCGTCACCCAGGACGGCACATATTACGTTCAGGTCGGATCCTTCAACTCGGCCTCGAAGGGAGCCTACGACCTGCAGCTCAGCGTCGACAGCTACAAGGGCCTGAGCGGGGCCCCGGCGTCGATCGCCACTGCAATCCTGCTGGCCAACGATACCGATGCCGATGATGGCCACGTCCTCAGCATCACCGGCCTCACCGGCACCGGCGTATCGCTGAACGGCGACCACATCCTGGTGCAGCCGAACGTGACGTCGTTTTCCTACACGGTCAGCGACGGCATCACGCAGTCCACCGCGACCGTCTCGGTGATCCAGAAGAGCGGCCAGAGCAGCACCGGCACGATCGGAGACGACATCCTGTTCGGAACCAGCGGCGCAGACAGCCTGGACGGCGCCGGTGGCAATGATGTCCTGATCGGCGGCCTCGGCAACGACACGCTGACCGGAGGCAACGGCCACGATCGGTTCGTATTCGCCGAAAGCGGCACCTCCAATCTCGATCGGATCCTCGACTTTTCGCCGGACGATACAATCGACCTGTCCGGCCTGCTCGATGCCGCCATCGGCAACGGCTCCAACGTCGCGGATGTCGTGCGCGTGGTGCGCGGCGCGCCCGGCTCGAGCGACGTCACGGTCCAGGTCGATACTGACGGCGCGGCCGCGGGTGCGACCTGGACGGATGTCGCGGTGCTCTCGAATTACAATATGGCAGGCAATGTCATCCAGGCGATTTTCGAACATGCCCAGCATCAGTTGACGGTGGCCTAGCAAAGCCAGGCACAGCGTCTGCCGGTCGAGCGACGACACAGAGGGGCCCACGCTGATTCCCATCGCGCTCGCCACGGCCAGAGCGCCCTGCGCCTCTCGCACCATCGGCCGCTCACTTATAGATGAGACATGGTGACACGTGTCCCTAGTGGCGGGCTGGCGCTGTTCCAAAAATCAGCGTGGGAGGCGGCAGGCACCCAGCAGGGCCTATCCATCAAAAGTGAGCCAAGCAGCATGCAAGCGGTCGCGGTGCGCCCGCCGAGATGCCCATTCCAACCGTCAATCAGCCGGGATCAAGCGACCATTGGGCATCACGTTCGGCTGACTGTGTCCGGGATCGAACAGGCGGATACCCATGCGTCCGCTCGATGTCGTCGAGCGCGGAGCGCTTCACCCGGTCGGTTGCCGAATTTGAAGCTGACGTCGGAGACCATGGTCTTCCAAGCCCACTTACGATGGCCATTGCGCTGGGCCAGACGCTCGACACTCTTCTCTCCACAGGCCGCTCCGGTCAGCCCCTGCGACCTCCATCTTCATCGGCCGCTCAGCGGCAAAGCCGATCATCTCGCGCAGCAGATCTTCGGGGCCTTCTCTACGAGCGCACGAAGCTTCGTCATCTCGTCGGTCATCGAAAGTTCCTCGACTCGGGTTGGTATCCGCAACCCGGCCCTCACGGGGCAATCGCCGTAACCACCGCAAAGCGGTCCCCCGCTACATCGCAATTTGATGTGCGCGGCGGCCAGCTTTGCTCTGCCGGGTTACACCACGCCCCGGGGACACGACCGTTCATTGGCTCGTGGGTCAATGAAGGTCCGAAGTCCCCACGCCTCCTAGGCCTGACCATGCCAGACTGCCGACAGCCCCGGCTGGACCGTGGCAATGTTGGAATTTTGGATGGCTAGTGGATCTTCGAACGTCGCGGACGCGGTCGGCATGGTCGCCATGGCCTGGATCAACTGCGCAAGCGTTCCTTCAAGTCTGACATCTTGAGGCGCCATTCCATCGAATGATCCTCCAGTCGAGCCGGAGGGGCCGGTCACTCGGTCGATCGGCGGGTCGACCACCAACGTCCCGCCGCCGCCATCGCTCATCAGATTGAACGCCGAATGCGTGTAATCCCCGATCAACGACAGTCGCGCGACGTGACCCATACTGTCGCTCACGGTCAGCATTCCACTGGTCGCGCTTCCGCTGAACGCCTCGGTCGCCGACCCGAAGTCCACGTCGCGCAGGTCGATGGCGTTGGAATGCGCCAACGTCCCATCGCCGCTGAAACCGAAGATCTGGCCCGTGAATTGGGCCGAATGATCGATGATCAACGTGCCCGACGCGGCCTTGAACGTCACGGCCCCCGAGCCGCCGCCACCCAGCTCCAAGACTGCTCCGGGATCGATGACAGCCGGCTGAGCCAACTGCGGGAGCGCGATATATGCATAGCTGGCCGCTTCAACGACCGAACCCGGCTCTCCCAGAAGTCCGTCCTGCGTGAAGTCGAGCCGCAGCAGCAACTCGAACGATTTGAGCACCGCACTGGATGCCGGCAGGAAGCTGTTGCCGTTGAGCGCGGAGACGTAGTTTCCAGCGCCATCGACGTACCAGATGCCGTAGGTGTTCGCGCTGCTGTCCTTCCAGACGACGTCGTATCCTCCGGACACCGCAGCCACGGCAATCGGAGCGATGTTGCTGCCGAACTTGCCGACCGTCACTGCCGCGCCCTGGTAGAGCAATGGTATGGCCGTCGGGTTCACGACGCCGGGCGTGATACTATAGAGACTATACGCGTTTCCAAACTGTGCCAGGATCGCATCACCGCTCCAGAGAGCTTTGCCCGGGTCCAGTCCGACCCGTCCGTCGCCGTTCACGTCCTGCTGGAACGTGCTCTCGAAAGTCTCCAGCACCGGATCTGCCGGGGTGGCCAGCGACAACAGGTTTCCCTGGTAGTTCCCGGACGCATCGACGCTCCAGATATTATAGACTCCGGCGTTCGCATTCCTCCACACGACGTCGTAGCCGCCGGCGACGGCTTCGGCTCCAACGAGCGCCCAGCCCTGCCCCGCGAAGTAGCTGAGGCTTGCGGCAGCCCCAGAGAACTGCAGCACCTGTGTCACGCCGGTCGCGGCGGACTTGATCAGGACGTTGTCCCCTGCTTGGACGAGGCTCGTCGCCCCTTGCGCCTCGATCGTCGTCCCCGCCGCACCGATCGCCCCGTCGCCATTGAAATCCTGCCGGAAGATGGTCTCGTAGGACTTCAGAGCGATGCTGTCCGGCGTCATGGATACCAATGAGCCGGCGAAATTGCCGTTGCTGTCGACGTTCCAGACGTTCACGGTGCCGGCGCCGGCATTTCTCCACGCGACCGCGTATCCGCCCGCCACGGCTTCGGCGCCGATCGCGGCCCACCCGCCGCTGCCGAACGAGCTTGCGCTTACCGCGGACCCGGAGGATGTGAGTTCCCTCGCGACATCGCCCGCACTGGAGGTGACGACGAAATTGTCACCCACCTGCACCAGCTTCGTCGCTCCAAGAGCCTCGATGATGGTGCCCACGGGACCGACGGTTCCATCGCCGTTGAGATCTTGATGGAACAAGGGCTCGTACTGCTCGATGGCGGCGTTGCTCGGAGCCGCCACCGCAAGATTGCCGACGTAGTTGCCGTTGCTATCAACGTTCCAGATGACCATCTGGCCGGCACCGGCATTTCGCCACGTCACCCCGTATCCACCCGAGACGGCTTCAGCACCTACAATGACCCATCCCCCACTGGCCAGCGAGCTTGCGCTGACAGCAGAACCCGAGAACGTGAGCTCCCGCGCGACGCTGCCCGAGTTGGAGACCATGACGAAGTTGTCGCCAACCTGCAGGAGCTTCGCCGTCCCCACTGCTTCGACGGTTGTGCCGACCGGACCGATGGTCCCGTTGCCATTGAAGTCCTGATGGAACACCGGCTCATATTGCTGGATCGCGGCATTGCCGGGAGCTTCGGCCGCGAGGGTGCTGACATAATTGCCGTTGCTGTCGACGCTCCAGATGGCCATGATGCCGGCGCCGGCATTTCGCCACGCCACATCATATCCCCCTGATACTGCTTCTGCGCCGACGATGCTCCAGCCCTGGCCGGCGAAATAGCTCACGCTCGCCGCAGAACTTGAGAACATCAGCTCGCAAGCGACGTCACCTGAGATAGAGGCGATCACATAATTGTCGCCGACCTGCACGAGCTTCGTTGCTCCAAGAGCTTCGATCGTCGTGCCGACCGGGCCGATCGTTCCGTCGCCGTTGATGTCCTGACGGAACACAGGCTCGTACTGCTCGGTTGCGGCGTTGTTGGGCGGAGGTGCCGCGATAGTGCTGAGATAGTTGCCGTTGGCATCGACGCTCCAGATCGACATGATGCCGGCGCCGGCATTGCGCCACGCGACCTGGTAGCCCCCGGCCACTGCTTCCGCACCGATCAGGCTCCAGCCCTGGCCGGCGAAATAATTCGCGCTCGCCGCGGAACCAGAGAACATGAGTTCGTGCGCCTCATCACCTGATACAGACGCCATGACGTAGTTGTCGCCGACCTGCACCAGCTTCGTCGTGCCGGAAGCCTCGATCGTCGTGCCGACCGGGCCGATCGTTCCGTCGCCATTGAAGTCCTGATGGAACACCGGCTCATACTGCTGGATGACGGCGTTGGCTGGGGCCGCTGTCGCCAGCGTGCTGACATAGTTGCCGGTGCTGTCCAGGTTCCAGATGGTCATCTGGCCCGTGCCGGGATTGCGCCACGCCACGTCGTACCCGCCTGCGACCGCTTCCGCGCCGATCAGGCTCCAGCCCTGGCCGGCGTAATAGCTCGCACTTGCCGCAGTGCCGGAGAGCTTCAGGATGCTCGGCGATCCGCCTGTACTCGACTCGAGGATGAAGTTGTCGCCGACCCGCACCAGGGTCGTCGCCCCTATTGTCTCGATTGTCGAGGCGTTCGCTCCGATGCCGCCATTACCATCGATGTCCTGATTGAAGAGCTTCTCGAAGTCCTGGATCAGCGGGTTGCTGGCGGCCAGGCCTCCGCTCGGGGTGAGCGAGGACAGATAGTTGCCGCTGCCGTCGACATACCACACATCATACGTTCCGGTGTCCGTGTGCTTCCACAGCACATCGTAGCCACCCGTGACCTTGCTGACGCTGACCGGCGCAACGGCGCCGAACTGGCCCGAGGTGACGGCCACGCCCTGGTAGCGAAGCAGCGGTCCGCTCAAGCTCTCGTCGGCGAGAAGGTAGAGGTTTCCGACCGGCGCCACCTGCAACGATCGCGGAGCGAGGGTCAGCCGGAATACATCGGTGACCGCCAGCGACCCGTCGGTCGTCGTCACCGCGATGTCGAAGAACCCGACCAAATTCTGCGGCGGCTGCCCGGTAAAGCGCGTGCCGTCGAAGTTGAGCCAGGACGGCAGCGCGCTGCCGTTCGACAGTTTCGCAGTGAACGTCAGCGTGTCGCCATCGACATCGGCAAAAGCCGACTTGTCGAGAACAACGACGAGGGGCCGTCCCTCGCGCCGGACCTGATCCTCGAGTGGCCGGACCAGGACCGGGGCATCGTTGACCGGAACGACGGTCAACCGGAACACGTCGCTGGCCGACAATGTCCCGTCGTTCGCCGTCACCCGGACATCGATCGCGCCATTGAAGTTGAGCGGCGGCGTGCCTGCGAACCGGTTGCCGGTCAGCGACAGCCAGGACGGCAGCGCCGTGCCGTCGGGCAGCGTGGCGGTATAGATGAGCAGGTTGCCGTCGACGTCGGTGAAGCTGCCGGCGGGGATGGTAAAGCTGAATGCCGTATCCTCCGGCGAGCTGACGTCGGGCAGCAGCACCGCCAGCACCGGCGCATCGTTCACCGGCGTGATGGTCAACACAAAGCTGTCGCTGACCGACAGCACTCCGTCGCTGGCCGTGACCTTGATGTCCAGCGAACCGTTGAAATTTGTCGGCGGCGTGCCGGTGAAGGTCGTCCCGTTGAAGCTAAGCCAGGACGGCAGCGCACTGCCATTGGCCAAGGTCGCCGTATACGCCAGGGCGTTGCCGTCGACGTCGATGAAGCTGCCGGCGGGCACGGCGATCGAGACCGGCGTATCTTCCGGCACGCTCACGTCGGGCAGCGGCAAAGATAGCACCGGCGCATCGTTCACCGGAATGATGGTGAGATCAAACGTATCGTTCGCCGACGAGACGCCGTCGCTGGCCGTGACCCTGATGCTGATCGTGCCGTTGTAGTTCGCCGGCGGCGTACCGGTGAACCGGGTCCCATCGAAGTCCAGCCAGGACGGCAGCGCGCCGCCGTTGGCCAGTGTCGCCGTGTAGACCAGCGCATCGCCATCGACATCAATGAAGCTGCCGGCCGGGATCGTGAAGAAGACCGCCGCATCCTCTGGCGAGCTGACATCAGGCAACGGAACCGACAGCACCGGCGCGTCATTGACGGGGGTAATCGTCAACTCGAACGTGTCGTTCACCGACAGGGTGCCGTCGCTGGCCGTGACCGTGATGCTGATCGCACCATTGTAATTCGCCGGTGGCGTTCCGGTAAAGGTCGTGCCGTTGAAGCTGAGCCAGGACGGCAGCGCACCGCCGTTCGCCAGCGAGGCCGTGTAGACCAGCGGATCGCCATCGACATCCGTGAAGCTGCCCGCCGGGATCGAGAAGGAGACCGCCGCATCCTCCGGCGAGCTGACATCAGGCAGCGACACCGACAGCACGGGCGCATCGTTGACCGGCGTGATGGTCAGCCGGAACACGTCGCTTGCCGTCAGCGCCCCGTCGCTGGCCGTGACCTTGATGTCCAGCGCACCATTGTAGTTCGCCGGCGGCGTGCCGGTGAAGGTCACACCGTCGAAGCTCAACCAGGATGGCAGCGCACCACCATCCGCCAGTGCCGCCGTGCAGGCCAGCGCATCACCATCGACATCCTTAAAGCTGCCGGCAGAGATGGTGATCGAGACCGGAGTATCCTCCGACACGCTGACATCAGGCAGCGGCATCGCCAGCGCCGGCGCATCGTTCACCGGCGCGATGGTGATACGGAAGCCGTCGCTCACCATGCGCGTGCCATCGCTCGCCGTGACGAGAACATCCAGGCTGCCATTGAAATTCGTCGGCGGCGTGCCGGTGAAAGTGGTCCCATCGAAGCCGAGCCAGGACGGCAGCGCGCTGCCGTCGGCCAGGGTGGCCGAATAGCTCAGCGCGTCGCCGTTCGGATCGGTGAAGCTGCCGGGCGGGATCGCGATCGAGAGCGGCGCCTCCTCGGACGAGGATACGTCGGGCAGTGGCACCGCCAGCACCGGCGTGTCATCCATCGACGTGATGGTCAGCCGGAATACGTCGGTCGCGCTCAGCGCCCCGTCGCTGGCTGTGACCTCAACGTCGAAGCTCGCGGCCTGGTCCTGCGGCGGCGTGCCGGTGAAGCGCGTGCCATCGAAGCTGAGCCAGGATGGCAGCGGATCGCCGCCGGACAGGCGTGCCGTAAACGTCAGCGTGTCGCCATCCGCGTCGGCGAACGCCGCCGGGTCGAACGCAATGACGAGCGCCTCGCCTCCGCGAACCGCCTGATCAGCGAGCGGCCGGAGCAGCACCGGCGCATCGTTGACCGGCCGGACGTTCAGCCGGAAGCCGCTCGCGGTCGACAGCGAGCCATCGCTCGCGGTGATCGACAGCGCGATGCTGCCATTGAAGTCGGCCGGCGGCGTGCCGACCAGACGGCCGTTGGACACAGACATCCACGACGGCAGCGGCGAGCCATCGGCGCGGATGACACTGAAGGTCAGAACGTCACCATCGACGTCGGCGAACGCGGCCGTCGGCAGCGCAATCGAGAACGACTGGTCCTCGTCGATATCGACATCGCCGATCGCGCCCACGATCGCCGGCGCATCGTTGACCGGCGCGACCGACAGCAGCAGCTCCCGGATCGTCTGCGCCGTTCCGTCTGACGCGGCGATCTCGAGCTGGACCGTGCCGTTGAAATTGGCTGGCGGATTGCCGCTGAGCAGCCGCGTCTGCGGATCATATTGCAGCCATGACGGCAACGCCGCGCCGCCCTTGCTGCGGATTTCGACCAGCAGCGCATCGCCATCGACATCGGTGACGAAGCCGGCCGGCAGGATGGCGCTGAAGGGTTGATCCTCCACCCCTTTGAGCACGGGGATGGCAGAGATCACGGGCGCATCGTTGACCGCCGCGACCTCGATGCTGACCCGCGTCGTCGCCGACAGGCCGGTCGAGTCCTGGATCTCGTACTCGAACCACGCCGCGCCGTTGAAGTCGGCATCTGGCGTGATCTGGAGCTGGCCGAAACCGACATCGGTTACCGTCACGCCGGAGGTCGCCCCGATCCGGGTCAGCACGAAGGCCTGATGGTCGGCGTCGCTGTCATTGGCAAGCAGCTGGCTTGCAAACAGCGTCAGCGGCGTATCCTCACGCATGTCGAGCGTATCAGGCCGCGCGACGGGCGCATCCGCAACCGGCAGCACGTTGATCGTGACGGTGCTCGACAGGACGAAATCCTGCTCGGTCTTGATCGTGTAGCGCAGCACGAGTTCGCCGTTGAAGTCAGCGGCCGGCGTAACGCGATACTTGCCGTTCGCAAGCAGCTCGGCGCCCTCGAGCCCGACGAAGGTGAGAGACGATCCAGCCGGCACGACATCGTTTGCCATCAGGGCCGCGGGATCGATGTCGATGAAGCCGTCCTCGAGCACCTCGAAACCGGTGTCCGACACCGGGATCGGCAGTGGCACGTTCGGCGCGACCAGCAGCGTCACCAAGCCGACGCTGGATGCCCCATGGCTGTCGGTCACGCGGTACTGGAACCCCGCATTGCCGACATAGCCGGCGTTCGGCGTGAAGACCGCGGTCGACCCGACGCGGACCACCGAACCCTGGTCGCCATCGAACACCTCGACGACCTCGAAGCTGTCGCCTTCGACGTCGCGGTCGTTGGCGATCAGCGCCGCTAGATCGATCACCAACGCCTGGTCCTGCGTCGTCCTGAACACGCCCTGCGGGTCGTTGGCCGTCCCTGCCCCGTCCGGATTTGCGATCGGCGCGTCATTCACCGCGGCGACGTCGAACGTCACGGTGCCGGTCGACGTCTTGCGGCCGTCGCTGATCGTGTAGCTGAAGCTGACCGCGCCGCTGATGTTCTCGTTCGGCACGAACTGCCAGCGTCCGTCCGGCAGCTCGACGACACGCCCACCATCGGCGCTGCGGGACAGCGCCTGGAACGTGATCGTGTCGGCGTCGGGGTCGCTGTCGTTGCCGAGCAGGGCCGCCGTCGTGAAGGTGAACGGCGTATCCTCGTCGGTCGTAAAGACATCGGCCAACGCGATCGGCGCACGGTTGGTCGAAGCCACGTTGACGCGGACCTTGCCCGCGCTCGATCCGTCGGTATCGTCGGTGACGATGTACTCGAACGATGCGACGCCCTCGAAATTGTGGTCGGGCGTGAACACGATATGAGTACCGTCGAAGCTGACCGTGCTGTGCGTTGCACCGGCGACATCGACGAAGCGGATCGGGTTGCCATCGACGTCGTAGTCGTTGGAAAGCAGCGTCTGCGGATCGATCAGAAGCGGCGTATCCTCGATGGCGCTGACCGCATCGGCAACTGCCGTCGGCGGATCGTTCACCGCTGCGACGTGGACGACGACGGATCCCGTCGAGCTGCCCTCGCGATCGTCGGTCACGACATAGGTGAAGCCGTCGTCGCCGGAGAAGGCATCTGCCGGCGTATAGCGCGCATAGGCGCCGGCGTTGCCGTCGAAATGCCGGGTCAGGAGGGCGCTCTCGCTGACGCCTAGGAGCGTCCGCGTGAAGCGGATGTCGAGGCTGGCGGCGAAAGCCAGCGGAACGTCGCCGGACAATGCGCCCGTGGCACTATCGAGCGTGAGCCAGGCCGGCAGCGCGGAGCCGTCCGCAAGCGAGGCGCTCCAGACCGCGCCGTCGCGCTGGCCGAGATCGGCCGGCGGCACGATGGCGACATGGGCAAGCTCGATGACCAGCGAGCCGCTGGCCGGCTGACCCAGCGCAAGGATGCGCAGCGGATCGCGGTCGCGGTCGAAATCGTTGCGCAGCAGATCTGTGATCGCGAAACGCGTGGCCTGTCCCTCGCGTCCAGTCAAGGCATCCGCAGCCGCATCGGGCCGCTCGCGCGTCGGCTTGACGTCGTAGAAGATCAGCGCCGGCTTGGCCGAGATCCCCCCCTTCTCGTCGGTGGCATCGTAGGTCAGCACGAGCGTGCCGTTGAAGTCCTGGGGCACCACGAGGTTGATCTGCTCGGGCGTAAGGATGGTGGACGCCGCGATCGGAACGACCTTGAAAGTGTCGTCGACGACGACGTCGGTGAGGATCGACATCGCCGGATGACCGTTGCCGGCAGCGATGTTGAGGCGCACCGGCACCGCGCCGACCCAATTGGCCGGCGGCATGCCCGAGAAGCTCATCGTTTCCGGATCGAATGTCAGCCAGCTCGGCAGCGGCGCACCGCTCTCGCGCGTCGCCGTGACTGTCCCCGATCCGCTCAGGTCGAGCGCGAACTGACCTCGGGCGGCGAAATAGTCATTGCCTTCGAGCGCGTGGTTGATCGACGCGATCTGGCTCGCCAGATCGCCATGAGGATCGACGACGAACTCCAGCGTGAAGCCGCGATCGCTGGACGCATAGGTGCCGTCCGGGAGCACGCGCGCGGCGGGCGTAAACACGACCTGCAGACGGGCAAGCTGCGCATCCGAATCCGGCGCAAAGCCGCTCAGGCTGACCGTGCGAGTGGCCGCATCGAACACGAGCCAATCCGGCAACGGACGCCCGCCGATGAGCGATGACGCGACCGTTCCAGCCTTGGTGTCGAACAGCGCGACCTGGCCGTGATAGGTGACGCCGGCCGGCAACGCCGCCGGATCGAGCGTCATATGGTCGGCAAACAGAAGCGGACTGCCGCCGCCCGGAGCCGGCCGCGAGAACGTCAGTTGGACCTCGATCGGGCCGATCTGGCCCGCAGGCGGCGTTCCCGCGAACTGCAACGTCGCGGCGTTGAAGGTGAGCCAGGCCGGGAGCGCCGAGCCGTCGGCGAGATGCGCCGAGACCGACGTTGCGGCATCGATATCGGCAGCATCGAATTCATAGCTGACGTTGAAGTTGGAGCGGATCTCGTAGCCATTCAGGACGTCGCGCGTGGCGTCGAAGCCGCCGGCCACCTCGGCTGCCGTCAGCGCGAACCGCGTGTTGTAGATCCGTCCGTTCGACGGATCGCTCAGCCACACGTCGACTGCGAGTGGATCCATGCCCGCTGGCGGGAATCCGGTGAATCGCATCGTGGCGGGATCGAACTGCAGCCAGGACGGCAGCGCGGAGCCATCCGCCAGCGCGGCGCTGACCTGGAAGCCGGCCGAGAGGTAGCGGTGGTCGATGACGCCGAGCACGCCCGATCGCTCGAAGAACAGCACGTCGCCGTCCGGATCGATGTCGTTGCCGAACGCCTCGGCCGGAATGACGAACAATGGCCCGTCTTCCAGACCGCTGACGTTGTCGTTCGTCAGGACGGGAGATTCGTTGCGCGGTAGGACGGTGATCGCGACGTAGGCGGACGAGGTTCCGCCATGACCGTCACTGATCGTGTACTGGAAGCCGGCCGCGCCGTTGTAGTCGGCGGTCGGCCGGAACTCGATCATGCCATCATCGCGCAGACGCACCTTGCCGCCATCGGCGAACCGGGCGATGCCGTCGAGCACGAGCGTGTCGCCATTCTCGTCGGTGTCGTTGGCGAGCATCGCCGCGGGGTTGATGACGAGGGTCTGATCCTCCAGCGTCCTGAACCCGTAATCGTTGTACGCCTTTGGCGGATCGTTCAGTGGCCGGACCCTGAAGTCGTAGGTCAGGGTTGCGGCCGCTCCGCGCGCATCGATCACGTCGTATTCGATGCTCGCGGCCCCGAGCGACGCCGGGGTGAAGGTGATGGTCCCGGTGGCCGCATCGAACACGACGCTGCCATTGTTGGCGGGGTTGTTGTCGGGACCGCCATGGAGGCCGAAGAAGGTGAAGCTGTCACCCTCGATGTCGTAGGTATTCGCCAGGAGGTCGGCCACCGTGACGGTCGTGTCCTGACCAAGACGGATCCAGCGAGAGACGTCCCGACCGCGCGGCGCGTCGTTGACGGGCGAGATCGAGATCTCGACCTTGGCGGTCGAGGTCGCGCCGCTGGCGTCCGCCAGCGTGTAGATGAATCCAGCCGCACCGAAATAATCCGGACGCAGCTTGAACTCGATGTAGTCGCCGTCCAGGCGCGCGCTCACATTGCTCGCGGCGAACTGATAATTCTCGTCCTTGTAGCTGTCGATCGCCTCCCCTGCGGCATTGGCCAGCGGCGCGATCGCAACGATGTGCAGTCCTTCGAGATCCGTCTCGCCGTCGACATCGAAATCGTTGGCGAGCAGAGTATCGATCCGGATCCGCAGGACCTGGTCTTCGACCCCATAGACGAGCGCGTCGTCGACGGCGGTCGGCGCGTCGTTGACGGGAGCGAGATCGACCTCCACCCGAGCGGTGGATTCGCGACCATACTGGTCGCGCACCGTGTAGGAGAAGAACGCATCGCCGTTGAAGTTCGGCGCTCCCTGGAATTCGATCTTGCCGTCGTCACGGACATGAACGGTGCCGTTCATCGCACCGCCGACACCGGCAAGCGTGAGATTCGCCAGGCTGAGGTCGGCATCGTTGGCGAACAGGGTCGCCGGATCGATGACGACAGGCTCGTCCTCGACGCCGAGACGAACGATGTCGTCGGCAGCATTGAACCGCCCGAGCCGCTGCAGCTCGTCGAGCCGCTCGCGAGTCCAGATCGTGCCGTCGGTGAAGACGACCTCCTCGAGGCCGGTCTGGCGTCCGAGGAAGTGATCGGTGACGCGCACGGTGTCGATCAGGAAGCCGTCCTGCCGCTCGAGCTCGAGCAGCAGGTCGTTGCCCTCGCGGATCACCGAGACGTCCTTCGGCGCAACCGGCGATGACAGCAGCAGCCGGTCCGTATCGGACTCGAGGCCCTGCTCGGTGATGACATCCTGGCCGTCGTCGAAGCCGAACACGTAGCTGTCGGACCCGGCGCCGCCGGCGATGAGATCGTCGCCACGGAGCCCCTGGAACCAGTCATCACCACTGCTGCCGATGAACCGGTCGGCCCACACCGAACCAACCAGCATCTCGATGGAGATAAGCTGGTCGCCGTCCGCTTCGCCGGCCGTGCCGAGCCCGGTGGCCAGATTGACCGCCACGCCCTCGTCGGCGCGGCTGTAGTCGGCGATGTCGAAGCCGCCGCGTCCATCGATCAGATCGGCGCCGCGACCGCCGCGGATGCGGTTGTCGCCGCCATCGCCGCGGATCGTATCGTCCTGATAGGAGCCCTGAACGATCTCGATGCCCGAGAATGTATCACCCAGCGCATCACCGCCTCCGGCGGCGCCATTCGCCATGTCGACGATGACCCCGTCCGCCGACAACGTGTAGTCGGCGGTATCGACGCCCTCGCCGCCGATCAGTTGGTCCGCGCCGCGACCGCCGATCAGGATGTCGTCGCCGGCATTGCCGATCAGGATGTCGTCACCACGTCCACCCGACAGGACGTTCGCGAGACGATCGCCTTCGAGCACGTCGGTGGCGTCGGTGCCGGTCAGGTTCTGGATGTTGGTCAGAACGTCGCCTTCGGCATCGCCGCCATGGGCGGCACCGGCCGCGAGCGAGATCGAGACGCCCGTCGCGCCAAAGCTGTAGTCGGCCGTGTTGTTGCCGGTGCCGCCGTCCAGCACATCGGCGCCGGCCCCGCCGGTCAGGACGTCGTCACCGCCTCCGCCCAGCAGGACGTCATTGCCGTCACGTCCGTCGAGCAGGTCGTTGCCATCGCGCCCTTCGAGGCGGTTGTCGCCGGCATCGCCGCCGAGTTGATCGGCGAATTGCGAACCAATCAGCGCCTCGACGCCGATATAGACATCGCCCTGCGCATAGCCGCCCTGGCCGACGCGCGACTCGAGATCGGCGCGCACGCCGAAATCCGAGTTCTCCAGGCTGACGGTGTCATAACCATCTCCGCCGGTGATGCGGTCGGCACCATCGCCGCCGTCGATCCAATCATCACCGCTGCCGGCGTCGATCTGATCATCACCGCTGCCGGCCTCGATCCGATCGCTGCCCGCGCCGCCGAGGACGAAGTCGTTGCCGCCGAGCGCCTGGATCAGATCCGCGCCATCGGTCCCGACGAGGTAATCCGCCTTCGCCGTACCGCGCAGCAGGCCGTTGTAGCTGTCGGCGACCGAGGCCATCGCGAAGCCGCTGTCGGTGGCACCATCGGCATCGGCGATCCGATATTCGACCGCGACATTGCCGCTAAAGCCGGTCGGGACGTGCACGACGATGAACGTCTCGCCGTTCCACTCGACCACCTCCGCACTGCCGCGCGACACACGCTGGCCCGAGGCCAGCGCATCGGCGTCGTAGACGCCGTCGATGCCGACAAATCTCGGACGCGCCCGGTTCGGATTGTCGAGATCGTCATCGATCACGCCGTCGCCGTCGTGATCGGCCTGCTCGATGTCATAGTCATTCTTGAGCAGGTCGCTGACGCGCAGCACCAGCGGCGCGTCGAGCGGGGTCACGAAGCCTTCGTCCTGGCCGACGGTCGGATCGTCATTGGCCGGAATGATGACGATGTCGACATAGCCTTCTGCCGAGCCGTCGGCGTCGTCCGTGATTCCGTAGACGAAGCCGGAGCTCTGGCTCGCGTCGCGGTTCGGCGTGAACACCAGATTGCCGTCGGCATCGTATTCCAGCTTGCCGTTCAGCTTCTGACCGGCATCGCCGCCGAACACCAGCGAGTCGAGTGGCGTCGACAGGCGCCAGCCGAGGAAACGTAGTGGATCCCGGTCGATATCCGTATCATTGGCCAACAACGACGCGATCGGGATGACGATCGGGACATCCTCGTTCACATAGATGACGTCGCGGTGCGCGACAGGCGGCGCGTCGCCGACGTTGTCGAACCACAGATGGACGGTGGCACCGTCGACGGCACCTTCATTGTCGGAAACGAGATAGCTGAAGGTCGCCTCACCCCAGAAATTGGCATCCGGCGTAAAGATGATCGTGCCGTGATCCGTGACTTGAATATCGCCATGAACGGCGTTGCCGGCACTCTCGAAACGGACCGCAAACCCCTCGGTATCGGAATCGTTCTTGAGCAGCTCGATGATCGGAATTTCGATCGCGTGGTCTTCCAGGCCGCGCAGGATCGGCAGGGCGGGATCGGAATAGCGATCGTCGCGTGCGCTGGGCAGGTCGTTGACCGGCTGATAGACCAGCGTGGCGCGCGCCCACGACGTGCCGCCATGGCCGTCGTCCACCTGATACTCGAACCACGCATCGCCGTTGAAATCGGCCTCCGGGGTGAACAGCACGGTGGCGTTCTGCAGCAAGGTCGCGTTGCCGCCATGGCTGTTGCGCACGGCGGTGATCGTCATCGTCTCGCCGTCGTGCTCGATGTCGTTCGCGAGCAGGCGATCGGCCCCGATGACGATCGGATTGTCCTCGCGGATCGGCTCGCCCGAATCCGTCGCCTCGAACCGGTCGTCGTGGAGCTCCGGCGGATCGTTGACCGGCGTGACGGTCAGATTTACACGGCCTGTCGAGGTCGCGCCGCTGGGGTCGGCGACCACATAGTCGAACGACGCCTGCCCCCAGAAATAGGCCCGCGGCGTGACATGGATCAGGCCGTCGCTGCCGAGCGTGACAGTGACGTCCGAATTGGACACCACCGACTGGATCGTCAGTCCATCGCCGTCGACATCCGTGTCGTTGGCGAGCAGCGTGCTCGGATCGAGCGTGAAGGCCGTGCCCTCGGCTGTAGGCTCCACGTTGTCGTCATGCGCGACCGGCGCATCGTTGACCGTTGTGACCTGGATCGTGACCTTTGCCTCGGCGCGGCCGCCTTCCGGCGTGTTCGCGACGTAGGTGAACTCCGCGCTGCCGTTGAAATTGGCGTTCGGCGTGAAGGTGATGTTGCCGTCGCTCGCCAGCGCGACGGTCCCGTTCAACGCGCCGATCACCTGACCCACGATCATGCGGTCGCCATCGAGGTCGTTGGCGAGCAGGCGCTCGACCCGGACCACCAGCGAGCCGTCCTCCGCGACGGTGAAGCCGGAATCCGGATAGGCGGTCGCGACCGGGCGCACCTTCAGATCGATCGACGCCGTGGCAAACCCGTTATGACCGTCGGACACCGTGTAGCTGATCGACGCCGAGCCGTAATAGCCGTTCGTCGCCGTGTAATGGACGTTACCCTGGGCGTCGATCGTCGCCACACCGCTGCCGCCGGCATCGACGCCGACGATCGTCAGCGCATCACCGTCGGCATCGAAATCGTTGCGCAACAGGTCGGATGCCTTGATGACGAGCTCGGCACCGGTGGTGACGGAGAAGAACCCGTCGCCGACCGCGGTCGGAGCCCGATTGCCCAGCAACTGCCGCAGCGTTTCCTTGGTCCAGGTCACGCCGTCGGCGAAGACATAGCTCTCGATGCCCTTGGCGTCGGTAGACAACGCACCGAAGACAGTCAGGCTGTCGACCGTGTTGCCGGTGAAACGGATGACGATGGCGTCCGACCCGCGATAGAGCTGCTCGACGCTCGCCTCCGTGGACGCGAAATCCGCAATCCGCACCTGGTCAGTGCCGCCGTTGCCGGAATCGACGACAGTGTCGTTGCCGGCGCCGCGTCCGAACAGATAAAGGTCTCCGGCTTCGGCGCCGGAGAGCAGGTCGTTGCCGGCCCGGGCCGCGAACGTGTCGGCGCCGTCGAAGCCATAGACATTGTCATTGCCGGTGCCGTCGACGTCGGACAGCGCGCGGGCTCGCATCGCATCGCGGGTCCACACCGTGCCGTCGGCGAACCGCACCGACAGACCGAACGCGGGATTGTTGGCCGCACCGAGCGCGTCGATCAGCACCACGCGATCGCCGGCACCAGCGAAGCTGAGCACGAGATCGTTGCTGTCGGGACCGGCCCGGACGGCGGAAACGACGTCGCCAACGTTGTAGTCGGTCAATTTGAGGACGTCGGTGCCCTGGCCCACCGCATCGATGCGGTCGTCGCCGTCGCCGCGACGGTACAGATAGGTGTCGTTCCCATCGCCGCCGCGGACGAGATCATTGCCCTTGCCGGCCAGCAGCGTGTCGTTACCCGAAGTGCCGATGATGATGTCGTTCCCATCGGTCGACAGGCTTGCGAGGATCGCAAGCTGCATGTCGGCGACCGAGAACTGCGTTCCGTCGGCAAGCGCAATCGTTTCGATCCCGGCGAAATTGGCGCCGAGCGCATCGACGATGACGATCTGGTCGGTCGTCCCGGCGAAGCGGATGGCCACATCGTTGCTGTCGGCAGCCACGCGGTGGAAGCTGATCTCGGCGGCCGTGTAGCCGCTGATCTCCAGGCGATCAGCCGTCGACGACGCCTTGTCGTTGATCACGTCGCTGCCATCGCCGCGGGTAAAGCGGTAGATGTCGTTGCCGGCACCACCCGAGAGATGGTCATCCCCGAGACCGCCGATCATGACGTTGGCGCCGGCATCGCCGGTCAGCACGTCGTCGGCGAAGCTCGGTGCGCGCGCGATCAGGTCGCCTACTGCCCAGACCGTGCCGTCGGCAAAGCGGATCGTCTCGATCGCGCCAACGCCCAGCGCGTTCTCGATCGTGATCCGGGCGCCGGTCGACTTGACGATAAGCGTGAAGTCGGCCCCGTCCTCGCTCTGGGCAACCTTGATGTCGTCAGGCACGATATCGGCGGCCAGCAGCAGCGTGTCGCTTCCGGCCCCATCGGCGATGCGGTCGTGACCGCCATGGGCCGCGAACACGTACGTGTCATCGCCGCTTCCGCCCTCGAGGCGATCGTTTCCTGCGCCGCCGTCGAGCGTGTCCGCCCCGCCATTGCCGATGAGGAGATCGTCGCCGGCGCCGCCGGCGAGCGCATTGTCGAGATCGTCGCCCCGGATGACATCGTCGCCATCGGTCGCCGTGCGCGCAAGCGCGATCAGGGTCGCCTCGGTCCAGACCGTTCCGTCCGCGAAAGTGACACGCGACACGCCCATGCCCGGCATCGCGGGCGAGCCGAGATCGACACGATCGCCGGTCGCGGCGATCTCGAGCACGATATTCACGGCCCCGCGCACGAGCCGCACGTCGGTCGACAGGATCCCGGCCGCAAAGCTCAGCGTGTTGGTGCCGGCCGTGTCCAGGATCACGTCCTGGCCGTCGCCACGGGCGAACACATAGACGTCGTCGCCACCGGCTCCCTGAAGAGTGTCGTCGCCCGTGCCGCCGATCAGGGTGTCGGCCCCTGCACTGCCCTGCAGGACGTCGTTGCCGGCCTTGCCCTCCAGCGTGACGTTCTGGGCCTGGAAGTCCGCGGGCACCGCGAGCGTGTCGTCCGCGCTCGATCCCTGCAGGGATCGCGTCAGGACGTCGCTCCAGGTCCATGTCGTGCCATCGGCAAAGGCGATGGTCTCGATGACGCTGCCGCCGTCGAGCGCGCCGGTCAGTTTGATGCGGCCACCATCATTGCCGATGCGCAATTCGACGTCGCGCCCGACCTGCATGACGCTGACGTCGCCAACCGCGATCCCGGTCGTGAATTCCAGCCGGTCGTTGCCGCCGAGGTCGGTGATGCTGTCGCGGCCGTCGCCGCGGGCGAACCGGTAGATATCAGCGCCGGTGCCGCCCAACAGGCGATCGTCACCCTCGCCGCCTTCGAACACGTCGAGATCGGTCGCGAAGCTGCCGTCGCCGTAGCCGGTGATGACATCGTCGCCGGATCCGCCCGACATGATATCGCTGCCGCCACCGCCGATGATCTGGTCGTTGCCCTCCTGGCCGGCGAGGAGGTCGTTGCCGAGACCACCGTCGATCAGGTCATCGTCGGCGCCGCCTGCCAGGCGGTCGTTGCCGCCGAAACCGCGGATGACGTCGTTACCACCATTGCCGTAGATGCGATCGTCCAGCGCGCTGCCCTGAAGAACATTCCCTGCACCGTCGTCATTGATGCGGATGGAGTTGTCGATGGCGATCGGAACGCCGTCGAAATTGGCGGAGGTCAGCTTCGTCGCGTCGACACCCAGCAGGCGCAACAGCACCTGGTCGGCCCCCGACGTGGCCCGCATCATCACGACCGTGTCGCTTCCCGCCTGCGCCAGCCAGATGCTGCCGCCTTCGAACGGATTTGGATTGCTGGCCATCAGGCGGATCACATCGCCGCTGGAGCCCGCCTCGAAGTCGGTGATGACGTCGGCAACGATCGACCCGGCACCCTGGCGGACCGGCAGATAGTAATAGGTGTCGCGACCGGCCCCACCGGTCAGCGTGTCGACGGCACCATCGGCTGAGAGGTCGCCAAACTGGTCATTGCCGGCGCCGCCCGAAAGGATGTCCGCTCCGTCACCGCCCGCGAGATAGTCGTCGCCGCCGCCGCCGGTGAGCACATCATCCGCGGCGCCGCCAACCAGGTAATTCCCGGTGACGGCAACGTCCTCGACGAGGCGGCTGCGCACGTCAGTGAGCGACAGCGTGATGCCGTCGGCGACGATCGCGAAGGTTTCGACCAGGTCGTTGACGTTGCTGCTCAGACCATTGTGCACGATGATGCGGTCCGCGCTGCCAGCGAAGCGGATCACGAGGTCCTGCCCGACCGCGCCGAAGCGGATCTGCGACAGACCATAGCCTTCGATCTGCAAGGCATCGATGGCCTGATCGCCGCCCTCCGCAATCGTGTCAAAGCCGTCACCAGCCGTGAACGTATAGGTGTCGGCACCGAAGCCGCCCGACAACATATCGTCGCCGTGGCCGCCAACGAGACGGTCGTCTCCCATACCGCCACTCAGGACGTCGTTGCCTTCGCCGCCCAGCAGGATATCGTTGCCGCCCAGGCCCGACAAATTATCGTTGCCGCTCCCGCCGTCGAGGCGGTTGGCCTCGTCCGTGCCGGTGATGACGTCGCCCCCGTCCCCTCCGATGAAAGACTGATCCCTCAGCTCCTTCATCGTCCAGACGGTCCCGTCAGCGAACGCGATGGTTTCGATGACGTTGCTGGACGCCGCGAGCACATCCGTGAGCTTGAGCTCCTCGCCGGTGTCGCGAATCCGCAAGACGAGGCTGCGCGCGTCGACCGCGGTGACCTTGATGTCGCCGGGCGCAACGCCGGCTCCGATCTCGAGGCGATCCACGCCGCCAGTGTCGGTGAGCGTATCGTTGCCGTCGCCGCGGCCCCAGCGATAGACGTCGTCACCGAGCCCACCGAGCAGCGTATCGCTGCCGGTGCCGCCGACGAGGATATCGTTGCCATTCGCTCCGGTCAGGACGTCGTCGCCGGACTCGCCGAGCAGCGTCGCCGCGCCAACGGCGACCAGGCTGTCATTGCCGGCGCCGCCGGAGAGCGTTTCTCCATTCGTCGTGCCAAGGACGATGTCGGCGCCCGCGGAGGGCGTCTTCCACCGCGCCGCGATGTCGGCGAACGTCCAGACGGTGCCATCGGCGAAGGTGAATGTCTCGATCGCCCTGCCGTCGCTCGCGGAGCCGTTGGTGATGGTGATCCGGTCATCGCTGTTGCGGAACGTGACGACGAGCGTCGACGTGTTGCCGATCAGGGCTACCCTTACGTTCGCCGGGTCGATGCCGGCGCCGAACTCGATCCGATCCGTCCCGGACGCATCGGTGATCGTGTCCTGACCGTCACCGGCTGCAAAACGATAGACATCGTTGCCCTGGCTGTCGACGAGGGTGTCGTCGCCCTTGCCGCCGATCAGGATGTCACTGCCGGCGTCGCCGTTGATGGTGTCGTCGCCGCCATTGCCGGACAGCGTATCGTTGCCGTTGCCGCCTGAGATCGCATCGTCGCCGGAGCCGCCCCCGATGACGTCGTTGCCGTCGAGGCCCGACAGAACGTCGTTGCCGATCGCCGAGCTCGCAACGGCTTGCGTCCGTTGCAGAGTGACGTTGTCGAGCGACGCGCCGGCGGCGTCCTGGGAGCCGGTGCCCCGGAAGCTGAGCTGGTTGGTGCCCGCTGCCGCGGTCACCAGCACGCCGGACCGCACCATTGCGGTCCCCGTGTTGTTGAAGCTTGCGACAACGGTTCCATTCCACAGCACGTCGAACGAGCCGCTGCTGCCCGATGTGCGGTTGGCGTGGTCGAATTGCAGCAGGAGCGTTTCACCTGGGGTAAGACCCGCGATGTCCTGCGCAATCTGCACGTTGCTGTCGCCGCCTCCGGCGCCCGTCCCATCGAGATCGAGCCAGTAATTGCCGTTGCTGGCCGCAACACCGTTGGTGCCGGAGACAACCTGCTCGATGCCCAGCGTCGTCGCCGGCTGGGTATTATTGATCCTGGTCCAGCCGGGTAACGTGGTCGCCGAATAGCCCCAGGCCTGCGGGCTGGCATCTGCGGCAAGCTGTTCGAAGCTGCCGTTGACGAGCAGATTGTCACCGACCGGCCGCCACTGCGTGGATCCGCCGCCGTCGATGGTGTCCGAGCCGGCCGTGCCGGTCAGAGTGTCGCTGCCCGCCGTCCCGACGAGTTGCGCGCCCTGCAGGGTCACCCCGCTCCGGTCGTTGGCCGCGACCAGCGCCTGCATGGCCGCGAAATTGAGTGTGCTGCCGTCATCGAAGCGCAATTGCTCGATGCGGGTATTATCCCTGGTGATTTCCCCCTGAATCGTGATGCGGTCTTCCGTCCCGGCAATCACGATGATCAGATCCTCACCGTTGCTGCTCTGGGTCAGGGACAGATCAGCGGCGACGATGCCGGCGCCGAACTGGATCGTATCGTTGCCGTAGCTCCAATCGCTGATGATATCCTGGCCGTCGCCGCGGTTGAACACATAGGTGTCGTTGCCTCCGCCACCGCGCAGCCAGTCGTTGCCGGTGCCGCCGATCAGCGTGTCGTCGCCATCCAGGCCATCCAGAATCGTGTCGTTGCCGGCGCCGCCGGAGATGGTGTTGGCGAACTGATCGCCTGCGAACACGTCGTTGCCCGCGGTCGGCGTCAACGAGCGCGCGAGCAGTTCCGCGTAGCTGAGCGTGCTGCCATCCGCGAAACGCAGCTGCTCGATACGGTTGAAATCGGTGCTGACGCCGCGCTGGACGGTGATCCTGTCGTCGGTTCCCGCGATCGCGATGACGAGGTCTTCGCCGTTGTTGCCCTGGCTCACCAGCACGTCAGCAGGCGTAATTCCGGCGCCGAGCTGGATCGTATCGGTGCCGTAACCGAGATCGTTGATGATGTCCTGGCCGTCACCGCGGTTGAACACGTAGGTATCGTTGCCGGCACCGCCGCGCAGCCAGTCATTGCCCGGCCCGCCGGTCAGGATGTCGTCGCCGCCACCGGCGTCGGTCACCGTATCGTCGCCCACGCCCCCCGAGATCGTGTTGGCGAACTGGTCACCCGCGAACGTGTCATTGCCGATGGTGGGCGTCAGCGACCGCTCGACCGTTTGCGCGTAGCTGAGCGTGCTGCCGTCCGCGAAGCGCAATTGCTCGATGCGATTGTATTCGGTGCTGAGACCACGATCGATCGTGATCCTGTCGTCAGTCCCCGCAATCGTGATGACGAGGTCCTGGCCGCTATTGCCCTGTGTCACCACTACATCTGCAACGCCGATGCCGGCACCGAACTGGATCGTATCGGTGCCGTAGTTCCAGTCGCTGATGGTGTCCTGGCCGTCGCCGCGGTTGAACACGTAGGTGTCGTTGCCGCCGCCGCCGCGCAGCCAATCGTTGCCGGTCCCTCCGGTCAGCGTATCGTTGCCGTCACCCGCGTCGGCCACGGTGTCGTTGCCGGCTCCGCCCGACAGCACGTTGGCGGCCGCGTCACCGCGAAGCGTGTCGTCGCCCCAGCCTCCCAGGACCGGAGCTGCGCCAGTGGCGCTCAAGGTCTGGCTGGCGATCACCGTGAATGGCGCGCCTGCAAAATTCACCGATGTCAGGCTCGTGACCGGGACATGGCTGAGACGCAACAGCAGCCGCGCATTGGCGAGGCTCTGCGCGCCCTGCTCCGCGAAGTAGATCAGAGTATCGGCCCCGTCGGCCCGTGCCAGCAGCGCGCCGGACAAGCCATTCGCAACGGCAATATTGAGCGTATCGCCGACGTCGCCGCTCTTGAAATTGGTAACGACATCGACGCGGTCGCCCCAGCGCGAAAGCGGGACGAAGACGTTGTAGGTGTTGCGCTCTGCCGCGCCCGCGAGCTCGCGCGCGAACAGACCTGATCCGATCTGGTCGACGGTTCCGACCGTCGACAGATCGGCGCCCAGAGTGGCACGGCTGGCCACCGAAATGATCTGGACGCGCTGATCATTGCTGGCGCCGCCGGTCGCTGCGCCGAAGCCGTACCAGACCTCGGCATCGCCGCCGAACAGGCTGCTCACGACATCGTAGGTCTTGCTGCCGATCACCGTGCCGTCGACGCTGTAGCTGAAGGTCTTGCTCGCGGCGTCCCAGGTAATCACGACGTCGTGCCAGAGGGCGTCCTCGAGCTGAGCGAAATCGTGCCGCGCATCGAAAGTGTTGTCGCCGGTCTGGCCGTTGACGACGAACTGACTGAAATCGGTGGCCTGCCCCCAGGTGTCGAAAATGAGGCCAAAGGAGCCGGAGACCAGCGCGCCCATGCCGCCGCCGCCCGATCCGGTGATCTCGCCGGCGCTCTTGTTCTGAAGTGCAAAAGAGAGACCGTCGGCGCCGCCTTCGTTGGCGCCGAAGAGCATCTTCGTCGTCCAGACCACGTTGCTGGAGAGATCCACGGTACCCCAGACGGCACCGACCCTATTGCCGGCGTCGGGGGTCAATTGATAGGTGCCGCTGCCGAGGTTGCTGGCGGAGCCAACGACGGCAAGACCGGTGACCGGCGATGACACTGTCTCGATTCGCGCAAGGCCGATCGTCGAAGAGGCTGGCGTCACGCCGGTGCCCGAGCCCGCGCCCACGAAGATTGGGGCGGCGAACGGATCGGACGACGGATTGCTCGGATGCAGAATCCGCTCGGCCGCGTCGGGCGCGAGCGCGCGAGCCAACAGCGCCGCTGCATTCCACTGCGTTCCATCGTTGAAGCGCACGAGGTCGATCGGCGGCGCGCTCGCATCGACTTGGCCGACGATCGTCAGCCGGTCATCGCTGGCGATGATCCGCAACACGATGTCGTTGCCGCTGCGAACGACCACCACGTCGCTCGGGGCGACGCCGGCGTTGATCCGCAAGGTGTCGTTGGAGCCGGGCGCATTGGCCGGCTCCCGGATGATGTCTCGACCGTAGCCCCGGCCGAACACATAGGTCGTGTCACCGACGCCGCCGGCGAGCACATCATCGCCCGCCCCGCCGTCCAGGGTGACGGCGATATCGAGCTGCGCCCCCAGGTCGATCACATCGGCCCCGGTGGCCGTCGACGCCGCGGCATGCGCGACGACATCGGCCAATTGCCAGACTGTGCCGTCGGCGAATTCGAACTGCTCGATGCCGTAATCGGTCGAGCCGCTCCCCACGCGGAACATGTCTCTCAGCGTGAGACGATCATCGCCGCCGGCAATGCCGATGACGAGGTCGGTCGGACCGACCGACAGGAAGCGGATGTCGGCCGGCAGGATGCCGGCGCCAAACCGGATCTTGTCGAGCTTGGCGCCATCCGAGATCTCGACATCAGAGATCGTGTCCTGCCCGTCGCCACGCTCGAAATAATAGGTATCGGCGCCACTGCCGCCTTCGAGCAGATCGTCGCCTTTGCCGCCCGTGATGACGTCGGCGCCGCGGCCGCCCTCGAGATGATCGTTGCCGAGGCCTCCGGAGATGGCGGAGCCAATGCCGGTGTTGGCGAGATCGGCGGGCACGATCAGATGATCGTCACGGTCGGTCGGTTCGATCGCGGCAGCAAGCGCCCGATAGCTAAGGTTGCGACCGTCGGCAAAGACGATCCTGGCGATGACTGGATCGATGTCGCCGGCGGGATCGACCAGGGTGACACGGTCGTCGGTGCCGGTGATCGACAGCACGAGATTGCCGTCGGCATCGCGCGTCGCCACGACGTCCTCGAGCGCAATGCCGGCGCCGAAGACGAGCGTGCCCTTGCCGTCGGCCGATCCGTTGCTCTCGATGCGATCCTGGCCGTCGCCGCGTCCGAACTGGTAGACGTCGTCGCCGCCACCGCCGATGATGACGTCATCGCCGGTGCCGCCGTTGAACGTCTCGCTGCGCGCCGAGCCGACGATCAGGTCGTCCTGCCAAGTGCCCGTATCGGCCGCCATGTCACGGAGCTGGTCGAGCGTGAACGAGGTGCCGTCGCTGAAGCGAACGGTATCGACGCCACTCCAGCCGCCATCGTAGCGGAGCACGATCTGGTCGGTCGAATCGGCGAAGGACAGCACCAGCTGGTTGCGGGCCGGATCGATTTGAGAAACGCGCAGTTCGTCCGGCCGGTAGCCGGAGATCAGCAGCGTGTCGCTGCCGGCGCCGTCGTCGATCACGTCGCGGCCGTCGCCGCGCCTGAAATTGTAGGTGTCGTTGCCCACGCCGCCACTCAGCGCGTCGTCGCCCGTCCCGCCGGAGATCACGTCCGCGCGGCTGCTTCCGACGATCACGTCGTTGCCCACGCTGGCCTGGGCGGTGATCGCCGCCTGCACGATCGCGGCCGCATCCCAGACCACGCCGTCAGCGAATTCGAGGCTGGGAAGCGATCCACTGCCGAGCGCCCCCCTAACGATCAGCTGGCTGCCTGACGAGAACGACACGATGAGGTCGTTGGAGCCGATCGCAGCCAGCCTGACGACGGCATCGCTCGATGCGTAGGCGGTGAACGCAACCGTCGCCCTGGTCACGCCGGAAGGCATCTCGACGCTATCGATCCCTTCGCCTGCGCCGATGCTGACGCGCGAATCCTGCGCCAGGATCAGGCGGTCATGACCGGCTCCGGCGTCGAAATTGCTGCCCGCCGGCAGATCGCGCAGATCGACGAGATCCTGGCCGGCGTTCGACAGACCATCGCGAATGAGGCCGCGCACGTCCTCGATCGACAGCGTGGTGCCATCGCCGAAGACGAAGCTCTCCACGGGCCTTGCGCTGTAGCCCGACAGAATGGCCAGGCGATCGGTGCCATTGCCGATGGTGATCAGCAGATCGCCATCGATATTGCGGAACTTGACCAGGTCGGCGGAAATGCCTGCGCCGAACACCACCTTGTCGATGCCGCCGGCGTCATAGATGCTGTCGCTGCCGTCACCGATGCCGAACTTGTAGGTGTCGTTGCCGAATCCACCCTCGAGGGCATCCTGGCCGGCGCCGCCGGACAGCGTATCGTCGCGATTGTCGAAGCCGACCAGACGATCATCGCCGGCGTTGCCGGTCAGCATGCGGTCGATGATCGACTCGATGGACAGAATCCGCCCGTCGGCGAACTCGAACCGCTCGACGCGATTGGTCGAGAGGCCGTTGACGATCGTCAGGACGTCGAGGCCGCTGCCGAGATCGATGACGAGATCGTTGCCGTTGCGGCTGACCACGATGTCCTCGAAGCGCACGGAGGCACCGAACACCACGCGATCGACGATGCCAGCCGAATCCGGGCGCTCGACGATCCGGTCGAAGCCGTAGCCGGCCGAGAAGGCGTAAGTATCGGCGCGATTGCCGCCATAGAGGGTGTCGTCGCCCTGGCGTCCGTCCAGCACGTTCTCCTGCTCGAGCAGGCCGGTGATGACGTTGTCGCCGCGGTTGCCGCCCGCGATCTGCAGCAATTGCTCGACATCCGAGATCCTGATGGTCGAGCCGTCGTAGAAGCGGAACAGCTCGACGCCATCTTCGGCGTCGCGGAACTGGTTGCGGATGCGCAGCGTATCGCTGCGGCCGGTGATCGAGATCAGGAGGTCGTTGCCGTCCTTGGTGAAGACGACGTTGTCCCGCGTGATGCCGCCCCCGAACTGCACGACATCGTCGACCGGCACGCGCACGCCGCGCCGGTCGGGCCAGCTTGCGCGGACACGCCGGTCGACGATGACGTCCTGGCCGTAGCCGGCGTCGAATTTGTAGGTGTCGCCGCCATCGCCGCCGGTCAGCGTATCGTTGCCGGCGCGGCCGTCGAGGACTTCCGCGAAGTCCGAGCCGGTGATCGTGTCATCGCCATTGGTCCCGACGAGGTCGACATCCTCGGGATTGACGTCGAGGAACGAGACCGTGCGATCGGTGAAGACCAGGTTCTCGACCGCATAGGTCTGTCCTCCGTCGCGCACGTACTGATTCTCCAGCACGATGCGCTGGCCGGTGACGCGGACCGTGATGATCAGGTCGAGCGCCGTGCGGGAGAAGTCGACGTCCGTCGAGGCAATGCCGGCGAGAACGAGCTGATCGTTGCCAGAGCTGTCGAGGATGGTGTCGTTGCCTTCGCCGAGCGCGACCGTATAGACGTCGTTGCCGCCGAAGCCGACGAGCCGGTCGTCGCCTGCCCCCCCGTCGATCGCATCCGACAGCTCGTCGTAGCCGTAGATCGTGTCGTTGCCGGCGGTCTTGGCGACGTCGATATAATGCTGGGCGAGCTTGAAGCCGCTCCAGGTCGTGCCGTCGCCGAACTGGATATCCTCGATGAAATTGGTGAAGCCGAGGATCGGGATGGTGGCCAGGACGTCCTGCAGCACGACCTCGTCGCTCGTGCCCTTGATGCGCATGCGCAGCGTATCGCTGTCGCCGTCGCGCAGGAAGTCGAGGTCGGTCCATCGGATCTGGTCGCTGAACTGCAGCTTGTCGTGCTGCGGCGGATCGAACAGTCCGGGAATTGCGTTGTCGATGATGACGTCGCGGCCATAGCCGCGGCCGAAGACGTAGGTGTCGTCGCCCTCCCTGCCCGACAGGAAGTCGTTGCCGGCGCCGCCATCGAGGGTGTTGGCATTCAGCATGCCGTAGATCGCGTCGTCATTCGCGGTCTTGGCGTTGGCGAGCACCTTCTCGACGATCTGCGTGAAGTCGAGGCTGGAGCCGTCGTCGAAGACGAAGCGTTCGATCAGGTTGGGCGCGACGTAGTCGAGGCCGTCGCTGCTGCCGAGCGCGTCGGAGAACAGGCCGACCCCGGTCCTGACACCGCCGAACTGGCCGATGATCTCGAGCGTGTCGCCCGTCGGATTGCCCTGGTCATCGAGCACGACGATCTTCAGATTGGCGCTCTCGCCGTCGCGGATCAGCCTCAGCTTGTCGGCGGTGATGCCGCCCTTGAAGCTGAGCACGTCGATGCCGGCCTTGACCGGACCGAACGAGAAATTGCCGAGATCGTCGATGACGTCCTGGCCATCGCCGGCCTGGAAGACGTAGATGTCTCCGCCGGCGCCGCCGCTCATATAGTCGTTGCCCTTGCCGCCCCAGAGGATGTCGGCCGAGCCCGAGCCCATCAGGCTGTCGTTGAACTGGCCCGCCGCCCGGTCGCGGTCGAGCACCTCCATCGACATCCGGAAACGGTCCCAGGCGACGCCGTCGGCGAAGACGATGGCGCTGACGCCGGAATCCGCGCGCTTGCCGTTGGTCAGGAGGGCGTTGTTCTCGCCGAGGAACTGGTCGGTGATCCGGATCGTGTTGGTGCGGCCGCGGATCTCGAGGATGAGATCCTCGCCGTCGCGGATCGCCCTGACGTCGGTCGACAGCACGTCCGTGAAGCGCAGCTCGTCGGCGTCACCGGTGTCCTTGTCGTCGATGACATCGTCGCCGGAGTTGCGGCCGACGAAATAGAAGTCGGCGCCCTGGCCGCCGCGCAGGGTCTGATTTCCCCCGGTCATGTAGAAATAGTCGGCCGCATCGGTGCCATTGACGATGGTGTCGCCGGCCGCGTGGGTGATGATGCGCTGGTCGCTGATCCCCAGCGCATGTGCGACGCCGCGGATGTCGAGATCGACGCCAACGGTCTCGAACGCCGGCAGCATCATCTGCATGATGAAGGCCTGGTCGACGGCGAGCGTGCTGCCGGCGAGGTTGCCTTCTCCGGACGGATGATAGTCCGGATAGACCTGCGCCAGGATGCCGTGCCATTCGGCGAGATAGTCGAACACAGCATCATTGGCATTGCTCGCCGGCGCCCCGGCGAAGATCGCCTCGAACATCGGGGCGAGCTCGCGGTTGGTCGTCGGCTTGTAGCTGTCCGAGGCGAGGTCGTAGGTGACGCCGCGGAAGAAGTCCTTCAGCCCGCCCTGCATTGCGATCCGCACCGCATAGCGGCGCGAGGTCGCGATGTACTCGCTCATGACCGGCTGCAGCATGCCGATCATGGAGGCAATGCCGGAGACATATTGCGCCGGATCGGTCGACAGGTTGGCGCTGCCGCCCGGGCCGACCGCGTAGGCGATGTGCCCGGTTGCATTGTCGAACTGCGCCGTCAGCATTTCCGGACGGAAATCGATGCCGCCGAGCGAGGTCGCGAAGTGGAACTGCGCCGGCGTCAGCATCTCGACGCGGTAGGTGGAATCGTCGGTCGAGTTCACCTCGTCGAGCGTATCGAAATCGATCGCGTAGTTACGCAGATTGAACTCGCGGCTGTCGCCGGTCTTCCATTCGAGCTGCAGCGCGCGATCGAGATTGCGCGCCCAGACATAGAACGTGCCGTCCTGGTCCGTGACCTTCACCGTGTAGTCCACGGCGATGCCATCGGTGAAGCGGACGCCGATCCGATCGACCGGCAAATGGGCGTAGGGATTGAAGCCGAGGGCCTCGGTCCGCCACTCGGTGCCGCCGGGGTGAGCGAGCGCGAGGATGGCGTCTTTGCTGGCGTAGCGCGTGGCAGGATCGGAGGCGAGCCGCCAGCTGCCGTCGGCCTGCTTGATGCCGTAGTCGAGGACAACCGCGCGGCCGTCGACGACGCGCGTGAGATAGGGCGCGGGATCGCGGTCGGCCGGCGCCGCGTCGCGATCGGACGGCGACCAGGCCTGCTCCAGCCGCCAGGCCGCGCCAGTGGCCGCGGCCTGCGCCAGCACATCCTCCATGGTGGCGCGCGGGACCGGCTGGCCCTGCCCGTCGCGCACCGGTGCACCGGAGGCGAGCGTCCAGTAGCCTCCTTGCGCATCCTCGACATAGACGCCACGATCGAGCAGCACGGCCTTGCCACTCGCATCGGTGCCGACGAGCACCGGCGTCAGCTCGCGCGTCTGCTCCAACGCTTCGCCCCACGCGCCGAGCACGCTGCCGACCTGCGCGACCAGCGTGCGCAGCTTCGGCGTCGTCATGGCGGCCGCCGTGGAGGTGACAACCTCGCCGAGCGCAATGTCGTTCGCGGTCGCGACCGCGAGATTGGTGACCCGCCCAAAACCCTTGACGTCGAGCAGCGCCGCCGGCTGCCACGCCGCCCGGCCGGCCTCGCCGGCATAGCGGGTATCGGTGTCGTTCGACGCCAGGATGGCATCGAACATGTGCCTGACAGCTCCGGTCGCGAAGGTGACGTCGCCGACGCCGGTCAGGTGCGCGCCCTGCGGCGTCGTGATATCGACCGCGGTGGCACCGAGATCGAGGCTGACGATGCCGAGCGCATCGAGGCTCTCCAGTTCGCCCGCATCGGTGACGCCGTCGCCGTCGAGGTCCTGCCAGACCCGCAGATCCGACCACAGCATGTCAGCCGCAGTGATCTTGCCGTCGCCATTGGAATCGAGCTGCGCGAGCTGGGCATAGCCCGACTGTCCGACGCCGCCGAACATCTCCGAAATGTCGTCGATCCGGCCATTGCCGTTGACGTCGCGAACCAGGAAGCCGTCATCGCCGCTCAGCCACCCCGTGCGCTCGGCAAACAGGTCGCGATCGATGTCGAAGTAGACCTGGCTGGTGGCGATGTCGGTGGTCTCGATGCCGTCACCGTCGAGATCGATGACGAGCGGATCGGTGCCCTTGGCCCACTTCATTCCCTCGGCGAAACGGGCAACGGCGGCACCCAGGGTGGCCGCCTGATCGATCAGCGTATTGCCGCCATACTGCGCGGCGATCGCAATGCCGTAGATCCCGAGTAGCGGCTCCAGGAGAGTCATCAGATCGGCAATGGGATTCGCTGCCTTGAACACCATGCCGAAGGTGCCTTGGCCCGTGAGCTCCGCCTGCTGGAAACCGATATAGCTGCCGACGAGATCGAAGTTCTTGACCTTCATCCAACCTTTGAGGATCCCCTGCGCATCCAAGGCTTGCTGCGCCTTGTAGGCGTCACTCGCAGTGCCGCCGAAAACGGACGTGAACAGCTGGTCGAACTGGTTCGTAATGTACATGTCCAGCCCGCCGTTCGCGTTGGGCCGTAATACATATGTCATCCACGGGAATAGATGGTCATAGTAGATCGACTTAGCCGGATCGTACTTTCCGCCGCCCTGAGCGACCGAAGCGTAGAAATTCGCCATGCCAACGGCTGCACCAACGCCGCCGAACGCGTTGAGCCCAGCAATGCCGCCCTCGGCATTGCCCCCGGTGAGCGTCAGACCATAGAATTTGAGAACGTCATGATGCTGCGCATCCATGACGACCGTATTCGGCGAGTACCAGATGTTGTCCGAGTTTGCAGCAGTATCTTCAACTTTCCGGCCGGTTGCAGGATCGATCCCATCGACCGTATCGCCGTAGATAATCCCGCCGTTGGACGTGTTGTAGATCCAATCCCGGCCCACGCCGCCAGCCGTTGTCGCCTTCTCACCTCCGGCGACGATAACCCAATCATTTCCGGAACCACCGTCAAGTTTAAGTGTGAGTTCCCCATTGGCGACCTGTCGTGTGTCCGGCTGCCCTTGGGCAGGAAGTGGTCCCACTTTTTCGCCGGCGCGAAGCACTTTTGGAAAAAGCCCAACTAGGACATCGTCTCCCCCTTCTCCGAAGGCCGAGCCAAAGCCGGAATGAAATAGCCAGTCGTCCTGTTTGCCGCCGAGCAAGACCGCGTCGTCAGAACCCCATAGCGCAGCCTTCTTCTCATCATAGGTATAGCCGACACCACCGGCACCAATAACTTGAAATGTATCGATCGCGATGTTGCCAATGCCAGCCAGGAGCTCCTTGGCCTGTGTCGTCGTCGGAAAGAAGCTTACAGCCTCCTTCAGGTACGATACCGCGGCGCCTTCAAAGCTCTTCATGTAGCCGAGAACGTCCGAGGCTCGCTTATAAATGAGCGAATCCGGCTGATCCGCAAACGCCTCCACGAGATTGGCAGCGACACCTCGAACGCCCAAATAAAAGCCTGCGCCGATGAAGGCTACGACACCGACCGTCCCCCAAACAGGAGAAGTCGAAATAGCGAGGGTCGAAAGACCGCCTACGACCGGAATCGCCGCCGCCGTGATGAGAGCCGTTTTCCCAGCCCAAGCAAAAAACTCTCGCGTGAACCCACCCGCCTTCTTGTACTCGGCAACGCCATCAAGAACCGCGAGCAGCGTACCGGCAGCGAAGCCGGTCAATTTCATTGAGTACCTTGCAGGATTCCCATCATAATGGATTAGCCCGACGACATCATTCCATGCAGCCTTGTAATACCCAAGGATCGACTTTCCCGCCTTAACGAGCGGCTCAGGAAGCCCATCGAAATAATTCGAGAACGCATCAAAGAACGCATTCTGCCAGCGCGCAAGGTCTCGGGTGAGGGCCTCGCCAGCTGCCTGCGCACCGTCTACTGCTTGGGATGCAATCTCAAGCGCTTTGCGCCAAGTGTCTGACACACTCGTCGCCGCAAGATCGATCACCGTCGCCGATGCTTCTGCGGCAAACAATATCGTCCGAGCAAGCGTCTGCAGCGATTTTTCGAAAGCCGCATTGGATCCGTCATACAATGAGATCAGGTTGCTACCGATCTTGTCGAAAGAGGTAGTAGCTAGCAACCTCATCGTCTTCCAGAAGCTTTGCTGTCCCGCCGCAAATTCTTTCAGCACTTTACCTACTGAAATCATGCCCGAATCAAGCGCAGCAAGCTTTAGGCTAGTTCCAGCTAGCTTGTCGTAATAAAGCGGCTCCGCAAGAAGACCCCCGAGTATCCGCCTCCCGTTAATTGGATCAACAACGCCAGATGTATAGATCCGCGGCTCAAACTGCCGGAAAAGATCGTAATACGCATCGGCAACTGAACTGAAGTTGGCTAGCTTTTTTGCGAGACCGTCCGGCGCGCCGAGAGATGCCTCTAGAATCTGCTTCTTAGTCAATCCGTCGAACGTTGCGGAATCTGACGAAACCTTTAGAGCTTCAGGCAGCTCAAAATCCCTAAGGATAGATCCTCCATCCGGGACAAGATCAAGCCGCTCTGGGACGAAAAGTACGTTACTCTCGACCGGAAGAATTGAAGCATAAGCCTTCGATACTTTCTGATTGAGAGCCAAGCCGTCATATGGCCCATCGATAAAATTCGCGATCTGCGACCGGAAGACAAACTGACCGACTATTGTTCGGTCAATGGAAACCGCGGAGGCGCCAGCACGCTCAACAAAATCGTTTGCCAACACGCTGTTGTAGACGCCGCTCGTCTGTCCGTCATAGAAAACTTTGAGAGTCGGCTTGACCAAGCTCCCGTCCGCCATCAGACGGTAGAAATTCTTGTCATCCAGAAGCGCATTTTCCAGGAATGTCTTGAACGCGTCGTACGATATCTTCTTTCCGTTCGAGATCAACTGACCAACTTCATTGAGAAGCGGAGCGCCCGTTTTTTCATCAAAGGCGATACCTAAATCGAACGCGTCCGAGAATGCTTTCAGAAGCGGATTGGGGTAGTCCCGAATGTCAGCCATCAGCCCGCCCCCCCCTTAGCATGAAGGGTTACGTGAAATTTTCTATTCAGATTCTGCGGCCGAAAATGCAGCGTGTCGGGATACCGACCTGCCGAATCGTCCGTATGATCACCGCTGCTATTTCGGTATGCCGACCAGTACTCCAAAAACAGATCGCAGAACGAATCTCTCAAGACGCGGATCATTTGCTCGTTCGCAGTGGCAGGCACCTGAAATGTCCGGACTTCAAACGTGTGCCCGTGTTGGCCGGCATATTCCCGAACGCGCCGTTCTATCTCTGACAAATCCTGGTCAAATATATCGAAACCGGTCTCGGCAAGGAGCAGATCTCGTGCTTTAGAACTTGTCAGTAGAGCGACCGTCGTGGGAATGTCGATTTTTCCGAATGGTTTCATGGAGGTGAAATTGTATTTCAAGCCACCAGTATCGCGATTCATGTCGACAGTTAGATAACTGATCGAAGCCGAGCCATCGTCTGCCTCAAGACTGTTGATACGAGGAAATGCAAGACGCATCGTGGCTCTCCAAAAGATCCGATTCATAACGCATCGATACGTCGAATTTTACTACGGGCACCAATGTCGCTTTACGTTGGTCTATATCTGTCGATTTCTGGGGCGAGATCACTTGCACGAATTGACTGATGTTATGAGCTGGCTAGCAGCTCTTTCGGAGAGTTGCAGAGGGTATCGTGCACGAGATTGCTGTGCAGCTGAAATCAAAGACCTTTTGCGCTTCGCTCCACCGGCCGCACCTTCATCTTCTCCAGCACCGCCGGATCGACCAGCTGGCTCACGATCGGATGAATCCGCACCGGCTTGTCTTTCACGACCTGCTTGAAGTTCGCGAGCACGGCGGTGGCGACCTTCTGCGAGGGGGCGATGACGTCGAGCAGCCAGTGGGTGTCGCCGCTGGCCCAGTCGTCGGGCTTGAGGCGGATCGGGAAGACGCGGGCCTGGATCTGCTCGCGGATCTTGGCGTCGACCTCGTCGGACACGCTGGCCCAGATCGCGATTCCCGCAGTCTCCTCGACCTTGCCCTCGCCGCCGGCCTTGGCGATGGCGATGCGGTCTCGCGTCATCGGCTCGACCACGAGATGCATGATGTCGGCGAGGGCCTGGTTGCGATAGCGCGGCAGATTGAGCATCGCCAGCACGACCTCGCCGACCCCGGCCTGGATCTTCATCTTGAACGCAGCGATCTGTGCCAGCACATGCGGATCGAGCGCGCGCTCCTTCACAGCCGACGGCTGGGCGGCAGCCTCGCCATTGATCGCTTTCAACGCCGGTTCGACCTTCTGATTGTTGTTCACCACAGACCTGTTCTCCCGCACGTTTCGATTCGCCCAACGGGCGTGTCGCCTTCATGAGGAGGAGCCCGTCGGACTGACTGCGAGCTACCATGCTCGCCGATCCGCCGTCGTGACACGATCCGGTCGCCTATAGGAGCAAGCGTCGCGCTTCTCACTCGCGAGAAGCAATGCGCAGCCGCTCGACACTCTGTCGACGCCGATCGGAAACAGCCCCACTGCTCCCTTCCCCGCATTCATACAACGTTAACTCGCTGACAACCTCAAGACGAAACCGCGGACGCAGCTGAAATTTTTACTACGAGGTCGTGCGCGCACCGACTGTTTCCCAGAGCACGAACGCCTCGGCGTGCGACATCTAGCCGCGCGCGCATCACGAACGCTCCCGCGCTCACCTCTCGCGCAAACTCTCCTGCTTGTAGCGCAGCAAGGGCGACATCACGTATTCGATGATCCGCCGCGTGCCGGTCTTGATTTCGACTGTCACTGCCATCCCTGGCGCCAGCCCGACCATCTTGTCCTCGACCTGCATCTGCTTCTCCTCCAGCGAGACGCGAGCTGAGTAGATGAACTCCTGCCCGGCCGGCTCGCTGGTTTCTGCCAGCGCACCACCGGCCTTGCCGCCATTCTGCTTGTCCGCCGGCCTTTCGCGAACGATGGAATCCTGGGAGACGCTCTGCACCTTGCCGTGGACGAGGCCGTAGCGGGTGAAGTTGAAGGTGTCGATCTTGATCTCGGCCGGCTGACCGACATTGACGAAGCCGATGTCGCGGTTGGAGATCATAGCCTCGGCTTCGAGCTGGCTGTCGGCGGGCACGATGAGCATCAGTTGTTGCGCCGGCGTGACGACGCCGCCGACGGTGTGCATCGCGAGCTGCTGCACGGTGCCGTCGATCGGGGCGCGCAGCACCTGCTCGGCGATCTTGCGCTCGGCCTTGACGAGGTCCTGCGTCAGCTCCTCGGCCTTCTTCTCGGCATCGGTGAGGTCCGACAGCACCTGGCGCTCGAAACCGGAGCGGGTCTGTGCCAGCTGCTGCTCCAGCGCCAGCCGCGCGGCTTCGACCTCGACGAGGCGCCGCGTCTGCACGATGCGTTCGCTCTGCTGGTCGATCAGCCGCGACTGCGCATCGATGAAGGCGATCTGGTTGCCGTACTGGATCTCCTTGGCGTTGCGGCGGATGTCGGCGGTCTCCTGCAGGAACGGCAGGGTGGCATCGATCTTCGCGATCGCGGCCTCGACCGACTGCGCCTCGGCGCGCTTCTGCGCGATCTGCTGCAGGTTGGAGGCGAGCTTCGACAGCTGCTCGGCGGCCTGGGCCTGCAAGGCGGCCCGGGTGCGCGCGACGTCGGTGGGCGCGGCCCCCTCGGGCACTGCCAACGGCCGGAGCTCGTTCAAATCGGCAAAACTGCCGCGGAGCACGCCGAGCCTTGCGACATCCAGCCGCGCCTGCATCAGGCCCTGCGCCACACGGCGGCGCTCGGCCTCCGTCACGGTGCGGTCGAGCTCGACCAGCACGGCGCCGGCACGGACCTTGTCGCCATCCTGGACGTGGATGGCGGCGACGATGCCAGCCTCCAGCGGCTGGATCGTCTTGGTGCGCCCGGTCGGCACGATCTTGCCTTGCGCCGAGGCGATGATGTCGACATGGCCGGCGATCGACCAGCCGATAGCGATGACGAAGAACAGCATGATGGTGGCGGCGACAGCCCGGCCCGCGGGCGAGGCTGGCGTCTCCACGATCTCCAGCGCCGCCGGCAGGAACTCGCGCGCATCGTTGCGGCGGCCCCGCCGCGCGTCGAGCGAGATCGGCGCGTTGTCCTGCTTCTGTGCCTCAGCCGACGACATGGAGCCCCGCCTGGATCTGGTGCAAGCTGGCATAGCGCCCGGCCCGCTTGATCAGCTCGTCATGGGTGCCGTCCTCGACCAAGCGGCCGTTCTCGATGGTGAGGATGCGGTCGGCATTGCGCACGGCCGACAGCCGGTGCGCGATGATGAACACGGTGCGCCCGGCGCAGATCTTGCGCATGTTGCGCTGGACGATGTTCTCGCTCTCATAGTCGAGCGCCGAGGTCGCCTCGTCGAAGATGAGAATGCGCGGATTGGTGATCAGCGCCCGCGCAATCGCGATGCGCTGGCGCTGGCCGCCGGAGAGGCTGGCGCCGCGCTCGCCGACCATGGTGTCGTAGCCGTCCGGCAGGCCGAGGATGAACTCGTGGGCGCCGGCGAGCTCGGCCGCCTGGATCACCTGCTCCATCGCCATGCCGGGATCGGCGAGCGCGATGTTGTCGCGGATCGAGCGGTTGAACAGCACGTTCTCCTGCAGCACCGCGCCGATCTGCCGCCGCAGCCAGGTGACGTCGGCGACCGTGAGATCGACGCCGTCGATCAGGATGCGGCCACTCTCCGGCACGTAGAGCCGCTGGATCAGCTTGGTCAGCGTCGACTTGCCCGAGCCGGAGGGGCCGACGATGCCGACCACTTGGCCTACCGGCACCTTCAGGCTGACATCGTGCAGCGCCAGGGGCCCGTCGACGCGATAGCGGAAATGCACGTGGTCGAACACCACCTCGCCGCGCACCGGCGGCAGCGCCGCGCGGCCGGGATTGAAGGCCGGCTCCGGCGTGGTGTTGAGAATGTCGCCGAGCCGGGCCACCGACAGCCGCGCCTGATGAAAATCCTGCCACAGCTGCGCCAGCCGCAGCACCGGCTGCGCCACCCGCCCGGCCAGCATGTTGAAGGCGATCAGTTCGCCGACGCTCAAGTCTCCCGCGATCACCAGATGCGCGCCGAAATACAGCGTCAGCGCGGTGACGATCTTGCTGATGAACTGCACCGACTGGCTCGCCCAGTTGCCGAGCGACAGCACATCGAAGCTGGCGCCGACATAGCCGGCGAGCTGCTCCTCCCAGCGCCGCTGCATCTGCGGCTCGATCGCCATCGCCTTCAAGGTCTGGATCGCGGTCACGGTCTCGACCAGGAAGGCCTGGTTCTCGGCGCCGCGATCGAACTTGACATCGAGCCGCTTCTTGAAGATCGGGGTGACGCCCGCCGACAGCGCGATGTAGAACGGAAACGAGCCGACCACGATCCAGGAGAGGAACGGCGAATAGTAGAACATCACCCCGAGGAAGACGAAGGTGAAGGCGAGGTCGATCACCAGGGTCAGCGCCGAGCTGGTGATGAAGTTCCTGATGTTCTCCAGCTCGCGCACCCGCGCCACCGAATCGCCCGCCCGCCGCGCCTCGAAATAGGCGATCGGCAGCGCCACCAGATGCCGGAACAGCCGCGCGCCGAGCTCGACGTCGATGCGGTTGGTGGTGTGGGAGAAGACGTAGGTTCGAAGACCCCCGAGTACGGTCTCGAAGATGGTGACGGTGACGAGTCCGAACACCAGCACGTCGAGCGTGGTGTAGCCGCGATGCGTCAGCACCTTGTCGGTGACGACCTGGAAGAACAGCGGCGTAACCAGGCCGAACAGCTGCAGGAAGAACGAGGCCAGCAGCACCTCGCCGAGCAGCCGGCGATATTTGTGCATCGCCTGCAGGAACCAGGTGATGTCGAATCGCCGCGCGAGGTCGGTGAGCGAGGCGCGGCGCGCCATCAGCACCACCATGCCGGTCCAATTGGATTCGAACTCGGCGCGCTTGAGGCTCTGCGGCCGGTGGACCAGCGGGTCCTGGATCAACGCCGCCTCGGCGGTGACCTGTCCCAATATGGCGAACGTGCCATCCGACCGCGCCACAATCGCCGGCAGCGGCAGCTTGGCAAGCCCGTCCCAACTCTGGCGGACCGCACGCGCCTTGAGCTTCAGCTGCTTGGCGCAGCGAAGCATCTCGGTCACGCCGACCGGCTCTCCCGCAAGCTGATGTGCAATCTGCGCCGGATCGACGGCAACCTGATGGAACCGCAGCAGCAATGTCAGGCAGTCAAGCCCCGTATCCCTCTGCCCCGCGTCCATCGCCCCAGCACTACCTCAAGTCGCACAGGATTCATGTACCACGGGAAACGATTAGACAAGATCTGCCACGTTTTCATCCAGGATATTTTTGAACGCGCGAAATACCCAAGCAGTTCGCGTCATGAGTGCATTCATCCGCAGGGGATCACGACCGTCCGTTGGAGACCCCCCGCGACACGTCATGGCCGGCAGCGCGCAAGATCGACGAAGAGATCGGCCCGCGGCTCGGCCAGTTCATTCAACTGCCGCTGTTTGACACCCACCTGACCTTGCCCACCGTTAAGCACGGCATCACAGCCCCCTATCACGCAAGGCTTCCGGCGATCATCGCGAACCAGATCATTGCGAGTCGTTACGGCATGCACATCCGGTCTCGCCGGAACAACTGGCATATTCGACAATCTCTGAAAGCCTGGATCAAACATCGGCGCCGCAGAGACAGTCCATATCAAGACTCCGTCTCTCCATCCAAGCTACGACACTGCTCGAATTCCTCGCCACGTGATGGCGGCTTTTCCGAACGGGGTTGCCCGAACGAGGCCCAACGCGCATCTCGCAAAGCGCGGTAGAAGATCATTAAGCATCCCGGCACGGTATCATAATAAAATACACGTTGAGATTGCCTCTGTCCGTCCCTTTTACGTATGTACGGATCGACGGAAACAATTCGAAACAGACTGACACAGGAGCGGACATCCATGATGGAGCCCGCCATAGGCGCCCTATTGCCGGAATTCTTTCGCCGCCGCCACTTCTTGTCATCCGCCATGGCGCGGATCGAGGAGAAGCATCGACCGACCACCGCGGGAGCGCGGACGGAAAGCTCCATGTCTCGTCGTCTACAACCTTCGCCCCGGATGGTTTGCGCCTGGCCGTCCCAAGCAAGGCACGCCACCGGACTTGTGGAAGCAAGCGTATGGGTCCTCTGCGTAGCCGCAACCGCTTTTGCGATCTTTTTGATCCAGCGGTCCGCGGTCATCATTGACCTTGCGAGCCTCTTGGCTGCATCCGCGATACTGGGGTTCCTCCTCGCCGTTCACATCGTCTACGGCCGATGGCGCCGGTCGCCGATCTTGAGCAACTTGTGCGGGGCGCTTGCCGCAATGTTGTGGTCGGGAGCAATAGCCGGCATCGTCAGCCTTGTCGGACTGCGCAACAACGCGCCGTTCATCGACGCAGAGCTTGCAAAATGGGATCGAGCGGCGGGCGTCGACCTGCCGGCTGTCATCGCTTGGGCGGCTGATCACCCCTCGTGGTCTCATCTCCTGTCGATCGCCTATGAGAGTTCGTTCCTTCTGCTGTTCGGCGCGGCCTTGCTGCTGGCGGTGATGCGCCGTTTCGATCAGTTATGGATACTGACGTTCGTGTTCACCACGACGATCATCGTATGTGCGAGCGTCTCCGTGATCTGGCCGGCGAAAGGCGCTTTCGCGTTCTTCGAGTATCCGGCCAGCTTGCTCGAGCATCTCCCGACGGGTGCGGGAACGTATCACCTGTTGAAGTTGGAGTACTTCCGCAACAACGTCTCCCCGTTGCTGTCATTCGCCAATCTGCAGGGCGTTGTGACTTTTCCTTCCTTTCATTGCTGCCTTGCCCTGATGATCATATTCGCGACCTGGCACCTCAAATGGCTACTCCCCATTTCATTGAGCTGGAACGCCCTCGCTATCACGTCGACATTGCCCATCGGCGGACATTATGCAATCGACCTTCCATGCGGTGTGGTCTTGTGGCTGGTCGCGACCCTGATTGCCGTTGCAATGATATCTCCGCGATGGTCGGCAGCGTCACCCGGAAGGCGAAGCGATGCGTCGCGCGATCAACTCGCGTTCAGCATGGGTCAGGCCGCCATTGGCACGCAATCCGGCGACTAATGTCGTCCCTGCGGCCTGACTCTGCAGATCTGTTGAGTATGCATTTTCCGATGTCATCTTGACCTTGGGCTGTTCGATGCCGCCGGGCACGGCAGTCTCGACGGCGCGCGAACGTCGCTGATGGCGCCGATTCGGCGCAGGATTTGGTCCAACGCCGCCGTCCGATTTGCGCGCCGCCTGATAGCCCGCGAGAGCGCTATCTGCCGAGCCTTCGCCGCCCAGCAGCGACGCCCACCTTTCGCGATTGGCGGCCTCGAGCAAGTCGCGCTGCGACCGCGCAACAGCAATGTCGTCAGTCTTGAGGGAATTGTCGGCTCAGCGGAGCCCGCTCGCCAAGGTGTTCAACCGCTTCGGCTACCATCAAACAGCTCAGAAATGGTATTAATTTCAAATCCTTGAAGATTCTGGATATGAGGTTTCGTGGTGCGTTCGGAGGGCGGAGAAAAGGTGCGCATCTGCAGCCGCTTGATCGGTTGGAATGCGTGTTGAGGCGCATGGTCCGGCCTTCAAGTGCATTTCAGCATCAAGGGCGCAAGAAGAACGTGTTCTCCAGCCACCTCTTTGCTGATGAACACGCCAATCCCTGTGTTCGATCCCGGCCGCATACGAACCAAGATGGGCGGCTTTGGGTCTACGCTTGGGTGAACAGCATCACGAAGGGAAAGGCGACCTCAGCGGCATACGGCACGAGGCCAGTCGAGCACGAAATCACCATAGCGATGATGCCCTGGGCCAGCGCGCCAACGATGCCAACCGTAATCGCTGAGAGGCTCCTTTTCCAAAAGCGCGGCCAGCAGCGTCGGCAAAATCGCCCGCAGCTCCGGCTGCGCTATCTCAGAGTCGACAGATAGGCGACGACGTCGGCCCGCTCCTTCGCGTCCGCTAATCCTTTGAAGTACATCTTGACCCCGTGAACGTCCCCGCGCGGATCGGCGATATAGGCATCCAGAGCCGTTGCGGTCCAAGGCGCATTGTTCTTTTTCATGCTCTCCGAATAGGCGTAGTCCGGCACAGCCGCTGGCTGCCGTCCAACGATGTTCCAGAGGCTCGGACCGACCTTGTTGACGCCGATCTCGGCAGAGTGGCAGTTTTGGCAGATACGCTGGAAGATGCTTTTCCCGGCGACCGGATTTCCGTCGAGCGCGAGGGCGCTCGGTGACAGGCTGGCTAGAACGGCGACAAGAGCGATGCGGCGGAACATGCGAAATCTTTCCCTTTTCGATCCCGAGCGGGCGCGGGCCAGCCCCCTGGGCCAAGCCGGTGAGCAGATCCGCACAGATGATCGGACGATCAGCCCGGCCCCGTCCTTGTCCTGGATCAAGCCGCATAGTTGCCGTTGCTGCTCAACTGGCCTAATCTTCTAAAAAAACGAACGATCACCGACACGAAGTCCAAAGTGTCGTTCAGGGAGGTGCCCAATGGCAGACGCCGATGCTCGGCCCGCGCGTCCGTCTGGCGTGATTGCGGCAAAGTCGAAGGCTGCGACGGAGGCTGCCGCAGCGGCCGACATCTGCAGCCAGCTGCCGGCCGATTGCCTGGCGATGGTGCTGATCTTCCTGTCGCCGCACTACGATCCACACACGTTCATGGCGGAGGTGACGACCCGTCTGGCAGACGTTCCCGTGCATGGCTGTACGACGGCTGGAGAGCTGTCACCCGATGGCTGGGACGACAACAGCGTCGTCGCTCTCGGCTTTGCCGCCGATGATTTCACCGTGTTCGCACAGCCCATCTTCGGATTGTCGGGCTTCCGCGTCGACGAAGGCCGGCGCCTCGGCGTTCAGTTGAAGCAGGAGCTGGCCCGGCACGGCGCCCGCGACGATGACGGCGTGTTCGGGCTCGTCCTGATCGACGGCATGTGCCAGCGCGAGGAGGCGATCATGTCGGCGATCTATGCGTCGCTCGACAATATTCCCCTGGTTGGCGGCTCGGCCGGCGACGGCCTGCGCTTCGAGCGCACCTGGGTGTTTCACGACGGCAAGGCGCACACGGACATGGCGGTGCTGATTCTGATCAGAACGTCATTGCCGTTCCGACTGTTCAAGTGCGACAATTTCGAGCCGACTTCGACCAAGATGGTGGTGACGGAGGCCGATCTCGAGCAGCGCATCGTCAAGCAGCTCAATGCCGAGCCGGCGGCGGAGGAATATTGCCGCGCGGTCGGCATCGCGGATTCCGAGCTCGACCCGTTCCTGTTCGCAGCCCATCCGGTCCTGGTGCGCGTCGGCGGCTCGTATTTCGCGCGCTCGATTCAGCGCGTTAACCCGGACGGCTCGCTCCGGTTCTTCTGCGCGATCGACGAAGGCATGGTGCTGACGGCGGCGAGGTCGCGCAACTCCGTGGCGGCCGCCCGCGAGATGCTAGCCGAGGTTCGCGACGACATCGGCGAGGTCTCGATCTTCATCGGCTTCGAGTGCATCCTCAGGCGTCTCGACGCCGAGCAGCATCAGTTTGCGCGGGAAATGTCCGAGCTCTATCGCGACAGCCGGATCGTCGGCTTCCATACCTATGGCGAGCAGTACGGCTCGATGCACTTCAATCAGACGCTGACGGGCGTCGCGATCGGCAAGCGTCCAGGGGCGCAGCAATGACCGGTGCCGGGTCTCCGGAAGACCTGCAGCGCGAGGCGGCCAAGCTCAGGAAGATCAACGCCGCGCTGATGTCCCGGGTCGAACGCTCGATGGACCAGCAGTTCAATGCTTTCTCGCTGTTCGAAACGGCGATCGCGCTCGATCAGCAGGTGCGCGAGCGAACGCGGCAGTTGCGCGATGCGCTGCGTTCGATCGAAACCGCCAACAAGGACCTGTTTCGCGCCAAGCAGCAGGCAGAAGCGGCTAGCTCCCTGAAATCCTCGGTTCTAGTCTCCGTCACCCACGATCTGCTGCAGCCACTCAACGCGGCGCGGCTGACGCTGTCGACGTTGGCGGACGAGGTCTCGTCCGATCGCGGAACGGCCATGGTCGGCCAGGTCGACCATTCGCTGGCGATGCTCGAGGATCTGCTGCGGTCCCTGCTGGAGATCGCCAAGCTCGATGCCGGAGCCCTGCGCCCCGACGTGAGGCCCCTTCTGCTCTCGAGCCTGTTCGAGCCGCTCGAACGCGAATTCGCTCCGATCGCAGCCAAACGCGGCTTGTCCCTGCGCATTTGTCCGTGCTCGATCGCGGTCATCTCGGATGCCATGATGCTGCGGCGGATCTTGCAGAATCTCCTCGCGAACGCGCTGCGCTACACGCGGCGAGGCGGAGTCGTCATGGGATGTCGGCGAGGACCGGGGGCAGACCGGGTTCGCATCCAAGTCTACGACACCGGCCCGGGCATTCCCGGGCCGCAACAGGAGGCGATCTTTCTCGAATTCCAGCGCGGCCAGCCGAGCGCCGAGGACCAGGCCGGCTTCGGGCTCGGCCTGTCGATCGTCCGTCGCTTCGCCAATGCATTGGACCATGAGGTCCGGCTGACGTCGCGCGTCGGCCATGGATCTACCTTCAAGCTCGCGCTCGACCGGGCTGACCCCGCCGCCGTACTGCCGGATCCGCATCCAGCCGAGCACGTCGACCACGATTATGGCGGGCTCGAAGGCGCCAAGATCCTGCTGATCGAAAACGATCTGGCCACCGCCGACGCGATGGTCAGCCTGCTGGAAAAATGGGGCTGCGACGTCGTCGCCACGGCGTCATCGAAGGACGCGCTGCAGCGCCTGAGCGCGCTCGGCGCGGTCCCCGAGACGATCATTGCAGATCTCCACTTGGATGGCGACGAGAGCGGGCTTGCCGCGATCCGGGACATCAGGCAGTTCTTCGGCCGAGATGTTGCCGCCATGATCGTGACCGCCGACTATTCCGAAGACGCAGCCAGGGAAGCGAGCCAATACGGGCTCGAGATCCTGACCAAGCCGGTCAGGCCCGCGGAGCTTCGCGCGTTGTTGTCGTTCCTGCTGTCATGAGCGCGTCGGCGCCGCTCGCTCGCGCCTGAGCCGGCGCGCGCGGCCCGCTCATCAGGTTCACGAAGTCGATCTTTTCCATCTCGATGATGGCCTTGGTCCGGCTCATGACGCGGAGCTTTCGCAGGATCTCCGAGACGTGGACCTTCACCGTCGTCTCGCAGATCCCGAGCTCATAGGCGATCTGCTTGTTCTGCAACCCGCAGCGGATCAGGTCGAGCACGCGCAGCTGCTGCGGCGTCAGCTCGTGAAGACGCTTCAGGAGATCGTGAGCAGGTAGTCGGCCACGGCGCGCGCTGGCACACGGAGCGCCGCCTTCGACGTGGACCTCGCCGCGCAGCACCGCCTTGATCGCGTCGGCCAGTTGCTGCTTCGAGGTCGATTTCGAGATGTAGCCGGAGACGCCCAGCGCGATAACATGGGCGACGAGGCCCGGGTCCCGATGCGCTGAAACAACCAGGATCGGTATGCGCGGCGCGGTCTTGCGGATACGGATGACGCCGGAGAGTCCTGTCGTTCCGGGTGTCGAGAGATCGAGCAGGATCAGGTCGAATCTCGCCGGCGATGACAGAAGATCGACGGCCATGTCGATCGATATCGCCTCGCGGATCTCGGCATCAACCAGTGCGGCACGGATCGCGCTCTCCAGCGCCTCGCGAAACAGCGGATGGTCCTCGACGATGAGCAATCGAGCCACGTGCCTGTCCCCTCTCGGCCGGATCGAAGGTCGGGTTTATTCAGCGTCGCGGATCTGACGTTCAACCAGCGTGCACGCTGCGTCTTCGAATGAATGTCAGGACCGGAGCATCAGCGATACCGCGTTGGTTGGCATCAATCAACGACCAAGACGCCATCGACGTCGCGACGCCTGCGGTGGCCGCGGCGTCTTGCGGCGCAACAATCCGCTACGAGTGCTTTCTGCCCGAGGCGGTGCGCGATCCTTGACGGTCCGCCGGAACGGGCAGCGCGATCTTGCCGATCTCGATGACGGCCTTGTTGCGGCTGAACAGGCGGAGTTTTCTCAGGATCTCGGTGATGTGCGCTTTGACGGTCGACTCCGCAAGCTGAAGCTCGCCGGCGATTTCCCGGTTCTGATAGCCACGCCTGATCAGGTCGAGGACGCGAAGCTGTTGAGGGGTGAGCTCCTCGAGGCGCGCCTGCAGCGCGCGGGAGGAGCCGTTGCCGTGGCGCTCCGCCACGGGCACGAAGTCCTTGGGGACCGAGACCGAGCCGCTGAGCACGCGCTCGATCGCGGACGTCAGCTCACGCTTCGAGGTCGACTTCGGCAGATAGCCGGCCGCGCCGAGCGAAAGCGCCTCGCGCACGACGTTCTGGTCCTCGTCACTCGAGACGATCGCGACCGGAAGCCGCGGATGCGCGGCGCGAAGTCGCTGGAATCCCGAGAAGCCCACGGCATCGGGCAGCGTCAGGTCGAGCAACGCCAGGTCGATGTCGGGCTCCAGCGCGAGGGTGGTGAGCGCATCGGCAATCGACAGCGCCTCGAAGATCTCGGCGCCGGGATGCGCCAGACGCACCGCATTGCCGAGCGCTTCACGAAACAGCGGATGATCGTCGATGATCAGAAAGCGCGTCATGTCCGACTCTCACTTGCCGCAAGCACGTACCAGGTGATCCGGCAGTTCGTTTCGGCCGGTGTCCGCCTCCTTCAATTGGCCGTTTCGGACGACTGCACGGTCAGCAGGAATGAATAGATGCCCTCGAACTGGTCGTCGGTAAAGACCTCCTTCCAGGCGGGCATGCCCTTCGAGGGACGGCCTTCATGCACGGTAGTCCAGAATTTGTCGCGCATGTCCTCGCCGTAGCGCGTCTGCAGCCGCCGCAGGTCGATCCGCCGTTCCGCCTGCACGGCGTCGGGGCCGTGGCAATGTGCGCAGGTACCGTTGAAGATCTCTTTGCCCAGCGCCACCGCCTCGGTCTTTGGCGCGCTCGCAGTCGAGTCCGAAACCGTGATCACGGCATCGGCGTCCGGCTGACGGAGAAGCTGGGCAGGGCCGGTGAGCGAGGCCAGCTTGATCGGATACCGCACGGCGCCGAGTCTGATCGGCGGCGCGCCCGGCAGCCCGTATTTGGCGGCCAGCTCGGCGATTCGCGGTGCGAGCTGCGGCAACGCGGCGTCGACCTGATCGCGCAACTGCGTGGAGTTCTTGGCGAAGCCGATCGCGGCATCCCAGGACAGACCGTCGCCTTCGACCGGCTGGATCCGGAAGCTGCTCTCGTAGGTCGTCTTGTTCAGCCAGCCGGCGACCGGTCCCCAGACGAAGGCAGCGTCGGCCTTGCCGTGGGCCAGCGCCGCCAAGCCCTCGTCCGGCGTCAGCACCGTCACCTTCTCGATGTCGTCGCGCCCGGCCAGCAGATTTTGCGGCGTGGTCTGGTACTGCACCGCGACGCGCTTGCCTCGCAGGTCGTCGATGCCGTGGACGACCAGCGTTCCGCGGCTGACGAGCGCGTAAGTCTCGGTCGCGATCTTCTTCGAGAAGATCACTGCCGGTCCCATGAAGTCCGACGACAGCGGCAGGCCGATCATCGCGTCGCACTGCTTGCCGAGCAGCGTCACCCGCACGGTTCGCTTGCCGAAATAGGATTTGTACCAGTCATACGTCACCGGGCGGCCGAGCTCACGTGACAGCGCCTGGCCGACCTCGAGGTAGAATCCCGGCTGCGTCGGGTTGTCGCTCGAGAACGGAAGGTTGGTCGGATCCGCGCAGAGTCGCAGCGGCTCCGCCTCGTTGGCGAGGCCCGCCGCCGACGAGGCCAGCAGAGTGGAGGCCATCAAGGCGACGAGAGCCGTCGCGCGTGCTGATGGTTCGGCGGCGGCCCGCCAATTCGAGCCAGTCTGACGGCGATTTGGGCGCATCCTCGATCCCTCGTCTTGTCTTGTTTGTACGTTTGTACGGCGCCGCTCGGTCCTCGCGGCCGGCCGTCTTCCTCCGCTTGATGCGGATTGGCTGGGCGGTGCGCGTGTCCCGCTTGCGGAGACACGCGCAGCCGTCGTGAGCGTTGCGGCTATTGGACCGCGAACACGAACAGGGCGCCGCCTTCGGGAGCCGCGTTGGTCATCTTCTTGCCGATCTCGCCCAGGAACGCCGGGATCGAGGCGGTGCGGCCGACGACGACGGCAACGTACTGCTTGCCGTCGACCGAGTAGGTCACCGGACCGGCGCCGATGCCGGAGCCGAGATTCTTCTTCCACAGGATATTGCCGGTCTTGGCGTCGATCGCGCGGAAGTCGCCGTGCAGGTTGCCGGAGAACACCAGGCCGCCTGCGGTGCTGAGCGTGCCGCCGTTGAACGGAAGGTCTTCCTTGATCGACCAGACCTTCTTGTTGGCGACCGGATCCCAGGCAACGAGTTCACCGAGGAAGCCGCCCGGGCCTTCCTTGGTCGGGAACTCCGCACCGAGATAGAACACGCCGCGCTTGTACGAGACGTCGCCGACCGACCAGTCCATGCAGACATTGTTGGCCGGGATGTAGACCAGGCCGGTGTCCGGGCTGTACGACATCGGCTGCCAGTTCTTGCCGCCGATCAGGTTCGGGCAGATGTCCTTGGCCGGATGTCCCGGGCCCGGCCGCTTGTCCGGGTCCTCGACCGCGCGTGACGTCGCGATGTCCCACTTCTGCGCCCAATTGGCGAAGACGTATTTCTCGGCCGAGATCACCTTGCCGGTCTCGCGGTTGGCGACGAAGAAGAAGCCGTTGCGGTCGGCCTTCATCAGCGTCGGAACGCTTGCGCCGCCGATCTTCAGGTCAGCCAGCAGAGCTTCGTTGACGCCGTCGTAGTCCCAGGCATCCGCCGGCGTGCCCTGGATGTGCCATTTGATGGCGCCGTTGTTCGGATCGATCGCCAGCGTGGAGGCGGTGTAGAGATTGGTCAGCTTGCCGAAATCGCCGTTGCCGGTCGAGCGCACGGCGGTGTTCCAGGGGCCGGGATTGCTGGTGCCCCAATAGACCGTGTCGGTCTTCGGATCGTAGGAGCCGACCAGCCAGGCCGCGCCGCCGCCATGCAGGCCGGTGTCGCCCTTCCAGGTCTCGCTACCGGGCTCGCCCGGCGCGGGCACTGTGTAGGTCTGCCACAGCGCCTTGCCGGAGTTGATGTCGAAGGCCTGCAGCGAGCCGCGCACGCCATACTCGCCGCCGCCGAAGCCGGTGATGACCTTGTCGCGCACGACCAGCGGCGGCGAGGTGATCACCGAGCCCTGCTTGTAGTCGACCACCTTCGACGTCCACAGCTCCTTGCCGGTGACGGCGTCGAGCGCGGTCAGCTTGCCGTCGAGCCGGCCGACGAACAGCTTGCCGTCGGCATAGGTGACGCCGCGGTTGTTGACGTCGCAGCAGGCGTATTGCAGCACGTCGTCCGGAATATCCGGCTCATAGGTCCATTTGCGTGCGCCGGTCGCGGCGTCCAGCGCATAGACGTATTTCGGGCCCCACGAGGTCGAGACGTAGAGCGTGTTGCCGATCACGATCGGCGAGGCCTCGTTCGAGCGCAGCGAGGCCAGCGAGAACGAGTAGACCAGCGACAGCTTGCCGGCGTTCTCGGTGCTAATCTCCTTGAGCGGGCTAAACCGGGTGTTGCCGTAGTCGTGTCCGGCCATCGCCCAGGCGCCGGGCTCGCTGGCGGCCTTCCGCGCCGATTCGTTGGCGCGGACGCCTAGCGTGCCGGCGACGAGGAAGGCAACCGTCGAGATGCCAGCCAAGAATCTCCTGCTCGTGAAATTCATCAGTTCCCTCCGCCTATGTCTTTGTTGTGTTCGTATGGCGCGTGCACGCGAGGCCCCCAGATGGGCAGTCGCGGTGCAAGCACCGGAGCGATTACAGCATCAGCCCTGCCCGGCTCTCATAGGCGGAAGGTAGTAGGCGGAGGGGATCGGGGTTAAAAGCCGATTATATCGCCCTTTCAGCGGCTTATCGGAATTCCGCGACCTGCGAGCGGGGACGCTGCCCGCCGTCTTTCCTGGTCTCGCGAGGAATGGGCATCAAACCTAAGGGACGAAAATTGGCCGGCCACGTTGCGCTGAGGTGGTCGAGCGCAGCCGACCTTGAGTCAGATCAAGCCATGACCAGCCAAGGTGCTTCGCTGCCCCGATCAGCTCTCAGGAGAGACAGGGTGCACCGACGCAGCAGGTAAGGAGAACGAGGGATAAGGGCGGAAGCCGCAAGAGCCGCCGGAATCATCGGCCCTGGCGTGCTCACCGGAAAGCGCCTGAAGCGAGGCTAAGAAGAGCTGCCATGGCGTGCGCAAGGCACGCGCCGAAGTGGCCGCCTATGCCGAGTGCACCGAGAGCCAGATGATGGCGATGTTCGGCTGGACCAACCCGAAGATGCCGGCGCACTACATCGCCCAGGCCAACCGCGAGAAGCTTGGCATCAGTGGAATGGACAAGACGGTCACGTTCGACCTGGGCCAGTCATTGGATGATTTTCTACGGCCTGCCGCGGAAAACAGGACGGGAACGGCGACCGGGAACGAAGTGGTGTCATTCCCGGGTAACATCCGGAAAAAACTGTAACGATTTCAAGGGAAAATGTGGGTTTATGGTGCGCTCGGAGGGACTCGAACCCCCACGATTTTACTCACTGCCACCTCAAGGCAGCGCGTCTACCAATTCCGCCACGAGCGCGAAGGAGAAACCGGAACCAGGAAAAAAGCGGGACCGGATCAGTGGCGCCCGTGTATCAAATCGATCTCGGAGGGACAAGGCCCGCCCTGCCCTAAAATACCGGATTGTGGATGGTTTTCGCGTCGCCGGAGGGCGCTATCGGGATGTCGGCGTCGGCGAGCGCGGCAGCATGTGCTTGACCTCGACCGCGATGCGGTTGCGGTCGACCAGCACCACCCCGTCGGCGATCGGCAGATTGTTGGCCAGCACCTTGACGTCGTCGGCCTCGGTGGCGTCCAGCTCGATGATGGCCCCGCGGGACAGGCGCAGAACCTGATGGATGGGCATAGAACAGGTGCCGAGCACGACCATCAGGTCGACTGTCACTTTATCGAGGGTTGACACTGCAGGACCACCAAAGTCACTGGATTCCGTTACCCGAGACATCACCATGTTGTGGTTAGCCAATGGTTAACAGCCGCGAAACCCTCGACCTGACCACCTTCGCCGGCCCGCCCGGCAACGCGGTCGCGTGGCGCATTTCCGATTCGCTGGTCGACTATGAAGCGGCGACTGCCTTCATGGAGGCCCGCGCGGCCGCGATCGCCGCGGGCGAAGCCGCCGAGATGGTCTGGCTGCTCGAGCACCCGCCCGTCTACACCTCCGGCACCTCCGGCAGGCCTGAGGATCTGCGCGACCCGCGCTTTCCGTTCTTGTCGACCGGCCGCGGCGGCCAGGTGACCTATCACGGCCCCGGCCAGCGCGTGGCCTATGTCATGCTCGACCTGAAACGGCGCCGGCCGGATGTGCGCGCCTATGTCGCGGCGCTGGAGGAGACGATCATCCGCACGCTCGACGCCTTCAACGTGCGTGGCGAGCGGCGCGAGGATCGCGTCGGCGTCTGGGTCAGGCGGCCCGACAAGGGCGCCGGCTTCGAGGACAAGATCGCCGCGATCGGCGTCCGGCTGAAGCGCTGGGTGACCTTCCACGGCATCGCCATCAATGTCGAGCCAGACCTGTCGCACTTCGAGGCGATCGTGCCCTGCGGCGTCACCGACCCGCGCTACGGCGTCACCAGCCTCGTCGATCTCGGCCTGCCCGTGACCATGGCCGATGTCGACGTCGCGCTCCGGCAGGCGTTCGAAAGGGTGTTCGGCGCCACCGTGGCGGCGCTGCCGGAGCGCGCATGAGCTCAGGCGGCGCTCCGCTGCGGTGATGCCCCGAGCTGCGCGGCGACGTAGCGGCGCTCCTGGCTCAATCCGTAGGCATCCGCCTTGACCTCGTCGACATGCAGATAGGTCTCGTTGTGCAGCGGGCCGATCAGCTCGGCCATGCGCGCGAACACCGCCGCGAGATAGGCGGCCTTCTCGTCCTTGGTGTTGGTGCCGTCGCTGACATGGACGTCGATCCAATAGCTGGCGAGCCCCTGCTCGGCGAGCGAGGCGCCGCCGGCGAACCAGTTCGCCGCATCGGCTTCCGAGACGATGACGGCGGTGACCTTCGGATCCTTGCGCAGAATGCGCGCGGTGAGATCGGTGATGGTGTCGGCGATTTCCTTCTTCAGCGACGGCGAGCGGCGCTGGCTGGCGTAGGTGATGGCGATGAGCGGCATGATGGAGTCTTCCGGTTGAATGGCGGCGGCGCCGCCGGTGATCCAGAACCTAGCGCTTTCCCCATCATTTCTGTATGCTATCGCCACAGATATCAGTGATAAGATTCTGTAATGAAGCAGACCCTCGACATTTCCGCGGTCCGTGCCTTCCTTCTGGTCTCCGAGCTGCAGAGCTTCACGCGGTCAGCCGCGGTGCTGGGCACGACGCAGGCCGCCGTCAGCCTGAAGCTGCAGCGGCTGGAAGCCGCGTTCGGAAAGCGCCTCCTGGAGCGCTCGCCGCGGGCGGTCCGCCTGACGGCGGATGGCGCGGCTTTCCTGGAGAATGCCCGTGCGCTCGTAGCCGCGCATGATCACGCGCTCGCCGGAACGACCCGCATCCGCGCGCGGCTGTCGCTGGGGATCAGCGACCATGCCGCCGGCCCCGAGCTGGTGCCGATGCTGCAACAGCTCCAGGCCATCACGTCGGATCTCGTGCTGTCGGTCGGCATCGGGTTCTCGCGCGACCTGCTCGACCTCTATGATGCGGGCCAGCTCGATGCCGTCATCGTGCGGCAGGAGGCTTCCCGTCGCGGCGGCGAGACCTTGACTGAGGACGCATTCGGCTGGTTCGCGAGCCCGCGCTTTCGCGCGCCTGCAGGCGGGCCGCTGCCGCTCGCGACATTGGCGGCGCCTTGCGGCGTGCGCGCGATCGCGGTCCGCGCCCTCGACAAGGCCAAGTCGCCCTTCCTCGAGGCCTTCGTCGGCGGCGGCGTCGCGGCAGTCGTTGCCGCCGCGCAGGCCGGCCTCGCGATCGCGCCGCTAGCCCGGCGAATCGCGCCAAGCGGGCTCGTCGATGTCGGGCCGAGCCTCGGCCTGCCGAAGCTCGGACGATCGAAGGTCATCCTTCATGCCAAGGTCGGTGACGCTGCCAAGCGCGCAGCGTTGCGCACATTGGCCGCAGCATTCCGAGGCGCATTGGCGCCGAAGTAATTGACGGCGACGGAACCTCATGTAGCATATGTTAACGACCAGAGCTCAGGAGCATCGGCTTGAACCGTCTCTTGACCGCAGCCGACATCGTCGGCGCTTCACCCAAGCCGGGCCCCACGACGGGCTCGATCGGCCTCGAGCCGTTGCACCGCTATGCTCTGATCCGAACCTCCAACGCCGAAGTCCTGCGCGACCTCGCGAGCCGCCGGCTCGGCGCCGAGCGCATCGACTTTCGCCATGCCGAACGCTTCGAGGCGATCGTCAACCTGATCGAGCTGGAGACGATCGGCCTCGCTTTCGGCACCACGACCTGCGACATGGTCTCCGACCACCGGGCGGCGGATTACATGAGGGTGCAGATCGCCATGAAGGGACGCGCGGTCAGTTGCGCCCGTGGCGAGGCGACCGATGTCAGCGAGCAGCAGTTCGCCGTGGCGCCGGCTGGAGTCCCCTGGCAGATGGCCTGCCAGGGTGGTCATCGGCGGCTCACGCTGCGGCTCGATCCGCAGGTGCTGCGGCAGCGGCTGACGGCGCTGGTCGGCGTGCAGCCACGCGCCGATTACGCGATCGATCCCGCCGTTCCGGCCGCCGATCCCCAGGCCCGCAGCCTGCTGCGGCTGCTCGATTTCCTGACGACCCAACTCAACGAGCAGGATGCCGCCTTTCCGGCTGCGGTCTACCGCGAGCTCGAGGATGCGGTCCACGTCGCCTTCCTCTGCGCCAGCCGGCATCGCTTGCGCGACATGCTCCTCGATCCCGCGCCGATGCCGGATTTCGGCCTGGTCAAGCGGCTCGAGGACTATATCGAGGCCAATTGGCGCGAGCCGATCACGATCGAGCGCCTCGCACGCGAGGCCGGCGTCAGCGTGCGCTCGATCTTCCGCGTCTTCGAGCGCGTGCGCGGCTATTCGCCGATGGCGTTTGCCAAATCCGTGCGCCTGCGCCGCGCCCACGAGATGCTGCGCTCCGGCGATCCGGCCGTCACCGTGGCGGCGGCGGCCGCCGCCTGCAACTTCGCCAATGCCGGACACTTCGCCCGCTACTACCGCGCCACGTTCGGTGAGCTGCCGTCGGTGACGATGGCGCGGGCCGAGAGATCGTAGGGCGCATTGAACGACTGCTCAGAGGATCTCTTCCAGCGCGCTGCGCAGGCTCTGATGCCGGAACACGAAGCCGCTCGACAGCGCCTTGTTCGGCACCACGCGCTGGCCGCCGAGTAGAAGCTCCTCGGCGAAGTCGCCGCCGATCCGGCGCAGCAGGCCCGCGGGAACGCGCAGCAGCGCCGGACGGCGCAGGCAGCGCGCGAGCTCGGCGGCGAAGGCGAGATTGCGCACCGGCAGCGGCGCCGTCGCATTGACCGGCCCGGTGATGGCGTCGGTCGCGATCACATGCGCGATCAGCCGGACGAGATCGTCGCACTCGATCCACGACATCCATTGCAGGCCGGAGCCGAACGGGCCACCCAGGCCGAACTCGAACGGCGTCAGCATGCGCGACAGGAAGCCGCCGTCGCGGCCGACCACGAGGCCGATGCGCAGCAGCGCGACGCGCACACCATGGGCCTCGGCACGACGCGCCGCCTGCTCCCACGCCTCGCAGAGGTCATGGCTGAAGCAGGCATGCGACTTAGCCGATTCGGTCAGCGGCTGGTCCTGCCACAGGCCGTACCAGCCGATCGCCGAGCCGTTGACCAACACCTTCGGCTTGCGGTCGAGCCGCGCAATCAGCGATAGGACGGCCTCTGTCGTGGCCAGCCGGGATTGCAGGATCGTCGCGCGCTTGGCCGCAGTCCACGGCGCGTTGCCGATCGGCTCGCCCGCGAGATTGACGATCGCGTCGATGCGGGTGTCGGAGGCGAGCTGATCCAGACTCGTGATCATGGTCAGCGGCGCCGGCAACATGGCCGCCTTGGCCGGGTCGCGCACCAGGGCAACGACGTGATGGCCGGCCGCGGTGAGACCAGCCGCCAGCCGCGCGCCAATGAAGCCGGTCGCACCGGTGATGAGAATGGTCTGCGCCGGCGGCAGCGCCCCGACCAGTGCGGCAGCATCCGGCTGCGACATCCGCGCAAGGCGCCGTGCCGCGGCGAAGTCGCGCAGGCCGCACAGCGCAGCCCCGACCGCGGCGGCAGCAGCAATCCAGCTCAGCACGCCGGCATAGGCCGGCACGATCGCGGAAGGCCGCGTCGCCCAGTCGATCAGCAGCGGCACCAGCAGCATCAGGATGGCGCCGTAATTGATGGCGAGCAGCGTGTGATTGATGCGTTCGCTCGGCGGCAGCTTGCGCGTCAGATCCTCCTCGACGAAATCGGTCAAGGTGATGCCGATCTCGGCTACGAGCACGGCGAGCACAAGGATCGCGAACAGTCCATGCACCTCGCACCAGCCGAGCACGACGAACAGCAGCGCATAGAGCACGTTGCGGACACCGTGCAGCTTGAGCTCGCCCCGCTGTGACGGACGCCAGGCCAGGCGCTCGGTGAACTCATGGTGATAGAAGGTGTCGAACACGCCCATCACGATCTGAAGCGCAATCAGGGACCAGAGCAACGGCGTCATGGTGTGGACTCCCGGAATATTGCGCTCTGACGGATGATGCGCCCGAAGCGCGGATGGACGATCTCGAGCGAGAAGCGAAAAGCGCCGCTGCCGAGATCGGAATGGGTGACGGTGAGATCGCCGGGCGTGAGCCATTCCGGCAGCGCCCAGCGTCGTCCGGCGAAGTCGAACGTGTAGCCGGCGCTATGGAAATGAAGCGCGCCATCGGCGACGCCGACGCGCAGGCTCATGCTGAGGCCCCAGCCGAGATATTCCTCGAGCCCCGTGGGACCGGCGAAGCGCTTGGCGGAATGGATCACCTGCGGGAAGCCATGCGGTCGTCCGCAGATGCGCGTCCAGATCTGGCCGCCGCTCGCTGCGTCCTCCGTCACTGCGACGATCATCGGCACGCCGATGTCGGCGCGCGTCGGCAGCGGGCCGCCGATCAACCGCGCCAGATGCGAGAACCAGAAGCCGGCGCGGCTGGTCTCGGCCTGATCGACCTCGCCGACATAGACGACGGTGGCGCCATCGGCGAGGCGCTTGGAGAAGCGGCGCCAGATCGACACCGGCAGTCGCCCCCAGTCCTCGGCGGACAGCAGCGCACGAAACCTGTGATCATCATGAAGCCGGGCGTTGGAGGGCGTCGAAAGTCCGAGATGTCGCATGGTCACCATGACGCCCTCCACTCATCTACGCGCTGCCGGATCTGGACTTTCCCGACGGCAGCAGATTTGCGATCTTCTCGCCGAGCTTGATCAGCGCGACGAGACGTGGCCGCGGCACCTTCAGCATCTGCACGTACCAGCGGTCGACCAGCTCGGTGAAGGCCAGCATGTCTTTCAGACGCTTGGCTGCGACCACGCTGATTGCGGGATCGCCGGTCGCCTCCGCAACGCAGGCGCGCAGCGCCGCGATCGCCGGATCGATCTCGCGTTCCTTGCGGCCGGCCGCGATCCGCTGCGCCACCTCCCAGATGTCGGTCTCGGCCTCGAAATGATCGCGGCGGTCGCCGAGGATCGGCACGCGCCGGATCAGGTCCCAGGCGAGCAGCTCCTTCAGCGAGTTCGAGACGTTGGAGCGCGCCATGCCGAGCGTGTCGGCGATGTCCTCCGCCGTCATCGGCTTCTCCGCGAGATACAGCAGCCCGTGGATCTGGCTCACCGAGCGGTTGACACCCCACTGATCGCCCATGTCGCCCCAATTGAGGATGAAGCGCTCGACGGCGGGAGGAAGCTTCCTGGTGCCTTTTATTTCTGTCATGACAGAAATATCAGACCGCCGAGAGCGAATGTCAAGAGCCCCGTATTTGAACCGGGCGGGCGGCCCGCAAGACGGATGTTGACGGCGCACATCTTGCGCGCGGCGAGACCGCCTGATCCCCGCCTGCCCCACCTGCAACAGGAGCAAGCCATGACGGCATCCGACAAGGCCTTCACCGGATCGATCCCGCAGATCTACGATCAGCTGTTGGTCCCCTTGATCTTCGTGCCGTATGCGCAGGACCTTGCGCGGCGCATCACGGCTCACCAGCCACGCGACGTGCTGGAGACGGCGGCGGGCACCGGCGTGGTCACGCGAGCCCTGCATGCGCAGCTGCCGCCGGAGGTCCGGATCACCGCCACCGACCTCAACGAGCCGATGCTCGCACAGGCGAAGAGGCATCTGGCTGCTGAGAGCCGCATCGCATTTCAGCAGGCCGATGCACTGGCCCTGCCCTTTGCCGATGCGAGCTTCGATGCCGTCGCATGTCAGTTCGGCGCGATGTTCTTTCCCGATCGCGTCAAGGGTTATGCGGAGGCCCGCCGTGTGCTGAGGCCTGGAGGACGTTTCGTCTTCAACGTCTGGGACCGGATCGAGGAGAACGACTTCCCTCACGTGGTGCACGAGACGCTGCAGCAGGTCTTCCCCGAAAGCCCGCCGCAGTTCTTCACCCGGACTCCGCACGGCTATTACGATTCCGGACGGATCGAGGCCGATCTGATCGCAGCGGGCTTCACGGATATCGCGATCGAGACGGTCACGCATCGCAGCCGCGCGGCGTCGCCGCAGGACCCGGCCACGGCATTCTGCCAGGGCACGCCGATGCGCGGCGAGATCGAAGCGCGCGGCACGCCCGGCCTCGCGGCCGTGACCCAGGCGGCTGCGGACGCGCTGGCGCGCCGGTTCGGCGGTGGACCGATCGAGGGCCGGATCCAGGCGCTGGTGATCTCGGCGAGGTGACCGGCGGTCTCGCGTCGTATCGCTACAGCGTCGGCAACACGGAGAACGTCCCGCCCGGCTGGCGCGGCTTGAGCTGATCTGATGTCGCGGGGTTTGCCGTCACGGCATCGACGCGCGCCGACGGCGGTCCCATGCGGCAGGCCGCCACCATGGCGGCGACATCGTCCGAAGGACCTTCGAACAGCGCTTCGACGCTGCCGTCGCTGCGGTTGCGCACCCAGCCGTCGAGGCCGTTGAGGATGGCCTGGTCCTCGACCCAGGCGCGATAGCCGACGCCCTGGACGCGGCCGCGGACCGTGACGTGGACGATGGCGCGATCGGTCATGATCCGAGCCCCAGAAACGCGCGCAGGCGTGTCTTCACATCGCTATCACGCATCACGCGCGCGGTCAGCTCGGCCGACGGCAGACCCTTGAGCTGCTTCGGCGAGGCGCCGTCGCGCAGCGCCTTCAGCGTCTCATAGACGGCCTGCGTCGCTGCGGCGATCGGTGCGTGGCCCTGCAGCGCGACGCGGACGCGGCGCGACGCGAGATAAACGAGATCCGACATCTCCTCGGGCGCGCCACCAAGCACGATCGGCAATGTCGTCGCGGCAGCAATCGAATCGAGTTGATCGCGCGATGTGATGCCGGTGAAGAACAGCCCGTCGACGCCGCAGGCCTCATACGCCCTCGCCCGCGCAATCGCATCATCGAGCGAGGTGATCGAGAGGGCACCCGTCCGTCCCAGGATGACCAGCGCGGGATCGCCCCGGCCGTCGAGCGCGGCCTTCACCTTGCCGACACCTTCAGCAAGCGAGATCAGCTGCGGCTTCGATTCGCCGAAGGCCTGCGGCAGCAGCGTATCCTCGATGGTGAGACCGGCGGCGCCGGCCGCTTCCAACTCCTGCACCGTGCGGCGCACGTTCATCGCGTTGCCGTAGCCGTGATCTGCATCGACCAGCACCGGCAACGCTGCCGCACGCGACATCCGCCGCATCTGCTCGGCCAACTCGGTCAAGGTGATCAGCGCGATGTCGGGATCGCCGAGCACGGCAAGCGAGGCAGCCGAGCCGCCGAACATGCCGAGCGGAAAGCCAAGATCCTCGGCGATCCGGATCGAGATCGCGTCGTACACCGAGCCCGGGTGGATGCAGCGATCTCCGGCGAGGATAGTGCGGAGCGCTTCTCGGCGAGTACGGAACGTCATCACGCGCTACCTCTCTCCGTCATTGCGAGGAGCGAAGCGACGAACAATCCAGAGTCTCCTGCCGAGCCCTGGATTGCTTCGCTGCGCTCGCAATGACGGCGGTTAGACTTACTACGCGAACTCCAGAATCAGCGCGTCCACCGCGAGCGTCGCCCCAGCAGCCGCGTGGACCTTCTTCACGGTGCCGTCCTGCTCGGCGCGGAGCACGTTCTGCATCTTCATGGCTTCGACCACGGCAAGCGTCTCGCCGGCCTTGACCTCCTGCCCTTCGGTCACGGCGATCGAGACCACGAGGCCGGGCATCGGGCACAACAGCTTCTTGCCGCTGTCGCCGGCGGTGACCACCGGCATCAGCCGCGCCGCGGTCGCCTCGGCTTCTGTGTAGACATAGACCGGCGCCTCGACGCCCTGATGCGCGAGCCGCACACCATTCGGAATGAGGCGCGTCTGTACCGCAAGGGCAGCGCCGTCGATGGTGCCGTGCCAGACCGCATCGCCCGGCTTCCACTCCGACACCAGCTGATGCGCCGCACCGACCTTGCCGTCGGCGCCGACGAAGCGGACCGTGATCGCGCCGTTCTCCCTGATGATGTCGAGCAGGATCTCGTCGCGGCCAAGCCACACCGCACGGCGGCCCTGCCGCGTCACGGGCCGGCCGATCATCTGCTGCGAGATCTGCCGCTTGCGCTCACCGAGCACGTGATCGATCGCGGCGCCCACCGCCGCGAGCCGGCGCGCGATCTCGCCTTCAGGCGCACGCGCGGCAAAGCCCTTGGGAAATTCCTCGGCGATGAAGCCGGTCGACAGCCTACCCTCGCGCCAGCGCGGATGGTTCATCAGCGCCGACAGGAACGGGATGTTGTGGCGGATGCCGTCGACATAGAACGCGTCGAGTGCGGTCGACTGCGCCTCGATCGCAGCCGCCCGCGACGGCGCATGGGTGACGAGCTTGGCGATCATCGGATCGTAGTAGATCGAGATCTCGCCGCCCTCCTGCACGCCGGTGTCGTTGCGAACCGTGATGCCGTCAGTCTTGCTCTCGGCCGGCGGGCGATACTTCACGAGGCGTCCGATCGACGGCAGGAAGCTGCGGAACGGATCCTCGGCATAGACGCGCGACTCGACCGCCCAGCCGGTCAGGCTGACGTCCTTCTGCGCCAGCGCGAGCTTCTCGCCGGCGGCGACGCGGATCATCTGCTCGACGAGATCGATGCCGGTGACGAGCTCGGTCACGGGATGCTCGACCTGCAGGCGCGTGTTCATCTCCAGGAAATAGAAGCTCTTGTCCTGGCCGGCGACGAACTCGACCGTGCCGGCGGAGTCGTAGTTCACGGCCTTGGCGAGCGCGACCGCCTGCTCGCCCATCTTGCGCCGCGTCTCCTCGTCGAGCAGCGGCGACGGCGCCTCCTCGATGACCTTCTGGTTGCGGCGCTGGATCGAGCACTCGCGCTCGCCGAGATAGATCACGTTGCCATGCTTGTCGCCGAGCACCTGGATCTCGATGTGGCGGGGATCGACGATGAACTTCTCGATGAAGACGCGGTCGTCGCCGAACGAGGCCTTGGCTTCGGCCTTGGCCAGATTGAAGCCCTCGGCCACTTCGGCGGTCGAATGCGCGATGCGCATGCCCTTGCCGCCGCCGCCGGCGGAGGCCTTGATCATCACGGGATAGCCGATCTCGTCGGCGATGCGCACCGCGTGCTTGGCGTCCTCGATGACGCCGAGGAAGCCGGGCACGGTGGAGACATTGGCCTTGGCGGCCGCCTTCTTCGATTCGATCTTGTCGCCCATCGCGGCGATCGCGCCGGGATTGGGACCGATGAAGACCACGCCCGCCTCGGCCAGCGCCCGCGGAAACGCCTCGCGCTCGGACAGGAAGCCGTAGCCCGGATGCACCGCCTCGGCGCCGGTCTTGCGGCAGGCCTCGACGATACGGTCGATCAGGAGGTAGCTCTCGGCGGCGGCAGGCGGCCCGATCAGCACGGCATCGTCGGCCATCTCGACATGCAGCGCATCACGATCGGCTTCCGAATAGACCGCAACGGTCCTGATTCCCATGCGGCGGGCGGTCTTGATGACCCGGCAGGCGATCTCGCCGCGGTTCGCGATCAGAATGGTCTTGAACATGTTTTTTCTTGATACCTTTGGGCGGGCTCCCCGCTGGCGGCGCAGGCGCAAAGGCCGCAAGCTTGACCGGTTCGTCTATAGCAAAATCGGCCGCGCGCAACCCGAACTGTCGGCGCGATCCCTGCGCATCTCGCAGGCATGCCAAAGACCAGCTCTCCCGTCAGCCGGAATAGCTGTGGAAACGTCCGCGGGCATAGGCGCGCGAGACCGCCTTCATCAGCTCGGTGACCTCGGTTTCGAGATAATCGTTTGCAACAATAAGGGCGCGAATGGTCGCACGCAGATCGCCGCCGCAGGCGGCAATGGCTTCGTCCATGGCGGCGTCCAACGCGCAGTCCGCGGCTTGAGCACCGGACTTCGCACCGGATTTGGCTTGCGGCTCAGACGGCATGGCGTGATGGCAGTCCTTCGCTCCGGTCACACCGCCATGTTCACTTTATGTTCTCTCGAGTCAAGGCGGATCACGCCGCCCCGACCTCTTCCTGCTGGGGCTCGGCCTGCGGCTTTTCGGGCGCCAGAGTTGCGGATTTTTGCTGCCCGCCCTGCCGGACCAGCTGGTGGATGAAGCCGAGCTTGCCGATAACCGGCGGGGTCAGGATGAACGGATATAGCGCGCGGGCGCCCATCGCCCGGGCCACGCTGTTCATCGCGAAGGTGAACGGCAGCCAGGCGTTGACGATGGCGTCGAAATCCTCCGCCACATAGGGATCGAAGGTGACGCGCGCCGTGAGTCCCCCGATCTGATCGGCCGGCGGGTCAATCTCGATGCCGAACTCGGACGCCATCTCCAGCGTGTCCACGATGTGGAGATAGTGCGCCCAGGTCTCGGCAAAATCCTCCCACGGATGTGTGGTCGCGTAGGCCGAGACGTAGTTGTCCTGCCAGTTCGCAGGGGCACCCTGATCGTAATGTCGCTTCAGCGCCTCGCCGTAATCCTGCGAGTCGTCGCCGAACACGGCGCGGCATTGATCGAGCTTGCCGGCATCGCGGACCAGCACGTCCCAGAAATAATGCCCGACCTCGTGACGGAAATGGCCGAGCAGCGTCCTGTACGGCTCGTCCATCTGTAGCCGGCGCCGCTCGCGCTCGAAATCGTCGGCCTCGGCCAGCGCGATCGTGATCAGGCCGTTGTCGTGACCGGTGAGGACCTTCTGCTGGCCGGCGGGATCGTCGGCCAGGAAATTGAAGATCAGCCCATGCTCGGGATCCTCGAGCCGTGTTTTCACGGGGAGCTTCCACCGAATCAGCGAGTAGAACAGCCGGTGCTTGGCCACCTCCAACTCGCGCCAGCCGGCGAGCTGCGCAGGGTCCGACAGATTGGGAATGGTGCCGTTGTGATGGCAGGCACGACAGAAGCCTGCGGTCTCGCCGATTTCGAGCAGCCAGTTGCAGGCATCGTACTCGGCATTGGCGCAGAAGAAGCGCCCGGCCCTGCCGTCCGCGAGCGTCCGAAAGCCATCGTCCGCCGGCTCGATTGCCGAAAGGGTGTGGCGCTCCGGCATGAAGGCAAGCTGATGGCCGCAGCGTCCACAGCTGCGATTCTCGAAATACAGGATGTTCTTGCAAGCCTGGCAGACAAAGAGCTTCACGGTATTGACCTACGCGTTGCGGTGTTCAGGGCCAGACGACGCACGACAGTAACAGTCCGTTCCGAGCGCGCGGAACTTTTTATCTGCCCCGACGTTCTCGTCATGCTGGCGTCTGCCCGCCTCAATCTCTGGCCAGTTTGCTTTCCTTGAACCTTTTGCTTTCCCTTGAGCCCAATGTCGCCACGCTTCCGAACACCCGCGGTGGAATTCTCGGGTGACCGCTCGTCCACCCAATGCAGGTCAGCATGAACAGCGCGGATGCGCCCAGAGATGAAGTCGTCCCGGAGGCCGCCGCGGCCGAATTGCGCCAGCACATCGAGGAGATCGCGCGCGATCGCGATCAGGCCTACCGGGCGCTGCAGGAGCGCGAAGCAGAACTGGCGCGCATCCAGCGTATTGCCCGCGTCGGCGGCGTCGAGGTCGACCTGCGCGAAGGTTATCGCAACCGCCGTTCGCCCGAATACCTGATCATTCACGGCTTGCCGCCCGAGGCGGTCCACGAGACGCACGAAGACTGGGTCAATCGCGTTCATCCCGACGATCGCGCCAAGGCCGAGCAGGATTTCATCGCCGCGGTCAAGAGCCAGCAAGAGGACTACACGACAGAATACCGCATCATCAGGCCCAGCGACGGCGAGATCCGCTGGATCCGCGTCATCGCCCGCATCGAGCGCGACTGGAACGGCCGCGCGATCCGCCTGGTCGGCGCGCATATCGACGTCACCGACCAGATGCTCGCGCAGGCGAAGCTGCGCGAAAGCGAGGAGCGCTTCCGCCTGATCGCCGACAGCGCGCCGGTGCCGATCTGGGTCACCAAACTCGACCGCACCCGCTCCTTCATCAATCGTGCCTATGTCGATTTCCTCGGCGTGCCTCATGACGAGGCGCTCGCCTTCGACTGGCGCAAGGCGCTGCATCCCGAGGACCTGCCGCGCATCCTCGAGCAGCAGCAATCGGGAGAATGTTCGCTGAAGCCGTTCTTCCTCGAAGCGCGCTATCGCCGCGCCGACGGGCAATGGCGCTGGCTGCGCTCGGAATCGCAGCCACGCTGGGATGCGAACGGCCGACACAGCGGGTTCATCGGCGTGGCCCACGACGTCACGGCGGCCAAGCAGGCCGAGATCGAGCTGCGCCGGATCAATGAGACGCTGGAAGAGCGGATCAGGGAGCGCACCGCCCAGCTCGAGGCCAACGAAGCGCGCATGCGCGCGATCTTCGACACCAGCAATCAGTATCAGGCCATTCTCGACATCGAGGGCCGCGTGACGCATGCCAATCGCATCGCGGTCGCCGGCATGCGCGCCGGCGAGATCGACGTCATCGGCCAGCCGCTCTGGGATGCGCCGTGGTTCACCCATACGCCGGGCATCACCGAGATGCTGCGCAAGGCGTTCGCCCACGTGCTCGAAGGCGACAGCTTTCGCAACGAGATGCGGCTCGATTTCGCCAGCGGCGAGCGCCATTTCGAACTCTCGATGCGGCCTCTGTTCGACCAGCACGATGTGGTCACGGGGGCGGTCGCCGAGGCCGTCGACGTCACCGAGCGGATCCAGGGCGAGGAGCTGTTGCGGCAGTCGCAGAAAATGGAAGCGGTGGGCCAGCTCACCGGCGGCGTCGCCCACGACTTCAACAATCTGCTCACGATCATCCGCTCCGCCACCGACTTCCTGCGCCGCCGCGACCTGCCCGAAGAGCGGCGCCGGCGCTACGTCGATGCGATCTCCGAGACAGTCGAGCGGGCCTCGAAGCTGACGGCACAACTATTGGCGTTCGCGCGGCGGCAACCGCTGACGCCGCAGGTGTTCAACGTCTGCGAGCAGGTCGATAGCGTCGTGCAGCTGATCCGTCCGCTGGTCGGCAGCCGCATCCAGATCGAGCTCGCGGTCACCGATGCCAGACTGTTCACGCTTGCCGACGTCGCGCAATTCCAGACCGCGCTGATCAACCTTGCCGTCAATGCGCGCGACGCGATGAACGGCGAAGGACGGCTGACGATCAGCGTCCGCAGCACCGAGGCGATCCCGCCGTTGCGCGGCCAGAGCGTGCGGCCCGGCGCCTTCATCGCGATCTCAGTCGCCGATACCGGCGGCGGCATCGCCCCTCAGAATCTCAACGCGATCTTCGAGCCGTTCTTCACGACCAAGGAGGTCGGCAAAGGCACCGGTCTCGGCCTGAGCCAGGCGTTCGGCTTCGCCAAGCAATCCGAAGGCGACATCGCCGTCGACAGCCGGCTCGGCCATGGCGCGAGCTTCACGATCTATCTGCCGCAGGTGCCGGCGCCGCAATCCAGCGCGGACGCAGGCCTGACGCGGATCGAGCCCGCCACGATCGGCCGCGGCTATCGCGTGCTGGTGGTCGAGGACAATGACGAGGTCGGTCAGTTCTCGACCGAGCTGCTCGAAGACCTCGGCTACGTCACGCGCCGCGTCGCCAACGGCGCCGATGCGCTGGCGATCCTGGCGAACGACGAGTTCGCCGTCGACCTCGTCTTCTCCGACGTCATCATGCCCGGCATCAACGGCCTGGAGCTCGCCGGCATTATCCGCGAGCGCTATCCCGGCCTGCCGGTGGTGCTGACGTCCGGCTACAGCCACGTGCTGGCGGAGAACGCCCATCACGGCTTCGAGCTGATCAAGAAGCCCTATTCGGTGGAGTCGCTGTCGCGCATCCTGCGCAAGGCGATGGCCGAGAAGGCGCCGCTGCCGCGGTGATCCCCCGGCGGCGGAACCAACATTGCTGATCAGGCGTTCTGTTCCGCGAATGAGGAGCGGTGATCCGCCCCGCGCATTGCGCTGCATCCTCGCTGACCTCTGACGACATTGCGGAACATTCGATGCGCTCCCTTCGCTCGCGGCTGTCGGCGCTCTGGCTCATGCTGGCAGTTTCCGGCGCGGCGACCGGTTATCTTCTCGTCGAGTCGTTTCAGCAGTCGGCCGATGCCCGCGTGGCCCGTGCGCAGGATCTGGTCGTGCGTGCTTGTCGCGACATCGCCGACCGCTATCAGTTCTTCGTCTCCGGCTGGAGCGGCGCGCCGGTCGACGACAAGCTCAAGCAGGACCTGCTGCCCGTGGTCCGCTCGGCGCTGTCCGGCGCGCCCGGCGTCGAGGGCGGCATCTGGCAGGCCGAGAGCGGATCGCTGGCCTATGCGTACCCGACCTACGAAGGCACCGGTCCCAAGACCGACCTCCCGGCGGCTGAGCTCAGCGTGATCCAGCAGGTCAATGGTGACGCGCAACGCAGCGGGCGGCCATCCACGGCGGCCAATGCCGGCCGGTCGCAGAGCCTGATCGTTCACGCCTGCCCGTTGCGCGGACCGCTCCAGAACGTCACGGCGTGGACGATGACGCGTGCCGCCATCGCCGAGGGACCGGCCTACACGCATCTGCTCATCGGCCTGGTCGTGCTGGCGCTGACGCTGCTCGGCTCGGCGATCTGGCTCGCCTGGATCCTGCTGTCGTGGTCACGCCGCATCGCCATGATCGAGACGGCGCTGAGCAAGCCGACAGACAAGGCCGATCTGCCGCAACTGCCGCACACCGGCGCGCGCGAGCTCGACCGCCTCGTCGATGCCGTCAACGACGCCGGCCAGCGCCTGTCGGCGGAGCGTAGCCGGGCCACGGCCGCTGAACGGCTGGCGGCGGTCGGGCGGCTGTCGGCCAACCTGGCGCACGAGATCCGCAACCCGATCGCGGCGATGCGGCTGAAGGCCGAAAACGCGCTCGCCTCCTCAGACCCTGCGCGCAAGGACAGCGCGCTCGAAGCGATCCTGCAGCAGGTGGCACGGCTCGATGCGCTGCTGCGTGACCTGCTCGCGATGACGCAGGCCAGCCAACCGAAGGCTCGTGGCGTCGACCTCGCGAGCTTCCTGCAGTCCACGATCGACCCGCATCGCGAGCTAGCCGCGCGTCGCGGCCTCCAGCTTCGCACCATCGTCCCCGCCTCCCCGCACGCCTCCTGCTTCGATCCGGCCCAGTTGCAGCGCGCCCTCGACAATCTGATCCTCAACGCGATCCAGAATACGCCCGACGGCGGCGAGATCGTCGTCGCCGCCCAGATCGACGCCGGACGCCTGTTGTTTCGCGTCACGGACAGCGGCCCCGGCATCGACGAGACCATCAAGCATTGCCTGTTCGAGCCGTTCGTCACCACCCGCGCCGACGGCACCGGCCTCGGCCTTGCCATCGTGCGCGAGATCGCGCGCGCCCATGACGGCGAGGCGCAACTCGGACACACGCATACCGGCTCCAGCTTCGAGATTTCCCTGCCATGGCAACCATCCTGATCGTCGACGACGACGCCGCGCTGCGCGACGGCCTCGCAGAAACGATAACCGATCTCGGTCACGACGCGCTCACGGCTGCCTCGGGCCGCGAGGCGATCGGCATGGTGTCGGGCGCTATCGACGCCATCCTCCTCGATCTGCGCATGCCCGGGATCGACGGCATCGAGACCTTGCGCCGCCTGCGCGCCGACGGCGATGCGCCGCCCGTGATCGTGCTGACGGCGTATGCGAGCCCGGAGAACACGATCCAGGCCATGCGCCTCGGCGCCTTCGACCATCTGGTCAAGCCGATCGGACGCGACGCGCTGCGCGAGCTGATCGCGCGGTTGCCGCCGCGCCGGCACCCGCAGCAGGACCATCACAGCCCTGATGAAAGCGGGCTGATCGGCACCAGCGAGGCGATGCGCCGCGTGCAGAAGACCATCGGACTTGCCGCCGACGCCGACGCGACCGTGCTGATCCGCGGCGAGACCGGCACCGGCAAGGAGCTGGTGGCACGCGCGCTCCATGTCCATAGCCTGCGCAACACTAGTCCCTTCGTTGCCGTGAACTGCGCCGCAATTCCGCAGGATCTGCTCGAAAGCGAGCTGTTCGGCCATGTGAAGGGATCGTTCACCGGCGCGACCTCGGACCGGTCAGGCGCGTTTCGCGACGCCGGCAGCGGCACCCTCTTTCTCGACGAGATCGGCGACATGCCGCTCGCGATGCAGGCCAAGATCCTGCGCGCGCTGCAGGAGCGCGTGATCACGCCGGTGGGCGGCAAGCCTGTGAAGGTTGCGGCCCGCGTCGTCGCCGCGACGCATCGCGATCTCGCCAGGCTGGTTGCCAGCGGCGCGTTCCGCGAGGATCTCTACTACCGCCTGAACGTGATCCCGATCGAGCTGCCGTCGCTGCGCGAGCGATCCCAGGACATCCTGCCGCTGGCCAGCCATTTTCTCGCGCTGGCCTCGGAGGGCCGGCCGCGGCCACGGCTGAGCGAGGCGGCCGCCGACAAGCTGGTTCGTGCCCCGTGGCCGGGCAACGTCCGCGAGCTGCGCAACGTGATCGAACGCGCCTGCGTGCTGACCCGCGGCTCGCTGATCGATGCTGACGACATCGATATCACCGCGACGGGACCCGACAACACGGCGGAGCCCTCGACCGACCTGCCAACGGCAGTGGCAAGGCTGGAGGAACGGATGATCCGACGCGCACTCGACGCCTGCGCCGGCAACCGCTCCGAAGCCGCGCGCCGGCTCAACATCAACCGGCAGCTGCTCTACACCAAGATGCAGCGCTACGGGCTTGGTGAGGACCCCGCGTCAGGAAACCTGACACGCGCCGTCGGCAAAGACGACGCCTAGCGCGCCCCTGCTTCATGCAACCCATTGATCTATCATCATCAGGCAACTGGCACGGCCATTGCGAAACAGATCGCGTCACCACCTGCCGAAGGGAGTTCCAGGATGACGCGAAAGATGAAGCCGATCATGACCGCGCTCGTGCTCGCAACAACAGGATTGGGCGCCTACGCCGCCCACGCCCAGGCGCCACTGTCTCCGCCCGATGCGACGTGGGATTCCACGCAGCTTCCGGAGACGCGCGGGATCGTCAAGCAATACACGCTGACGCCGCGCGGCGACGTCGACGGACTGATCCTCAATGACGGCACCGAGGTGAAGCTGCCGCCGCATCTGACCGCGCAGGTCGTGTTTGCGATACGCCCAGGTGATGGCGTCTCGGTCCGTGGCTTGCGCGCCCGAGCGCTTCCGCTGGTCGACGCCACCCAGATCACCAACATCGCAACCGGCAAGAGCGTGGTCGACAACGGCCCGCCCGACGGGCCCGGCCGGCGCGGCGCCGATCAGACGGTCAGCGGCCGCATTGCGACGCTGCTGCACGGCAAGCGCGGCGAGGTCAATGGCGCGGTGCTCGACGACGGCACCTCGCTTCGCCTGCCGCCGCCCGAAGCCGAGCGCCTCGCCGACGCACTACGCCCGGGACAGACGATCTCGGTGCGCGGCGACCTGCTCGAGACTGCACTCGGCAAGCTGGTCGACGTCCGGGCGATCGGTGCCTCGCCGGACCAGATGACCGAGATCGACGGTCCGCGGCCGCCGCGTGGCCCAAAGGGCGGCCCCGACCGGCTTGGGCCTCCGCCGCCGCCGCCGCGCGGCTGACGGTCATCACTCTTATTATTCCGAACTAACGAGACACAGGAAACGAACATGCATTGGATCGATCCCGAGAGCCTGCCTGTCGTGAAAGGCACGCTCGAACGCTTCGTGCTCAATCCCCACGGCGAGGTCGATGGCTTCGTGATGCGCGCGGCCGACAAGGACGTACTCGTCCATACGCCGCCGCATATGGAGACCGACCTGACGCGTCACATCAAGCCCGGCGATGCGGTCGGCGTGCACGGCGTCAAGCCGCGCGGCGCCGAGTTGATCGCCGCCGTCGCGGTGACGGCGAACGGCCGGCAGATCCTCGACCACGGACCGGATCACGATCGCGAGCATCCCAAGCACGACCGCCACAAGATGGAGGCCGAGGGCACGGTGCGGCTGTCGTTGTTCGGCCCAAAGGGTGAACTACGCGGCGCGCTGCTGGCCGACGGCACCGTCGTGCGGATCGGTCCGAAGGAAGCCACCGATGTCGCCGACCTGCTCGCGCCGGACGCAAAGCTGGCCGTGCGCGGCGACGGCATCGAGACGCGCTTCGGCCGGGTCATCCATGCGCGCGAGGCAGGTCAGAGCCTGAAAACCCTCGCGCCGCTCAAGCGTGGCAAGCCGGGCCCGAAACACGAGCACGGTCCGAAGCACAAGCACGGCCATAAGCCGAAGCCCAAGCACGATCACGATCACGCCGACGCGTGATCGCACGCGCCCAGGACGCAACGAGGGACCGAGGTCGACCGCATGTCACAGGACGAGATCACCGGCCGCCGCGCGGGCCACGCGCTCGACGCCGCCAATTTCTTCCTGGCCGACGTGCGCGACGGCCTCGGCCCCTACCTCGCGATCTATCTGCTGACCGAGCAGAAATGGGACGAAGCCTCGATCGGCGTGGTGATGTCGCTGGCGACGATCGCAGGCATCGTCGCGCAGACCCCGGCCGGCGCCCTGGTCGACGCGACCAGGGCAAAGCGCCTGGTCATGATAACAGCTGCGATCGTCGTCACCGCGGCGTCTCTGCTGCTACCATTGATGACGAGCTTCTGGCCGGTCGCAATCTCGCAGAGCATCGCCAATGCGGCCGGCGTGATCTTTGCGCCGGCGATCGCGGCGGTGTCGCTCGGCATCGTCGGAGCCAGGGCGTTCGCCGCGCGGGTCGGCCGCAACGAGACCTTCAACCATGCCGGCAACGCGGTCGGCGCCGTGATCGCAGGCGCAGCCGCCTATGCGCTCGGCCCATCGGCGGTGTTCTACCTGATGGCGGTGACCTCGGTCGGCAGCCTCGTCAGCGTGTTCGCCATCCCCGAGCGCGCCATCGACCATGACGCCGCGCGGGGCCTGCCGCAGCAGGCAGAAAGCGGCGCATCGCAGCGGAGCGAGCACCCATCCGGCCTCGGCATTCTCCTGACGTGCCGCCCATTGCTGATCTTCGCGATCTGCGTCGCGCTGTTTCATCTGGCCAACGCAGCCATGTTGCCGCTGGTCGGCCAGAAGCTGGCGCTACAGGACAAGAATCTCGGCACCAGCCTGATGTCGGCCTGCATCGCCGCAGCCCAGCTCGTGATGGTGCCGATGGCGCTGCTGGTCGGGGCCCGTGCCGACCGCTGGGGCCACAAGCGCTTCTTCCTGGCCGCGCTGCTGATCCTGCCGTTGCGGGCGGTGCTCTATACGCTGTCGGACGACAAGGCCTGGCTGGTCGGCGTGCAGCTGCTCGACGGCGTCGGCGCCGGCATCTTCGGCGCGATCATGCCCGTCATCGTCGCCGACCTGATGCGGGGCACCGGCCGCTTCAACGTTGCCCAGGGCGCGGTCATCACGGCGCAGAGCATCGGTGCTGCGCTGTCGACCGCGCTGGCCGGCCTGGTCGTCGTCCATGGCGGCTACAGCGCCGCGTTCCTCGCGCTGGGCGCGGCGGCCGCCCTTGCCGTGATCGTATGCTGGCTGCTGCTGCCCGAGACCAGCGGGACGGAGGCCGCGCATCCGAACGCAGCGCCCTCGCCCGCTATCCCCGCCGAATGATTTCCTCTATCGATCCCTGATCATGCTCGCACACACCACCTGGCTCGCCTACGCCATCATCATCCTCGCCACCGCTGGCGTCATCATCCGGCCCTTCCGCCTGCCCGAAGCGATCTGGGCCGTCGCCGGCGCAGTGCTGCTGGTCGCGCTCGGCCTGCTGCCGACGGCCGATGCGCTGGCCGGCATCCGCAAGGGCATCGACGTCTATCTGTTCCTGATCGGCATGATGCTGATCGCCGAGCTCGCCCGCCGTGAAGGCCTGTTCGACTATCTCGCGGCCTACGCGGTCGAGCATGCCCGCGGCTCTCCGCAGCTCTTATTCCTACTGGTCTATGCGGTCGGCACGCTGGTCACCGTGCTGCTCTCCAACGACGCCACCGCGATCGTGCTGACGCCGGCGGTCTATGCCGCAACCCGCGCGGCCGGTGCTTCGCCGCTGCCCTATCTCTACGTCTGCGCCTTCATCGCCAATGCGGCGAGCTTCGTGCTGCCGATCTCCAACCCGGCCAATCTCGTCGTGTTCGGCGCGCGCATGCCGCATCTGACCGAGTGGCTGCGCCAGTTCACCCTGCCCTCGATCGCCGCGATCGCCCTCACCTTTGTGGCGCTATGGCTCACGCAGCGCCGCGCCTTGCGCGCGGAAACGCTGCGCACCGACGTCGAGAAGCCGCATCTCAGCCGCGAGGGCCGGCTCGCCGCGGTCGGGATCATTGCCATCGCCGCCGTGCTGCTGACCGCCTCTGCGCTGGACGTCCAGCTCGGCCTGCCCACCTTCGTCTGCGGCGTGGTCACGGCGGCGGCGATCCTGCTGCTCGGCCGACAATCGCCTTGGCCGGTGGTCAAGGGCGTGTCCTGGGGCGTGCTGCCGCTGGTCGGCGGCCTGTTCGTGATGGTGGAAGGTTTGAGCCGCGCCGGCGCGATCGGCCAGCTCAGCGCCTGGCTGCACCAGGGCGTCACCAGCTCACCGGCCGGCACCGCCTGGGCCGCGGGCCTGATCACGGCGGTCGCCGATAACATCGCCAACAATCTGCCGGTCGGCCTCGTCGCGGGCTCCGTCGCCGCCAGCGATCACCTGCCGCACGAGGTCATCAGGGCGATCTTGATCGGGGTCGATCTCGGCCCCAACATCTCGGTGACGGGCTCGCTCGCCACCATCCTGTGGCTGACCGCATTGCGGCGCGAAAAGGTCGAGGTCAGCGCCTGGCAATTCCTGAAACTGGGCCTCATCGTCACGCCGCCAGCGCTGCTGGCTGCGCTGGCGGCGACGATGGTGTGAAGCATTGCTGGCCGGAACGGGTCAGTGGCCGACAACGCTGCTGGAGAGCAAGTTGCGTTCGAGCATGCTCTGAGCCGTCGCCAAAATCGCCTCGTCATCAGGTCGCGGCGACCAGCCGAGCATTTGGCGGGCCTTTGCGCTGCTCGAACACCTGACCGCGCCGAGATCGGCAGCAACGAATGTGAGGGCGTGTCCGACCTCCCCTCCTGCATCTCCCAATACCCCGTGCACACTGCTGGTTTGATCAAGGCTCCGCAACGTTGTGCGGACCTGACATCCGGCTCTGATAAGATGCAGAATGATATGTCCGCCGACAAAACCGGATCCGCCGGTGACGGCGGATCTTGCGCAAGGGAGAAGGCACGATGATATCGGGCCGAGGTCGAACGCTGCGCAGGCCTGAGACTGGGTGCATCGATGGCTGACGACTCAAGAGCGGCGAACCCGCATATTCTCGCTTTCGCGAGCAACAGCGTTGGTATCGTGCAGATCAAAGGGGCGCGCGAACGCTGGATAGCGCCTGCGCTTCTGCACGATTGCTCGATGGGCATCGAGGAATCCACCTGGACGATCGCTCCCGAGACTGTGATCGGTCTGCGTCTCCGCGGCGCGACGGTCGAGGATCACAACCGCCGGATGATCCGCACCAGCGGTCCCGGCCGTGAATTCACGCTTCAGCCCAGGGGCGCGCCGACCCGGTATCTGGCGCGCGGTGGCATCAAGTTCGGACAGGTCTTCCTGCCCGACGGGTTGCTCGACAGGGCGGCAGCGGCGGAAAACGCTCCCCCGCTCGGCGACCGCCTGCGCGACGATCTGTCATTCATCCCGGACAAGACCTTGCATCGGCTGACGTTCGATTATCTCCGGCGCGCATTCGACACCATCATTCCCCCCACGTCGCTGGAGATGGAAGGCCGTGCGCTTCTGCTGGTCGATTGGCTGCTGCGATTGCACCAGGTGCCGCGCGCCGCTGCCGCGCCCCAGGTCGCCGGCGGCCTCTCGCCGCGACATTTGCGCCAGGCGTACGAGTTCATCGTCGAACATTTGTCGGAAGACATTGGTCTGGACGATCTGGCTGCATTGACGGGATTGACCGCCAAGCATTTTGCTCGCGCATTCAAGCAATCGACGGGCTTGCCGCCGCATCAATATCTGATCCTGCAACGGATCGAAGCAGCGAAGCGCCATCTGCTCGGCGGCAAGGCAGGCCTCACTGACATCGCGCTGGCCTGCGGCTTCGCTGATCAGAGCCATTTCACCGCCACCTTCCGCAGGATCGTCGGCGTCCCGCCCGGGACCTGGCGTCTCAGCAATGCGATCTGAGACGTTTCAGACGTCCTGCGACCGCACGCCAAGAAGCTGCTCCTTTTTCAACACGGCAGGCAAAACACAAAAGCCTGCACCGCAGCAACTCGCCTAGGCTCTGGCGGGAGCGGACCGCTGAACACACCGCTCACATGCTCAATGCAAGCCCGAGCAAAACCGATGCGTGTGACAACTCTGCTATCATCTCTGATCCTTGGAGCCACAACCATGACCGTGAGCGCAGCGCCCAACGTCGCTACCGATCCCGATCTCGATCCGCAGGTCAGAGCCTTCTTGGTGCAACTCAACAAAGATGCGAGCCCGTTCTGGGAACTGCCTCAGCCAAAGCCGCAGGACATCCTGAGCGGGCTGCAGAACCAGACGCCGGTCGACATGTCCGGCGTGACCACAACGAAGCGGACCGTCAGCAAGGACGGCCGGGAGGTCAAGCTCTACATCATGAGGCCGGAGCACGCGACTGCCAGACCGGGCGTGCTGCTCTTCATCCATGGCGGTGTGTGGATCGCCGGCAACTTCGACAATCACAAGCGACTGCTGCGCGACCTGGTCGTCGGCTCCGCCCAGGTCGGGGTGTTCGTCGAATACACGCCGTTGCCGTCCGGCGTCTATCCGACGCAGCTCGAGGAGATCTATGCCGCGCTGGAATGGGTCGCCGCCAATGCCGGCGAACTCGGCGCCGATGGCAGCCGGATCGCCGTGGCCGGCAATTCGGTGGGTGGCGACATGACCGCTGCTCTCACCCTGATGGCAAAGGACCGCAACGGGCCGAAGATCAGCTATCAGGTGCTTCTCATTCCCGCGACTGATGCGAGCGTAGACAGCCCCTCCTATCGGGCGTACGGCGAGGACCGTTTCCTGCCGCGCGCGTTCATGAAATATGGCTGGGACCGCTACGCGCCGGATGCCAAGGCCCGCGACAACCCCTATGTCTCGCCCCTGCGCGCCAGCGTCGATCAGCTCAAGGGCCTGCCGCCGGCGCTGGTCATCACGGCCGAGAACGATCCGCTCCGCGACGAGGGCGAGGCCTATGCCCGCAAGCTCAAGGAAGCCGGCGTGAGCGTCGACGCCGTGCGCTACAACGGCACCATTCACGATTTCGTGCTGCTCAACGCGCTGCGCACCGTCTCCTCAACCGAAGCTGCGATCCGGCAGACGGCCGATGGAATCCGCAGGCATCTCGCCCGCTGACGAGCCCATGGCACGCGGCCAGCGCTTGCTCCGGTGCTGGCGGCGTTGCGCGGGATCGTCCAAGTGAATTCGATCCGAGCGCAACGACCGGTGCCGAACTCTGCGAGCACGCGGTGCGTCACAAAGTGACGCACCGCAGAGCCGGGACCCGAAGCTTTTGCCCAAGCTGCCTGCGCAGCCGGACTTACGCCGCGGCCTCGTAGTTGACCGCGGTCTCAGCGATCTTGGTCAGCGTCTCGTCGGTCTTTCGCTCTTCATTCAGCGTCTGGTCGAGCAGCTTGGCGACCTTGGGCAGGTTGAGCTTGAGCGCCCAGGCCTTCAGCGTGCCATAGCGTGACATCTCGTAGTGCTCCACCGCTTGGGCAGCGGCCAAGAGACCGGCGTCGAGCGCCTGCGTCCCCTTGTACTCGTCCATGATCTCCTTGCCCTCGTCGATGATGCCCTCGATCGCATCGCACTTCTTGCCGCGCGCGGGCTTGCCGAGCATCTCGAAGATCTGCTCGAGGCGCTCGATCTGGCCTTCGGTCTCGTCCTGGTGCTTGAGGAAGGCGGCCTGCAGCTTGTCGGACTGCGCGGCCTTGGCCATCTTCGGCAGGGTCTTCAGGATCTGCTTCTCGGCGTAGTAGATGTCCTTGAGGGTATCGAGGAAGAGTTCGTTGAGGTCCTTGTCGGCAGGCATGGTGTGCTCCTTGAGTGTTGTGAGCCGACAACCAGAAAGCCACACCCTGGTTCCTGCCCTCGGTTACCACGGCACAAATTCATTCGGGACGGCCGCCATTCTCGCTCGAGCCCCTTGTAACAAAACCGTCACGCGGCAAAACTAAACCTGTCCCTGCGGCAACACGCCGCGATTCCGTTTATGGCTTTCAGGAGTTTTCGATGCGCCGCCCGCTCGTGCTGCTGTGCGCTGGACTGACCCTCTTGTCGTCCGGTGCTGCATTCGCGCAGAACGCCACCCCCCATAATCTGATCCTGTTCATTCCCGACGGCCTGCGGTCGCTGAAGGTGACGCCGGAGACGGCGCCAGCCATGGCCGGCGTTCGCGACAAGGGCGTCAACTTCAAGAATTCGCACTCGCTGTTCCCGACCTTCACCATGGCCAACGGCTCGGCGATGGCGACCGGCCATTATCTCGGCGACACCGGCACGTTCTCGAACACGATCTTCACCGGCTACACTTCGGTGCCCGCGGGCGACACCGTCGTGCCTTTCATCGAGAACGACGCCGTGCTCGGCGACATCGACGAGCATTTCAACGGCGACTACCTCAACGAGGACACTATCCTGAAGCTCGCCCGCAAGGCCGGCTATTCGACCGCGGCGATCGGCAAGCTCGGCCCGACCTATCTGTTCGACCACACCGGCTGCCCCTGCAAGCCGGGCGCGACCTCCTCGATCGTGATCGACGATTCCACCGGCGGCAAAGCCGGCGTGCCCCTCACCGACGAGATCAAGGACGCCCTGACCAAGGCCGGGCTGCCGACCGCGACACCGTCGCGCGGCGACAACGGCAAGGCCGGCGACGCCAAGACGCCGGGCACGACCTCCGCCAACGTCGCCCAGCAGGCCTACATGGCCGACGTCGCCACCAAGGTGGTGCTGCCGATGTTCAAGGCGCGCAACAAGCCGTTCGTGCTGGTGTTCTGGTCGCGCGATCCCGACGGCAGCCAGCACAATCACGGCGACAGCCTCAACACCATCACGCCGGGCATCAACGGCCCGACCTCGATGGCCGGCATCAAGAACGCCGACGACAACCTGGCGGCGTTGCGAAAGGCGCTCGACGACCTCGGGCTGGCCGCATCGACCAACATCATGGTCCAGGCCGACCACGGCTTCTCGACCATCTCCAAGGAGAGCAAGACCAGCTCCTCGGCCCAGGTCAGCTATGACGACACGCCGAAGGACTTCCTGCCCATGGGCTTCCTGGCGCTCGATCTGGCCAAGGCGCTCGACCTGCCGCTGTTCGATCCCAACGACAAGAACGCCGCCGTGCCCGCCGGCAAGCACCCGAAGGCCGGCAATGGCGTGCTCGGCAAGGACCCGACCAAGCCCGATCTCGTCGTCGCCACCAATGGCGGCTCCGACCTGATCTATCTGCCCAACAACGACAAGAAGCTCGCCCGCCGCACCGTCAAGGCGCTGCTGGCGCAGGACTACGTTTCCGGCATCTTCGTCGACGACAAGCTCGGCGACATCCCCGGCACCTTGCCGCTGTCGGTCGTCAACCTCGACGGCAAGGCGGTGACGCCGCACCCGGCGATCGTGGTCAACTTCCGCTCCTATGTCGCGCCCGGCTGCGACGCGCCGAGCAACTGCCAGGTCGAGGTCGCCGACACCGTGCTGCGCCAGGGTCAGGGCATGCACGGCTCGTTCGGCCGCGGCGACACCTACAACTTCATGGCGGCCATCGGTCCGGACTTCAAAGCGGGCTTCGTCGATCCCCTGCCCGTCAGCAATGCCGATGTCGGCATCACCGCGGCCAGGCTGCTCGACCTCAAGGTAGCTCCCAAAGGCAAGTTGATCGGCCGCGTCATGACCGAGGCGATGCCGAACGGCGCGACGCCAAAGGCCTCGTCCGACGTCGTCAAATCAGACCCGGCCGCCGGCGGCCTGCGCACCGTGCTGAAGCAGCAGCGCGTAGGCCAGCAGCGCTATTTCGACGCTGCCGGCTTCCCCGGCCGCACCGTCGGCCTGGACGACGAGGCGCCGAAACAGAAGGCTGCCGCGAAGTAGGCGGAAACAAAAAGAGCGCGATGACATCATCGCGCTCTTCGAATTCGCTCCGATGGATGGGCGCAAGGCGCTCACATCCCGATGTCGATCATCGACGGCAGCTGCGCCAGCGGCAGCACGGAGACGCCGACGATCGTCGCGACCATGGCCCGCAGGACGCGGTTGCTCTGGCGCTTGCCGCGCATGCGCTTGGCGACCCATTCCAGCGCATCGGTGCGAACGCCGCGCGCATTGGCCGGCGCCCAGCTCTCGATCGCTGTCTCCGGCGCCAGCGCGACGCTGCGCGGCGGCACCGGCAGGCCGGACGCCGCGGCGGTGTGATGCGCGACCGCCTTGGCGAGCAGATCCTCGAAGCGGCCGTCGTCCTTGCGCTCGGTCGCGGCGGCGTCGATCTCGAACAGCGCCTCGGCCTCGTCGCGGCTGACCGGCGCGTCGTTGATCGCGGCGGCAGTCAGGATGCGCGCGCACCATGCGACGTCATCGGCATCGAGCACGCGGGAAAAGTGCACGCGTCCCGCAGTGGTCGGGCCTTCACCCGTGATCACGCCGTCGCGCACGATGCCGAGCGCGGATGCAGCGGTCTCACAACAGGACGGCTCGAGACCATCGATGGTTTTTGGTGCAGAGGTAGCCATGTTCTCTTCTCAGTTGCTGTGTTGACCCACCTTGTCGGCGCGCGTCTGAACGAGTGGTTAACGGTTCGAAACGGCCTTGTGGGTTTTTGTATCGGTTGCCCATTTGCCGCAGTGACCTCGATCACGGTTCAAAGCCGGGGCGTCAGGGGGCGGCGTGTTGCGACCGAGACATGGCGAAATCTGGGCAACCGGTAGTCTCACGGATGTTTCGTCGCACCGCGGGAACTCAAAAGAAGTTGTTGCGCGCGTGAGTTTTGGCGGAATTATTTTCTCTTTTCCGTCAACCCGTTCCCATAGAGAGCGGTATTTCCTATAGTGCTTAGAAGAATTTATCCGCTGTTTGCAATGACACGAGGACTAGCATGGCTCTCCAAATCGGCTCCACCGCCCCGGACTTCGAGGCACAGACCACCGAAGGCAAGATCAAATTCCACGACTGGATCGGCGACAGCTGGGCGCTGCTGTTCTCGCACCCGAAGGATTTCACCCCGGTCTGCACCACCGAGCTCGGTGCGCTCGCCCGGCTGAAGCCGGAATTCGACAAGCGCGGCGTCAAGCTGATGGGCCTCTCCGTCGACCCGGTCGACAAGCATGCGCAATGGGCGGAGGACATTCGTGAGACGCAGGGCGCGGCGCCGAACTACCCGATGATCGGCGACACCGACTACAATGTCTCCAAGCTCTACGACATGCTGCCGGCTGCCGTCTCCGGCGATCCCGCCAAGCGCAGCGCGGCCGACAACCTGACCGTCCGCAACGTGTTCATCATCGGGCCCGACAAGAAGATCAAGCTGATCCTGGTCTACCCGATGACCACGGGCCGCAACTTCCAGGAAATTCTCCGCGTCATCGACTCGCTGCAGCTCACCGCCAAGCATCGCGTCGCCACGCCGGCCGACTGGACGCAGGGCGAGGACGTCATCATCGCCGGCTCGGTGTCCGACGACGAGGCCAAGACGATCTATCCGAACGGCTGGAAGGCGCCGAAGCCCTATCTGCGCGTGGTGCCGCAGCCGAAGTAACGCCAGCGAACGAGGTTTGCCGACATCATCCCGGGACGCCTCGTCGAGGCGGACCCGGGATCCTGAGATACCGCCCTCGCGCTCTGCGCCTCCCGTAATGATGATCGGCTAGCCCCGCGGCGTCGCCCAGTCTGCGATCAGCAGTCCGACCGTGGCCGAGACTGCGGTGACGAACACGCCCCAGCTGATGTCCAGCGCGACCACCGCCCAGGTCCACTGTTTGAGCATCGCGAGCGAGGTCAGCTCGAAGGTCGCGTAGCAGAACAGCCCGAACAGCGCGCCATACAGCAAAGTGGAGCGCCACGTCGCCTCGCTCTGGCCGCTGACGAAGACCAGCACGCCCGCGACATAGACCAGATAGAACAGCATCGCCGGCAACGGCCGGACCTCGCCCAGCATGTCGCCGACCTGCGACTGGAAGAAGCCTCTGGCGACGATGGCGAGAAAAGGAATGTCGAACCCGAGCAGCACGGCGAGGGTCGCCAGATAAAGAACGACGGTTCGGCTCATGCACGGCTCCGCTGACCTGGTTCGCGGGTCGACGCTTCAGGCCGGCCCGGGTTGCCTCGCATCAACCAGGCGCAGATCAGCCGCGACGCTTGGTCTTGGCCTTCTTGCCGCCCGGCGCCTTCGTCCGCGAGGATCTGTCTGAGAACGCCTGTCCAGTGTGGCTGGACTTGTCGCGATGCTTGTTTTTCTTCGCGAAGGCCGGCTCATGGCTGGATTTCGACGGGCCGTCGCGGTGCGGCTTGCTGCGCGGCTTGGCGTCCTTACCGGCCCGCGGCTCATCACGTCGCAGCGGATGGTACGCGGTCTCGTTGTCCTCGCGCCGCGGCGGCCGCTTGTCCTGCCGCGGCCGTTCCGGTGCGCCCTGCCCCGATGGCGGTCCCGACAGCGTCTCGATGCGGATGTTATCCTCCTTGTCGGGACGGCGGATGTTGGCGGCGAAGGCGTCCGCAACGCGCGCGGCGATTTCGAACTCGGTCGTCGTCTCGGAAATCTTGATGGCGCCGATGTCGTGCTTGTCGATGCCGCCGCGGCGGCAGATCATCGGCAGCAGCCAGCGCGCCTCCGCATTCTTCTTGCGTCCGATCGCCGCGCGGAACCAGACGCTGGGCTCGCCCATGCCGTGGCGTGCCGACGGCTTGCCCGTCTTCGTTCGCGGAGCCGGCGGGCGATCGTCGCCACGCGCCGGCCTCACGATGTCGCGACCGCGATCGGGGCGCGAGCGGCCGTTGTCCTGGCCTGGATCGAGAATGTCCTCTGGCGACGGCAGCCGGGCGCGATAGAGCCGCGCCAGGGCCGCGGCGATGTCCTCGGGAGAGCGCTCCGCGAGCAGGGCCTGCGCGAGCGCCAGATCTTCCGGTGTCGTCTCCTCGGTGAAGACCTGATCCTGCAGCATGCGCTCCTGATCGAGCTTGCGGATGTCCTCGGCCTGCGGCGTTGCGCCCCAGACGGCATCGATGCCGGCCATGTTCAACAGCACTTCCGCGCGCCGCCGCCGGGCCGGCGGCACCAGCAGGACGCTGACGCCCTTGCGCCCCGCACGGCCGGTGCGGCCCGAGCGATGCTGCATCACCTCCGGATCATTCGGCAGTTCGGCATGAATGACGAGATCGAGCTTGGCGAGGTCGATGCCGCGCGCCGCCACGTCGGTGGCCACGCAGACCCGCGAGCGCCCGTCGCGCAGCGACTGCAGCGCCAGCGTTCGCTCGTTCTGCGTCAATTCACCGGACAGCGCGACCACCGAGAAGCCGCGCTCCAGCAGCGCCGCCTGCAGATGCCGCACGGCCTCGCGCGTGTTGCAGAACACGATCGCGCTGGGAGATTCGTAGAAGCGCAGCACGTTGACGACCGCGTGCTCGACATCTCCGGACGCGATGCGGATGGCGCGGTACTCGATGTCGGCATGCCCGCCTTCGTCGCCCTCGACCTCGATCCGGAACGCGTCGTCCTGATATTCCTTGGCCAGCGCCACGATGCCGCGCGGGAAGGTCGCCGAGAACAGCAGGGTGCGGCGCGTCTCCGGCGTGGTCTCGAGGATGAACTCCATGTCCTCGCGAAAGCCGAGATTGAGCATCTCGTCGGCCTCGTCGAGCACCACGGCCTTCAATTCCGAGATGTCGAGGCGGCCGCGCCGCAGATGATCGCAGAGACGCCCGGGGGTGCCGACCACGATGTGGGCGCCCGCCTCCAGTTCGCGCTGCTCGCGGCGCGGATCCATGCCGCCGACGCAGGAGACGACCCGCGCGCCCGCGTGTTGATACAGCCAGGCGAGCTCGCGATGGACCTGCAAGGCAAGCTCGCGCGTCGGCGCCACGATCAGCGCCAGCGGCGCAGCCGCCCGCTCGAACCGCTCGGCCTCGCCCAGCAGGTCTTTCGCCATCGCCAGCCCGTAGGCCACGGTCTTGCCCGAGCCGGTCTGGGCCGAAACCAGGAGGTCGCGATCAACGGCGTCGTCCGCCAGCACCGCAAGCTGAACGGGCGTTGGATTGTCGTAATTGCGCTCGGCCAGGGCGCGGGCGAGCGGCGGATGTGTCGCGGGAAAGGGCAATTGACGGAAAACCTCGTTTGATTCGGATGGCTTTACGCCATGCCGAGCGAAATCACCATGCCCGCCCGCACCCGATCAACGCGGCGCTCCCCACCCCCGGCTGCGCGCTATTCGTCGCTCCACGGCCAGTGCCAGTGGCGCCAGCCCCAATTGCGCGGCCCGCTGGCATCCATCGCCGCCTTCTGCTTGTCATCGAGCGAATCGTAGAGCGCCTGAAACGCCGGCCGTACGGTCTTGATCGCCTGCTGCATGGCATCGAGGCGTTGCTCGACCAGGGCAAGGCGGTCGGTGGCCTTGACCGGCGGCGTGGCCGGACAGTCCTTGGTGATCAGTTCGGCCGCCTTGGCCGACGCCGCCTTCAGCTCGTCGAGACGCGCCCGCTGCGCCTCGGTGGGCTTGATGGCCGCCTCGATCTGCGACATGCGCCATTCGGCGAAGCCCGCCATGCGGGGATTGCAGAGAAAGCCGAACCCTCGGCCGCCCATCATTCCCGGCCCCATCATCATGCCCGGGCCCCAGCCCGGTCCACCAGAGCCTGGTTGGGCAGCCGAAGGCGAAGCGGCCGCCATCACGACGGCGGCGGCCAGCATGAGCGCACGGATCTGGACTCGCATGGCGAAACTCCCTTGCTGTGGTATCGCTGTATGCGTGCAACCTAAGCGGCCGGCGACATCACGGCTTGAGCAAGATCAATGGAGCTCCCGGTTGCCGGAGACGAAGCCTGACGCGACGGTTCGGTGACGGTCAGATTTTTCGATTTCGCCGAAGTTTTCTATTTCGCTTTTTCGAAAACAATGTATGATCCGCGTCGTCCTGCCCCATGCAGAGGGACGTACGCGTCGTCACGAACGTCGGTGCGGGATGCGGTGGCCGCGAGCCATGCCGGACGCGCTTTTCAGCGCAGACGACCGGCATGATTGCGGACGTGAAGTCGCAGCGTCCTGACACCCCGAAGCTGGTGTCACGTTCGTGCCGATGCTGACGCATCGCGCGGATCATGGTGGCCAAACAGCCCGGCGCACCAGGGAGACTGCGTATAAGCGTGAAGACCATCGCGCAGGGAATGCCGGTGATCGGCTTTACCTGTGGTTCCTGCCGCCTGCATTTTTTTCGCAGGCGGGCCATGGGTGAGGCCTTCACCCGGCATTCCCTGCACCCTCTCGTTTGAGAGAGGGTGAATGAGGCCGCAGAACTCGGGCTAATCATGCCGCGGGAACGCGAGGTCATGTTTGGAGCGCTCGCTCAACATGCGCGCTGTCATTCCGGGGCGCGCGGAGCGCGAGCCCGGAATCCATACTCCCGATCGTGTTTATGGATTCCGGGCTCGTCGCTTCGCGCCGCCCCGGAATGACGGCTTGGAGAAGATCATCCGTCTCATACTCATCTTCACGCGCATGAACATGACGATGTCTGGAGCAAACAATCGCCCACGATCAGCAAGGTTGAGCGCTCACCCCACCGCGACTTCAAGTCCGCGCCGCACCAAACGCAGAGCAGCAAACTGCTTCTCCACTGGCGCAATGGCATGGGACTTGCTCAACTCGCACATCAATTCGTCGCTTGCGGAGACATGGAATGCTTGAAGGAGCCGAAGTCCGGCTGGCCGTCGATATCGGCGGCACGTTCACCGACATCGTTCTCGACATCGGCCGTAAGCGCCGGACGCGCAAGCTGCTGACCACGCCGACGCAGCCGGAGCAGGCCGTGCTGGACGGCACCCGCCTCATCCTTGCCGACGCCAAGGCCCACATCTCAGACATCGACGTCTTCATCCACGGCACCACGCTTGCGACCAACGCCATCATCGAGCGCCGCGGCGCCAGGACGGCGCTGATCGCGACGGAAGGCTTCCGCGATGTTCTGGATATTGGAACTGAGAGCCGCTACGACCAATACGATCTCTCGATCGACAAGCCGAAACCGCTGGTGCCGCGCAGCCTTCGCTTCACCGCGCCCGAGCGCGTCGATGCTCATGGTGACGCCAGACTGCCGCTCGACGAAGCGGCAGTGCGTGCGCTGGCGCCGCAGCTGCGCGCGCAGAATGTCGCCAGCATCGCCATCGCATTCCTGCACGCCTACGCCAATCCCGCCCATGAGCGGCGGGCGGGCGAGATCCTGGCCGAGGAGATGCCAGGCGTCTCGATCACACTCTCCTCGGCCGTCTGTCCCGAAATCCGGGAATATGAGCGCACCTCGACCGCGGTCGCCAACGCCTATGTGCAGCCGCTGATGGACAGCTATCTCGCGCGCATGGAGCAGGCGCTGAGGATCGAGCAGTTCCGCGGCGCAATTTATCTGGTCACCTCAGGCGGCGGCGTGACCTCGATCGCGACGGCGCGGCGCTTTCCGGTGCGCCTCGTCGAGTCCGGCCCGGCCGGCGGCGCCATCTTCGCGGGCCAGATCGCAGCTACGCTCGGCGAGCGCAAGGTGCTGTCGTTCGACATGGGCGGCACCACCGCAAAAATCTGTCTGATCGAAAACTTCGAGCCGGAGAGCTCGCGCGTGTTCGAGGTCGACCGCGCCGCGCGCTTCCTGAAAGGCTCAGGCCTGCCGGTGCGCATCCCCGTCATCGAGATGGTCGAGATCGGCGCCGGCGGCGGCTCGATCGCGCGCATCGATGCGATGAAGCGCGTCACAGTGGGACCGGAAAGCGCCTCCTCCGAGCCGGGACCTGCCTGCTACGGCCGCGGCGGCCTGCGTCCCGCGGTGACGGATTCCGACGTCGCGCTCGGCATGATCGACCCGGATGCCTTTGCCGGGGGCACCATCAAGCTCGATCCCGAACTGTCGAAGCAGGCTCTGCTCCGCGACGTCGGCGCGCCGCTCGGCTTGAACGCGGAGACAGCTGCCTACGCCGTGCATGAAGTGGTGTGCGAGAACATGGCGAGCGCAGCACGCGTCCACGCCGTCGAGCGCGGCGCCGTGATCGGCCAGCACACGCTGATCGCGTTCGGCGGCGCTGCGCCGCTGCACGCCGCCCGGGTCGCCGAGAAGATCGGCGTGTCCAGGGTGATCGTGCCGTCCAATGCCGGCGTCGGCTCGGCGGTCGGCTTCCTCGCCGCGCCGATCGCCTATGAGCTGGTGCGCAGCCGCCATGCGCGACTGGATGATTTCGACACGGCGCTCGTCTCCGGCTTGCTGCAGGAGATGGCGGACGAGGCCCGCGCACTGGTCGAGCCAGGTGCGGCCGGCGCACCGGTGCGCGAGCGCCGCGCCGCTTTCATGCGCTATGTCGGCCAAGGCCACGAGATCAGCGTCGAACTACCCAACCGTCCTCTGACCGCCGACGACCTGCCCGCCCTGCGTACAACCTTCGAGGCCGGCTACGCCGCTTTGTTCGAGCGCCCGATCCCGGGTGCCGCGATCGAGGTGCTGAGCTGGTCGGTGCTGGCGACGACTGACGCGCACCAGCCGCCCGCCGTCCCCGCAGTAACGCGCAAGCCCGAGGGCAAGGCCGCCGGCCACCGCAAATTCTTCGACGGCCGCGCCGGGCACTTCATCGACATCCCGCTGTATCGCCGCGAGCAGATGGCGCCCGGTGCTGTGATTGCCGGACCCGCTGTCATCGCGGAGGACGAGACCTCGACCTTCATCTCCAACAGCTTCGATGCGCATATCGACGGTGCCGGCAGCATCGTCATGGAACGGAAGGCGGCCTAACGATGAGCTCATCGCAAACCAGCCTGATCGACCTGCAGATCATGTGGCACCGGCTGATCGCCGTGGTCGAGGAGCAGGCGCAGGTGCTATTGCGCACAGCCTTCAGCCCGATCGTGCGCGAATGCGGCGACCTCTCCGCCGGCGTGTTCGACTTGAAGGGACGCATGCTGGCGCAGGCCGTCACCGGCACGCCGGGCCATGTCAACTCGATGGCGGAGTCGGTGAAGCACTTCATCACGCACTTCCCGCTTCATACGATGAAGCCGGGCGATGCCTACATCACCAACGATCCCTGGATGGGCACCGGCCATCTCAACGACTTCGTCGTCACCACGCCCTGCTTCAAGGACGGCCAGCCGGTCGCCCTGTTCTCGTGCACCAGCCATCTGATGGACATCGGCGGCATTGGCTTCGGCCCTGATGGCACCGACGTGTTCATGGAGGGGCTGTACATCCCGATGCTGAAGCTGATCGACCAGGGCGTCGTCAACGACACGCTGATGGCGATGATCCGCGCCAACACCCGGCTGCCGGTCGATACCGAAGGCGACACCTATTCGCTCGCCGCCTGCAACGATGTCGGCTGCCAGCGCCTGGTCGAGATGATGACCGAGTTCGGCATCGCCTCGCTGGATGAGCTCGGCGACTATGTCTGCGACCGATCGCGCGAGGCCGTTCTCGCCGAGATCGCCAAGCTGCCGAAGGGCACCTGGCGCAACGAGATGGTCGTCGACGGCTATGATGCGCCGGTGACGCTCAAGGCTGCGCTGACGATCTCGGAGAGCGGCATCCACGTCGACTTCGACGGCACCTCGCAAGCCTCGAAGTTCGGCATCAACGTGCCGCTGTCCTACACCACGGCCTACACGGTTTTCGGGCTTGGCTGCGTGGTGGCCTCTGACATCCCCAACAACGCCGGTTCGCTGTCGCCGCTCACGGTCTCGGCGCCCTCGGGCGCGATCCTGAATGCGCCGAAGCCGGCGCCGGTCGCCTCGCGCCATGTCATCGGGCAGATGCTGCCCGACGTCGTATTCGGCTGCCTCCGCCAGATCATCCCCGAGCGCGTGCCGGCGGAAGGCACCTCCTGCCTGTGGAATCTCAACGTCCGCGGCCAGACCCGCTCGGGCGCTGGCGGCAATTACGGGTTCTCGATGGCGGTGACGTCGAACGGCGGCACCGGCGCGCGCTACGACAAGGATGGACTGTCGGCGACCGCCTATCCCTCAGGCGTGCGTGGCACGCCGGTGGAGATCGCCGAGACGCAGACGCCGCTGATCTTCTGGCGCAAGGAGCTGCGCCCGGATTCCGGCGGCCCCGGCCGCACCCGCGGCGGCCTCGGCCAGATCATCGAGGTCGGCAGCGGCGTCGACGCCCCGTTCGACATCCTCGCCGCCTTCGACCGCATCGACCACCCACCCCGCGGCCGCGACGGCGGCCACAATGGCCAGGCCGGCTACGTCGGGCTCAAGTCCGGCCAGAAGCTGCGCGGAAAGGGTTTCCAGACCGTACCGCCGGACGACCGGCTGGTGGTGCTGACACCGGGCGGCGCGGGCATCGGCGATCCCAGGGAGCGCGCCGCAGAGCTGGTGCGGAGCGATGTCGAGAGCGGTCTGGTGTCGGCGGAGAATGCTACGGCGGTCTATGGGCAGGCTCGGTGAGATGATCATCCTCTCCTGCACTCTCAATGTTGATTTGAGCCGCGCTGTCGCGGCGATCTCCACCCCGCCCCGCTTGCGGGGAGAGGTCGGATTGCATCGAAGATGCAATCCGGGTGAGGGGGTACAGGTCTCACCACGAACACTCCCCGTGCGTCTGCCCCTCACCCCAACCCTCTCCCCGTGAAGAACGGGGAGAGGGAGCGCAGCGCGGTCGCGGCGCCCGCTAAGGATCCAACTAACAACAAGGCCCAGCTCACAACGAAACAATTCAACACACCGACATCCCGACCCTCGCATTTCAACAATACCGGAGACACCCATGATCACGCGACGGACGTTCACGGCAGGTGCAGCCACCCTGCTCGCCAGCACCCAGGTCCCGACAAAGGCACGCGCCGCGACGACCAACTGGGACATGTCGACTGTCTGGCCCGACGGCAATTTCCACACCCAGAACGCGATGGCGTTCGCCGAGGCGGTCAAGACGCAGACCAATGGTGCCGTCGTCATCACGGTGAAAGCCGGCGGCCAGCTCGGCTTCAAGGGCCCGGAGCATCTGCGCGCGGTGCGCGACGGCCTGGTGCCGCTCGCCGACGTGCTCAACATCCAGCAGGTCGGTGACGAGCCATTCATGGGCGTCGAGAGCATCCCGTTCCTGTGCAGCTCGATGGACGAGCTCAAGGTGCTGCACAAATATGTGCGGCCCGAATACGAAAAGGTCGCCGCGCGCAACAACCAGAAGATCCTCTACATCGTGCCGTGGCCGACGCAGTACCTGCACCTCAAGGCCAAGGTCGCCGACGTCGCGGGCCTGAAGAACATCAAGATCCGGGTGCCCGACAAGAACGCGGTCGACATGCTCAACGTGATCGGCATGGCGCCGGTGATGATCCCCTGGGGCGAGACGATCCCGGCGTTGGCCTCGGGCGCGGTCGCGGGCGTCTCCACCTCGGCGGTGTCGGGCGTCGACGGCAAGTTCTGGGAGTTCCTTAAATACATCTATCCGACCAACCACGTCTGGTCGTCGCAGATGCTGACCGTCAACCTCGATTCCTGGAAGGCACTCAGCGCCGAGCAGCAGAAGACGATCACTGAGGTCGCGGCGAAGATGGAGCCCGGCTTCTGGACCAACTCGCTCAAGGCCGACGCCGACAGCCTCAGCCGGCTGAAGGAAGGCGGCATGGAGGTGGTGCCGGTCTCGGACGCCATGATGACGGAGATTCGCGGCAAGACCGCCCCGCTTCTGGAGACGTTTATCAAGCGCGTGCCGGCGGCCGAGCAGCCGGTGAAAGCCTATCTCGCCGAGATGAAGCGTGGCTGAGGGTATCGCCGTGGCGAGCGTATCGCCCCCCGCACAGCAGAGTCTCAACGCCGCAGCGCCAGCGCCGCTGCGCATCCTGCTCGACGGCATCGATCGCCTCGGCCGGCTCGACGGCTGGATCGGCGGCGGCTGCCTGCTGACCTTGACGGGCCTGATGCTCGCCGAGGTCACGACACGGGCGCTGTCCAACGTGCTGCCGTTCTTCCCGCCGACGATCTCGATCGCCTGGGAATACTCGTCCTACCTGATGGCGGCCTCGTTCACCTTCGGCGCCGCCATGACGCTCCGGGTCGGCGGTCACATCCGCGTCGTGCTACTGCTGAAGAACGTGCCGGCCCCGCTGCAGCGCGCACTGGAGGTGCTGGCCGCGGCCGCCGGCTTCGCTTTCATGACGTTCCTCACATGGGCGATGACGAAGTTCGCGTGGGGATCGTTCGTCCGCGGCCAGGTCTCGACCTCGAGCGACACGCCGCTATGGTTTCCGCAGGCCGTCGTCACCTTCGGGATGCTGCTCCTGACCCTGCAATTCCTCGCCCGCGCCATCCAGGCCGCGCTGGGCCTGCCGCTGGAGGATCACCGGATGAAGGCGTCGCCGGTCGAATGAGGGGACGATTGTACATCGAGTCGATCATCTCGCCGCTGGTGGCAGCCGACCTTCGTAGTTGTCTGCTAACTAATAGGAGAGTTCTCGCCTCGCATGCGGTGCGCTCCCTCGCCCCGCTCTTGCGGGGAGAGGGGTGGGGTGAGGGGCAGACGCACGGGAAGTGTGCGTGGAGAGACCTGTACCCCCTCAACCGGATTGCATCTAACGATGCAATCCGACCTCTCCCCGCAAGCGGGGCGAGGTGGAGACGTGCTCGCCGCGCGAGGTGTACCCACCTCGAGCATTCAGCGGGTGACCGCTCGGCCGGCCCCTCCTCGGCCCGCCCCATCCCGCCCGCCCCCCTCACCGCGGACACCCTCGCCCCATGACCATCGAAGTCATCAGCCTGTTCGTCATCCTGTTCGCACTGCTGGCCGGTGGCCTGTGGATCGGGCTCACGCTTGCCTTCACCGCGACCCTGCTGCTGGCGATGTTCCGTTCGATCCCGCTGGACAAGCTGCTTCCGCAATATGCCTGGAACATCTTGACCACCCAGGAGCTGCTGGCGCTGCCGCTGTTCATCCTGATGGGCGAGTTGCTGTTCCGCACCCGGCTGTCGCGCTCGCTGTTCCAGGGCCTGGCGCCATGGGCCGGCCTGCTGCCCGGCCGCCTGCTGCACGTCAACGTCATCGGCTGCACCATCTTCGCGGCCATCTCAGGCTCGTCGGCGGCAACCACGCAGGTCATCGGCCGGATGTCGCTGAACGAGCTGCTGCGCCGCGGCTATTCGCGCGACATCGCGATCGGCTCGCTCGCCGGCGCCGGCACGCTCGGCTTCCTGATTCCGCCGTCGAACATCATGATCATCTATGGCGTGCTCGGCGACGTCTCGATCCTGAAGCTGTTCACCGCCGGCGTGCTGCCGGGCCTGCTGCTGGCCGGCACCTTCATGGGCTGGGTGATGCTGCACACGACGCTGAAACCGGCAATGGTGCCGAAGGCCGAAGCGCTGCTGTCGCAGGTGCCGTGGGCCGAGCGCTTTGCCGCGCTGAAGGACCTGGCGCCTGCCCTGTTCCTGATCGCCTGCGTGCTCGGCTCGATGTATGGCGGCCTCGCCACCCCCTCGGAAGCCGCAGCTGTCGGCGTGCTGGGCGCGGCGCTGGTGGCCTATTTTCAGGGCGCAATGTCGCGACAGGTCGTGCGCGACGTGATGATCGGCTCGGTCATCACCTGCTCGATGATCGCGCTGATCGTGCTCGGCGCGTCTATCCTCGGCAACGCCGCGGCGTTCCTCGGCATTCCGCAAGCCGTGGCCGCCTTCGTGAAGGGCCTCGGCCTGTCGCCGTTGATGCTGATCGCCGTGCTGATCGTGTTCTACCTGATCCTCGGCTGCTTCCTCGACGGCTTCTCGATGATCGTGATGACCCTACCGATCGTGCTCCCGATCGTGAAGGGCGCCGGCTTTGACAAGGTCTGGTTCGGAATCTTCCTGGTGCTCGCCGTCGAGATGGCCCAGATCACGCCGCCGGTCGGCTTCAACCTGTTCGTGATCCAGGGCCTGACGGAGGACGGCCTGGGCTACATCGCCCGCGTGACCGCCCCCTATCTCGCCATCATGATCGCCTTCGTGCTGCTGCTCACCCTGTTCCCGGGCATCGTGACCATCCTGCCACGATTGCTCTACGGGTGAGCCGCCATGTCAGGCGGCGCGCATGCCGTCGAGGAACTTCTGCACCTCGGCCTTCAGCCGCAGGCTCTCGCTGGACAGCGCCTGGGCCGAGGCGAACATCCGGTTGGAGCTTTCGCCGGTCTCGCCGGCCCCGCGCGCCGCGCTGCGGATGTTGTTGACGACCTCGGCGGTGCCGGTCGCCGCCGAGCGGACGCTCTGGGTGATGTTCTGCGTGGCGGCGCGCTGCTGTTCGACGGCAGCCGAGATCGACGCGGCGATGCCGTTGATGCGCTCGATGGTCGAGCCGATCGCCTTGATGGCGTCGACCGATTCCTGCGTCACGGTCTGCATGTTGGCGATCTGGCTGGAGATCTCCTCGGTCGCCTTGGCGGTCTGGCCGGCCAAGGTCTTGACCTCCTGGGCGACCACCGCGAAGCCGCGGCCGGCATCGCCGGCGCGGGCGGCCTCGATGGTGGCGTTGAGCGCCAGCAGGTTGGTCTGCTCGGCGATCGAGGTGATCAGCTTGACGACGTCGCCGATGCGGTTGCCGGCGTCGGACAGCTCCTTGATGCGCTGGTCGGTCGCGGTCGCCTGGTTGACCGCCTCGGCGGCGATGGCGTTGGACTCCTGCACGCGGCGGATGATCTCGGCGATCGAGCCGGACAGCTCGTCCGATGCAACGGCCGCGGTGCGGACGTGCTCGGACGCGGTTTCCGAAGCGCCGGCCGACTGTCCCGACAGGTCGGCGGTCGTGCGCGCCGTCTGGGTCAGCTGGCGCGCCTCGCGCTCGAACTCACCCGACGAGGTCAAGACGTTCTCGATGATGCCGCCGATGCTGGCCTGGAAGGAATCGACGAAGCGCTGCAGCTCGGCCTTGCGCTGCTCGATCCCCGCGGCCAAGGACGCCGTCTGCTCCTCGCGCATCCGGCGCCGCTCGCTGGCGGCACTGCGGAACACGACCAGGCTGCGGGCGATCTCGCCGATCTCGTCGCCACGGTCGTCGGACTTGATCTGGACGTCCTCGCGGCCCTCGGCGATGGCGGTCAGCGCCTGCGTCACGGAGGTCAAGGGCTTGGTCACGCGCCGCACGACCAGCAAAGTGAGGCCGAGCACGAGCATCGCGGCGATGGCGGCTGCGACGATCATGGTCTGCATCGCCTGCGACAGCATGGCGTCGAGCTCGGCCATGGGAACGCCGACATAGAGAATGCCGATCACCTTGCTCGCGGCATCGGTGACGGGGAAATACGCCGTCATGAACGGCTTGCCGAACAGCGTCGCCGGTCCCTTATAGGCCTCGCCGCGACGCAGCAGCGCCTGCGCCGGGTGATCAGCGGCGAGCTGCGTGCCCACCGCGCGGTCGCCATTCTCCTTCTTCACGTTGGTGGAGCGGCGCACGAACTGGCCGTTGCCGTCGACGACGAACAGCGTGGCGCTGCCGCCGACATAGGACACCGCGCGGTCGACGATCGCGTGATCCTTGATCTCGGGGATTGCCGGAATCTCGATACGCGTGACGACGCCGTTCTGCACGCTGACCTTGGCGTCCTTGAACGTCTCGCTGAACGTCAGCGCAAACGTGCGCAGATTACCTTCGATGTCGCGTTTGGCGCGGTCGGTGAAATCGGAGGACAGCGACCAGTACGCTGCGCCGACCACGAGAGCTGTGTTCAGTGCGATCACGACAACGGCGCCGATCAGCGCCTTGGTGCCGAGCTTCAATTTGACGGACACGAGATAAACCTTCCAGGGGAACTGCAACTGAATCTCAAAGTGCCCGTAGTTGGTTTCGAAGCAGTTATTTTCCGGAGCGTAGAATACCGGAACCCCCACCAAAAACGGCAATAAGATACCTGAATATGTCGTCTTCCCCCATCATCGTATGGTTTCGCGAGAGCCTGCGGCTATCTGACCACCCCGCGTTGTATACCGCAGCGATGTCGGGCACTCCCATCGTTTGTAGTTACGTGTACGATCAGGAAAGCCCTGCGTTGCGTTCGCTCGGCGGCGCCACGCGCTGGTGGCTCGCGCAATCGCTGCGTGCACTTCAAGGCGAACTACACACGCTCGGCGTCGAGCTCGTGATCCGCCGCGGCCCCGCGGCAAAGGTGATCGGTGCGCTGGCGCGTGAGACCAACGCCGGCGCGGTTTACTGGAACGATGTCGCGCAGGCCGAACCGCGTGCCGTTGCCGCGGACGTCGAGGTTGCGCTCGACGCGATCGACGTGAAGTCACGTGTGTTTGCCGATGATCTGCTGGTCGATCCGGCCGAGTTGCGCGGCAAGGAGGGACGCGGCCCGCGTGTGTTCACGCCGTTCTGGAAGCGCGTGCTCGCCTTGGGCGATCCGCCGAAGCCGCTGCCGATTCCAGCCAGGCTGTCGTCGCCCCCAGGTGTGGCGAGCCTTGCCATCGATGAGCTCGGGCTGGAGCCGACCCGCCCCGATTGGGCGGGCGGCCTGCGCGCGACGTGGCAGGCCGGAGAGCGCGCGGCGCAGGAGCGCCTTGGCAAATTCCTTGAAACCGCGGTGCGCAGCTATGCCGCCGATCGCGACCGGCCGGACATCGACGCAACCTCGCGCATGTCGCCGCATCTGCGGTTCGGCGAAATCAGCCCGCGCCAGATCTGGCACGCCGCACGTTTCGCGGCGGAGGAGCACCCCGCCTTCGCACGGGGGATCGAGAAATTTCTGAGCGAGCTGGGCTGGCGCGAGTTCAGCCGCCATCTGCTTTACAACAATCCCGATCTCGCCACCCGCAACCTGCAGGCGTCCTTCGACGCTTTCCCCTGGGCGCAGAATGATGCAGCGCTGCAGGCCTGGCAGCGCGGGCGCACCGGCTATCCGATCGTCGACGCCGGCATGCGCGAGCTCTGGCATACCGGGAGCATGCACAACCGGGTGCGCATGGTCGCCGCCTCCCTGCTGGTCAAGCATCTCCTGATCGACTGGCGGCTTGGCGAACAGTGGTTCTGGGACACGCTGGTCGATGCCGACCCCGGCAGCAATCCGGCGAGCTGGCAGTGGGTGGCCGGCTCCGGCGCCGACGCTGCGCCCTATTTCCGCGTCTTCAATCCCGTGCTGCAGGGCGAGAAGTTCGATTCCAACGGCACCTATGTGCGGCGCTGGGTTCCAGAGCTGGCGCGGCTTCCTGCGAGCCTGATCCACCAGCCCTGGGCCGCCAAGCCGCTCGAACTCGCCGAGGCCGGCGTTGCGCTCGGGCGCTCCTATCCGGCGCCGATCGTGGAGCACAGGCACGGGCGCGAGCGGGCTTTGGCCGCTTATGCGAGCTTGCGCACAAGTGATTAGTTGGGGTCCGCTTTGACAGCAGAGAGAATCCAGCTATCGTTATGGGGTTTCCAACAAATCGGGGGACCCGATATGGACGACACTCCTCTCTCTGACCCTACCGTGACCGCGACGACCATGCCGGCCGAAGCACCGAAGGATCCGGTGACCACGACGGCGCCCAAGACCAGGCGCGCCGCCAAGAAGTCCGCGAAGAAGACGTCCAAGAAGGCTGCACCCAGGCGGGCCGCTGCCAAGGCCAAGAAGGTTGCGACCAAGAAGTCGGCCAAGAAGACGGTGAAGAAAGCTGCCAAGAAGGCTGCGAAGAAGACGGCCAAGAAGGCCACCAAGAAAGCCGCCAAGAAGACGAAGAAGGCCAAGCGCTGAACCCGCTTGGTTCGGGACTGAAGACCGACCATCGCCTTCACTGACGGTCTCGGCGAAACAATCCAGTGCCCGGTCGTGGGGACAATCTGGCGCTGGATTGTTTCGTGCGTTGTTCGATCTGCCCGCCACGTGACGCCATGAGGGAACAAGCCGAGATCCTGAGGAGGCCAAGCCGGATTGGTGCGATGCGAAGCGAACCGTGACCACCTGCTTCGAGATCAATTCGTGTCACCAGGAGTCAGGACAGGGATCGACGATCTTCCAGAGCTCGGCGCCGTTCTTGATCCGCTTCATCTCGGTGGTCAGCCCGCCATTGCGGCGGATCCAATCCTTCACGGTGTCGGGATAATAGGACATCAGCTCGGACGTCCCCTCGATGCTGGTGACCTTGATGCCGAAGGTGAACGCCTTGTCGTAATAGGCCTGATGGAAGCCGAGACTTGCCTTCGGCGTGACGCAGATCTTGTTGATCGGAACGATGCCGAACACCAGCGTGCAGGCGGAATTGCAGATGCCGTCGATGATCACGCGCTGACGCGTTTCCCGGATGTGCTTGTACTTGGCCTTGTACTCTTCGATGTAGCCGCCATGATCGCGCGTGATGTGCAGATCCGCACGCGCCGGTGTCGCGGCGACCAGGGAAAGCACGACGCAGGGGATCAGGCGGTTCATGGATCGGACGGGAAACCGGGTCTCATCTCGGCAAGGGCGCGGCAAGGCTCTGCAGCCCGATGCGCGGCGCATTGGACGGACCTTGCCACAAACTGGTTAAGCACGCCGAAAAGGCCAGAATTTTGACAGGACGGCCGCTTTCGCGCACCCTTTCCGCCCCTGTCGGGTTAGAACACCGGCCAGATGGCTGGCCTTAGCGTCATTTCCGGAGAAAAGACATGAGCAAGCTCGTATCCTTCGCCGCCGCTTTCATCGTCGCCGCAGCGGCCTTGGCTCCGGCGGCGTCGGAGGCACGCATCCACCATCGCCACCATCACCGCCATCACCATGGGCTGCCCTACGCGATCAGCTTTCTGCACAATTACGGCCCCGGTCCGATGCCGGGCACCTTTGCGTTCTATGACGGCCCCTCGACCAATCACTGCTACCAGAGCTCGTCCGCCTATATCGGCCAGGACAGGCGCCGGCATCCGTGCTTCTGACGGCGCCGAACGGCCCCTGCCCGCGCCTCTCCTGCTCGCAATCATGCTGGCGGTTGATGCGTTGCGAAGGCTGGCCTTGCCGGTTCAAGTCTGATATCCGGAGTCGCACGGAGATTTGGTCCGTCGGCACGCGCTCGTAGCTCAGCTGGATAGAGCATCGGATTTCGATTCCGAGGGTCGGGAGTTCGAATCTCTCCGAGCGCGCCAGGGCCACCTCCACCAAGCATACCCATCATCGATTTTCACTTCACTGAAAAGCCTATTCATCTCAAAGCTTTATTGATTCGCGGAGCGTCGTTTGTCACCACACGTCGCCGCTGGCCAACCTTCGCCCGACCGCCGTTACATAGGACACGAATTCCGGCCATCAGCCACGACGCTTTTCAGGCGAAGTCCGCCTGCGCGTGGAATTTGCGGGCCCACATCCGATCAGTCGGGGGCGTGTCAGCAGGAGCACGACCGCCTTCCCCCACGCCGGCCGAACCTCCGATTTCTGATCCAATCGTTGGCTGGAAGCGCTATCGCGTCTCGTTCCCGCGCGACAGGTCACTGTCCCGGCGGAAGCGGAGGTGGAGTCTGTCCCACACCTCGACCATCGCATCGACCAGCCGGTCCATCAGTGCGTCGTCGTGATACGGCGTTGGTGTGAGGCGTAGGCGTTCCATTCCTCGCCGAACCGTGGGGTAGTTGATCGGCTGGATGTAGATGCCGTGCTCCGACATCAGCAGGTCCGACGCCGCCCTGCACTTCTCGGGATCGCCGACATGCACCGGCACGATATGGCTCTCGCTCGGCATCACCGGAATATCTGCGGCGATCAGGGTGGACTTCAGGCGCGCGGCACGTTCCTGATGCCGGCTGCGCTCTGCCGTCGAGACTTTCAGATGCCGGATCGCGGCGGTCGCGGCTGCGCAGACCGGCGGCGGCAATGCCGTCGTGAAGATGAACCCGGGGGCGTAGGAGCGCACCGCATCGACCAGGTTCACCCCGGCAGCAAGATAGCCGCCGAGGCAGCCATAGGCCTTTGCCAGCGTGCCCTCGATAATGTCGATCCTTTCCATCACACCATCGCGCTCCGCGATGCCGCCGCCGCGCGCGCCGTACATCCCGACCGCGTGCACCTCGTCGACATAGGTCAGCGCGCCGTAGCGCTCGGCCAGATCGCAAATTCGATGCAGAGGCGCGATATCGCCGTCCATGGAGTAGAGGCTCTCGCACACGATCAGCTTCGGCCGTTCGGGATCGGCTGCGCGCAGCAGACGCTCGAGATGATCCGTATCATTGTGCTGCCAGATCTGCTTCTCGGCGCCGGCCTTGCGAACCCCCTCGATCATGGAGTTGTGGTTCAAGGCGTCGGACAGCAGCAGACACCGCGGCAGCAGCTTGGCGATGGTCGATATCCCCGCCTCGTTGGAAACATAGCCCGAGGTAAACACCAGCGCAGCCTCCTTGCCGTGGAGATCCGCCAGCTCCCTCTCGAGGGCGACGAGCGGGTGGTTCGTCCCCGCGATGTTGCGGGTGCCGCCGGCACCTGCGCCCATGCGCCACGCGGTATCGATCATGGCGCTGATGACCTTCGGGTGTTGGCTCATGCCCAGATAGTCGTTCGAGCACCAGATCACGACCTCGCGCTCGCCCTCCTCCGAATGCCAGATCGCGTAGGGATAGCGGCCCGCCAGCCGTTCGAGATCCGCAAAGACACGATAGCGTCGTTCCTGATGCAGCCGATCCAATGCCTCGCGGAACATCGCCTCGTACTCGGGAAGAAGGCCGGATGGCCGTATCTGGTAGTTCATGATGGACCACTCCGGTCGACTATTTTGCCCGATTGAACTGGTAGGAGCCCTGCAGGAAGACGCCGTAGCGCTCCGTCGTATATCTCAGGACTTGATTGAACGAGTCGACAGCATTGGTGCTGAGATGCCACCAGCGCCCACCGATTCCGATGCGGAAATTGTCGGTCAGCTGATAGTTCAGGACGGTCTCGGTCTGGAAGCCGCTTCCTTGTCCAGAAGCAGGATCGCGACCGAACGTGAAATAGTGCGTGTCGATCGCGTTCTGCGAGGTCCAGACATAGGCGGCCTCCACCTGCCAGTTGAGCCGATCCGACAGCCGCGTGTCGAGTGAGACTCCGGCCCGTCCGCTGTGCCACCGGTCCTGCTCGGTCACCACCTTGACGCCAGCGCCCAGCGCCGGACTGCAGATCACCGGATTGCCGCCCACCTGGGTGCAGCCTCGCGCGTCGACGGTTTCCGCCCAATACTGATAGCCGACGAAGGCGCCAAGCCGGAAGCGCTCCGTCTCCAGCAGATTGAAGCCCACATCGAGGTTCGCGTATTGCAGCCCTCCGCCGATCCTGCTGACGGTCTTGGACGAGGGATTGACGAACGGAGCGAAGTCCTCGTCGACCAGCGTGCCCGAGCTGATCTTGCCCGCTCCGATGTAGCCCTTCAGGAACATGTTGGTGAAGGGTCCGTCGAGCGCATCGACCCTGAAGAACATCTCGCCACTGTGCCCGGTCATGCCGCCATAGGCGAGCCGGGAGACTTGTTGCGTGGCGGCCTGGTCGGCGAAATAACGATAGCGATTCTGGCCCGAGCTGAACCAGTAGCGCACACCGGTCTCCAGCATGTAGGACGGCGGAATCGACGCGCGCGACTGCAGCGGCATGTCGCCCGAGCCCACCCCCTGCCCGCCCTGCAACGCTGCGGGCCTGGCCCAGGCGCAGCTGACGATCGAGGCGCTGCACTTGGTGACACCGTCGGCGTTGAAGTCGCGCCGCAACGTGACGGTCGCGAACAGATCCTTGGTCGTCGTCTTGACGTTGGCCAGCGTGCTGTCGACGAACCTATAGCCGATCTCCGTTTCCATGCTGATCTCCTTCGACCAGAGATAGCTGACCAGCAGCGACGGCAGGATCGTGTACTCCTTCAGGTCGGTCTTCGTCCCGGACCTGTAGCCCATGCGCAGCCGCGGGCTGATGGCGAGATCGGGCGTGATCGGATAGCGCGTGGCGAGATCGAGCACGTAGAACTTCGAATCCGCCAGGCTCGCGTAGCGCAGCGCGCCCATGAACAGATCGCCTGGCTTGATGATGCCGTTCCCGGTCAGCTGAGCCGACAGGTAATATTCGAGACCGCTCGCCGGCGTGCCGTCGACGCCCCCGGACGGCAGCGTGCCGGTCAGATTGGTCACCGTGGCATCGGCGGCGACCTGCCAGGTCTCGTTCAAAGGCCGCGAGTAGCTCACCATCGCCGACTGGAACGTCGGTGTCCGGTCGATCGCGAGTTGCCTGATCTCGCCCGCGGTATTGAACTTCATCATGTCGTAGATCGTGAGAAACGGCTGCCCCTGCAACGCATTCCAGGTCGAGAGAAATGGAACTCTTCGGTAGTCAAAGGAGGCGTTGATGACCGACTTGTCCTCGAACGTATAGGTTCCGGAGAACACGGCGGCATTGAGCGCGCGGAAATGCGTGTCGTAGTCGATCAGGCCGAGCAGCGATTTGTTGGTGTCGAAGTAGCGGAATTCGGCGCCGATGGCCTGGCGGTCGACGATGTTGCGGTCGTATTGCGAGATCAGGTAGACGGTGGTTTCGAGCCCACCCAGGATCTTGCCGAAGTCGATGCTTGCGCCGTAGAGCGTCTTGCCGTCCTTGAACGGCGCGTCGAAGCGGCTCCAGTTCGGCGAGCCCGCGAGCACGTTCAAGCGCAGCCCGGGGCTCTTCTGCCAGCTCAGCACCGCGCCGTCGAAACGACCGATGACGCCGCCGGTGTTGCGGGACTGCCGTCCGACCCGCAACGTCACGTCGGCTTCCTTCAGGGTATAATCGACCTGCGCGGTCGACACGCCGTACTTGTCGTTTCCGGTATCGAACTGGCGCTCATGGGTGAAGGCCAGCCTGAACTTGGTCCTGATGCGATCGTTGTCCGACGTTCCGAGGTAGTCGAAATTGGTCAGCAGCGTGTTCTGGTGAACCCGGTGGGCATCGGGATCGGCATTCGGGTTCGGCGCAAGCGCCCTGTCCTTGACGGCGCTCGTCGTGTCGTTGGTGATGAAGGTCGTCGAGAGGCTGCCCGACATCGTCCAGCGGGTATCACCGTTCGGCCCTATCGCCTTCGTCGCCATCCCCATGTCTCCGCCGTCGGACGTGGCAGGAGACATGTCGCGCGGTCGCGCCGGTGCGCTGCTGGTTGCGGTGAGGAGTGCGGCGAGCCGCTGCCGCACCCGCTCGGCACCCTCGCCGCTCGGATAGCGGCGCAGATAGTCCTCATATTCGGCCTGGGCGGCAGCGGTCTGGCCGGCCTTCTGGCGCGCAACGCCGAGCAGCTCCTGCGCCTCGGCGCTCGAGCCGTTTTCAGGGAGTTTCAGCACCTTCCTCAAGAGATCGATCGCGGCGCTGAAATTGCCTTTCTTGATCGATGCGCGCGCCTCGTCCATCGAGGCCTCCGCAAACCGGATGTCCGCTGCGGACGGCTGCTGCATCGTGCGGTTGTCGTTGCGGACCGACGCCGCCGCGCCGGGGACCGCAGCCGGTTTCGGCGCATCCGGAGCGGCCACGTTCGGCACCAGGGCTTTCACCTTGCAAGCCGACACCGGGCCCTTTCGGGCAATCACGATCGCCACCTGCTCGAAGCTGCCGGACTGCACGATCTGGTAGGCGAACTCGCCGGCAAGCTGGACGACGAGGATCGGTCCCCTGTTCTGATCGAGCGTCAGATAGACGTCCTGGATGCCGGAGCCCTGGGCATTGTCGACACGCACGCCTTCGCGCCTGACCAGGCGCCGCGCCATGATGGCGTCCCGATCCACCAGTTGCAGCGAGACGCTGAGCTGGCTGCCCTGATCAAGCGGAAAATGCCCGGTGTAGCGGACACGGACGTGAAAATTGACGCGCAGGAGGCTGCAGTTTCCGACCGTGGTGGCGTTCGCGCCGGCGACGAACTGATCGATGACCGGCTGGGCCGGTGCGACGCCGAAGCCGCCATCGAGCAGGAGTGCAAGAAAGACGGACAGCAGACTGATCCGCCATCCCGCCGACCTCGCAGCCGCGACTTGTCCGGAGCGGCCGCGCATCACCAGCCACCTCCATTGACCCGATGCTGCCGCTGGCGGCGGGTGACGATGGTGGTCTGCGACTTGTCAGCATAGATATGGCACGCGCCGGTGCAGTCCTTGAGCTCGGCGACGGTGTAGTCCATCGGCGCCGGCTTCACGAGCTTGGCGTGCTGCTGCGGCCGGAAATCACTGGCGTGACAGGCGGCGCAGTCGGGCTTGTAGGCCGCGAACTTGAACAAGACGGCTTGCGAGTTGCCGCTGTGACAGGCCGTGCAGCCGATGGCGGCACTGTGATTCGGATAGCTCGTCGACATATGCCGGTAGTTGATCGAGCTCCAGCTGACCGTCCGGTGGCAGCTCTCGCAGGGGACGTTGGTCACGAAGTGCTTCGGCGACTTGCCGGTCGCATTCGAGCCATTGTGACAGCTGACGCATGGCGCGGTCAGGCTGGTGTGATCCATCCGCGCGCCCGAGAACGACACGGTGTTCTTGTGGCAGCTTTCGCATGGCGCGCTGGTGACCACGTGACGCGGCGGCTTGCCGCCGGCCGATGATCCGTTGTGGCAGCTGGAGCAGGCCGCCATCGTGCCGGAGTGGCTGAAGCGGGCGCCGCTGAACGTCGTCGTGCTCTTGTGGCAGGTCTCGCATGGCGCGTTGGTCGCGACGTGCTTCTGCGGCTTGCCGCTCGCTGCCATGCCGTTATGGCAGCTCGCACAGGCCGCCGTCGTCGCGGTGTGACTGAAGCGCGCTCCGCTGAACGTCGTCGTGCTCTTGTGGCAGGTCTCGCACGGCGCATTGGTCGCGACGTGCTTCTGCGGCTTGCCGCTCGCGGCCATGCCGTTATGGCAGCTCGCACAAGCCGCCGTCGTCGCGGTGTGACTGAAGCGCGCTCCGCTGAACGTCGTCGTGCTCTTGTGGCAGGTCTCGCACGGCGCGTTCGTCGCAACGTGCTTCTGCGGCTTGCCGGTCGCAGTCATGCCGTTGTGACAGCTCGCGCAGGCTGCCGCCGCTCCGGTGTGGCTGAAGCGGGCTCCGCTGAACGTCGTCGTGCTCTTATGGCAGGTCTCGCACGGCGCAGCCGTCGCAATGTGCTTCGGCGGCTTGCCAGGCGCGCTCGTTCCGTTGTGGCACGATGCACACGGCCCCTGCGCCATCGAGTGGCTGAATCTGGAGCCGGCTTCCCCGGCGCTCGACCCTGCAAGCCCTGCCCTTGGATTGATAGTCGGCAACAGCGACGGAAGCCGGCCTGCGTTCTGAGCCTCAGCTGTGTCAGTGCTGGTCGTATCGATCGGAGGCAAGAGCTTGCTGCGCGGATCGTTCGGCGCAAGCGGTGCCGTCAAGCTCATTCGAGGCGACGTGCCCGGCGACAGCTGCACGGATGCCGCCGCGCCAGCAGCTGTCGCTGAGCTGTCGGGTTTGGCGGACCCCGGCGCAACGGTGGCCGTCCCTGCTTCGGACCCCGCTGTGGTGGTCATCGACGTCCCAGCTGTATTTGCCAGCGGCTTACTGCTGAACAACAAAGTCGAACTGCTCGTCGCCGCAGGCTTGGCCGCAGCACCCGCCGCAGCTGGCGCCTGAGATGTGGCCGGCGCAGCGCTCGTACCCGCTGCAGCACCAGCTGCCGTTGCCGCGGTCATGGTCCGGTTGGCGGTCGAGGCCGGCGTCACAGCCTTGACGACCGGAGCCTGAGCGGGAACCACCGACCTGGCCGTGGTGGCGCAACCGGCTGCCGGCTTCTGCGGGTCGTCGTCCCAGGTCGAGAAGTTGGCGGCGGCGCGCACGTGGCAGCAGCCGCAATCCTGCGCCTTGGCGCTATGATCCGGCCCCTGCGCACCCTTACGGCCCTGGCCGCGATACGAGCCGTTGTGACAGCTGTCGCAGCGCGTGGCGTGCACGGCGGCATGGCTCATCGTGTAGGTCGCAAAGCTCGCCGCCGTGTTGCTGTGGCAATTCGAGCACTGGACGCCCGTCACCGGAATGTGCGGCGGCGTCGTCAAGCCCTTGGCGCTCGAGCCGTTGTGGCAGGTGGAGCAATTGGTATTGGCCGCGGAGTGGGTGAACGCGGCGCCGCCCCAGCTGACATAGCCACCACTGGCGGCCTTGCTATGACAGCTGACGCAATCGGCCCCGCCGGTGGCGACGTGATTCGGGAATGACGCCGTACCCATCGCGCCCTTGGTGCCCTGGCCGGTGAAGGAGCCGTTGTGGCAGCTGTCACAGCGCGCCGTCGCTACCGCCGCGTGGTTCATGGTGTAGGTGGTGAAGCTCGCCGCCGTATTGGTATGGCAGTTCGAGCACTGCAGCGTGCCGGTCGGGATGTGCGGCGGCGTGGTCATGCCCAGCGCCGTCTTGCCGTTATGGCAGGTCGCGCAGTTGGTGTCCGTTGCGGCATGCTTGAACGCCGCGCCGCCCCAGCTGGTGAAGCCGCCGCTCGCGGCCTTGGCGTGGCAACTGACACAGTCCGCCCCGCCGGTCGCAACATGGTTCGGGTACGACGCCGTACCCAGCGCACCCTTGGTGCCCTGGCCGGTGAACGAGCCGTTGTGGCAGCTGTCACAGCGCGCCGTCGCTACCGCAGCGTGGTTCATGGTGTAGGTGGTGAAGCTCGCCGCCGTATTGGTATGGCAGTTCGAGCACTGCAGCGTGCCGGTCGGGATATGCGGCGGCGTGGTCATGCCCTGCGCCGACTTGCCGTTGTGACAGGTCGCGCAGTTGGTGTCGGTTGCGGCATGTTTGAACGCCGCACCGCCCCAGCTGGTGAAGCCGCTCGCGGCCTTGGCGTGGCAGCTGACGCAGTCGGCTCCACCGGTGGCGACGTGGTTCGGGTAGGACGCGGTGCCCATCGCGCCCTTGGTGCCCTGGCCGGTGAACGAGCCATTGTGGCAGCTGTCACAGCGCGCCGTCGCTACCGCAGCGTGGTTCATCGTGTAGGACGTGAAGCTTGCCGCGGTGTTGGTATGGCAGTTCGAGCATTGCAGCGCCCCGGTCGGAATGTGCGGCGGCGTGGTCATGCCCAGCGCCGTCTTGCCGTTGTGGCAGGTCGCGCAATTGGTGTCGGTGGCGGCATGCTTGAACGCAGCCCCGCCCCAGCTGGTGAAGCCGCTCGCGGCCTTGGCGTGGCAGCTGACGCAGTCCGCTCCGCCGGTCGCAACGTGGTTCGGGTAGGACGCGGTGCCCATCGCGCCCTTGGTGCCCTGGCCGGTGAAGGAGCCGTTGTGGCAGCTGTCACAGCGCGCCGTCGATACCGCGGCATGGTTCATGGTGTAGGTGGTGAAACTCGCCGCGGTGTTGCTGTGGCAGTTCGAGCATTGCAGCGCGCCAGTCGGGATGTGCGGCGGCGTGGTCATGCCCAGCGCCGTCTTGCCGTTGTGGCAGGTCGCGCAATTGGTGTCGGTGGCGGCATGCTTGAACGCAGCCCCGCCCCAGCTGGTGAAGCCGCTCGCGGCCTTGGCGTGGCAGCTGACGCAGTCCGCTCCGCCGGTCGCAACGTGGTTCGGGTAGGACGCGGTGCCCATCGCGCCCTTGGTGCCCTGGCCGGTGAAGGAGCCGTTGTGGCAGCTGTCACAGCGCGCCGTCGATACCGCGGCATGGTTCATGGTGTAGGTGGTGAAACTCGCCGCGGTGTTGCTGTGGCAGTTCGAGCACTGCAGCGTGCCGGTCGGGATGTGCGGCGGCGTGGTCATGCCCTGCGCCGACTTGCCGTTATGGCAGGTCGCGCAGTTGGTGTCGGTGGCGGCATGCTTGAAGGCAGCGCCGCCCCAGCTGGTAAAACCACCGCTCGCGGCCTTGGCGTGGCAGCTGACGCAGTCCGCTCCGCCGGTGGCGACGTGATTCGGGTAGGACGCGGTGCCCATCGCACCCTTGGTGCCTTGGCCGGTGAACGAGCCGTTGTGGCAGCTATCGCAGCGTGCCGTCGATACCGCGGCGTGGTTCATGGTGTAGGTGGTGAAGCTCGCTGCGGTGTTGGCATGGCAGTTCGAGCACTGCAGCGTGCCGGTCGGGATATGCGGCGGCGTGGTCATGCCCTGCGCCGTCTTGCCGTTGTGGCAGGTCGCGCAATTGGTGTCGGTGGCGGCATGCTTGAAGGCAGCCCCGCCCCAGCTGGTGAAGCCGCCTGAGGCCGCCTTGGCGTGGCAGCTGACGCAGTCCGCCCCGCCGGTCGCAACATGGTTCGGGTACGACGCCGTACCCAACGCGCCCTTGCTGCCTTGGCCGGTGAACGAGCCATTGTGGCAGCTGTCACAGCGCGCCGTCGCTACCGCCGCGTGGTTCATCGTGTAGGTCGTGAAGCTCGCCGCCGTATTGGTATGGCAGTTCGAGCACTGCAGCGTCCCGGTCGGGATATGCGGCGGCGTGGTCATGCCCTGCGCCGTCTTGCCGTTGTGGCAGGTCGCGCAATTGGTGTCGGTGGCGGCATGCTTGAAGGCAGCCCCGCCCCAGCTGGTGAAGCCGCCTGAGGCCGCCTTGGCGTGGCAGCTGACGCAGTCCGCCCCGCCGGTCGCAACATGGTTCGGGTACGACGCCGTACCCATCGCACCCTTAGTGCCTTGGCCGGTGAACGAGCCATTGTGGCAGCTGTCACAGCGCGCCGTCGCTACCGCCGCGTGGTTCATCGTGTAGGTGGTGAAGCTCGCTGCCGTGTTGGTATGGCAGTTCGAGCATTGCAGCGTCCCGGTCGGGATGTGCGGCGGCGTCGTCATGCCCAGCGCGGTCCTGCCGTTGTGACAGGTCGCGCAGTTGGTGTCGGTGGCGGCATGCTTGAACGCAGCCCCGCCCCAGCTGATGAAGCCGCCGCTCGCGGCCTTGGCGTGGCAGCTGACGCAGTCGGCTCCACCGGTGGCGACGTGGTTCGGGTAGGACGCGGTGCCCAGCGCACCCTTGGTGCCCTGGCCGGTGAACGAGCCGTTGTGGCAACTGTCGCAGCGCGCCGTCGATACCGCGGCGTGGTTCATGGTGTAGGTGGTGAAGCTCGCCGCGGTGTTGGTATGGCAGTTCGAGCACTGCAGCGTCCCGGTCGGGATGTGCGGCGGCGTGGTCATGCCCAGCGCCGACTTGCCGTTGTGACAGGTCGCGCAGTTGGTGTCGGTTGCGGCATGTTTGAACGCCGCACCGCCCCAGCTGGTGAAGCCGCTCGCGGCCTTGGCGTGGCAGCTGACGCAGTCGGCTCCACCGGTGGCGACGTGGTTCGGGTAGGACGCGGTGCCCAACGCGCCCTTGGTGCCCTGGCCGGTGAAGGAGCCGTTGTGGCAGCTGTCACAGCGCGCCGTCGCTACCGCAGCGTGGTTCATCGTGTAGGACGTGAAGCTTGCCGCGGTGTTGGTATGGCAGTTCGAGCATTGCAGCGCCCCGGTCGGAATGTGCGGCGGCGTGGTCATGCCCTGCGCCGTCTTGCCGTTGTGGCAGGTCGCGCAATTGGTGTCGGTGGCGGCATGCTTGAAGGCAGCCCCGCCCCAGCTGGTGAAGCCGCCCGAGGCCGCCTTGGCGTGGCAGCTGACGCAGTCCGCCCCGCCGGTGGCGACGTGGTTCGGGTAGGACGCGGTGCCCATCGCGCCCTTGGTGCCCTGGCCGGTGAACGAGCCATTGTGGCAGCTGTCACAGCGCGCCGTCGCTACCGCAGCGTGGTTCATCGTGTAGGACGTGAAGCTTGCCGCGGTGTTGGTATGGCAGTTCGAGCATTGCAGCGCCCCGGTCGGAATGTGCGGCGGCGTGGTCATGCCCAGCGCCGTCTTGCCGTTGTGGCAGGTCGCGCAATTGGTGTCGGTGGCGGCATGCTTGAACGCAGCCCCGCCCCAGCTGGTGAAGCCGCTCGCGGCCTTGGCGTGGCAGCTGACGCAGTCCGCCCCGCCGGTCGCAACGTGGTTCGGGTAGGACGCGGTGCCCATCGCGCCCTTGGTGCCCTGGCCGGTGAAGGAGCCGTTGTGGCAGCTGTCACAGCGCGCCGTCGATACCGCGGCATGGTTCATGGTGTAGGTGGTGAAACTCGCCGCGGTGTTGCTATGGCAGTTCGAGCATTGCAGCGTCCCGGTCGGGATATGCGGCGGCGTGGTCATGCCCTGCGCCGTCTTGCCGTTGTGGCAGGTCGCGCAATTGGTGTCGGTGGCGGCATGCTTGAAGGCAGCCCCGCCCCAGCTGGTGAAGCCGCTCGCGGCCTTGGCATGGCAGCTGACGCAGTCGGCGCCGCCGGTGGCGACGTGGTTCGGATACGACGCCGTGCCCAGCGCGCCCTTGGTGCCTTGGCCGGTGAACGAGCCGTTGTGGCAACTGTCGCAGCGTGCCGTCGCTACCGCGGCATGGTTCATGGTGTAGGTGGTGAAGCTCGCCGCGGTGTTGGTATGGCAGTTCGAGCATTGCAGCGTCCCGGTCGGGATATGCGGCGGCGTGGTCATGCCCAGCGCGGTCTTGCCGTTGTGGCAGGTCGCGCAATTGGTGTCGGTCGCGGCGTGCTTGTAGCCGGCGCCGCCCCAGCTCTTGAAGCCGCCGCTGGCCGCGGTCGCGTGGCAGGTGATGCAGTCCTGGCCGTTGGTGGCGACGTGGTTCGGGTAAGACTTGGTGCCGAGTGCGCCGGTGTTGCCCTGGTCGGTGTAGCCGCCGTTGTGGCAGCTGTCGCAGCGGCTCGCGCTCACTGCCGCATGGCTCATCGTGTAGACGTCGAACGCCGCCGCCGTGTTGCTATGGCAATTCGAGCACTGGATCCCTGTCACGGGGATGTGCGGCGGCGTGGTCATGCCGAGCGCCGTCTTGCCGTTGTGGCACGAGGAACAATTGGTGTCGGTCGCCGCATGCTTGAAGGCCGCGCCGCCCCAGCTGGTGAAGCCGCTCGCCGCCTTGGCATGACAGCTGACGCAGTCGGCGCCGCCGGTCGCGACGTGGTTCGGGTACGACGCCGTGCCCAGCGCGCCCTTGCTGCCCTGGCCGGTGAACGAGCCGTTGTGGCAGCTGTCGCACCGCGCCGTCGCCACAGCCGTGTGGTTCATCGTGTAGGACGTGAAGCTTGCCGCGGTGTTGGTATGGCAGTTCGAGCACTGCAGGGTGCCGGTCGGAATGTGCGGCGGCGTGGTCATCCCGAGCGCCGTCTTGCCGTTGTGACAGGTCGCGCAGCTGGTATCGGTGGCCGCATGCTTGAAGCCCGCGCCAGCGAAGCTGGCGGTGCTGGTGTGACAGGACTCGCACGGCAGATTGGTCTGAAGATGGTTGCCCGACTTGCCGCGCGCCGTCGCGCCGTCGTGGCAATTCGCACACCCGGCGACGATGCCGGCGTGATCCATCTTCATCCTGACGCGAAAGCTGGCGGTCGACCTGTGACAGACATCGCACTGCGCCGCCGTCGTGATGTGGTTCTTCGGCTTCCCCAGGGCCATGACGCCGTTGTGGCAGGTCGTACACGAAGCCTTTGCCTGGGTATGGTCGATCGCGCGAACGTCCTTCCATGTCGAGGTCTGATGGCAGCTCTCACATCGCCGCGTGGTCATCGGGTGGTTGACCGACATGCCCGCCGTCTGTGCGCCGTTGTGGCAACTGGCGCACTGCGTCTGCGTGCCCTTGAACCGCCCGCCGACGTGGCAGGACGAGCACTCCACGCCGACATGACTTCCAGTCAGCGGAAACCCGGTCGAGAGATGGTCGAACGAGCTCTGCGCAGCAGCCTGCCCTGCAAACGCGAAGGCGAGCAGCACACCAGCGAGCAGCCACCGCACCAGACGGTGCGATGCTCGCGCCAACAGCCCCCGCTTGCTGTAGCAGCTGCCCAACTCAAACTCCGATCTTCACTCTCGACTCGATCGCCATCCGGACATGCAACGGCGATCGGACTCATCGATCAGAGACCTCCAGGGCCTCGCTGATCGACGATCGCCGTGACAAACCCAGTCAGTTCTTGCAGATTTTCTGTACGGCTCGGCGGCATATCTCCCCAGCCACCGAATACTCCGAACGCCCCTGCTCCTTCATCCAGCGCTACGTTGATCGAGCGGCGACTACGTCATCAGCTCGATCAGGCAGCGTATGGTACGCCTACGACAGGGCTTCCAGAGACGCGCAAAGCTGGCCCAAAACTGGGCCAAGCTGAACTCAAGCTGAATGGCTCGTAAGGATTACGGCGTCCTTCGCGCGCGAGGTTCTCGCAGAGCAGCGCTCAAGTCATTGTTCTGCGTGCACGTTCACAGCTGATGCGAGCTCATCTCAGCTCGACCCCAGGATATCGGACATCGGGTGCGATCAAAGCGGCCCGTCGAATCAGTTCCTGATCTGAACGTTGCGCCATCCCGTTGCGACATGGCAGCGCTCGCACGTCTGGCCAAACGTGCCGTTGTGCACGTCCGAGCTGCGATGGCAGCTGAAGCAATCCATCGGCAATTTCAGATCCGTCGGCGACTTGGCCTTATGACAGGCTTCGCATGTGATTGTCTGGTGGACCCCAACCAGCGGGAACCGTGTCTGCCGCCCGTGATCGAAGCGCCACAGCCGCCAGCCGTTCGGATTGTGACAAGTCGCGCACCGTCCCCCGAGCCGTCCCTGGTGGAAATCCTTGTGGCAGCTCTCACAGGCCATCGGCGTGTTCTTGTAGGTCGGCGTGCGGTGGCACTCCTCACAGGGCACCGACCTGTGCAGACCTATCAACGGAAAGCGCGTAATCTCATGATCGAAGGAGAGCTTCTTCCGCCAGCCCGCATCGCTATGGCACGTCTCGCAGCGTTCGCCGAGCTTGCCCTGATGAGGATCCTGCTTGCGGTGACAGGCGACGCATGACGTCGCGAGCTTGTCCCGGTAGAGGTCGCCGGTATGGCAGCTCTCGCACTTCACCTTGGCATGCCCATTTCGCAACGGGAAACGGGTCTTGTCATGGTTGAAGCGGACCGTCTTCCACTTCTCCTGATCGTGACACGTCTCGCATTTGTCGCCGAAGCGGCCGGCATGGACGTCCTGAAGACGGTGGCATGAACCGCACGAGGTCTGCAGATCCTTGTATTGCTGGCCGGAATGGCACGTTGCACAAGCGACCGACTTGTGCGCGCCAACGAGGGGAAACCGGGTCTTCGTATGGTCGAATTCCTTGGTCGCGCGCCATTTCACCGCCGTGTGGCAGTTGTCGCAGCGCTCGCCGAGCCGGCCGCGATGCGGATCGAGCGCCTTGTGACACTCGAAGCAGGTCGATGGCGCGTTGCGGAACTTCACCTTCGCGACATGGCATCCAGCACAAGGGACACTCTTGTGCGAATCGACCAGCCTGTAGTTCGTCATGTCGTGATTGAAGGTTTCCTTGTCGAGTTGAACGATGTCGGTTCCACGTCCCTTGTGATCGGTGTGACACTGCCTGCACTCCTGGGTCAGCGCCGCCTGCTCACGTCCATGCAGCCGTTCATGCTGCCTGCGATCGACTGCGATCTCCTTGTGGCAATCGAGGCAGAGACCCGACTGCGCCTTCCGCGTGAAGGCTTCATGGCACTTTCCGCATTCGCTCTCGAGCTTGGCATGGTTCTCGACCAGCGGCCCCGGCATCACCAGCTTTTCCAGCAACGTCTGCGCGCGAAGCCCGGCCGGCAGCGCCACAACACCGATGATGACGGCAATAACTGCCGCAAGGCGCCACCTCATCACGAAGCTCCGTCAATAATGGTGGACGGCCCAGACATGAACGAGACCCGCCAGCAACATGAGAAAAAACAGCGGCAGATGGAGAACGTGCCACAGCGAGAACAGCCGCTCGAAGAATGTCAGCTCGGCGGCCTTCCGCACTGCAGCGGCATACCGCCGTACGACTTCTTCGACCCGCTTCTCGCGGCGACGCCGCTCGGACCATGACCATCGCGCCCGCTTCGCCTCGGCGCGAATGAGCCGGCGCGCTTCCGCAGTCACGTTGACACGCAGCCGCCGCGTGCGCGCGGCGATGATCGCCCCGGTCCGCAGGCTGCCCAACGCGGTTCGCGGCACCCTTTTGTCGAGACCCTTGCTGAAGGTGGCCAACTCGCGCGACACGAACGACGCGGCCTGCATCTCCTGACCGAGCTCCGTCCGCATCGTCTCGGCCTCCACGAGCAGCTCTTTGACGCGCGCCCTTCCGCCATGGAGACCCATGTGGATCTTGCCGTAGATGTACCGGCCGATCACGCCGCTGATCGCAACGATCAGCATGGCGAAGAACGCGACGTTGCTGTTGAGCGCTCCCAGCTTGAAATTTGCATGGAACAGGATGAGCACCGGACCGACGACACCCAGCAGCATGTGCGTCCTGAACCAGAACGGCACCGAGCCCATCCCGCGCAGCGACTTGAAGCGCTTGCGCATCGAATAGGCCAGCAACGATAACATCGCGACGCTGCCGTATATTCCGAGCCAGTACCCGGTTCCCGATCCTGGCGTAATATATTCTTCCTCCTTCTGCAGCCACCCGGTGCCGATCGCTCCGATGACGACGACCGTGATGACGACCGGAAGGGTTCCTCGAAGAGGATTGCCACTCGCGCGCGCGACCGCTGCCCTGCTCATATCGTCGACGCTTCCTGCAAATCCCGGATACCGGGTCGGAGGATGTCCGGCTCGCCCGCGGATCTCCGGATCTCAGTCGAGAGAGTGCTTCCTGATAACCACTTGCAATAGCTCCATGCGTCATTCGACAACGACGTTATTAGTCCGCGATCAGTACGAGCCATATTTCCGCCGACGGCATCTGTTCAACGATCGATCTCATCTTTGTCCGCAGGTCTACAGATCAATCAGGAATTTCTATGTCGTCATCTGTTGAGAGGAGTTTGCATCTAGCTACGCGACCGGACTTCTTGCGTGGCTTGCAGCGGCTGCTCTCCTCCGCCGCCAGTTCGTAAGAGAAGATGAGAGAGAGGACATGGCGCTCAATCTCCTGATGGTCTACGCCGCCCCAATGCTCGGCGTCTGGGCGACCTACATGGCCGTACGCAAACGCAAAGAGATAAAGAGCGTCGCGAAGCTCTCGGCCGCCAAGGACGCCGGTCTTCTCGAACCGGCATCGCTCCATCCCATCATCGATCATGCCCTGTGCATCGGCTGCGGCTCATGTGTCAGGGCTTGCCCGGAGGGCGACATTCTCGGCCTGATCGGCGGCAAGGCTTCGCTCGTCGAGCCCTCGCACTGCATCGGGCACGGCGCCTGCAAAGCGGTCTGCCCTGTGAACGCCATCACGCTGGTTTTCGGCACCGAGACGCGCGGCATCGACATTCCGAACGTGGACGAGGCGTTCCAGACCAACGTGCCCGGCATCTTCATCGCGGGAGAGCTCGGAGGAATGGGCCTCGTCCGCAACGCTATCGAGCAAGGGCGCCAGGCGATCGACTCCGTCCGCAGGATCAAGAATGTCGGCAAGTCGGACATGCTCGACGTCGTGATCGTCGGCTGCGGTCCGGCCGGTCTCTCGGCGAGTCTCGCGTGTCTTCAGCATCGGCTGCGTTTCGTCACCCTCGAACAGGACTCGCTCGGCGGCACGGTCGCGCACTTCCCGCGCGGCAAACTGGTGATGACCGCTCCCTTCACGCTTCCGCTCGCGGGAAAGTTCAACTTCAGGGAGCTCAGCAAGGAACAGCTGATCGCCTTCTTCATGAGCATCGTGCGCAAAGCCCGTCTCAGGGTGAACGTCGGCGAGCGCGTCGAAGCGGTCACGCGTGTCGGAGATCGATTTGATGTCAGGACGAACCGCGGCAGCCACAGAACGCATTCAGTCCTCTTGGCGATCGGGCGGCGCGGAACGCCGCGCAAGCTGGAGGTTCCGGGCGAAGAGCAGACCAAGGTCGTCTATCGACTGATCGACCCCGAACAATATCGCGGCCAGCATGTGCTCGTGGTCGGCGGCGGCGACGCCGCATTGGAAGCCGCGTGCTCCATCGCGGACGAACCCGGAACGACGGTGACCCTGTCTCATCGCAGCGAGTCGTTCAGTCGCGCCAAACTGAAGAACCGCCAACGGGTGGAGGACACCACTCGATCGGGACGGCTCCGCGTCATCTACAATTCGTCGGTGAAACGAATCGGCCAGGACGACGTCGACATCGATGCTGATGGTGACACGAGCACCATCCGAAACGATGCCGTCATTGTCTGCGTCGGCGGCATTCTGCCCACCGGATTCCTGAAGAGCATGGGTATCGAGGTCGAGACGAAGTATGGCACGGCATAAGTCCTCTCACGTCATCATCCCGCTGATCTGTCTCCTCGGCTCGGCCCTACCGTCGGTCGCCCCGGCCGGCGATGCGCCGGCGGGCGCGAGCTCCGAAATATCCGGCGCGCGCCAGGCTGCGGATGCGGCAATCCGGGCCGGACGTCCCGAGGAGGCACTGAAGCTGCTCGAGCGCGCCGCAATCGCCGGCGATCCAGAGGCGCAGTACCGGCTTGCATCGCTCTATCGCTCAGGTCTCGGCACCCGATCCGACGACACGCTGGCGTTCAAATGGATGGAGGCAAGTGCGAAGAAGGGGCACGCCAAAGCGCAATACAATGTCGCTGCGATGTGGCTCGCAGGACGAGGAACGTCGGCCGATCCCGAGCGGGCACGGGATTGGCTGCGCAAATCGGCCGCGGCCGGCTATCAGCCCGCCGAGCAGTTGCTGGCCGACATCGCCAACCGAGCCTCGCACCCGCGCGCCCGAGAGGTGGAGCGCGAGACTATGCGCAAGCCTGTCCCGACGCTCGATGCGCAGGCCGCGATACGAAATGGCCATCCGGCCATCATCGATGCGGCCCTGCGCGGTCAGCTCGATCCGATGCGGCAGTTGATCACAGCAAAGGCCGACGTCAACGCAGTCAACGAGGACGGCGATACGCCGCTGGCGATCGCCGCCGCCGCCGGGCATCTTCGGCTGGTGGAGCTGCTGCTTGCCTCGGGAGCCAACCCGAACATCGGCAACCGGCGCGGCGACACGCCGTTGATGCTGGCAGCGGACAAGGACCACGGGGACGTCGTCAAATTGCTGCTGACGAAGTCCGCCGACCCATCCGCGGCGCGAGCGGATGGCTCGACCGCGCTGCTGATCGCCCTCGGCCGCTGCAATGGCGCCGCCATTGCCGCGCTGCTCGATGGCGCCTCGGGCAACCTTCCAACGCCGGCCGACGGCCGGACCCCGCTCATGATCGCAGTCGCATCATGCACCGATGGCGGGCTCGATCGGCAACTCGTTCAAAGGTCGGATCTCAACGCCGCCGATGGGCAAGGCCACACCGCCCTCTGGCACGCGGCCAGCACTGGCAATACGCGCGCGCTCGAGCAACTGATCCGCGCAGGCGCCGACGTCAACCGCGCCGACCTCGACGGAAGGACGCCATTGCTGAATGCCATCGAAGGCCGCAGCGCCGCGGCCGCGCTGCTTCTGCTGGACCACGGCGCCGATCCGAAACGCGCGACCGGAAGCGGAAATACCGCCCTGATCCTTGCCGCACGCGCCGGGCTTGCCGATGTCGTCGCTGAGCTACTCCGGCGCAAGGCTGATCCGAACCTGCGCAACGGTCAGGGCATGAGCGCGTTGATGATGGCGGCCCATGAAGGGCACATCGACATCGCGCAGAACCTGCTTGCCGCCGGCGCCGAGAAGCAATTGAAGAACAAGCGGCATGAACGTGCCACGGACATCGCCATCGCCAGCGGTCACAACGACCTCGCCAAGCTTCTGGAATAGCAGACGACCTCCTCGCAGCTCCTTGTCTATCGCACCTATGATGCTGCATCGGCTGTTCGACTGCGCGGCGGACGATCGAGCGCGTCGATTCTCCACCAACACAACGCTCTCCATCGCCGCCCTCGATCATCTTCGCGATCTTAATAGTCGATGCGATTGAGTTGCATTTACACTTCGATGCGCGTCGATGGATCATCATCATTCCGTACGAATGATGCCTCATTCGGCGCATTGAGTGTCGGCGCATCACAGACACTTGATAGTTAGCTGCAGGAATATTCGCTGCGGGTCGGAGAGCCAAAATGACAGCGGAGGCCGGATCCTTTGCACTAATTCTCGCGCTTCTCGTATCCCTGATGCAGTCGATCGTTCCATTCGCTGCGCTGCGTCGTCAATCCGCGGTGATCGCCGGCTTCGTTCGTCACGCTGCCCTGGCTCAGTTTCTCTTCGTCGCAACCGCATTCGCCTGCTTGACGTCGCTCTTCGTCCACTCCGACTTCTCAGTCCAGGTCGTCGCAGCGAATTCGCACACGCTGAAGCCGCTGCTCTACAAGGTCTCCGGCGTCTGGGGGAACCATGAGGGATCCATGCTGTTGTGGGTCCTGATTCTCTCGGTGTTCGGCGCGGCCGTCGCGCTGTTCGGAACGAACCTTCCCGACCGGCTGCAGAGCAACGTGCTCGGCGTGCACGGCATGATCGGCCTCGGCTTTCTGGCCTTCATCGTCTCGACGTCGAATCCGTTCGCGCGACTGACCGAAGCGCCTCTTGAAGGCAATGGGCTCAATCCCATTCTGCAGGATCCCGGCCTCGCCTTTCATCCGCCGTTTCTGTACCTGGGCTACGTCGGCTTCTCGATGGCGTTCTCGTTCTCGGTTGCCGCGCTGATCGAGGGAAAGGTCGATGCAGCCTGGGCCCGGTGGGTTCGACCGTGGGTGCTGGCGGCATGGTGCTTTCTCACCATTGGAATCACGCTCGGCAGCGCGTGGGCCTACTACACGCTCGGTTGGGGTGGCTGGTGGTTCTGGGACCCCGTCGAGAACGCGTCCTTCATGCCGTGGCTCGCGGGGACTGCGCTGCTGCATTCCGCCCTGGTGGTCGAGCGTCGCAGCGCCCTCCAAAGCTGGACGATTCTGCTCGGGATCGTGACGTTCTCGTTGAGCCTGATCGGGACCTTCCTGGTGAGGTCCGGGGTGCTCACCAGCGTTCACGCCTTCGCACAGGATCCATCGCGCGGCGCATTCATCCTGGCGCTGATCCTGGTGGCAACCGGCGGGGCGCTGACGCTGTATGCGGTCCGGGCCCCAGGCCTGAAGCACGGTGCGTTGTTCGGAGTCGTCAGCCGCGAGAGCGGCCTCGTGCTCAACAACGTGCTGCTGACGACAGCGGTGGCCACGGTCTTTCTCGGCACGTTCTATCCGCTGCTCGTCGACATGATGGGGAACGACAAAATCTCCGTCGGGCCGCCCTACTACAACATGACGTTCATTCCCATCATGGTTCCGCTGCTGCTCGCCATGGTGATTGGCCCGGTCCTGAAATGGAAGCGCGATCTGCTCGCAGCGGCGCTGCAACGAGTTCGGCTCGCCGGCGGGCTGGCGGTATTCGCCGTCGTCGCCATCCTGATCGCGACGTTCGGGCACCATGTCCTGGTCGCGTTCTTCTTCGGCATCGCCGTCTGGCTCGTCGTCGGCTCGCTGATGATACTTGCTCATCGCGTGCGCCTCGGCACCACAACGCCGCTGGCAACCTCGCTCAACCTCGCGCGCACCACTCCGTTCGCGGTCTACGGCTTGGTGCTGGCTCATGCGGGTATGGGTGTCACCGTGGCCGGCATAACCGGAATGACTGCGTGGGCCAGCGAAAAGGTCGAGATGCTGCGGCCGGGGCAGAGCCTGCAGCTTGCGGGCTACGACATAAAGCTGCGCGCGATCGGAAAGTTTCCGGGCCCCAACTACGAAGCCGAACGAGGTACGTTCGACATCACGCGGAACGGCAAGCCGTTTACGCAACTCTCCAGCGAGCGCCGCTTCTATCCCGTCAGACAGCAGCTGACCACCGCGGCGGGTATTCGCACCAACCTGATCTGGAACGTCTACGTGACGCTCGGCGATCCCGACGACAAGGGCGGCTGGGCGGTGCGCTGCTACTATCATCCCCTGGTGCCGCTGGTCTGGATCGGCGCGCTGATGATGGCTTGCGGTGGCTTCATCTCGCTCGCCGATCGGAGATTTCGCATCGGTGCACCGCGACGGGCAATGCAGGCTGTGCCGATTGCCGTTCCAGCTGAATAGGACGAGACATGCCGCGCCTTCCTTATCTCATACCCGTCGTTGCCTTCGCCGCACTGGCCGCTGGATTGGCCTTCAGTCTGACCAACGACCCACGGCGAATGCCGTCGACCCTGATCGACAAGCCGACGCCGCGCTTCCAGCTCGCATCGCTCGACGGCAAGGGTGCCGGTCTCGCCAATACCGACCTGCAGGGCGACGTCCTGCTGCTCAACGTGTTCGCATCCTGGTGTCCCGGATGCCGCGTCGAGCATCCGATGCTGCTCAAGCTCGCGGAGAGCTCCGCGATTCCGATCTACGGGCTGAACTGGAAGGACGAACGGAACGACGGCAAGCGCTGGCTTGCCAAGCATGGCAGTCCCTATGCCCGTGTCGGCTCAGACGAGTCCGGCCGGACCGGCATCGATCTCGGCGTGACCGGTGTTCCCGAGACCTTCGTGATCGACCGGGCCGGGCGGATCCGCTTCCGCTATCCGGGCCCGCTGACCGAGGAAGTGTGGCGTGATGATTTCGAGCCGCTCCTGAAGGCACTCAGGAGCGAGTCATGAACGACCGGCGGATCAAGCGCCTGGCCGGAGCGCTGCTCGTCGCCTCGCTGGCGCTGACAGCGAGTTTGTCACCGTCCCGTGCGGTGCTTCCGGACGAAATGTTGCGGGATGAGGGACTTGAGGCTCGCGCTCGCGCGCTGGGCCGGGAGCTCCGCTGCGTCGTCTGCCAAAATCAAAGCATCGACGACTCCAACGCTCCATTGGCGCATGATCTGAGGGTGCTGCTGCGTGACCGCCTGCAGGCTGGCGACAGCGACCGGCAGGCGGTGGACTTCCTGGTCGCACGCTACGGCAATTTCGTTCTGCTCAAGCCGCCGTTGCAGTGGAATACGATCCCGCTGTGGATCGGGCCACTGCTCGCGCTGCTCACCGCCATCCTCGCCTTCGGCCGCTATGTGCGCCGGGCGGCGGCCAATGCAGCAGCGCCCGAGGCGGAACACGTTGCTCCGCTCAATGACGACGAACTCAAAGCCATCGAGGCCATCCTCGATCGACGGAGCCTTTCATAATGCTGTGGCTGATCCTGACGGCGATGATTTCCGTGGCCGCCGTGCTCATATCGACGCCGTTCATCCGCAATTACGAGCGGAGGCAGTTGGCGTCGGCTCAGGGAATTGCCGTTCACCACGACCAGCTCCGTGAGATCGAGAACGACACCGCACGTGGCCTGATCGACAGATCGGATGGCGAGAACGCGGCCAGCGAGATCAAACGGCGCATCCTCGCCGCAGCCGCCGCAGAACAACCGCCGGCGCCCCCCCTCACCAGCTCCGAGCGAAAATTTGCGCTCACCGTCGTCACGGGAATGGTCGTGTTCGGCTCCGTCGCTTTGTACGCGCTCATCGGTAACCCGGATGTCCCTGCGGGCGGGCCGGGCCAGACCGTAAGCAGCACGACGGCCAAATCAGTTGGCGAGGCGCGATCCGACGCCGGCAACCAGGCCATCGCGTCGTTGGAACAGATGACCAGCCAGGACGGTCGCGACCGACCGCAGCAGGGCAGCGGACTGCCGCCGGTCGAAGAGATGATCCAGCGTGTGCAGACGCGACTGGAGCGGAATCCTCGGGATCCCGACGGCTGGCGGCTGCTGGGCTGGTCCTTGTTCAACATCGAGCGCTTTTCCGAGGCGGCGCAAGCGTATGCGCGTGCCGTGGAGCTGCGGCCGGGCTCGGCCGAATATCGCAGCGCGCGAGGCGAAGCGCTGGTGCGGGCCGCAGATGGCACCGTCACGCCTGACGCCCGCGCGGATTTCGACGAAGCCCTCAGGCTGGACCCCAAGGATGCGCGGGCCCGCTTCTTCATCGGCGGGGTGAAAGAACAGGAGGGAGACAAACGCGGTGCGCTGGCCGACTGGACGGCCATCGTCTCGGAGGCCGATCCGAATGAGCCATGGCTGCCCGATCTCAAGCAGCGGCTTGGTGCGCTTCGTCGCGAGCTTGGAGAGGATGACCGCTCGCCCTCGCCTGCCAAGCCCGACCTGTCCGCCGAGCGCATGCAGGAGCTCCTGCGCTCCGGCAAGACGGCCGCGACCGAGCCGGCGGAGCCGCGCGGCCCCCGCGCCGAGGACATCCGGAAGGCCGAAAGCATGCCCGCACAGGACCGCAACCTGATGATCCGGGGCATGGTGGATAGCCTTGCGAGCCGGCTTGAACAATCACCGCGCGACGCGGAAGGCTGGATCAAGCTGATCCGCTCGCGGGTCGTGCTGGGCGAGGTGGACGCGGCGAAGCAGTCGCTGCAACGCGCATTGTCAGTCTTCGCGGAGGACGTGCCGGAGCGCACGCGGATAGCTGACGCCGCCAAGCAGCTCGGGATCAATCCATAGCGTTCGAGGCCGATCAGCGGCTCCGCATCGTCGGAACCGTTCCGTTCGGCAACCGGAGTAACGGCCATGCGCATTCTGCTCATAGAGGACGAGCCCGTTTACGCGGCGCGCATCCGGGAAAGTCTGGCCGACGCCGGCTTCGAGGCGGATCTCGCCACCGATGGCAAGCAGGGTTGGATGCTGGGAAACAGCCAGCCCTACGATGCTGCGGTCCTCGATCTTGGCCTGCCGTGCCTTTCGGGTCTCGACGTCCTGCAACGCTGGCGTCATACGGGACACACGCTGCCGGTGCTCATCCTGTCCGCGCGCAGCGGCTGGGCCGAGCGCGTCAACGGACTCAATGCAGGTGCGGACGACTATCTCGAAAAGCCCTTCAAGGCGCAGGAGCTGGTCGCGCGGGTCAGATCGCTGCTCCGGCGGGTTGCCAACAGACCGGACGCCGTGCTCCGACTCCGGCAGATCGAGTTCAACGCGGCGGCTGGCTTGGTCAAGAAGGATGGCGAGATCGTCGATCTGACCGCAAGCGAGTTGCGTGTCCTCGAGCTTCTCATGCGCCGCGCCGATCATATCGTGTCGCAGACCGAGCTGCTGGACCACATCTATCCGGGCAGCGACCATCGCGACTCCAATACCGTCGAAGTCTACATTGCCCGGCTCAGGAGAAAGCTCGGGCGCGATTGCATTCGCACCATCAGAGGCATGGGGTATCGATTCGGATAGAAAAATGCTCAGCCGCAACTTCCGAGCCCGCATGATCGCGGTCGCCGCGATCTGGATCTCGATCGTCTTGTTCGCCAGCGGGCTCGGGCTTTCGATCATCATTCGCCGTGTCGTCGAAGCCCACTTCGATCATGACCTGCTGGATCACGCCCGCGAGCTCGTCGATCTCGTGGAGCTCGACCAAACGCAGCGGCCATTCATCGCCCGCAATCTGAGCGACCCGCGATTTTCTCCCGCCCGCTCCGGAATGTATTGGCAGGTCGTTCTTCAGAACGGCGAAAGCGCGCGTTCGCCTTCGCTGGACGATGATCTTTTTCTTTCACTCACGCCTGACCAGATTCGCGACGGTTCCCCGAGCCCCTCCACGGTGCTTACGAATGTGGAGGGACCGACCGGGCCAATGCGCATGATCCGAAACATCAGCGAGCCGTCCCGTCTCGGACAAACCGTCGAGGTCCGCATCGGCGCCGATGAGCGACTGATCAGCGACGAGATGCAGCACCTCAATCTGACGCTGATGGCGATGCTCGGTATCTTGGCTCTCGCCATGGTCGGCACCGCCTACGCTCAGGTCGTCTACGGTCTGCGGCCGCTCCAGCGCATGAGCCGCGCCATCGTCGACGTGCGCAGCGGCAAGACCATGCGCCTGCCGGAGGATCTGCCGGAGGAGATCATGCCGCTTGTGACCGAGTTGAACGGAATGATCACGGCCAATCTCACAATGGTCGATCGCGCGCGCGTGCTCGCCGGAAATTTTGCGCATGCGCTGAAGACGCCCCTGGCCATCCTCGACGAGGAAGCAACGCGGCTGGGAGCATCCGGCCAGGAGAGCCACGCTCGGATTCTCTCCGAGCAATGCGCTCGAATGGCGCTGCTGATCGACTACCAGACAGCTCGCGCGAAGGCGTCCGCAATCGCGAATGCGGGCGCGTGTTCGGTCGTGGCGGACGTATTGAGGAGCGTCATCAATACCTATTCGCGATTTGGCCCAGGGCATGACCGGCGGTTCGAAGTCGAAGGGGCAACCGACGTCGTCGTCGCCTGCGATACCAACGATCTCACCGAGCTGATCGGGAATCTTCTCGACAATGCGGCAAAATGGGCGCGCGACCGCGTCGTGATCTCGATCGAGGATTTCGACGAGAATACGGTGTCGATCACGGTGGAGGACGACGGGCCCGGCATTCCAATCGAGCAGCGCGCGCGCGTGTTCGACGTGGGCACCAGACTCGACGAAACAAAGCCGGGCACCGGGCTCGGCCTGGCCATCGCCCGCGACCTGACCAGCCTCTACGATGGCCGATTGTGGATCGATGACTCCCGAATCGGAGGCGCCGCCCTGAAGCTCACGCTCCGAAAGAAGATCGCTCCGAGTGAATCGTAGCAGCATGGCTTCGACGGCCCTCGCTTCTTCCCCTGGAAAATCTGCAGAGATAAATTAGGAGATTAATCAATATGTTACCTGCGAAGCGCTGATCCATTCGAACGCGCCAGTCAGCCATTCGAACGGTCTTGCTTTGTCAACGAGCCACCTCGATAGACTGCGGAGAACGGCCCGAAATGCCCCCTCCGCAAGACGTCGCATGATTGCGGGATTGCCTGCGGCTGCCACCGTTTCTACAACGGACGCGACGAAAGCAGCCTGATCCGGCTTCGAAGCGGGGACAATATCTCGACGTGAATGATCAACGTTTCATCGGCTCGCTGACCGGGTTGCGTTTCGTTGCGGCCGCAACGGTTGCAATTGGACACGGCGCACCATCATTGGCACACGGCTGGCCGGCGGAGCTGATCGCGCAGGTCAGCAGCATCGGCATGACGATGTTTTTCGTGTTGAGCGGGTTCGTCCTCTGGCTCAATTATGCCGGTCGCTTCCAGGCGCAGCAGGTCGGCCCCGCGCTTCGTGAATTCGCGATCGCGCGCTTCGCGCGGCTGTATCCCATGTACGCCGTGGTGGTCCTTGCGATCGTCACCTACCTCATGATTGCGCGAGGGCTTCCCGCACCCTCGCTCGGCTTCATTCTCACCATGACGCAGGCTTGGGTTCCGGTGCAGAACGGCACGATGCTGGTGGCTGTCGTGCCGTCGCTCCAGCACCTCTGGTCGATCAGCGTCGAGCTGTTCTTCTACCTGCTGTTTCCATTCGTCTGCTTCCTGCTGGCCGGCGTCGTCCGGCTGTCGACGATGATCTGGCTCGCAGTCGCGAACATCCTGGCATTCGCGCTCACGATCGCAGCTTTCTTCACCTTCGGCGACGCCGTGCTGCGGGAGCTCGCGCCGAGCCTCCAGCACAACGGCATGCAATGGCTCACCTACTACGCGCCCTACCTGCATGTGGCCCAGTTCCTGGCCGGATGCTTTGCCGCCATGATCTACCAGAATCGCGCGCAAGCGCAGCCCGACCGGGCGGAGCGCAGATGCGTGACGGTCCTGTTCTGGCTGTCGCTGGCTGCGCTGGCCTGCGCCCCCATGCTGCTCTTCCTGCAGCCCCGCCTGCCCGGCTGGTCGTTCTCGATCGAGGTCGCCGTGCGTCTCATCGAGATCACCGGGTTTTCGATCGTCTTCGTGGCCGCGAGCCGTTATGGCCATGCCCGCTGGCTGTCGTCGCGCGCCGTCATCGTCGGCGGCGAATGCAGCTATTCGATCTACCTGCTGCATCCCTTCCTCATCCGGCTCGCGATGATCGGCAAGCCCGACGAGCCCGGTGTCCTCGAATTCGGGCTTCGGCTCGGCCTGTTCGTCGCAATTGCAACCGCCGCGGCCTGGGTCACCTACATGCTCATCGAGGCCCCTGCGCGAAGCTGGATACGGCGTGCCTTCGGCTCCAGCGCACCACGCGAGGTGATCCATGCCCGGGCGAGCTGAGGCACCGCCCGCCACTCAGGATATCCGGTGCATTAATACCGCGCATTTATCCAGAGCATTTTGCGCCAATTTAACAAGATTGCCGCGAGTCTCGTGCATCCGACCACGTCATGGGATGCGACGATGATTGTTCAGATCAAGGCGAAGTGCGAAACCAACGGCTCGATCCTGGCCGCTACGAGCTACGATGATACCAACCAGCAGGCGCGGGCAACGGCCGTGATCGCGTTGCTCGAGCAGGTGCTGGCTCATTCGGAAAACGTCGACGATCAACGGCTGTTCACGCTGGACATCGAAACCGTTTCTCCCACAACCGCCCCTCCGTCGCTCACCTGACTTCGAGTGCGTGTGAATTCGCGGCCTCGAAGCGCTGCGTCACGGACGGGTGTGGCGAGGTGTCGGACGTTCACCTGATGATGCAGGCCTTTGCCTGCCTGCTCCATTTGAATGCCGCGCCGCATGGCGGCCGTGGCCGCGCGCCCGCGGGGCATTCGTTCCAGACCGGTGCGCCCGCCTCCCAGCCGTCGACCACGCAGCCGCCGTTGGGGGCAACGTGGCATCCTGGTCCGCAGGACTCGTTGGCAACCGAAACCTCGGCTTCCGCCACGAGGCCCGTCAGCAGAATGGTCAAGAACACCAGCTTCATGGCTTCGCTCCATTCGTGCCCGAGCCAGCCGTCGAACGTCGGCACACGGTGCTGCACCCTCGGCTGAAAACCTTGAACGGCTCGCTCCGTTCCAGCCTCAGGCGCAATACGCCGCTCCGACTGAGGCCAAGTGAAGATCGCATTTTCAGCAATCGTCGTCTGCCTGTGACGAAACATCGCGCCGCCAGCCACAAGCCGGCCTTGCTGTGTGCACGACTACGCCACAGGCGGCCATCGAAATGATGAAGCCGACCGCGGCCTGAAGATTTTCACCATATTCGGGAACGACTGCGAACGCCGGGGGACCGCCGAAAGGCAAAAGTCATCTCTTCACATCAAACGTAACGAAAAGAACCGATTTCCACCGCAAACGAGCGACAGCTTCGGAGACATTGAGGCGAAGCGGTCAGAGGAATATCGGCGACGCAAAGAAGACAACCGCCGCAGCACAGACTGCCGGCGCCCCCATGAACAGCCCGATCGCGAGCGGCTCATGGAGAACTCAGGGAGCGACAGGTCAACATCATGGCTCGAAAATTTACGGCACGCGAAGTCATCGCCAGATCGTATCCCAGCTGGGACTACGCCATGGCCGACCGCCTGATCGCATGGCTCGATCATTGCGGATATGAGATCGTGGAGAAGAAGCAGGAGCATGATGCCGCAGCGTCACCAGCGGACCAGCTGGAGCCCATGATCAGCGCCTGCTGAAATACAGCGTTCGCCTCGCGAGGCACGCGTTAGATTTCGAAGCCGCAAAGTCGCGGGCGCACGGTTGTCCCAGGAACCGGACGCTCGTTCTGGGGTTCAAACAGCAGCATCAGACGTCGAACGTCATTAAACGTCACGAGATCAGGTCATAAGGGATCACGAATGTCTCGCAAGCTCACGCCGCGCCAAGTCATCGCCCGCTCCTATCCCACCTGGGATTACGCCATGGCCGACCGTGTCATCGCCTGGCTGGAAGATTGCGGATACGAGATCGTGGAAAAAGGCGCCACGCATCCGGATGCAAGCCTGGTACCGGCCGCTCCGGAGTCCGTACCCTCGCTCGACAGCACGCATTGATTACGCTGTCGCCTATAGCGAATGCCGGCGAGACCCGGCATCTTCTGACTGTGTCAGCGCGCGTCGAGCAGACTGCTCAGGCGAGCAGCTGCTTCTCGATTTCGTAGACCGGCAGCTTGACCAGGTCCTTGTGAACCTCGCCATGCAGCACCTTGCGCACCGCGTCGGAATAGTCGGCGCGGATCATTCCCAGCGCCCGCGGCGACGCTACCATCGTCACGGCTTTGGTTTCGCCTGACAGGACGGCGTGATGCAGGCGGTCGGCGATCTGCTTGAGAAAGGCTCTTTCGGCCTGATCGTGCCAATCGGTCTGCTCTACCGAACTCCGCGCCTGACCGAACGACTGCTGTACAGACCCGGGTGCGTCGGCGCCTTGAGCGCTGGTGCGCTCGTTCTCATGCTCGTGAACCTCCTTCGTATGCAGGTTGGGAAACATGCTGTCGCCGATGTTCTCGAGGATCAGCGCTTTGCGACCATCGCAAACGACGACCCAGTCGCCGGTCCCGACCTTCATCTTGTCCATGAGCCCTACTCCATCTTCGCTTCGCGACCCCGATCCAGGGTCGGATTTGAGCCCCGCCATCGATTGGCGAAGACTTCAATTCGTCCATCCAGCGCGGAAGCATGGACCTTTGCACGAGATGCAATGCCAGCCGCGCGTTCGCATTAGATGTTGCCTTCGAAATCTTCCAGGGAGAGCCCGAACTCCGACAGCGCCTCCTCCAGATAATCGCCGAGCATCGGCGTTTCGATCAGATAGGTTGCCGTGCGATTGTTGTGCGCCTGCGCGGCTTGCGCGCGAAGCTCGTCCCAATTCTCAAGCGAGCCGTCTCCCCGGCCGAGCCAGGTCAGCGCGACCAGGTCAATCTGCTCGTCGACATTGAGGCCCCTGATGAAGCTGACGAGTTCGGACCGATCGGTATTCGCGCCGCGCCCACCCGTCCCCGGGGCCGAGTCGTCATCCGCCAGATCTGCCAGCAGCTCGGGTTCGGCCGCTTCCATTTCATACTGATGCGCCTTGGTTACCACGAAGGCGACCTTCTCCGGCGAGATCGAGAGGTTGGGCGTGGTGGTCATGCAGCGTCTCCGTGGGTACCCGGACAACGCGTCCAGGCCCCATTGAGGTGACGCTAGGCGCTCCGGAGGGAGCGCACTTTGCGCAAGATCAAGGCAGTCTGGCGGCGCAAAACCTCGGGCACGCCCAGTTCGTCGCATCCACGGGCGGTACCCTCAGGCGGAGCACACTCGGCAGGGAACAGCCGACGACGTGATGCTACCAAGTCGAATCGAACAGGCCGAAATGCGGCTGCTGCGCGACCAGAAGCATCGGTTTTCCGGGAGGATGCACTTTCGCGGTCTTCCGCTTCTTGGCGTCGACAGGCTTGGCCGTGTCGGAAAGTTTGGTGACGTGAGGCTTCTCGCCGGCTTTGGCGACTGCACTGCTCTGGCTGGCGTCGACGGCGGCAGTCATCTGCGCATAGGCATCGCGGGCACTGTTCTTGGCCGGCTCTGCGGCCGCCACAGGCGCGGGTCGCACCGGCTGCTCCACCTTCGCAAGCTTGACTGGAGCCGGCGTTGCGATCGACGTGTCCATCACGATCCGCTCGGGCCATTTGCGCGTGGACTGGATGCGCACCGGAGGCAGGTCCGACGCAGACGTCAGGCTCGCAGGCAGCGGTACGCTGGGAAGCACGGAGTCAGCCAGGACCAGCAGGGCGAGCAGGGTTCCCCCGACGAAAAGAAAGTAACGCAAAATGGGCATAAGTTTACCGCTCCGTCGGCACCTGCGCCGACCATCCACCTAACGGAGGATCATGACAGTATGTTCCCGGTCAAACCGCTCAGGTTCAAAGACCGTCGGAAACTAGCGCGACATAATTAGATTTTTGTCGCTGCAACCAGCGCGCATTTTGCCGTGCTGACATTAACGTTGACAAATCCAACGTGGACGGCGGCGAAGGTCTTGCGGCTCCGTGACGCTATTTCTCCCGGCACGAGCCGGCGGCGGTCGGTGACGTGGCTGCCGTCCCGCCGGCTGAAGGCGCAGCTGATCTCGACATCCTTGATCGCGAATTTGTTGGCGTTCCGCAGGGTGAAGGTCACCAACGCCTTCGATCCGAGACCGCCGCGCCGCCAGGACTGGGAGCTGATCCGCAGGCCGGACAGAACGGCCGGGTCCAGCGCTGTCGATGGCGCCGGTGGCTGCGTCGGCGTCAGGCTCGCATTGGCGTCCATGAGGTTGGAGCCCGGGCCGCCCGACGATGAAGATGCGGCGTCAATGACGGCGTTGGACTGCTCTGCCATGCCGGGGACCACGGAAGGGAACCCGCGCGACGGCTCCGTCCCATCTTCGTCGCTTCCGTACTGGCTGCTCGAATTGGTCGATGTGAGCTGCGCAAGGCTGGCGTCGGTCGTCTCGCCCTCATCCATCGACATAGCCAGCCAACCAAGCGCACCGCAGATCAGGATCGCCAGCACAGCAAGCCCGATCAGCGCAGACCCCAAAGGGATATGCGACACGTCGCGCCGACGTTCGGCCGGCGACGCCGAAGCGCCGGGCTTGCCCCTTAGCAAACGAGAGAGACCCGCGCTCATGTCTGCACCATCGGCTGCCCGGCCGGGCATCTGGAACGTTCAATCGGCAAACATCGAGATGGTTGCATGCAAAGCCGACAATTGGAGGGCAGTCCTGGATACCGGCCGTCTCCCGGACTGGCGTTGCGGAGGACGAGCCGGTAAACAATCGCGTCGTTTTCCGACCCATCAGAAACGCCGCCGCTCCGCGGGCGGTTCACTCTCTCGAAAGCTCTCGACGATGTTGAATGTCACGTGGGACCACATCCATCTCCGCAGCCCGGACCCGGAAGCGACCGCCAACTGGCTCCATGACGTTCTCGGCGGTGAGATCGTCCGCAATGCCGGCCGTATCGACGTCAAGCTCGGTGGCGCGAGCGTTTTCATTGCCAAGGTCGAGCCGGGCGACGGCGTCAATGCGCCGCCGCTGACGCCCTACCAGGGCCTCGATCATTTCGGCCTCACCGTGAAGGATATCGACGCTGTTGCCGCCGAGCTCAAGACCAAGGGCGTCACCTTCACGACCGAGCCGACCACGATCCGCCCCGGTGTTCGCATCTGCTTCATCCGCGGCCCCGAGGGCATCTCGATCGAGCTGCTGGAGCGCGACAAGAAATACGCCTGAACCTCCGCGCGCCCACTACGTCATGCTGCCAGGCATGAAGCAGCGGATCGAGAGGCCCTGATAGCCGCGCATCGGCCAGACCATGGTGCGCCCGACCCGATTGGGCTCGGTGATCACGGCATCGTCCGGAACATCGAACCATTCGCCCTCGAGACGGACGCGATAGTGACCATTCCGGCTCTCCCAATCGACGTCGCTGACGGCGCTGCCGTCAGCATCCGAGCAGCACGGGCCCTTGCCGCTGCGCAGGCCGTCGAACCACGCCTTCATCTCCGGCGATGAGTTCGCGTACTGGCCGCGGTCGCGCGCCAATGACGGCGGAGCGGCCAGCGCGAGCAGGAGCGCTGCGCCAGTCATCTGGATGGGCGGTTTCCATCGTCCGGCCACCTGCCGCCTTGAACCGCTGTTGCTAAGAACGGCACGTTCAACTCGATGCGGCTCATGGCCGCCGCACACGATCCATTTGCTCATGTCCATCTGGTCCATCTGGCTCCTGCACCACCCCAGGGTGCGCCGATGGTAATGCATCAACCGGGCCAAAATTCGATTCGATCGCGGCTTCGTGAGAGTCAATCCGGAGTCCAACGTAGTGACGAAACACCTCGCAGACCCCGGCGGACGCCCCTACTCCGCCGCCTGCTCCAGCGGAGCGACCCGCGGGAGAAGGATCCGGACACGCGTTCCGCTGCCGGGCTCGGAATCGAGATCGAGCCGGCCGCCGAGCCGGTTGGTCACGATGTTGTAGACGATGTGCAAGCCGAGGCCGGTGCCGCCCTGATCGCGGCGCGTCGTGAAGAACGGATCAAAGGCACGACGGCGGACATCGAGCGACATGCCGCAGCCATTGTCGGAAAAGATGATCTCGACATTGTCGCGCCCGGACTCGCGCGCCTGGATCTCGATCACACCGCTCCTTCCGTCAGGAAAGGCGTGCGCAACGGCATTGAGAAACAGGTTGGTCAGCACCTGGCCGTAGGGGCCGGGATAGCTGTTCATGACCAGGTCGGGCTGGCAGTTGACGTTGACGGTCAGGTTCTGTCTGCGCACGCCCGGGCGCAGACTCATCACCACCTGCTCGGTGAGATCGGCCAGATCGAAGGTGCGCTGGTCGGAGTAGTTGCGATCCGCCGCGACCTGCTTGAACGACTGGATCAGTTCGGCGGCGCGGTTGAGATTGGCGACGAGCTGGCCGGCAGCGCTGCGGCTGGTCTCGATAAACTCGTTGAGGCTCGAACGCCTGAGCTCGCCACGCTTGACCTCCTCGCTGAAGCGGTCGGTCTTGCGCTCGAGCGCGGAAGCTACGGTCAGGCTGATGCCGACGGGATTGTTGACCTCGTGGGCGACGCCGGCGACCATGCGCCCGAGCGCGGCAAGCTTCTCGGCCTCGATCAGCGAGGCCTGGGTCTCGCGCAGGTTCCGGAGCGCGGTCTCGGCGGCCTCCTTGGCCTTGCGCATCTCCTGCTCGCTCTTCTTGCGCTCGCCGATGTCGAGCGCCACCGTCACGATCTTGTCGACCTCGCCGTCGGCGTCCAGCAGCGGCAGCTTGTTGACCAGCCATTGCCGCATGACGCTGCACGAGTCCAGGTACTCCTCCTCGTAGAAGCCGAGGCCGGCCTTCGTCATCAGCACGCGCTTGTCGTTGGAGTCGGTCTTGCTCGCGCCATAGCGCGACATCAGCTCGCCCGTGGTGCGTCCCAGCGCATCCTCGGGCTCGACGTTGAAAATGCCGGCCATGTAGCGGTTCATCAGGACGTAGCGCAGCTCGCGATCCTTGACGTTGATCACCGCCGGCACGGTGTCGATGACCTGCTGCAGCAGCCGGCGGCCTTCGGCGATCGCGTCCTCGGCGCGCCTCTGATCGGTGATGTCGCGAACGACGCCTTCGTAGCGGACCACCTCGCCGCTCTCGTCGCGCACGACCGTGGCGCTGTCCGACAGCCAGCGGATCTCGCCATTGCGCCGCCGCACCTGGTATTCGAACTCACGCACCATGCCATCGCGCCGCATCAGCCGTTGATAGCGTTCCCGCGCCAGCGGATGGACATAGATGGTGTCGGCGATGTCGTTGACACTCTGGATCAGGTCGCTCGTCGACTCGTAGCCCATGATGCGGGCGAGCGCCGGGTTGGCATTGAGAACGAGGCCGCTCGGGGTGGTCACATAGATGCCGTCAATCGAGGCCTCGAACAGCTTGCGATAGCTCTCCTCCGCCAGCCGCTGCTCGGCCAAAGCGCGCACCGCCGCTTCGCGTGCCGCATCGGCATCCTGCAGCGTCTGCCGGAACACTTCCGCGGCCCGCGCGATATCGCCGATCTCGTTCTGGACGTCGGTCTGCGGGATCGACGTCGCCTTCTCACCCGCCGCCAGCGCCCGGATCGAGCGCGCGATCGAAGTCAGCGGCCGCACAGTCCGACGCACCACGAATGACGCAGCGAAGATGCCGATCAGAACACCCGCCGTTCCGAAGATGATGCTCTGCCATTTGGTCTCGGCCAAGGTGCGGGCGAAGTCGCGCGACAGCACCTTGCCCTGGCTGGCGCTCAAGGCCCGCAGCAACTCGGTGACGCGCCCGATCAGCCGCCCCTCGATACCCAGAACCTCCTTGTCGAGCCGAGCGATCTCGTCCTCGGTACCGGCAATGGCGATGATGACCTCGGCGTAGCGGTCGGCTGCGGCGCGCAGCGCGCTGTCCTCGATCGGCAGCGCGCGCATGCTGCGGGCCGCCTGCTCGGCGCCGGCTGGATCCCGCGCCAGGAGAGCGGCGCCGATCTGGTTCTGCACCTGGAACAGCGCCCGCGCGGTCCCACGCTCGGTCAGGCCCGCGATCGCCTCCTCGAAACCCTCGCGCGCCGCCGGCAGTCCGGACAGCAGCTCGGCGCGGTGGCCGATCAGCGCGCTGATCCGGTCGATGCCTTCGCGGTAGTTCGCAAGCCGCTGGGAGACGCCGTCGATGGTCGCCTGCTGCTCCGGCGCCAGTTGCAGGCGCGTCTTCTTCAAGAGCGCGTTCAGTTCGGTGGCCGCCTCCATGACGCGGTCGGAGCGCGAGCCGGGGTCGGTGACGAAATCGCGCGCCGCGAGCCGCAGCTCGTTCATGCGCTGGTCGATCTCCTCGGCGAGATCGCCGACACCTTGGAGCCGCTGCAGTTCGGCAAAGGTCGAATCGATGTGACGGATGGCGATCACGCTCGCCATGCTGGTCGCGGTGATCACGGCGAGCAGCAGCAGAAAGCTGCCAAAGATCATCCGTCCGATCGTCATGGATCGGAGGCTGCTGCAGGCCGTGTCGAGGTCCGGTAATTTACTCATGGGATCCGATGGTCGGAACCGCACTATATACGAGCCGTCGCGCGGCCAAATGAACAAATAGCGAACAAATACCGTCCGCGCATCATCCGCCGGACGAAAAATGGTCTGTGCGGTTAACCTGCAGCACCAAACTCGAACACCTCCCCATCATAGCCCGCCTCGCGCGGAATGCGCAGCTGACGGCCGCCGTCGGCGGTCTTGGTCATGACCGGCATCACCGTCACGATGTCCATGCCCCGCGCTCCCGCCAGGGCGTCTGCCACCGCCGGCTGCTTGCCTAGGCGGATCAGGTTACGGGTGGTCGGGAACGGCAGCTTGAAACGGCCGTCCTCTCCGCCGGCCAGCGCCTCGCGCGGCGAGACCCAGACGGAGTCGGTCGATTCCCGGCCATCATGGGCACCGAGCTGGTCCGGCGGGGCCGCCGCCAGAAAGAACCAGGTGTCGAAGCGCTTCGGCATGCCCTCGGGCGTGATCCAATGCGCATAGGCCACCAGCGTATCGAGCGCCAGCACCAGGCCATGTGCCTCGAGGACCTCGAGGAAGCTGACCTTGCCCTCGCACAGCGCGAGGCGATGCGCCGCCTCGATCTCGCGCGCAGCGGCAGCATCGATCAGCGTCTCCGAGCGGCGCGGCCGCGCCAGCAGGATGCCGCTCTCCTCGAACGTCTCACGCACCCCGGCGATGCGAAAGCCGAGCGCCTCGGCCGCGAGCCCTTCGTCGCCGGCGTAGAGCTCCGGCTTGCCGGCGATCTCCTGATCGCCTTTGTCGACGCTGCCACCCGGAAATACCAGGGCGCCCGAGTTGAACTCGATCTGATGGTGACGCACCATCATGAACACCTCGATCTCGCGTGCGGTTGCGCTATCGCGCAGCAGCAGCACGGTCGAAGCGGGACGGACGGCGGCAGCGTCAGCCATGGTCACTCCGCGGCGGTCGCACGAGGTTGCAGATTGGCGCGAGCGTCGTAGCGCGCCACGCGCGACAGCAAATAGTCGACTTCTGCCTTTGCGGCCCCGCTGATGCCGGAGGCCGGCTTGCGTTGTGCGCTGGAGGCGATCGCGCCGCGCTTCTGCAGCACGTATTTGCGCACGGCGAGCCCTGCCCCCGGCTGCTGCTCGTAACGCACCAGCGGCAGATGCGCGTCGAACAGATCATGGGCGGCGTCGCGCTTGCCGGCCTGCGACAGCTTGACGACGTCGACCAGCATTTCCGGGAAGGCGTAACCGGTCATGGCGCCGTCGGCGCCGCGTTCCATCTCGAAGTCGAGGAACAGGCCGCCATTGCCGCACAGGATCGACAAAGGCCGCAGCGAGCCGTCCTTCTGGAAGCCGCGCAAGCCTGAGATCTTCTCGAGGCCCGGCCAATCCTCGTGCTTCAGCATCACGCAGGACGGGCTGTCCATGACGATCTTGCGGATCACCGCTGGCGTGAACTGGACGCTCAGCGTCAGCGGATAATCCTGCAGCACCCACGGAATATCAGTGCCGATCGCCTCCTGGGCCTGCTTGAAATAGCCGGTGATCTGATCATCGGTGCGCAGGCTCGGCGGCGGCGCGATCATCACGCCGGCAGCGCCGGCATCCATCGACTTCAGCGCCAGCGAGCGCATGGTCGCAAAACCCGGCGCGGACACGCCGACGATGATCTGCAGGTTCTTGGCGCGCTTGGCAAAGCGCACCGCGACCTGCTCGGATTCAGCGGCGTCCAGCTTCGGCGCCTCGCCCATGATGCCCAGCACGGTGATGCCGTCGCAGCCGGCCTCGGCATAGAAATCGACCAGCCGGTCGATCGAGGCCTCGTCGATGCGGCCGTCATCATGGAACGGGGTCGGCGCAATCGCGAAGGTGCCCTTGGCAGCGGCGGTGAGTTTCATCGTTCTATCTCCACTTGCTCCGTCATTCCAGAGCGCCCGCAGGGCGAACCCGGAATCCATACTCACGATGGTGGTTATGGATTCCGGGCTTGCGACGTCGCCGCGCCCCGGAATGACAACCTCAATACATCAAAACCGCCGCGCGGACTTCGTTATGTCGGCCTCCGAAAAGAATATCTCCCCTGCATGGGCGGCGATGTCCTCAGGCCTCCAGGCCGACGATGGCGGCTTCCAGCCCTCCATCTCCATCATGCGCATCTCCCGCACGCCGCGCGCCCCGGAGACGCCGAGCACCTTGCCGGTCTGGTCACCCGAGAGGTCGCTGACCATGTAGAGCACGGCCGGCGCGATGCCCTCGGGCGTCAGCGCCGCACCCGGATTCTCCTTGTAGCGCGGCAGGTCCGCAGTCATCCGGGTCAGCGCGCCCGGCGCCAGGGTCCACACCCGGATGTTGTACTTGCTGCCCTCGATCGCCAGCACGTTGGACAGGCCCCAGATACCACCCTTGGCCGCGCCGTAATTGGACTGGCCGAAATTGCCGATCAGGCCCGAAGTCGACGAGGTGTTGACGATGACGCCGCCGCCGTTCTCGCGCATCCAGCGGAACACCGGCAAGGTGCAGCAGAAGGTGCCCTTGAGGTGGACCTGGATGACCTTGTCCCAATCGGCCTCATTAGATTTGGCAAAGGTCTGGTCGCGCAGGATGCCGGCATTGTTGACCAGGATGTCGGCGCGGCCGAAATGGCGGATGGCGTCGGCGAACACCGACTGCCCGCCGGCCATGGTCGAGATGTCGGCGGCGTTGGCGACTGCGCGGCCGCCCTCGGCAGTGATCGCCGCAACCACCTGCTCGGCCATCGACAGGTCGGAGCCGGAGCCGTCGCGCGGGCCGCCGCGATCGTTGACCACGACCGCCGCGCCCTCGCGCGCGAACAATTTTGCATAGGCCTCACCGAGCCCACCGCCCGCGCCCGTGATCAGCGCCACCTTGCCGTCGAGCAGTCCCATAGGTCCCTCCGCGGTGTTGTTTGTCTTTCTCCATCATGGCCGGGCTTGTCCCGGCCATCCACGTCTTTCCTTTTGAGGCACCCGCGTGGATGCCCGGGTCAAGCCCGGGCATGACAACAACAAACAGGTGTGCCCCACACAGCAAACATCAACCCAGCACCGTCTTGCCATTCTTGATCACGGTGACGTTGCGCGACTTCACGCGCGCCTCGAACGAGATCACATCGCCGTCCTTCCACAGATCGACCGTCACGGTCTCGCCGGGAAACACCGGCGAGGAGAATCGTGCGGCGTGCTGGCGGAAGGCTGACGCATCGTAGTCGGCATAGGTCTGCAGCACGGCGCGGCAGGTGAGGCCGTAGGTGCACATGCCGTGAAGGATCGGCCGCGGAAAACCGGCGCGGCGCGCGAATTCGGGGTCCGAGTGCAACGGATTGCGGTCGCCGCACAGGCGGTAGATCAGCGCCTGGTCCGGCCGCGAGGAAATATCGACGCTGCGGTCGGGCGCGCGCGACGGCACCGGATGCGGCTCGGGAATGCCGCCGGATAGACCGCCGAAGCCACCGTCCCCGCGGGCGAAGCGCGAGGCAACGAGCGTCGCGAGCGGCGCACCGCCCTCGTCGCGCAGGACCGTCTGATGCCGGATCACGGCGCCCTTGTCCTTGCCCTTGTCGGACACCGCGAGCACGGAGGAGTCGGCGGTGATCTTCGCCGCGGTCGCCAGCGGCTTGTGAAAGGTGATGTCGCGCTCGCCGTCGACGACAAGCACGCGGTTGAGCTTCATGTCGCCGGGACCCGCGCCCCATGCGGCGACGGACGCGAAGGTCGGCACCACCTTCAGCGGCCGCGGCTCGGCGGTGGCCTCGTTGACGAAGGCGAGCTCTCTTTCGTCCATCGGATCGGCGCCCATGCCGATGCCGTAGGCATACAGCATCACCTCGCGATCGCCATAGCCATAGGGCTGCCCGATCGCCTTCATCGCCATCAGCTCATCGTAGTTGATCGGCATGTCGCCTCCCTAGAACTCATTCCTTGTAGGGTGGGCAAAGCGAAGCGTGCCCACCATTTTTCTCGCAACGACCACGGTGGGCACGGCTCTCCGCGCCTTTGCCCACCCTGCGCACTCGTCGTTGGGCACACAGCTCGATCTCCAATCGTCATTGCGAGCGAAGCGACTTGTCCGCCATAGCCCGAAGGGCGACGGCGGAAGCAATCCAGGGCCTCGCAAGACACTCCGGATTGCTTCGTCGCTTCGCTCCTCGCAATGACGCGCGGTGACAGCATTTGTGCCCAACTACACCGGCGTGAAGAACGGCAGTGGCGCGCCGTCCGTCGGCTTGAACACCACCTTCACCTTCTGGCCGATCTTCAACGCGTCGAAGTCGCAATCGACGAAATTGGTCTGCAGCGACGGGCCCTCCTTCAAGGTCACGTAGCCGATCGCATAAGGCCCGGTCGGCGACTTCCGCATGATCGAGAACGTGTAGATCTCGCCCTCGCCCGCGCTCTGCTCCCACACCGTCTGGTCGGAGAAGCAGAACGGGCAGATCGAGCGCGGGAAGTAATGCGCCTCGCCGCACGCCGTGCAGCGCTTGATCATGAACCTGCCTTCCGTGGCGGCATCCCAGAACGCCTTGGTCTCGGGATTGGTGACGGGGGCCGGCAGCTTCTTCGGTTCAGACATCACACGCGCTCCAGAATGCAGGTCGAGGCGGCGTGGCGCACGCCGAGTAGTCCGCCGGTACCATGGGCGATGGCGAGATCGCAGTTTGGCACCTGCACCTTGGGATGGGCCTGCCCGCGCAGCTGGCGCACGGCCTCGATCACCTTGGTCATGCCGCCGCGGTTGACCGGATGGTTGCTGCAGAGTCCGCCGCCATCGGTGTTGAACGGCAGCTTGCCGACGCCGGAGATGAGATTGCCGTCGGCGACGAACTTGCCGCCCTCGCCTTTCCTGCAGAAGCCGAGGTCCTCGAGCTGCATCAACACCGTGATGGTGAAGCTGTCATAGATCGAGGCGTATTTGATATCCTTGGGCGTGATCCCCGCTTCTTCGAAGGCGCGCGGGCCCGACCACACGCCGGCGGAATAGGTGAGATCGAGATCCTTGCCGCCGCGCGGCCCCTTCATCGCCTCGCCATGACCGATCAGCCGCACCAACGGCTTCTTCAGGCTCTTGGCAATCTCCGGCGTCGTCACGATCAGCGCGCCGCCGCCGTCGGTGACGACACAGCAATCCATGCGATGCAAGGGATCGGAGATCATCGGCGAGTTGATGACGTCTTCGACCGTGACGACCTCCTTCAGCATCGCGTGCGGATTGTACTGCGCGTGATGCGAGGCCGCGACTTTGATCCAGGCGAGTTGCTCCGACGTGGTGCCGTAATCGTGCATGTGGCGCATCGCGCACATGCCGTAGGCGTTGTGCGTGGTGGCGCCATAGGCCATCTCGAAATCGGCCTCGGCGCCGGCGGCGCGCGGCGGCATCGGGCCGGTGCGCGGCTTGCCGGCCAGGGTGATCAGCGCAATCGAGCATTTGCCCGCGGCGATTGCCTCGGCCGCGTGGCCGACATGGATGAGATAGGAGCAGCCGCCGGTCTCGGTGGAATCGATGTGGCGCACCTTGAGGCCGAGATAGTCGACCATCGGCCACGCCCCACCCGGCGCATCGCCGGCGCAGAAATAGCCATCGACGTCTTTCGCGCTCAGTCCGGCATCCTCCAGCGCACCCTTCGCGACCTCGGCATGCAACTGCGCGGTCGATTTGTCGGGTGCATGCCGGGTCGGATGCTCATAGATCCCGGCAATGTAGGCCTTGCCCTTGATGGTCAATTCCGTCTCCGCTTGTCGTCGTTTCGTCCCAGGTGTTGGAGATTTTTTGGACCGTTGCAGGAGGCTTGGCAAGCGATGAAAATATTCCGTGGGGTGGAGATGACCTGCAATGTAGCCACATCGTTCAACGTTGCACGCGATAGCGCCCTGCTGTCATCGCCCGGCTTGACCGGGCGATCCAGTATTCCAGAGACCGTAGCGATTGAACCGAGACGCCGCGGCGTACTGGATCGCCCGGTCAAGCCGGGCGATGACATCCGAGTGGGTGGTCGGCATCTCTCGCACGCGCCCAAGTCACACGATCGCGATCCCGCGACAACTTCTGCCCGGGTCATGCTCGTCTCGTTCACCCTCATCAAATCGGAGGGCGCAGGGAAGGCCAGGCGTCGGCTGACGCCTGCGGCCCGCCTGCGAAAAAAATGCAGGCGGCAGGTACCACAGGTGCAGCCGGAAACACCCGGCCTTCCCTGCGCGATGGGTTTACGGCTGCTTCGCGATCTCCCCGGTGCGCCGGGCTTGTTGGCCACCGTCATCCACGTGATGCATCAGCACCAGCGCGAACTTGACCTCAGCTTCGGGAGGCCAGGACCACGCGACTTGACCGTCCGCAAGCGATCGTTCGTCCGCGCCCTCGCAAGAGGACGCTGCGATCTCTCGCGGCCACCGCCTCCCGCCTCCCGTGTCGTGACGATCGCGCGCAACGCCCCTTCGAGTGAGGCGGGATGCGTGCAATAAAGCATGATTTCTGATATTCGTAAAGTGAAATCTGCCCGACGGGCAGTTTGTGCGGCATGACACGAAGCGATCGTGCGTCGTAGTATTGGGGCTCCTCACGCCTCTCAAGACCGGCCGGCATGCAGCACGAGTCGGTGAGACCGCCGAACGACCTCGCGACCAGTACGGAGTACGATTTGAACCTCGGGTCGAACAGCGAAGCGAATATGGATCTCGTCATCGAGCGCCTCCAGCGGTTCGAACGCGCGAATGGCCACGATACGGCGTTGCGGCAGTTCATGACCTTTGCAGTCGAATTCCTGAACTCCATGATCATGGCCCTACCTCCTACCGTGCCGCCGTTGTTCTCAATCGCTTGCGGCGATCGGACGACGCTCGTGAATTCGGCCGAGCTTGACGATGCGCGCAGCCGTTGCTGGCAAGCGATCGATGCACTCGATGACCCGCGCGACTTCCAGGACAAGACCAACTGCGCCTATCGCGCCGTTCTGTGTTGCCTCATGCGCGAGCCACCTCGTCTCGACCTGTCCGAGACAAGCTATTGGTTCCTGTCGTTCTGCGAGGTGATCGAAGACCATTCCGATCTGCTCCCTGATCTGACGGCGAAGCATTTTCCAACATGCGGCGGTGAAAGCGCTCGCTGAAACACGGCGTCGAGCCATTGTAAGCACGATCGTGGTCACGGGTCGGCGCGCGCAACGGAACGAAGCGCGTGACCGGCCGTTGCCCCTGCGCTGCATCATTTCTCGGATCCTCCGGGTTTCGTGCACGCCTTCCATGAGGCAGATGATGACCGCAACCCGGACCGCAGCGCGCGCGCTCGCCGCCTCAACGCCCAACCGCCCGACCAGCCTGACACCGTCCCTCGAGCCCGTGGCGCGACGCGGCCGGTCGTTGGCGAAGACGCATCCTTTTCTTCTGGCGGCAGCGGCGGCCACGGCCGTCCTGACCATCACGGCGCTCGTCAATCGCCGGCTCGCCAAGTCTGCCGAGCGGGCCAATCCCCCTGCCGGCCAGTTCATGGACGTCGACGGCGTCCGCCTGCACTATGTCGAACGCGGCACGGGCGTGCCGCTGGTGCTGCTGCATGGCAACGGCAGCATGATCCAGGACTTCGCCTCCAGCGGCCTGATCGATCTGGCTGCGCAGAACTACCGTGTGATCGCGTTCGACCGGCCCGGCTTCGGTCACAGCGACCGGCCGCGCAACGTCGTCTGGACGCCGACGGCGCAGGCCGGGCTGATCAAGAGCGCACTCGATCGCCTGGGCGTATCGGAGGCCTTCGTGCTGGGCCACTCCTGGGGAGCGTCAGTTGCCGTCGCGCTCGCTCTCGAACATCCGGCCATGGTCAAGGGCATGGTGCTCGCCTCCGGCTATTATTATCCGACTTTCCGGTCCGACGTGGTGGCCGGATCGGCTCCCGCAATTCCATTGGTGGGTGATATTCTGCGCTACACGATCTCACCCTTGATCAGCCGGATGATGTGGCCGCTGCTGATGGCCAAGCTGTTCGGCCCGCGGTCGGTGCCGGCGAAGTTTGCCGGCTTCCCCAAGGAAATGGCGGTTCGCCCGTCGCAGATCCGCGCCTCTGCCGCGGAAGCCGCGCTCATGATTCCCGATGCTTTCCGCTTCAGGAGAGCGTACAGTGAGCTGAAGATGCCCGTCGTGATCGTTGCCGGCGATCAGGATCGCCTGATCGACATCAATGCGCAGTCCAGACGGCTTCATAACGACGTCAGCCAGAGCACCTTTCACCGCGTGCGCGGCGCCGGCCACATGGTGCATCAGACCTCGACTGAGGCCATCATGTCCTCGATCGACGAAGTTGCCGCCGCGGCGTAGTCGAAGTGCAGACTTGGCTGTCGCTGCGGGATCGCGGGATCCGCAGCTTGCAGAGCGGCGACGAATTGGGGGATCGAACTCATGCCGGCCGAGGACGCGTGCATGCCGATCTGGCACGAAAAGCATCTGCGCGCTGCCACCAAAGCTGCCGGCGTCGCCTTGTGGTCGTGGAATGTCGACACCGACGCGATCACGATGGACGAGCGCGCCTATGAGCTGTGGGAGGTGCCCAAGACCAACGGCAGGATCACATTCGAAGTGCTGTCCCGGAACATTCACCCGGCCGACCTCGAGCGGGTGAGATCGGCGTTTTCGGCGACGCGGGCGATCGTCGGCGCGTATGAGATCGATTTTCGCATTCTCGCGGATGGCGAGATCCGCTGGATTTCCGCCCGCGGCCAAGGCGACGATGCCGACATCGCCGAGCGGCTGATGTTCGGCATCTTCCTCGACGTGACCCAGCGCAAGCAGGCCGAAGAAGCCAACGAGCTGCTGGCGGGCGAGATGAGCCATCGGGTCAAGAACCTGCTGACGATCGCGACCGCGCTGACGCAGATGACGTCGCGGACGGCGGCGACGAAGGAGGACATGGCCCACGAGCTCGCCAGCCGGCTGATCGCGCTGGGCCGAGCCCAGGACCTGATACGTCCGCGCCCGGGCCGGACGAATGAAGCAGCCCTGCTCGGCGATCTCGTCTCCGTGCTGCTTGCCCCCTACGACGAGAAAGGCGCCAGCGTCCGCATACGTGTGTCGGTGCCGAAGATGAATGTCGGAGAGCGCTCCAGCACGACATTGGCGCTGGTCATCCACGAGCTCGCAACCAACTCGGCGAAATACGGCTCGCTGTCGGTTTCGAGCGGCACGTTGGACGTGTCAAGCAACGCGCATGACGACGAAGTCGTGATCATGTGGACCGAGCGCGGTGGGCCGCCGAAATCGGCCGATTCCCCCGAAGGCTTCGGCAGCAAACTGATCCATCGCAGCATGAACGCCCAGCTCGGCGGCACCATCGCGTACGACTGGTCCGACGAAGGCCTGGCCGTGACGCTGCGCATGAGCCGGGAGCGGATGGCGAATTGACGCGCCGGAGGAGAAAGCTGGGAGCGAGGCGAGTCTGATGTACCCGTCACCGATCACACCGGATTGATCAAGAGGCGGGTATCGCCGATCAGGGCGAGGTCGTCATTGCGAGCGAAGCGAAGCAATCCAGAATCCCTCCGCGGAGGCAGCCTGGATTGCTTCGCTTCGCTCGCAATGACGGGGCTAGGTGATAAAGCGATCGCGTGATGGTGGGCACGGCGATCGCGCGCCTTTGCCCACCCTACGGCACGTCGCCTGGAGTGCCTACTCCGCCGCCATCTGCCGTGGCGCCGGCGGCGGGCTGGCGAGGTCGGCGGCGAGTTGCGCATAGCGCACTTTCGCGTCGTTCACCGCCTTCTCCTTGACGGGGCCGTAGCCGCGGATCTGGTCGGGCAGCGACAGCAGCTCGACGGCGATCTCGACATTGGCCGGCGACAACAAGCTCAGCACCGTCGCGACGTCCTTCTCGTAGCCGGCGATCAGGTCGCGCTCCATCTTGCGCTCGGCCGCATAGCCGAAGATGTCGAGCGGCGTGCCGCGCAGGCCCTTAAGCTTCGCCAGCAGCCGGAACACCTTCATCATGCCGGGACCGAAGCTGCGCTTCTTCGGCCTCCCTTGCGGATCGCGGCTGGAATTCAGGATCGGCGGCGCCAGGTTGAAGCTGATCTTGTAGTCGCCCTCGAAGGCGTCGTGGATCTGCTTCTCGAAGGTGCCGTCGGCGAACAGCCGTGCCACCTCGTACTCGTCCTTGTAGGCCAGCAGTTTGGCGTAGTTGATGGCAACCGCGCGGGGCAGTGCCTCGCCATAACCGCCCTTGTCGGCGGCCTCGCGGACCTGATCGACCAGCTTGCCGTAGCGCTTGGCGAGGCGCGCGTTCTGGTAGGCGGTGAGGAACGCCGAGCGGTGGGCGACGATCTCGTCGAGCGACATCGCATCGAGCGATTTCGGCGGCACGGTCTCGTCCTGGCCTGACATCATCGCGGCAACGCGCTCCGGATTGACCACCACCAGGCGGCCGAGCCGGAACGCCTCGGTGTTCATCTTGACCGCGACGCCGTTGATTGCGATCGCCTTCTCGATCGCCTCCGCCGAGAGCGGCAGCAGGCCCTTCTGATAGGCGTAGCCCATCATCATCATGTTGGTGGCGATGGAATCGCCGAGCAGCGCTTCGGCCGGCTTGGTGAAGTCGAAGAAGGTGGAGTCCTTGCGCAGCGCGGTTTCCAGCAGGCTCGTCACCTTGCGGTTCTGGAAGTTGAAGTCGCGGTTGAGCACGAAATCGGCGGTCGGAATCAGATGGCTGTTGATGACGCCATGGGTCCGCTCGCTGTCGCACAGCGTGATCGTCTCCTTGGCGCCGGCCACGACCTCGTCGGCCGCGATCACCAGATCAGCGGTGCCGGTCACGATGCGCGAGCAGGTCACATCCGCCGTGTTCTCGGACAGGCGGACGTGGCTGAGCACGGCGCCGCCCTTCTGCGCGAGGCCGGACATGTCGAGGATCATCGAGGCCCTGCCCTCGATATGGGCGGCCATGCCGAGCAGCGCGCCGATCGTCAGCACGCCGGTGCCGCCGACGCCGCCGACCGCGATGTTGTAGGGCCGCGCCAGCGACGGCTTGGTGAGCGGCTCCGGCATCACGCCGATGTCGCCGAGCTCGGCCGGCGCACGGCTGCGCGGCTTGCCGCCGTCGACCGTGACGAAGGACGGGCAGAAGCCCTTCACGCAGGAATAGTCCTTGTTGCAGGAGGACTGGTTGATGACGCGCTTGCGGCCGAGCTCGGTCTCCAGCGGCTCGACCGAGATGCAGTTCGACTGCACCGAGCAGTCGCCGCAGCCTTCGCAGACGGCCGGGTTGATGAAGACGCGGCGCTGCGGATCCTCCATCGTGCCGCGCTTGCGGCGGCGGCGCTTCTCGGCGGCGCAGGTCTGCACGAACACGATCGCCGACGCGCCCTTGGTCTCGCGCAGCGTCTTCATGACGTTGTCGAGCTCGTCGCGATGCGCCAGCTTGACGCCGGGCGCGATGCTGTCGGCCGGATAGGAGTCCGGATTTTCCGAGACCAAATAGATCTCGCGGATGCCCTCGGCGTGCAGCTGGAAGGTGATCTGCTGCGGCGACAGATCGCCGTCATGGCGCTGGCCGCCGGTCATCGCGACCGCGTCGTTGTAGAGGATCTTGTAGGTGATGTTGGCCTTGGAGGCGATCGACTGGCGGATCGCGAGGCTGCCGGAATGGAAATAGGTGCCGTCGCCGAGATTGGCAAAGATGTGCTTCTCATCGGTGAACGGCGCGATGCCGACCCACGGTACGCCCTCGCCGCCCATATGCGTGAAGGTCTCGGTATTGCGGTTCATCCACAGCGACATGAAGTGGCAGCCGATGCCGGCCAGCGCGCGGCTGCCCTCGGGCACCTTGGTCGAGGTGTTGTGCGGACAGCCCGAGCAGAAATACGGCGTGCGCGCCACCGGCGACACCAGCTGCATCTGCGAGGCGTCGCGGCCGTTGAACCAGTCGGCCTTGGCGCGCAGCATCGCCTTGATCTCGGGATTGAGGTCGAGGCGGAGAAGTCGCTCGGTGAGGGAGCTCGCGAGCGAGGCGACCGACAGCTCGGTGGCGAAGGGCAGGAAGCGCTTGTCGTGGTCGTCCATCTTGCCGACGATGCGCGGGCGGACGTCGTCGCGCCAGTTGAACAGCTCCTGCTTGACCTGGTTCTCGACGATCTCGCGGCGCTCTTCGATGATGAAGATCTCCTCGAGGCCGACCGCGAACTGGCGCACGCCTTCCGGCTCCAGCGGCCAGGGCATGCCGATCTTGTAGAGCCTGAGGCCAATCTTGGCGGCGACCTCCTCGGTAATCCCCAGCTCGCGCAGCGCCTGGCGGATGTCCTCGTAGCTCTTGCCGGACGCCATGATGCCGTAGCGGGCGTTCGGCGAATCCATCGTGATGCGGTTGACCCGGTTGGCGCGGGCAAAGGCGATCGCGGCAAAGCCCTTGTAGTCCTGCAGCCGGCGGTCCTGCTCGAAGCGGTCGTCGGGCCAGCGCAGATTGAGGCCGCCCGGCGGCATCTCGAAATCGGAGGGGATGACGAACGGCGTCATCTCGTCGTTGAGGTTGATCTCGGCGGTGGTCTCCACCGTCTCCGTGATCACCTTCATGCCGACCCAGCAGCCGGAATAGCGCGACATCGCGATGCCGAGCAGGCCCATCTCGATCATCTCGTGGATCGAGGACGGATAGAGATAGGGCATCAGCGCCGACATGAAGGCGTGGTCGGACTGATGCGGCACGGTCGAGGATTTGGCGCCGTGGTCGTCGCCTGCCAGACAGAGCACGCCGCCGTTCTTGGCCGAGCCGGCGGCATTGCCGTGGCGGAACACGTCACCGCAGCGGTCGACGCCGGGACCCTTGCCGTACCAGATGCCGACGACACCGTCGTACTTGCCGCCGGGCGACAATGCGAGCTGCTGCGAGCCCCAGACCGCGGTCGCCGCGAGGTCCTCGTTCACGCCGGGCTGGAATTTGATGTTGTACTGCTCGAGATGCTTGCGGGCCGAGAACAGCTGCTGGTCGTAGCCGCCGAGCGGCGATCCGCGATAGCCGGAGATGAAGCCCGCGGTGTTGAGGCCCGCGGCGCGGTCGCGCCGGATCTGGGCCATCGGCAGCCGCACCAGCGCCTGGATGCCGGTCAGGAAGATGTGGCCGGAGCTTGCGGTGTACTTCTGGTCGAGATTGATCTCGCTCTCGTTGATGCCCATTCCGCCCTCTTGCCGTGCTTTATCGGGGTGCGCGTGCGCCCGCCCGCCGGCGGAAGCACGCGTTCTGGCAATTATCTATGTCTGCTTTTGAAGATTGCGCATCACAAATCTCGCGCGCGCAGGGCAGCCCCCCGAAATCGCAATTTCATGGCGGCAGCCGGCGGGCGCTTTTGCGGTTTGTGTCGAAAACGACGGCCGCCGCGAAATGGCATGATGTCCGCCATGGCTTCTGCCCGCCCGGCTGACGGCTACTGAACCCTTGCGGCCGGCGCGAATCCGGCATCAGACGCGTTGTGCAGTGCGATGCGCTCAACCCCGCTCCTCGCCGGTGAAGACGAAGCGCGGCATATTCCACTTGTAACGGATGGCGAGCAGCCGGAACGACAGCCCGAGCGCGAAGGTCAGCGCTGTCCACAATTCGCTGCCCAGGCCGAGCAAGGGGCCGCTCGCATAGATCAGGCCGGTCAGGAGCGACACGCTGGCGTAGAGCTCGGCACGAAACAGCAGCGGCACGTCGTTGCAGAGGATGTCGCGCAGCACGCCCCCGGCGCAGCCCGTGATCATCCCGGCGACGATGACGATCCCGAACGGCACATTCATCTGCCCGGCGATGTCACAGCCCGTCATCGTGAACACGACCAGGCCAACGGCATCGAGGACCAGGAATGCCGTCGTCAGCCTGTGAACCCAGCGCGCCATCGCGATGGTGACGAACGGCGCCAGCACGGTGAGCAGCAGGTAAGACGGACGCTCGACCCAGGCCAGCGGATAGTGACCGAGCAAGACGTCGCGCAGGGTGCCGCCGCCAAGCGCCGTGATCGCGCCGAGCAGGCAGACGCCCATCCAGTCCATGCTGCGGCGTCCGGCCGCAAGTGCCGCGGTCATGGCCTGCGCCGCCAACGCCACCCACGACAACAGATGCAACACGCTGTCACCCGGCGGCAGGTTCCACATGAGGAGAGCTCCAGAAGTTCCAACGAGACCGAGAATCGCAATGCTCGCGAGGAACCTTAGCGCGCCGTGCAGCGGTACAGATGGGGATTTGCAAAGGTTTCGCGGAACGGCCCGGAGCTACCCTGGTTGTCAGGTGACAATCACGAGGAGGATGAGATGGCCAACGAACGGCTTCCCAACGAACGTTATCCCGACGGCATGAACCGTCCCGACATGTCCACACGTCCCGACATCACTGGGGCCGGAATGACGGGCACGGACTATGAGCGCACGCCGCCAGTGGACAGCCGGCTGCAGCCCGAAATCGAGCCGACGAACGCCCCGAGCTCGACCGGCCGCATCGCCGCCTATGCCCTGGGCATCGCGCTCCTGCTCGGCGCCGTGTTCTACGGGCTGAACAACATGTCGATGCGTAACGACAATGCGAGTACCACGCCGGCCTCGCAATCCGCCTCGACCACCAAAGATAACACCTCGACCGGCTCGCCCGGCGTAACGACCGGCGCCGCAGGAGATCGCACCACGCCGCCGCCGGCGGCCCCGAGCGGCAAGCCCAACGCCGTCAAGTAATCTCGCGGACGGCAATCAGCAGTCCCACTCCTGGGCGGCGGGTGAGCAATCATCCGCCGCCCTTTCTTTGGCTGTCGTCCAACAATAACGCGAAGCGCGCGAGGGCCGCCATGGAACCATAGCCGCGCGAACCGATTGGCTCATTGACACTCTCACCCCAGGAGATACGCAATGAAAGCTCTCTCGATAGCTCTCGTGGCCGTAGCAAGCACGCTGGCCGTGACCGCCGCTTCGGCGGCGCCGATCTCTCCCGCAGCCTCGGCGGTCCCGCAACGAGACATCCAGAACGTCCGGATGGTCTGTAACGAGGACGGCCGCTGTTGGCGCGAGCGCAGCGAGCGCCGCGTCATCATTCAAGGCGAAGACCGCGATTCCTACGCGTACGCTCCGCGCGAGCGCTATATCGAGCGGCGCGGCTATGAAGACCGCGGCGGCATCGGCTTCCGTGCCCCGGGCGTGAGCGTCGGCATCGGAACCGACCGCTACTAAGCGCTCGGACCTGGTCAGATGGAAAGGCCGCGGCAATGTCCGCGGCCTTTCTGCATTCAAGGGGCTGATCTCACCCGAAGATCTTGTTCAGTTCGCCGCCGGGATAGCCGTTGGCCAACTCGCTGAAGGTGCCCTGCTCGGCCATTTCCTTGGCTGCCCGCATGAAACCCGCCCATGCCATCCGCGCCAGCGAACCGCCGACGCTGATGCGGCGCACGCCGAGCTCCGTGGCCTGGCTCAGCGAGAGACCGGACGCACCGATCAGCAGGTTGACCGGCTTCGGCGCGACGGCTTTGACCACGGCCGTGATCTCCTCGATCGACTTGATCCCGGGCGCGTAGAGACAATCCGCACCGGCGTCGGCATAGGCTGCGAGGCGGTCGGTCACGAGATTGAGGTCGGGCTTGCCCCAGAGAAACGCCTCGCAGCGGCCGGTCAGCAGCACGTCGCCGCCGCTCGCATCGATCGCATGGCGCGCAGCGCGGATACGCGCGATGGCAAGTTCGCGTTCATAGAGCGGATCAGCCTTGTCGCCCGTTGAGTCCTCGATCGACAGACCGGCGACGCCGGTCGCGACCGCGCGCGTGACGTTGGCCGCCACGCCCTCCGGCGCATCCGCGAAGCCGCCTTCGAAATCGGCATTCAAGGGAATATCGACGGCGGCGCTGAGCGCCGTCAGATGGGCGAGCACCTCATCCAGTTCGACCTTGGTGTCTGCCTTGCCGACCGACCAGGCGAAGCCGGCGCTGGTCGAGGCGATCGCCTTGAAGCCTGCATGCTGCAGCATCTTCGCCGTGCCGACGTCGAACGGATTCGGCAGCACGAAGCAGCCGGCTTCGTGCAACTTGCGAAAGGCCGCGCGCTTGTCCGCAATCGTCACCGTCATGTCATCCTCCCATGCGTTCGTGGTTGCCTCAGCATAGGGCCGCAATCATTGCGCCGCCACGACGTTACGCAAAAATGTTCGCTCTTCGCCCAGGATGAGCTTGTGTTCCTCGGCCAGCGCGAAGTTCGCCCGGCCCTCGGCATCGCCGCGCAGGATCGCGCGATAACGCTCGTAAGCGGCAAGACTGTCGAAGGAAATCAGGCCGTAGGCGACGTCGTTGGTGCCTTCGTGGGGCATGAAATAGCCGATCAGGTCGCCGCCACAGCGCGGAATGATCGACAGCCAGCGCTTGGCGTAGGCTTCGAACACGTCGCGCTGATGCGGATCGATGCGATAGCGGATGAAGACGGTGATGGTCATGACAGCCTCGGGTTGTTTCGACATCCTCGACACTATCCGCTTGCCCGGCGAGAATGCTTCGTCTAGCATCGAAGTATGAAATCTGGCCCAGACATCGCGATGGTCGCCGCGCTGGTCGGCGATCCCGCCCGCGCCAACATGCTGACCGCCCTGCTCTCGGGCCGTGCGCTGACCGCGACCGAGCTCGCGCAGGAGGCCGGCGTGACGCCGCAGACCGCAAGCTCGCACCTTTCCAAGCTCGAAGGCGGCGGCCTGGTCGAGCCGGAGAAGCAGGGCCGTCACCGCTACTACCGGCTCGCCGATCCCGATGTCGCCGACGTGCTGGAGAAGCTCGCCGGACTCGCGGCGCGCGCCGGCCACATGCGGGTGCGCACCGGGCCGAAGGAGCCGGAGCTGCGCCGCGCGCGCATCTGCTACGACCACCTCGCCGGTGATCTCGGCGTGCAGATGCTTGACAGCATGGTCAGCCAGAAGCTGGTCCGCCGGCGCAAGCAGGAGATCGTGCTCACCCAGGACGGCGAGCACTTCCTGGCGCGGCACCTGCGGATTTCGCCGGAAATGCTGGCGCATCCCCGCCGTCCGGTCTGCAAGGCCTGTCTCGACTGGAGCGCGCGGCGGCACCATCTCGCCGGCACGCTGGGCGCGACCTTGATGAAGCGCTTCACCGAGCTGAAATGGGCGGCGCGCGATGCCACGCCAGGCAGCCGCGTGGTGAATTTCAGCCGCGCCGGCGAGAAGCATTTCGCCGCGCTGTTCGGGCCGGCGGGCGACTGACGATCACGCGCTCTTTATCGCAGCGGCGCTCTGCTGCCTTGCGCCCCAAGCGAACGCGGGGCACGGCGTGACGGTTGACGATATCTCATCACCGTCCGTCGTGGAGTCTTCATGTCCCGTTTCGCTGCCGCCCTCTGTGCCGCCCTGCTCGCTTTCGCGCCGATTGTCGCTCCGGCGACGGAGGCGCCGCGCGAGCCCTATGGCATCAATCTCGAGGGTTTTGCCTATCCCTATCCGGTCAGCCTGCTGCCCCTGGTCAATGACGGCGAGCAGCTGCGCATGGCCTATATGGATGTCGCGCCGACGCAGCCGAACGGCCGCACTGTGCTGCTGCTGCACGGCCGCAACTTTCCGTCGAGCTACTGGGCGCCTGTGATCAAGACACTCACCGACGCCGGCTTCCGCGTCGTGGTGCCCGATCAGATCGGCTTCGGCAAATCATCCAAGCCCACGGGCGAGCTGCATTTCGACACGCTGGCGCGCAACACGATGGCGCTGCTCGATCACCTCGGCATCGCCAAGGCGGAGATCGTTGCGCATTCGATGGGCGGCATGCTCGCCGTGCGCATCGCCCGCGCCTACCCCGATCGCATCGCCCATCTCGTGCTGACCGCTCCGATCGGGCTCGAGGACTACAGGCTCTACGTGCCGCCGATCCCGTCCGAGAAGATCATGGAGAGCGAGGAGCGGCTCACCGCGGACGGCTATCGGAAGCAGCTGGAGACCAACTACGCGCTGAAACTGCCGCCCGACCAGGTCACGCCCTTCATCGATGCGCGCTTCAACCTCAAGGGCAGCGCCGACTATTCGCGCTGGCTGAAGAGCTTCGTCAGCTCCTATCAGATGATCTATCGCGAGCCGGTGGTGCACGAGATTCCGCTGCTGACGCAGCCGACGCTGTTCATCATGGGCGCCGACGATCACAACGCGCCGGGACGGCCGAACGCGCCGGAGGCCGTGAGGGCGAAGATGGGCCAGAATGCCGAGCTGGCGACGAGCCTCGCCAGCCGAATGCGCGAGGCGCGCGCCGAGGTGATCGCCAATGCGGGCCACCTCGTCTTCCTCGACGCGCCGGACAAATACAACGCGCTGCTGCTGGGCTTCCTCGGCAGGTAAGTCAAACGAACAGGAGCGGCAGGGATCGCGCGGCGCCGATCCCTGCCGTCTGTGTCAAACTCACCAGCCTGAAAGAGTGCTTTGCCGCAAGGTGGCCGTGCCGACGTCACCAGTAGTGACGGCGATGCCAATGCCGATGCCAGTGGCGATGATGGTGACGCCAGCCCCAATGGCGGCGGCGCCAGCCCCAGTGGTGGCCGTGGCCGTGATGATGCCCGTGATGCCCCCACCGCACCTGCTCCGGGGCGAGCCGATCGGCCTCGTCCTGCGAGGTGACCACGCGATCGACCGGCTGATCTGCAGCCGAAGGCGCCGCTTCGGTCAGCGGCGACGGCGAGAGTGGAGCAGCGATCGAATCGGTGGTGCGGAGCACCGCACCTGCCGCCGCCGCACAGCCAAGCCCCAATGCGAGCTTGAGGAAATTCCGTCGTTCCATCGGACGCCTCCATGATCAACGAGCCAGCGCATGGAGGGAGTATTCGGCCGATCACCTGAACGTGAGCTGAACCGGGCGCGGCACCGTGATGGCGCAGTGTCGCTTTTGTCGTTGTCGGTGCACGGCGAGCTCAGCCATCGACCGTCTGCACCAGCACGAAGCTCTCGCGCGTCCGCGTCATGTCAGGCCAATCGCGGTTGAAATCCGCGATCAGCCGCTTCGTCTCGTCGCCGCCGACCGCGCGCTCCCTCGCGGCGACATCGTCGAACTGATACACCGCCTAGCTGGAATCCGCCGCTCAGCGAAAGCCTGCGGCCAGACCGACGACCTGGCCGTCGAGCCCGTTGAAGCCATGGTGGCCGCGTGCCTGACAGGGATCTCCCTCTTCCGCGCCACCCGACAGCCACTTCACGCGCGCGCGGCCGCCCGACCATTTGATGAACGGATCGACGCCCGCCGGCAGCGTGAATTTGCAGCCGTCACTGGTGTGGTGAATGACGAGCGTGCGCGGCAGGGCCGACGACGAGCCGAGGATCGACATCACGTTCGACGAGCTGCCGGATTCCGGGCTGAGGAAGCCCGAGGTCAACACCAGCGCATCCGGCCGGGCGCCGCGCGCGATCCCCTCGGCGGCACGCAGCGTGCCGCGGCTGGTGCCGATCACCGTCACCGGCCGCCTGATCGCGGCCATGTAATCGACCGCCGCCTTCAGGTCGGTGTTGGCGTCCGCCACCATCACCGCGAGCCCGCGCGCGGCATAGGCGTTACGCGTGCGCACCAGCTGGTTGCCGAGCAGGCCGTGAATGTCGCCGCGATCGCCGACATTGATGGCGCCGTCGCCGCCCGGCAGCAGGATCACGCTGGCGCGTACGGCCTTCGGCCTGATCAGCGCCACGCGCGAGCCGCCGACCGTCACGGTCTCATCGGCAAAGGCGGCTTGGGCTGCGACAGCCGACACCATCAAGGCCAGACAGATGCGCATCACTACGCGACACGACCATTTCGCCGGTCTGATCATTAGTCCCTCCCCGCGCCGACTCGTGCGACGCTGGGAGACTAGCAGAAATCAACGAGGCCCGGAGTGCCTAGGAGTCCGGGCCTCGTCACCTCGCGACCTCGCGCGAGCGAAGCCGGTCGGTATTCCTGAACGACTAGCGCCTGATCACAGGCCTCGCATTGAGCTGGCTCAACACGTCAGTAGCAGCGCGTGATCGTGACGGTGTGATCGCCGCCACGGCGTCCCGGCACCGTCACGGTCTGCATCGGGCAGCTCGACACATACGGCCGATCCGACGGCACGACGTTGGGCGGAAAGCGGTGCGCCCAGTCCCACGGAACGTCATAGGTATAGGTGTAACGCACATCGGCCGAGGTCCGCTCCGGGACCTGCTGCGGCGCGGGCTCGTCATAACCGCCATAGGCGAACGCGCCGGCGGCCGGCAGATAGGCGCGGGCGCCGCGATGATGGTGATGACGCATGCCGGGCCCGATCCCAGGTGCCGGCCGGGCGACTTGGCTCGATCCAACAGGACCGGCAGCGACGGGCGCAGCCACGGCGGCGCCAGACCGGGCCGATGCAGCCTCGGTCGAGAAGATCAACGCAGCGGCCGCCGCGCAGACGACGAAAACGCCTGAATTCCGAAATGCCGATGTTCTGTCAGCCATGATACGCGACCCTACTCACTTGCCTGCTGACCATCGAAGCTAGGCCAGAGGCCCAGTTCCCGCAAACCCATCGTTAAAGGTTAGTTAAGACATAGGCTTAACGCCAGGGCCGGAGACGGCGCAGATTGCCGCATTTTCTGTGATGCGAGCGCAGCAATGCAGGCCCGCAGCCGAGGCCCCCGGATTGCTTCGTCGCTGCGCTCCTCGCAATGACGACGGGTGTGGCGCGCTTTCATCCCAAGCGGACGCAGGGTACGGCAATGGCGCCCTGCGCACGCGCCGCATTCTCCGTCATTGCGAGCGCAGCGGCGCAGCGAAGCAATCCAGCGCCGCACCCACGGCTCCGGAATGACTTTGTCGCCGCTCCCCGCAATGACGATGGGCTGTGTGGATGTCTACAATGGCAGATTGTCGTGCTTCTTCGCCGGCATCTCCATCTTCTTGTCCCTGAGCATCGCCAGCGCACGGGCGATGCGGCGGCGGGTGGAGTGCGGCATGATGACGTCGTCGATATAGCCGCGCTCGGCGGCGATGAACGGCGACAGGAAGCGGTCCTCGTATTCCTTCGTGCGCGCGGCGATCTTGTCGGGGTCCGCCAGGTCGGCGCGGAAGATGATCTCGACCGCGCCCTTGGCGCCCATGACCGCGATTTGCGCCGTCGGCCAGGCGTAGTTCATGTCGGCGCCGATCTCCTTGGAGGCCATGACGTCGAAGGCGCCGCCATAGGCCTTGCGCGTGATCACCGTCACCAGCGGCACGGTGCATTGCGAGTACGCGAACAGCAGCTTCGCGCCGTGCTTGATCAGGCCGCCATATTCCTGCGCGGTGCCCGGCAGGAAGCCCGGCACGTCGACAAAGGTGACGATCGGGATGTTGAAGGCGTCGCAGAAGCGGACGAAACGCGCCGCCTTGCGCGAGGCGTCGCTGTCGAGCACGCCGGCCAGTACCATCGGCTGGTTGGCGACGAAGCCGACGGTGCGCCCCGCAATGCGGCCGAAGCCGGTGACGATGTTCTTGGCAAACAGGTCCGCGATCTCGAAGAAGTCGCCCTCGTCGACGACCTTCAGGATCAGCTCCTTCATGTCGTAGGGCTTGTTCGGATTGTCGGGGATGAGCGTGTCCAAGGACATGTCGACGCGCTCGATGTCGTCGAAGCTCGGCCATTCCGGCACGCCATCGGAATTGTTCGCCGGCAGGAAGTCGATCAGACGGCGCATCTGCAGCAAGGTCTCGACGTCGTTGTCGAAGGCGCCGTCGGCGATCGAGGAGCGCGTCGCATGCACCGAGGCGCCGCCGAGCTCCTCGGCGGTGACGACCTCGTTGGTGACGGTCTTCACCACGTCGGGACCGGTCACGAACATGTAGCTGGTGTTCTTCACCATGAAGATGAAGTCGGTCATGGCCGGCGAATAGACGTCGCCGCCGGCGCAGGGGCCCATGATAACGGAGATCTGCGGGATCACGCCGGACGCCAGCACGTTGCGGCGGAAGACGTAGGAATAGCCGGCGAGCGCCGCGACGCCCTCCTGGATGCGGGCGCCGCCGGCATCATAGAGGCCGATGATCGGCGCGCGCGCCTTCATCGCCATGTCCTGCAGCTTGGTGATCTTCAGCGCGTGCGTCTCCGACAGCGAGCCGCCGAACACCGTAAAATCCTTGGCGAACACAAAAGTCTTGCGGCCGTTGACGGTACCCCAGCCGGTGACGACGCCGTCGCCGGGGACCTTGGTCTTCTCCATCCCGAACTCGGTGGAGCGGTGCTCGACGAACATGTCGAACTCCTCGAAAGAGCCCTTGTCGAGCAGCAGCTCGATGCGCTCGCGGGCGGTCAGCTTGCCGCGGGCGTGCTGCGCCTCGATGCGCTTCTCGCCGCCGCCGAGCTTGGCGCCCGCGCGCCGCTCTTCGAGGGTGTCCAGGATGTCCTTCATGCGCTTCCCGCCCGTTCCCGATGTCGTGAGTGTTGGCGGCCTTCTATCACGGCTATTTCGGAGCCGGAAAGACGCTTTCGGCAATGACAAGGCGTCCTCCCACAGTTCGGAATTGGAAGCAGAATCATGGATATGGCCGCTCAACCGGATCTGGTCACTGAGCCCTTGGGCGCATCCCGAGGCGCCGTCATGGGTGGCGTGCGCCTGCTGTTGCGGCTCGAAGGGCTGGTTCTGGCGGCCGCAGCCGTCGCCTTCTACGCCCACCAGGGCGGCTCGTGGTGGCTGTTCGCGGCGCTGTTCCTGGCCCCGGACGTCAGCTTCGCCGCCTATCTCGCCGGACCGCGCCTCGGCGCCGTGGTCTACAACGCCGTCCACAGCACGCTCGCGCCCGCCGCCCTACTGGCGATCGGGCTTGCGGCCGGACAGCCGCTCGTCGTCGAGATCGCCACGATCTGGCTCGCCCACATCGGCGTCGACCGGCTGGCCGGCTACGGCCTGAAATACGTCGACGGCTTCGGCTTCACCCATCTCGGCCGGATCGGGCGCGACGCGGCGCGGTGATCGGCCGCGCTCGCTGTTCGATGCCGGTGCCGCCGTGATCGAACGGCGCGCGATGGGGCGGCCGCTCCGTGGCCCATCAGTCAGGCTCGCTGATGCGGCGCTTGCAAACAGGGCCTCACGGTCCCTGCATTTTGTCGGATTCCCCACACCACCTTTTCTTGACCCTCGCGCGGCGCGCTCCTAGTTTCCCTGCCGCTTGAAGCAACAATCAACAAACTCATCATGGGCGGACGCGATGGTTCGAGAATTCGAGTACAAGGGGGAAGTGTTTCGGGTGACGGCGCACGGCATCCACGGCCATGAAGAGATCTTCATCACTCACATCGAGGACGGTGTCGAAGGCGGCGAGATCTCGATCGACCGGATGACGGAAGACAACGACACCAGCGCCCCGCTGGAAGACATCATCGTCATGCTGTGCGACAAACTGATTCCCGAATCCGGCATTGCCTGCCGCAACCCGAACGGCCCGTTCGCCTGGCGCCAGGGCAACATCGTCTATAACGTTCACGACGGCGTTCAGGAACACGATCGCGGCTGACCGGTGCCCCCGAGTTTGGGTACCTCCCTCAGAGCGCCTTCGGCCCACGCCTTCAAACGGGCCTTCGGCTGCTCGCTGAAGCAGAGCACAGCTGAGCGGGACCGCGACCACCTCGGGCCTAAAATCAGGCTGACCGCAGGACCCTCGTGAAGGTGGCGCGATCGGTGTGCAGGTTCTCGACGAGGTGGCGCGCCCTTCACTTCTGCGGCGCACCATGCTCCACCTTGTCCACCGCTGTTCGCCAGCGTCGCTCCCGAGCCCGTTTGACAGCGTCGTCGTCGCTCGTTCTACTCGGCCGCAACGCCGCGCCACAAGCGGCGAGCCAGGAGGACGGTCATGGAGCGACGCGTTGTTGCCGCGCCGATGGCGTTTGCCGCGTGCGCCAGTTCTCGCCACGACGATCAAGCGTTGGCCGTCGGCCGGACGCGACGCCGCGTGATTGCAGCGCTGGCGATGCTTGCTGCATTCGGCGCCGGCCTCGGCAGCACCGCCCAAGCGCAGGGCATCCCGAAGGACGTGCCGGCCCGGGTCGAGATGTATCCGATCCCCTCGCTCACTTTGTCCGATCGGCAATTCCTGTCAGGTGACGACAATGGCAAGCCGGTCACAGTCGCCGGCGAGCTGCGCGTCGCACAGGGCAGCGGCAGGCTGCCGGTGGTGGTGCTGATGCACGGCTCGGGCGGCGTCGGCGCCAACATCGCGGCGTGGACGCGGACGTTCAACGCGATGGGCATCTCGACCTTCGTGATCGACGGCTTCACCGGGCGCGGCATCACCGCGACCAGCACCAACCAGGCGCAGCTCGGCCGGCTCAATCTGATCCTGGACATCTACCATTCGCTCGACGTGCTGGCGAAGCACCCGCGGGTCGACCCCGACCGCATCGTGCTGATGGGGTTTTCGCGCGGCGGACAGGCGGCGCTGTATGCGAGCCTCGAGCGCTTCCACAAGCGCTGGAATCATTCCGGGTTGCAGTTCGCCGCCTACATCCCGTTCTATCCGGACTGCGCCACGACCTATGTCGGCGACACCGATGTCGTCGCGCGTCCGATCCGGATCTTCCACGGCGGTCCGGACGACTACAATCCGGTGCGGACCTGCAAGGGCTTCGTCGAGCGGCTGAAGGCTGTGGGACGCGATGTCGAGCTGACCGAATATCCGGACTCGCCGCACGGCTTCGATCTCGGCCTGCTGGGCGCCAACATGGTTGCGGTGGCGACCAAGGCGCAGACCGTGCGCAACTGCCGCATCAAGGAAGCTGACGGCGGTGTGCTGGTGAATGCCGATACGCAGCAGCCCTTCACCTATCAGGATGCGTGCGTCGAGCTCGACCCGCATGTCGGCGGCAATCCGGCGACGGCCGAAGCTGCGCGCCAGGCTGTAACGGATTTCCTGCGCACGCTGCTCAAGTTGTCGTGAGCAGAAACAGAACGCTTTGGATCAATTTTTGAGGTGACAGATCGAACGCATCGGGTGTTCCTGCGTTGTCGCACGAATTTCGACGATGAAATGGAGCCCGATGATGCGCGCCTCTCGCCTTGCGATCCCGACTTTGCTGACCGCCCTCGCTCTGGCCGGCGCCGCCCATGCCGCGCCGGCCTCGCCGTTCCGGGGGCTGGAGGGCTCCTGGACCGGTGGCGGCGTGCTGAGCACCTCCGACGGCAACCAGGAGCGGCTGCGCTGCCGCGCGGCTTACGACGTCGGCGGCGCCGGCGAGCAGCTGCGGCTCAACATCCGTTGCGCCAGCGACAGCTACAACATCGATCTGTCCAGCGACGTCGCCTATCGCGGCGGCGAGATTTCCGGGCAATGGAGCGAGGCCAGCCACAACGCGTCCGGCACCATCGAAGGCCGCGCCGTCGGCAACCGCATCGAGGCGCAGGCGCGCGGCCAGACGTTCTCGGCCGGGCTGTCGCTGACCACGCAGGGACGCCGCCAGACGGTGTCGATCCGCCCCGCGGGCACCGAGATCACGGGGGTGAATCTGGAGCTGTCGCGAAGGTAAGTCAGCAAGGTTTTTCTGCGTCATTGCGAGCAAAGCGAAGCAATCCAGGACCAGATCGGGACTCTGGATTGCTTCGTCGCTTCGCTCCTCGCAATGCCGATAGAGTGTTGGTGTTTGCGGAAGTCTAGGAGCTCACGTCCACCGATGTTGGCGTGATCATGTGGGCCGAGCCGGCCCGGCGTGCCGCGCCATCGTAGCCCGGATGAGCGAAGCGACATCCGGGGCCTCATGCACAGGGTGCGCGAACCCGGATATCGCTCCGCTCATCCGGGCAACGACACAACCGCAGCTCGATTTATAACGCGCCGATGTCTTTCAAGCACGCTTGTGTCAGCGTCATGCGGTCCTCCACGTGACGCGGCTCCGGGCAATCCATGTTGAGCGCGAACACGGTCGGCTGATCTGCTTTGTCGACCCAGCCGACCATCCAGCCGAGCGAGCCCTGCTCCTTGCCGAGCAATCCCGATTTCGCATGAATGACGGCGTCGCCGACCTTGGTCACCGGAATGATGTCGCGCGTCAGATCCTGGCTGCGCTTCGACACCGGCAGCGCGCCGCGCCTGAGACGGTCGATGAAATCGACCTGCTCCACCGGATCGATGCGAAGCGCGCCGGTGAGCCAGAACTGGTCGATGCCGCCGCCGATGTCGTGATTGCCGTAATCGAGCTCCTCGAGATATCTCTGCATGCGCTCAGGCCCGATGCGGCGCGCGATCTCCTGATAGACCGGCACGGCCGACACTGCGATCGCACTGCGCAAGGTGTGATCCTTGTTCCAGGCCTCGATCGACCTCGTGACGCCGTCCCACTTGAAGACGTCCTTGTCGGGATCCTGGACGACGCCGGTCTCCAGCGCGATCAGCGAGTTCGCGATCTTGAAGGTCGAGGCCGGCAGCCGGCCCTCGCCGGAGCGCTCGGTGTCGCTCGCGATGATCAGATACTCCTCGACCTTGTAGGCGAGGAACGTGCCGTTGGTGCCCTCGTCGGTGAAGCGCTTGACGAGATCGCCACGGACCTCGTTGCGTGGCGGGGCGACATGCGCTGCTACGCGTGCGGGCACCAGGCTGGCGCCGGCCATCAGGGCAAGCGCATGGCGGCGGCTGATCGGGGGCATCGCAGGTCTCTCCGTCGAAAATCCGCCCCTCCCTATCACAGGGCGACCGCGATCGAAGCGGGACGGAGATCACAAAGGCTGCGCGCTACCGCGCCGGCCGCGACAGATTGAGCACGAACACCAGGACCTCGGCGACCGCCTTGTAAAGCTCCTCCGGGATCTCGTCGCCGATCTCGACATTGGAGAGCGCGCCGGCCAGCACCTCGTTCTCCTCGATCGGGATGTCGTGCGCCTTCGCCACCTCGATGATCTTGGCGCCGATCGTGCCCTTGCCCTTGGCGACGACGCGCGGCGCGCCCTGGCCCTTGTCGTAATGCAGCGCGACGGCGAGCTGCGTCTTGGGCTGGACCTTGGCCTGAGGCTTCGCGGTGGCCTTCACGTCGATGCTCATAGCGCGCGATCCAGGAAATGGCCGGCCTTGGGCGGCATCACCGCGGGCGGTGCGCCGTCCTGGACCACGAGATCGCCCGGCGACAGCTCGGCGCGGCTGAGCGCCTGGCTCAGCTCGGAGAGCCCGGCGCGCAGCCGAGCTGCGGTGACCGGACGCTCGGCCCACATCCGCACCGAGGTGCGCTCGGCGCTGAAAGAGATCATCGCATGCACGGGACCGGCCGGCTCGACGTCGAGCGAAAAGCGCGCCCGCCAGATCCGCTTGGCGGCGTCCGGCGACTGCGTGCCGCCATCGCGCGAGATCTCGAACTGCGCCATCGCGGTGCCCTGCGGGGTGGCGAAGGGAATCTCGAAGTTCCAGCGCGGCAGCGCCGGATCGGTCCGCGCGGTCGAGGCATCCGGGCGATCCGGCAGCGAAGCGACCTGCAGCAAGGTCTGGCGCGACAGCGCCTGGTCGGTCTCATCCAGCAGCCGGTGAGCGATCGCCGGCAACGGCGTATCCGGACCGAGCGTCGGCGTCGCCACCGATTGCGGCATCGGCGCAGCCCCGCGGAATGGTGGCGGCGGCGTGTTGGTGCGGACGACCGCGTCGCCGCGGCCATTGGCGTTGCGTCCGGGAACGAGCCCGGCGGCGCGAGGAATCTGCTGCTGGGCTTCCTGCAGCACGGCCAGCACCGTGCCGGGGGTCAAAGACTGCGCCTTTGCTCCGGCCAGTGTCTCCATCAGGACCGAGCCGGTCACACCGCTCGATGCGAGGTCGGGCCGCCCCATCCCGGTCGCCCAGGGCTGTGGCGGCAGCTCGATCTCGATGTCCGGCACCAGCGAGGGCGCGGCGTTCTGTTGCGCGGCGACAGCGCGGCCCGCCTCGGACAGCACGGTGGCGTAGGAGGTGCCGGCGGCGGGCACGGTCGATGCCGTCATGCCGGGATCGACGCTCTGCAGCACCGCGGTCAACGTCTGGCGCAGCACGATCAACGCCGCCTTCAGGTCCGGCACACCGGCGCCGGCACTGCCATTTGCGAGCGACGACTCCAGGAACAGGCCGGAGTTCTGCACTGCGCTCTGAACATCCTCGGCGGTCAACGTCGGCGACAGCTGGGTCTGCTGCGCCAGCACCTGGGCCACGGCCGCGCGCAACGCGGGCGGCAGATTCGGGGAGTCGGCGACGGCCTGGAGATCGGCGAACAATTGGCCCTGGCTGCCCTGGCGGGTCGCGGCCTCCTCGCTGGCGATCGACAGCGCGAGGCGCTCCAGCCCGGTCAGGGGATCAGGCGGCGGGGCCAAGGTCGGTGCCAGCCGGCCGGTGACGTCGACGACGGTGGCGGCAGGCGTCGGGGTGCCACTGGTGCCAGCCGCAGCGCCGCCACCCTGGCCGACGATGGCGAGCTGCAGCCCCTGCGGGGTCTGCGACACCGCGACCTGCACGGTCTGGCCCGCCTGCAGCGGCAGCTCGCTGGCGAGCTCCATCGACAGGTTTCCGATCGCGACCTGGACCAGATTCTCGGCGAGCACCTGCTGCACCCTGGCGCTGACCAGCGCACCGACCTGCAGCGTGGTCGCAGCCTGCGTCGTGGGTCCGGCCGACGAGCCGCCGACGGCGCGGGGAGCGCTCACGGAAGGCGACGGGGTGACACTCTGGACCATGCGCGTACTCGGGTTACGCGCAGAGCCTAGCGGGTGGCCCTAAACCCGGCGTTAACCGGCCTCAGCTGGCGGCGTCGACCGCCCGGAGGATGCGGACGGCGGCCTGGTAGTCGATCTGCTTGGCGGCGCGCCGGCTCATCGCCTCCTCGTCGGCCCCCCATTGCGCGGCGTTCCAGTCCTCATCGACATGGGCGGCCGCCCAGACCCGGTCGGCGTCGCGCACCCCATGCAGCAGCGCCAGCGCCAGCAGCGCCGAGCCGGTCAAGGTGGTGACGACATGCGCCGCCGCCACCGTCCACGGGCCGGTCGGCAGCGCGCTGCGCGCCGCCTGCACCGCGGCTTCCGGCTGGGTCACATGCAGGATGCCCTCGGACAGGATGAAATGCGCGCCGAGAGCGTCGCGCGCCCAGTCCAGCACCGGGTCCCAATGCTCGGCTTCACGCGAGACCAGACCCTCGGGATGGCCGGCGCGGTAGAACAGCAGGTCCGATTGCAGGTATTTGGCGATGTCCTCGCGGACGTCGTCGGTGCGATCGACCACCGACTGCACGACGCTGTTGGCGAACCGCGTCAGCGGCATCGTGGCGGGATCGATGCTGTCGCCCTGGGCCTGCCACTCGGCGGCGGCCGCCTCGGCGAGCTCCCTGGCGGGAATGACCACAACGCGCCCCGACGGGGTGCGGATCGGGCGGCCGTCGAGGGTCACGTTGAAGCCGCCCTCGGCGGCGGCGATGCCTGCGTCCTTGTAGAAGCGCTTGCGCAGCGGCTTCCGCATCGCCTGGCGCGCCGATTCCTGCGGATCGAGCGGCGACCGGCCGGCCACTTCGTCAAAGAGTTCGCGCATCGGAATTCCAGCCCTCTCGCGGGATGATCACACGGGATCCGTTGTTTTCGCGGTAGATAGACCCTGTCCGCCCGAAATGCGAGCTGCCGATGCGTCCCCTGCTTTCCGTCCTCGTCCTGCTCGGCAGCGTCTCGGGCGCCCTGGCCGGCTTCGGCACGCCGGAATCGCTGGTCCGCAACGTCTATGCGCATTACGGCCGGGGCGCGCCGGAACTCTCCGCCGGGCTGCCGCGGACGCCGGAGATCGCGCGACAGTTCTTCGATCCGAGCCTCGCGCGAGCCTGGAGCGCACCGCGGCGCGAACCCTACGACTTCCTGGTGCAGAGCCCGCGCTGGAAGCTCGGCCCGGTCGCGATCTCGATTCTGCGCAGGCAGTTCGACAAGACCTATGTCGCCGCCGCCTTCGACAATCAGGGCCGTCGCGTCACCATGAACTTCATCGTCGTGAAGGGGCCCGACGGCTGGGTCATCCTCGACGTCGAGACCCCGCACGATTCGCTGCGGCAGTTTTTGGAGCAGTTCCGGAATTGAGCCGCTGCGTAGCCCGGATGAGCGAAGCGACATCCGGGTTCTCACGTGCTGCTCAAATGAAGTCCGACACTTCCTGCCGTCATTGCGAGCGCAGCGAAGCAATCCAGGGCAGCGCGAGGACTCTGGATTGCTTCACTGCGCTCGCAATGACGCGGTGAAAGCGTCGGCCATCAGTAGCAACGCGAGCGGGAGGCAGGCCGGCTCACTCCTCCGGCGCGTTCTCGATCGGGTCGAAGCGGTCGTGCTCGAGGCCGAGCAGGTTCCACGACTGCAGCATGTGCGGCGGCAGCGGCGCGGTGGCATCGATGAAGCCGCCGCGCGGATGCGGGATGACGATGCGGCGGGCCAGCAGATGCAGCCGGTTCTGCAGGCCGCCCGGCAGCGCCCAGTTCTCGATGTTGAAATATTTGGGATCGCCGACGATGGGATGGCCGATATGGGCCATGTGGGCGCGGAGCTGATGAGTACGGCCGGTCACCGGCTTCAGCGACACCCAGGCTAGCTTGCTGGCGGAGGCCTCGACCACGGCATAGTAGGTCACGGCGTGGCTGGCGCCCTCGTCGCCATGCGCGGCGACGCGCATGATGGTGTCGTCCTCGCTCTCCTCCTTGGCGAGATAGGTCGAGATCCGGCCCTGCTTCGGCTTCGGCACGCCGGCCACCAGCGCCCAGTAGATCTTGCGCGCCGAGCGGCTGCGGAACGCGCCGGTCAGATGCGTCGCCGCGAAGCGGGTCTTGGCGATCAACAAACAGCCCGAGGTCTCGCGATCGATACGGTGCACGAGCCGCGGCTTCTGTCCCTTGGCGTCGCGCATCACCTCCAGCATCTGGTCGATGTGGCGCGTCATGCCAGAGCCGCCCTGCACTGCGAGTCCGACCGGCTTGTTAAGAACGAGCACGTCGTCGTCCTCGTACAGCGTCATCGCCTTCAGGCTGTCGAGGGTCTTCTGCTCGGCCTCCGACAGCACGCCCGAGACCTTCGGGGCGTCGAGCTTGAGCGGCGGAATACGGACGGTCTGGCCTTCTTCCAGGCGGTCCTTGGAGTCGGCGCGCTTGCCGTTGACCCGCAGCTCGCCTTTGCGGACGATGCGCTGGATGTGGGAGAACGACAGGCCGGGAAAGCGCGCCTCGAGGAAGCGGTCGACGCGCATGTTGTTCTCGTCCGCGCTGACGACGACGGTCTGCACCTTGGTCGGCAGCAGCGGCGTTTCCGGCTCCGGCTTCTTCGGCGGCGGCGCGGCAACCGGCGGCTTGCGCTCGGCACGCTCCGAGCCAAAACGCGCGGGCTTGCCGGCAGCAGCGCGCTTGGCCGGCGGCCGCTCGCGCGGCTCGAAGCTGTCGCGGCGATCGTCGCGCTCGGGCCGAGAGCTGCGGCTGCGCTCGGCTTTGCCCCGCCCGAACTCGCCGCGCGGGGCCGCCTCGCGCTCCCCAGCAAAGCGGTCGCGCCGCGGACGATCGCCATCAGGGCGCGTCGCTGGATCACGCTTCGCAGTCTCACGCTTGGCCGGCGCGCCTGTGCTGCGGACAGCCTCGGCTTTCGGCCGATCGCCCTTGCGGCGTTCGGTCGGGCGGTCGGATCTGGTCTGGGTTCGCTTGATGCGGCGGCTCATGCGTGCTGCGTATCCCAAAAGCCACTGCCAGTCACGGCGAATTCGCGATAAAGGCGGCCGGCGAGTGTTGTGCAGAATCGGTACTGATCGGAGCTCAATCCAATGGCGCTGACACGACTGGCCCTGGCGATCGTGGCAACCACGCTGGCGGCGACCGCCGCGCAGGCTCAGCAGAGCCCAATGCCCGACGACATCGCCTGGAAACTGATCGAGATCGGCCGGACGATCGACCCGCCCAAGACCGCCGCGATCTACGCGCCGCTGCAGGCCAAGGAACCCTACGCAGGCGTCACGATCCAGCGCGATGTCAGGTACGGCACGGCCGAACGCAATCTGCTCGATGTCTTCACGCCCGAGGCAGCCGCCGCGCCGCGCCCCGTGCTGATCTTCGTGCATGGCGGCGCCTTCATCGGCGGCAACAAGCGCACCACGCCCGACAGCCCGTTCTACGACAACGTCATGCTATGGGCGGTGAAAAGCGGCTTCGTCGGCGTCAACATCACCTACCGCCTGGCGCCGAAATTCCCCTGGCCCGCCGGCGTCGAGGACGTCGCCAGCGCCGTGCAATGGGTGGCCGCTCACGCCGCCGAGAACGGCGGCGATCCCGCCCGCATCTATCTGATGGGCCATTCGGCCGGCGCCGTGCACGTCGCGACTTACGTCGCCCATCCCGAATTCCACAAGGTCGGCGGCGGCGGGCTGGCGGGTGCGATCATGGCCTCAGGGGTCTACGACCTCACGGCGACGCCGCTCGGCGATCAGGAGATGGCCTATTTCGGCACCGATCCCTCGCGCTTCAAGGAGCGCTCGTCGCTGTCGGGCCTGCAGGCCTCGACCCTGCCGCTGATGATCGCCTCCGCCGAACTCGACCCGCCGCGCTTCGTCGAGCAGTTCGATCTGCTGAAGCAGGCCGCCTGCAAGCGTCCTGCGGGCTGCGCCCGCGCGGTGATGCTGCCGCAGCACAGTCACATGTCGGAGGCGTATTCGATCAACACCGACGACGACCGGCTGACGCGGGAGATTCTCGAATTTGTGGTCAGCCGCAAATAGCCATATCCGCCCAGACGCGGAGGATGCGCAGCGCTTTGCTGCCGTCGGGGCGATGGCCTGAACACGCCGATGCAGCCGGTCGTGATCTGCGCCTCGTCCGCCAGTCGCTCGGCGGCGAAAATCCAGCGCATCACGAACTGCGGCTGCAGCATCACTGCCGTTCACCGTCCACGGGCCTCGACCCCTGACGACCAGCAGGCGGGATCGAAGGTCCGATCAACTCCATTTGAGCGCGAATCAGGAGGAAAAAATTCGACACGCTCTGCGTGATATCATATGATCTCATCAACCAGTGGTATTATCGCCTCTGGTTTCTTGAAGCGTCGCATTTGAAGTAGTTGGCTCGAGGCATTTCGCCCGAGGCATTTCGAGGCAGGAAGTCATTTCGATCCCTAGCCGTTAGCTGCAGTACGCCCGCATTCCTGGATGTCGTCCGCCGCTGGCCATCGCTTGCCGGCGATGAATGCCTCATGCGCAACGTTCTGCCGCAAGCGATTTTTCAACCACCAGCATTGATAGGCACTCCCATGATTAGAAACGGCAAAGATATTCCCAACGGAAGCGTCGTCTCCACCGAGGTTTGCATTATCGGATCCGGCCCCGCGGGCATCACCGCGGCCTATTGCCTGCAAAAGGCGGGGAGGAAAGTCACGTTGATCGAGGGCAGCCGCGACTACAACAACAATCGAGACGCCAGCTGGCCGGACAAGGTTCTGCTCTACAACGGCCTGGCCGACGGCCTGTTCGCGACCAACGAACCGGATTTTCTGATTCTGCCCTATGTCAACCACACCAGCCCCGCCTGGGAACGCGAGCGGATCTTCGGCGGCACCTCAACCCATTGGGGCGGCCAGTCCCGGCCGCTCGACCCGATCACCTTCGAGAAGCGGCCGGGCTTTCCGGGCTGGCCGATCAAGCGGGCCGACCTCGATCCCTATTATGCCCAGGCGGCAGCGCTGTGCAAACTCCATGGCGATGATTTCAGCGCCGACTCCTGGGCCGCGACATTGCGGGCTGAAGCCCCGCATCTCGCCGGCTTCGATACCGAGATGTATCAGTTCATCGGCGGCAACTATCTGAATTTTGCCACCCGGACGTTTGATGGGCAGACCATCGGCCAGAGTCCGGTCGACGTGATCCTGAACGCCAGCCTGCTCGACATCGATCACGGCAATGGCGTGGTATCCGGGCTGCGGGTGGCCAGCATGGACGATGCAACGCCGCCGCAGAAGGCCACGGAGTTCACCGTCAAGGCCGACGTCTACGTGCTCGCCTGCGGCGCGGTGGCCAACGCCCGCCAGCTGCTGCTCTCGAATGCCGGCAACGAGCACGATCAGGTCGGCCGCTACTTCATGTGTCACCCGCTCGCGACCGGCCAGGTCGTCACCATCACCAAACCCTATCTCACCAACGCGGAATCGCGGCTGATGGGCGGCCAGATGGCGAACGGCAGGCCGTGGACGGATTCCAACGGCGTCAAGGTCACCGGCAGATTTTCTCCCAGCGCCGAACAGCAGCGCAATCACGCCATCGGCAGCTGCTGGTTCTGGTCTGGTGGCGGCGGCTATTATTTCGAGATGGCGCCCAATCCAGATAGCCGGGTGCGCCTCGCCGACACGCTCGACCCGGTGTTCGGCCAGCGCCAGACCCACATCACATGGGAGCTCAGCCCCCGCGACGAGGCGACCTACAACCAGTCGACGCAGCTGTTCAAGACCGCCGTCAACCAGCGCAAGGGCGATGTTGCCTTCGCGTCATGGCAATCGGTCAAAAGCCAATTGGTCGACAATGGGCATCACATCGGGACCACGCGGATGTCGGCCGACCCGACCCAAGGGGTGGTCGATGCAAATCTCAAGGTTCATTCGCTCGACAATCTCTATATCGCGGGATCCTCGGTGTTCGCGGCGGCCGGGATTTCCAATCCGACCTTCACCATCATCACGCTCTCGATCCGCTTGGCCGAGCACTTGAACCACGCCTTGGGTAGCTAGCCTCTGCCATCTTCCAGAGGCTTCCGGCCGGCGCCTTGCGTGGCGGCTAACCACCGCCACGCTCACGGCGCAGCTTCGCCCAATAATCCAGCCGCTTCCTGATCTCGCGCTCGAAGCCGCGCTCGGGGGGATCGTAGAAGTGCTGGCGTCCCAAAGCTTCGGGGAAGTAGTCCTGCCCGGAGAAGGCGTCCGGTGTGTCGTGGTCGTATTGATAGCCGGCGCCGTAGCCTTCGCCCTGCATCAGCTTGGTCGGCGCGTTCAGGATGTGCTTGGGCGGCAGCAGTGAGCCGCCCTCCTTTGCGACGCGCTTGGCGGCGCCGAAGGCCTTGTAGGCGGCGTTCGATTTCGGCGCGGTGGCGACGTAGATCACGGCCTGCGCGATCGCGAGCTCGCCTTCGGGAGAGCCGAGAAAGTCGTAGGCGTCCTTGGCGGCGTTGGCGATGACCAGCGCCTGCGGGTCGGCGAGGCCGATGTCCTCGACCGCCATACGCACGATGCGCCGCGCCAGGAACAGCGGGTCCTCGCCGGCGTCGAGCATGCGGGCGAAGTAGTACAGCGCGGCGTCGGGATCGGAGCCGCGCACCGATTTGTGCATGGCCGAGATCAGGTTGTAGTGACCGTCGGCCGACTTGTCGTAGATCGGCGCGCGGCGCTGCAGGATGTCCTGCAGCTGCACGGCGTTGAAGATCTCGTCCTTGCGCGCCGAGCGCCAAACTTCCTCGGCGAGCGTCAGCGCGGCGCGGCCGTCGCCATCGGCCATGCGGATCAGCACGGCGCGCGCCTCGTCGTCGAGCGGCAGCTTGTGGCCCTCAACCGCTTCGGCGTTGCTGTAGAGTTTCTCGATCGCGGCGGCATCGAGCGAATGGAACACCAGCACGCGCGCCCGCGACAGAAGCGCGGCGTTGAGCTCGAACGACGGGTTCTCCGTTGTCGCACCGACCAGCACGACAGTTCCGTCCTCCATCACCGGCAGGAATGAATCCTGCTGGGCGCGATTGAAGCGGTGCACCTCGTCGACGAACAGCAAGGTGCCCTGTCCGGTCTCGCGCCGGGCGCGCGCCGCGTCGAACACCTTCTTCAGATCGGCAACGCCGGAGAACACCGCCGAGATCTGCTCGAAATGCAGCTCGGTGGCATCAGCCAGCAGCCGCGCTACGGTGGTCTTGCCGGTACCGGGCGGGCCCCAGAAGATCAGCGAGCCCAGCGTGCGCGTCTCCAGCATGCGCGTCAGCGCGCCGTCGGGACCGAGGATGTGATCCTGTCCGACGACGTCGGACAGTTTGTGCGGGCGCAGCCGCTCCGGCAATGGCCGCGGCGCATCCTGCTCCATCCCCGCCGCAGCGAAGAGGCTTGGCCCTCCCTGCTGGGGACGCTTCGGACTCATCCGCCGAGCGTGACGTTGATCTGCTGGCCGCCACGCAACACAGTGATGCGCCAGACGCGGGCGGTCTCCCGCGCGGCCTTGTCGAGATCAGCGGTCTTGGCGATCTTCTGATTGTTGACGGCCATGATCACGTCGCCCTTCTGGAAGCCGACATTGGCGGCCGTGGTGCCGTCGCCCGGCTCGAGCACGACCACGCCTTCGGTCTCGGCATCGAGATGCAGCTCGTCGGCGACCGCCGGTGAGATGTTGGCGACCTTGGCGCCCTGGAATGGCGAGCGGCCGTTGATCACCATCTCGTTGCGTCCGGTGTCCGGCGCCGTTTCCAGCGCGACCGCGACCTTCACCGGCTTGCCGCCACGCTGCAGTTCGATCTGCGCGGTGCCGCCGAGCGGACGGGTGGCGAAGCGGTAGTCGAACGCATTGGGATCATCGACGGTCTGGCCGTCGATCGAGACGATCAGGTCCGAGGATTTGATGCCGGCCTTCGCCGCCGGGCTGTTGGCCACGACGGAGGCGACCAGCGCACCGGTCGGCGAGCGCAGGCCGAGGCTCTCGGCAATCTCAGGCGTCACCGCCTGCAGCCGCGCGCCGAGCCATGGACGCTTGACCGCCTTGCCACCGCTCTTGGCGGAGGCCACGACCACGCGCACCATGTTGGCGGGAATGGCGAAGCCGATGCCCTGCGAGCCGCCGGACTTCGAATAGATCGCGGTGTTGATGCCGGCGAGCCGGCCGGTCATGTCGACCAGCGCGCCGCCGGAATTGCCGGGGTTGATGGCGGCGTCGGTCTGGATGAAGAACTGATAATCGGTGATGCCGACCTGGGTGCGCGCCAGCGCCGAGACGATGCCGTGGGTCACGGTCTGGCCGACGCCGAAGGGATTGCCGATCGCCAGCACGACGTCGCCGACCAGGAGATCATCGGAATTGGCAAGGTCGAGCGTCGGGAACTGCTCCTTGGTGCCCTTCAGCTTCAGCACCGCGAGATCGGTGCGGCTGTCCTTCAGGACGATCTCGGCCTCGAACTCGCGCTTGTCCGACAAGGACACCTTCACCTCGTCGGCGCCCTCGATGACGTGGACGTTGGTGACCACGAGGCCGGACGGGTCGATCATGACGCCCGAGCCGAGCGAGCGCTGCATCTGCTCCTGCGGGCCGCCCTGCAGGCCGAAGAAGCGGCGGAACACCGGATCATCGAGGAAGGGATTGCGGTTCTGCACCACCTTGGCGGCATAGACGTTGACGACCGCCGGCTGCACGCGCTGCACGATCGGGGCATAGGACAGCCGCAGCTCGGCCGGAGACTGCGGCACGCGCCGCTCCTGCGCCGCGACGGGAGACACGACCAGCAGGGACAGCAGCAATACCGCGAGGGTACGAATCGACGTCATGAAGAATCCTCGAATAAGACGCCCTGGATATAGGCGGAACGGCCGATGCGGCCAAGCTCAGGCCGACGGATGCGGCGTTTCGATGGTGTCGGCAATTGGGGCGCAGGACAGCCGGTCCTGGTGCCGCTCGCCCCAATTCCTCAGGACTTCGATCACCGGCCGCAGGCTCTCGCCGACCTCGGACAGGCTGTAGTCCACCCGCGGCGGCACCTCGGCATAGACCTTGCGGATGACCAGCCCGTCCTCCTCCAGCGCGCGCAGCTGCTTGGTCAGCATGCGCTGGGTGATGCCGGGCATCAGCCGCCTGAGCTCGCCGAAGCGCTGGCTGCCGCCCTGCAGGTGATACAGGATGACGCCCTTCCACTTCCCGTCGATCAAGTCGAGCGTGGCTTCGACCGCGCAGCCCGGCCGGCGGGTGAAATTCTTCCGCTTCATCGCTGTTTTGCCCAATAGTATCCAAACGGGGACTAGTTCCCCATTTTTACAGTACTTGCTGAAATGACGCCAGCAGGACAAGTAGGCCCCATCAGAGGCCAGCCAGGAGGTTGTCATGAAGGCCGTCGGTTACCAGCAGTCGCTTGTTATCACCGAGGAGCGCGCGCTGTTCGATTTCGAGACCGCCAAACCCGAGCCGACAGGGCGCGACATCCGCGTCGCGGTGAAGGCGGTCTCGGTCAATCCGGTCGACACCAAGGTGCGCAAGCGCGCCGCACCGCCGGCCGGCGAGACCAAGATTCTCGGCTACGACGCCGCGGGCGTGGTGGAGGCCGTTGGCCCCGACGTGACGCTGTTCAAGGCCGGTGACGAGGTGTTCTACGCCGGCTCGATCCTGCGCCAGGGCACCAACGCCGAGTTCCATCTGGTCGACGAGCGCATCGTCGGCCGCAAGCCGAAGAGCCTGTCGTTCGCCGAAGCCACCGCCCTGCCCCTGACCTCGATCACCGCCTGGGAGCTGCTGTTCGACCGGCTCGGCGTCATCCCCGGCAAGAGCCTCGATGACCGCACCTTGCTGATCACGGGCGCCGCCGGCGGCGTCGGCTCGATCCTGGTCCAGCTGGCGCGCCGCCTCACCGAGCTGACCGTGCTCGCCACCGCCACGCGGCCGGAGTCGCGCGACTGGTGCCTGAAGCTCGGCGCCCATGCCGTGATTGATCACGGCAAGCCGATGAAGGAGCAGATCGACGCGCTGAAGCTGCCGCCGGTCGCGCTCATCGCGAGCCTCACCCATACCGACCAGCACTACAAGGCGATCGCCGAGTTCATGACGCCGCAGGGCAAGTTCGGCCTGATCGACGATCCCGCCGAGTTCTCGCTTGCCGCCTTCAAGGGCAAGGCGATCTCGATCCATTGGGAATCGATGTTCACCCGCTCAATGTTCACGACGCCGGACATGATCGCCCAGCACAACCTGCTCAACGACGTCGCCGACCTGATCGACAACGGCGTGATCCGCACCACCCTCGGCGACAACTACGGCACCATCAACGCCAAGAACCTCAAGCGTGCCCACGCCTTGATCGAGAGCAACACCTCGCGCGGCAAGATCGTGCTGGAGGGGTGGAGCTGACTAATGATCATCGGAGGGTGGGCAAAGGCGCATCCGCGGTCTTTCGAAATTTGAGATCCCCGTGGCGCCGTGCCACCACCCGACTGACTCGATCGCCGCTCGATAGTGGGCATGCTGCCGCCTTGCGGCGGCCGCTTTGCCCACCCTCCCCTGCGCAGCTAACAACGCGACGCTCTTCTATCTTTCGTCATTACGAGCGAAGTGACATGTCGTCCATAGCCCGAAGGGCGACGGCGAAAGCAATCCAGGGCAGCGCGAGGACTCCTGCGCTACTCACAATGACGGCAGCGGTGGGCAAAGACGCGTCCGCCGTCATTGCACATGCAACATCATTATGGCGCCGTGGCACCGTCCCCGGCATGCCCTAACCTGTTGAGGCGCCGCCTTCGTCACTTCGCCCGTCTATCGAAGGCCCTCTTGTTGCGGTCTCCAATCGTAAGCCTCTCTCGCGTCACGGAAAGCCTCAATGATCGGCTCCGAAAAGCCAAGAACCTCGTAACAATAGTCGCTGCCGACGAACAAGAAATGACGCGGTCTCCGGCCGACCGGATCAAGCGTCGCATAGGCGTTCAGCAATGCCGAGCTCTCCGCCTCCTTGATATAGACGCCCCCGTCATACATCCCCGTCCCATATCCCTGACCTGAGACCGAGTAGATCATCTCTTCGAACCCGGCAAAGATCTCGCAGGAGATCCCGATGCGGTACGCACGATGACCAGGCGGCGACGCCACGACGATGAGGTGGAGCACGCCCCGCCAGAGTCCTTGGACGAACGCAGATGGCGGCCGCTCGATGCCATCGATGATCGAGGGGTATGGTCGCCATCTGCTGGAAGGATCTGGAAACAAGTCAGCTCCGCGTCTCGTCTCAGATCAACGATAGCGCGGGATTTCAATTCCGCAACCGCGATCCCGTCGGTCGATCACCTCGAGCTTCCCGAGCGCATCAGCGCGGCGTGAACTGATTCAGGTCGAATATGCCCATCTGCTGCTCGAGCGCGGCGACGCGGGCGGTCATCTTTTCGAAGCCGTCAGCGCCGAACAGTTCGTGCTCCTTCTTCTCGAAATCCTCGGCCATCGCGTCGTATTCGTGCGAGGAGACGACGTCCTTGATCTTCGGAAACAGTTCAGTGTCCTCACGCGGCGTGTGGCCGGTACATCGTGATGAGGCCTGCATCGATGTGACGAGCTGCCGGCGGTCGTCGGCGTTGCTGCGCCCGGACGGGGCGAGGCGCAGGATCGTGCCGCCGTCGTCGGCGTGCTCGGCGCAGCGCTGTACGACCCGGTCTGGACCGCCACCGTCCATGGCGCGAAGGATTTTGCGATCGCGCTGGTCGGCTTCGTGCTGCTGGTGGCCTGGCGCGCGCCCCCGCTCGTCGTGGTCGCCTTTAGCGCTGTCGCGGGGGGGGGGGGCCGCAGCGCTGCTCTGACCGCAGCAACTGCTGCCAACTCATGCGCTGCCCAGCAACGCCCTCCAGGTGGTCGGACGTTCGTACGTTCACCGGCGTTTGCGAGTCGGCTACAGTGTTCGCAGCGATGCGCGGCATCGCGTGCCCAGCCTGCACGGAGCGACATCATGATCCATCACGGCGGATGTTTCTGCGGCGCGGTGCGCTTCCAATGTGCGGGCGAGCCGATCAATGTCCGTGTCTGCCACTGCCGCAATTGCCAGAAGGCGATGGGATCGCCCTACTTCGCCCGTGCGCTGTTTTCCCATGATGCGCTGACGATTCAGGGCGAGGCCGCGCGCTTCCCCTCCTCCGACGCGCTCGACAGGATGTTCTGCCCACGCTGCGGCACCCGGCTGTTCTCCTGGCGCAACACCCGCCCGGTGGTCGGCGTGGCGCTGGCCTGCTTCGACGACCCCAACGCGTTCGCGCCGACCGAGCACATCTGGGTGTCGGCCAAGATCGGCTGGGTCAACCTTAATGACGGCCTGCCGCAATTTCCGGAAAATCCCGCGTAGCATCCGGGAACCGCCGTGCCTATCTAGGTCGGTATACGTCGTCCGGAACCGCATCCTTGAACATCTCGCTCTACGGCATTTCGATCTGGATCCTGCCGATCATCGTCGCCATCACCTTCCACGAAGCGGCCCATGCCTATGTCGCCTGGCGGTTCGGCGACGACACCGCGTTGCAACTCGGTCGCGTCAGCTTCAATCCGCTCAAGCACATCGATCCGTTCGGCACGATCCTGCTGCCCGGGATGCTGCTGTTCTCCGGCTCGCCGTTCCTGTTCGGCTACGCCAAGCCGGTTCCGGTCGATTTCCGCAACCTGAAGCCGCTCCGCGCCGGCATGGTCATGGTGGCGCTGGCGGGTCCGGCGACCAACATCGCGCTCGCCTTGGCGGCCGGGCTGGCATTTCACCTCATGCCGCTGGTGCCGGCGGACGGCGCCCGATGGGTTGCCAGCAACCTGATCAATGCCTTTTCGTTCAACATCCTGCTCGCGGTGTTCAACATGCTCCCGATACCGCCGCTCGACGGCGGCCGGGTGGCAGTGGGCCTGCTGCCCGCGATCCTGGCGCGGCCGCTGGCCCGGCTCGAGCCCTGGGGCATGCTGATCCTGATCGGATTTTTGATCGTTCTGCCGCTTGCGGGTTCCCAGTTCGGTCTCAATCTTGATTTTGTGTCAGGGCTGCTCCGCGCCACGACCGATTCTCTCAAGCAACTGCTTCTGTTATTGACGGGTAACACATAAGTCTCCGCATCAGGGACGGTAAACGAGCTCGAGGCACTCTTGGTCAAAGCCGCTGACATGATGATTGCACGCCGCGCCGATACGCGGGCCCGTGCAGATTTCGCGACATGGAAGATGATCGCCAAGCTGAACGGCGCGTCCGGCCTGCCGCCGGCGGCGCAGGAGTTTCTGGCGAGCTACAAGACCCGGCTCACCGACCTGTCGGAGCACGAGGCGACCGAGGCCACCATCCGCGAGATGTACAAGGCCTATTATGCCGAGATGGGCGGCGGCGGCGCGCCTCCCGAGGTGAAGCCGGCCACCGCCGAGCCCGTGACCGACAACGTCACCGCATTCCGCAAGCTGCCGCCGAAGCCCAAGGCTGCGCCGTCCGGGGCCGCAACCGCGCGCAAGCTCCCGGTGGCGCTGATCTTCGCCGCGCTCTGTGTCGCCTATGTCGGGATCCGGCTGTACTGGCAGTAAAGACAGCAGCGCCGGCGCATGCCGTCAGGCTTTGCCCGGTGGGAAATTCACCACGATGGTCAGGGGAATCTCGTCGTCCGCAGCCTTTGCCGGCGGCTTCGGGAACGGATCCGAGCGCCGGACCATGGCCACGGCTTCGCGGTCGTAATCCGGATCTCCGGATGATTGCGTCACATCCACCGACAGCACATTGCCGCGGCGGTTGAGCTTGAACGACACCCGGACGCTTCCGCCCTGGGTCTTGCCGGCCGGGTATTTCTGATTCTTCTTCACGATCAGGCTGAGCTTGCGCTGCCAGTTCGTGGTTTGCGGATCCCTGTCCTTGCCCGTCCCGGTGGGATCGGGCGCCTTGACGCGCTCGGCTTCGGGAACCTTGAAATCGAGCGTCTTCTGCGAGCTGTCCACCGACGAATCCCGCGCTTCGGAGGCGCTGGTCTCGACGGCGGCGACCTTCTCCTCTTCGGTCGGCTTCTTGACCTCGGTGGGCGAGACCCGCTGGTCGGCCTCTTCCGTGGTGGTCGGAACGCCCTTCTGCAGATCGGTCTGCTCGGTCTCGGCCTTCTGCTCAGGGGTCGCGGCCGATGCCGTTTCTGCCGTGGAATTGACGCCGGTGGGCAGATCGTTCTCCTCGACCTTCGGCGCTGCGATCTCGACGTCGATGACATCGGCGGCGGTGCCGAGCCCGCCCACATCATCGTCGCCATGCGCCGTGGTCAACGCCACGGCCACGCCGCCGATATGGAGCACGATCGCGACCAGCGCCGCGATCAGCCAGGCGCCGCGCGAGGTGCCGTGTGCGGTGTCGAGCTCGCTCATCTCACACCGGCCGGTCAGGGCTGCGGCGCCGGAGCCGCATCGCCGGTCGCGCCGGCAACACGTTCCAGCGCCACCAGCTTGAACTTGTAGCCCGCGCTCCGCAGCAGCTCCAACACGTCCATGACCTCGCCATAGGGCGCCGAGCGATCGCCGCGCAGGAAGACCGTGCGGTCATCCGTGGCGTGATCGGCCATGGCCTTGTTCAGCTCCGACACCAGATCGACCCGCTTCACGGAATTTTCATTGATCGCAAGCGTGAGGTCCGGCTTGATCGACACGTAGGTCGGCTTGTCCGGCTTTTTCTGCGGCGTCGCCGTCGAGGACGGCAGGTCGATCGGCAGGTCCACGGTCGACAGCGGCGCCGCCACCATGAAGATGATCAGCAGCACCAGGATGACGTCGATGAACGGCGTCACGTTGATGTCGTGGGTCTCGTCGAAATCGTCGTCGAGATCGCCTTCGGAGAGCGAGACGGCCATTGCCTGCTACTCCGCCGCGCGCGCGTGAATGCCGATCTGGCCGCGATCGAGATCGCGCGACAGCAGCCGCCCCGTCGCGCCGGAGGCACGGTTGACCAGCTCGAGATAGCCCTTCGTGACGCGCGAGAAGTGATTGTAGATGATGACCGCGGGGATTGCGGCGGCGAGCCCGATCGCGGTCGCCAGCAGCGCCTCCGCGATGCCCGGCGCGACCACCGCGAGGTTGGTGGTCTGCGATCTGGAAATGCCGATGAAGCTGTTCATGATGCCCCAGACGGTGCCGAACAGGCCGACGAAGGGCGAGATCGCACCGACGGTGGCGAGCAGGCCCATGCCGACGCGAACCCGGCGCGCCTCGGCGCGGACGATCTCGGTAAAGCTCGACCCCGCACGCTCCTTGATGCCCTCGTCACTGCTGAGCCCGGCCGACAGCCGCGCCTCCGATATCGCCGCCTGAAGCAGGACGGCCGCGACGTTCTTGCCGTCCTGCTTGCCTTCGCGCTTCCCCTGCCCGAGCGCAAGCTGGGCTTCGGCGAGCGACTTTGCACTGCTGAGCTTGCGCAAGGCGCCGACGAGCCTGCTGCGCAGCACGGAGAACTCGATGCTCTTGGCAATCAATATCGTCCAGCTCGCAACCGACGCCAGCGCCAGCGCGATCATCACCGCCTTCACGACCATGTCGGCCTTGAGGAACATGCCGAGGGGTGACAGCTCGTCGAGTCCAGTGGCAACCGCCTTGCCACTGCGCGCGCCGCTCTCCGCACTCGGTGCGGCGGTTGCATTCGGCGCGGCCGTTGTTGCGGTCGGCGCGGCTGCCGCCTGTCCGGCGGCCGGCGCCTGGACGGACACATCCGTGGAAGCTGCCGCGGCCGGCTGCGTCACCTGCTGGGCGCCCGCAGGCGCCACGGCCGAAACAGCCAGACATGACAGGACGATTGCAAACCTAACAAGGAACGATGTCATCATATCTCGGCCCACTAAACCTCGGCCCATTGCCGGATCAGATTGTGATAGATGCCGGTCAGCTTGACAGTATCGGGATCGTCCCTCCCGACGCGTTGCGTCAAGCTTTGGATCGCCGTGTCCAGATCGAAGATCATGCTCCGGACATGGGCATCGCGTACCATGCTCTGCATCCAGAAAAAAGAGGCGACCCGGGCACCGCGCGTCACCGGGGTCACCATGTGAAGGCTCGATGACGGATACAGCACCGCGTGCCCGGCAGGCAACTTGACTTCGTGCGAACCGTAGGTGTCCTCAATCACGAGTTCGCCACCGTCATAGCTGTCCGGCTCGGCCAGGAACAGCGTCATCGACAGATCGGTGCGGATGCGCAGGCCCGTCAGCGGATCGCCGCGCACGGCGTTGTCGACATGGATGCCGAAATGATCGCCGCGCGAGGCGGTGTAGCGATTGAACAGCGGCGGAAAGATCTGCAGCGGAATCGCCGCCGAGAGGAAGCGCGGATTGTTCGTCAGCGCCGTGATGATGCGCCGTCCCAGCACCCGCGCCGCCTCGCCGTCCGGCGGCAGCTGCTCGTTGTGCTTGACCATGGCCGACTGCGCCCCGGCCGTCGAGCGGCCGTCTTCCCAGTCCGCCGCATCCATGATGCGGCGGAACTCGGCCACCTCGTCTTTCGACAGAACGTCCGGGATGCAGATCAGCATGATCAGAACTTCGCAGTGGTGACGATGTAAAAGGCGCGGCCCGGGGCGACGGCGACGAACGGCGCCGCGCTCCGGTACAGCGTATCGTAATAGAGCTTGTTGGTCAGGTTCTGCGCGTAGAGCTTCATGGTCCAGTGCGCGTCGATCTTCTTCTCGACGAACGCATCGAAGCGCCAATAGCTCGGGATCAGGGTGCCGGTGTTGGCGCCGAACGTGCCGCCATACACCTTCGACCTGAACACGGCCTGGCCGCCGACCTCCCAGCCATCGTCGAACTTGTACTTCGACAGCAGGCTGAACGACTGGTGCGCGACGTTGGCAAGCTGCAGGCCGATGTTCGAGGCGACGCCGCTCTGCGTGACCTTGGACTGCATCAGGACGAGGCCGCCGAAGATGCTCCAGCGATCGGTGAGATTGCCGCTCGCCTCGAGGTCGATGCCCTGGATGCGGTAGGCCGCGCCCGACGTCAGCACGCCGTTCACCGTCTCGCGCGCATTGTCCTTGGTGGTATGGAACAGCGCGCCGCTGACCAGCAGATGGCGGTCGAACAGCTCCCATTTGGTGCCGACCTCGGCGCCCTTGTTGCGCTCCGGCCCGAGGATGGTGCCGCCGGGAACCGGGGCGCCGTAGTCGGTGCCGGTGCCGTCGAGCTCCGATCCGAACGGGTTGGTCGAGGTCGCATAGGCCGCGTAGATGCTGCCGATCGGCAGCGGCTTGTAGACCACGCTGCCATTGTAGTTGATGAAGTCGGACGGCAATTTGGTCGTGTTGGCCGCGGTCGTTCCCGCCCACATGTTGTAATTGTCGTAACGGATGCCGCCGTTGAGGATCACTCTGTCCTGCCAGTTGGCGGTGTCGGTGACGTAGAGCGAGCGGGTATCGACGTCATAGCGCGTCGGCGTCGTGCCGAGCGACGGCAGGGTCGTGAACGGGATGCCGGTATAGGCCGGCGCGGAGATCGACTGTCCCGACAGCGCACCATTGCCGCTGAATGCGCCGGCGCCGAAGAACTCCGACGACAGCCCGGTATAGCGGTTGATGGAGACCTTCTCGTTCGAGATCTCGGTGCCGACCACCGCCGTGTGCTTGATCGGCCCGGTGTCGAACTTGAAGTTGGCGTCCTGCTGGTTGGCGATGACGTCGACCCACTGGTTGCGGCTCTGCGGGCTCGCCGTGAACGTCCACAATTGCGGATTGGAGCTCGTCGTCACCGGGCTCTGCGGCAAGGTGCCGATATAGATCAGGTCCGAATGCTCCATGCGGGTGCGGCTGGTCAGGGTGATGCTGTCGGTCACCTTGAACTCGCCCGTCAGGGTCCCGAAATCCTGCCGCGCGGTCTGGAAGTCGCGATTGAGGAAGCCGTACCAGGTGTTGCGGGAAATGCCGGCTTCCGTCACCGGCACGTTGCCCTGCTTGTAGTAGGGGACGCCAAAATCGGGCCGGCCGCTCGAATCGGTGTGCACGTAGTTGGTGGTGACCTTGATGCTGTCGGTCGGGGTCCATTTGGTCGAGACGAAGCCACCCCAGCGATTGTCGGTGACGTAGTCGCGGCCCGCGACATTGGCGTCCTGGAACAGTCCGCCGGTGCGCACCGAGAAGGTCGGCGAGATCACCTGGTTGACGTCGAGCGTCACGCGCTTGGTCTGGTCAGTGCCGAAGGTGGATTCGGCATTGTAGAAATTGCGGTCGCCGGCCTGCTTGGTGACGATGTTGATGGCCCCGCCGGCGGTGCCGCGGCCGGCATAGGCCGAGGCCGGTCCGCGCAGGATCTCGATCTGCTCGGTGAAGAAGTTCTCGCGGATCGACACCGCGGGATCGCGAATGCCATCGATGAAGACGTCATTGCGCGCGTCGAAGCCGCGGATGAAGAAGCGGTCGCCGAACGCGTTGCCGCCCTCGCCCGAGCCGAGCGTCACGCCCGCGGTCGAACGTCCGACCTCCCTCAGCGACGTCGCATTCTTGTCCTCGAGCACTTCCTTGCTGAGGACCGTGATCGTCTTGGCGGTGTTGAGCAGCGGCTCGGTGAACTTGCCCGAGGCGACGCGGTCGATCTTGTAAGGTGCGGCCGCATCCGCATAGGGATTGGCGTCGGGTGCGGTCAGGCCGCCCGCATTGGGGAACGCCACCGCGGCGTGCTGCACCGCCTGCTGGCGGGCTGCACGGCGCAGCGCATTGCGCGCGCGGACCTGCTCGGCAGTCGGCTTGGACGACATCGGCCTGGCGCGCGCAATCGGCGCATCGACGTTGACGGGCGGCAGGTCGGAGGCCGGCTGCGCCTCGGCTGACGACACTGATGCGACGGCCATCAGTCCGGCGACCGCCGACACCTTGGTGACGAAGGGCCCCTCTCCTCGTCCGTCAATGAACCTCGTCGCTGCGACTGCACGCAGCGAAAGCGGTGCTCTCACCTGTCCCATTTTGTTTTCACGCGCCCCAGATTTTTCATTCCAACGCCGCGAACGCGGATCATTCGCGCTGCAAACATGTGCCGTTGGTATCGGGGGCGTTTCAGGGGGTCAATTTGAGGAGCCCTAATTTGGCCTTGAATAGTTCCAGATCAAAACAATTCTAAAGACGCTCAACTAACAAAGTACGGAACTTGAAATCGTTCTAAACAGCGCGATTTGACTCGCGCTGTTGTCGAATCGCCGCTTCCTTGCGGTCAGCTCGCCGGGCCCGCCTGCTCGTCGCTGCTCGGCGGCTTCATCAGCGAGAACAGTTCGTCCACGGTCTGCACCGCGATCTGACGCACGCGATCAGAGTCCTCGATGCCCGCGATCCGCACGCCCTTGACGACGGCCCGGATCTCGTCGCGGAAATCAGTCAGGAAGCGCAGCGGATCGCGCTGCTCGTTGGCGACGCGCGCGATCAGGCCTGTCACCAGGATCTGGCACGCGAGCATCTTTCCGTTCAACTCTTCCATCGTGAGCTCCACATTCGTTGTCGTCGCACGGCGCATCGTCGAACGACGCGAGCCCCGCCCTGGTTGAATCCTGCCGATTGCCCGACGTCGCCTGATGGCCGCCGGAGTCACCCGCTTCTAATCAGCTCTCATCGGGCGCGACAAGACGGCGACAATAGGTCCGAACATGGCCTCGTACGAGAGGCGCGCGCGCGCCTGGGCGAGGCCTGGCGCGGTCGCACGCAGCGAGTCACGTCGGACGCAGGCCACCCATGGCCTTGCGCTCGCCATCAGCGTCACGCTGCAACGGCCGCATGGCGGCCTCCCGCGAGGCACGCTTCCGGCCAATAGTCCCTGCGAACCTTCGGGGATGGAGAAGAGCTTCTCCAGCGATTTTTCGCACTCAGGATGTTGTTGTAGCACAACGCAACTCAAGATCGGATTGCGGCCGTCCGCGGCATGGCCTCGGCTATTTGAGCGCGATCGCGGCCTTCGTCTCGGACAGCGTCTTGATCCGCTCCTTGAGCTCCTGCAGCGTGGCCAGGCTGGTCGCTACCGCATCGTCCGAGATGTCGCGCAGGACATCGCCGGCGATCGCATCGCGCAGACCGTCGAGATCGTCGACGAGCTGTCGTCCGGCCTCGGTGAGATGAAGGCGATTCGCGCGGCGATCCCTGGGATCGTGCCGGCGTTCCAGCAATCCCTGCTCCACCAGCCTGTCGAGCAGACGCACCAGCGAAATCGGCTGCAATTCCAGCACTTCTGCGAGATCGACCTGTGACATCCCCTCATGCGCGCGCAGCCGAAACAACACCACCCATTGCGCGCGGGTGGTGCCGCGCTGTTTGGCACGATGATCAATATAGTTGCGCAGAATGCGCGAGCTTTCGACAAGCTGCGTCACGAGCTGACGTCTCGCGTCCAGCGACATGGCCGTGAACTCCCTTGCGATCCCTCGAAGCTTGCCAATTGTTTAGGTTTGTCCACGCCCTCGTGTGTTTACACATTAATTGCGTGCGTACTATATCTGGCATGCTGGGAATGGTTTTAAAGACCGGTTATCCTGTTCGTCTCAGCATGTGGGCCAGCATGAAGACATCACGAGCCATTGGTTGGATCCTGCTGGTCGCGGCCCTCGGCGGCGCCGGCTATTACGGCTGGCAGCGCTATCAGGACGCTGATGCAGCGAAGAAGATTGCTGCACAAAAGTCGGCCCGGCCGCCCGCCGTTCGGGTCTCGGCCGTCCCGGTCGAGAAGACGGATTTCCCGGTCTTCCTCACCGGGCTCGGCACCGTGCAGGGCTTCAACACCGTCCAGGTCCGTACCCGCGTCGACGGCCAGATCGACAAGATCGCCTTCACCGAGGGCCAGCTCGTCAACGAAGGCGACCTGCTGGTCGAGATCGATCCGCGGCCGTTCCAGGCCGCACTCGACCAGGCCAAGGCCAAGCGCGCCCAGGACGAGGCCAATCTCAACAACGCCAATCTCGATCTGCAGCGCTTCACCAAGCTCGGCGAGTTCGCGACGCGGCAGCAGACCGACACCCAGCGCGCCACCGTGGCGCAGCTCACCGCGCAGATCGCCTCCGACGAGGCCGCGATCGCCAATGCCCAGACCCAGCTGAGCTACACCCAGGTCAAGGCGCCGATCTCCGGCGTGGCCGGCCTGCGCCAGGTCGACATCGGCAACATCGTCAACGCGTCGACCCAGACCGGCGTCGTCTCGATCGCGCAGATCGAGCCGATCGCGGTGATCTTCACCGCGCCCGAGGAGCAGCTGCCGTACATCAACGAGGCGCAGAAGGTCGCACCGCTGAAGGTGATCGCGTTCACCACCGACGGCAAGAAGCAGCTCGCCGAAGGCAAGCTCATGGTGGTGAACAACCAGGTCGACACGACCAGTGGAACAATCCGCCTGAAGGCGGTGTTCGACAACAAGGACCACGTGCTGTGGCCCGGGCAGTCGGTGTCGACGCGCCTGTTGGTGCGGACGCTGAAGGACGCCACGGTGGTTCCCGACGACGCGGTGCAGCACTCGACCAACGGCCTCTACGCCTACACCGTAAGCCCGGACAGCAAGGCCGAGCTGCGCAAGGTCAAGGTGGGCGTTTCGTTCGACGGCCGTACCGTCGTGGAAGACGGCCTCACGCCGGGGCAGCAGGTGATTACCGGCGGTCAGTTCAAAGTGCAGCCAGGATCGGTCGTGACCACCGCGGTGGCCAGCTCGGACCCGGCGCCAGCTAAGGTCCGGCAGGAATGAACGGCGGCGGCATCTCGGCACCCTTCATCAAATACCCCATCGGCACGTCGCTGCTGATGGCGGGCATCCTCTTCATCGGCCTCGTCGCCTATCCGCTGCTGCCGGTCGCGCCGCTGCCGCAGGTCGACTTCCCGACGATCCAGGTGACGGCCAACCTGCCGGGTGGAAGCCCGGAGACCATGGCGACGTCGGTCGCCCAGCCGCTGGAACGGCAATTCGCGCAGATTCCCGGCATCGCCCAGATGACCTCGACCAGCTACCTGGGCACCGCCGCGATCACGATCCAGTTCGACCTCAACCGCAACATCGACGGCGCCGCCAACGACGTCCAGGGCGCGATCAACGCCGCCTCCGGCCAGCTGCCGAAGAATCTCCCCTCGCCGCCCACCTACCGCAAGGTCAACCCGGCGGACTCGCCGATCCTGCTGCTGTCGGCCACTTCGGAGACGCTGCCGCTGACCACGGTCAGCGACGCGGTCGATGCGGGCCTCGCCCAGCAGATCAGCCAGATCGCGGGCGTCGCCCAGGTGATCATCGGCGGCCAGCAGAAGCCATCCATCCGCATCCAGATCGACCCGGCCAAGCTCGTCGCCAAGGGCCTGTCGATGGAGGACGTACGCAGCCAGATCGCGATCACCACGGTCGACGCGCCCAAGGGCAACATCGACGGCGAGCGGCGCGCCTACACGATCTACGCCAACGACCAGCTCACCGAGTCGAAGGACTGGAACGACGTCATCATCGCCTACCGTAACGGCGGTCCGCTGCGCATCCGCGACATCGGCAAGGCCGTGACGGCGGCCGAGGATGCCAAGCAGGCGGCCTGGGCCAACGGCCAGCGCGGCGTGTTCCTGGTGATCTTCAAGCAGCCGGGCGCCAACGTCATCGAGACCGTCGATCGCATCAAGTCGCTGCTGCCGCGGCTGGTCGCAGCGATCCCGCCCGCGATCAAGATCGACCTGATCTCCGACCGCACCACGACCATCCGCGCCGCGGTCGAGGACGTCCAGTTCACGCTGATCCTGACCATCTTCCTGGTGGTGATGGTGATCTTCGTCTTCCTGCGCAGCTTCTGGGCCACGGTGATCCCGACCATCACGGTGCCGCTGGCGCTGCTCGGTGCCTGCGCGATGATGTGGGGGGTCGGCTACACGCTCGACAACCTGTCGCTGATGGCACTGACGATCGCGGTGGGCTTCGTGGTCGACGACGCCATCGTGATGCTCGAGAACATCTCGCGCTACGTCGAGGAAGGCGAATCGCCGATGGCCGCCGCCTACAAGGGCGCCAAGGAGATCGGCTTCACCATCGTCTCGATCTCGATCTCGCTGGTCGCCGTGCTGATCCCGCTGCTGCTGATGGGCGGCATCATCGGCCGCCTGTTCCGCGAATTCGCGGTGACCTTGGCGATGACCATCTTCGTCTCGATGATCGTGTCGCTGACGCTGACGCCGATGATGGCGTCGCGCTTCCTGCGCAACGAGCACGCCGCCCAGCACGGCAAGTTCTACCAGTGGAGCGAGGCCGCGTTCGACGCGCTGCTGCGCGCCTACGAGAAGGGTCTCGATCTCGCCCTGCGCTGGAGACTCGTCACCCTGATGGTGTTCTTCGCCACGCTCGGCCTGTCGGTCTACCTGTTCATCCTGATCCCGAAGGGCTTCTTTCCGCAGCAGGACGTCGGCCTGATCACCGCGACCTCCGAAGCCTCGCAGGACATCTCGTTCCAGGCAATGCAGTCGCGCCAGGAGGCGCTGGCCAAGATCGTGATGGCCGATCATGACGTCGCCAGCATCGCCATGAACATCGGCGGCTCCGGCCGCGCCGGCAACAACGGCAACATGTTCATCACGCTGAAGCCGCGCGAGGAGCGCTCCGCGACGGCACAACAGATCATTGCGCGCCTCAGGCCGCAGCTCGAAAAGGTTGAGGGCGCGCGCCTCTACATGCAGGCGGCGCAGGACATCCGGCTTGGCGGCCGCCCGTCCCGCACCCAGTTCGAATTCACGCTGCAGGATCCCAATGTCGCCGAGCTCAACGAGTGGGCGCCCAAGGTCCTGGAGAAGATGCGCTCGCTGCCGCAGCTGCGCGACGTCGCCACCGACCAGCAGGCCGACGGCACCACCGTGCAGCTCGTCATCAACCGCGACACCGCCTCGCGCTATGGCATCTCGCCGCAGCTGATCGACGACACGCTCTATGACGCCTTCGGCCAACGGCAGGTCGCGCAGTACTTCACCCAGCTGAACTCCTATCGCGTGATCCTGGAGATCCTGCCCGAGCTGCAGGGCAATCTCGACACGTTGAACAAGCTCTATGTGAAGTCGCCGACGACCGGCGACCAGGTGCCGCTGTCCACCTTCGCCAGCTGGACCACGGTGCCCGTGCGGCCGCTGTCGATCAGCCACCAGGGCCAGTTCCCGTCGATCACGATCAGCTTCAACCTCGCCCAGGGCATCGCGCTCGGCCAAGCCACCGACGCGGTGCAGCGCGCCATGGTCGAGATCGGCGCGCCGTCGACGCTGAATTCGAGCTTCCAGGGCACGGCGCAGGCGTTCCAGCAGTCGCTGTCGACCGTGCCGCTCCTGATCCTCGCGGCCCTGGTCGTGGTCTATCTGATCCTCGGCATCCTCTACGAGAGCTACATCCATCCGATCACGATTCTGTCGACCCTGCCGTCGGCCGGTGTCGGCGCGCTCGCGATCCTGATGGCGTTCGGCTACGACTTCAGCCTGATCGCGTTGATCGGTGTCATTCTGCTGATCGGCATCGTGAAGAAGAACGGCATCATGATGGTCGACTTCGCCATCGCCGCCGAGCGCGACCAGCACCTCGCGCCGGAGCAGTCGATCCGCCAGGCCGCCCTGCTCCGCTTCCGCCCGATCATGATGACGACGATGGCGGCCTTGCTCGGCGGCGTGCCCCTGATGCTCGGCAACGGCACCGGCTCGGAGATCCGCCAGCCGCTCGGCTATGCGATGGTCGGCGGCCTGATCGTCAGCCAGATGCTGACCCTGTTCACGACGCCGGTGATCTATCTCTATCTCGACAAGGTCAACAACGCCTTCTCGCGCTGGGGCCGCGCACATATCGACCACGAGACCGAGGACGCGGCGCCCGGCCCGGTCAAGGAAGCGGCGGAATAGTCCGCCGCTCTTTGTCCCCTTTCACTGCCTTGCCATCTCGGCATTTCCGACGCTCTCACCATCGAGGCTCTGCTCGTTCTGCATCGTCACCGTGACGTGCGACAGCCGGCCGGTAAACTCGAACGGCGCCGTGTAGTCCGACACCGGGCTGCCGCGGTCGCGGCCGATGTCGAGTCCCGACCAGGAGATCAGCGTGTGGAAGGCGAGCTGCGTCGTCAGCACGCCCGCCTCCTCGCCATCGATCAGCAGCGTGTACTGGCTGATGCCGGTGCGCGCGCCTTTGGCCGGTTCGGCCTGCCGCCGCAGACGCTCGACGCGCAAGCCCAGGCGACGAATTCCCGGCGGCACCGGACGATTCGAGCTGACGATCTCGTGGCGGCCGCCGATGTTGAGATCGTGCACGAGATGGCCGTCCTTGACGTAGAGGCTGTAGCCGGAGGTGGCATCACCATGGGCGATAAGCACGCCATCCGCTCCCTCGGCATCGATCTCGACATGGGCCTCGATCAGATAGTCACGGCTGCGGACGTCGGGCGCGACGTCGGTCGGCACATGACCCATGCCGGCGTGGAACGTGAAGCGGGTGCGCGCGCCGTGGAAGCGCGCGGCGTTCTCGGCAAAACGTGGCCCGAAGCGGTCATCGAGCGGCAGCACCTGGTGCGCCTCCGCCTGCTCCCACCACAGCTTGACCAGCGCCGCGAGCCGCTCCGGCTGCTCGGCTGCGAGATCATGCGTCTCGGAGAAATCCTGCGCGAGGTGGAACAGCTCCCATTTGTCGTTGTCGAACGGCGTGCCAGAGGGATGAAAGGCGACCGCCTTCCAGCCGTCGTGCCAGAGGCCGCGATGGCCGAACATCTCGAAATATTGCGCGACCTGCTTCGACGGCGCCGCTGCATCAGCGATCGACGCGGCGAAGCTCACGCCTTCCAGCGGCATCTGTGGCACACCCGCGATCGTCGTCGGCGCATCGATGCCGATCAGGTCGAGCAAGGTCGGCACGAGATCGCAGGCATGGACGAACTGGTGGCGCAATTCGCCGCGCGCCGCGATCCGCTTCGGCCATGACAGGATGAAGGGATCGCGGATGCCGCCGCCATGGGTGTTCTGCTTGTAGCGCCGCAGCGGCGTGTTCGACGTCATGGCCCAGCCATGCGGGAAGTTGGAGTGCGTATCCGGCCCGCCGATGTCGTCGATGCGCGCGAGCTTCTCCGCGATCGGCTCCGGCTTGAAGTTGAACGGCCCCATGGCGTTGACAAAGCCGAGCGGCCCGCCCTCTTGGCTCGCGCCATTGTCGGACATCACGATGATCAGCGTGTCGTCGCGCTGGCCTGTTTTCTCCAGGAAGGCGAGCAGCCGCGCCAGATGCTGGTCGGCGTGATCGAGCATGCCGGCGAAAGCCGATTGCAGCCGGGTGAAGACGCGCCGCTCGTCGTCGGAATGCGCGTCCCAGGCCTTCACGCCGTCATTGCGCGGCGGCAGATCCGTATTCTCCGGCACCAGCCCCATCGCCTTCTGCCGCGCCAGACGCTGGGCGCGCTCGGCGTCCCAGCCATGGGCAAACACCGTATCGTAGCTCTCGATGATGTCGCGTGGCGCCTGGTGCGGCGCGTGGCAGGCGCCGAGCGCGAGCCAGGTCAGCCACGGCAATTCGGGCCGGTCGGCGGCGTGATCGGCGATGAAGCGGATGGCCTGGTCGACCAGATCGGAAGTCAAATGATAGCCGTCGGCGAAGCTGCCGGGCGGCGGAATGTGGGTGTTGTCGAGCACGAGCTCCGGCGCATATTGATCGGTCTCGGCGTCGAGGAAGCCGTAGAAGCGGTCGAAGCCGCGGCCAAGCGGCCAACCGTCGAACGGCCCGGTGGCGCCGCTCTCGGTCAGCGGCGTGACGTGCCACTTGCCGACCATGTAGTTGCGATAGGCATGGGCGCGCAGCATCTCGGCCAAGGTGCCCGCCTCGCGCGCGATCTTGCCGCGATAGCCGGGATAGCCGGAGTCGAAATTGGCGAGGCAGCCGACGCCGACCGAATGATGGTTGCGGCCGGTCAGCAGCGCCGCCCGCGTCGTCGAGCACATCGCCGTGGTGTGGAAGCCGGAATAGCGCAGGCCCTGCGCCGCCAGCGCGTCGATCGCGGGAGTGCGGATCGACGAGCCGTAGCAGCCGAAATCGGAGAAGCCGACGTCGTCGAACAGCACGACCAGGATGTTCGGCGCTCCCTTCGGAGGCTGCTGCGGCGCCGGCCACCACGGTTTGGAGCCGGCAATGGTCCTGCCGATCGTGCCGCCGAATGCGGGCTCGCTCATGGCTCGTCCTCCCCTGTCGCTCGCGTCAGTCGCCCGTGTGTCCCGGCACTGACGTCCGTGAGCTTGTTGTTTTTTGCGCATCTGCAGCCGCCCTCCGCCGGGCCGCCTGGGCGCGCTTGCCCGGAATGATAATCATAATTATGATTTTTATTCCAGACGGAGATATCGATGCCCCAGCGGATTTCGCCGGTCGACCTGCCCGGCGTCACGCCTTCGCGGCAGCAGCGCAGCCGCGAGACGACACTCGCCCTGCTCGCAGCCGGCGCGGAGCTGCTGTGCACGCGCGGCCTCGCGGAGCTGTCGATCAGCGAGCTCTGCGCGAAGATCGGGGCGACCGTCGGCGCCTTCTACAGCCGGTTCGACAGCAAGGAGGCCTATTTCAACGCCCTGCTCGCGCTCACCCTGCGCGACGGCCGGGAGCAGTTGTTGACGCCGCCGCCGGCCGATCCCGCGGCCAGGAGCGACCTGGACCAACGCTGCCGCCTGCTGGTCCGCGGCATCGTGCTCTGGATGCGCCAACACAAAGGCGTGCTGCGCGCTGCCCTCCAGCGCAGCGAGCATGGGCCGAACAACTGGAGCGGCTTCAAGGACCTCGCGCAGGCGCTGTCGGAGCGTGCAACGATGGTTCTGCTGCCCGCCATGCGCGGCACCGCCACGGCCGGCCGCCGGGCCGCAGCCACGGCGGCCGAGAAGCGCACCGTCGCCTTCGGCATTCAGGTGGTGCTCGGCACGCTCGTGAACGCCATCCTCAACGACCCCGGCCCGCTGTCGATCGACGATGACGAGATCGCGGACCGGCTCGGCGCCTGCCTGCTCCTGCTGCTGCGCGCCGGCCCGGACCCCACGCGCCCTGCGGCGCCGCGCAAGTCCGGCGCGGGCCGAGTCCGGCGATAGGACGCCCGGCCAGCCGGCGCCGACCCGGGGGCCCCGCACACTGCCACAGCACGTTGGAAATCCGTCATCCAGCGGCTTGCCAAAGCCTGAGACATGCGGGTAGAAGGACGCGTCGTCGCCGCCGCGATTTGCGCGCCGGCTCGCACAACGATGCCAGACAATTCGGCAATTGGTTGAATTTGCTCGGCATTCCGTTGGGGAATGGTGTAACGGTAGCACAACAGACTCTGACTCTGTTTGTCTTGGTTCGAATCCAGGTTCCCCAGCCAGCTCTGACTTCGGCTTGCCCATAATCCAGAGCTACCGCGCCATATCGGAACGGGCACGGCAAAACCATGGGCCGAAGCCCAGCTCCCCTCCACCACCGCGCGATGATCAGGGCCGGCAGAGCCTCGCGCCCATGCGTCGTTCCACCCAGGACAGGTAGCCTTCCGACCGCGCCATGACCTGCGCGCGGGACAAGCCGAACTGCTCGAGCGTGTAGACGTGCTTGAAACGGCGGCTGATGGAATCCGTCTTCAAGTGCCTCCTCATGAGGTTCTCGAACTCGGCCGTGCAGTCGTAGCCGAACTTTGCATAGACCGCACGGACGGTTGCGATCGGATCCTTGATCAAATCGTCAAACACGACGTCGACGAAACGGTCCGAACGCGCCTCCTCGTCGGCCTGCATCATCCCGGCCATGGACTGTTCGAACAGCTCCAGCATCCGCTGACCGAGATCAGGAAAATCGATGCGAGGCGTATAGGCGATCTGCAGCTGCGCGATCAGGCTGGCGAGCGCCGGAATGATCTGGCAGGGATCTCTGTGCAGCCGAACGATCCGCGCATCGGGAAAGCTCTTGAACAGCACCGGAAGGAAGTGGGCATGCGCCAGGGACTTGCTGACCCAGTGGCCGCCGCGATGAAACAGCTGCAGGTGCTGAACCTGACGTCGGTAGCCTGCACAGAGCACATCGAGCTGGGACGGACTTAGACCCCGAAACCATTGCCAGTAGTCCGGCGATCTGAGCCCGAGGATCATGTGCTGCGGTCCGTGCCACATCATGAGCTGGCACTCCTCGGGAGCCTGCACGGCGAACTCATGGATCTTGTGCAGATCCGGCATCACGGCCGACCGGAACTCGGACTGCGAGCGAAGCCGGCCGATCCGTGGATCCGTCTCGTAGGTCTCCGGCCGAGGCGGTGGCGATGGCTCCTGCAGCTCCCAAAGTCGCGGCGCCCGCGCCCGCGGGTCGAGCGCGAGCAGGTGATGCAGGAAGGTGCTCCCGGTCCGGCCGAAACCGACGAGAAACAGAGGTCTTGCAATGGGAACGTCGACGATCTCAGGGAAATCGGCCAGATCCTGCTCGAACCGGACGTACCGTTCGACCCAGCCATAGATGTAGTGGCTGGCCATGTACCGGCCGAGGTCGTCGTAAGACGGATCTCGCGCGATCGAACGCGCCAGGCACCTGATCCCTTCAAGATGGAGATCGCTGTCCGCGCCGAGCGACAACGGCCCGAGGCGACGTTGCGCGAGGTCGAGTTGTTGATCGACGTCCAGCAGTTTGCTTGCGCCGAGTTCGCGGTCCAGCGAGAGCAGCCTGGTCAGGAGCTGTGCAGACCTCGGCGAGCGCTGCTCTGGAGCGACGACGATCGTTTCGTCGGAATCGACTTTCCGGCGACGCATGGAACGCTTCCTTGGAGGCGGATGATGCGCGCATGCTAGCGAACGGGCTGCCCGATCACAACGCTGCCCGACCGCAACAAACGCGCCCCCGCTTGAACCTTGAATACGACGGCTGCTGCGCGCCGATGAAGCCGTTCTGCGGGTCAGCGCGACCCGCACAGCGCCCCATCACAACGTCGCCAGCGTGCGCCGGATCACGGAATTAACCTGCCATTCACCACGATCCTCAGCCGGCCGGAACGAAGCAATTTGCTTCAAATTGTCTGGTCAGGGAGACGGGACATGACCAAGCTGACGGATCTCGAAGACCAGATCGAGCGGGCCGAGCGGCTCGAGCGGAGCATCACCGACACGTTGACCATCGAACGGCTGCGCCAGTTCGCGGCGGAGTGCCGGCGCGAGCGCGAGCGGCTGTCGCAGCACCGCCACGCGGCCTGAAGCGTCCGATCGGCCGCCGCCGTAGTCCGGCAGTGGCGGCTCACGAGCACGTCGTCACCATGTTGGTGCAGAGCTGCCGGGTCCAGCCGATGCCCTTCTTGACGCGGATCCTGGCAAAGTCGCCGAAGCAGCCGAGCAGTTCGACCGCCTGATCCCCGCTCGCATGCGGATCGAGCTTCGCGCTCGAGGCGGCATGATCGCGATAAATCACCGCGCCGTTCTGCAGGCCACTGGCCCCCACCACGCCCCGATGCACGAAGCCCCTGCCCTGGAAGATCACGTTTTCCTTGCCCTGATCGACGTCGATCAGAACGGCCCGGTCGATCTCGAACCAGTCGCCCTGCTGCGCGGTGAGGTGCACGACGATCCAGCCGTCGCTGCTCGGATTCTTCATGGCCTTGACGATGCTGCCGCCAGGCTCGGCACGGACATTGGCGCCGTTCGGATCGCGGTCGGTGATGTCGACCTCGACGTTGCAGGCCGCACGATCAGACGCAGGCGCAGCCACCGCGCTGGACGCCGCGAGCAACGCGCTCAGCAAAAGAATTCTCATCAGCATCAGGCGATCACCGGGCCTCGGATTCGTCACGCATTGGTCGTGCCGAGGGCGCCAAAGTTCAACGCGCAAAATCCTCGACGTCGTAGCGCCTCTCATATCGGCAGAACGCCGCGATGGTGACGTCGGCGGCTCACAAGGTGATATGCTTGCAAAGCTCGGACACATGGTCGCCAGCGACGACATGCGTCATGCAGAGCGCGCACGCGCCCTGCTCCGGAGCTCACCAGAAAGCGCTCGTCACATGCGTGAACGTCCCTCGTCCCGCCTGCTCGTCATCGATCCCGACGGCAGGCTCCTGCTGTTCAAATTCGTTCACCTCGCCGGCGCGTTGACCGGACAGCAGTTCTGGGCGACGCCGGGTGGCGGGCTCGATCCGGGCGAGAGCTATGGGGCCGCGGCGTGCCGGGAGATGTTCGAAGAGACCGGGATCCGAATCGACGATGCCGGGCCACAGATCGCCCGGCGATCGGTCACGTTCACGCTGGTGGACGGCGAGCAGGTCAGCTCGGACGAGCGCTACTTTCTCATCAAGGTCGGCAGCGCCGACATCTCATCGACGCATTGGACCGAGCTCGAGCGCGCCGCCATCGCCGCACAGCGCTGGTGGCACCAGGCAGAACTCTCGGCGACGAGCGATCAGGTCTATCCCGAGGACATCGTCGAGATGCTCAGGCGCGCAGGCGTCTGGTGAAGCGATCCGCGCGTTACAGACGTCCGCCGGCGAGCGCGGCGGCGCGCGGCCGGCCGATATCGTCGATCGCGCTGGGCATCGGCGCGACCGGAAAGATCGCATTGATCTGGCCCGTACCCGACGATGGGAAGAACGGCGTCACCACCTCGACGCCACGGTCGTAATGGTTCCAGCCGAGCGCGCCGAGCAGCATGGCGGTGTCGTGCATGAAGCCCTCGCCGTGGCCCTTGCTGGCATATTCGGGCAGCATGTCGCAGAAATCCGGCCACTCGCCGTGCTCCCACATCTGGATCACCTCGTGATCGAGCCGCTCCAGGAACGGGCTGAACATCCGGTCGCGATATTCGTCGGCGGTGCCGTTCTGGGCAAAGCGGTGGCTCAGCGAACCCGACGCGAAGAACGCCACCGTGCCCTCGTAGTGATCCTCGACCGCGCGGCGGAATGCCCAGCCGAGCTTGGCGCTGTCGGCGAGATAATGCGAGGTGCACAGCGCCGAGACCGAGACCACCTTGAAGTGGCGGTCGGCGTTCATGTAGCGCATTGGCACCAAGGTGCCGTATTCCAGCGCCAGCGAGGTCGCCGCATGCGCCATCGTGGTGATGCCATGTGCATTGGCGCCGTCCGCCAGGATGCGGCCGAGCTCCGGATTGCCGTCATACGCATAAGTCATGTTGGCGATGAAGTGCGGCAGCTCGTTCGAGGTGTAGAGCCCTTCGAAATGCGGCGCGCAGTTGATGTGATAGCCGGCATTCACCAGCCAATGAGTGTCGAACACGACGATGGTGTCGACGCCGGCCTCGCGGCAACGCCGGCCGATCTCGAGGTGGCCGTCGATCGCCGGCTGCCGCTTGCCCTTGGCTGGGCCATCCAGCTCGCTGAGATACATCGACGGCACATGCGTGATCTTGGCCGCCAGCGCGAGCTTGCCCATCGTCTCGTCTCCCTTTCGATCGTCCCCGGTCCGGCATCGCCGACCGTCTGCTTGACCGATAGATTAGCCGGACGGCCCGGTGAAAAAAAGGGCCGCGAGTGCGGCCCTTCGTCGGCATCCAGGCCGTCGGCTGTCCCATGATCATGGGACAGCGCGGCGGGCTCCAGAACGCAACGCCGGCTCAGGCCGCCTTGATGTCGATGGTCTTGGCAGACTTCTGCACCTCCGGCTTCTTCGGCAGGGAGACCTTGAGCACCCCCTGCTTGAACACCGCCTCGATCTTGTCGGTGTCGACGCCGTCGGGGATCTGGAAGGAACGTTCGAACGATCCGAAGCTGCGCTCACGGACGTAATAGTCCTTCTTCTTCTCCTCCTTGTCCTCCTGCTTCTCGCCCCTGATCGACAGCACGCCGTTGGCGACTTTCACCTCGACGTTCTTCTCGTCGAGCCCCGGCAGCTCGGCCGAGACCTCATAGGCGTTGGCGTGTTCGGCAACGTCGACCGCCGGCGCCACGGCAAAGGACCGCGCCCGCGCCAGGCTCGGCAACGAATCGAACAGCGACGGCGTGCGCCAGATTCCGCCGTGGAAGTCCTCGAACACGCGATCGATCTCGCGGCGCAGGTTCTCGAACGGCCGCCATCCCTGCACGGATGGCGCGTTGGCATTCTCGGTATTGACGGGCAGCTTGGTGGGTTCAGCCATGACTTCATCCTCCTGCTTCACGCGAGGATCGTTCTCTGGCGGCATGGGCGCGACCATTGCGTTCGACGAGATCGGCCGGCATCCGCCCCCTCGCGCTTGACGCGAAGACTATAACCGGCCGCCAGGAATTCCAGATTGACCGCGATCAAATCCCCGCGCGGCCGGGGAGCCACCGGCGGCCGGACTGGCACATAGGCGCAGCGTTCCCCGATCCGGGCCAACATCCGAAGCAGCCTTAAAGATGGTGAATCGAACGTAAATCGGATCGGCTCGTGCGATGGTTTAGCGCAGGACGCAGAAAGCGTTATGCCCCAATGCGTTACGTCGCTTTGAGAAGCCGCTTTCGCGACCCGGCGAACAGGCCTTGAATCGCACCGGCGGGCGCTGAGGGCCCCTCAACTGTGAGCCGCTTAACAAATTTTCCAGTCCCTGCAGAGAAGGTGTCAGCTCAACACATCACCACAGGTTTCATGACCGTGACATCCTTCGGACGCGTGATCTCGGTGCGAGGCTCCCTGGCCCGCGTCGGCATTCTGTCGACCCAGCAGATGACCGTCTCCGATGTCCGCGCGACGGTCGGCCGTTTCATCAGCATTCGCTGCCCGAGCGCCACGATCATCGCGATCATCACCGAGGTCACCAGCGAAGACCTCTCGCAGGCCAGCGAATACGTCGCGACGGCGTCGGTGGACCTGCTCGGCGAGATTCTCGGGCCCGCCGACCGGCCCAAGTTCCAGCGCGGCGTCACGCATTATCCGACCATCGGCGACGCGGTCGAGATGATCACCAGCCAGGAGCTGCGCACGATCTACACGCCGACGGCGGGAGACCACATCGACATCGGCGCGCTGCAGCAGGACACCACGGTGCGGGCCTGCGTCAATGTCGAGGAAATGCTGTCGAAGCACTTCGCCGTGCTGGGATCGACCGGCGTCGGCAAATCCACCGGCGTCTCGCTGCTGCTCAACGAGATCCTCAAGGCCCGGCCGAACCTGCGCATCTTCCTGCTCGACGTCCACAACGAATATGGCCGCTGCTTCGGCGAGCGCGCGCTGGTGCTGAACCCGCGCAATCTGAAGCTGCCGTTCTGGCTGTTCAATTTCGAGGAGATCGTCGACGTCCTGTTCGGCGGCCGGCCCGGCGTGCCGGAAGAGCTCGACATCCTCGCCGAGGTCATTCCGCTGGCCAAGGGCATCTACACCCAGTACCAGAACACGGACCGCATCGGGCTGAAGCGCGTCGATCCCAAGACCGTCGGCTACACGGTCGATACGCCGGTGCCCTATCGCCTCGTCGACCTGATCAACCTGATCGACGAGCGCATGGGCAAGCTCGAGAACCGCTCCTCGCGCATCATCTATCACAAGCTGATCTCGCGCATCGAGACCGTGCGCAACGACCCGCGCTACGCCTTCATGTTCGACAACGCCAATGTCGGCGGCGACACCATGGCCGAGGTCATCAGCCATCTGTTCCGCCTGCCCGCCAACGGCCGGCCGATGACAGTGATGCAGCTCGCCGGTTTCCCGGCCGAGGTGGTCGATTCCGTCGTGTCGGTGGTGTGCCGCATGGCGTTCGATTTCGGGCTGTGGAGCGATGGCGTCTCGCCGCTGCTGTTCGTCTGCGAAGAAGCCCACCGCTACGCCTCCGCCGACCGCTCGATCGGCTTCGGGCCGACCCGCAAGGCGATCTCGCGCATCGCCAAGGAAGGCCGCAAATACGGCGTCTATCTCGGCCTGATCACCCAGCGGCCGGCCGAGCTCGACGCCACCATCATCTCCCAGTGCAACACGCTGTTCACGATGCGCTTGGCCAACGAGCGCGACCAGTCGCTGCTGCGCTCCGCGGTCTCGGACGCCGCCGCCAACCTGCTGTCCTTCGTGCCCTCGCTCGGCACCCGCGAAGTGCTGGCCTTCGGCGAAGGCGTCGCGCTACCGACCCGGCTGCGCTTCAAGGAGGTGCCGCTGCATCAACTGCCGCGCAGCGAAGCGACGATCGCGACCGTCCGCTCCGTCAATGCCGGACACGACATGCATTTCGTCAGCGCCGTGCTGGAACGCTGGCGCGGCGCGACCTCGAGCCGCGATGCCGCGAGCGGCGACGGCGGCGCCAGCAGTCTCGGAGATCGCGGCGCGATGTCCGCCTCGCTGGACGCGCCGATGCTGCAGCCGTCGATGGGTCTCGACCCCGACCGCTTCTCGCTGCTGAAGAAGCCGCTGCGCTGAGCGGCGGCGAGTTCCTGTCGAAGCCGGGGAACCAGCTCCAGCTACCCCAGCCCAACATACCCCATCTTCGGCCGAATCGATTGTAAGCTAATGATTATCTTCCTATCTAAACGACATGACTTCTGCCCAGACGATCCAATCGGAATTCGGACTTCTCATCGCCCGCCTCGCGCGGCTATGGCGACGTGAGGCCGATCGGGCGCTGGTGGATCACGGCCTGTCGCAGGCCACCGCCCACCCGCTCCGCGCCTTGGCCAGACACGGCAGGCGGAACAACGCCGGCATTCGCCAGGGCGCCCTGGCCGAGGACGTCGGCATCGAAGGCCCCTCGCTGGTCCGTTTGATCGACCTGCTGCAGACCGAGCAGCTGGTGGAACGACGCGAGGATCCCACCGACCGCCGCGCCAAGACACTGCATCTGACCGCGAAGGGCGAAGCGAAGGCCGATGAGATCGAGGGGGTGCTGCGGCGGGTGAGAGGCTTTCTGCTGAAAGACATCTCGCCGGAGGACCTCGCGGTTGCCTACGACGTTTTGCATCGCATCGAGCAGCGCATGAAGCGGCTGCACGAAGCCGCGCCGGTCGATCCTGGTGCCTCATGCCGGACATGACGTCATTTTCGGTGCGGGGCCCGGACCTCGCATTCTCACTCAAGACGTTCGGCGCGGCCATGCTGGCGCTGCTGATCGCGCTGTGGATCGACCTGCCCCGGCCATATTGGGCGATGGCGACCGTCTACATCACGTCGCAGCCGCTGGCGGGCGCAACGGCGTCGAAGGCGTTCTACCGCGTGCTCGGAACGCTCGCCGGAGCCGCGGCCTCCGTTGCGATCGTGCCCAATTTCGTCAATGCACCGGAGCTGCTCTGCCTCGTGGTGGCGCTGTGGACCGGCGCCTGCCTTTACGTATCGCTGCTCCACCGCACACCCCGCAGCTACCTGTTCATGCTGGCGGGCTACACGCTCGCGCTGATCGGTTTTCCGGCCGTCACCGACCCCGGCAGCATCTTCGATGTCGCGGTGGCGCGGTCGCAGGAGATCACGCTCGGCATCGTCTGCGCCACGCTGGTGTCGACGATCGTCTTTCCGCGCAGTGCTGCGCCGGCGGTCGCGGCCAAGGTCGACAACTGGCTCCGGGATGCACGCCGCCTGAGCCGCGACGTGCTGCTCGGACAAGGCGGCACCTGGGACGACCGGGCCCGCCGTCTCGGCCTCGCCGCCGAGGCGCTCGAGATCGACACGCTCGCCACGCATCTCGCCTTCGACCGGCTGGCCGATCACAATGCCGTTCGCGGCTTGCGGGCGCTGCGGCTGCACATGCAGCTGCTGCTCCCGCTGCTCGGCTCGGTTCACGACCGTCTGGCCGCTCTCGAGGGACACATTGCGCCACAGCTGGCAGAACTGCTGCAGCGCTTGGCCCGCTGGATCGTGGACGAAACCCACCATCGCGAGCCGGCCGCGCAGCTCCGCGGCGCCATCGCGGCGCTGCAGCCCTCCCTTCACGCAGAATCGTCCTGGGAGCAGATCGTCACGGCAAGCCTGCTGATCCGGCTGCGCGAGCTGGTCGACATCTCCGATGACTGCCGCACCCTCAGTGTCGCGATCGCGGCGGACCAGGACACATCGGACGTTCCACTCGCCTTGCGGACCGAGGAAGGCATCGCCCCGGCGCGGCACCGCGATCACGCGCTGGCTTTGTGGTCGGCCGCGGGCGTGGTGGTCGCCATCCTGGTCTGCTGCGCGTTCTGGATCGCGACAGGATGGACCGACGGCGCCTCGGCGCCGATGATGGCCGCGGTCGCCTGCTCGTTCTTCGCCGCCCAGGATGATCCTGCGCCCAGCATCGTCCGTTTCGCGGCGTGGTCGCTGGTCGCCATCGTGATCGATGCGGTGTACCTGTTCGCGATCATTCCAGCGATCTCCGACGTCGAGATGCTGATCGCCAGCTTGGCGCCGGCCTTTCTGCTGTTCGGCATCCTGATCGCGCGTCCCCGGACGACCCCGATCGGCATGGCGCTCGGCGCCAATGGCGCGACCTTGCTGGCGCTGCAGTCGACCTATGCCGCGGACTTCCAGAGCTACGCCAATTCGGCGATCGCGTTCATGGTCGGGATGATCGCCGCGGTGGTCCTCACCCGCCTGGTGCGCTCGGCGCGCGCCGAATGGATCGCGCAGCGGCTGCTCCGCTCCAGCTGGGAAACGCTGGCGCTCACCGCGGAGCGGCGCGGTCACCACGATCGCGCGGCCTTCGTCGGTCTGATGCTGGATCGCCTCGGCCTGCTCGCACAACGCTTCGCGTCGATCCCCGAGGATGATCGCCGCACCCTCGACAATCTCGGCCAGATCCGGGTCGGCCTCAACATCATCGACCTCCGCCGCGCGCGTCACAGCCTGACTGCCGCGACCTTGGCCGCCATCGACGCGATGCTCGACCGGCTCGCGGCTGCGTGCCGAGTTCAGCCGGCGCGGCCGATGGCGCCGGCATTGCTCGCCTCGATCGATGCCGCATTGGCCAGGACGCTCGATGAGCCGAAGGCGCAGGCGCAGGAAGATGCGCTGATCGGCCTCGTCGGCATTCGCATGGGGCTGTTCCCGGCTGCGCCGGCCTACCCGGCTGGCGAAGCCGATCTGCGGAGTCTCGTGGCATGAGGTACGAGATCGACCTGGCCGGCGTGCTCGTTCCGTCGCTGCTGCTGTGGCTCGTGCTGGCCTATGGCGCGTCACGGCTCCTCGGCGCAGGCCTGCAGCGGACCGGCTTCTATCGCCTGGTCTGGCATCGCGCGCTGTTCGATTTTGCGCTGTTCATCTGCCTTCTCGGAGGCGTCGTCTATCTCTCAGCGGAGCTGCTCTCGTGAGAAACATGATCGGCCTGCTCGGCCGCGTCGCGATGACGCTCGCCGCCCTGGCTCTCGCCATCGTGGTGGGCTTCTTTCTCTGGGGCTACTACATCAAGGCGCCCTGGACCCGCGACGGCCGCGTGCGCGCCGACATCGTCCAGGTCGCGCCCGACGTGTCGGGCTTCGTGACCGAGGTGCTGGTGCGCGACAACCAGCCGGTGCATCAGGGCGACGTGATTTTCAGGATCGACCGCGCCCGCTTCAAGCTCGCTTTGCAGCAGGCCGACGCGGTCGTGGCCGGCCGGCTCGCAACCCTCAACCAGGCCAATGCCGACCTCAACCGCTACCAGTCGCTGACCACCGAGGCCGTGTCGCAACAGAAGCAGGAACAGGTGTTCGCTACGCAGCAGCAGGCGCAGGCCTCCTATGATCAGGCGCTGGCGGACCAGGCGGTCGCCAAGCTCAATCTCGACCGCAGCGAGGTGCATGCCCCAGTCAACGGCGTCATCACCAACATGGATCTGCGTCCTGGGACCTATGTCAGCGCGGGCAAAGGCGTCATGGCGCTGGTCGATACCGATACGCTGCACGTCGAAGGCTATTTCGAGGAGACCAAGCTGCCGCGCATCCGCATCGGCGCGCCGGTACGGATCCGCCTGATGGGGACCGGGCAGCAGCTGACCGGGCATGTCGAGAGCGTCGCTGCCGGCATCGAGGATCGCGACCGCGCCGAGGGCGCAAGCCTGCTCGCCAATGTCAATCCGACCTTCAACTGGGTGCGGCTGGCGCAGCGCGTTCCCGTGCGCATCGCGCTCGACGACGTACCGGAGCGCAGCGAGCTGGTCGCGGGCCGCTCCGCCACCGTAGAGGTGTTGAACTGAGCTGGACCCGTTGCGCCCTCGCCGCGATCGACTAAGGTTCGCTCCCTGACACGCCATCCCGGACCCGTTGCCATGACGCAAGCTCCCATCAGCCGCTTCCCCGTCCCCGCGATCGACGCGCTGCCCGAGGACATCCGCACGCGGCTGCTCGGCGTGCAGGAGAAGAGCGGTTTCGTGCCGAACGTCTTCCTGACGCTGGCGCATCGGCCGGACGAATTCCGCGCCTTCTTCGCCTATCACGACGCGCTGATGGACAAGGACGGCGGCCTGAGCAAGGCCGAGCGCGAGATGATCGTGGTGGCGACATCGAGCGCCAACCAGTGCCAGTATTGCGTGATCGCGCATGGCGCGATCCTGCGCATCCGCGCCAAGAATCCGCTGATTGCCGATCAGATTGCCGCCAACTACCGCAAGGCGGACATCACGCCGCGGCAGCGCGCCATGCTCGACTTCGCGATGAAGGTCGCGCTGCAGGCGCAGACCGTCGGCGATGCCGATTTCACGGCGCTGGCCGGCCACGGCTTCAGCGACGACGACATCTGGGACATCGCCGCGATCGCAGCGTTCTTCGCGCTGTCCAACCGGATGGCCAACGTCACCGGCATGCGCCCCAATGACGAGTTCTATCTGATGGGGCGGCTGCCGAAGGCGACGTGAGGCGATCAGTCGTCCGACGCCGGCCCGCACCAGCCGGGCAGATAGACCGCATCATGGCTCTTGGCCAGCGCCAGCGCGTGCTCCATGGCCGCGGCGAAATGCGTCTCGACCGTCTTGCGCTTGACCTTGCGGCGCAGGAAGTCGGCCCACAGGAACTCGCTGAACGGCGTGGTGTCCTTGGCAAAGCCTCCAGCCCGGCGCAGCTCGCCGGCGAGGCTGCGGAACGGATCGTCCTTCAGATCCGCCACCGACTTGGGCAGGTCCTTGAAATGCCGCCGCTCGCCCTTGGAGTCATAGGGATAGACCCAGCGCTTGTTGTCCATCACGCCCCAGAACGCGTCGCGATCGACCATCGTGAGATCGCCGATCACGGTGACCAGCACGTCCTTGACGCCCTCGTCATGGAGCGCGCGGGCCAGGTGATGGTGGTCGACCACGTAGTGCCGCTTGTCCGGTCCGAGCACGACCGGGATCATGTGCTTGCCGAGCAGCTCGGCCTGCTTCTTGGTGGATTTGTGCTCGCGCCAGCGCTCGCGCTTCTCCTTCACCTCGCGCATGCCGACCGTCATCTGCGTCGGCCGCAGCGACGTGATCGGCACGGGATGCAGCAGCGGCTCCCTTGTATTGGCCATGCGTGAGCTCCGATGAATCACGAACGATACCGTTCGCAGGCCGGCATTATGCCACGTCTGGCCGGCTATTGCAGCGCATCCGAAACCCGGCGGCCGTGGCCGGTTCCAACACGGGCCCGACGTGCGCCGAGCGGACACATCCAGAGAGCGAGGCACGCTCCTGATGCAGCCCGGCCATGGCAAAGTTTCTTTGTGAGAGGTTGCGCCCGCGTGCTAAGAAGGAGCATCGGAGTCGAGCATGAAGACCCAGCGCCCCATTGCAGCGGAGGAAGAGCATCGCGTGGTGCCGTTCCGGCCCCGCAACGGTCCGGCGCGGCGCGTGGCCGAGGGCGGCAGTCCGCCCATCCCGCTGCACCGGCGCGAGCCGGCGCCGCTCGACCTCTCCCGCTATGAGCAGCCGCGCGAGGAGCCCGACGATTTCCGCCACCGCATCCTGGCCAACATCGCCGCCATCGCCTTCACGGTCGCGCTGACCGCCATCGGCATCTGGCTGGCGATGAGCATTGCGGATCTGCGCAAGACCCAGGATTGCCTCCTGACCGGACGGCGCGACTGCGCCCGCCTCATCACCGAGACCTACACGCCCTGAGCCGCTGCGGGCTGCGGCGGAGCCGCGGCTGACAGCGTATCACAATCCCGCCACAACCGCCGTGTCCGGCTCCATTGAACTCACCGCGGCGCTCCGATATACGGGCACACGACTCCTCGGCGACGGGGGTAAAAGGGCGCGCATCAGACGCCCCCGGGGGCGCGGTGTCCTCTCGTCGCCCCACATCGGATTAGTTCCAAAATATCAAAGGCTTAGTGATGTCCTCAACATTCGATCAGGTCGCCACGATCATCGCTGAAACCTGCGACATCCCGCGCGACACGATCACGCCGGATAGCCATGCCATCGACGATCTGGGCATCGACAGCCTCGATTTCCTCGATATCGCTTTCGCGATCGACAAGGCCTTCGGCATCAAGCTCCCGCTTGAGAAGTGGACGCAGGAAGTCAACGACGGCAAAGCCAGCACCGAGCAGTATTTCGTGCTGAAGAACCTGTGCGCCCGCATCGACGAGCTGGTCGCAGCCAAGGGCGCCTGAGCGCCCGCCATGCAGATCGAATACTTCCTGCTCATCGACCGCATTCTCGACCTTAGACTGGACGAGAAGACCATCACCGTCGAAGCCAAGGTTCCTACCGAGAGCACGATCTTCGAAGGACATTTTCCGGGCTATCCGATCATGCCCGGCGTTCTCCTGATCGAGTCCATGGCACAGACGTCCGGCTGGCTGCTGCTCGCGCTGATGAAGTTCGAGCGGATGCCGTTCCTTGCCGCCGTGAAGGAAGCCAAGATGCGCGGCTTCGTCTCGCCCGGCGAGGTGCTGACCGTCGAGGCCAACGTGCTGCATGAGGGGTCCGGCTACGCCATCACCGAAGCGCGCGTGAAGGTCGATGGCAAGCTGCGCTCCAACGCGACGCTCACCTTCAGCCATGTCCCCTTCCCCAATCCGGAGCTGCGCGGACACATGGACGCCGTGGCCGAGCGCGTCGGCTTTCCGCAACAGGCCTTGCAGCGATGAATGAGACAGCCGTGACCTCCGAGCCCGTCGAAGTCTGGATCACCGGTATCGGCCTTGCCACCTCGCTCGGCGAGGGACTCGACGCGAACTGGGAAGCCCTGAACTCAGGCCAGATCAATGTCGATGAGCAGGGTTTCGCGCCCTACATCGTGCATCCCTGGGCCAAGGTGAATCTGGAAGCGCAGATCCCCAAGAAGGAACAGCGCCAGATGGAGGCCTGGCAGCGCATCGGCACCTATGCCGCCGGGCTTGCGCTGGATTCCGCCGGCCTCAAGGGCAACAAGGACATCCTGTCCCGGATGGACATGATCGTCGCCGCCGGTGGCGGCGAGCGCGACATCTCCGTCGATACCGCGATCCTCAACGCCGAAGCGCAGGGCAACTGCACGCCCGGCTTCCTCAACGACCGGCTGATGAGCGACCTGCGCCCCACTCTGTTCCTGGCGCAACTGTCGAACCTGCTCGCCGGCAACATCGCGATCTCGCACGGCGTGTGCGGCACCTCGCGCACCTTCATGGGCGAAGAGGTCGCCGGCGTCGACGCCTTCAAGATCGCGCTCGCGCGCATCGCCGGCGGCCAGAGCGACATCGCGCTGATCGGCGGCTCGCACAATGGCGAGCGCAAGGACCTGCTCGTGCTGTACGAGTTCGGCGACTACAACCTGAAGAACGAGTTCAAGCCGGTCTGGGCCCGCCAGGACCATCCGGGCTTCGCGCTCGGATCGGCCGGCGCATTCCTGGTGCTGGAATCCAAGCCGCATGCCGAGGCACGCGGGGCCAGGCCGCTCGCGCGACTGAGCAAGGTCGTCGCCGACCGTGCCCGCCGCAAGGAAGCCGGCGCCGTCACCGGAACGCTGGACCGGCTGTGGTCGGCGCTCGACGTCCATGAGACGCCCGGCGCGATCATCACGGGCGCGACCGGCGCCGAGCCCGTGACGTCGGAGGAGCGTGCGTTCCTCGATCATCACAAGTCGTTCGCGGTACGCTCGAGCGGGACCCGCTTCGGCCATACGATGGAGGCGCACTTCGCCCTCGGTCTTGCGCTCGCAGCGCTCTCGATCTCGCGCGGTGCCCTGTTCGCACCGGGCGACTCCTCGGGCGTCGAGCGCGAGATGAAGGAGGCTCCGACCCAGATCGTCGTGGTCGGTGCCGGCCATTACCGCGGCGAAGGCATGGCCTTGGTCGAAGCAGTCAAGTGAACGCGGCACGGCCTAGAGAGACGCGACGGGGGACATCATGAGTGCACGCGACAAGTTTGGACGTCCCATCGTGGTCGTGACCGGGATGGGCATCGTCACCTCGCTCGGGGCCGGCAAGTCGGACAATTGGAGCAAGCTCGTTGCCGGCGAGTCCGGCATCCGCACCATCACGCGCTTCCCGATCGACGGGCTGAAGACGACGATGGCCGGCACGGTCGACTTCGTCCCCGTGGCTCCGTTCACGTCCACGGGGCTTTCCGAACGGCTGGGTCACATGGCCGTCGAGGAAGCGATCGCGCAAGCCGGCATCGGCTCGAAGGGCGACTTTCCGGGCCCCTTGTTTCTCGCGGTCGCGCCAGTCGAGATCGAGTGGCCGCAACGGCTCGAGCTCGCGCACGAGGTGGGCGGCACCGGGTTCAGCTACGACGACCTCCTGAAGGTCTGCGGCGGCGGCAAGTTCGTCAACTATCACCATCGCTTCCTGTTCGGCTCGGTCGCGGATTCGCTGTCGGATACGTTCGGTACCAAGGGCTCGCCGATCTCGCTGTCGACCGCCTGCGCCTCCGGCGCCACCGCGATCCAGCTCGGCGTCGAGGCCATCCGGCGCGGCGAAACCGATGTCGCGCTGTGCGCCGCCACCGAGGGCTCCGTGAATCCCGAAGGCCTCGTGCGGTTCTCGCTGCTGTCGGCGCTGTCGACACAGAACGACCCGCCGCAGGCTGCCTCGAAGCCGTTCTCCAAGAACCGCGACGGCTTCGTGATGGCCGAAGGCGCCGGCGCGCTTGTGCTGGAGAGCTATGACGCGGCGGTTGCTCGCGGCGCGACGATCCTCGGCGTGGTCGCCGGCTGCGGCGAGCTGACCGACTCCTTCCATCGCACCCGCTCCTCGCCGGACGGCAAGCCGATCATCGGCTGCATCCGCAAGGCGCTCGCCGACGCCGGCATGGCGCCGGAGCAGATCGACCACATCAACGCCCACGGCACGGCGACGCCCGAGAACGACAAGATGGAATATGTCGGGGTCTCCGCCGTGTTCGGCGAGCACACCGGCAAGATCCCGGTGTCGTCGAACAAGTCGATGGTTGGACACACGATCTCGGCGGCCGGCGCGGTCGAGGCCATCTTCTCGCTGCTCACGCTCGAGCATCAGCGGATACCGCCGACCATCAACTACGACATCCCGGATCCCGCGATCCTGTTCGACGTCGTCGGCAACAAGGCCCGCGACGCGCGCGTCACCACGGTGATGTCGAACTCGTTCGGCTTCGGCGGCCAGAACGCCTCGCTGATCCTGACGCGCGAACCGGCCTGATCCGCCACTGGCATCGATGAGTCTCCTGCCCCTCAGGACCAAGCTCGTGATCCGCCGAGCCGTGAAGTCAGCCGGGGCTTCCGCCGTCGGCGCGCTGACGGTCGGCATGCTCAGGACGACGCGCTATTTCGATCCGCAGAAGACGGCCAACCTGTTCGCGCGGATGGCGCAGAGGATCGGTCCGCGCCTGCGCGAGCAGCGCATCGCCCGCGACAATCTCACGGCGGCCTTCCCCGAGAAGTCGCCCGAGGAGATCGAGACCATCATCGCCGGCGTCTGGGACAATCTCGGCCGGGTCGGCGCCGAGTTCGCCCATCTCGACAAGATCTGGGATTTCGACGAGGAGCATCCGGAGCGCAGCCGCATCGAGCTGTCGCCGCGCACCCACGAGCTGTTTCACCAGCTCCGTCTCGACGGCAAGCCGGCGCTGATCTTCGCGAGCCATCTCGCCAACTGGGAGATGCCGGCGCTTGCCGCGGTCGCGCACAAGCTCGATACGGCGATCCTCTATCGGCGCCCGAACATCGCCGCCGCCGACCGCATCATCCAGGAGATGCGGCAGGTCAAGATGGGCACCCTGGTCCCGGCCGGCCGCGACGCCCCGCTGCGGCTGGCCCAGGCGCTCAAGGACGGCCAGCACGTCGCGATGCTGGTCGATCAGTACCTGACCGGCGGCGTCGAGGTGACGTTCTTCGGCCGCAAGACCCGCGCCAATCCGATGCTGGCCCGCCTCTTGCGCCAGGTCGAATGCCCGGTGCACGGCGTCCGCATCATCCGCCTCCCCGGCAACCGCTTCCGTGCCGAAGTATCGGAGGAAGTGAAGCCGGTGCGGACGGCCGACGGTCAGATCGACATCCAGGGCACGACGCAGGCCATCACCTCGGTCGTCGAGGGCTGGATTCGCGAATATCCGGAGCAATGGCTCTGGCTGCACCGGCGCTGGCGCTAGGGACCGCGCAGCAAATTCCACCGCGAGGAAGCCGGACTGCAGCATCTTTTACCGCTGACAGGCCGTTCGAAGAAAACTCTTACCTCTTCCATCGACGCTCGCTACCTTGGCCGCGATCCGACGGCTGTTCGGAAATTCCAGGGAGGACAAGCGCGAATGTTTTCGCACGTGATGATCGGCACCAACGACCTCGACAAGGCGAAGGTCTTCTACGACAAGCTGCTGGGGACGCTGGGCGTGCGCCCCGCCAGGGTCGACGGCCACCGTATCTTCTACATCACCCCGACCGGCATTTTCTCGGTGTCGAAGCCGATCAACGGCGAGGCGGCGACCCCGGCCAATGGCGGCACCATCGGTTTTGCCTGCAGCTCACCCGAACAGGCCGACGCCTGGCATGCGGCGGGGCTCGAAGCCGGCGGCACCACTTGCGAGAACCCGCCCGGCATTCGTGAAGGCTCCGCCGGCAAGCTGTACCTCGCCTATCTGCGCGACCTCGACGGCAACAAGCTCTGCGCGATGCATCGGCTGGCGTGATCGCCATCGACCGAATTGTGAGGTCAACTAAGCGGCCAACTCTCGTCATTCCGGGGCGATGCGCAGCATCGAACCCGGAATCTCGAGATTCCGGGTCTGGTGCTTACGCACCATCACGGAATGACGGACATGATCACCGTCCCGTCTTCACCTTCGTCCAGAGCCGGTTGATCACCCGCTGGGTCGACGGCTCGCGGGCGGTAATGACGAACAGCTTCTGCAGCGTCGCCTCGTCCGGGTAGATGTTCTTGTCGCCGAGGATTTTTGGGTCGATCAGCTTCTGACTCGCCAGATTGCCGTTGGCGTAGGACAGGAAGTCCGAGTTCTTGGCGGCGACCTCGGACCGGTACAGATAGTTGATGAGCTGATAGGCTTCCGCCACGTGCGGAGCATCGGCCGGGATCGCTAGATTGTCGAAGAACATCTGCGCGCCCTGCTTCGGGATCGCGTAGCCGATCTCGACGCCGTTCTTCGCCTCCTCCGCGCGGCTGCGCGCCTGCATGATGTCGCCGGACCAGCCGACGACGAGGCAGATCTCGCCAGTGGCGAGCGCATTCAGATATTCCGACGAATGAAACTTGCGCACCGAGGGTGCGACCTTGCCGACGACGTCAGCGGCGTTCTCCAGGTCGGCCTGCCTGGTCGAGTTCGGGTCGAGGCCGAGGAAGTTCAGCGCGGCGGGAAAGATGTCGTCGGCGGAATCCAGCATGTGGACGCCGCAATCCTTGAACTTGGCGAGGTTCTCCGGCTTGAACACGATGTCCCAGCTGTCGATCTGCGCACCCGGCCCGAGGATCTTCTCGATCGCCTTCACATTATAGCCGATCCCCGTCGTGCCCCACATGTAGTTGGCGGCGAACTGATTGCCGGGATCGTAGGTGGCGAGACGCCCGGTGACGACAGGCCACGCATTGGCCAGGTTGGGCAGCTTCGACTTGTCGAGCGGCTGGAAGATCCTGGCCTTGATCTGGCGCTGCAGGAAATATGCGGTGGGGACCACGACATCGTAGCCGGACTTGCCGGCGAGCAGCCGCGTCTCCAGGGTCTCGTTGGCGTCGAAGGTGTCGTAGACGACCTTGATGCCGGTCTCCTTGGTAAAGTCGTCAAGGACACCGGGGGCCATGTAGTTCGACCAGTTGTAGAAGTTGACGACGCGCTGCTCGGCGCGACCGGCCGACACCGTCAGCATCAGCGCCGCAACAGCCAGCGCCGACCGAATGCAGCCGCCACTCATGATCGCATCTCTTTGTTTGAGCATGATCTCTTCGGAAAACCGGTTTCCACTTTTCCGGATCATGCTCTAGCGCCGGTGGATCGCATCGGACAGACGCTCCAGCGCCGTATCCAGGGTCGCATCCTTCTTGGCAAAGCAGAACCGCACCACCGAGGTCACCGGGTCCTTCTCGTAGAAGGCCGATACCGGGATGGCCGCGACCTTGTAGTCGTGGACGATGCGCCGGCAGAACTGCTCATCGGTCTCGTTGAGACCGAGCGGCGACAGGTCGACGGTGAGGAAGTAGGTCCCCTGCGCCTTCAGCACGGGGAAGCCGAGACTTTCGAGGCCCGCCGTGAGCCGGTCGCGGCTGCGCGCGAGATCGGCGCGCATGTCGACGAAATAGTCGTCGGACTTGCCGAGACCATAGGCAACGGCGATCTGCAGGTTCGGCGCCGTCGTGAAGGTGAGGAACTGGTGCACCTTGGCGGCGACGCGCAACAGCTGCGGCGCGGCACAGACGAAGCCGATCTTCCAGCCCGTCAGCGAGAAGATCTTGCCGGCCGAGCCGACCTTGATGGTGCGGTCGCGCATGCCGGGAATGGTGATCAGCGGGATGTGCGCGCGGCCGTCGAACACGACGTGCTCCCAGACCTCGTCGCAGATCGCCACCGCATCGAACTCCTGGCAGAAGCGCGCCAGCAGCTCGAGGTCCTCGCGCGGATAGACCACGGCTGCCGGATTGAGCGGGTTGTTGAACAGCACGGCCTTGGTCTTCGGCGAGAACGCCGCGCGCAGCATCTCTTCCGACAGGCGCCAATGCGGCGGCTCCAGACGGACCAGGCGCGGAATGCCGCCGGCCTGCCGGATGATCGGCAGATAAGAATCATAGACCGGCTGGAAGCAGATCACCTCGTCGCCGGGCTCGACGACCGACAGGATCGCCGAGGTCAGCGCCTCGGTGCCGCCGGAGGTGACCATCACCTCGCTCATCGGGTCGAGATCGAGCTTGTGCCAGTGCTTGTAATGGGCTGATATCGCCTGCCGCAGCTCCGGCAGTCCCATCATCGACGGATACTGGTTGTAGCCGTTGAGCACGGCGTCGGCCGCAGCGCGGCGGATGTCCTCAGGTCCCGGATCGTCGGGAAAGCCCTGCCCCAGATTGATGGCGTTGTTGTCGCGCGCCAGCTGCGACATCACCTCGAAGATCGTGACCGGCAGGTCGGCGAAGACCTTGTTCTGCGAAATCATGATCGCGTGTCAGCCGCCGGTCTTGGTCGGCAGGCCGGCCGCCTTCCAGCCGAGCATTCCGCCTTGAAGATGCTTGTCATAGGGCAGACCGGCCGCCTGCGCGGCCATCGAGGCTGTCACCGAGCGCTTGCCGGAGCGGCAGGCGAATACGACGTCCTTGCCTGCGGGATCGGGGATCAGCTTCGGGTCGAAGCTCGACAGGGGAACAACAATGCCGTCGGGATAGGCTTCCGCAGCAATTTCGTTCGGCTCGCGGACGTCGACCAGAAGAATTCGCCCTTCCGCGAGTCCCTTGGCCACGTCCTCCGGGGTCAAATCGTGCACAACAGCCACGCCCATCCTCCAAGCCTTCTGCGGAGCCGCACCAGCCCCGAACCGGCCGCCAAACTCACCCCAGACGCTGGGAAAATCAAGCGGCTCGGCATGATCCCGTGGTCAGATCGTGACCTGGGTGCCGACTTCGACCACGCGGCCGCTCGGGATCTGGAAGTAATCGGTGGCGTCGTTGGCGGAGCGGCTCATCGAGATGAACAGGTGATCCTGCCAGCGCGGCATGCCGGAATGCGCCGCCGGCTTGAGCGCGCGACGCGACAGGAAGAACGAGGTCGACATGATGTCGAACTGCCAGCCGAGCTTGCGCGCGATCGCCAGCGCGCGGGGCACGTTCGGCGACTCCATGAAGCCGAAGCGCAACGTCACCTTGGAGAAGGTCGGACTGATCTGCTCGAGGCGAACGCGCTCGGACGGATCGATGCGCGGCGTCGGCGCGGTCTCGATGGTCAGGATCACGTTCTTCTCGTGCAGCACCTTGTAGTGCTTGAGGCTGTGCATCAGCGCCGTCGGCGCACTCAAGGGATCGCTGGTCAGGAACACGGCAGTGCCGGCCACCCGCTGCGGCGGCCGCTTCTCCAGCATGGTCACGAGGTCGGCGAGCGGGAATTCGAGCTTGCGCGACTTGTCGAACAGCAGCCGGCTGCCGCGCCGCCACGTGTACATCAGCGTCATCACGAAGCCGCCCAGCGCCAGCGGCACCCAGCCGCCTTCGAGCACCTTCAGCAGGTTCGCCGCCAGGAAGGTCAGGTCCAGGAACAGGAACGGGGCAATCAGCGCGGCCGCCGCGAACGGCGACCACCGCCAGACCTTCCAGATCACGACGAAGCCCATCATCGCCGTCACGACCATGGTGCCGGTGACCGAGATGCCATAGGCCGAAGCCAGCGCGCTCGATGACTTGAACATCAGCACCAGCAACATGACCGAGATCAGCAGCAGCTTGTTGATGCGCGGAATGTAGATCTGGCCCGAATGCGCCTCCGAGGTGTGGCGGATCTCGAAGCGCGGCAGCAGGCCGAGCTGGATCGCCTGCCGCGTCAGCGAATAGGCCCCGGTGATGACGGCTTGGCTCGCGATTACGGTCGCAGCGGTGGCCAGCGCGACCATCGGGATCAGCGCCCACTCGGGAAACATCAGGAAGAACGGATTCTCGATCGCCTTGGCATCGGCGATGACCAGCGCGCCCTGCCCCAGATAGTTCAGCGCCAGCGACGGCAGCACGATGAACAGCCAGGCGGTCTGGATCGGACGTTTGCCGAAATGGCCGAGGTCGGCATACAGCGCCTCGGCGCCGGTCACGGCCAGGAACACGGCGCCGAGGGTGATGAAGCCGATGATGCCGTGATGCAGCATGAACGACACGGCATTCAGCGGATTGATCGCCCACAACACCTCGGGGTGCCGCAGGATCGGCGGAAGGGCTGCAACGCCGATTACCAGGAACCAGATCAGCATGATCGGGCCGAAGAACGCCGCCACCTTGGCCGTGCCGCGCGACTGGACCGCAAACAGCATGACCAGGATGACGACCGTGAGCGGCACGACGTAGGGGTCGAACGCCGCCGTCACCAGCTTGATGCCCTCGATCGCCGACAGCACGGACAGAGCGGGCGTGATCACCGCGTCGCCATAGAACAGCGCGCCGCTGATGACGCCGAGCAGGACGATGACGCTGGCACCGCGCGCGACGCCGCGCTGGGCGAGCGCCATCAGCGCCAGCGTGCCGCCCTCGCCGTGGTTGTCGGCGCGCAGCAGGATGACGACGTATTTGAGCGTCACGACGACGACGAGGGCCCATAGGATCAGGGAGACCACGCCCATCACGGCGTGGGGCGCGGGCTCGCCGCTGCTGCTGGCGGCCATCACAGCCTCGCGCAGGGCGTAGAGCGGGCTGGTACCGATGTCGCCATAGACGACACCGATGCTCCCCAGCGTCAGTGCGGCGAAGCCGGCCGTGGAATGAGCATCGCCATGCCCGTTGGTCGCCGGCGTTTCCGCGGGCGTCGCTGCGACTTCGGCTGTCATGGGGTAGCCCCCTCGAGGACTCGTTGATGCTTCACTGCACAAGATGGCAGAGCGCGCGGCTTATAGCTGCAAGACTTCGTAACGGACCCGACGAAACTGCGCAACAGCCATGCAATTTAGCATAGACGGAACGCTTGGGCGAAACCAACGAGATCAGATCGTTACCTGAGTACCAACTTCAACCACGCGCCCGGTCGGAATCTGAAAATAGTCGGTCGCATCATTGGCCGACCGGCTGAGCCCGATGAACAGATGATCCTGCCAGTTCGGCATCCCCGACTGCGACGACGGCTTCAGCGAACGGCGTGAGACGAAGAACGACGTCGACATGATGTCGAATTGCCAGCCAAGCTTGCGCGCCACCGCGAGCGCCCGGGGCACGTTCGGCGATTCCATGAAGCCGAACCGCAGCCGGACCTTGGAAAACTTTTCGCTGACCTTCTCCATGCGCACGCGCTCCGACACGTCGACCCGCGGCGTCTGCGCGGTCTCGATCGTCAGGATCACGTTGTGCTCGTGCAGCACCTTGTTGTGCTTGAGATTGTGCAACAATGCGGTCGGCACCGAGGTGGGGTCGCTGGTGAGAAACACCGCCGTGCCCTTGACGATGTGCGGCGGCCGTTTCTCCAGGCTGACGACCAGATCGTCCAGCGGAACCTCGATCTTCCGCGTCTTGAGCGTCAGGATCGCCGAGCCACGCCGCCAGGTCCAGATCGTCACCGCCATCGCAGCCCCGAACAGCAGCGGCACCCAGGCCCCTTCCAGGAGCTTGAGAAGGTTGGCGGTGAAAAAGGTCATGTCGACGACCACGAAGGGCACGATGATGGCAGCCGCCACCGCGGCCCGCAGGTTCCAGAGCTTCCAGATCACCACGAAGCCCATGATGCCGTCGGCCACCATGGTGGTGGACACCGCGATGCCATAGGCGGATGCGAGATTGCTGGAGGTCCGGAACAACAGAACCAGCAACATCACGCCGATCAGCAGCAGCCGGTTGACGCGCGGCAGGTAGATCTGGCCGGCATGGCTCTCCGACGTATAGCGCACCTCGAAGCGCGGCAGCAGGCCGAGCTGCACGGCTTGGCTGACCAGCGAGTACGCGCCGGTGATCACGGCCTGGCTCGCAATCACCGTGGCGGCGGTGGCAAGCACCACCAGCGGCAGCAGCAACAGCTCGGGCACCATGCGGTAGAACGAATTCTCGATCGCGCCGGGATCGGACAGCACCAGCGCGCCCTGCCCGAAATAGTTGATCAGCAGCGACGGAAGCACGAAGAACAGCCAGGCCGACTGGATCGGCTTGCGGCCGAAATGACCGAGATCCGCATAGAGCGCCTCGCCGCCGGTGACCGCGAGAAACACCGCGCCGAGCGTAACCAGGCCGATCGTGCCATGCGAGAGCAGGAACTGGACGGCATAATACGGATTGAACGCCGCAAGCACGGAAGGGTCGTCGCTGATGTGAACGATCCCCATCACGGCGAGGCTCGTGAACCAGGCGACCATCACCGGGCCGAAGGCAGAGGCGACGCGCGCGGTGCCCTTGCTCTGGACTGCGAACAGCACGACAAGGATGAACACGGTGAGCGGCACGACGTAGTGCTCGAGCGCCGGCGCGGCGAGCTTGAGACCTTCCACCGCCGACAGCACCGAGATCGCAGGGGTGATCATCGAATCGCCGATGAACATCGAAGCTCCGATGACGCCCAACGTCAGCAGGAACAGGCTTCGCCGGCCGAGCGCCCGCTGGCCGAGCGCCATCAGCGACAGTGTTCCGCCCTCGCCATTGTTGTCGGCCCGCAAGAGCAGCAGCACGTATTTGGCCGTGACAACGATGAACAGCGACCAGAGGATCAGGGAGAGCACGCCGAGCACGATGATCCGCGAGACCGGCTGGCCCTGAGCAGCGCCGGTGGCGGCCTCGCGAAACGCGTAGAGAGGCGACGTGCCGATATCGCCGAACACGACGCCGATGCTGCCGAGCGTCAGTCCCCAAAAGCCTGATGCGCTCGCGGTCTCTTGTCCGTCTGTCGATGTGGCGCTGGCCGTCATGCTGCTCGGAACGCATCTTCCCTGTTTGGCCCGCGCGTTTGGACGCAGACCGGCCGCAGGTCAAGTATCTACCGTAGCAGACCTCGGTTCCCAGACCGCGACCAAACATCACCGCGATGTCCGATGCCGCGTCGCGGCAAGTTGCGGGCAGCGCAGACGGCCTGAAGCAGATGTCAGGTCCGATGCAGACGAATCAAGGGTTTGCCGATGCTTTTCATTGTCGGCCACAAATCGCCGTGCGGCATTATGATGCGGTGAGACGCGGCGTGATCAGGGCTTCAAGTCCGGGGGCAATGGCGGGTCTTCCCGCATCAAGGTGATCGTGACGCGCCGGTTCGCCGCCAGCGAGGGATCGTCAGGGAACAGCGGCTGGGTATCGGCCTTGCCTGAGACGGCAAAGACATGACTTGCGGGCAACCCTTCCCGCTCCAGGATCTGGCGCACGGCGTTGGCGCGATCGGCCGACAGGTCGAAACCGCCATAGTCGCTGCGCGCCGGAACGAAGCCGGCTGCGGTGTGTCCGGTGATCTGGACCCGGAGCGGCGTCGCCTTGAGCGGCGCGGCCAGCTTCTCGATCAGGCGCCGCGTGCGGTCATAGGGAACCTTCGAGCCGTCGGCGAACATCGAGCGGCCGTCCTGATCGACGATCTCGAGATTGAGCCCCTGCTTGGTCTCCTCGAACATGATGTGCTTGGAGATCTCGGTCATCTCCGGCATGTCCTGCAACGCCTGCCGCAGCGAGGCCGATGCCAACGCAAATTGCCGGTCGGTCTTGAGCTTGGCGCCATTGGTGTGCTGGCGCTCCTCCTGCTCGGGGCTCGGCTCGTTCGAGGTCTCCTCGGGCGAGACGTGCGCCGCGTTCTTGAGCCGCGGCCTGGTCGGCAGGCCGTCGGATTCGACGATACCGGAATAGCGCGATACCGTCTGCACGCCGAAGGCGTCACGCATCGAGCCGGCGACGACCTTCAGCTTGTTGTTGTCCATGGTCGAGAACGCGACCAGCATCACGAAGAAGCTGACAAGAAGTCCCATCAGGTCGGCGAAGGTCACGAACCAGCCGTGACCGCCGCCATGTGCATCGCCCCGCTTCTTCTTGGCCATCGTTCACCCCACCCCGGATCGCCCTGCTGCAGCCGATCAGGCCGGCACGGGCTCGCCTTCGGCGTGGCGATGCTTCTCCGGCAGATAGGCCAGGAGCATTTCGCGGACCAGGGCCGGACTCTTGGAGTCGCGGATCATCAGGATGCCGTCGATGATCAGGGTCCGGTTGGTTTCCTCGTCGAGCAGCTTGCCATGCAGCTTGTCGGCGATCGGCAGACAGATCAGGTTCGACACCAGCGCACCGTACAGGGTCGCAAGCAGCGCGGTCGCCATGAACGGGCCGAGCTTCGACGGGTCGGTCATGTTGGCGAACATCTGCACCATGCCGATCAGCGTGCCGACCATGCCGAACGCCGGGGCGCAGTCGCCGATGGCGCGATAGATCTTGCTGCCTTCATCCAGGTGCATCAGGAAATTGTCGCGGTCGCGCTCGAGATTGTCGCGGATGAATTCGAGGTCGTAGCCGTCGGCCACGTAGCGGATCCCCTTGGCGAGGAACGGCTCGTCGGTCTCGACCTTTTCCAAACCGACAGGACCCTGCTTGCGGGCGATCTCGGCAATGCGGGCGAGCTCGTCGACGAGCTCACGGGCCGACAGACGGCTCATCGTGAATGCGAACTTCATTCCGAGCGGAACGCCGTGCAGCATGACGCCGAGCGGGAAACGGATCATGGTGGCCGCGATCGAACCACCGAAAATGATGATTGCGGCGTGCTCGCTGACGAACATTTCGAGATCGCCGCCCAGCAGCATCATCGTCGCGATGACGATCACGCCAGCCACGAGCCCCGCACTCGTCATAATATCCATGAGTCAACTCCAACCGCGTACGCAACCACCGACCCTGCCGGATCGACGCGGTGCTTCTGAACCGCGTATCCTGACACTAGATGCCCGCCATTAAGGACGAGTTACTGAATTCGGTAGGCATAATGAAAGGTAAACGGCCTCGCCGCAGGCCTTGCTCAAGCGGCTGTTGCGCCGGACTTGAGCAGGTTCGTTTCGGCGAAGACGACGGCCTGCTCGAACGATTGCTGCATCTTCTGGACCATCTCCAGCATCTGCGCCGGCTCCATCGTCGCCGAGCCGACCTCGAGCTCGCGACACAGACGAGACAGCACCGAGAACCCGAACGTCGCCGACGAGCTCTTGATCGAATGCGCTTCGCGCCTCAGTTCGAGGCGATCCTCGAACTTGGTCGCCAGCGTGCTGAACTTTCCCGAGGTATCGTCGAGGAAGGTGCGCAGCACTTCCAGCGCATCCTCCTCGCCGAGCTCGGAGACCAGGATCTGATAGACGGATTCATCGAATTGCACCAAGTCGGTCATGCGACAAGCCTTTCCTTGTGTGTGGCCGCGGCCGCGCGAAGCAGAGCGGCATTCAATCGATCGCGTGTGACCGGCTTGGTCACGAAGTCGTTCATGCCTGCGTCCGTACACGCCAGATGATCCTGACTGGTGGCGTTGGCGGTCAGAGCGATGATGTAGATGTCCCGGGCGGGTGGCGGCAGCGAACGGATCATCCGCGTCGCGGTGAGCCCGTCCATCTCGGGCATCATCATGTCCATCAGCACGAGGTCGTAAGCCTGCTTCTGCACCGCGGCGATCGCCTGGGTGCCGTTCTCGACGATGTCATGGCCGTGACCGAGCTTGTCCAGGAGCTTCTTGATCACGAACTGATTGGTGAGATTGTCCTCTGCAACGAGGATCTTGAGCGGCTCGATGCTGGCCGGCCGTTCCTCCGGGAGGGTGCCTCCGACCGGCACAAGAGTGGCCTGGGACGCGCCGACCTGATCGATGTCCGGCTGCGGTTGCGGCTGAACTTGGATCGAGAAGGTGAAGGTGCTGCCCTCGCCCACCCTGCTCTGCACCTTGATGTCGCCGCCCATGCAGGTGACGAGACGCTTGCAGATCGCAAGCCCGAGGCCCGTGCCGCCGAAGCGGCGCGAGATCGAGTTGTCGACCTGCGAGAACTGCTTGAACAGCCGGCCAACGGCTTCCGTGGGAATGCCGACGCCGGTATCGGCGACCGAGAACACCAGCGTCAGGTTCGGCCCGGCGAGGTTCTCGGCACGCACACCGATGTGGACGCTGCCAGCTTCGGTGAATTTGAGCGCATTGCCGACGAGGTTGAACAGCACCTGGCGCAGCCGCGCGGGATCGCCGACGACGTAGTTCGGTACCTCCGGCGCGATCGAGGTCGTCAGTTGCAGGCCCTTCTCCTTGGCGCGCGACACCAGGAGCTCGGCCGTCGCCGTTACCGACCGATGCAGGTCGAACTCGATGTGCTCGATCTCCAGGCGATCGGCATCGAGCTTGGAGAAATCGAGGACGTCGTTGAGGAGCTGCAGCAGGTAGTCGGCCGACTCGCGCAGCGTGGTGGCGATCTTGCGCTGCTCCGGGGCGAGATCCGCCGACAGCAGCAGGTCGGCAAGCCCGATGACGCCGTTCATGGGCGTGCGGATCTCGTGGCTCATCATCGCCAGGAATTCCGAGCGCGCCCGCGTGCCGGCCTCGGCCGCGTCGCGCGATGCGGCAAGTCCGGCCTGATAGCGCGCGATCAGGATGGTAATGATGCCGATGACCACCGTCAGCAGCGCCCCGACCAGCAGATCGCGATCGCGATCGACCTTGAAGGCACTGAAGATCTCCTCGGTCGCCTGGCCGACGATGACGACCAGCGGCTGGTCCTTGATGCGCTGGAAGGAGTAGATGCGCGTGATGCCGTCGACCAGACTCTTGATGGTGTAGGAGCCGCTGCTTCGCAGCTGAACCGCGGTCATCACCGGGCTGCCGGCGAGCGAGGATCCGACGCCGGCGGGGCCGGCCGAGGCGCGCGCGCGTATGATGCCGTCGAGACCGATCAGGGTGACGTTGCCCTTCTTGCCGAGATCGACCGAGTTGTAGAAGCTCGACAGATATTCGGGGTCGAGCGAGACCACGACGACGCCACCGAACGAACCGTCTGGCATGATGATCCGCCGTGTCAGCTGGATCGACCATTTGTTGGAGACGCGGCCGAAGATCGGCTTGCTGACGAAGAGAACGTCGTCGGTGCCGTCGGCATGAACGCGAAAGTGCTCGCGGTCGCGGAGGTCAAGGCCGCGCATCTTCGGATCGATGTTACTGGACAGCATGATGCCGTCCTTGCCGATCACGACGACCTGAAACGAGAAGTCGGACAGGAACTGGCTGTTCTTCGACCACAGCGACATGTCGAAGTTCTGCGGGTCCTTGGCATAGGAATCGCGGACGTAGCGCAAGGTCTGATCCGCGGCGCGGATCGAGCGGATGATCTGCTCCTCGAAGGCGCGCGCGAGATTGGCGCCGTTCTTCAACGCCGACTGCTCGGTGCGCGCGTACTCTTCAGAGATCGTGTAGAAGATGCCGGCCCACACCAGGGCAATCGCCGACAGGCCGATCACGGCGCTGCCGAAATGCCCGATCAGCCGCACCATCTTGTCGACGGCCCGGTCGAGCCGACCGAACAGCGGCATCGATTTGGATATCAGCCTGCGCATGTGCTTCGCCCTCGGGCGACATGACTATCCGGGCAGGCTCGCCATCAGGTAAAGCTTGATGGATAAAATCTTCTCAACGAGCGAGGTCCCCTTAACCTTCGGGCTCGCTCATGCGCTTGCGGGTAATTAGTCACCGCGATTGATCACCGTAGCCGAAGCCGAAGCTCGTCCCCGTAGTCATCCGGATATGACAGCTGCGTGGAGTCGCATCGCCAGCCGATGCGACTCCAGCACGCGACATGCACGACGCGAGGCTCAATGAATCTCGGCGGAGCGCTTCAGGGCGTCCTTGAGCTTCTCGAGCGAGAAGTCCGCCGAGCGCGCGATGTCGAGGATCGGCGTTTCGCGGCGGGCGCACAGTTCGGCCGCCTCGGGCAACTTGGCCGCGATGTCCGTCGGGATCACGATCGCGCCGTGGCGGTCGGAGTGGATCAGATCGTCGGAGCGCACGGTCATGCCGGCGACCCGGACCTCGCCGCCAAAGCTCTCGGCATGGACCCAGGCATGGGACGGCCCGATCGACCCGGCCAGCGCCTGGAAACCCGCCGCCCATTGCGGGATGTCGCGGATCGATCCGTCGGTGATCACGCCGAGACAGCCCAGCGCCTTGTGCACGTTGCTCTGCACCTCGCCCCAGAACGCGCCATAGCCGATATCGGGGCCATCGATGTCCTGGAGCACCACGATGCGCGGGCCATGACCAGTGCCGACATACTCATAGTAGTCGATGCGCCGCCTGCCCTGCTCGTCCGCCGGCAGGCCGGACTTGACCACGGACCGGATGGTCGCCGTGCGGGCGTAGCCGACCATCGGCGGCAGGTCGGGGAACGGACACACCAGCGGCTTGGTCGTATAACCGATCAGGCGGCGCTCGGGCGCCACGATCTCCATCGCGTTGCAGATCGTCGGCGTGTCGTAGCGCGCGAGCGCCTCGAGAACGGAAGCAGCGAGGGGCGCGGCGGCAGAGCTTGTCACAGGCGTTTTCTCCGGATGATGCGGACGGCATCCGCGACCGTCCTTGGCGATCCGGTATAGCTGAGGCCGCCCAAGCCGGCAAAGCTCGGGCTGCGTCGCACAGCTCTGCGTTCAGTGCAGCCGTTCCGGCGGCCGCTGCTCCTGCTCGGCCGCGGGCGCGCCGGTCGGAGCAAAGGCCGCGGGAGATGACGACGGCGATTCTGACGCTGCAGCCGTGGCACCACCGAGCGCTGCGGCATGGCGCGCCGCCTGCTGCCGGTACAGCCGCCAGCCGAACGGCAGGCTGAGCATATAGAGAATCGAGCCTGCCGACAGGATGTGCCAGGGATAGACCACCAGCAGCGCGACGAAGAACACCACCGCTGCGAACACCGGCAGCACGAGCTCGGGCGCGACGCGCATCCGCGCGGTCTTGCCGGAGAACACGGGGAGCCGCGACACCATCAGGAACGCAATCAGCAGCGTGTAGAACGCAGTCACCAGCGCCGGCGGCCGCGGCAGGTCGAGAAACGCCAGATAGACCGGCAGCAGCACCGTGATGGCGCCGAGCGGCGCGGGCACGCCGGTGAAGAAGTTGGCGGCAAAGGGCGGCTTGGTGGGATCATCGATGCTGGCGTTGAAGCGCGCCAGCCGCAGCCCGCCGCTGATGGCGTACATCATGGCGGCGATCCAGCCGCCGTCGCGCAGCTCATGCAGTTGCCAGAAATACAGGATCAGGCCGGGCGCCACGCCGAAATTGACGAAATCGGCCAAGCTGTCGAGTTCGGCACCGAATTTCGACTGCCCCTTGATCATCCGGGCGATGCGGCCGTCGATGCCGTCCAGGAAGGCGGCAAACACGATGGCGCCGACCGCAAGCTCCATGCGGCCCTCGGTCGACAGCCGGATCGCGGTCAGGCCGGCGCAGATCGCCAGCAATGTGATCATGTTCGGCACGAGCAGCCGCACCGGGATGGGGCGGAAACGGCGACGGCGCAGTTCGGGGGAGTTGAGGTCGAAGCTCATGATCACACCACGTGTGGTTTTGCAGGCCTCTGGTACCGGAAGACGCCCCAAGGACCCATGAATGGGTCGTTCCCGGCCTACGACGGTTCACTGGCTCCGGAATGTCAGCCCGGGCACGGCCACGTCGAAATCGGCCAGGATGGTTTCGCCGGCAATGGCGGTCTGCCCTTCCGAGACCAGAACCTCCGTGCCGTCAGGCAGATAGACATCGAGCCGCGAGCCGAAGCGGATCAAGCCGAAGCGCTCGCCGGCGCCGATGGTCTGGCCCTCGCGCACGAACGACACGATCCGGCGCGCCACCAGACCCGCGATCTGGACCACGCCGATCTTGCCGTGAGGGGTAGAGATCGCAAGCGAGTTGCGCTCATTGTCCTCGCTGGCCTTGTCGAGCTCGGCATTGATGAAGGCGCCTGGACGGTAGGCGATCTTGTCGATCCGGCCAGCCACCGGGCTGCGGTTCACGTGGACGTTGAACACGCTCATGAAGATCGACACGCGCAGCAGCGGCCGGTCGCCGAGGCCAAGCTCGGCCGGCGGCAGCGCCCGGGTGATCATGGAGATGCGTCCGTCGGCCGGCGCCACCACCAGGGTTTCCCGCTGCGGGGTCACCCGGATCGGATCCCGGAAGAACAGCGCGCACCAGACGGTGAGCAGCGTGCCGATCCAGCCGAGCGGCGTGAAGATCCAGAACAGGATCAGGCTGACCAGTGCGAAGCCTCCGATGAACGGATAGCCCTCGGGATGGATCGGCGGGATCTGAGCGCGGATGGAGTTGCTGATCGACATGGCCTGCTTCGTTGAGATTGTGTCCCTCTGACCTCAGAGCGGACCGCCGCCTTGACTAGGTCGATGCGCGGCGAAGGTCAAAATGATTCCTTAAATCGCGATAACGGCGGTTCGCGGGCTCATTCGGCGGCGGTCGCAACCGGCCCGTTCATGTCAGGATCGGCCAATCCGGGCGGGTTGCGGTTGGGCGCGGCGGCTTCGTCGCCGATCTGCGCCAGCTTTTCGCGCGCCTCCTCGGCTTCGCGCTGCCGGTTCCACATGCTTGCATACAGTCCGCCTTGCGCGAGCAGCTCGGCGTGGGTGCCGCGCTCGGCGATGCGGCCGCGGTCGAGCACGATGATGTCATCAGCCGCCACGATGGTCGAGAGCCGGTGCGCGATCACGAGCGAGGTGCGGTTGCGCGACACGCCATCGAGCGCCTCCTGGATCTCGTGCTCGGTATGGCTGTCGAGCGCCGAGGTTGCCTCGTCGAGCACCAGGATCGGCGGTCCCTTCAGGATCGTGCGCGCGATCGCGACGCGCTGCTTCTCGCCGCCGGACAGCTTGAGACCGCGCTCGCCCACCTGCGTCTCATAGCCCTTGGGGGCCATCCGGATCAGACCGTCGATCTGGGCGAGTCTCGCCGCCTCCTCGACGGCGGCATCGTCTGCATCCCAGCGTCCGTAGCGGATGTTGTAGCGGATGGTGTCGTTGAACAGCACCGTGTCCTGCGGCACCATGCCGATCTGGGCGCGCAGCGACACCTGGGTGACGTCGCGAATGTCCTGGCCGTCGATCAGGATACGGCCGCCGGAGACGTCGTAGAGCCGGAACAGCAGCCGCGAGATGGTCGACTTGCCGGCGCCGGAGGGACCCACGATCGCGACCGTCTTGCCGGCCGGCACCTCGAAGCTCAGGCCCTGCAGGATCGGCCGCTCCGGCTCATAGGCGAACTGCACGTCCTCGAAGCGAACATGGCCTGACGTCACCACCAGCGGCGTCGCACCCGGCGCATCGTTCACCTCGGCGTCGCGGGTGAGGACGCCGAACATCTTCTCGATGTCGATGATCGCCTGCTTGATCTCGCGATAGACCATGCCCATGAAGTTCAGCGGCTGGTACAGCTGGATCATCATGCTGTTGACCATGACGAAGTCGCCGACCGTGTTGCGCCCCTGGCGCACGCCCTGGGCGCACATCAGCATCGCCACCGTCAGGCCGATGGTGAAGATCACCGCCTGCCCCGCATTCAGCACGGCGAGCGAGGTATAGGTCTTCACGCTGGCGCTCTCGTAGCGCTCCATCGAGCGGTCGTAGCGCTTTGCCTCGCGCGCCTCGGCGCCGAAATATTTCACCGTCTCATAGTTGAGCAGCGAGTCGATCGCCTTGGTGTTGGCGTCGGTATCCGAGTCGTTCATGCGACGCCGGATCTCGATGCGCCACTCGGTCGCAATATAAGTGTAGAGGAGATAGGCCGCGACCATCGTCAGCGTGACCAGCACGTAGCGCCAGTCGAACTGCCACAGCAGCACGGCGGTGAGCAGCGAGACCTCCACGATGGTCGGGATCAGCTGCAGGATCACCATGCGCACGATGGTCTCGATCGCGTTGCGGCCACGCTCGAGCACGCGGGTCAGGCCGCCGGTCTTGCGCTCCAGATGAAAGCGCAGCGACAATTCGTGCATGTGGACGAAGGTGATGGTCGCTAGCTTACGCACCGCATGCATGGCGACGCGAGCGAAAATACCGTCGCGCCACTGCGTCAGCACCGCCATCAGCACCCGCATCGCGCCGTAGCTCGCCGTCATGACGATCGGCGAGGCCACCAGCCAGAACGCCCAGTTGTCGGGCTGGATCGGCGCGGTGTTGGCGCCGGTGAGCGCGTCGGTCGCCCATTTGAAGGTGAAGGGCAGGATGAGCGTCGCGACCTTGGCCGCGAGCAGCAGCACCACCGACCATAGCACGCGCGCCTTCAGGTCGGCCCGATCGCTCGGCCAAATGAAAGGCCAGAGGTGCCGCAGCGTGCCCGCGAGCGTTCCCTGCTCGAGGGACGTTTGCGGCTGATTGGCGGCTGGATCGGAGGACAAATCAGGGGGCATCAAGCGATCTGGAACAGCGAGGGTGTTGGCATGTTGTGATGCCGGCGTTGCCTCCGTCATATAGAGTGTCCGGACGCCACATGCACCGGGGCGTCGACGGAATCCGTTGCGGCGGCGCAGTATTTGCATACTTGTTTTCAGATAAATGGATCCGAACCGTCTGCATCATTCCGTGAAAGCCCGCGAATCCAGCCCCTCCGCCTTCGTCTTGACGCCTTTCAACTGCAGTGTCACATCCGTCCAATGACTGAAATCCGCACCGTCTGTGTCTATTGCGGCTCCGGCCCGGGCACCAATCCCAGCTTCATCGAATCGGCGAAAGCACTCGGCAAGGCACTCGCCGAGAACGGCGTCAGGCTCGTCTATGGCGGCGGCTCCATCGGCATGATGGGCGCGGTTGCCAAGGCGGTGCTGGACCATGGTGGCGACGTCACCGGCATCATTCCGGACTTCCTGGTGAAGAAGGAAGTCATGATGCCGCTGAAGGATCTCATCGTCACGCCCGACATGCACGAGCGCAAGCGGCTGATGTTCGAGCACTCCGATGCCTTCGTCGCGCTGCCCGGCGGCATCGGCACGCTCGAGGAGCTGGTCGAGCAGCTGACCTGGAAGCAGCTCGGGCGCCACGCCAAGCCGGTGCTGATGGCCAATATCGACGGCTTCTGGGAACCGCTGTTCTCGCTGCTCGCCCATATGCGCGAGACCGAGTTCATCCGTCCCGGCTTCCAGATCGACCTGCTCAAGGCCGACCGCGCCGAGGACATCCTTCCCCGCCTGCGCGAGGCCGCCGCCCGCGTGGCCAAGGAAGAGACCGAGATGGCGCCGGAGATCGCCAAGCGGCTGTGATCCTCATTCCGGCGGAAACGTAACGGCCTCGATCCGGTTGCCATCCGGATCGAGCACAAAGGCCGCATAGTAGCGCACGCGGTCGTGCGGCCGCAGCCCAGGTGCGCCATCCGAAACACCGCCCGCCTCCAGCGCCGCCGCGTGGAATGCATCGACGTCGGCGGTGCTCTTGGCACGGAAGCAGAGATGCGAGCCGGTGTCGGCGGGCACGCGCGCCATGCTGGTGCGGAGATTGATCCAGAACTCCGGATAGGCCTTGCCGAAGCCGATGGTCGCGGGGCGCTCGACTAGGCGCATCAGGCCGAGCGGCGCCAGCGCGCGCTCATAGAAGCGTGCGCTGCGCGCGAGATCGCTGACGCCGACGGAGACGTGGTCGATCATGCATTATCCCCCCGCTCTCTCCTCGTCATTGCGAGGAGCGAAGCGACGAAGCAATCCAGAGTCGCGGGCGGGACCCTGGATTGCTTCGCTTCGCTCGCAATGACGGATGAAACATCTCACCCCGGCGCGCCTGACTTCACCAGCTTGTAGAATACCGAATCCATCAGTGCCTGGAACGAGGCGTCGATGATGTTGGGCGAGACGCCGACCGTGGTCCAGCGCTCGCCGGTTTCGTCCTCGCTCTCGATCAGCACGCGGGTGACCGCCTCGGTGCCGCCATTGAGGATACGGACGCGATAGTCGATCAGCTTGAGGCCGTCGATGAAGCCCTGGTATTTGCCGAGATCCTTGCGCAGCGCGACGTCGAGCGCGTTGACCGGACCATTGCCTTCGGCCGCCGAGATCAGCCGCTCGCCGGCGACGTCGACCTTGACCACCGCAAGCGCCACCGTGACGCGCTCGCCGACGGCGTTGTAGCGCTGCTCGACATTGACGTCGAACTGCTCGACCCGGAAATACTCCGGGACCGAGCCGAGCGTACGCCGGGCCAGCAGCTCGAACGAGGCGTTGGCAGATTCGTAGGCGTAGCCGATGGCCTCGCGCTCCTTCAGCTCCTCGACCAGGCGCGTCAGCTTCGGATCGCTCTTGGTAAAGGGAATGCCGCCGCGTTCGAGCGCCGCGATCACGTTGGAGCGGCCGGCCTGGTCGGAGACCAGCACCTTGCGATGATTGCCGACCGATTCCGGCAGCACGTGCTCGTAGGTCTGCGGATCCTTCAGCACGGCCGAGGCATGGATACCGGTCTTGGTCACGAAGGCGCTCTCACCGACATAGGGCGCGTGGCGGTTCGGCGCCCGGTTGAGCATGTCGTCGAGCGTGCGCGACACCTTCATCAGACCGCCGAGCTGCTGGTCGGAGACGGCGATCTCGAAGCGGTCCGAGAACTCGGTCTTCAGCTTCAAGGTCGGGATCAGCGAGCACAGATTGGCATTGCCGCAGCGCTCGCCGAGCCCGTTCAACGTGCCCTGGATCTGGCGCGCGCCGGCGCGCACGGCGGCAAGTGAATTCGCCACCGCCTGCTCGGTATCGTTATGGGCGTGAATGCCGAGATGATCGCCCGGCACATGCCTGACGACCTCGCCGACGATCGCCTCGATCTCGTGCGGCATGGTGCCACCATTGGTGTCGCACAGCACGACCCAGCGCGCACCGGCCTCATAGGCCGTGCGTGCGCAGGCCAGCGCGAACTCTGCGTTCTCCTTGTAGCCATCGAAGAAATGCTCGCAGTCGAGCATCACCTCGCGTCCCGCCGCCTTGGCCGCCGTGACGCTGTCGCGGATCGAGGCCAGGTTCTCCTCGTTGGTGGTCTCGAGCGCCACGCGCACCTGATACGCCGAGGCTTTCGCCACGAAGCAGATCGCGTCCGCCTTGGCGTCCAGCAGTGCGGCGACTCCCGGATCGTTGGAGACCGAACGCCCGGCGCGGCGCGTCATGCCGAAGGCGGTGAAGCGGGCGTGGCCGAGCTTCGGCTTGACGGCAAAGAACTCGGTGTCGAGCGGATTGGCGCCGGGATAGCCGCCCTCGACATAGTCGATGCCGAGATCGTCAAGCAGGCGCGCGATGGCCTGCTTGTCCGCGAGCGTGAAGTCCACACCATTGGTCTGCGCGCCATCGCGCAAGGTGGTGTCGAACAGATAAAGGCGTTCCCTGCTTGTGCCTGCCCTGCTCATGCCTGAGCTCCCCCAGAACCGAGCTCTTTCTTCATCGTGGTGTTGGCGAGCCACTCGCCGTTGATGGAGACGCTGTTGCGCTGACGTGCGACGTAGCCGCGCTTGCGGAAGAAATCGACCGCGGTGTCGCTGGCGTCCACCGACAGGCCGGTCGCGCCGCGCGCGCCCGCGAGCTTTTCCAGCGCGTCGCACAGCAATGCGCCGACACCCTGTCCCGCCGCACTCGGATGCACATAGAGCATGTCGATATGGTCGTTGCCCTTCAGCGCCGCGAAGCCGACCGGCGAGCCCTGCAGGGTTGCAATCAAGGTCAGCTCGGATGCGAGCTTCTTGCCGAAGCTGACTTCGTCATCCGCGGCGGAGGCCCAGGCTTCCTGCTGATCCTCGCTGTAGTCGTCCGACGTCAGCTCCTGGATGCTGGCGACGAAGATCGCGGCCAGCACCGGCGCATCAGCGGGAAGAAACGGCCGCAACGCGGGCCTCGGGAGAGCCTGTCCCATGTCCTCACCACATGCCGTAGAGTTTCGTGACCAGCGCCACCGCGCCGGCGATCAGCACCAGCTTGAGCCCGATGTAATAGAGCCAGTGCCGCGGAAACGGCGTGTCGGGCTTGCTCATCGCGCGATCTCCCAGGTCGTGACCGGCTTGCCGTCGGCCCCCTTGCCGTCCTTCAATACGACGCCCATCGCGACGAGTTCGTCGCGCAAGCGGTCGGATTCCTTGAAGTCCTTGCGCGCGCGGGCGGCGGTGCGTTCGTCGATGAGGCTCTCGACCTTGGCGGCATCGACGCCACGCGCCTGCTGCTTGCGGGCTTCCCATTGCGCCGCGGTGTCGGACAGGAAGCCGAAATAGCGGAGCGAGCCGGCAAATGCTGCGCGGTCGGATTCACTGCCCGACGCAGCCCGTCCGCGCAACGCGTGCAGTTCGGCGATCATCAGCGGCGTGTTGATGTCGTCGAGCAGCGCAGCGACGATCGCAGGCGCCGGCTGCTCACCCGGCGCATCGGCCGCGACGCGATACCAGTCGTCGAGCGTCTTCGCGCTCTCCTCCAGGCCCTTGACCGTCCAATCGGCCGGCGAGCGATAATGCATCTTGAGCATGTTGAGCCGCAGCACCTCGCCGGGCCAGTCCGCCAGCAGGTCGCGGATGGTGACGAAGTTACCGAGGCTCTTCGACATCTTCGCGCCCTCGACTTCCAAGAAGCCGTTGTGCAGCCAGTAGTTCGCCATCACCGAGGTGCCATGGGCGCAGCGCGACTGCGCGATCTCGTTCTCATGGTGCGGGAAGATCAGATCGAGCCCGCCGCCATGGATGTCGAAGACATCGCCGAGATAGGCCGCGCTCATCGCCGAGCACTCGATGTGCCAGCCCGGACGGCCGCGGCCCCACGGGCTGTCCCAGCCGGGCTCATCCGCCGACGACTGCTTCCACAGCACGAAGTCGGCCGGGTTCTTCTTGTGCGCATCGACGGCGACGCGGGCGCCCGCGAGCTGCTCGTCGAGCTTGCGGCCGGACAGCGCGCCATAGTCCGGCATCGATTGGGTATCGAACAGCACCTCGCCGCCCGCTTCATAGGCATGGCCGCGCGCGATCAGTTGCAGGATCAGCGTCACCATGTCCGCCTTGCCGTCGAGACGCGGCAGCACGAAGTCGGTGGCGCGCGGCTCGAAGGTCGGCGGCAGACTGCCGAGCGCAGCAGTATCGCTGTGGAACTGATTAGCCGTCACCTCGGTGACCTTGCGGATCGCCTCGTTGAGCGGCAGCCCGGGAAAGTCACGCGCGGCGCGCGCGTTGATCTTGTCGTCGACATCCGTGATGTTGCGGACATAGGTGACGTGGTCGGCGCCATAGACATGCCGCAGCAGCCGGAACAGCAGATCGAAGACGATGACCGGGCGCGCATTGCCGATATGGGCGAAGTCATAGACCGTCGGTCCGCAGACATACATGCGGACATTGCCGGGATCGAGCGGCACGAAGGGGCGCTTCTCCCGCGACGCCGTGTCGTACAAACGCAATTCCATGGTCCGTCCCCGAATGCCTGTGCTTGCGTCTCGCCGGGCGAGCCGCAACGGGTGTCCTCCGCCAGATGACGGCCCGCAGGGGGCCGCCATGGCACGAATCACGCCATCGACCTGCCGGCCGGGCGTCCTGATCATCTCTGTTGAGAAAAGACGGCCTCAGCCAGCGAATCGCTAGCGCGTAATCTCGCGGCAAATGCAGCAGATGGCGAGGAAACCGTTCATGAAACTCACCATGAGGCAGCAGGATGTTTCCGTCAAGAGCCGCAAAACGGCCGTTTTCGCCGCCCAAATGCTCGCGCCCTGCCTCATGGTTAATCATTTTTAACCTTTTGGGCCTAACCATGGGTTGTCTCCTACACTCACCGGTGCACCATGCGAATCTCCTCGGGCCTGCTCGCCTGCAGCATTCTCCTCGCCACCGCGACCGCCGCCTCGGCGGAGAGCCGCATCTTCATCATCGCCAACGAAGCCGACGGCTATGGCGTCGACCAGTGCCTCGCCAAGGGCGACAGATGCGGCGCCTCGGCCGCCCGCTCCTACTGCCAATCACGGGATTTTGCACAGGCCTCCTCCTACCGCCGCGTCGACCCCGACGAGATCACCGGATCGGTGCCGAAAGCCGGTGCAAACTGCACCCATAGCGGCTGCAGCGAGTATGTCGCGATCACCTGCCAGCGCTGAGGCAGCTGCCGGCGGTGGTTCCCGCCATCTGAGCGCCCTGGAAACGACGTGACGCTGCCCGACAAAGCGGCTATGGGATGCCCGCCGCTGCCGCGATTTTTCCGAATTCTGTGCGCGTCCCGCGGCAGCACCCATGGACCGGAATACCGCATCTTGATCGCTTCCCTGTCTCCGCGCCTGTTGGCCTGCACTGCTCTGCTGGGATTGACCCTCACCGGCTCGTACGCCCTGGCGCAATCCAGTTCCGAGTCCTACGGGCAGATGGCCCCATCTGCCCAGCCCGGACCGCAGGCCGGCGTCAACCCAATCTGCCCGCGTCTCGAAGGGCAGCTCGCCTCGATCGATCGCGGCGGCGGTGGTGATCCCGGCCGCGAGGACCAGATCCGGCGCTATCAGGATGCGGCCGCCAAGCAGCAGGGCGAACTCGACCGCGTCAGCATGCAGGCCAAGCGCATGGGCTGCGACAGCCCCGGCTTCTTCTCGATCTTCAACGGCCGCTCGGCCGAATGCGGCCCGGTCAACAACCAGATCCAGCAGATGCGCGCCAATCTGGACCAGATCACAAGCAACCTCGAGCGGCTGCGCGGCGGCGGCTTCGGCGGCGAGCGTGACAATCAGCGCCGCTCGGTGCTGGCGGCGCTCGGCCAGAACAATTGCGGCCCGCAGTACCAGCAATACGCCAACGCCAATCGTGGCGGCGGAGGCAATGCCGGCGGCAACTTCCTGACCAGCCTGTTCGGCGGCGGACCCGACAACAACCCGGCCGCATCGCTGCCTCCGCCGAGCGCCGATCTCGCGGCGCCGCAGGGCACCTACCGTACCGTCTGCGTGCGCAGTTGCGACGGCGCCTATTTCCCGATCTCGTTCGCCACCGTTCCGGGCCGCTTCGCCGACGACGAGCGCGCCTGCAAGGCGCAATGCCCGGCCGCCGACGCGACGCTGTTCACCTACCGCAATCCCGGCGAGGACATGAACCAGGCGGTCTCGGTCAACGGCCAGCCCTACAGCGCGCTCGCCAACGCGTTCAAATATCGCACCGAGTTCAACCCGAGCTGCTCCTGCAAGGCGCCGGGCCAGACCTGGGCCGACGCGCTGAAATCGATCGACGACAAGACTTCGGCCGAGCAGCAGGGCGACATCATCGTCACCGAAGAGAGCGCCAAGCGGATGCAGCAGCGCCAGACCGGCAAGCCGACCGCCGCCAAGAAGGGCGCAGCGCCCGCCGACGCCGCTCCCGCGACCGCGGATGCCACGACCGGCGCCGGCGGCGACAAGCAGATCCGCACGGTCGGACCGACCTTCATCCCGGCGCGCTGAGAGAGATCGCCGGGCCATCGCCATCATCCTTCGATCGCGTCGGACGACGCTCGGCTGCCGCTCGACGGGCGTGCGATCAGATCGGGCGGTATCACACCGCCCGACGGTCCGAGCGCGTCCGCGGGCTTCCAGCGATTGCGCAGCGCTGCAAGACGAATCACCTGCGCCGCGGTCACATCCTCGAGCGGCGTGAAACCGCCGGTCGCGTCACCGACCAGTTGGTCCGATGTGTCGCCGACGGCAACGGCCAGAGCGCCGGACAAGCTCGCCAGCGCCAACAGGAGCGTGCCGCGTACGCGCGCTACCAGGTCGTGACGGGCGCCGCTCGCCAGCGGCCCGGGCAGGATCCTTTCGAAGTCTTCGACTGCAGCCGCGATCGGCAACACCTCGGAGCTGACGCCGAGCTGCCGCGCGAGCGCTTCGGCCGCATCCTGCGCCGGCTGCGACATGTCGGGCCCGGACAGCACCACGCCGCGGACCCTGTCTGGTCCGAGCGCATCGGCCGCCATCGCCAACGCCAGCGCCGATTCGATGCGGCCGGTCAGGCCGATGACGACACCGGTGAAGCCGTTCTTGCCGACGTGGTCGCGCAGGCTGACGACGCGCGCCGCGTAGTCGGCCTCGTCGCCCTCGATCAGCGTTGCGACCGGTCCGCGGCACGCCCAGCCATCGTCGCCCCTGCTCCAGGCCAACGTGGTGACGTGATCAACGAATGCCGGCAGTTGCACGGCCATCGAGAGATCGGCGTTGAGCGCGAAGGATGCGCCGTCGAACACCTCGTTGCCCTGGCCGCCGGTCTGATTGAGCCAGACCAGCGGCAGCTCGCTCTCGGTGATGCGGGCCACCGCGGCCGAGAGGCGCCGATCACCGCCACCGCGGATGTAGGGCTCACCGGCGGGGACCACGATGAGCTCAGCACCGGTCTCGGCCAGAGTCTCGACCACGTTCTCGTACTCGGAGGACTCGTCGATCCGGATATCTTCACCGATGGCCACGCCGATGCGAACACCCCGCACGCTGACCGGCCCGGCGGCGGGACCACGGGCGAACAGGCGCGTCCCTTCATCAGGCAGGTTGGTCTTGAAGCGCAGCGCGGCGATGCGGCCGCTGTCGAGCAGCGCACAGGCGTTGTAGAGCCTGCCATCCTCGAACCAGGGCGTGCCGACCAGCACGGCCGGCCCGCCATCCGCGGACTCGCGCGCCAGCGCCTCGATTGCGGCGCGGCAGGCGGATTCGACCGCCGGGTCGCGAACGAGATCGCGCGGCGGATAACCGGCGATGAACAGCTCAGGCAGCACCAGCAGATCGGCGCCGTCGGCCAAGGCCTTCGCGCGCGCCTCGCGCACCTTCGCGGTGTTGCCACTGATATCGCCGGCCGTCGGATTGAGCTGGGCCAGCGTGATCCTGAAGACGTCGGCGGCCATTGCTCAATCCATTCACAACAGCCCGAGCCGCTCGGCGAGCGCGAACAGCCAGAAGCTGCCGGACATCAACAGCGCGACACCGACCGCGGCCGAGCCGAGATCCTTGACCCGGCCGATCTGCAGGTCGTGCTCGGTGGTCAGGCGGTCGGCGAGCTTCTCGATCGCGGTGTTGAGCAACTCCACCACCAGCACCAGCACCACCGCGCAGACCAGTTCGACGCTGCGCATCGGCGTCACGCCGACGACATAAGCGAGCGGCAGCGCCAGCAGGAACGCGACAACCTCCTCGCGCACCGCCTGCTCGGAGCGGAGCGCGAAGGCCAGGCCATTGCGCGAGTTGAGCGTCGCGCGCCAGATGCGCAGCATCAGAAGCCCGCGACTGCCGGCATCAGTGCGGACTTGCCGCCGCGCTGCTGCTTCAACAGCTCGGCGATCAGGAACGCCATGTCGATCGACTGCTCGGCATTGAGCCTGGGATCGCACACCGTGTGATAGCGGTCGTTGAGGGCCTCGTCGGTGATCGCGCGCGCGCCGCCGATGCACTCGGTGACGTCCTGGCCGGTCATCTCCAGATGGATGCCGCCGGCATGGGTGCCCTCGGCGGCATGCACTGCGAAGAACGCCCGCACCTCGGCGACGATGCGGTCGAACGGCCGCGTCTTGTAGCCCGATGTCGAGGTGATGGTGTTGCCGTGCATCGGGTCGCACGACCACACCACCTTGCGCCCTTCCCGCTGCACCGCACGGATCAGTCCGGGCAGGTGATCGCCAACCTTGTCGGCGCCGAAACGGTTGATCAGCGTCAGCCGCCCGGGCTCGTTGTCGGGGTTGAGGATGTCGATCAGCTTGAGCAGTTCGTCCGGTTTCAGCGACGGGCCGCATTTCAGGCCGATCGGGTTCTTGATGCCGCGGAAATATTCGACATGGCCGTGATCGAGCTGGCGGGTGCGATCGCCGATCCAGATGAAATGGCCTGATGTCGCGTACCAGTCGCCGGTGGTGGAATCGACCCGGGTGAAGGCCTGCTCGTAGCCGAGCAGCAGCGCCTCGTGGCTGGTGTAGAAGTCGGTGGCGCGCAGCTCCGGATGGCTCTCGAGGTCGAGGCCGCAGGCACGCATGAAGTTGAGCGCCTCGGAGATGCGGTCGGCGAGCTCCTTGTAGCGGCGCGACTGCGGGCTATCCTTGACGAAGCCGAGCATCCATTGATGCACGCTGCCGAGATTGGCGAAGCCGCCGGTGGCAAACGCACGCAGCAGGTTCAAGGTCGCCGCCGACTGCCGGTAGGCATCGAGCTGACGCTGCGGGTTGGGGATGCGCGCCTCGGGCGTGAACGCGGTGTCGTTGACGATGTCGCCGCGATAGCTCGGCAGTTCGACGCCGTTGATCTTCTCGGTCGGCGACGAGCGCGGCTTGGCGAACTGGCCGGCGATGCGGCCCACCTTCACCACCGGCACCGCGCCGGCATAGGTCATGACGACCGCCATCTGCAGCAGCACGCGGAAGAAGTCGCGGATGTTGTTGGCGCCGTGCTCGGCAAAGCTCTCGGCGCAGTCGCCGCCCTGCAGCAGGAAGGCCTCGCCGGCCGCCACCCGCGCCAGCGATTTCTTCAGGTTGCGCGCCTCGCCGGCGAACACCAGCGGCGGAAAGGTCGCGAGCTGCGCCTCGACGTCGGCCAGCGCCTTCTGGTCGGGATAGTCAGGCACCTGCTGCACCGGCTTGGAACGCCAGCTTTCCGGGCTCCAGCGCTCGGTCATGGCTTCAACTCCCTTCACGAAACACCGCGCGTCCAGTCCCCGCGCTGCGGCGCGCGCGTTATACACAGCCTGTCCCCGAACCGCCACTTGGAATTTAAGTCGCCCCGCCAAGCCGTTGCGGCTGCGAAGGGATTCCGGACTGGCCTGAGATTCCGGATGATCGAGGCCGCCCCCTCTCTCCTCCGTCATTGCGCGCACCGCGGTATCTCGACAACCACCACCGGCAGTCGTCGCGACGTGAGGTCGATGGACTTGCGCTCGCCAACTGCCCCCCAGCGTATGGTCCCGGGGTCGGCGCCCCGCCGCCGCGTCGCGCCGTCGCGGCTTGCCCTGGACGACAGTGGTGTTTGACGCGACGACAGCGGATCAGCCGACATGCATCGTCGTTCCCGCGGCACGCATGCCCGAGTTCTCATTCTTCTGTTCACCCTCGTGAAAGTCGGAGGGCGCAGGGAATGCCGGGTGAAGGCCCCACCCATGGCCCGCCTGCGGAAGAAAGTGCAGGCGGCAGGTACCACAGGCAAAGCCGATCAACCGGCATTCCCTGCGCGACAGTCTTAACGCTTATACGCAGTCTGCCTGGTGTGCCGGCTTGTTGGCCACCATTCGCAACGACGCGCTTTCGCGCGCCGTGCGGGACACCAGCGTCGGGGTGTCAGCACGCTGCGACTTCACGTCCGCGCGTTGCCGTTCGTCCGCACGTCCAAGGACGCGCTGCCGGCAACCTCGCGGCCATCGCTCCCCGCCCCGCGTGTCGTGACGATCGCGCGCAACGCCCCTCCGAGTGAGGCGGGATGCGCACAATAGAGCATGATTTCTGGAAATCGTAAAGTAAAATCTTCGCCGCCGTCCAACGCCGATGTATTCACGCGTCAGCGCGCGTTCGCGTGCCCCTCCTGGAACATCCAGAGCCCCATGGACTCGCCCTGCGCCAGCAGTCTGTAGACTTCCGCAAGATCGGCATTCCCAGGCACATCCACCGCATAAAGGGTTCGCGGCCCCATGCTCACCCGGATCATCATGCTCTCGAACGAGCAGCCGATATCCTCGATCATCTTCCAGTGAAAAGCGACACGCTCATCGCCTGGTTCGAACAGCAGCATGTAGGTGGAGTGTCCGCCGCGCTCGATGACCGAACTGAACACATACAATTCGCGACGATCGGTGGGCAAGGACTTGACGATGTCGAGGTGATTGATCCCTCGCGTGAAGAAGGGCGAACTCCGAATGCGGAAGACGTCCGGGCCGCGTTCCCTCACTGGCTCGGCCCAGAGAGTCTCGCTGCCGTGCCCATGCCAGTCCGACACGTCGAGTTCGAACCGGATCTTGATGAGATTTTCAATCAGGCTTAGCCCGCCCGGGCGAATGTCCAAAACAGCCTCGCCACTAGTCCGGGGACGGCCTCAGATTGTCGAGCGGCGCCGTCAGGCGGCAAACGAGCCCGGTCGGATCATAAGACACCGCAACGGTGCCTCCGAAATCGTCTTGCAACACACGCGAGATGAGGCGCGACCCAAAGCCGACACCGGCCGGCTTCGACGCAGCCGGGCCGCCGGACTCCTGCCAGACGAAAACGAACCTGGGCTCGCCCTTTTGATCGTCGGCCGTCCAGGTGATGGACACACGTCCGTCCGCCACGGTCAGAGCGCCATACTTCAAGGCGTTGGTCGCAAGCTCATGGATGGCCAGGGACAGAGCCAGCGCCTGCCGGGATTTGACGACGAGGGGAGCACCCGAGACCGTGAACTGGTCTTCGCCTGTCCTGTAGGGAATCAGGGCAGCGTCGATCACGTCATCGAGGGGCGCCGCAGCCCAGTTCGCGGCCGTGAGCAGATCGTGGGCGCGTCCAAACGCAGCCAGTCGTCCCTGGTACTTTTCGAGATCGGCTCTGCTCGCAGGGTCTCTGAATGTCTGAGTGGCCACGGCACCAAGGATCGCAAGCGTGTTCTTGACGCGATGCGTGAGCTCCTCATTGATGAGGTTCAGCGAACTCTTGGCCACGTGCTCGGAGGTGACATCCCTGCAGACGACGAGCACGCCGCCCACTTTGCCGTCGAGATCGATCGGACCAAAGCTGTAAGTCCACCAGACATCCTCGCGACGGCCATGGCGCGTCACCGGGACCAGCTGGTCCTCGTTCCAGGTCGCACCGTGACCGGCCATGACGTAGGCGATCTGGGGGCCAATGATGTCCCATATCTCTGCCCAGCATTCGTGGCCGCGAGCGCCCAGCGCGCTCGGATGCCGCTCGGGCCCCATCGTCCCGCGATAGGCGTCGTTGTAGAACTGGATCAGCTCCGGTCCCCACCACACGAACATCGGGTGGCGCGAGGTGAGCACGAGGCGAACCGTCACCCGCAGGCTTTGCGGCCATGTGTCCGGGGGTCCGAGCGAGGTTTTTGACCAGTCGAATGCGCGCGTCAGGGCGCCCATCTCGCCCCCTCCCGCCAGGAAGTCGCTCGCTCCTTCCCCCGCCATGCCAGAAAACCCCTCCTCATTGTCCGCCGCAAACCTATAGCCACAGGTCGCGACTGTACAATGGGGTGCGCAGACCAAAGCCGCCAGGCTCTGATCGAGCAGACGAGGCAGAGTGGCGCCAAGGCGCTGATCCTGCGCCTCTCCGACACGCGCCGAGCGACCGGAAGGACGAATGAACGAAGCAGGAAGGATGCGCGCGCGTCCGCAAGCTATTTGCACAATTGCAGTGCTGGAGTCGACAAATGCGCGCATCACAACAACAATAACTCTACTAATAATTGCTATTCGTTATCTACTCTCTTTTTGACTGTATTATCCGATTGCCGCGTGCTACAATCAACTTCGATCGCAAGTTCGACGATCAGTTTGCGGGCACTGTCCGAAATGCCGCGTCCTCCGCTTCGGATCGAGGAGGCCGCTGCCCACAATGACTACGACGACCAAGGAGGTCTGCCTTGAAGCGCCATTGGATGTCCCTGCTCGGATGCGCCGCCGTCGCCATCCTTCTCGCCCTGCCTTCAGAAGGCGCGGCGCGGACGGCCAGGCGCCATTGCGTCGTCACCCCGGAAAGGGTCAAGGCGCTCCTGAAGAATTGGCAGACGGCGCTGAATGAATCGACGGCGACCAAGCCCGGCCCTGTCGTCGCAACCTATGCCGAGCGCGCGGTGCTGCTGCCGACTTGCGCCAACGGGCCCCTGACGACGAGGGAGCAGATCACGTCATACTTCTTCGTTTTTCTCAAAGACCGCCCGAAAGCCGACATCGACCCGGACAAGGCACTGATCGGCGGCGATTGCAATTTCGCCTTTGCCAGCGGGCTGTATACTTTCACGACGCAGGACAACGCAGTGCTGCGCGCGCGATATACCTATGTCTTCCACGGCAACAAGATCGTGCAGCATCACTCCTCGCTGGAGCCGCAAGGGAGAGGGAATGTTCCGAGGGCCCTCTGCAAGGAGAAACCGGAGTAGGATCAGCGGCGGGGACCCCACTCCAGCAGAACTCATGTTCAGCAGAACTCATGTTCAGCAAAACTCATGGGCGCACGCCCTGACGGGTGTGGCCGCGATCACCGCCGTCACATGATGAGGCTCGACCAAGACGGGCAGCGGCGCGACGACCGCATGCGAACGTGATCTAGTTTCGTCCTGCCCGGAAGGGCTGTGCGGCTTGCGCGGTCGCGGAGGCTTGATCCACGGAATTTCCACGCGCTTGCGCGTCGTTCTGGTCAACATCGCGGCGCTCGGCATTCGATGACGTCGTCGGCGATCATCCTGCCGCTCATACGGCCCGCACTGTCTTCCGCACGACCTGCGATCTTTCCGGTCCGAAGGCACAACAACTCCAGCTTGCACGCGTCCTCGCGACACGTGCCGCGCAGAACATCCATCGATCTGTCATCACACCGACACGCGACGGATGGTATCGCGCCGCCTCTTTCGAATGGGATCGAGGGGGATCGACCAATGACACTTCGCTTGCTGACGGGCGCCATCGCGCTCGGATGCGCCACTCTGCTCGGCGGCCCGCTGCATGCGGCGGACGGAACGTTCAACACGCTGACCTACAACGTCGCTGAAACGCCGACGGCCTATAATGGCGGCAGCGACGCGCATTCGCGCGTCATCAGCTGCTATCTGCGCCAATTCGGCATCGTCAACGTGCAGGAAGATTTTCTCTGGCACGCCGCGCTCTACGACACCTGCGACGACCATCCCTATCGCACGCCGACGTCGGGCACGGCCGGCATCGGCGACGGCCTGAACACGCTCAGCACGTATTCGTTCGACGATCTCGATCGCGTGACCTGGACCAAGCGCGCTGACTCGGATGCGCTGACTCCGAAGGGATTCTCGCTGGTCCGCACCCGACTGGCGGAAGGCGTCTATCTCGACTTCTACAACCTGCACGCACAGTCCGGCACCTCGTCCACCGACCTCGCCGATAGCGAGTCCGACGTGGCGCAGATCTTGACCTACATCGAGGCGAATTCCGCCGGCAACGCGGTGATGGTGATGGGCGACACCAATACGCGCTACACCAGGGCCGGCCAGAACATGTGGGAATTCCTGCACCACGGCTTCAGCGACGCCTGGATCGAGACGGTGCGCGGCGGCAGCGTGCCGCCGATCGGTGATGCGCTGGTGTGCGGCGATTCGCAGACGGCACGGCCGGATTGCGAGATCGTCGACAAGGTGCTGTGGCGCAACAACGGCTTCCTGAACCTGCAGGCGTCAGGCTATGTCGACCGCCAGGACGCGCTCGATTCGAGCGGCGCACAACTCTCCGATCATCATCCAGTCGAGGTCGACTGGAGCTTCTCCACGACTGCGAGCCGCAGGCTGAGCGATCAGTTCGGCGGGCCGCACGGCACGAGCTACAACGACGTCTCCGCGCTGCCGGCCAACCCGGTGGCGAGCAAGCTGACGATCCGGACCGGAAGCCGGGTCGACCAGGTCGAGCTGACGCTCTCCAACGGCTATGTCTACAGCCATGGCGGCACCGGCGGCACGGCGCAGAGCCTGACGCTCGGCAGCGGCGAATATCTCGCCTCGGTCAATCTGTGCAGCGACCAGTATCAGGGCCACACCCGCATCTTCCGGATCACGTTCGGCACCAGCACGGGCCGCACTTTGTCGGGCGGCACGACGACCTCGAGCTGCACCAGCTACACCGCTCCGGGCGGTTGGCAGATTGCAGGCTTCCATGGCCGGTCCGGCGACGGCATCGACAAGCTCGGCGTCGTCTATGCGCCGGTCTCCACCGCCGCCGCGCCGTCGCGGCAGCCGGTCCGCATCGTCAACCGCACGTCCGCGCTGTGCATGGACGTCAATGGCGGCGCGATGGCCGACGGCACCGCCGTGATCCAGTGGTACTGCACCGGCGCCGCCAACCAGACCTGGAGCTACGACGAGGCGAGCGGCATGATCCGCAGCATGCAGGACCCGCACTACTGCCTGGACAACAACGGCACCTATGGCGACGGCGCGCAGCTGATCATCTGGACCTGCACCGGCAACAACAACCAGCGGTTCCGCTACGACGCCGCCGCGGGCACGATCGCGGTGCGCAGCTATCCCGTCGAGGTGATGAGCCAGAACGGCACCTCCGTCGGCAACCAGCTGCTGACCGCCACCGCCACGGCTGCGGGATCGCAGCTGTGGACGCTCGCGCCTTGACCTGGCGACGACGGCGGACGATCCGGGCGGCCATGCCGTCCGGATCGGATCCGCTACGATATCGTCGGATTTGCGCAAGGGCTCCGTCACGGATCAGACGACGAGCAGCAGACCCGAGAGCAGCAGGATGCTCAGGATGATCCGCCTGAACAACGCATCGTTGAGCCTGCGAAAGGCGAGGATGCCGAGCGCCGTGCCGGCGAGCAGAGCCGGAATGCTCCAGGCCAGATCGACGAGCACCTTGGTCGAGAGCTCGTTTCGCGCCAGCATCATCGTCAGCGACGACATCTGCATGACGGCGATGAACGGCTGCACCAGGCCGCGCTGCTCGGTTTTCGGCAAGCCATGCATTTCGCACCAGATGGTCGGCAGCGCGCCGGGCATCGCGGTGAGTCCACCGATCAGACCGCCGCCGAACCCGACGATGGCGGTCCGGCTTCTGCTCATCTCGTGAAGACGGCCCAGTCCGGGCTTGAACAGCATGTAGGCGGCATAGGTCGCGATCGTCAGTCCGAACACCCGCTGGAACAGGCGCGCGTCCGCATTGTGAAGCAGCCAGAGCGCCAAGGGCACGCCGAGAAGGCCGCCCAGGGTCAGGACGATGGTGTCCTTCCATCGGATGCTGTTGCGAAGCGCCCACAGATTCGTCGCCTGCACGCCGACGCTGCACGCCATCATCAAAGGGACTGCCTCCAACGGCTGCAGCATGTGCAGGAGAATCGCGCCGGCGACGGCCGAAAAGGCGAACCCGGCCAATCCGGAGACGAAGGCGCCAGAGAAAACGGCGGCGCTGAGGAGCAAAAACGAGTCAGGCCCGGGCATGAAATATCTCCGGCTTGATGAGAATGAAAAATGAGCGGGATTCAATCGTATGGCTGGAGCGTCGAAGCCGGCTTCGCCTGCGCTCCGTCTGTCGTTGCAGTTCGTTGCAGGATTGCGCCGGCGAGAACGTGTAGCAGCAGGAACACGGCGAGTATGCCGGCAGCGAGCGCCGCCTGCGACGTGATCGACGGCTTGCGCCGCGGCGGGATCTCATGGGCCTGCATGTCCGTCATCTCCTGCAACCGATGTCGGATTGCTAGCTAGCATCGCAGCGTCCCCTGAGCGTCCCCCGACCGGACGATGAAGCGTGTCGCGTCAGCTCGTCAGCGCCCGAGATCACATATCGAACTCCGGACGCGCCGCTGTGCGAGGCGTCGAGGAATGACGGCGCTGATGCGGCGCGCGCGTGCATCACCGCGGGCACTGACCTCGCGGCGCGCGCATCGGGCCGGATGGATCCCGCCGTGCTGACGAGAATTCCCACTTGACCGATCCATAACCATCCGGTTATGCATTAATCCATAACCAATGAGTTATGGATCAAATGGCGCGCTCGCCCGACCTCCTGTTCAGAACACTTGCCGATCCGACGCGGCGGGCCATCTTCGAGGGCCTGTGCCGCCAGGGCGAGCAGACGGTCGGCGCGCTGACGGCCAAGGCCGGCGTGTCGCAACCGGCCGTATCCAAGCATCTCGGCGTGCTCAAGCAGGCCGGCCTCGTGCGCGAGCGCCACGAAGGCCGCCAGACGCATTATCGCGCGCAGCCGAAGGCGCTCGTCCCCCTGCTCGACTGGACCAGCCGCATGGCCGCGTTCTGGGAGAGCCGGTTCGACGATCTCGACAATCTGCTCAACAGGATGGATCAATGACGAAAGCCGCGTCCGAAACCCGCACCGTGGTCGTGGAGCGCGAGTTCGCGCATCCGCCGGAAAAGCTCTGGCGCGCGCTGACGCAGCCGCATCTGATCGCGGAGTGGCTGATGAAGAACGACTTCGCGCCGAAGGTTGATCACCGCTTCAAGCTCGAAGCCGATTGGGGCGTGGTCGACTGCCAGGTCGTGACCATCGAACCGAACAAAACCCTGTCCTACAGCTGGGCCGCGCTCGGGCTCGACAGCGTCGTGACCTGGACGCTGACGCCGACGGCAACTGGTACGCATCTGCGCATGGAGCAGACCGGCTTCACCGCCGATCAGACCCGCGCCTATCAGGGTGCGCGCTACGGCTGGCCGAAGTTCTTCGATGGCCTGGAGCAGACTTTGGCAGGGCTCGACTAAGCCGCGCGCAGCACGACATCAGGGGGAGGAACGAATGAACTGGAGCAACACGATCCGGCAGGTGCACCGCTGGGTCTCGATCGCCTTCACGATCGGCGTCATCATCAACATCGGGGCGATGACCCAGACACAGCCCGCTTTCTGGATCGGCCTGCTGGCGCTCATTCCGCTGATCGTGCTGCTCGGCACGGGCCTCTACATGTTCGGACTGCCGTACCTCGCAAGACGGCGCGGCGCGCAGCAGGCGGGTTGAAGGCACAGTCGCTCACCTGTCATTGCGAGCGCAGCGAAGCAATCCAGGGCTCAGCAAGGACTCTGGATTGCTTCGCTACGCTCGCAATGACGGCGTTTAGTAGCAACCGCTGTGCCCCATCGACGTCTGCGATCGCCTCACGAATTCACACGGCCCTACTCCGCCGCCTGCCTCACGTGGCGCTCGGTCACCGTGCGCATCGTCACCAACTCCTCCGCGGCCGACGGATGCAGCGCGATGGTGGCGTCGAAATCGGCCTTGGTCGCCTTCATCTTGATGGCGATGGCCACGGCCTGGGTGATCTCGGCGGCCATGTCGCCGACGATGTGGCAGCCCAGCACGCGGTCGCTGGTGCCATCGACGACGAGCTTCATCAGCACGCGGGTGTCGCGGCCGGACATCGTCGCCTTGATCGGGCGGAAACTGGTCTTGTAGATGTCGACGCGATCGTACATCTCGCGCGCCTGCGTTTCGGTGAGGCCGACGGTGCCGACCTCAGGCTGGCAGAACACGGCGGTCGGGATGTCGGCGTGATCGACGCGGACGGTCTTGTTGCCGAACACGGTGTCGGCAAAGGCATGGCCCTCGCGGATCGCGACCGGCGTCAGGTTGAAGCGATGGGTGACGTCGCCGATCGCATAAATGCTCGGCACCGAGCTCTGCGAGAACGCGTCGACCGCGATGCCGCCATTGCGCGGATTGATGGCGACGCCCGCCTTGTCCAGGCCGAGATTGGCCACGGCCGGGTGACGGCCGATCGCGAACATCACCTTGTCGGAGGCGATGCTGGAGCCGTTCGACAGATGCGTCGTGTAGTCCTTGCCGTGCTTGTCGATCCCGTTGACGGTGCAGCCGGTCAGGATGGTGATGCCTTCCTTCTCCATCTCCGAGCGGACGTGCCTGCGGACATCCTCGTCGAAGCCGCGCAGGATGTTGTCGCCGCGATAGACCACGGTCACGTCGGAGCCGAAATTGGCGAAGATGCAGGCGAATTCGAGCGCGATGTAGCCGCCGCCCTGGATCACGATGCGGCGCGGCAGTTCGTCGAGATGGAAAGCCTCGTTCGACGAAATGACGTGCTCGATGCCGGGAATCGGCGTGCCGTGATTGGGCGCGCCGCCTGTCGCGATCAGGATGGTCTTCGCGCTGACGGTCTCGCCGGTCATCAGCCGCACCGTGTGGGCGTCCTCGATCACGGCGCGGGTCTTGACGATCCTGGCGCCCGACTTCTCGACATTGGCGGTGTAGGCCGCCTCGAGCCGCGCGATCTCCTTGTCCTTGTTGGCGATCAGCGTCTTCCAGTCGAATGTCGCGGTCGGGATGGTCCAGCCGAAGCCCGCGGCATCGGCGACCTCCTGGCGGACATGCGAGCCGATCACGAACAACTTCTTGGGCACGCAGCCGCGGATCACGCAGGTGCCGCCCATGCGGTATTCCTCGGCGACCGTCACGCGGGCGCCATAGCCGGCGGCGATGCGGGCGGCGCGCACGCCACCCGATCCGCCACCGATCACGAACAGGTCGACGTCGAATTCAGCCATCTCTCCCCCGACCTGCCTCTGCCGCCACGAGCCTCAGATCGGCTTGTTGCGCTTGCGCATCTCGGCGCGGAACTGCGCGGTCACGGTGTCGGAGAACTCCGCAGCCCACTGGTTCATGGAAGCCATGCTCATCTGGATCGCCTTCGGCTCCGCCGCAAGCAGCTTCTGGCCGATCGTCGACTTGTAGAAGGTGACGAGGTTCGCGATCTCGGCATCGGTGAACTCGTTGCAGTAGATCTGCGCCATCCTCTCGCCGATCTCCTTCTCCTTGCCGGCATAGGTCTGCGCGACCACCACGGCGACCTCGTCGAGGTCCTTCTGGTAGTTGAGGTTGGACTGCAACAGCGCCTGCTTGGTCTGCTGCACGATGCCGGGAACGGCGTTGGCGTACATCGCAGCCGCGTTCTTCATCCCCAGAATCTCGCGCGCGCCGGCCATGCAGGCGGGCGAGGCCGGTTTCAGCGCCGGCGGCTGGCCCTGCGCTTGCGCCGCAGCGGGGCTGGCCGCGGCCACGGCCAGCAGGATGCCGGCGGCCGGCAAGATTCTGAACACGCTCTTCATTCCAAGTCTCCTGTAAGATTGCGGCCTCAAGTGCAGGTTGCTGCTGCGCTCACGGCCGCTGGATAACGCGAATTCCTTGCGCGCCCGCCAGGATCGCCGTGCTGCCGAGACCGATGAACAGCCCGTGCTCGACCACGCCCGGAATTGCGCTCAAAAGGCCCGCCAGACGCGGGGGATCCTCGATCTCCCCAAGGCGGACGTCGATAATCCAGTGGCCGCCATCGGTGACGAAAACGTGGCCATCTGCGGACTTGCGCAGCAGCATCTGCCCGGACACGCCGGCCTTGGCGAACGCCTCGCCCATCGCCCGCTGCGTGGCGGCGAGCCCGAATGGAATCACCTCGATCGGCAGCGGGAAGCGGCCGAGCCGCTCGACCCATTTGCTGTCGTCGGCGATCACGATCATGCGAGCCGAGGCGCTGGCGACGATCTTCTCGCGCAGCAGGGCCCCGCCGCCGCCCTTGATCAGGTCGAGCGCCGGATTGATCTCGTCGGCGCCGTCGATCGTGATGTCGAGCCGGTCGATCTCGTCGAGCGTCGTCAGCGGCACGCCGCAGGCTTCCGCCTGCGCCCGCGTCGCCTCCGAGGTCGGCACGCCCACGATCTTCACGCCGGCGCGCACCTTTTCCCCGAGCAGATCGACGAAATGCTTGGCGGTCGAGCCGGTGCCGAGGCCAAGCCTCATGCCGCTCTCGACCTCCTCCAGCGCGCGCGCCGCCGCCTGCCGTTTCAATGCGTCCATGTCGATCAAGAACCCGCCCCTCGGACCCGGGGCCCCCGGAGGACGGGGGCCGAAAGCGCCGCATATCTAGCGGTGTTTTGCCACGGGGCCTAGCTCTCGGCGGTCAGGAAATTGGACAAAAAGCCGTTGGCGGCCTCTTGCAAGCGCGCAGGCCGCCCGGTAGCGGATACCGATGCGCATCTCCAGCACCATCGTCTTCGACCTCGACGGCACCCTGGTCGACACCGCGCCGGACCTCATCAGCGCGCTCAACCACATATTGCAGCGCGAAGGATTGCGGCCGGTGCCGCTGGCCTCGGCCCGCAAGATGATCGGGCATGGCGCGCGCAAGCTGCTCGAGCGCGGGCTGGAGGCGGAGGGCCGCTTCGCCAGTCCTGCGGACATGGACCGGCTCACGACCGATTTCATCGATTTCTACGCCGAGAACATCGCGGTCGAATCGCGGCCGTTCGAGGGGCTGGAGGCGGCACTCGACGAGCTTGCCGAGCGCGGCTGTCAATTCGCGGTGTGCACCAACAAGCTCGAATTCCTGTCGAAGCGGCTGCTCGACCAGCTCGGCCTGTCCTCCCGCTTCGCGGCGATCTGCGGCGCCGACACCTTTGGCGTCGCCAAGCCGGATCCGACGATCCTGCGCCAGACGATCGCCCAGGCCGGTGGCGAGATCGGCGCGGCGATCATGGTCGGTGATGCCGGCACCGACGTCGGCGCCGCCCGCCGCGCCGGCGTGCCGGTGATCGGCTGCACCTTCGGCTATACGGACGTACCGATCGCCGAGCTGAATCCGGACCACCTGATCGACCACATGCGCGAGCTGCCGGCCGCTGTCGCAGCCCTTCGCCCGGCCCCGAAGAGCGCCTGAATAGCCGATCGATCGCCCCAATTTGCAACCTCCGGCACGTCCGCCCGGCGCGCCGCCTTTCGCCCTAACCTGCTGTCGCTGCACCCGAAATCTGCACCTCTGCGGGCGTTAACGTTCTGTTGAGAATAGGGTTGACCGCAGTTGCGCCGCTGTTCTGACGCTCCTATGGTCGCCGTGGGATTGCGGCGGATGGCCGCAGGGTTGTGGGGCGGACATCATGATGCGGCGTGTCATCGCAATTGCGGTTGCGGGAGCGGGCCTTGCCGGCTGCTCATCCTTCTCCATGGACAGCTTCAAGATGGCGGCGCCGGAGATTCCCGTGCAGCTCGATTCGGTGCCGCCGGGCGCCGAGGCGAAGACATCGCTCGGACCGGGCTGCCGCACCCCCTGCACCGTCCAGGTGCCGGCGCCCGATTCCGGCTTCAGCGTCACCTTCACGATGGACAAGTACCTGCCGGCGACCATCCCGGTGCAAGTGATCCGCAACACCGGCGATTTCAACTCGTCACCGCCGGTGGTGATGGATCCGAGCCCCGTCGTCGCCGAACTGCAGCCGGCGCCGGGGGCGCCGCCGAAAGCCGTCAAGCACATGCGGCCGAAGAAGCCGAAGCCGCAGAAATCCGCCGCCACCCCCGCGGCCGCGGCGCCAGCGACGACCGGGTCGACCTTTCCCGCACCGGTTCCGGGCGCCGCGCGCCAATAGGCGCCTGAGCGCCTGCGCCAGCGTGCATCGCAGCATCGACGGACGCGCCTCGACGATTGTGAGGCGGGCCGATCGTGATTAGATTGGCATGCAAAGCTTCCTCGGCCGTACCTGACGCGGCCGCCGCGTGGCACCGACGCCACGTGCCGCAGCCACCTGCCAAGGCCTTCCATGACCGCTGACTCGTTGAGTGACACCGCCCTGACGCGCCCGATGACCGACCCGTTCGGCCGTCGCATCAGCTATCTGCGCGTCTCGGTCACCGACCGCTGCGACCTCCGATGCTTCTACTGCATGTCGGAGGACATGACCTTCCTGCCGAAGGCCGACCTCCTGACGCTCGAAGAGCTCGACCGGCTGTGCTCGGCCTTCATCCACAAGGGCGTCAAGAAGCTGCGGCTGACCGGCGGCGAGCCGCTGGTCCGCCGCAACGTCATGGGCCTGGTGCGCTCGCTGTCGCGGCATCTGAAGAGCGGGGCCCTCAACGAGCTGACGCTGACGACCAATGCGACGCAGCTCGCCAAATACGCCGCGGAGCTCGCCGATTGCGGCGTCCGCCGCATCAACGTCTCGCTCGACACGCTCGATCCCGACAAATTCCGCACCATCACCCGCTGGGGCGATCTCGACCACGTGCTCGCCGGCATCGAGGCAGCGCGTGCGGCGGGCTTGGCGGTGAAGATCAACGCAGTCGCGCTCAAGAACATGAACGAGGATGAAATCCCGGCGCTGATCGACTGGGCGCACGGCAAGGGCATGGCGCTGACCTTGATCGAGGTGATGCCGATGGGCGAGATCGGCGAAGGCCGCATCGACCAGTATCTGCCGCTGTCGCTGCTGCGCGGCCGGCTCGCGCAGAAGTACACGATGACCGATCTCGACGAGACCACCGGCGGCCCTGCCCGCTACGTCCGCGTCGCCGAGACCGGTGGTACGATCGGCTTCATCACGCCGATGACGCATAATTTCTGCGAGAGCTGCAACCGCGTGCGCGTCACCTGCACCGGCACCCTGCACACCTGCCTCGGCCACGAGGACGCCTCCGATTTGCGCAAGCCGCTGCGCGCCTCCGCCAGCGACGAGCAGTTGAGCGACGCGATCGACCGCGCCATCGGCCTGAAGCCGAAAGGCCACGACTTCATCATCGACCGTCGCCACAACCGCCCGAGCGTCAGCCGGCACATGAGCGTGACGGGCGGCTGATCCAGTGCTGCCCTGGAAGCTGATCGACACCGCTGACGTGCCGGGCGGCGGCGAGCCGCTGCGGCTGATGCAGCGCGGCCGGGACTTCACCATCAAGCTCGGCCAGAACGAGCTGATGAGCAGCCGTCTCTACGGCTCCGAGGAGGCGCTGGCGACCTTGAGCTGCGCCCGCATCAAGGCGCGGCCTGCCCCGCATCTGCTGATCGGCGGCCTCGGCATGGGCTTCACCCTGCGCGCGGCGCTGAAGGTGCTGGGTCCGCAGGCGCACGTCACCGTCGCCGAGCTGGTGCCGGCAGTGATCGCCTGGGCGCGCGGGCCGATGGCCGAATTGTCCGGCGCAAGCCTCGCGGATCCGCGCGTCGACATCCGCGAGACCGACGTCGTCAAGCTGATCGCCGCGGCACGCGGCGCCTATGACGCGATCCTGCTCGACGTCGACAACGGCCCGCAGGGCCTGACCCGCCAATCCAACGACGCGCTCTACGATTCCTCGGGCTTGCGAACCGCGTTCACCGCCTTGCGCCCCGGCGGCGTGCTGGCGGTGTGGTCGTCACACCCGGACGACAAATTCGCCCCGCGCCTGCGCAAGGCCGGCTTCGCCACTGAGGAGATCAACATCCGCGCCACCGGCCGCGGTGGCGGCGGCGCCCGCCACGTGATCTGGATCGCGACGAGGCCGGCGTGACGCCGGCCTGAAGAACTCCTTCCGACGGCTCAATCATCGCCGCTCACATCTCCGCGCGCCCATTCTGACCGGAGTAGTGACCCGTCGGCCATCGTCCTACGATGCGTCCGCTGTTGCGCCATGCTCTGCAATGAGAGCGCGCAGCTGGATGGGAGATCGCGATGGATGACGACGCCAGGCGGGCTGCCCTGCAGCAGCATTGGGATGCATCGGATGCCAATGATTTCGAGGCGGAGCACGACATCTATCGCGACGATGCCGTGCTGGACTATCCGCAATCGGGTGAGCGTATTCACGGCCGGCGCAACATTCAGGAAAGCCGCTTCGTGCAGCCCAACAAGAAGCGCTTCGCGGTGCGACGGATCATCGGCGGCGGTGATCTCTGGGTGACCGAGCTGGTCCTGACCTATGACGGGATGCCCTCTTACGTCGTGAGCATCATGGAGTTCCGCGACGGTGCAGTAGCGCACGAAACGCAATATTTCGGCGACCCGTTCGATGCAGCGCCGTCGCGCGCACATCTCGTCGAGCGCGTCGACCCGACCAGATCAGTCTGAAAGGTCGCGGCAAGCCAAGGCGGCCTGGTTGCACCAGCGCCTGTCAGCCAGCCATGACGCGATCGCACGTCCAGCATCGGGACCACCGCCGTTGAGACGGCCTGCCTTTTCGCGCATGCCGGAACCGCCGTCCCTCACGCGAGTTGCACAGCCGCGGAGAGGTTTGAACGATGAACAGCGCCACTGTTCCTCGCGACGATCCTCCATTCGGCAGTCACTGGAAAAGAGAGGCGACAATGAAAGCATCCCTTCTTCTTGCGGGCGCGCTGGTCATCGGATCCGCTGCCACCGCACTCGCTGACGAGTACTACGTGGTGCAGGGACCGAGCCACCGCTGCACGATCACCACCACGCGCCCCGCCGACAGGGAAGTCGTGACACAGATCGGACCGATGGCGTTTACGAGCCGCGTGGAAGCCGAGGACCGCATCAAGCAGACCAAGGTCTGCGAGGACACCGGCACCGTCGGCAGCACCGGCACCAGCACCACGACGATCATCAAAGAGAAGTAGTCGGAATCATCGCCCATCCACTTCTGGCCGGGTCGCGCCCAAGTCGGGGGCGCGGCCCTTTTTCATTGGCAGAGCGCCTTCTGACGGCTTCAGCCGTCCCCTGCTCGCACCGCCGATGTCCCTGAATGAGAGCGTCCGCACATCGCGGTCTCGCGCATCACAGCGGCCATGACCCGACGCTTCGGCTCCCCGGACTCGGTCGCAGCAACGGGCGTTGCGTTCCGCAACGGAGTTGAGTACGCCCCATGCGGGGTGAGGACACCATGCATTCGCAATCGCTCAAGCTCGCCGTCGGCAGCCTCGTGGTCGGGGTGATCGTCCTCGGCCTCAAGTATTTCGCGTATTGGATCACCGGGTCGGTCGCGCTCTACTCCGATGCTCTCGAGAGCATCGTCAACGTCGTCACTGCCGGTGTCGCGCTGCTCGCCGTGCGGATATCGGCCAAGCCGGCCGATGCCAACCATCCGTTCGGCCACCACAAGGTCGAGTATTTCAGCGCCGTGATCGAAGGCGTCATGATCATCGTGGCGGCGCTCCTGATCGTCCACGAAGCCTATGGAAATCTGTTCAATCCGCGGCCGTTCTCGGCGCCGGTCGAGGGCCTCGCCGTGAATGGCTTCGCCAGCGTGATCAACGCCGTCTGGTGCTGGCTCCTGATCACGCGCGGCAAGCGGGTGCGGTCGCCGGCGCTGGTCGCGGACGGCCGCCATTTGCTGACCGACGTCGTCTCCTCGGGCGGCGTCGTGATCGGACTCGGGCTCGCGGTGATGTTGAAGCTGCCGATCCTCGACCCTGCCCTGGCACTGCTGGTCGCCGTCAACATCCTGTGGTCGGGATGGCAGGTGCTGAAGGAGTCGACCGGCGGGCTGATGGACGAAGCGGTCTCCGATGCCACGCTCAAGCGCATCCGGCAGATCATCAGCGAGCACGCCGACGGCGCGCTGGAGGCACACGATGTGCGCACCCGGCATGCCGGCAAGATGACCTTCATCGAGTTTCACCTGGTCGTTCCCGGCGAGATGTCGGTCCATCAGGCGCACGAGATCTGCGACCGGATCGAAGCGGCCCTGCACGAAGACGACGAGCACAGCTGGATCACGATTCACGTCGAGCCGGAAAACAAGGCCAAGCACTCCGGCGTCGTCGTGCTCTGAGGCCGCGCGGCGCGCGGACCCGAACATCGGCCTTCACACGGCCACCCGGCCTTCGGATGTGGATGACGACCGGCCCGGTGCATTCGGCTCGCTTGCTCGCGAGGACCGCCTGCGACCTCAGCGACCCGGTGTTGCCCGACGCCGCCACTGCTGCAACATGTTGCGGCAGCGCCGCTTTTTGCCCATTTTCCGATTGACGGCAACACGAGGCGCTGAAATGGTGCCCCGGTTTTTAAGAGCCTGCCGGGCCGGATAGGCCGTTGCGCCGCATGCTGCGCAGCCAGAACGGGCCTATGGGGACGTCGCGAGACATCGGGGAGGATTGCGTTGCAAGCGTTGCTGAAACTGAGCCGTGGGATCGATGCGTTTACGACCTGGACCGGCAAACGACTGGCCTGGCTGATCCTGCTGGCCGTCATCATCTCGACCATCAACGCCATCGTCCGCAAGACGCTCGACACGTCGTCGAATTCCTGGCTGGAGCTGCAGTGGGTGCTGTTCTCGGCCGTCTTCCTGCTGTGCTCGCCCTGGACGCTGCTCGACAACGAGCACATCCGCATCGACATCGTCAACGCCATGATGCCGAAATGGCTGCGTGACACCATCGACGTGGTCGGTCATGTGCTGTTCCTGATCCCGCTCTGCATCGTCATGATCATCACCAGCGTACCGTTTTTCCTGCGCTCGATCGAGATCAACGAGCAGTCCAGCAACGCCGGCGGCCTGCCGCAATGGCCGGCGAAGTCGCTCATCATGCTCGGCTTCGCCTTCCTGCTGGTGCAGGCCGTCTCCGAACTGATCAAGCGCATCGCCGTGATGCGCGGACTCATTCCAGATCCCCACGCTTCGAAATCCCACGGGATCGAGGCCGAGGTCGAGCACCTCGTCGAAGCGATCGAGAAGAAGTAAGCGGCGGGCTGGGGGATTATCCAATGGAAGCGTTTCTGATCGCCAATATGGCGCCGATCATGTTCGGCTCGCTGGTCGTCATGCTGCTGCTCGGCTATCCGGCGGCGTTCTCGCTCGGCGCCGTCGGCCTGTTCTATGCCCTCATCGGCATCGGGCTCGGCGAATTCCGGCCGGACTTCCTGCAAGCACTACCCGAACGCGTCTACGGCGTGATGAACAACGACACGTTGCTGGCGATTCCGTTCTTCACCTTCATGGGTCTGGTGCTGGAACGATCGGGCATGGCCGAGGATCTGCTGGACACCATCGGCCAGCTGTTCGGCACGATCCGCGGCGGCCTCGCCTACGCGGTCGTATTCGTCGGTGCCCTCCTCGCGGCTACCACCGGCGTGGTCGCCGCGTCCGTGATCTCGATGGGCCTGATCTCGCTGCCGATCATGCTGCGCTACGGCTATGACCGCCGGCTTGCCAGCGGCATCATCGCCGCCTCCGGCACCCTGGCGCAGATCATCCCGCCGTCGCTGGTCCTGATCGTGATGGCCGACCAGCTCGGCAAGTCCGTCGGCGACATGTACGAAGGCGCCTTCATCCCCGGCCTCGTGCTGTCTGCGATCTATGCGCTCTACGCCTTCATCACCAGCCTGATCTTTCCGAAGGCCGCGCCCGGCCTGCCGGCGGAGGCCATCGGCTTTCGTGAGGACTCCGGCGATCGCGGCCTGAAATCGCTCGGCGTGCTGTTCCTCGCATCCTGCGTGTTCGGCTGGTTGATGATGCGCGGCTCCGAATATCACGGCGCCGATTTCGTCGTGCTCAGCATGTTCTACGGCATCGTGTTCGCCTTCGCCGTTGCGGTCGTGAACTGGGCGCTGGAGCGCACCACCGGCTTCCGATTCCTGTCGCGGATGGCGCAGCAGACCACCTTCGTGATGGTGCCGCCGCTGTTCCTGATCTTCCTGGTGCTCGGCACGATCTTCATCGGGCTCGCGACCCCGACCGAGGGCGGCGCCATGGGCGCGGCGGGCGCAATCATCCTCGGCGCGATCAAGCGCCGGCTCAGCTTCGACCTGGTCCGCCAGGCGGTCGAATCCACCGCCAAGCTGTCGGCCTTCGTGGTCTTCATCCTGGTCGGCGCCCGCGTATTCTCGCTGACCTTCTACGGCGTCAACGGCCACGTCTGGGTCGAGCACCTCTTGACCTCCCTGCCCGGCGGCCAGATCGGCTTCCTGATCTTCGTCAATGCCTTCGTGTTCGTGCTGGCCTTCTTCCTCGATTTCTTCGAGCTGGCCTTCATCATCATCCCGCTGCTGGGACCCGCGGCCGAAAAGCTCGGCATCGACCTGATCTGGTTCGGCGTCATCCTCGGCGTCAACATGCAGACCTCCTTCATGCATCCGCCGTTCGGCTTCGCACTGTTCTACCTGCGCTCGGTGGCACCGAAGGAGTCGTATCTCGATCGCGTCACCGGCAAGCGGATGGAGCCGGTGACGACCGGCCAGATCTATTGGGGCGCCGTGCCGTTCGTCGTGATTCAGTTGGTCATGGTGATGCTGGTGATCCTGTTCCCCTCGATGGTCATGCACTACAAGGGCACGGCCTCGGCCGTCGATCCGAACTCGATCAAGATTGAGATTCCGCAGATCGATGCGCCGCCGCTCGATTTCGGCCCGCCGCAGATCGACGTCGGACCGCCGAAGCAGTGACGGCCCCCGCGCTCGATCGCTCCCGACAATGAAAAACCCCGGCGCAATGCGCCGGGGTTTTGTTTTGCATCCGCACTGGAGCAGACGCGCCGCCGCGGCGCGCTTTCAGCTCTGCGAGTTGCGCGCCATGAACGCGTCGTAGCCGATCTCGGCGACCTGGAACCAGGAATAGCCGTTGCCGGCGAAGGCCGACAGCGACTCGTAGGTCTTCTTGAAATCGGGATTGGTGGCCGACACCTCGTTGTGCAGCTCGCGCGCCGCCTTCAGGCAGGCCTGCATGATCTCCGGCGAGAACGCATGCAGCTTGGCGCCGGCGGCAAGCAGCCGGCGCAGGGCCGGCGGATTGCCCTGGTCGTACTTCGCCATCATCCAGTTGTTGGCGTAATGACCGGCCTGCTCGAGGACCTTCTGGTAGTGCTTGGGCAGCGCATTCCAGCGATCCTGATTGACGAAGGCGAGCAGCATCGGCCCGCCCTCCCACCAGCCCGGATAGTAGTAGTGTGGCGCGACCTTGACGAAGCCGAGCTTCTCGTCGTCATATGGGCCGACCCATTCGGCGGCGTCGATGGTGCCCTTCTCCAGCGCCGGATAGATGTCGCCGCCGGCGATCTGCTGCGGCACCGCGCCGAGCTTCTGCAGCACGCGGCCGGCAAAGCCGCCAATGCGGAATTTCAGGCCCTTGAGATCGTTGACGCTGGTCAGCTCCTTGCGAAACCAGCCTCCCATCTGGCAGCCGGTGTTGCCGGCCAGCAGCGAGACCACATTGTACTTCTTGTAGAACTCGTTGAGGATCTCGCGTCCCCCGCCCAGCATGTACCAGGCTTGGTTGATGCGCATGTTCGGGCCGAACGGCACCGACGAGCCGAAGGTGAAGGTCGGGTCTTTGCCGAAGTAGTAGTAGGACGCGGTGTGGCCGATCTCGACGGTGCCGTTCTGCACGGCGTCGACGACCTGCAGACCGGGCACGATTTCGCCGGCGGCGAACGGCTGGATCTGGAATTTGTTGTCGGTGGCTTCGCCGACCACCTTGGCCATGATCTCGGCGCCGCCATACAGCGTATCGAGCGATTTCGGCCAGCTGGTCGGCATCCGCCATTTCAGCTCGGGCATCGATTGCGCAATGGCAGGCGCTGCGATCGCGGCCGCACTGGCAGCGCCGAGCCCCGTGACCTTGATGAAGTCTCTCCGCTTCATGGTCTTCTCTCCCTGGGGTGATGTGTGTTCGTTTCCTGGGCAGCCTTCTTGCGAGGCCTCGGTTCCAGTGTGGATCAAAGTGCGTCGGAGTGCCATTGCGAAACGTTGTCGCAACGCAACGCAAAAGCCCGGCCTCTTGCGAGGCCGGGCTCAAGTCGATCCGCCGATTGAGTATCGAGATCAGCCGCGGGTGCGCGAGCGGATCATGAAGCTGTCGTAGGTGTACTCTGCGACCTGCCACCACAGATACTCATCAGAGCGGTAGGCCTGCATCGCGTCGATGACCTTCTTGAAGTCGGCGTTCTTGGCCGAGATCTCGCCCCACAGCTCGTTCGTCGCCTTGAGGCAGGCTTCGAGCACCTCGTTGGTGAACGGGCGCAACTGCGTGCCGCCGGCGACCAGGCGCTTCAGCGCCGCCGGGTTCACCTGGTCGTAGCGCGCGGCCATCCAGGTGTTGGCGTTCACCGTCGCGTTGGCGAGGATCGACTGATAGTGCTTCGGCAGCTCGTTGTACTTGTCGAGGTTGGCGAAGGCGTGGACGGTCGGACCACCTTCCCAGAAGCCCGGATAGTAGTAGTACTTGGCGACCTTCTGGAAGCCGAGCTTCTCGTCGTCATAGGGACCGACCCACTCGGCGGCGTCGATGGTGCCCTTCTCCAGCGACGGATAGATGTCGCCGCCCGCAAGCTGCTGCGGCACGACGCCGAGCTTCTGCAGCACCTGGCCGGCGATGCCGCCGATGCGGAATTTGAGGCCCGAGAGGTCGGCAACGGTCTTGATCTCCTTGCGGAACCAGCCGCCCATCTGGGTGCCGGTGTTGCCACAGGGGAAGCCGATCACGTTGGACTTCTTGAAGAACTCGTTGGCGAGCTCGTTGCCGCCGCCCTGGTACAGCCAGGAGTTCTGCTGCCGGGCATTGAGGCCGAACGGCACCGAGGCGAAGATCGCGAAGGTCGGGTCCTTGCCGACATAGTAGTACGACACCGTATGGCACATCTCGACGGTGTTCTTGGAGGTCGCATCGAGCGCCTGCAGGCCCGGCACCAGTTCACCAGCCTGGAAGACCTGGATCTGGAACTTGTTGTCGGTCATCTCCGCGACCTGCTTCGCCATAAACTCGGCGCCGCCATAGATCGTGTCGAGCGACTTCGGGAAGCTCGAGGTCAACCGCCATTTGATTTCGGGCATCGACTGCGCGATCGCAGGCGACGCAACCGCCGCGGTGGCTGCCGCACCGGCGGCCGAGACCTTCAGAAAATCACGACGCTTCATCTTAAGGCATCTCCTTGTTGGGGCGTTTCCCGTTTGAAAGCATTTATCCGCCGACGCGATTGTCCGCATACGGTCGAAGACGATCCGGGCCGGGCTTTAGCACGGAACCGGTTAAGCGGAAACGCGACGTTGGAATGACGAACCGTCCAATGGTCGCAGGGGCTTCGCTGCAGTGCATCAAGCAGCAGCGATCGCCTCCTTGAGCTGATCCCGGACGGACGAAGCGATCGCCCGGTAGATCGCCGCGTGCGGTCCGTTCGGCTCGCTCTCGACCAACGGCTTGCCGGCATCGGAGGTCGCGCGGATGTCCATGTGCAACGGGATCTCACCAAGGAACGGCACGCCGAGCCGCTCCGCCTCGTGGCGTGCGCCGCCATGACCGAAGATGTCGGACCTTGTGCCGCACTCCGGACACTGGAAGTAGCTCATGTTCTCGATGATGCCGAGCACGGGCACGTTGACCTTGCGGAACATCGCGAGCCCGCGGCGGGCATCGATCAGCGACAGGTCCTGGGGGGTCGACACGATCACCGCGCCCTTGAGCGGCACGTTCTGCGCCAAAGTGAGCTGGGCATCACCGGTGCCCGGCGGCATGTCGACGACGAGAACGTCGAGCGTGCCCCAGGCGACGTCGCGCAGCATCTGGTTGATTGCCGACATCACCATCGGCCCGCGCCAGATCATCGGGCTGTCCTCGTCGACCAGGAAGCCGATCGACATGATCGAAAGCCCGAAGCGCGACAGCGGGATCATCTTCTTCTCGGGCGTCAGCTGCGGCTTCTCCTGCAGGCCGGTCAGCCGCGGCACCGAGGGACCGTAAATGTCGGCATCGAGCAGGCCGACCTTGAGGCCGAGATCGCGCAAGCCCAGTGCGAGATTGATGGCGGTGGTCGACTTGCCGACGCCGCCCTTGCCCGAGGCCACCGCGATCACCGCGGCGATGCCGGGAATCGCCGCCTGCTTCGACATCGGCGAATCAGCCGGATGCTGGTGCTGATGCGGACGATGCGCAGAGACCGGCTGCACGCCGCCCTGCCGCGCCGGCGGGGCGGCAGCGCCCGCCTTGCGCTCGGCGGTCAGCGCGATCATGGCCATGGTCACGCCGGGAATGGCGCGGACGGCCGCTTCGGCCTGGGTGCGGGTATCTTCCCAGGCGCGGGCCTCGCTGGCCTCGACATTGATCGAGAAGAACACCTTGCCGTCATTGGCCGTGATCGGCGACAGCACGCCGGCGTCGGTGAGCGCCACGCCGCGCGGCGAGCGGACCCGTTTGAGTGCCTCAAGAACCTGCTGCTGCGTCACGCTCACGGCGCGTCTCCTGAAAACGTTCAGAACGCGCCACATCGTCGCGCCCTATCCTGTTGGCCGGACGCGATCTTCCGTCGTTGCCGAGAGGATCGCGCCAGCCTTCTGTTGCGCTGCTTCATAATGAAGGTCAGCTCAAAACGCCACCATGGTTCCGATGTCGCCGGCGGTCTCGACAGGCGCATCCTCGGCCTGCTCTTTCGCTGCCTCGTAATTCAGCTCGATCATCACGCCGTTGGGGTCGCGCACGAAGATCTGCCACAGTTCGCCGCCCGGAACCTGGCGGGCGTCGAACGGCATGTCCTTGGCGGCGAGCCGCGCCTTCATCCCGGCAAAGCCACGGCTGACGAAAGCGACGTGGTGGACGACGCCGGAGTCCGGCTTCTGTGGCTCCGAGGTCTGCGAGATGTCGACCAGATGCACCACGGGACGACCCTCGCTGTACATCCAGGCGCCGGGAAAGGCGAAGTTCGGCCGGGCGCCGTTCTCGAGCCCGAGCACGTCTTCATAGAAGCGCACCGTCTCCTGCAGGTTGCGGGTCCGGATATTGAAATGATCGAGCACGCCGACGCTGATGCCCATGCGAGACACTCCCCTGGCTGGTTCGTTGGTTGACTGGATTTCGTTGCCGGAGGACGGCTTTGCAAGCCGTCATGATGATGCCTCTTTAGCACGAGCCGGAGCTTTCGCATCCGTCACGAAGCCGTTGCCCCCGCCTCTCAAGCCGGTATGGTGCGGCGTCCAGCATGCCGCCGCGACCCGACCGGATGCTGATGTGTTCCTTTCCAAGAACAGCCCGGCCATCCCAAGGCCGCAGGCCCGAACCCCAAGGTCAAGGTAGCTCATATGGCTAAAGTCGCTTTCATCGGTCTCGGCGTCATGGGTTTCCCCATGGCAGGACATCTCGTGAAGAAGGGTGGTCACGAGGTCACGGTCTACAACCGCACAGCGGCCAAGGCGAAGGAATGGGCCGACAAGTTCGGCGGCAAGGCAGCGCCGACGCCGAAGCAGGCCGCCGAGGGCCAGGACTTCGTGATGTGCTGCGTCGGCAACGACAACGACCTGCGCTCGGTCACGATCGGCCCCGACGGCGCCTTCGCCGGCATGGCCAAGGGCGCGACCTTCGTCGACCACACCACCGCCTCGGCTGAAGTGGCACGCGAACTCGATGCCGCAGCGACCAAGGCCGGCTTCAAATTCATCGACGGCCCCGTGTCCGGCGGCCAGGCCGGTGCCGAGAACGGCGTGCTGACGGTGATGTGCGGCGGCACCGCGGACGCCTATGCCGGCGCCGAGCCGGTGATCGCGGCCTATGCCCGGATGTGCAAGCTGCTCGGACCGGCGGGCTCCGGCCAGCTGACCAAGATGGTCAACCAGATCTGCATCGCGGGCCTCGTGCAGGGCCTTGCCGAAGGCATCCATTTTGCGAAGAAGTCCGACCTCGACGTTGCCGCCGTGATCGAAACCATCTCCAAGGGCGCCGCCCAGTCCTGGCAGATGGAGAACCGCTACAAGGCCATGAACGACGGCAAATATGACTTTGGTTTTGCGGTGGAATGGATGCGCAAGGACCTGTCGATCTGCATCAGCGAGGCGCGTCGCAACGGCGCCCATCTGCCGGTGACCGCGCTGGTCGACCAGTTCTACTCCGAGGTCGAGAAGCTCGGCGGCAAGCGCTGGGATACGTCGAGCCTGTTGGCGCGGCTGGAGAAGTAACCCGCTCCCTCGCATTCCCTCAACGTGCCGCCGCTCGCTTCGAGCGACGGCATTTTCATTTCCGTGGCGGCCGATTGGCTCGTCGCGGCCGCCAGCCGGCCCCCCTGCCGGTGAGCCCGCCCAATGCGTTCCCCCAGCGCCATTGCGCGCTCCGCGACTCGCTGCTACCCGTTGCAATCGCTAATCGTTCGCATGTGTTGCCGGATCGAGACACGTTTGCTCGGAATGAGCTATATGTAATGTTATAACATTACATATTCTCGAACTTGGGCTAGTTCTCGATCCGTCATCATGAGCGTAGGGGCGCGGGGCGTCGGCGCAGCCGGCATCCGCGATGGGGGATCGGAATGAACGTGCGGGACGTCTGGGGCTCGATGTGTCTGGCGGGGATGGTGGTGGCAGGCGGATCGACCGTGCCGGCGGCCCACGCACAACAGGCACCGAGCCCGGCCGGAAGTCAGGCACGCGGCGACACCCTGCTGCCGGACGTCACGGTGGATGCCCCGCGCCAGCGGCAGGCCGCCGGACGTCTGCCATCGAATCGGACGGCGAACCGGAGCCCACGACCTGCGCCACCACGTCCGGCCGCGTCGTCACCCGCCTCAGCGCCGTCAGTGCCCTCTTTCACCGACTCGGCCGCGACACCGCTCAACGGCAATGCGACGCCCGCCAGCGGCAGCCGGCTCGGCCTCACCTCGCGCGAGGTGCCGGCGACGGTCGAGGTGGTCGGCGCCGCGACGCTGCGCGAGCAGGGCTACCACACCACAGTCGATGCGGTGAAAGGCGCCACCGGCGTCAGCGCCGGCGATGCGCCGAACGACGTCGGCTATGCGATGCGCGGCTTCCAGGGCAACCAGGTCAACGTGCTCTACAACGGCATCAATGTCGGGCCGACCGGCTTCACCGCGCTGACGATGGAGACGTTCAATCTCGACCGGGTCGAGTTTCTTAAAGGCCCCTCCTCGCTGATCTCGGGCCAGGGCGCGGTCGGCGGCACCATCAATTTCGTCACCAAGGTGCCGCACACCGGGCCGATCCAGAACGAAGCCTTCGTCGGCTTCGACCAGCGCGGCAGCTTCCGCAGCGGCTTCGGCTCGGGCGGCAGCACGACCATCAAGGGTCTCGACTATCGCTTCGACATCAGTCGGACCAGGGAGGTCGGCTTCATCGACGACACCGAGTTCAAGAACGTCCACGTCTCGGGCCAGCTCGACTACCGCGTGTCCGACAGCTTCAAGACTTTCGTCGCCGTCGAGTTCAAGGACTACAAGGCCAGGCCCTATGAGGGCACGCCGCTGGTGCCGGTGACCTACAGCGGCGCGAATGCGACCAGCGGCATCGTCTCCGGCACCAAAGTGTCGGCCTACAACCTGACCAATCTCGGCGCCGTCACGATCGACGGCCGCACGCTGTCGACCAACTACAATGTCGTCGACGGCCACAAGACGATCAAGGAGTCGTGGGTGCGCAGCGGCTTCGAATGGGACCTGAGCAACGACGTCACGCTGCGGAGCCAGATCTACAACTACAATGCCAGCCGTGACTGGTACAACAACGAGGTTTCGGCCTTCAATGCCGCCAGCAATCTGGTGGATCGCGAGCGGTTCTTCGTCCACCACAACCACAACATGGTCGGCAACACCACCGACGTGACCTGGAACGGCAGCATCCTCGGTCTCGCCAATCGCATGGTCGCCTCGGTCGAAAGCTCCCACACCGACTTCACGCGGCCCGGCGCGGCGAATTTCCCCGGTGAATCCGTCCCACTTGTCGGCTTCGACCGGGGGACCTACGGCCTTCTGACGACCCAGTTGCAGACCGCCACGATCGACAGCATCGCCCTCAACCTCGAAGACCGGCTGAAGCTTACCGACACTTTCGCGCTGGTCGGCGGGCTGCGCTACAACCCGTTCTCGCTCGACCGCAACTCCATCGACAAGAATGGCGTGGTGAAGAGCGGCTTCCCCTATTCGACAAGCTGGCAGCCGCTCACCGGACGCATCGGCTATACCTGGGAAGCGCTGCCGGGCACCACCTTCTACAGCCAGTATGCGACGGCCGCGGACATCTCGGCCGACAGCATCTTCCTGTTGAGCCCGACGCAGAACCTCGCGCTGTCGGATTCGCGCAGCTATGAGACCGGCGTCAAGCAGCTCACGTGGAATGGGCGCACGGAGTGGACGTTCTCGGCCTTCGACATCGAACGCAACAACGTCTATAGCGCCCAGGCTGGCCAGCAGCTCAACCTTGCCGGCAAGGTCAAATCGCAGGGCATCGAGATTGCCGCCGCGGTCAGGCCGACGCCGGAAAGCAGACTGTGGGGCAACGTTGCCTATGTGCGCGCACGCTACGCCGACTACGATCTCGCCGGCGGCGGCTCGTTCTCCGGCAACACGCCGCCCAACATCCCTGCCCTGATCGTCAACGGCGGCGGCTCGTACCGCTTCCTCAATCCGGGCTGGTGGCCGGTCGAGCTCGGCTTCTCGGTACGCCATGTCGGCGACCGCTGGAGCACCGATGCCAATACGGTGAAGCTCAACGCCTACACGACCGCCGACCTGTTCGCGTTCGTCGATCTGCCGAAGGTGCCGCTGTTCGCGACGGCGACCAGCACGCGGCTCGCCTTCCGGGTCCGCAACGTCACTGACAAGCGCTACGCGGCCTGGAGCGATCCGTTCTACCCCGACCAGATCTTCCTCGGCGCGCCCCGCACCTACGAGGTCGAAGCCTCGTTCAAGTTCTGATGACGGCATGATCCGGGCGCTGATCCTCACGCACCGCTGGTTGAGCATCCCGCTCGGTCCGCTGTTCGTGCTGTGGTTCGCGACCGGGATCGTCATGCACTATGTGCCATTCCCGGCGCAGACCGAAAGCGAGCGCTTCGCCGCGCTGGCGCCGCTCGACCTCGCCATGTCGCTGCGCAGTCCGGCGGAGGCGCTCGCCGCTGCCGGAATCGATCATCCCGACCGCATCCGGCTGATGCAGCGCGCGGATGGCCCGGTCTATGTCATCTCCGCGCACGACCGCAGCGCGGCCCTTCATGCCGACACTCTGGTCGCAGCCGATGTAAGAGAGCCCGACCTCGCGTTGTCGATTGCGCGCGCAGCGGCACAGCGGCGCGGACTCGAGGCCAACGGCGCCGCCGCCGTGGCGATGGAGGGCTATGACCAATGGACGGTGCCGAACCGGTTCGACGCGCATCGCCCGCTGCATCGGATTGCGCTGAGCGATCCCGATGGCACCGAGCTCTACGTCTCCTCCCGGACCGGCGAGGTCGTGCTCGACACCACGCGCTTCGAGCGCAGCTGGAATTACGTCGGCAGCGTCGTCCACTGGATCTATCCGACACTGCTGCGCAAGGATTGGGCGGCCTGGAACGTCACGGTGTGGTGGCTGTCGCTCGCGGCGGTCATCGCTGCCGTGACCGGCGCCGTGCTCGGAGTCGTCAGGCTCAGGCTGCGCAAAGCGCGCCTATCGTCGCGCTACCGCGGCTGGCATCTGTGGCATCACTGGGCGGGCCTCGTCTGCACGCAGTTCGTGCTGACCTGGATCGTCAGCGGCTGGCTATCGATGGACCATGGCAGGCTGTTCGCGACCGGCCATCTCACGACCTCCGAAGCGGCCGTTCTCATCGGTGAACCGGATTGGGGCAGCCTGACCGCCACCACGCTCTCCGCCCTTCATGGCGAGGCCCGCGAGATCGAGTGGTTTGCCTTCGGTGGCCACATCCATCAGCGCGCCCGGCGAGCGCTGGGCCAGCAGCAGATCGCGGTGCTCGACGGCTCTGCTACGAGGATCGTGGGCCGCTTCCTGCAGCCGGCCGACGTCAATGCGGCGACGACCCGGCTGCGCGGCGATTGCGCGCGATCGACCGAGGTCGAGCCCGGCGACGATTATCCTTTCGCGTCCGATGTGCCAGGAGCGCCGGTCTATCGCGTGATCTGCGGCGACATCTGGTATCAGGTCGATGCGGCGTCGGGCGCCGTGCTCGAAAAGCTCGATCCGTCCCGGCGCGCCTATCGCTGGCTCTACCAGGCGCTGCACACGCTCGACTTTCCGACCCTGCTCGCCCATGCGACGCTGCGCACGCTGATCATCGTCGGCCTGTGCGCGATGGGCTTTGCCTTCAGCATCACCGGCGTCGTGATCGGCTGGCGGCGGCTGCGCGCGCCCAGGCTCGCGCCTCGCCGCAATGGTTAATTTTAACGCGACGTTAACGCAAATTTTTCGTTGTCTATAATCCGTCTTAAGGATTTCGAGCCAGTTATAGACGATGCAGAAAGCAGCCCGTGCGGCCCCGGGCAGGATTTGTGTTGTTGATGAGTAAACCCGCTGAAAGGCCCGAGATTGTCGAGCTTCCGGCCGATGCGCCGGCGCTTGCACCGGCAAGTCAGCGCCGGGCCGCGCAGCAACGGGTGCGCGAGGCGCGCGACCGGTTAACGTCGACCTCGGGAACGCGACCGGCATTCGATCGCGAGTTGCTGCGCCAATATGCGCAGACCCGCATCTCCGCATCCTACATCGTGATGCTGCTCGTGGTTGCGACCGGGCTGATGCTCAGTGTCTGGCTGCATGCGCTGGCGGCCGGCGCCTGGACGGCCGGCGTGCTCTGCATCCATGCCGCGATCGTCCGCAATTGCTCGAACTTCCTCGCCGACCAGCCGTCGCTGGCGGCGACGCGGCGCTGGCGCACGCGCTTCGTGCTGCTCGACCTGCTCTATGGCGTGTGCTGGATGGCGATCCTGATCCACCCGGCTCTGGCCGAGGTGTCGGGCACGCTGATGATGTTCCTGATGCTGCTGGTGATCGCCGTCTCCAGCATGCTCGCCGCCAATCTGCCGGTCGCGGCCGTTGCGGTGACGGCACCGGTGACGGTCGCGATCACGCTCAGCCTCGCACTGTCGGGCACGCTCGATAACTACCTGCTGGCCGGATTCGCAGTCGCAGCCGAATGCTATTTCGTGCTGCTCGCTCACCAGCTGCATTCGACCACGCTGGCGACCCTCGAAGCCCGCGCCGAGAAGGACGCGCTGATCGGCGAGCTCGAGCAGGCCAAGTCGATCTCGGATGAGGCGCGCTACCGCGCCGAGGCCGCCAATGTCGCGAAGTCGCGCTTCCTCGCCCAGATGAGCCACGAGCTGCGCACGCCGCTGAACGCCATCCTCGGCTTTTCCGAGGTGATGAAGAGCGAGATCTTCGGCGTCCATGCGGTGCCCGTCTACAAGGAATATTCCGCCGACATCCACAATTCGGGCGTGCACCTGCTCAACCTGATCAACGAGATCCTCGACCTCTCGCGCATCGAGGCCGGCCGCTACGAGCTGAACGAGGAGGCCGTGGCGCTGGTGCACGTCATCGCCGACTGCCATCATCTGCTGAAGCTGCGCGCCACCAGCCGCGGCCTCACCATTCACGAGGTGTTCGAGCAGAACATGCCGCGGCTGTGGGCCGACGAGCGCGCCATCCGCCAGGTCGTGCTCAACCTGCTGTCCAATGCGATCAAGTTCACGCCGCAAGGCGGCGATATCTGGCTGAAGGCCGGCTGGACCGCCTCCGGCGGACAATATCTCAGCGTCAAGGACACCGGTTCCGGCATTCCGGAAAACGAGATTCCGATCGTGCTCGCCTCGTTCGGCCAGGGCTCGAACTCGATCAAGTCAGCCGAGCAGGGCGCCGGCCTCGGCCTGCCGATCGCCAAGAACCTGATCGAGATGCATGGCGGCACGTTCACGCTCAAGTCGAAGGTCCGCATCGGCACCGAGGTGATCGTTACCTTCCCGCCGGAGCGGGTGATGTCGGCGCTCGCGCCCTTATCTGACGAAGCGCCGCCATTGCAGCCCGACGCTGCGACCGCCCCCGCTCAGGAGAAGCGACGGCTCCGCAAACCGATCATGAATGCCGGAACGGGACTGTGAGATGATTGCCCTTGCAAAGCCGTGCCAGAACCTTTCACACTCGCACGATGAGCCAAGACACGCCGTGCATTGCCGTCTGCATGATCGATCCGAAAACGAAGCTCTGCTTCGGCTGCGGCCGCACGCTGCCGGAGATCGCGCGCTGGGGCCGCATGGCGCGCGACGAGCGGCTCGCGTTGATGGACGGGCTGGGCGCGCGCATGCACGACGCCGGCCTGCCCGCGATGACGCGAAAGCACGACTGAGCGCAGCCGCCCGGATGGGAGGCGTGGCATGAACAAGATCGCGCTGGTTCTCGTCACGATGGTGCTCACCGCAGGCGCCGTCATCGTCTACAAGGATCCCGAACAGGCGGCACTCGCCAGCGACACCGTGTCCGAGGTGCTGCGCAGCCGCGCCCTCAGGGCCAAGGCCAGCCCTCCGACCAACGCGGTCGAGATCGAGCGCACCAGGGGCGGCGAGTTCGCGTTGCGCGCCAAGATCAACGGTGTCGCCGCGCCGATGGTGGTCGACACCGGCGCCACCTCGGTGGTGCTGACCTACGAGACCGCCAAGGCTGCAGGCCTGCCGCTGGAGCTGCTGGAATACGACGTCGACGTCGAGACCGCAGGCGGACACACCAAGGCGGCGCGGCTGACGCTGGACCGCCTCGCGATCGGCAGACTGGTGGAGCGCTCGGTGCCGGCGCTCGTGGTGCCGCATGGCCAGATGAAGACCAATTTGCTTGGCATGAGCTTCCTCGACCGGCTGGAACGCTGGGAGGTGCGCTCCGACCGGCTGATGCTGCACGGTTATCCCGACCGCAGTTGACGCATCGCGCGGGCCTGACCAGCCGTATCAACACGAGTTGAAGGCGCGGCGGTGATGCCGACTTGCGCCGTGGCGTCGGCGGTGGATGATGACGTATCCGCCGCTCCCGTCGCGAGGAACACCCCGTGCCCCTGCTCCACCGCCGCGCATGGCTGTTGCTGGCCGGGGCCGCAACGCTGAGCCCGCCAACTCCCGTGATGTCCGACAGTCCGCCCCATCCGCCGATCCGGCTTGCCCTCAACGAGAACCCATTCGGGCCCTCGCCTCTCGCCGTCGCGGCGATCGAGGCCGATCTCGCGGGCCTCGCGCGCTACACTGGAGGTGAAGTCGACGAGCTGACGGCTGCGATCGCCGCCCGCGAAAACGTTGCGGCTGACCAGATCGTACTCGGCGAGAACCTCAACGTGCTCGGGCTCCATCTCGCCGCACAGGGCGGGCCCGGTGGCACGTTCGTCTATTCGGAGCCTGGCTACACGGCGCTGGTCGATGCGGTGGCTCCGGCCGGCGGCACAGTCGTCGGCGTGCCGCTGAACGACCGGCTCGAGAACGACCTGCCCGCGATTGCGGCGGCCGTCGGCGAGCGGACGCGCGCGGTCTACCTCGTCAATCCGCACAATCCATCGGGCACGGTGAGCGACACCGCCCTGTTCATCGAGGCCGTGCGCGGGCTTTCGGCGCGTGCGCTGGTGATCGTCGACGAGGCCTATCTCGAATTCATGCCGGACTACCAGGCGCGCACGGTGGCGCCGCTGGTGCGCGATGGCGGCAACGTCGCCGTGTTCCGAACCTTCTCCAAGATCTACGGGCTCGCGAGTCTCGCGATCGGCTACACGCTGGCGCCGAAGCCTTTGGCCGCGGCGCTGAAGCAGATGGGCATCGGCGCCTTCTTCGGGCTGAACCGGCTGAGCCTCGTGGCCGCCTCGGCCAGCCTTCGCGATCGCGACTATGTGGACGCTGTCCGCACCAAGGTCGCGGCCGAGCGCGAGGCGTGGCACGCGCTGTTGCGCCAACACAAGCGGCGCTTCAGTGCCTCACAGGCCAATTTCGTGTTCTTCGATTGCGGTCGTCCGCATCCGGACGCCGCGGCAGCGCTGGCGGCGCGCGGCATCATCATCGGCCGCGTGCAGCCGCATTTCGACACCTGGCTGCGCATCTCGATCGGCCTTCCGCACGAGAATGCGATCGCACGGCAGGCCGTGGCGGAGCTGCTGCCGCCGCCATGACCGGCTCAGGCGAGCGCGGCCGCCGGCGCGCGCGCTTCGACCATCGCGACTGCCTCGCGCAGCACCTCGATGCCCGCTCCAGGCCTGACGCCGTGCTCCGCAAGATGACGGCGAAACGCACGCGCGCCGGGCACCGCGTGATAGGCGCCGACGAGATGCCGCGTGATCGCGTGCAGCCGCGAGCCTTCGGCGAGCTGGCGCGCGATGTACGGCTCGAGCGCAGCCAATGCGTCCTTCATGGTCTGATGCGGCGCGGTCTCGCCGAACAGCACAGGGTCGACATCGAGCAGCCGCCACGGCTCCTGATAGGCGGCGCGGCCGAGCATGACGCCATCGACATGCGCCAGATGCTGCTGAGCGGCCTCGACGCCGGGAATGCCGCCATTGATGATGACGGGCACATGCGGCAGCCTCGCCTTCAGCCGGTACACCCGGTCGTAGTCGAGCGGCGGAACGTCGCGGTTCTCCTTCGGCGACAGGCCGTTCAACCACGCCTTGCGCGCGTGCACGATCAGCGCGTCCGCGCCGCTGTCCACCACCGCATCCGCCAGCGTATCGAGCGCGACCTCCGGGTCCTGATCGTCGATGCCGATGCGGCACTTCACGGTGACGGGAATGCGCACCACGCGCTTCATCGCCGCGACGCAGGCCGCGACCAGCGCTGGCTCGGCCATCAGGCAGGCGCCGAAGCGGCCGTCTTTCACCCGGTCCGACGGGCAGCCGACATTGAGATTGATTTCGTCGTAGCCGAACTCCTCGCCAATCTTCGCCGAGGTCGCAAGATCGCCTGGATCGGAGCCGCCGAGCTGCAACGCCACAGGATGCTCGCTTCGGTCGAAGCCGAGCAGCCGCCGGCGATCGCCATGAATGACCGCGCCGGTCGTGACCATCTCCGTATACAGCAGCGCCCGGCGCGACAGCAGCCGATGGAACACCCGGCAATGCCGGTCTGTCCAATCCATCATCGGCGCCACCGAGAAGCGACAACGCATCGAATTTTCCGTTTTATTCGAGATATCAATCATTTAGATGTTGCACCGAAAGCATCCGATCACCACCCATTTACGCCGATTAATGGCAACGATCACCGCTCGCAAGCGCAAAGACGGCACCACCCCATCTGGCCCAGGTCCTCATCAAGTGCGGCGGAGCCATCCTTCATCGGAAAGCCCGAACATTCGACCGGAAGGCGGCCGCGGCTTGGCTCGAGAGGCGTGAGAGCGAACTGGCGGCTCCCGGGGGCTCGTCAGGAAAAAGTTCTGGACCCTGCCCTCTCGGACGTCAGCCCACCGAAGCGCGACCGGCAGTCTCGGCCGGGCTGCCGAGGCGCTGCACGTGACCCAGCCGGCACTCAGCCGCACGGTGCGGCGTCTCGAGCAGGAGGTCGGCTCACCGCTGTTCGAACGTCATTCAAAGGGGATGCAACTGACGGCGATCGGCAGCGCGCTGCTGCCGCATGCAACGCTGCTGTTGCGCGAGGCGGAGAACGCGACCGAAGAAATCAACGCGATGCGCGGATTGGCGAGGAGGACGATACGCGTCGGCGCGGTGGGCGCGATCGCGAGTCTCATTCTCCCGCTGGCGATCGAAGGTGTTCTGAAGGCCTGGCCTCAGCTCACTGTGTCGGTCATGGAAGGAGTCTGGGACCGGCTTGCCGAGGGACTGATCAAGCATGAAATCGACCTCGCCCTGAGCGCCACCGCCGAAACGCCCGACGAGATCGAAGCCATTCCCGACTGCCGCTGGCAGGACCGCAGCAATATCGTCGCAGCGACCGGTCACCCGCTGCGCCGGAAGCGAAAGCTGACGCTCGAGGATACAATGAACGAGCGCTGGGCGATCACGCCGCGCGGCACCGCGCCCTACCAGCAACTGCAGCAGGTGTTTCGCGACAGCGGCCTCGGGCTGCCGAACATCGTGGTCGAGACCCGGTCGGTCATCGTCCTCAAGAGCCTCGTGACCCGCTCGGGCTTTCTCGGCTGGATGCCGGAATCGATCTACGACGCGGACCGTCGCGCGCGGTTGGTCAATCTGTTGGACATCCCCGGAGCAACGAGCGTGAGGACGCTGACCGCCTTCAAGCGCCGACTGGGCATTCTACCGGCGCCAGCAGCCCAGCTTCTCTTGGAGATCCGCCGACTGGCAGCACGCCCGACGAAATGGTGAAGCGGCCTTCGGATATGAACACACGTCGTATCGAGCAGATCGATCTCTATGAGCTGACGGCTCTCTGCTGGTGAAACGCAACCGCATCGGCCCCACCTACCACGGGTCACAACGGCATCGCATACCCTATTCGACGATATCATCTTGGCCGCCAGCGGCGGCCTGCAGATGCGTGAGCTCCGCAGCTCGTTCCGAAAGTTTCCTTAGCAGTCTGTCCAATACATGTGCGTCTTCATCGCTCAAACACGCTGCGAAATCCCTATTGTACGCCTTGGTTTTCCGTTGCGCCTGCTCGTACAAGGCCTGCCCAGCATCCGTCAGCGAAAGTGCCAGGAGTCGCTTGTTTTCGGGGAGCCTTGTCTTCGCAATGATTCCGCTACCCACGAGCTTACCTACCCCTCGACTTGCAAGCTCCGGCTCAATGTCGGCGACTTCGGCGAGTTCGCCCAGGCTTAAGCCAGGCCGTTGCGCAACGTAAGCAAGAATGCGCCAGTCTCGGCGTCCGATCCCCAACTCTCGCCGCAGCATCATTCCCGCGCCCCGCGCGGCAAGCTTTCCAAGATTATAGATTCGAAACGCGAGATACTCGTCGATGTTTGACGGATCCTTCAGATTGCTCATGGCGTTCCGGCTGAGGTTGGAGAATGGCGGATGAGGTGACTTTTTCTAAACCGTCGTTTGACCTTCTCCAACAGCAACATTGTGCATCGCAAAACACATTTGATTTGGTCAATCGTTTGTCGACCATTGACGCTGAGCCGCAAAACACACATCAACGATCGAGCCGCGCCCCCTAAATGGACCAAGCTGATCAAGGTGGCGACGGCCACAGGCACCCACGCTATCAGCAACCTCGAAAATGTCCGGTGTTCAAATGCTAGCAATCGAAACTGGCATCGTGAGACTGGTTGCTTCTACAATTGCGGCCTGTGTTCTGCTGTGGGGACATCCGTCCGCGGCAGATGAAATGAAGGTAACGTTGCTCGGAACCGGCACACCGACCCCACGCATCGGAAGCTTTAGTGCGTCAACACTCGTCGAGGCCGGACCCGAAAAATTGCTGTTTGATATGGGGCGGGGCTCGACCGTTCGCCTCTTCCAGAAGCGAATTCCGCTCGGCGCGATCACAGCTCATTTCATTACGCATCTCCACTCCGACCATATCGTCGGTTTGCCGGACATGTGGCTCAGCGGCTGGATCGGAACGCCCTGGGCCTCGCGAAAATCCCCGATGGTGATCTTCGGGCCGACAGGCACCGTCGCAATGACGCAGAACCTCACCAAGGCATTCTCGGAGGATATTCGCATTCGCGAGGATGACGAACATCTGCCGCCGGAAGGCGTGGCGTTCAATGCCAGCGACATTCAGCCAGGACTCGTCTATGAGAAAAACGGCGTGCAGGTCACGGCGATCGAGGTCAATCATGGCGAGAAGATCAAGCCAGCCTTCGGCTACGTGATCGAGTATGGCGGCAAGAAAGTCGTTCTATCGGGTGACACCAAATATGACGAGCGCGTCGCGAACGCCGCGAAAGGCGCCGATCTGCTGGTTCACGAGGTCGCAATCATCGAACCTGATCTCGTGAAGGATTATCCCTCTTATCGTGATATCGAAGCCCATCACACCTCACCCGAGGAAGCCGGGCGGATCTTCTCGCTGGCGAAGCCGAAGCTGGCGGTCTATTCGCATATCGTATTTGCGACGGTGAAGCCGGTGCAGGATGTGCCCGAGGAGGCGCTGCTTCGGCGCACTCGCGCGACGTACCAGGGTCCATTAGTCATCGGACACGACCTGATGTCCTTTTCCGTCGGAGACGGCGTGTCGTCCTATGGTCCAAATGGCGAGCCAATCAAGCCGTTGATGGGCGATGACCAGCGCTGATAACAGGCCTAGCTGGCTTGTCGACGTCGTGGCAGCAAAGCCGGCGAGCGTACGGCCCGCCACGTGGGATCTCGTTGAGACAGGATCTCGAAACGAACCATCAATTCGACGGGATTCTGCAAACAAGTAAGCGCTTCCTGGCTGAAGAGCGCCTTGGCGAGAATGATGTACTCGAATTGATGGCGCACCTCGGCATCTTCGATTCGGCAGGTTCAGCCTGGATCGTAGGTCAGCAATCACGAATTGCTCTTGGTTTGCCGGGCTACAGACATGAACAGAAGCAGGGCAGACCTTAGCTTCAAACGGCATCCTTGGCCGCCTTCAGCGGTGACGCCTTGACCGACTTGCTTGCCGGCTTCGCGGCGAACTGCATTGGCTCCTTCGTAAACGGATTTATGCCCATCCGAGCTTCCGTAGCGGGCTTGTTCACGACCGACATTTTGACAAAGCCAGGAACAACGAACTCGCCAGACTCGTTCAGCTCCTTGTAGCCGACGGTCGCCATGTAATCGATGACCTGCTTCACATCACCTTTGGTGATCTGCGTGCCATCTGCAATTGCGTCGATCAGTTGGGTCTTGGTCATCTTGGCCATGTGGGATTCCTCGTGAATTCAGTGAGCGCCAGCTATGAAGGCCTCGGCGCGGAACGTGGCTAGGCCACACGATACGGTTCGCTTGGCGCGGCGGATGCAGTTTCAATGCGCTTAAAACCCATGGATATCCAAAACGCAAGCGACAGTTCAGGCCGACCTTTTCGCTTGGCGCGCAACAACACCGACCAGTCATGTGCTTTTTTGGATCCTGTTGCAGCCAGAACGATGACTCCTGCGACAATGGTGGACGACGACGTCCATTGCTGGTTACCCTGTAGCGACGTTGCAAGCCCGTGCGGGACAAGCAATCCGACGACAGCCTGCGGTATTATCTAAGGAAGATGTTTGATGCAGACCAAGCGCCTGGGCAGAAGCCCCATCGTGGTTTCCAAGATCTGCATGGGCACCATGACGTTCGGCAACCAGGCCGACGAGGCCACCTCGTTTCGGATTCTGGATAAGGCCTTCGACGCCGGCATCAATTTTTTCGATGCCGCCGAGAACTATCCGGTACCACCGGACGAGAAATGGGCGGGCCGCACCGAGGAGATCCTCGGCCGCTGGATGAAGGGCAAGAGCCGCGACGCGATCATCATGGCGACGAAGGTCTGCGGCCCGAGCCACGGCTGGATCAGGGGCGCCCAGCGCAGCGGCATGACGGCCCTGGACCGTCACAACATCACCCGCGCGCTCGAGGCGAGCCTGCGGCGGCTAAACACCGACTATATCGACCTCTACCAGACACATTGGCCCGACCACGGCGCCCGCTACGAGGATGCGCTGGAGACGCTCGATGATCTGGTCAGGGCCGGCAAGATCCGCATCATCGGCTGCAGCAACGAGACCACCTGGGGCCTCATGAAGAGCCTGGCGACCTCGGAGCGCGACGGCTTTGCGCGCTATGAGACGATCCAGAACAATTTCAGCCTGAACCCGCCGCTTCGAGGACGAGTTGGCGCAGGCCTGCCGCAAGGAGGAGATCAGCCTGATCCCGTTCTCGCCGCTCGGCGGCGGCGTGCTGTCTGGCAAGTACAATGGCGGCAAGCTGCCGGAGGGCGCGCGTTTCAGCAACTACCTCAAAATGGGCGGCCGTCAGGCGACGATGGCGCGGCGGTTCGTCAACGACAAGACCCTGGCCTCGACCGAGCGCTTCGCCACGATCGCCGCGGAGGCCGGGATCTCCGTGGTCACCCTGGCCACGGCGTGGAGCAAGCAGCATGACTTCGTCGCCTCGACCATCGTCGGCGCGACTCATCCCGACCAGCTCGACGACATCCTGGCGGCCGCCGACCTGACCTTGGACCCGGACGTCCTCGCCAAGATCGACACAGTGTCGAAGGAGATCCTCTACCCGATGGGCTAAAGTATGAGACGTGATCCCCCGCATCCGCGATTTCGCGATGATCACGTCTCATCACGTCTCATGGGCTTGTTGCGGACCGAGCGTCAGCACGGCTTCTTGCGTGCTTTCGCAAATGCCCGATCGGATACCATGAAGCGCCCAATCACGGAGCCGATGAGCCGTGTAGCGTCCTTGATCTGCTCTCCCGTCTCTCTCGACAAGACCTCCGCATATGAGATCCTTGTAGACAGCAGCAGGAAGCTCCACGGTCACCCTGGCTGGTTTGGCATCAGGGATCGCCGTGATCTTCAGTCTCGCAGACGAGCGTTCGCACCGAATACGGTTCAAGCTCAGATCGCGACTGACGATGACCCGGATCGGGAAATCCGGGTTTCACCGTCAAGGTCGGCCGGACGTTCATCTGCTGTGGTACGAGCTGCTGGCCGGTCTGGCTGATCGCGTTGCCAAAGCCCTGACGCAGCGCCTGGACAATTGTGGCGTTGTTCGAGGACTTGAAAGGCTCGGAAAAGACTTTGGTCGTTGAGACCGGCCAAGCTTACTCTTCGCCACCAAATTGGACGCGCGTCAGCCGCGAAGCCCAAGATACGATTCCAGGCTGCGGGCGCCAGCTACCATCCAAGCGCAGCGCCGTCACGGCGCGGATCAGCCCCTCCGGCCAATGTGCCACTCTGCGGATCGAGCGCAATGCTGTGCGCGTGGCCGGCCATCTCGTTCCATGCGCCCCAGCGATTGATGATGTGTCCTCTTTGCAGAAGCGCACCCACTGCGTCTTCGGGAAAACGGCCCTCAAGGTGCAGGGTATCGCGGGCTTCACCAAGGCCGAGGCGGCCGGACAGGAAGCGCGGCATTTCGATCGCCTCCTGGATGTCGAGGCCGTGATCAATCATCGCCGAATAGAGCTGCAACTGGATCTGCGGCTGTCCGTCCGCCCCCATGCAGCCGAGCACGGACCACAATCTGCCGTCGCGCTTTGCGATTGAGGCGATCAAGGTGTGCAAGGGAATCTTGCCGGGCTCGAGCCGATTGGGATGATCGGGATCGAGCGAGAAATACGCGCTACGGTTCTGGAGTACGACACCGGTGCGGCCCGCGACCAGGCACGAGCCGAAGGCGCCATACAGGCTCTGGATCAGCGAGACGGCACTGGTGGCGATCGCGGCAGCACTTTCGCTGGGTGCCGGAGCGCGCGCCCGCGCGGCTCAGCGCCTCGACCGATCGGCTGATTGACTGGCCCAGAAATCACTGCGCTCTCCCGCTGCGGCCTTTGCGTCGTTTCGAAGGCGCGGCGTCCGTCACGGCCTGCAGGTCTCACATCCAGCTGAAATTATTGGACTTTCCTCTCCAACCCGCGGAGGTGACGGTCACGAGGCTTTGAGCAAAATCAAGTGCTGCCTCGGCCGCTCGAGTATGTTAGTCAGAAGATGGTATTCGCGTCACAAAGGTAGACTCGATCTCGATGCGGCTCGTCCGTACCATCATAGCGTTCGCGATCGCCCTCTCGCTAACGATGCTGCCGATCGGCGCATCGGCGGGTGGCGTCGTGATGTCGTCGGATGACATGCAGACGAGCATGCACATGGGCGATGGCTCCGACATGTCGATGGACGAGTGCTGTCCCGACGGCATGAAGGGACAAACCTCCCCCGCGCACAGCACCAAATGCGGGATGGGTTTCTGCTGCGCCGGCGGGACGGTGGCCCTCGGCGATGTCAGGGTCGTCACCCTTGCGCCCATTGCCATGACGGCGACCACGGTCGCGCTTCCCGCCGATCAGGTCGTCTCTCTTCACAGCGGCAGTCCGCCCTTCCGACCTCCTCGAATCTGATCTCGCCAGAGTTCGACGCGCGCGCAACGTCTGCCCGCGCCAACGACTGACGTGCGCGCAGCGAGCGCCACGGCCGAGATCCATTCATGAGGACAGGACCATGCTTTCCAGAATCAGCATCGCGGCGCTCGCCGCCACCCTTTCGCTTGCCGCATCGGCCGCCATGGCAGGCGCCGGCGACTACACGTTCGAGCCGCTCAATCCGGAGATGAAGAAGGGCGACGACGTCACGCTCGCCATTCGTCTCACCAACAAGCAGACCGGCAAGGCCGTCACTGACGCGGTCATTTTCAAGACCCGGGTCGACATGGCTCCGGACGGCATGGCCGACATGGAATCGCCGGTGGCGCCGCTGCCGTCCAAGGAGCCGGGCATCTACGCCTTCAAGACCGACCTGCCGATGGCCGGCCGCTACCAGGTCACGCTCTCGGCCAAGGTGCAGGGCGAGCCGGAGACCGTCACCGGCAAGGTCATCGTCAAGGCGACGAAGTGAGCTCGCGGGGGCGCTCCCGAGGAGCGCCCCGCCTACCTCCTGCGGATAGCGCGCGCTCGCGCGCCTCACGGTGATGCCATGAACACATTGCGTTTGCTCGCGACCGTCGCACTCGGGGCCGGCATTGGTCTGGGCGGATATTGGTCGACCCGAACGTCGCCCTCGTCTCTTCACACCCCTTTCGCTGCCGCGGCTGCCGATCGGGTGCCGCTCTATTATCGCGATCCGAGCGGAGCTCCGGCGTGGTCCGCGAGCCCCAGGAAGGATGATCGCGGGCGGGACTACCTGCCGGTCTACGACGACGATCAAGCAGCGCCGGAGCCTGCGAAGCCAAAGCAGCAGGCGGACGCGTCACGCAAGATTCTGTACTACCGCAATCCGATGGGCCTGCCGGACACGTCTGCCACCCCCAAGAAGGATCCGATGGGGATGAACTACGTTCCCGTCTACGAAGGCGACGATGCCGATGATGGCGTAGTCAAGCTTTCGCCCGGCAAGATCCAGCGCACCGGCGTGAGATCGACGCCGGTCGAGCGGCGCACGCTCCAAATTGCCGTCAAGGCGCCCGGCACGATCCAGCTCGACGAGCGCCGTGTCTCCGTGATTGCGATGCGAGCTGAAAGCTTCGTCCAGAAGGTGGCCGACGTGACCACGGGCACCCGCGTCAAGGCCGGCCAGCCGCTGATGGAGATCTACAGCTCCGCCATCGCTGCGGCTACGGCGGAATATCTCTCCACCATCAATTCCAACCTCGTCGGCGGTAACGTATCCTACGGCCGCGGCTCGCGCCAACGCCTGACCAATCTGGACGTCCCGGAGCCGGTCATCACTGCGATGGAGAAATCGCGCATCGCCCCCGTCACGGTGCAATGGTCGGCGCCGCGTGACGGCATCGTGCTCGAGCGCAACGCGATCGAAGGCATGCGCGCCAATCCGGGCGACGTGCTGTTCCGGATCGCGGACATCTCGGTGGTCTGGGCGTTGGTGGACGTCGCCGAGCGCGACCTCGGCAGCATCGCGGTTGGACAGCCGGTCACGATCCGCGCGCGCAGCTTTCCCGGACGCAGCTTCACTGGCTCGATCGCGGTCATCTACCCGCAGGTGAACAAGGACACGCGGACGGCGCGCGTGCGGATCGAATTGGCCAATCCCGACCTCGCTCTGCTGCCCGACATGTATGTCGACGCCGAGATCGACACCGCCGCCTCGACCCCCGTGCTGGCCGTACCGGACAATGCCGTGCTCGACACCGGCAGCCGTCAGGCCGTTCTCGTCGACAAGGGCGAAGGCCGCTACGAGCCGCGCGCCGTGAAGCTCGGCCGCCGCGGCGGCAGCTATATCGAGGTCCGCGACGGCCTGTCGGATGGCGAGGCGGTGGTCACGTCCGCCAACTTCCTGATCGACGCCGAAAGCAACCTGAAGGCCGCGCTGAAGAGCTTCGCAGAAGCAGGTGAATCGCAGCCTGCCGACGGCGACCACGCCGGGATGGGAGAGCACAAATGATCGCCCGCATCATCGCCTGGTCGGCCCGCAATCTCCTGCTGGTCCTGTTCGGCACCGGCTTCGCAGCCGCCGCCGGCTTCTACGCGCTCATTCACCTTCCACTCGACGCAATCCCAGATCTGTCCGACACTCAGGTCATCGTCTACACCGAATACCCCGGCCAGGCGCCGCAGGTCATCGAAGATCAGGTCACCTATCCCTTGACGACGGCCATGCTGACGGTGCCGAAGTCGAAGGTCGTGCGCGGCTTCTCGTTCTTCGGCGTGTCGTTCGTCTACGTGATCTTCGAGGACGGCACCGACATCTACTGGGCACGGTCACGCGTCCTGGAGTTCCTGAACAGCGCAACCTCGCGGCTCCCGACGGGCGTGACACCGACGATCGGGCCGGACGCCACCGGCGTCGGCTGGGTCTACCAATACGCTGTTGTCTCGAAGGAGCTGAACCTCGCCGACACCCGCACGATCCAGGACTGGAATCTGAAGTTTGCCCTGGCCAAGGCCGAAGGCGTTGCCGAGGTCGCGAGCATCGGCGGCTTCGTCAAGCAGTACAACGTGGTGCTCGATCCGCAGCGGATGCGCGACCGCGGCATCAGCATGCAGAAGATCCGCGACGCGATCCGCGCCAGCAATGCCGACGTCGGCGGACGAACGGTCGAGCTGTCCGAGTTCGAATACGTCATCCGCGGCAAGGGCTATCTGAAGAGCATCAACGATCTCGGCAATGTCGTGCTGAAGTCCTCCGGCGGGACGCCGGTGCTGCTGCGCGACGTCGCCCATGTCGAGCTCGGACCGGACGAGCGGCGCGGCATTGCCGAGCTGAACGGCGAAGGCGAAGTCGCCAGCGGCATCGTGCTGCAGCGGTTCGGCGTCAACGCGCTGGACGTCATCGAGAACGTCAAGACGCGCTTCAAGGAGATCGCGAGCAGCCTGCCGAAATCAGTCGAGATCGTGCCGGTCTACGACCGCTCGAACCTGATCTATGCGGCCGTCGATACGCTGAAGCACACGCTTCTCGAGGAAAGCATCGTCGTCGCGCTGGTCTGTGTCGTGTTCCTGCTGCACATTCGCAGCGCCCTGGTTGCGATCCTGATGTTGCCGGTCGGCGTATTGATGGCGTTCGGCGCCATGAAGCTGCTGGGGCTCGGCTCCAACATCATGAGCCTGGGCGGCATCGCCATCGCCATCGGCGCGATGGTGGACGCCGCCATCGTCATGATCGAGAACGCGCACAAGCATATCGAGCGCGCCAAGCCCGATCAGTCGCGCGTGCAGATTCTGATCGATGCGGCAGCCGAGGTTGGACCTGCGTTGTTCTTCAGCCTGCTGATCATCACCGTGTCGTTCATGCCGATCTTCACGCTCGAATCGCAGGAAGGCCGGCTGTTCAGCCCGCTCGCCTTCACCAAGACGTTTTCGATGGCCGCGGCAGCGCTGCTGTCGGTGACGCTGGTGCCGGCGCTGATGGTCATCTTTGTCCGCGGCAGGATCGTTCCCGAGCACCGGAATTTCATCAACCGCTTCCTGATCTGGATCTACCGGCCGGTCATCAAGGGCGTGCTGCGGGCCAAGACGTTAGTGATCCTGGTCGCGATCGTCGTGCTTGCCGTCTCGATTTGGCCGGCCCGACAGCTCGGCACCGAGTTCATGCCCAGTTTGAACGAGGGCACGCTGCTCTACATGCCGACCACCCTGCCCGGCATCTCCGTCACCAAGGCGGCCGACCTGATGCAGATGCAGGACCGGATCATCAAGTCGTTCCCGGAGGTCGCTTCGGTCTACGGCAAGGCCGGACGGGCGGCGACCGCGACCGATCCTGCCCCGACCGAGATGTTCGAGACGATCGTGAACCTCAAGCCAAAGGAGCAATGGCGCCCCGGCGTCACCATCGACAGCCTCATTGCCGAGATGGACAAGGCGCTGCAATTCCCCGGCGTCTCCAACGCCTGGACCATGCCGATCAAGGCACGCATCGACATGCTCTCGACCGGCATCCGCACGCCGATCGGGGTCAAGGTGATGGGCACCGACCTGACCGAGATCGACCGCCTCGCCAAGCAGATCGAGCGGGTGATCAAGACCGTGCCGGGAACGTCGTCCGCCTATGCCGAACGCGGGATCGGCGGCTACTACCTGGAGATCACGCCGGACCGCGAGGCGCTCGCACGCTACGGAATCCTGGTGCAGGACGTCCAGGACACGATTGCGGCGGCTCTCGGCGGCCAGACGGTCACCACGACCGTCGAAGGCCGCCAGCGCTTCACGGTCAACATGCGCTACCCGCGCGATCTCCGGGACAATCCGAAGGCCATCGCCAGCGACATCCTGGTGCCGATGCCGGCCGGCGGCGCGGTCCCCCTCGGCGAAGTCGCCAAGGTGGAGCCTGCTCGCGGACCGACCTCGATCCGCACCGAGAACGGGCAGCTTGCGACCTACATCTACGTCGATATCCGTGAACGCGACATCGGAAGCTACGTCGCCGACGCACAGCGTGCCGTCACCGAGAGCATCCAGTTTCCGGCCGGATATTACGTGATCTGGAGCGGCCAGTACGAATATCTGCAGCGCGCGGCGGCTCGCCTGAAGATCGTCATTCCCGTGACGCTCACGATCATCTTCCTGCTGCTGTACCTGAACTTCAGGGCCATCACCGAGACCCTGATCGTGATGCTGTCGCTGCCGTTCGCGCTGGTCGGCGGCATCTGGATGATGTGGTGGCTCGGCTTCAACCTCTCGGTCGCCGTCGCGGTCGGCTTCATCGCCCTCGCCGGCGTGGCCGCCGAAACGGGTGTGGTGATGCTGATCTATCTCGATCATGCACTGGCCGAGATGAAGGCCTTGCGGAGCGCCGAGGGCCGATCATTGAGCCGGCAGGATCTGCAGGACGCCATCATGGAAGGCGCAGTCGAGCGCGTCCGGCCGAAAATGATGACCGTGGTCGCCATCATGGCGGGCCTGCTGCCGATCATGTGGAGCACCGGCACCGGCTCTGAGATCATGCAGCGCATCGCCGTTCCGATGATCGGCGGCATGATCTCCTCGACCCTGCTGACGCTGATCGTCATCCCGGCCATCTTCGGTCTGGTGAAGGGGCGCGGGCTTGCCATCGGCAGCAATCTCGCGGGCGGCCTGCCGACCGACGGATCGCAAGACGTGCCGAAGGCGGCCTGAGCAACGCCTTCAGCGGCATCGCCCCCAAGGGCGATCAAGGGACCCGCCTGATGATTCCAGCGTCGGCGGCCGACGGCACTCGGAAGATGAGTCCGTCGGCCGGCCATGAGACGGGAGCCCACGTGCCGTACGAATCAATCGTTGCTTCTTCAGCCGTGAGATCTCTTACGGGACGACCAAGATGCCTTCGCAAAAAATCGCCTGATCTCGGTCAGAGGCGGCTCATGCGATAGCGCCAGACAAAGCCATAATACGCGAGCTGTGCGACGAGCGCTGCGGCGAACCCTGCTGGATAGCCCATCCAGACGCCGTCCAGCCCAAATGTCCCGGACATCAGGTAGGCGACGGGCACCTGCACCAGCCAGACGCTGGCCAGCGTCATCACGGTTGGCCACCCAACCGTTCCCGACGAGCGCATGACGCCGGCGAGCACGTCGGTGACACCGACGAACACATAGCTCCACAGCACGATCTGTAGGGCGTGCACCGCAATGGCCAACGTCTGGGGATCGACGACGAACCAAGACAAGATCCGCTCCGAGAACAACAGAAGCCCAGCGACGCTCGAGGTCCCCACGAGAACGGAGAGGATCGTGCCGGCCCGTGTCACCCCGTGGAGGCCGTTCAGTTGCCTCGCCCCGATCGCCTGTGCCGCGATCACGGTCGCGGCGAGCCCGACGGCTTGCATCGGGGCGAGCAGATAGCCCACCACCTGGTTCATCGCGCCGTAGGCAGCGGTCGCACTTGATCCAAACGAGTTGACCAATGTGATGACGGCCACTTCGGCCAGCGCGACCACCATCGTTTGAACGCCGCCTGGAATGCCGATGGCGAAAAACGGCCCAACGATCTTTCGATCGATCCGTAGCCGCCGCATCAGCCGGCCATCGAATGCCAAGGGATGCCTGCGCACTCCGAGATAGACCACGAGGCAGGGAAGCGCGATGATCGTAGCGACCATGTTCGCCCAGGGCGCGCTCGTGACACCGAGTTGCGGTAGTCCCGCCCATCCCAGGATCAAGGCCGGAGTAAGCAGCAGAGAGATGGCGAAGTAGACGATCATCACGACGAAGGGGGTTTGCGCGTCTCCTGTTCCTCTCAGGAGAAATGCGTAGGCAAAAAGCACCGTCAGGAGCGGCAATGACACGAACGTCATCCGCGCATAGCCGATCGCCGAACCGAGGATGTCCCCGGGGGTCGCCATGACCCCGAGCAACTCCGGAGCCAGCCAGCTCCCTGCGATCGCGATCACAACGCTGATCGAGAAACAGATGCAGAGGGTCGTTCCGACCACGGCCCTGGCATCCTGCAGATCACCCGCGCCGTAGGCGCGCGCCACGAGCACGATCCCGCCGGAAATCAATCCGATCAGAAAGGAGATGAGGAGAAAGAAGATCGGAAAAAACACCGACGCGACTGCAAGTGCCGATCCGCCGAGGAGTTGTCCGAAATAGATCGCGGTGACCGTTCCCGACAACAGCTGCAATGCCGCGCTGGCGGTCTGCGGAATGGCAAAACGTATCATCGGCCGCCACAGCGACGACCGGCCCTTCAATAGAGGCGGAATGACCGCCTCCTCCCGATCGGGCGCCACGCCCGGCACTGCCGCAGCGAATTCGCCGACCACACGAGAGCGCTGTTTCAGCATCCGGGGAAGCACCTCAGTGTCATGTCATCGCATCGGCACAGGCGCCGCATCGCCAGCAACGTCATCGTCGGATGCGCGATACATCATGAGGGGGCTGCCTTGACCGGGCCAGAGATCGGCGACCCGTTGTTCCGGGTTCGCCACGATGGCCAATACCAGTTCGACGACGTCGTCGAGCAGGCGTTTCATGGCGCTCGCGTCGAAACGTCGCCGACCGAAGATCAGGCGAAAGCTCATGCAGCTATCGAGAGAGATCACAAGGCATAGCGGAAAGTCGAGACCGGCCTCGAAACTTCCGAACGAAACGACCCTGATCCTGTCTGGATCGTCCACCTCATGGCCTGCAATCGAGTGATTGGCGGGATAGTTCTCGAAGACCACGACCGACTCGAACATCCGCTGATCGGACGGCAGATCGAGCCAGCCTTGAATCTCACTCAACAGACAGCGGTCGTGCATCTGCTCTTCCGCCTGCCCCGCCTGCAGCTCCGCGAGCCACTCGGCCAGACGCAGGTCGCGCAGGAGCTTGATCCGCCGTGGCAGATTGTTGGTACAAAGTCCGACGATCCGTTCGACGCCTTTGACATCACCTGGCCGGACAGCCGTCGTCATGCCGAACAACTGCTCGGCACCGCCATCGGCTTGACGCGCAAGCGCGAGGCTCCAGGCCGCTTGGACCAGCGTATTGGCCGTCACCCGCAACGCCTGCGCGGCGGTCTGAATCTTCGCAGTCAGGCGTTCCAGAATGCGGGCATGGACCTCGCCTGCGCTATCGGCCGTTTCCGTCGCACTGCCGCTCGGCAGGTTGAGCCGGCACGGTAGGTCTGCGCCGTTCAGACGGCTCGTCCAGAATGCGCGGCTTGTATTGCGGTCCGCCGAACCATGCCAGGCCAGATAGTCACGATACGAAGCCGGCGCCGGCAGCATCGGCGTCCGATCCTGATGCGCGGCATCATATAGCTCCAATAGCTCGCGCAACACCATCGGGACCGACCAACCGTCGAGCAGGATGTGATGGAAGCTCAGGACCAGGGTATGGCGCGTCCTGGAATGACGGAGCAGAGCGGCCCGCAGCACGTCGCCGCCGGAAAGATCGAAGCCGCCTGCCCTGTCTTCGGCGAGAAAGGTGGCCAGGTCAGATTCCATCACGTCCGGCGGCAACGCCGTCCAGTCTGCAAAGAACAAGCGAGGTCGAGCTGTCCGCCTTACGATCTGGACCGGATCGCCATCGTCATCCGGGAATGCTACGCGCAAGGATCCGTGACGCGCGATCAATCCCTGCCAAGCCGTATCGAGCGCATGTTCATCCAGCGCTCCCTCGAGGGTCAGCCAGAGTTGCTCATGGTAGGCGCCGCTGTCCGGCGCGCGGCGCGCATGCGTGAGCATGATATGCTGCATCGGACCGAGCGGCCAGATATCGTCGATATCAGGGTATCTGTCCTGGAGCAGGTTCAGGCGAGCTTCGTCGAGCTCGACCAGCGAAAAATCGGAGCGCGTGAACTGTCCCACCTGACGTGCGCGGCAATGACGAATCAATCCCGTCAGCGCCGCCATGAAGCGTTCGGCCAGATCTGCGATCGAGGCCCGATCATGCGCGCCAGGCGACCACCGCCACTCGATGAGCAACGCGTCGCCTCTGATCACCGAGACGATTTCGAGCAGATGATCCCTCTCCCGCTCCGGCGCGATCACCGGGCCCGGGTCTTCGAGCGCCAGCTGCCACCCCGCCGCATTGCGTTGATCGAAGCGTCCAAGATAGTTGAAGCTGACCGACGCACGCGGCAGCGCTTGCAGGATGCCGGCCGTCTTTTCATTCAGGTGGCGCAGAAGGCCCCAGCCGATGCCGTCTTGCGGCACATCACGGAGGTAGTCCTTGGTTCGCCGCAGCACCGTTCCCGCGGCGGGACCGCCGCTCCTGACATCAGCGATATCAATCCCTCCGGCGTCGAGCCGGACGGGAAACATCGTGGTGAACCAGCCGACGGTGCGGGACAAATCGACGCTTTCGAAGATATCATCCCGGCCATGCCCTTCGAGGTCGACGAGACTGACCGTCTCCCTCGCGCCCCGTGCGGCGCGCCAATCAGCCAGCCCGACGCCGAGCGCGGCGAGCAAAACGTCGTTGATCCGGCTGTGATAGGCTTTCGGCACCTCGGTCAAGAGCGCCTGGGTCTCGTCGGCCGACAGCTCGGTCGTCAGGCTCTCGGTTTCTCCGTAGGTCTGATGGCGCAGACCCATCGTGCGGTCGACGGACAGTGGCAGGGCATCTCGACAGGTCGATATCCAGTATTCGAGTTCGCCGACCGCTTGGACTCCCTGCGCATGGTTCGCCAGCCGTCTTGCCCAGCTCCCGAACGATGTTGCCTTCTCCGGCAGAGTGATGGTCTCTCCGCGTTCGAGCTGGTCGTAGCCAGCCATCAAATCCTCAATGATGATCCGCCACGAGACGCCATCGACAACCAGATGATGGATCACCAGCAACAGCCGCCCGGGTGTCTCGGCGCCGAAGTCGAACCATGCCGCGGCGACGAGCCGGCCGTCCGTCGGATCCAGGCTTCCCTGAAGCGTCGCAGCGGCCGCGGTCAGCTGTTCGGCGCGGAGCTGTGGCGCGAGCTCGGCGAGGTCGACATGGACGAGCGTGACCGGGACGTCTCCAACCGAGAGGGGCTCCTGCCGCCAGCCAGTCGCGTCCTGGACAAAGCGGCTGCGCAGCGCGTCATGATGGATCAGGAGTGACGCAATCGCGCGCTCGAGCCGCGCAGGCCTGATGTCGGGCGGCACCTGCAGCAACACGGATTGATTGAAGTAGTTGATCGGGCCGGATTGAGCAAAGAACCAATGCTGGATCGGGATCAGTGGCGATGGTCCTCCGATCTGATCCGGCTCGGCAGGACTTTGCGACGCAGCGGCCGTGCGGGCCAGCGCGGCGACCGTTTGATGCTGAAAGATCTGTCGAGGCGTGATCGCGATCCCCGCAGCCCGCGCACGCGATACCACCTGCATGGACTGAATCGAGTCGCCGCCGAGCTCGAAGAAGTTGTCGTGGATGCCGACACGTTCGAGGTTGAGCACGTCGGCGAACAGGCCGGCGAGCACGGTCTCGACCGGGTTGCGCGGCGGCTGGTCGGCGCCGTCACGGCGACGATCCGGCGCCGGCAGCGCATTGCGGTCGAGCTTGCCGTTCGGTGTCAGCGGCAGCGACGCCAGCGCCACGATCGCCGACGGCACCATGTAGTCCGGCAGCGATCGCTGCAGCTGCTGACGCAGGCTCTCGACATCGAGCTGGGTCTCAGGCTGCGCCACCACATAGCCCACCAGCCGCTTGCCGCCGCCATCCTCGCGCAGCACTACCGCCGCCTGGGCGATCCCTGTTTGCGCCGACAGCGCCGCCTCGATCTCACCGAGCTCGATGCGGAAGCCGCGCAGCTTCACCTGGTGGTCGAGCCGGCCGAGATAATCCAGCGCGCCATCCGCCCGCCACCGCGCCAGGTCCCCGGTGCGATACAGCCGCTCGCCACGCGCGAATGGACTCGGCACGAACCGCTCCGCGGTCAGCGAGGGGCGGTGCAGATAGCCCCGCGCCAATCCGACGCCGCCGATGTAGAGCTCGCCCGCAACGCCGATCGGCACCGGTTCAAGTCGTGCGTCCAGGAGGTAAACCCGGGTGTTCGGCAAGGCACGGCCGATCGGCGGACGGCGCTCGTCACCGCAGCGAGCCATCGTCGTGCACACGCTGGACTCGGTCGGGCCGTAGGCGTTGAACACGCTGCGGCCCGCGAGCCACGGCCGCAGCAGCTCGGCCGTGCAGGCCTCGCCGCCCGCGATCAGGACCTTCAGCTCAGGCAGCAATGCCACCGGCAAGGCTGCCAGCGCCGCCGGCGGCAGCAGCACCGCCGTCACCCGCTGCCGCTGCAGAACCTCGCGCAGCGGCTCGCCCGGCATCAGATCATGCTGGGCCGCCAGCACCAGCGCCGCGCCCACCCGCCAGCTCATCACCAGATCCCACACCGCCGCATCGAAGCTGATCGACGCGAACTGCAGGATGCGGTCGCTCGCCGTGAGCGGCAGCTGGTCGAGCTGCGCATCGGCCAGGTTCATGATGCCGCGATGCGACGTCATCACTCCCTTCGGCCGTCCCGTCGAGCCGGAGGTGTAGATCACATAGGCCAGGTGATCCGCATCGCAGGCCGTGACTGGCGCAATGTCCGGATGCGCCGCGATGGCGGCAGCATCTGCATCGAGCCGCACCAACGTCGTATCCGCCGCCGGCAGCCGCTCCAGCAGCGCCGCCTGCGTCACCAGCACGTTCACCTTGGCATCATCCAGCATATAGGCCAGCCGCTCCGCCGGATAACGCGGATCGAGCGGCAGGTACGCGCCGCCCGCCTTGAGGATGCCGAGCACGCCGACCACCATGTCGAGCGAACGCTCCACACACAGTCCAACGATGACGTCGGGGCCGACGCCGAGGCTCTGCAGATGATGCGCGAGCTGATTGGCTCGCCGCTCCAGCGCGCCATAGCTCAGCTCCGCGTCATCCATCACCAGCGCGACCGCTGCCGGATCCCGTTCCGCCTGCTCCGCGAACAGCTCGTGCAAACAGCGATCCTGCGCATAGACCGCGCTGCCGCCGCTCCACGCCACAAGCTGCTGCCGCTCCGCAGCACTCAGCAGGCTCAGCTCCGACAGACGCCCGTCGGGGTTCGCCGCGATGCCCTGCAGCAGCCGGACGAAATGCTCCGCCAGCCGCGCGATCGTGTCGGCATCGAACAGGTCCGTGGCATAGACCAGCGTCGCCGCCAGGCCGCCCTGCTCCTCGGTCATCGCCAGTTCGAGATCGAACTTCGCCGCCACCGCGTCCGCCGCGAACGGCTCCAGCTTCAGCCCGGGCAGACCGCGCGAACGCTGCGGTGTGTTCTGCAGCGCGAACACCATTTGGAACACCGGCTCGCGGCTGAGATCGCGGACCGGATGCAGCGCCTCCACCAGCTTCTCGAACGGCAGGTCCTGATGCGCATAGGCGTCGAGCGCGGTCGCCTTGATCTGCCGCAGCACGTCGCGGAATGAGCCGGCGCCCGAGACGTCGCAGCGCAATGCCAGCATGTTGACGAAGAAGCCGATCAGCCGCTCGGTCTCGATCCGGCTGCGGCCCGCGACCGGCGTCCCCACCACCACATCGTCCTGCCCGCTCCAGCGCGACAGCAGCACGTCGTAAGCAGCCAGCAGCACCATGAACAGCGTCGCACCTTCCTGCCGTGCCAGCGCCGTCAGCGCCGCCGTGCAGGTCGACTCCACTGAGAACCGGTGCACCGCGCCGCGGAGGCTCGGCACTGCCGGCCGCGGCCGGTCGGTGGCCAGCTCGATGCCGACCGGCGCGCCGGCAAGCTGCGTCGTCCAGTAGTCGAGCTGCCGCTGCAGCGCGGTCTCCTCCAGCCAGCGCCGCTGCCACACCGCATAGTCGGCATATTGGATCGGCAAGTCCGGCAGCGGTGACGGCCGCCCCGTGCAGAACGCCGCATACAGCGTCTCGACCTCGCCGAGCAGGACCCCCATCGACCAGCCATCCGACACGATGTGATGCATCGACAGCACCAGCACGTGCACGTCGGGCGACATCTGCAACAGCGCCACGCGCAACAGCCGGTCTCGTGACAGATCGAACGGCTGCCGCATCAGCGCGTCCGCCCGTTGCCGCGCCTCGTCCTCCGTCGCGACCATCTCCGGTGCCAGCGCCACCGGCCATGGCGGATCAATCACCTGCATCGCGCTCTCGCCGCGCACCTCGAACCGCGTCCGCAGGCTCTCATGCCGCCGCACCACGTCGCTCAACGCCGCCGACAGCGCGTCGGCATCCAGCTTCCCCACCAGACGTACCGCCGCCGTCACCAGATAGCTGCTGCCGGACAGGCCAAGCTGCTCCACGAACCACAGCCGCTCCTGGCCATGCGAGAGCGGCGCTTCGACCTGGGCGAGACGGGGAATGCCCGGAGATCCAGGCCGCCCCACCGCGGCCGTCGCGAGCCGGCGCTGCAGCAGCTCTCGTCGCAACGATGCAATATCGGTCATCTCTGATGCTCCGGCTCAACTCACGGATTCGATGGACTGGAGTTCGATCCGGTCCAGGTCCTGCAAGGCGATTTCGATTTCTGCCGGCGTCATCGTTTCGATCTCGCTCGCGAGTGCCTGCTCCGCATGCTCCGCCAGCCCTGCAATTGTCGGGGCCATGAAGATCAGACGAACGGGCAGTGCGATGCCGAGCGTGGCCCTGATACGTTCGAGCAGTTGCATCGCCAGCAACGAATGGCCGCCGAGCTCGAAGAAGTTGTCGTGGATGCCGACACGTTCGAGGTTGAGCACGTCGGCGAACAGGCCGGCGAGCACGGTCTCGACCGGGTTGCGCGGCGGCTGGTCGGCGCCGTCACGGCGACGATCCGGCGCCGGCAGCGCATTGCGGTCGAGCTTGCCGTTCGGTGTCAGCGGCAGCGACGCCAGCGCCACGATCGCCGACGGCACCATGTAGTCCGGCAGCGATCGCTGCAGCTGCTGACGCAGGCTCTCGACATCGAGCTGGGTCTCAGGCTGCGCCACCACATAGCCCACCAGCCGCTTGCCGCCGCCATCCTCGCGCAGCACTACCGCCGCCTGGGCGATCCCTGTTTGCGCCGACAGCGCCGCCTCGATCTCACCGAGCTCGATGCGGAAGCCGCGCAGCTTCACCTGGTGGTCGAGCCGGCCGAGATAATCCAGCGCGCCATCCGCCCGCCACCGCGCCAGGTCCCCGGTGCGATACAGCCGCTCGCCACGCGCGAATGGACTCGGCACGAACCGCTCCGCGGTCAGCGAGGGGCGGTGCAGATAGCCCCGCGCCAATCCGACGCCGCCGATGTAGAGCTCGCCCGCAACGCCGATCGGCACCGGTTCAAGTCGTGCGTCCAGGAGGTAAACCCGGGTGTTCGGCAAGGCACGGCCGATCGGCGGACGGCGCTCGTCACCGCAGCGAGCCATCGTCGTGCATACGCTGGCCTCGGTCGGGCCGTAGGCGTTGAACACGCTGCGGCCCGCAAGCCACGGCCGCAGCAGCTCGGCCGTGCAGGCCTCGCCGCCCGCGATCAGGACCTTCAGCTCAGGCAGCAATGCCACCGGCAAGGCTGCCAGCGCCGCCGGCGGCAGCAGCACCGCCGTCACCCGCTGCCGCTGCAGAACCTCGCGCAGCGGCTCGCCCGGCATCAGATCATGCTGGGCCGCCAGCACCAGCGCCGCGCCCACCCGCCAGCTCATCACCAGATCCCACACCGCCGCATCGAAGCTGATCGACGCGAACTGCAGGATTCGATCACTTGCTTGCAGCGGCAGCTGGCCGAGCTGCGCATCGGCCAGGTTCATGATGCCGCGATGCGACGTCATCACTCCCTTCGGCCGCCCCGTCGAGCCGGAGGTGTAGATCACATAGGCCAGGTGATCCGCATCGCAGGCCGTGACTGGCGCAATGTCCGGATGCGCCGCGATGGCGGCAGCATCTGCATCGAGCCGCACCAACGTCGTATCCGTCGCCGGCAGCCGCTCCAGCAGCGCCGCCTGCGTCACCAGCACGTTCACCCTGGCATCATCCACCATATAGGCCAGCCGCTCCGCCGGATAACGCGGATCGAGCGGCAGGTACGCGCCGCCCGCCTTGAGGATGCCGAGCACGCCGACCACCATGTCGAGCGAACGCTCCACACAGAGGCCAACAATCACGTCGGGACCGACGCCGAGGCTCTGCAGATGATGCGCCAGCTGATTGGCTCGCCGCTCCAGCGCGCCATAGCTCAGCTCCTCGTCATCCATCACCAGCGCGACCGCTGCCGGATCCCGTTCCGCCTGCTCCGCGAACAGCTCGTGCAAACAGCGATCCTGCGCATAGACCGCGCTGCTGCCGTTCCAAGCCACAAGCTGCTGCCGCTCCGCAGCACTCAGCAAACTCAGCTCCGACAGACGCCCGTCGGGGTTCGCCGCGATGCCCTGCAGCAGCCGGACGAAATGCTCCGCCAGCCGCGCGATCGTCTCGGCATCGAACAGGTCCGTGGCATAGACCAGCGTCGCCGACAGGGCGCCCTGCTCCTCGGTCATCGCCAGTTCGAGATCGAACTTCGCCGCCACCGCGTCCGCCGCGAACGGCTCCAGCTTCAGCCCGGGCAGACCGCGCGAACGTTGCGGTGTGTTCTGCAGCGCGAACACGATTTGGAACACCGGCTCGCGGCTGAGATCGCGGACCGGATGCAGCGCCTCCACCAGCTTCTCGAACGGCAGGTCCTGATGCGCATAGGCGTCGAGCGCGGTCGCCTTGATCTGCCGCAGCACGTCGCGGAATGAGCCGGTGCCCGAGACGTCGCAGCGCAACGCCAGCATGTTGACGAAGAAGCCGATCAGCCGCTCGGTCTCGATCCGGCTGCGGCCCGCGACCGGCGTCCCCACCACCACATCGTCCTGCCCGCTCCAGCGCGACAGCAGCACGTCGTAAGCAGCCAGCAGCACCATGAACAGCGTCGCACCTTCCTGCCGTGCCAGCGCCGTCAGCGCCGCCGTGCAGGTCGACTCCACTGAGAACCGGTGCACCGCGCCGCGGAGGCTCGGCACTGCCGGCCGCGGCCGGTCGGTGGCCAGCTCGATGCCGACCGGCGCGCCGGCAAGCTGCGTCGTCCAGTAGTCGAGCTGCCGCTGCAGCGCGGTCTCCTCCAGCCAGCGCCGCTGCCACACCGCATAGTCGGCATATTGGATCGGCAAGTCCGGCAGCGGTGACGGCCGCCCCGTGCAGAACGCCGCATACAGCGTCTCGACCTCGCCGAGCAGGACCCCCATCGACCAGCCATCCGACACGATGTGATGCATCGACAGCACCAGCACGTGCACGTCGGGCGACATCTGCAACAGCGCCACGCGCAACAGCCGGTCCCGTGACAGATCGAACGGCTGCCGCATCAGCGCGTCCGCCCGTTGCCGCGCCTCGTCCTCCGTCGCGACCATCTCCGGTGCCAGCGCCACCGGCCATGGCGGATCGATCACCTGCATCGCACTCTCGCCGCGCACCTCGAACCGCGTCCGCAGGCTCTCATGCCGCCGCACCACGTCGCTCAACGCCGCCGACAGCGCGTCGGCATCCAGCTTCCCCACCAGACGTACCGCCGCCGTCACCAGATAGCTGCTGCCGGACAGGCCAAGCTGCTCCACGAACCACAGCCGCTCCTGGCCATGCGAGAGCGGCAACGGCTGTTGTCTTGGGACCGGCAGCAACGGTGCGACGGTGCTCTCCGGTGCGAGGCTCAAGCGCGCAGCCAGGCCTGCGACCGTTGGCGCCTCGAACAGCACGCGCAACGGGACCTGGACACTCAGCTCTCGCTGGGCACGTGCCACGACCTGGGTGGCGAGCAGCGAGTGTCCTCCGCAGGCGAAGAAATCATCGTGGATGCCCACGTGTTCGACGCCAAGAACGTCCATAAAGATCGACGCCAGGATGGTTTCGGCGGCATTGCGCGGCGCCGCATCGATGTCCGTCGATCCGAACTCCGGCGCCGGCAGCGCGTTGCGGTCGAGCTTGCCGTTCGGCGTCAGCGGCAACGCCGCGAGCATCACGATCGCCGACGGCACCATGTAGTCCGGCAGTGTCCGCTGCAGCCGCCCCCGCAACGTCTCCACGTCGATCGCGGCGCCAGGTTGCACCACCACGTAACCCACCAGCCGCTTGCCACCGGCGTCCTCGCGCAGCACCACCGCGGCCTGGGCAACACCGATTTGCGCCGTCAGCGCCGCCTCGATCTCGCCGAGTTCGATCCGGAAGCCGCGCAGCTTCACCTGGTGATCGAGCCGGCCGAGATAATCCAGCGCGCCATCCGCCCGCCACCGCGCCAGGTCCCCGGTGCGATACAGCCGCTCGCCACGCGCGAATGGACTCGGCACGAACCGCTCCGCCGTCAGCGAGGGACGATGCAGATAACCCCGCGCCAATCCGACGCCGCTGATGTAGAGCTCGCCGGCAACGCCGATCGGCACCGGCTCCAGACGGGGGTCGAGCACGTAGAGCTGGATGTTGCTGATCGGCCGGCCGATCGGCACCTGCGTTGCCTCCGGCTCGAGCCGACACGCCCAGGCGCTGACGTCGACCGCCGCCTCCGTCGGGCCGTACAGATTGTGCAGCCGGCTCGCGAGCGCCGTGAGGAATCGGGTCTGCGTCTCCGCCGGCAGCGCCTCGCCGCTGCAGATCACGTCGCGCAGGCTGCCGCAGCGGCCGAGTTCCGCCGTCTCCAGGAACGCCTGCAGCATCGACGGCACGAAGTGCATCACCGTCACACTGTGACGCTCGATCAGCTCTGACAGATAGGCCGGATCCTGATGCCCGCCGGGACGCGCGATCACCAGTTCTGCGCCTTGCATCAGCGGCCAGAAGAACTCCCAAACCGAGACATCGAAGCCGAACGGCGTCTTCTGCATCACGACGTCCTCCGGCCTCAGCCGGTAGGCGTCCTGCATCCAGGCGAGCCGGTTGACGATGCCGCGATGACTGTTCATCACGCCCTTCGGCCGCCCCGTCGAGCCGGACGTGTAGATCACGTAAGCGAGGTTGTCCGGAGTGCAGGCCACGACGGGCGCACTATCAGGATAACCCGCGATAGCGGCAGCATCGGCTTTGAACTGCACCACGACCGCATCACTCGCCGGCAACCGCGCGGTGAGCGCATCCTGCGCCAGCAGCACGCGCGCGCCGGCATCCTCCAGCATGATTGCCAGCCGCTCCGGTGGGAGGCTCGGATCCAGCGGCAGGTAGGCGCCGCCAGCCTTCAAGATGCCGAGCAGCCCGATCACCATCTCCAGCGAGCGCTCGGCGCAGATGCCGACCACGACATCGGGGCCGACGCCGCGGCTCTGCAGCTGACGTGCAAGCTGGTTGGCTTGACGCTCCAGCCCGTCGTAACCGAGCGTCTCGCCCTCGAAGCGCAACGCAATCGCCTCGGGTGTCCGCCGCGCCTGCGCCTCGATCAGCTCATGCAGCAGCCCCTGCGGATAGCTCATCGCCGTCGCGTTGAAGGCGCTCACGACCTCCTGGCGTTCCGCTCCGCTCAGCAACGGGATCGATCCCAGCTGCCGGGCGGGATCCGCGACGATCTCACCGAGCAAATGCCCGAGATGCCCAAGCATGCGTTCGAGCGCGGTCGCAGCGAACCGCTCCGCATCATAGATCAGTTTGAAAGTGACCGATGTGTCGACCGTGACCTGCAGCGTCAGTGGATAGCTCGTCCGTTCCGTCGTGCAGGCGTCGCTGATCCGGAGTTGCTCCGAAATGCCGGTCGTAGCCGACATCGCCACCGGATAGTTCTCATAGGCGACGATGCTCTCGAACAGCGCCGTTCCGTCCGCAACCTCGCTCCAGCGCTGCACCAGCGGCAATGGACTATATTGATACTCTGTCAGCTCGCTCTGCCGCGCCTGGATCACGCGCAGCCATTCCAGCACCGTCGCGGCGTCCGACAATCCGACTCGCAGTGGCAGCGTATTGACGAAGAGACCCACCGTACGCTCGACATCGGGAAGCTCCGCCGGACGGCCCGACAGCGTCACACCGAATACCACGTCGTCAGAGCCGCAGTAGCGGCCGAGCAGCAGCGCCCAGGCGCCCTGCACCAGGGTGTTCATGGTCAACTTGTGTTCTCGCGCGAATCTTTCGACCGCGGCGAAATCGACCTTTGGAGTGTGATGAAGCTCGCCATGTCGCTCCCCGTGCCGCTCGTCACCGCTTGGCCTCGCAAGCGTCAACGAGGACGGTGTATCGAACCCGGCCAGGCGCCGGCGCCAATGCGCTTCCGCCCGCGCCAGGTCCTGGCGCTGCAGCCAGCCGATATAGTCCTTGAACGGCCGTAGCGGCGACAGCTTCGGCGTCTCATGCCGGCTCAGCGCCGCATAGGCCGTCAGCACGTCGTCGAGCAAAAGCGGGATCGACCAGCCGTCCAGCACGATGTGATGCACATTCCACAACAGCCGGTGATCGTGATCGCCGATCCGGATCAGGCTGAGCCGCATCAGGGGCGGCTGCGCAAAGTCGAAGCCACGGCTGCGCTCGGCCTGCTGCAGCTCGGCAAAGCGTCTGTCCTGCTCCGCTGCCGGCAGATGCCGCCAGTCCTCGCAGTCAAACCGCAATGCCGCCTCGCGCAGCACCACCTGCAAGGGCACGTCGAGATCGTGGCCGACGAAGGCGGTGCGCAGCACCGCATGCCGCGCAATCGCCAGCTTCCAGGCTTGCTCGAACGCATCGGCATCCAGCGCGCCTTGCAGCCGGCACGCCAGCGAGATCACATAGACCGCTGCATCCGGCTCATACAGGCTGTGGAACAACAGGCCCCGCTGCAGCGGTGACAGCGGATAGATGTCCGCGACCCGCCGCGGACCTCCGACCGATGCGATCACGCGCTCCAGCGCCTCCTGACCGAGCCGCTTCTTGTTCTGGTTCGAGTCCATGGTCATTGCTCGGCTCCAATCTCAGATATGCAGAGCGTCCTGCAGGAGCGGAAAATCGGACAGCGTAAAGCCGCCGTCGCTCGTCTCGCAGTGCTCGATCATGTGGCGAAGACGCGAGGCAAACTCCTCCGCCAAGGCCTCGATGGTTGATGCCTCGTGACATGCATGGCTGTAGGCCCATTGCATCTGCAGGCGGCCGTCGCCGACATGGGCGGACACGTCGATCAGATGCGCGCGGCGGTTGGCCGCGTGCTGCTCGCGGCCGACGTCCTCGGCGGCAAAGCCGAAGCCCTGCCCGCCGGCCGCGCCGTCGAGCTGGCCGAGATAGTTGAAGCTCACCTCGACTTCAGGTGCCGGCACATCGACGCCGCCGAGATGACGCAACACACCGTAGCCGACGCCACGATGCGGCACCGCCCGCAACTGCTCCTTCACCTGCTTCAGCGCCGCGCCGGGATCGGCGTCCCCTTCCAGCTCCAGCAGCACCGGGAACAGGCTGGTGAACCAGCCCACCGTCCGCGACACGTCGATCTCGCCGAACAGCTCCTCGCGGCCGTGACCCTCCAGGCCGACCAGCAACCGCCGCTGCCCGGTCCAGCCGGCGAACGCCTGCACCAGCGCCGTCAGCAGCACGTCGTTGATCTCTGTATGGTAGACCTCCGGCACCTCCTGCAGCAGCGCCCGGGTCTCGTCAGCATCCAGCGCGAGCTTCACCAGCTGCACGTGGCCGGCCGTGTTGGCACCATCCGCATGGTCACGCGGCAGGCGCGGCGCTGTTTCCCATGGCTGACTCCGCCAGTAGCTCAGTTCCTCCCGTGCGGCCTCGGATTGCGCATAGGCCACCAGCCGCTCCGCCCAGTGCCGGAACGCGGTCGTCTTCGGCGGCAGCCGCACCTGCTCGTCCCGCCGCAGCGCCGACAGCGCCGTGCCGAGATCCTCCAGCAGGATCCGCCACGACACCCCGTCGACCACCAGATGATGAGCAATCAGCAGCAGCCGCTGGCCACCCTCGCCCAGATCGAACAGCGCCACCCGCAACACCGGTCCCTGCGCCAGATCCAGGCTCGCCTGCAGCCGCTCCGCATGCCTCTGCAATGCCGGTCCTCGCACGGCATCATCCAGGCCCGACAGATCGATCGCCTCGAACAGCTCTGCCGACTGCAGCGCCGTGTCGCTTGCATCATGGGTCTGCTGCCAGCCGTGCTCACCACGTGCAAACCGCAGCCGCAGCGCATCGTGCTGGCGCAGCAGCACGTCCAACGCCGACACCACCGGCTCTGGTGTCAGATCGCTGCCGTCGAGCAGCACCGCCTGGTTGAAGTGATCCGGCATCGTTAGATCCTGGGCGAAGAACCAATGCTGGATCGGCGTCAGCGGCACCGCGCCGACTACCAATCCCTGCTCCGCCGTCGCAGTGCTCGCTTTGCCCGCCACCGCAGCCAGCGCCGCGATCGTCTGCTGCTCGAACACCTGCCGCGCCGTCAGCGACAATCCCGACTGCCTGGCGCGGGCCACCACCTGGATCGACTGGATCGAGTCGCCGCCGAGTGCAAAGAAGTTGTCGGTGACGCTGATATGGTCGCGCTTGAGCACGTCGCGCCAGATCGCCGCCAGCGCCGCCTCGGTGGCATTGCGCGGCGCCACCATCGCGCCGGCCGGGCTCCAGTCGGGCGTCGGCAGCGCGTTGCGGTCGAGCTTGCCGTTCGGCGTCAGCGGCAGCGAGGCGAGCTTTACGATCGCCGACGGCACCATGTAGTCCGGCAAGCCCTGCTGCAACTGCTGACGCATGACGTCCATATCGACAGCCGCCCCCTCGCGCAGCACGGCATAGCCGACCAATCGGCGATCACCGCTGTCCTCCCGCACGACAACCGCTGCCTGCTCGACATCGGGCAGCGCCAGCATTGCCGCCTCGATCTCGCCGAGCTCGATCCGGAAGCCGCGGATCTTGACCTGATGATCGATACGGCCGAGATAATCGAGCGCGCCGGCCGCGCTCCACCGTGCCAGGTCCCCGGTGCGATACAGCCGCTCGCCCCGCGCGAACGGGCTCGGCACGAACCGCTCCGCCGTCAATCCCGGACGTTTCAGATAGCCACGCGCGAGTCCGGCGCCGCCAATATACAGCTCGCCGGCAACACCGATCGGCATCGGCTCCAGCCGCGGGTCGAGCACGTAGGCCTGCAGATCGGGAATGGTCTGACCGATCGCGCTCGCGGCCGCGCCGATGTCGGCCTGCCGCACCGGCCGCCAGGTCACATGCACCGTGGTCTCGGTGATCCCGTACATGTTGATCAGTTGCGGCGTGGTGTCGCCATGCCGCTCGAACCAAGGTGCCAGCTCGGCGAAATTCAAGGCCTCGCCGCCGAAGATCACGGTGCGTAGCGCGAGGGGACGCGACGTTTCCCGATCCGCACGGATCAAGCCGGCAAACGCTGACGGCGTCTGGTTCAGCACCGTCACGCCCTCACGCGACAGCAGCGCGTGGAATTCCTCCGGCGAGCGGCTGATCCAATACGGTACCACCACCAGCCGGCCGCCCTTGAGCAGCGGCCCCCACAGCTCCCAGACCGAGAAGTCGAAGGCGAGCGAATGAAACAGCGTCCAGACGTCCTGCGGACCGAAGCAGAACCAGGCCTCGGTGGCCGCGAACAGCCGGGTGACGCAGGCATGGGTGATCAGCGTTCCCTTCGGCCGTCCGGTCGAACCGGACGTGTAGATCACGTAAGCGAGGTTGTCCGGCACGCAGCAATTGACCGGCTCCGTCTCAGCCTGCTCCGCGATTGCTGCAGCATCAGCTTTGAACTGCACGACGATGGCAGCGGTCGCCGGCAGCCGTTCCATGAGCGCATCCTGCGCCAGCAGCACGCGCGCGCCGGCATCCTCCAGCGTGCTAGCCAGCCGCTCCGGCGGATGGCTTGGGTCGAGCGGCAGATATGCGCCGCCCGCCTTGAGGATGCCGAGCACGCCGACCACCATGTCGATCGAACGTTCGGCATATAGTCCGACGATCACATCGGGACCGACACCGAGGCCGCGCAGGTGATGTGCGAGCTGGTTGGCGCGTTGCTCCAGCGCCCGGTAGCTCAGCGTCTGATCCTCGCAGCTGACAGCCATCGCCTTCGGCGTCCGCTTCGCCTGCGATGCGAACAGCTCGTGCAAGCATTCGTGTTGCCGATAGGCGGTCGGATCAGCAGCGGGAGCAACGAGTTGCTGACGCTCCTCCTCGCTCAACAGCGAGATGGAAGATAGTTGTCGCCCGGGATCTGCGACGATCTCGGCGAGCAGTCGAGCCAGATGCGCGATGAGCCGCCCGGCTGCGTCCCCGGCGACCCGCGTGCTGTCGGCGATCAGCCGCAACGACAATGCAGCGCCCACCGTCACCTGCAGCGTCAGCGGATAGTTGGTCCGCTCCAGCGGCGCCACCTCGCTGACCCGCAGCCGCTGCTGGCCGCTCAACGCCGTCATCTCCACCGGATAGTTCTCGAACGCCACGATGCTCTCGAACAGCGCCGTGCCTTCGGCGACCTCGCTCCAGCGCTGCACATCCACGAGCGCGCTCGACTGATGCTCGGTCAGCTCGCTCTGCCGCGCCTGGATCTCGCCCAGCCACTCCAGCACCGTTGCCGAACCCGGCAATCCCACCCGCAGCGGCAGTGTATTGATGAACAGTCCGACCGTACGCTCGACATCCGCCAGCTCCGCCGGCCGGCCCGAGACGGTGACGCCGAACACCACGTCGTCGCTGCCGCCGTAGCGGCCGAGCAGCAGCGCCCACGCGCCCTGCACCAAGGTGTTGATGGTCAGACGATGCTGCCGCGCAAAACGCTCGAGATCGCCGAGCGCCAGCTCGCTTTGATGCTCGACATGGCGCTCCGTCGCATCGGCATGCGACGTCGGCATCGGGCGGCCGAGCCCGAACGAGGATGGCGTGTCGAACCCGGCGAGACGCCGGCGCCAATGCGCTTCTGCCCGCACCAGGTCCTGGCGCTGCAGCCAGCCGATATAATCCTTGAACGGCCGCACCGGCGACAGCGCCGGCGCCTCGCGCCGGCTCAGCGCCGCATAGGCCGCAAACACCTCGTCGAGCAGCAGCGGCAGCGACCAGCCGTCCAGCACGATGTGATGCACGTTCCACAGCAGCCGGTGATCGTCGTCGCCGATCCGGATCAGGTTGAGCCGCATCAACGGCGGCTGGGCGAAGTCGAAGCCGCGGCTGCGCTCTGACCGCTGCAGCTCGGCGAAGCGCGTCGCCTGCTCATCTGCCGGCAGATGCCGCCAGTCCTCGCGGACGAACGGCAGCGCCGCCTCGCGCAGCACCACCTGCTGGGGCACGTCGAGATCATGGCCGACGAAGGCCGTGCGCAGCACCGCGTGCCGCGAGACTACCAGCCGCCACGCCTGCTCGAACGCCTCGGCATCGAGCGCACCCTGCAGCCGGCACGCCAGCGAGATCACATAGACCGCTGCATCCGGCTCATACAGGCTGTGGAACAGTAGCCCGCGCTGCAGCGGCGACAGCGGATAGATGTCTTCGATCCGCCGCGCGCCGCCGACCGAAGTAACGACACGGTCGAGATCGTCCTGCTCCAGCTGCGCCAGCGGCACGTCCGACGGCGTCAGGCCGCCTTCACTCCTCCGGCAATGCGCGATCAGCTCGCGCAGTGCCGCGACATGGCGCAGGGCCAACCGCTCGATCGTCGCGGCCTCGTGCAGCTCGCCGCCGTAGAACCAACGCAGCTCCAGGCTGCCATGACCGACATGGGCGGACACGTCGATCAGATGCGCGCGGCGGTTGGCCGCGTGCTGCTCGCGGCCGACATCCTCCGCCGCAAAGCCGAAGCCCTGCCCGCCGGCTGCGCCGTCGAGCTGGCCGAGATAGTTGAAGCTCACCTCGACCTCCGGCGCCGGCAGATCGACGCCGCCGAGATGACGCAACACACCGTAGCCGACGCCACGATGCGGCACCGCCCGCAACTGCTCTTTCACCTGCTTCAGCGCCGCGTCGGGATCGCCGGCTCCCTCCACCTCCAACAGAACCGGGAACAGGCTGGTGAACCAGCCCACCGTCCGCGACACGTCGACCTCGCCGAACAGCTCCTCGCGGCCGTGCCCCTCCAGGCCAACCAGCAACCGTTTCTGCCCGGTCCAGCCGGCAAACGTCTGCACCAGCGCCGTCAGCAGCACGTCGTTGATCTCTGTGTGGTAGACCGCCGGCACCTCCTGCAACAGCGCCCGGGTCTCGTCAGCATCGAGCGCGATCTTCACCAGCTGCACGTGGCCGGCCGTGTTCGCACCATCCGCGTGGTCACGCGGCAGGCGCGGCGCCGTCTCCCAGGGCTGACTCCGCCAGTAGCTCAGCTCATCTCGTGCGGCCTGCGATTGCGCATACGCCGTCAGCCGCTCCGCCCAGTGCCGGAACGCGGTCGTCTTCGGCGGCAGCCGCACCTGCTCGCCCTGCCGCAGCGCCGACAGCGCCGTGCCGAGATCCTCCAGCAGGATCCGCCACGACACCCCGTCGACCACGAGGTGATGGGCGATCAGCAGCAGCCGCTGGCCACCCTCGCCCAGATCGAACAGCGCCGCCCGCAGCACCGGCCCCTGCGCCAGATCCAGGCTCGCCTGCAGCCGCTCCGCATGCCGCCGCAACGCAGGTCCGTGCACGGCGGCATCGAGGCCCGACAGATCGATCGCCTCGAACAGCTCTGCCGACTGCAACGCGGCTGCGCTCGCATCATGCGTCTGCTGCCAGCCGTGCTCACCACGTGCAAACCGCAGCCGCAGCGCATCGTGCTGGCGCAGCAGCACGTCCAACGCCGACACCACCGGCTCTGGTGTCAATCCCGTGCCGTCGAGCAGCACCGCCTGGTTGAAGTGATCCGGCACCGCCAGATCCTGGGCGAAGAACCAATGCTGGATCGGCGTCAGCGGCACGGCCCCTGTCACCAGGCCCTGCTCCGCTGTGGCGACCGCCGCCTTGCCGGCCACCGCCGCAAGGGCCGCGATCGTCTGCTGCTCGAACACCTGCCGCGCCGTCAGCGACAATCCCGCCTGCCTGGCGCGGGCCACCACCTGGATCGACTGGATCGAGTCGCCGCCGAGTGCAAAGAAGTTGTCGGTGACGCTGATATGGTCGCGCTTGAGCACGTCGCGCCAGATCGCCGCCAGCGCCGCCTCGGTGGCATTGCGCGGCGCCACCATCGCGCCGGCCGGGCTCACGTCCGGCGCCGGCAGCGCGTTGCGGTCGAGCTTGCCGTTCGGTGTCAGCGGCAACGCCGCGAGCATCACGATCGCCGACGGCACCATGTAGTCCGGTAGTGTCCGCTGCAGTTCTCCGCGCAACGTCGCTACATCGAGCTGGACCTCAGGCTGCGCCACCACATAGCCCACCAGCCGCTTGCCGCTGGCGTCCTCGCGTAGCACCACCGCCGCCTGGGCAACACCGATTTGCGCCGTCAGCGCCGCCTCGATCTCGCCGAGTTCGATCCGGAAGCCGCGCAGCTTCACCTGGTGGTCGAGCCGGCCGAGATAATCCAGCGCGCCATCCGCCCGCCACCGCGCCAGGTCCCCGGTGCGATACAGCCGCTCGCCACGCGCGAACGGACTCGGCACGAACCGCTCCGCGGTCAGCGAGGGACGATGCAGATAGCCCCGCGCCAATCCGACGCCGCCGATGTAGAGCTCACCGGCAACGCCGATCGGCACCGGCTCAAGTCGTGCGTCCAGGAGGTAAACCCGGGTGTTCGGCAACGCACGGCCGATCGGCGGACGGCGCTCGTCGCCGCAGCGAGCCATCGTCGTGCATACGCTGGACTCGGTCGGGCCATAGGCGTTGAACACGCTGCGGCCCGGAAGCCACGGCCGCAGCAGCTCCGCCGTGCAGGCCTCGCCGCCTGCGATCAGGATCTTCAGGTCAGGCAGCGGCGTCACCGGCAAGGCTGCCAGCGCTGCCGGCGGCAGCAGCACCGCCGTCACTCGCTGCCGCAGCAACAGCTCATGCAGCGGCTCGCCCGGCATCAGATCATGCTGGGCCGCCAGCACCAGTGCCGCGCCGACCCGCCAGCTCATCACCAGATCCCACACCGCCGCATCGAAGCTGATCGACGCGAACTGCAGGATGCGATCACTTGCTTGCAGCGGCAGCTGGTCGAGCTGCGCATCGGCGAGATTCATGATGCCGCGATGCGACGTCATCACGCCCTTCGGCCGCCCGGTCGAGCCCGAGGTGTAGATTACGTAGGCTAGGTGATCCGCATCGCAGGGGGGCGACGGCGCTGTGTCGAGATGACGACCGATGGCGGCCGCATCACCATCGAGCCGCACCAGCATCGCGTCCGTCGCCGGCAGCCGCTCCAGCAGCGCCGCCTGCGTCACCAGCACGCTCACCCTGGCATCATCCAGGATATAGGCCAGCCGCTCCGCCGGATAACGCGGGTCCAGCGGCAGGTAGGCGCCGCCCGCCTTGAGAATGCCGAGCACGCCGACCACCATGTCGAGCGAGCGCTCCAGGTACAGTCCGACGATCACATCGGGACCGACGCCGAGGCTCTGCAGATGATGCGCCAGTTGATTGGCTCGCCGCTCCAGCGCGCCATAGCTAAGCTCCGCGTCATCCATCACCAGCGCGACCGCGTCCGGCCGGCGCGCCGCCTGCTCCGCGAACAGCTCGTGCAAACAGCGATCCTGCGCATAGACCGCGCTGCCGCCGCTCCACGCCACCAGTTGCTGCCGCTCCGCTGCACTCAGCAGGCTCAGCTCCGACAAGCGCCCGTCGGGGTTTGCCGCGATCCCCTGCAGCAGTCGGACGAAGTGATCTGAAAACCGTACGATCGTCGCTGCATCGAACAGATCCGTGGCGTATTCCAAGGCGCACTCGATCCCCGCAGGAGACTCACTCACAAAGAGCGTAAGGTCGAACTTCGTCGTATGATGGTCGACCTCCATTTCCACCCGGCTGACCGTCAGTCCCTCGAGCGCCAATGCGTCGAAGGGAAAGTTTTCGAACGACAGGCAGGCCTGAAACAACGGCTGCCGTGACAGGTCACGTTCGGGCTGTATCGCTTCGAGCAGCTTTTCGAACGGCAGCTCCTGGTGCGCATAAGCGTCCAGCGCCGTCCGCTTGGTGCGCGCCAGGAGCTCGCGAAATCGGGGATCATTCGACAGGTCGCAGCGCATCACCAGCATGTTGACGAACATGCCGATCAGATCGTCGAGCTCGGGTCGCGAGCGACCGGTTACGGGCGAGCCGATGAGAATATCGTGTTGATCGCTATAGCGAGACAGCAGCGCGGAGAAGGCCGCGAGAAAAACCATATAGAGGGTGGCGCCTTCGCGGCGCGCCAGCGTCCTGAGCTGTTCGGACAGGTCGCTGGCCAGGACGAAGCGCGACGTTGCCCCGGCGAAGGACTGTACGGCAGGACGCGGGCGATCGGTCGGCAAAACCAGAGTCGTCGCCGCACCCGCGAGCCGCCGACGCCAATAGTCGAGACATTCGTCGCAGCCATGGCCATCGAGCAAATTGCGCTGCCAGATCGCATAATCGGCGTATTGAACAGCCAGAGGCCCGAGGCGCGAGGAACGTCGCTCGCGCCGCGCGCTGTAGGCGACCCCAAGCTCCCGCAGCAGCAGCCCGACCGACCAGCCATCCGCAACGATGTGGTGCACGTTGATCAGCAGCAGGTGCTCTCGATCGTCCAGACGCAGGACGGCTGCACGGAGCAAGGGCCCAGCCTGAAGATCGAACCGCTCGCTGCCATGCGCGTGAATCAGGCGTTGAACTTCACTTCGCACGTGATCGTCGCCGCGCACCGACAGATCGACCAGCTCGCAGCGGAACGCACTGTCGTCCTCGATGATCTGAGCCCCCTGCCCGTCCACAATCGCGAAGCGGGTGCGCAGACTTTCGTGACGGCGCACGATCTCGTGCAGGCTCGCCTGCAATGCCCCGAGATCAAGTTCTCCCTCCAGCCGGAGCGCCCCCGCCATGTTGTAGGCCGCGCCAACCAGCCCGACCTGGTCGAGAAACCACAATGCCTCCTGCGCGCATGAGAGCGGAATCAGATGCGGTCGCGGCGCGGCGGTCACGGGCAGCGACACAATTCCCGTGGTTTCGCGCCGCGCCTGCTCGACGGCAGTTGCGAGCATTCTGATCGTCGGCGCCTCGAACACCCGCCGCAGCGGCAATTCAACGTCGAGCGCAGCGTTCAGCAGTCCGATCAGACGTGCAGCGACCAGCGAGTGACCGCCCGATTCGAAGAAGTCGTCGTCAATGCTCGGTGCCGTCCCACCGAGCGCATCGCTCCAGATGGCAGCGACCAACTCCTGGGTGGCCGTTGCCGGAGCGACGCGTCGTTTCGCAACGAGCGAGGCCGGCTCCGGCAACCTTGCCCGATCAAGTTTTCCGTTCGACGTCAAAGGCAACCGATCCAGGACCACCACTTGCGACGGCACCATGTAGTCGGGCAACGACTGCTTCAGCTGCTGTCGGATCTGCTCTGTCGATGGGCTGCCATCGGACGCCGGCGTGACATAGGCGATGAGCTGCTTGCCGTTCGCGCCTTCGCGAACCAGCACAACCGCCTGTCCAACGGCGTGCAGCTCGCGCAATGCGGCTTCGATCTCCTGCAGCTCGATACGGAAGCCACGGATCTTGACCTGTCCATCGCGCCGGCTGAGATACTCGATGTTGCCGTCGGCCAACCGCCTGACGATGTCTCCCGTCGCATACAGACGGCTGCCCGGCCTGCCGAATGGATCGGGGATGAATTTCTCGGCCGTCAATGCGGGCCGCCGCCAATAGCCATGTGCGAGGCCATCGCCGCCGACATGGAGTTCGCCCGGCACGTTGAGCGGAACCGGCTGCAACCTGTCATCGAGGACATGACAGCTGCCGTTGGCGAGCGGACCACCGATCGGAATGGTCCGGGCGTCCGCAGCTACGTGCGCGACTTCGAGCCAGGTGCTGAATGCGGTTGCCTCGGTCGGCCCGTACATGTGCAGCAGCCGTTGCGGCGCGCCACCGGCCAGCACGCTTGCCACCGCACGCGGATCGGCCGCCTCGCCGCCAAACAGGACGACCCGCAGCGGAGCGAAGATGTCCGGAGTATCTTGCGACAGCCGATTGAACAGCGCCGTGGTCACGATCGTGCAACTGATGCGCTGGTCGCGGAGACAAGCTGCGAGCCGCTGCGAGGACAGCGCCGTATCCCGGTCGATGATCACGATGGCAGCGCCGTTGAGAAGCGCGCCCCACAATTCGAAAGTTGCCGCGTCGAAAGACGGGCTGGCGAGGTGAGCGATCCGATCGTCCGGAGAGAGCTTGATGTAATCAGTTCCAAGCAAAAGCCGGGAGATCGCCCGATGCGGCACGGCGATGCCCTTGGGAAAACCCGTCGAGCCCGACGTGAACATGATGTAGGCGACGGCTTCGCCGCCGGCTCCGCTGGTGCAGGGAGCATCGGTGGGATCCACCTGGTCCGTCCCAAGGAACGGCAAGTCCGCCGGAACCATGCCGCCCGGACCCGCCACGACGGCAGCGACGCCGGCGTCCTTCATCATGAAGCCGAGGCGCTCCTCGGGATAGCTGGGGTCGAGCGGCACGTAGCAAGCGCCGGCCTTGATGATCCCCAGCATGCCGGCGACGAGGCCGGCGGAACGCTCGCCGGAAAGTCCAACGCTGGCGCCCGCCCCGATCCCTCGTTCGCGCAACCCGGCCGCAATGCCATTGCTCCAGCGATCGAGCTCCTGATAGCTGATGCTGCGCGCGCCATCCACGATGGCAACGGCCTGCGGATCACGCGCCACCTGATCCGCAAACAGCCCATGAAGGGACCGATCGCGCGGAAACAAGCGAGACGTCCTGTTCAGACCGAAGATGAGATCGAGACGTTCGGCGTCCTTCATCAGCGGCAAGTCGGCCACGCGTGCATGCGGATCCGCAACGATCGCGTGCAGCAGATGCTGAAAATGAGCTGCTAGATTAGAAATCGTATCGGGATGGAACAGCTCCGCGGCGTATTCGATCGAGACATCGAGCCCTGCAGTCTTCTCATAGACATGGAGCGTCAGGTCGAATTTGGTCTGCCGGGACCGGCCGGGAATCGGAGTGAGCCGCAACCCGGGAAGCACGAACTCCTCGAACGGCTCCTGCTGGAGAGCAAACATCACCTGCACCAGGGGATGCATGGTCAGGTCGCGATCAGGCTGCAGCGCCTCAACCAGTCGTTCGAACGGCAGATCCTGATACGCATAGGCATCGAGCACCGTGGCCTTCACCTGCGCCAGCAGATCGACGAAGCGCTGGCTTCCGGAGCAATCGGCGCGGATCACGAGGATATTGGCGAAGAAGCCGATCAGATCCTGCAGCTCGTGGCGGCGACGGCCCGCGACCGGCGATCCCACCACCACGTCAGTCTGGCCGCTGTAGCGTGACAGCAGCAGTTGAAACGCCGAAAGCAGGACCATGAACAGGGTGGCGTTCTCGCCGCGAGCCAGCGCCCGCAGCTTCGAGGCAGCCGCCTCGGACATGCCGAATGAGTAATTCGCGGCGGTAAAGGTCGAGACGGCGGCGCGCGTTCGATGGATCGGCAGTTCCAGTTGCGGTGGCGCGCCCGACAGCTGCTTCGTCCAATAAGTCAATTGGCGTTCGAGAGCCTCGCCGGCCAGCCAGTGGCGTTGCCAGAGCGCATAGTCGGCATATTGCACCGGCAAGGGGCGGAGTGGAGACGGTTCTCCCGCGCAAAATGCGCGGTACAGCCCGGTGATCTCTCCAATCAGGACTTCCGTCGACCACGCATCGGAGACGATGTGATGCATGGCAATGAGCAGCACGTGGCGGCGAGGCGCCAACCGGAGCAGTCGAACGCGGAATGGTGGCGCGGCTTGGAGATCGAACGGCTGTCCGGCGTGAGCGGAACATTGCTCGTCGAGCTCGGCCGCCTGCTCCTCCACGGGCAAAGGCGACAGATCGATCAGCTCGAGTTGACATGACGGCTCCGCATCCGCGATCTGCCGCGGCTGCCCTGCCGCGATTTCGAACCGCGTCCGCAGGACTTCATGCCGCCTGACGATCGTGTCGAAGGTTTTTCGCAGCGCCTGCTCATCGAGATCTCCCTCCAACCGAAAGGCCGCCGCGACGTGGTAGGACGACTTGGCGAGGCCGAGCTGTTCGAGAAACCAAAGGCGCTCCTGGGCAAAGGACAACGGGAGATCACCGCTGCGGGCGACCTCGATCGGAGGCAGCTCATCACTCGCCGAATATGCGTCCTGCAGAAATGTCGAAATTTCCGATTGACGCACACGCAGCTCGTCGAGCCGTTCGCGGGTCATGACGCCCTTCGGTGCGCGATAGCGGACACGGCCGTTCTCGGACCAGATCTGCACGCCGTCTCGGCGCAGCGAGGAAAGCAGCTTCTCGATCATCAGATGACTCCTTCCTCGAGCTCTGTCCCGTCTGCCGGCGAATATTGTTGCGGATGCGCCCAGCCGAACGCCTCGAGCCGCTCCGCGAGCTCTCCGAGATTCGTCGCCTCGAACATCGCCCTCAGGGGAACATTCAGCCCAAGCTCCTTCTGCGTGCGTGCGATTGCGCGCGTTGCGGAAAGCGAGTCGCCGCCGAGCGCAAAGAAGTTGTCGGTGACGCTGATGTGCTCGCGCTTGAGCACGTCGCGCCAGATCGCCGCCAGCGCCGCCTCGGAGGCATTGCGCGGCGCCACCACCGCGCCGGCCGGGCTCACGTCCGGCGCCGGCAGCGCGTTGCGGTCGAGCTTGCCGTTCGGCGTCAGCGGCAACGCCGCGAGCATCACGATCGCCGACGGCACCATGTAGTCCGGCAGTGTCCGCTGCAGCCGCCCCCGCAATGTCTCCACATGGAGCTGGACCTCAGGCTGCGCCACCACATAGCCCACCAGCCGCTTGCCACCGGCGTCCTCGCGAAGCACCACCGCCGCCTGGGCAACACCGATTTGCGCCGTCAGCGCCGCCTCGATCTCGCCGAGTTCGATCCGGAAGCCGCGCAGCTTCACCTGGTGGTCGAGCCGGCCGAGATAATCCAGCGCGCCATCCGCCCGCCACCGCGCCAGATCCCCCGTCCGATAGAGCCGCTCGCCACGCGCGAACGGGCTCGGCACGAACCGCTCCGCGGTCAGCGAGGGACGATGCAGATAACCTCGCGCCAATCCGACGCCGCCGATATACAGCTCGCCGGCAACACCGACCGGCATCGGCTCAAGTCGTGCATCAAGCACGTAGAGCTGGATGTTGCTGATCGGCCGGCCGATCGGCACCTGCGTTGCCTCCGGCTCGAGCCGACACGCCCAGGCGCTGACGTCGACCGCCGCCTCCGTGGGGCCGTACAGATTGTGCAGCCGGCTCGCGAGCGCGGTGAGGAATCGGGTCTGCGTCTCCGCCGGCAGCGCCTCGCCGCTGCAGATCACGTCGCGCAGGCTGCCGCAGCGGCCGAGCTCCGCTGTCTCCAGGAACGCCTGCAGCATCGACGGCACGAAGTGCATCACCGTCACACTGTGACGTTCGATCAGCTCTGACAGATAGGCCGGATCCTGATGCCCGCCGGGACGCGCGATCACCAGCTCTGCGCCTTGCATCAGCGGCCAGAATAACTCCCACACCGAGACGTCGAAGCCGAACGGCGTCTTCTGCATCACGACGTCCTCCGGCCTCAGCCGGTAGGCGTCTTGCATCCAGGCGAGCCGGTTGACAATGCCGCGATGGCTGTTCATCACGCCCTTCGGCCGCCCCGTCGAGCCGGACGTGTAGATCACGTAAGCGAGGTTGTCCGGGGCGCAGGCTGAGATGGGTGCCATATCAGACCGGCATGAGATCGCGGCAGCATCCGCTTCGAACTGCACTACGATCGCATCAGTGGTTGGCAGCCGCGCGGTGAGCAGATCCTGCGCCAGCACCACGCGCGCGCTGGCATCCTCCAGCATGATCGCCAGCCGCTCCGGCGGAAGGCCCGGATCGAGCGGCAGATAGGCGCCGCCAGCCTTGAGAATGCCGAGCAGCCCGATCACCATCTCCAGCGAGCGCTCGGCGCAGATGCCGACCACGACGTCGGAGCCGACGCCGAGGCTCTGCAGGTGACGTGCAAGCTGGTTGGCTCGACGCTCCAGCCCGTCGTAACTGAGCGTCTCGCTCTCATAGCGCAACGCGATCGCCTCGGGTGTCCGTCGCGCCTGCGCCTCGATCAGCTCATGCAGCAGCCCCTCACGATAGCTCACCGCTGTTGCGTTGAAGGCGCTCACCACTTCATGACGCTCCTCCTTGCTCAACAGCGAGATGGAAGATAATTGTCGCCCGGGATCTGCGACGATCTCGGCGAGCAGTCGAGCCAGATGCGCGATGAGCCGCCCGGCTGCGTCCCCGGCGACCCGCGTGCTGTCGGCGATCAGCCGCAACGACAATGCAGCGCCCACCGTCACCTGCAGCGTCAGCGGATAGTTGGTCCGCTCCAGCGGCGCCACCTCGCTGACCCGCAGCCGCTGCTGGCCGCTCAACGCCGTCATCTCCACCGGATAGTTCTCGAACGCCACGATGCTCTCGAACAGCGCCGTGCCTTCGGCGACCTCGCTCCAGCGCTGCACATCCACGAGCGCGCTCGACTGATGCTCGGTCAGCTCGCTCTGCCGCGCCTGGATCTCGCCCAGCCACTCCAGCACCGTTGCCGAACCCGGCAATCCCACCCGCAGCGGCAGTGTATTGATGAACAGTCCGACCGTACGCTCGACATCCGCCAGCTCCGCCGGCCGGCCCGAGACGGTGACGCCGAACACCACGTCGTCGCTGCCGCCGTAGCGGCCGAGCAGCAGCGCCCACGCGCCCTGCACCAAGGTGTTGATGGTCAGACGATGCTGCCGCGCAAAACGCTCGAGATCGCCGAGCGCCAGCTCGCTTTGATGCTCGACATGGCGCTCCGTCGCATCGGCATGCGACGTCGGCATCGGGCGGCCGAGCCCGAACGAGGATGGCGTGTCGAACCCGGCGAGACGCCGGCGCCAATGCGCTTCTGCCCGCACCAGGTCCTGGCGCTGCAGCCAGCCGATATAATCCTTGAACGGCCGCACCGGCGACAGCGCCGGCGCCTCGCGCCGGCTCAGCGCCGCATAGGCCGCAAACACCTCGTCGAGCAGCAGCGGCAGCGACCAGCCGTCCAGCACGATGTGATGCACGTTCCACAGCAGCCGGTGATCGTCGTCGCCGATCCGGATCAGGTTGAGCCGCATCAACGGCGGCTGGGCGAAGTCGAAGCCGCGGCTGCGCTCTGACCGCTGCAGCTCGGCGAAGCGCGTCGCCTGCTCATCTGCCGGCAGATGCCGCCAGTCCTCGCGGACGAACGGCAGCGCCGCCTCGCGCAGCACCACCTGCTGGGGCACGTCGAGATCATGGCCGACGAAGGCCGTGCGCAGCACCGCGTGCCGCGAGACTACCAGCCGCCACGCCTGCTCGAACGCCTCGGCATCGAGCGCACCCTGCAGCCGGCACGCCAGCGAGATCACATAGACCGCTGCATCCGGCTCATACAGGCTGTGGAACAGTAGCCCGCGCTGCAGCGGCGACAGCGGATAGATGTCTTCGATCCGCCGCGCGCCGCCGACCGAAGTAACGACACGGTCGAGATCGTCCTGCTCCAGCTGCGCCAGCGGCACGTCCGACGGCGTCAGGCCGCCTTCACTCCTCCGGCAATGCGCGATCAGCTCGCGCAGTGCCGCGACATGGCGCAGGGCCAACCGCTCGATCGTCGCGGCCTCGTGCAGCTCGCCGCCGTAGAACCAACGCAGCTCCAGGCTGCCATGACCGACATGGGCGGACACGTCGATCAGATGCGCGCGGCGGTTGGCCGCGTGCTGCTCGCGGCCGACATCCTCCGCCGCAAAGCCGAAGCCCTGCCCGCCGGCTGCGCCGTCGAGCTGGCCGAGATAGTTGAAGCTCACCTCGACCTCCGGCGCCGGCAGATCGACGCCGCCGAGATGACGCAACACACCGTAGCCGACGCCACGATGCGGCACCGCCCGCAACTGCTCTTTCACCTGCTTCAGCGCCGCGTCGGGATCGCCGGCTCCCTCCACCTCCAACAGAACCGGGAACAGGCTGGTGAACCAGCCCACCGTCCGCGACACGTCGACCTCGCCGAACAGCTCCTCGCGGCCGTGCCCCTCCAGGCCAACCAGCAACCGTTTCTGCCCGGTCCAGCCGGCAAACGTCTGCACCAGCGCCGTCAGCAGCACGTCGTTGATCTCTGTGTGGTAGACCGCCGGCACCTCCTGCAACAGCGCCCGGGTCTCGTCAGCATCGAGCGCGATCTTCACCAGCTGCACGTGGCCGGCCGTGTTCGCACCATCCGCGTGGTCACGCGGCAGGCGCGGCGCCGTCTCCCAGGGCTGACTCCGCCAGTAGCTCAGCTCATCTCGTGCGGCCTGCGATTGCGCATACGCCGTCAGCCGCTCCGCCCAGTGCCGGAACGCGGTCGTCTTCGGCGGCAGCCGCACCTGCTCGCCCTGCCGCAGCGCCGACAGCGCCGTGCCGAGATCCTCCAGCAGGATCCGCCACGACACCCCGTCGACCACGAGGTGATGGGCGATCAGCAGCAGCCGCTGGCCACCCTCGCCCAGATCGAACAGCGCCGCCCGCAGCACCGGCCCCTGCGCCAGATCCAGGCTCGCCTGCAGCCGCTCCGCATGCCGCCGCAACGCAGGTCCGTGCACGGCGGCATCGAGGCCCGACAGATCGATCGCCTCGAACAGCTCTGCCGACTGCAACGCGGCTGCGCTCGCATCATGCGTCTGCTGCCAGCCGTGCTCACCACGTGCAAACCGCAGCCGCAGCGCATCGTGCTGGCGCAGCAGCACGTCCAACGCCGACACCACCGGCTCTGGTGTCAATCCCGTGCCGTCGAGCAGCACCGCCTGGTTGAAGTGATCCGGCACCGCCAGATCCTGGGCGAAGAACCAATGCTGGATCGGCGTCAGCGGCACGGCCCCTGTCACCAGGCCCTGCTCCGCTGTGGCGACCGCCGCCTTGCCGGCCACCGCCGCAAGGGCCGCGATCGTCTGCTGCTCGAACACCTGCCGCGCCGTCAGCGACAATCCCGCCTGCCTGGCGCGGGCCACCACCTGGATCGACTGGATCGAGTCGCCGCCGAGTGCAAAGAAGTTGTCGGTGACGCTGATATGGTCGCGCTTGAGCACGTCGCGCCAGATCGCCGCCAGCGCCGCCTCGGTGGCATTGCGCGGCGCCACCATCGCGCCGGCCGGGCTCACGTCCGGCGCCGGCAGCGCGTTGCGGTCGAGCTTGCCGTTCGGTGTCAGCGGCAACGCCGCGAGCATCACGATCGCCGACGGCACCATGTAGTCCGGTAGTGTCCGCTGCAGTTCTCCGCGCAACGTCGCTACATCGAGCTGGACCTCAGGCTGCGCCACCACATAGCCCACCAGCCGCCTGCCGCTGGCGTCATCGCGCAACACCACCGCGGCCTGCGCGACGCCGGCCTGCGCCGACAACGCCGCCTCGATCTCGCCAAGCTCGATCCGGAAGCCGCGCAGCTTCACCTGGTGGTCGAGCCGGCCGAGATAATCCAGCGCGCCATCCGCCCGCCACCGCGCCAGGTCCCCGGTGCGATACAGCCGCTCGCCACGCGCGAACGGGCTCGGCACGAACCGCTCCGCGGTCAGCGAGGGACGATGCAGATAACCTCGCGCCAATCCGACGCCGCCGATATACAGCTCGCCGGCAACACCGACCGGCATCGGCTCAAGTCGTGCATCAAGCACGTAGAGCTGGATGTTGCTGATCGGCCGGCCGATCGGCACCTGCGTTGCCTCCGGCTCGAGCCGACACGCCCAGGCGCTGACGTCGACCGCCGCCTCCGTCGGGCCGTACAGATTGTGCAGCCGGCTCCCGAGCGCGGTGAGGAATCGGGTCTGCGTCTCCGCCGGCAGCGCCTCGCCGCTGCAGATCACGTCGCGCAGGCTACCGCAGCGGTCGAGCTCCGCCGTCTCCAGGAACGCCTGCAGCATCGACGGCACGAAGTGCATCACCGTCACACTGTGACGTTCGATCAGCTCTGACAGATAGGCCGGATCCTGATGCCCGCCGGGCCGCGCGATCACCAGCGCTGCGCCTTGCATCAGCGGCCAGAAGAACTCCCACACCGAGACGTCGAAGCCGAACGGCGTCTTTTGCATCACGACGTCCTCCGGCCTCAGCCGGTAGGCGTCCTGCATCCAGGCGAGCCGGTTGACGATGCCACGATGGCTGTTCATCACGCCCTTCGGCCGCCCCGTCGAGCCGGACGTGTAGATCACGTAAGCGAGGTTGTCCGGGGCGCAGGCTGAGATGGGTGCCATATCAGACCGGCATGAGATCGCGGCAGCATCCGCTTCGAACTGCACTACGATCGCATCAGTGGTTGGCAGCCGCGCGGTGAGCGCATCCTGCGCCAGCACCACGCGCGCGCTGGCATCCTCCAGCATGATCGCCAGCCGCTCCGGCGGAAGGCCCGGATCGAGCGGCAGATAGGCGCCGCCAGCCTTGAGAATGCCGAGCAGCCCGATCACCATCTCCAGCGAGCGCTCGGCGCAGATGCCGACCACGACGTCGGAGCCGACGCCGAGGCTCTGCAGGTGACGTGCAAGCTGGTTGGCTCGACGCTCCAGCCCGTCGTAACTGAGCGTCTCGCTCTCATAGCGCAACGCGATCGCCTCGGGTGTCCGTCGCGCCTGCGCCTCGATCAGCTCATGCAGCAGCCCCTCACGATAGCTCACCGCTGTTGCGTTGAAGGCGCTCACGACCTCCTGGCGTTCTTCGCCGCTCAGCAGAGCGATCGACCCCAGCTGTCGCGCAGGAGCCGCAACGATCTCCCCGAGCAGCCGGCGCAGATGCCGCGCCAATTGCGCAATCGACGGCTGGTCGAAACGCGCCGGATCATACATCAGCTTCATCGACGGCGATGCTCCCATCGCGACTTGAAGCGCGAGTGGATAGTTGATCCGGTTCACGGCACGGATCATGTCGATGTGGATAGTATGGTCGGACGCCTGCGCGCGCAGCTCGGTCGGATAGTTCTCGAACACCACGATGCTCTCGAACAGCGACTTCCCGCCCGCGACTTCGCCCCAGCGCTGCACATCCGCGAGCGCGCTATATTGATGCTCGGTCAATTCGCTCTGCCGCGCCTGGATCTCCCCCAGCCAATCCACTACGGTGGCGGAGCGCGATAGCTCGACGCGCAGCGGCAGCGTGTTGATGAACAGCCCGACCGTGCGCTCCACATCGGGCAGCTCCGCCGGACGGCCCGACACCGTGACGCCGAACACCACGTCCTCGGAGCCACTATAACGTCCGAGCAGCAGCGCCCATGCGCCCTGCACCAATGTATTGATCGTCAGATGATGCCGCCGGGCAAAACCTTCCAAGGCTTGCAGCTCAACCTGCAGGCCTTCCTGATGCTCCGCGTAGCGCCCCGCGGGGGGCACGGCGCGCGACCTCCGCTCGAGAGGGAGTGGAGTGGGCGCCTCAAATCCCGCCAGCCGACGACGCCACAGCGCCTCTGCAACCACAGGACTCCGGCTCTGCAACCACGTGACATAGTCGCGGAACGGGCGCGCCGCAGCAAGCCGCGGCAGCTCGCGCCGGCTCAACGCGCCATAGCAGTCGAACAGCTCGTCGAGCAGAATCGTGATCGACCAGCCATCCAGCAGAATGTGATGACAGGACCAGACGAGGCGATAGTCCTGCTCCGCAAACCTGACGAGCAACAGACGCATCAGCGGCGGCCGCGCAAAATCAAATCCACCGGCGCACTCGGCCTCCTCCAGGTTTGCCATCCGGCGGCTCTGGTCGGATGGCGAAAGCATGCGCCAATCCTCGACGGAAAAGGCCGGCTTGGCATCACGCATGACGACCTGCAGAGGCGTATCGAGATGCTGACCGAGGAAGGCGGAGCGCAACGCCGTATGGCGGGCGACCATGCTGTCCCAAGCGCGATGAAACGCATCGACGTCGAGCTTGCCGTGGAGGCGGCAGCCCAGCGTCGTGACATAGGCGCGCGACTGCGGTTCATACAGGCTGTGGAACAGCATGCCCTGCTGCGTCGGAGTCAGCGGATAGGCGTCCTCGACATTCTCCGGGTCATGGACGGCGCCGAGCAGTTCGTCCAGATCCGCGCGCAATATCTCGTCGGGCTGTGCAGCCGGGACCAGCGGCGCCAGGTGTTGTGGCGCTTGTCGTGGCGCTGCATCGGCGTGGCCTGCCGCGGCGGCGAGCGCGGCGATCGTCTGGTGTTCGAAGATCTGCCGGGACGTCAGCCTCATGCCGACCCGGTTGGCGCGCGCCACGACCTGGATCGACTGAATCGAGTCGCCGCCGAGCGCGAAGAAATTGTCCTCGATCCCGACCTGATCCAGCTTCAGGATGTCGCACCAGATCGACGCGAGCTTGCGTTCGCTCTCGGTCCGGGGAGCGATCATCTTGCCCAGCTCCGGTCGGCCTTCGGGCGCGGGGAGCGCCGCCCGGTCGATCTTGCCTCCGGGGGTCAGCGGCATGGCTTCGATTGGCACGATCGCCGCCGGGATCATGTAGTCCGGCAACCTCTGCTGCAGCGCCTGGCGCAATCGTTGCGCATATCTGTGGAGCAGTTCGGCAGCGCCGGGATCATTGCCATGGGCGCGTGACGAGGGCGCGGACGGACGCGGCAGCGCCACCGGGCGATCGACCCGCGCACGGTCGACGAAGACGACATCGTAGCACCCGGAGCCCGACGCCGACGTCCAACTTACACGAACGTCGTAGCCGAGCCGCTCGCCCAGCAGCCAGAACGTCTCGGGGTCCTCACCGGCGGGATCACGATCCTGGACAATGGCCAGATCCGTCAATGGCGCGGTCGGCTCACATGCGTCCAGCCATGTCATGCGCGCCAGATCGCGCGCCAGCCGGTCGTTGGAAACGCCGAGCACGGAGAGACTGGCAGGTCGTTCCTCGGCAAGAATGGCCGAAAGCTCGGGCAGCGAACTCGTTGCCCAATCGACGGTGCGGACCGGCAAGTCCGGCGTGCTGCCGCCGACATGGAGAACCACATCGTAGCGGTAGCGGCTCAGCTCGTTATGCGCCTGTCCCCTCTTCAGCAGGATCTCGACATCGCTGATGCGTGGCAGACGGTCTTGCAGCGCCAGAAAAAAGCTGGGATCGACCGCAAGTTCGGTCTCACGCTTGGCGGCCGCGAGCGCACGCGACTTGATGTCGCCGGCGCGTGCGCCCGGCTTCGCAAGCTCGATCTCGATCGAGGTGCGGAACGTCACGAGCAGCCCGAAGTGACGGACGTCGCCGACGAAGATGCGGCCGCCGTCGGCGACGGCATTCAGCGCCCCGCTGATCACGTCCTCCAGATAGCCGGTGTCCGGAAAGTATTGCACCACCGAGTTGATGACGACCGTATCGACCGATGCGGACTTCAAATCGGACAACGCGATGGCTTCGCGCTGCGCAAGCTCGACATGCGCCAGCTCGGGCCGGCTCTGGGCCCATCGCCGCAGGCCGTCGATCGCCGCCAGCGAGATGTCGGTGCCGCGATAGACGCGGCACGCGGGGGCAAGCTGTTGCAGCAACAAGCCGACACCACAGCCGATCTCGAGGATGCGCTCCGGCGCAAAGGCTGCGATGCGTTGCACGGTGGCCATCTGCCATTCGCGCATTTCTGCTTCGGGAATCGGCTCTCCGGTGTAGCTGTCGTTCCACCCGACGAAGCTCGGCGCCTTTGCCTGCCCCGTGCCGCCATAGGTCTCGTCGAACAGCGACTGCCAGCCGGCAACGCCGTCGTCGCTCTCACTCGCCCGCGTCTGGCGGCTTTCCGTCTTCAGTCGATCGAGATCGGCGACGACATAGGCGACCAGCCGCTTGTGACCGGGTCTGTCCTCACGCGCCAGTGCGATCGCCTGGCTGACGTTCGACTCCGCCAGCAGCGCGGCTTCGATCTCTCCCAGCTCGATCCTGAAGCCGCGCAGCTTGACCTGCTGATCGACGCGGCCGAGAAACTCCAACGCGCCGTCGGGCCGCCAGCGTCCGAGATCTCCGGTCCGATACAGTCGATCGCCGTGCCCGAACGGATCGGGGACGAAACGCTCGGCAGTCAGGCCGGGACGCGACAGGTAGCCGCGCGCCAACCCGGGCCCGGCGATATACAGCTCGCCCGGCACGCCGATCGGCGCCGGCTCGAAATGCTGATCGAGGACATGGACGCACGTATTGGCCAAAGGCCGCCCGATCGCCGGCGCGCGCGTCTCGGCCGCGCAGGGATGGACGGTGGTGCAGACGCTCGCCTCCGTCGGCCCGTAGGCATTGAGCACGACGCGCGCGCCGATCCAGGGCGCGACGACCTCGCCGGCGCAGGCCTCCCCGCCGACGAGCAGCGTCTTCAAATCCGGCAGCGGCTCGGCACCGAGCGTGCCGAGCGCAGACGGCGGCAGCAGAACCACCCCGATCCGCTCCCGCCGCAGCAGACCATGCAGCGACTCTCCCGGCATCGTCTCGTGACGATCGGCGATCACCAGCGCAGCGCCGCTGCGCCAACTCATCAGCAGCTCCCACACCGCGGCATCGAAGCTGAACGACGCGAACTGCAGGACACGGCTGTGCGCCCCGATCCGCAGCGGCGCAAGCTGCGCTTCCGCCAGGTTGGTCGCGCCGCGATGAGGAATCATCACGGCCTTGGGCCGGCCGGTCGAGCCCGAGGTGTAAATGACATAAGCGAGATGGTCGGCGTCGACGGCAACCGCCGGAGCGCTGATCGGGAGATCGGCGATCTCCGAGCTCAGCGCATCGAGAGAAGCGACCGTGACACCATCGGTCACGAGCCGATCGACGAGGCCAGTCTGCGTCAGCACCACGCGCGCGCCGGAATCGACCATCATGTAGGCGAGCCGCTCGGTCGGATAGCTCGGGTCGAGCGGCAGATAGGCGCCGCCAGCCTTGAGGACGCCGAGAACCGCGATCACCATGTCGAACGAGCGCTCGACGCAGATGCCGACGACGACGTCGGGGCCAACGCCGAGACCGCGGAGGTAATGCGCGAGCTGATTGGCGCGCGCGTCCACCTCCTTGTAGGTCAGCTCCTCGTCCCGCCTGGCGAGCGCCGGGAGGTCCGGGGTGCGCGCCGCCTGCGCCGCGAACAGCCCGTGCATCGTGCCGTGCGGCACCGCGATCTTCGGGGCAGGACTCAAATCAGTCAGGATCCGGCTGCGCTCCTCGTCAGACAGCAGCCGCAAGCGTGACAGCCGCACCTCGGGATCCGCAGCCGCGCTGTGGAGCAATTCGATGAATTGCGACGCAAGCCGCTGCATCGTTGCGGCGTCGAACAGATCCGTCGCATACAGCAGCGATCCAGCCAGTCGTCCGCCGACCTCCGTCATCGCCATTTCGATGTCGAACCGGACGGCATTGGCGCCTTCGTCGAAGCGCTCGACCTGAAGCCCAGGAAGCGTCATCTGCTCGAGCGAGACGTCCTGCAGCACGAACACCGTCTGAAAGATCGGCTGCCGGCTGAGGTCCCTGGTCGGCTGCAGCGCGTCGACGACCTTTTCGAACGGCAGGTCCTGGTGTTCATACGCGCCCAGCGCCGTCGACTTCACCCTTTGCACCAACTCGCGAAACGACGGATCGCCCTGCAGATCGGTACGCAGCGCCAGCAGGTTGACGAAGAAACCGATCAGATCATCGACTTCTGCGCGCACCCGCCCCGCAATCGGCGTTCCGACGACGACATCGCTCTGGCCGCTCCATCGCATCATCAGGGCCTTGAAGGCGGCCAGCAGCACCATGAACAGCGAGGCGCCCTCGCGGCGGCTCAGAGCTGCAAGCGCTGCCGAGGTTTCTCGATCCAGAGCGAAGCGATGCACCGCGCCCCGAAAACTCTGCGCAGCAGGACGAACCCGATCGGCCGGCAGCGCGAGGCCAGCCGGCGCGTCCGCCAGCCGCTGCCGCCAGTAAGCGAGTTGCGGCCGCTGCACCTCATCGTCCACCCATCGGCGGTGCCAGACCGCATAGTCGGCATATTGGATCGGAAGCTCGGGCAGCGGCGACGGCCGCCCCGCGGAATAGGCGCCGTAGAGTGCCGCCATCTCGCGGAAGAGAAGGCCGACCGACCAGCCGTCCGAGATGATGTGATGCATCGAGACCGCAAGGACGTGCTCCTGCTGGCCTGTTCTCAGCAATCCGCATCGAAACAGCTGATCGCTGTCGATCTCGAACGTCGCTTCCATCAGGCGGCGTGCCCACGCCTCCGGCGACACATCCGCACTGTCCGCAATCGCGAGCGCGATCTGCCAGGGCTGGTCGATCTGCTGGGTGGGTACGCCATCTCTCAGGCAGAACCGGGTTCGAAGGCTCTCCTGACGTCGGACGATCTCGGTGAGCGCCGCCGAGAGCGCCGCGATATCGAGCGCCCCCTTGAGGCGCACCGAGAGTCCGATCTGGTAGGCCGGCCCCAGACGTCCGAGCCGGTCGAAAAACCAAAGCCGTTCCTGCGCGAACGACAATTGCAGATCACCGCCGCGCGGCGTCCTCGGAATCCCAGCCGATTGGCCTTCCAGGAGATCGCGGACTTTGCGCTGTAGCAATGCACGACGACTGTCTCTGATGGCCGTCTTCGACATCGTCTGGCTCTCGGCTTTCTGCATCACGGTCGCCTGCTGGTGGGAGAACTCGCTCGGAGATCAACATCGCGCGTGAACACGTCACGGCGACGCAGTTGACGAAATTCAATCTTAGATTGTGTTTTTGATTATGAGAAAGGTTGACGACCGGTCGAGGCGATCAATCGATGATGGCCTCGGATCGCGATCGGGGTTTGTCTCGCGTGACTCAGGCTCGTTGTGAGCTCAACGCACGCGCGATCTCGTTGTCGTCCATTCCGGCGATTTCGATCGCAAGACTCTGCAGCTCATCTGCGTTGGCCCACAGCGGTGAAACCAACAGGCAGGCGTGCAGTTCCTCCGCCAGATCAGCCAGACTGCAGTCCCGCCATAACGTTCGCGGATCGATCCGAATCATGAAGTCGCTCTCGATCCTGCTCTTGATCCGCATGAGTCCGAGCGACGTGACGCCGGAGGCCATCAGCGGATCATCAGCACCGAGATTGCCGGTGTCGAGGCCGGCCAGATCGTCGAGGATGCGGCGAAGATATCCCTCGATCGATTGCGCCTGCTGACGATTCGTCCGTTGCTTGAGGGCAATCACAAGCTCGATCGCATCGAGCCGATGCTCGTCGGCCGCCTCCTCATCCAGCTCCGAATTCCATTCGGCCTGAATCGGAAGCGCCCCCTCCGCCAGCATCGCGCGCGCACGCGAGCGCTGAATCTTGCCGCTGGACGTCTTGGGCAGGCAACGGTGTTGCGTCACCACGATCCGCGTGAGCTCGATGGCCTGATGCGCGGAGACGGCGCTGCGCACCATCTCGATCACCGACGCGCTGTCACGCCAACCGCGCCTGGGCTGCTCGATCACGAGGATCGGCCGCTCATCCGTTCGATCGATCGTCGTGAACGCGGCGGCCTCGGTGATCTCGGGAACGGCTTCTCGTGCCGTCAACTCGATGTCCTGCGGATAGACGTTCTGGCCGTGAACCACCATCACGTCCTTGATGCGCCCGCTGACATGGAGGTCGCCGTCCCGCATGAAACCCAGATCGCCGGTCCGCAGATACGGACCCTCACCACTGGCGAGATAGGCGCCGAAGACACGTTCGGTCTCTTCCGGCTTGCGCCAATAACCTGGCCCCGTCGTCGACCCATCGATCCAGATCTCGCCGATGTCGTCGGGCGCGCATGGCCGTTTGGTTTCCGGATCGACGATCAAGATGCGGTGCTCGGGACTTGGCCTGCCGCAGGAAGGAATGCTGTAGGCATCATCCACATTTTCCGGCTGTCTTATCCTGTGCCGCCTCATTTCCGTCTTAGAGACGGTCAGGGCCGACTGCCCACGGCCGACCGGCCCGCCGGACACCAGCAACGTCGCCTCCGCGAGTCCATAGAATGGACACATGGTCTCACGCGCAAGTCCGTACTGTGCAAAGCGATCGGCAAAGCGATCCGCCGTCTGCTGATTGATCGGCTCGGCACCCGACCCGGCGACACGCCAATGGCGCAGATCGAGACCGACACAGTCTTCTTCAGAGATCTGACGGAGACAGAGATCATACGCGAAGTTCGGTGCAATCGTGACCGTACCGCCGAATCGCGAGATCGCCTCCAGCCAGCGAACCGGGCGGCTGACGAAGGCGGCCGGCGGCATCAACACCGCCGTCGCGCCATGATAGAGCGACGTACATAGGCTGCCGAACAGGCCGAGATCATGAAAATGCGGCACCCAGCTGACCCAGACCGAGCGGGTGTCGAGCTCCAACAGGTTGCCCAGCAGCAGCGCGTTGCGGGCGGCATTGCCGTGAGTGACCGCGACGCCGCGAGGGATCCCGGTCGAGCCGGAGGTATATTGAAGGACGCACGGCTCGTCTGGCGCCGGCTCGATCCAGTCATTGTCGTCTGCGCCATCGATCACGAGCGCGTCCGTCGCCAGCGCTCTCAGCGCGCGGCCTGGTGCGGAGACCAGACCATCGATGCGAGACAGCAGCGACGAGGACGTCAGCACCAGTGCCGGCTCGGCGTTCTCGATCAGCGCCTCGATCGCCCCGCCGCCACCCGCGCGCCGCGGGAGACTCAACGGCACAGCGACGGCTCCTGCATAGAGCACGCCGAAGAAGGCGCTCACGAAGTCGAGTCCCGGGGGATAGAACATCAGGACCCGGTCGCCGCGCCCGACGCCCTGTTTTCGCAGCCACGCCGAGAGTCGGACTGCCGCCCGATCCAGCTCGGCGTAGCTGATATCCACCGTCACCGACGCTGCGGGCAAAAAGCGGAATGCCGGTCGCTCCGGCATCGCGCGCGCATTCGACCGCAACGCCTCGACCATCGTCACTGCATTATTAGAACTCATCATCGGCCTCGCTCCCCAGCCGAACTCATCAACAACTACGTCCGCCGGCAGTTCGGCGAACATCGGCTACTTGTATGCGACAAGCCCACCCCGCCTCGACCAACGTCACCCTGTCGAGGGATACAGTCAGGATTGGAGGGGGAGAGGAACGAGACGCCGACGACCCACCCACCCGGCCATCAACGGCTCTTCCATGGATTCGGAACGCAGCTCCGGCTGAGCCCACTTTAGAACCGCAGGCATTGCGCGGCATGCCCGGGAGACACGACGGCAGACGAAACGCGCTACGGATCCATGCTTGCGGTTGAAGAACGCCCGAACTTCAAACCTCCACTCGCACGGAGAACCTGAACGTCAGCAGCGGCTCAAACGCGCCGCTTACGACGTCGCCGACATGCGAAGACGCAAGCTTCGCGGCCTCATGTCGGTCCAGACTTCTTCGACGTGCTGCAAGCACTCCGCCTTCGTGCCGCGCTTGCCAACCGATCGCCAGCCATCGGGAACTGCACGCTCTGCAGACCAGATGGAATATTGTTCTTCATCGTTGATGACGACGATGAAGTTTTCCTCCGCCGGCTCCTCCAGCTTCGTCTTGGCATGCATCGGGTCGCCCTCCTGTTATCGACGGCACTCCTGACAGCACATCGTTCGCACAGTCAGGAAGAGCAGCACGAGCCGCATCCTATATCCTTACTAATACAGCACCGACCGCCCTACTTCAATACCAATGTAAGGTAGAAACTCACTTGTGGTTGTAAACTCGATCTAACTTTTTTTTGATGACCCTCATTTGCTCCGCAAGAGATGCCACCACAAAACGTTTACAAACAACGGCTGACTTCGCGAGGCACGTAGCATCGCGCGCTCGAGGAACAACAAAAATGCCGACGACTGATATATTCACCGCATCACCGCTCAGGGAACAGCGGGCCGGAGGCGTTCTTCATCTCTATTGTCTGCCCTATGCGGGAGGAAGCGCGAGAGTTTTCAATGCTTGGCAACAACTCTTCCACCCGGAGATCAGGATAGTTTCCATCGACTATCCGGGACGTGGAACCCGCATCCATGAGCCGCTGTTAGATCAGGTTTCGCAAATTGCGGATGAGATCGCCGATACCATCGCAGCCGAGCGCCACGCACGTTATGCGTTGTTCGGGCACAGCATGGGCAGCATCGTTGCCTTTGAAACATGCCATCGCCTTGCTTGCCTTGGCGGATCGCAACCCGAACTTCTGGTCGTGTCCGGACATCGCGGGCCAAACCTTCCGCGTCGATCACCGCTGATGCACGCAGTGTCCGACGAACGCTTCATCGCATATCTCGGAGAACTTGGCGCGACACCGCCCGATGTGATTGCGACTGATGAGCTCATGGAACTCTTTCTTCCGATCCTCCGCGCTGATTTCCGTGCATGCGAAACCTATGAGCCCAATCCCGATCGAAAGCTGCGCGTTCCAATGGCCGTCTATGGCGGTCTCTCCGACGCAGATGTCGACGGCGGCGCACTCCGGGGATGGCAACATGAAACGACGGGGCCGTGCGTCGTGCGATTGTTCCCCGGCGGTCATTTTTTCATCCGGGACCATGCAGCGATCGTCACCGCAACTTTGCAGCGCGACCTTCGCGAGATGTCGGCAGGCTCACATGGCACAGGCGATTCGAATCGTCGACACTGACGATGCCGTGCGGATGGCGGCCCGCGCCTTCCGCATGGGGCTGCAATTCTGTCCTGGTTCTTGCATTCGTTCCTCAATGCGGATGAAGCTGGATATCCCACGGGCGATGCCGAGCCGCGACAGCGGCATCGATCAGCGTCGCGTCTCACCGGGAACTACTGAGCGACTCCGACGATCATCTCTCATACAGCGCGACAAGACTGAGAAGCACGATCAACACCACAATCGCGGACAGATGAAACGTCCGCTCGCCACGATGGCGGAGCGTGTCGCTCCGCCGCTCATGACGGACGCACCAAGCCTCCGCCCCGCGGCCGATTTCATCAGCAGTCTCAAGCTGATTTGGCCTGTCCAGCCCCCTCCTCAAAAATATTCCTATTTCTTTTTTTCGGAATATGTGATTGAGTGACGCCATCCCGCCTCACGAGAGGGGCGCTTCGCGGTCGTCACGAGACGTTGGGTTGCGGGATGCGGTGGCTGCAAGCTGCTGCAGCGGGCCTCCGGGTCCGCCGACGAACGGCGGCTTGCGGACGTGAAGACGCGTGGTCCTGGCGCCCCGATGCTGGCGTCAAGTCCGAGGGGTGATGATCCCTGCGGATGACGGTGGCTAACGAGCCGGACACCGAGGAGAGCGCGACATAAGCGTGAAAACCATCGCGCGGGGAATGCCGGGATGTCTCGGCTGAACCTGTGGTTCCTGCCGCCTGCATTTTTTTCGCAGGCGGGCCATGGGTGCGGCCAGCGCCCGGCATTCCCCGCGCCCTCTCGCTTCGAGGGCCCGATCATCCGCACAGCTCGGACGCAGGATGCGCCGCGAGAACGCCGAGGCATGACATCGTCCATGCAACACAGCCAAAGCAGATCTGACACGAGCCGCGCCATGATGGGTGCAGTCCTCCTGTGCCGCCCAAGGCCATCGCACACGGTCTCTCATCATTCCGGGCTTCATGATTGCGCCGCGAGCGACGCTGCCCACCACGCGGCTCTCGACTTGCGCGGTAAAATCGGCCTCGTCCTGGGGAGCCCGTCGCAGGCGGGCGTCGCGCAGAACGGTCACAGGCGCGCTGCCTGCTGCGAGCATCAGCCATATGCGATCATCGTTCCGTCCGGCCACCGACGACCGCGGCGATCAGTCCGTCGACACGTAGTGGAGATAGTCGGGATCGAACAGCGCCGCGTCCATCAGCGCCTCGGGATCGCGGATCGTGAGCGTCCGGTCGCGCAGCACGATGAGACCCGCAGACCGCAGCTCCTGCAGCGTCCGGTTGACGTGGACCACCGACAGGCCGGTGGCGTCGGCCAGATCCATCTGGGTGATCGGAAACGCGCAGCTGTTGCCGTCGATCAGTCCGACGACCCGCAGCCGCGCCATCACCTCGCACAGCAGATGGGCGACGCGCTCGAAGGCGTCGCGCCGCCCGAGATTCAGCGTCCACTCGCGCTGGATGGCGGCATTGGAGAGCGTCTCGCACCAGAGAGCTTCGGCGAGCCGACGGTCAGCCGCGAGCAGGCTCTCGAAGCGGTCGCGGTCGAGCTCGGCGTAGCTGATGGACGTGAGCGCCGCAATCGAGTGATCGAGCCGCTCGAGCAGATAGATCTGAGCATCACAGGTATCGCCGGGAAGGACGAAGTTGACGATCTGCCGACGGCCATCCGCCAGGCTTTTGTAGCGCGCAGCCCAGCCGGTGAGGATCATGCGTATGCTGCTGGCGGCATCGCCCTCGCAGGCCAGGTCCTGCCCCGCTGCGCCACAACGATGCGGCCGCGCACGACGTCTTCCAGCTTCGCGGCGGCTTCGTTCGAGACGGCGCGGAATGCGCGCAGCCGCCGAACCACGACGTCCGCCGTATGCTCGTTGATGCGGCCGCCGGTCATCGCTTGTTGGTCGCGGGGCTCTGAAGGAAACTGCGGCCGACCGGAAGGGTGATCTGGTAATGCAAGCCAGCGGGATTGAACGAGAGCGACGTTCTTGCCTTCAGCTCGAAGGCGAGCGTGCGCTCGAGGACCTCCGTGCCAAATCCCTTCCGTCGCGTCGGTTTCACCTGGGGTCCTCCTTTCTCACGCCATTCGAACACCAGCTCCGACGGATCGACGCTCCCGTCGAGGCGCCAGCTGATGTCGACACGCCCGTTGGGCTGGCTGAGGGCGCCGTATTTCACCGCGTTCGTCGCCAGCTCATGAACCGCGAGCGACAACGTCTCGGCGGCCTTGGGCTGCAGCCGCAACGAAGGCCCGGAGATGCGCACCTGCTCGCCCTCGCGCGCCTTGTAGGCCATCAGTTCATCAGCGAGCAGATATTCGAGATCGACCCCCGCTTCCGGATCCCGTGTGACTGCCGCGTGGGTGCGAGCCAGCGCCCCCAGCCGGCCATCCAGATGGGCGGCATATTCATCGACCGTCGCGCTGGTTTGGGCAGACCTCCGCGCAATCGAGCGGACCACGCCGAGCGTGTTGCGCACGCGGTGCTGCAATTCGGCCAGCAGCAGGCGCTGGCGCTCCTCGGCGCGGATGATAGCCGTGACGTCGATGAAGGTCATCACCACGCCGGCGATGAAGTTGTCGATGCTGCGGTAAGGCAGCATGCGCACGATGAAACGGGTCCCGCTGTCCGGTGCCGTCAGTTCGCGCTCGGCGCTCGCGAGCGTGCGCAGGACGCGGCGGATGTCCTCGTAGAGCACCTCGATCGGGATTTTCGCCTTGATGTGCGCGATGGGACGGCCGATATCGGTCTCGACCAGATGCAGCACCTGGGTGATCGCCGGTGTGAAGTTCATCACCCGCATGTCGTTGTCGACGAACACCGTCGCGATCCGGGTGCTTTCGAAGAAATTCTTCAGGTCGCTGGTCGCGCGCGTCAGTTCCTCAACCCGATGCCCGAGCTCGCCATTGACCGTTGTCAGTTCCTCGTTGACCGACTGCAACTCCTCGCGCGAGGTCTCGAGCTCCTCGTTGGCCGATTGCAGCTCCTCGTTCAACGACTGATATTCCTCGTTGGAGGATTTGAGCTCCTCGTTGGTGCTTTCCAGCTCCTCGATCGTGGCCTGCAGCCGTTCTCGCGTCGCGCGCAGCTCGCTCTCGAGACGCTCGACGTGCTCGCTGCGCACCAGGGCGTTGCTGCTGCCCGCCAGCACCGACGATGGGCGCAACGGGCCATGATTGAACAGCACGACGAAGTTGTGATGCCCGTCCATCGTTTCCTCGATCGGCTCGATCGTGATGTCGACGCCGACCGTGTGGCCGTTGACGCCGAGCAGAACCTGATCGGCGTGGACGGTCTGGTTGGCGTCGCGCGCACGGCCGAGCGCCGTACGCAGCTCCAGATGCAGGTCGCGGTGGACGAGACTGAGCAGGTCGAGGGTGGCAGTGCCGGCCGTCGGCTCGATGAAGCGGCCGGTGCGGCCAGAGAAATGCAGGATCTGGAAGTTGCCGTCGATGATGACATAAGCGGGCGCGTAGCGATCGGCGATGCGCTGTGCCTTGCGCTCCAGCCCGACATCGGAGCCCGCCGTCCGGATCACCGGCAGCTCGACCGGCGTACGACCGGTGGACGTCGTGATGGGGAATTCCGGCGGCAGCCGCGATCCATTGTCGAGCTTCCTGAAAATGCGCGCGCGGCGGTCGACCGGAACGAACAGCTTCGGATGCCGCGTCACGTTCTCCGAATTGCCGAGAAACAGGAAACGCCCGGGCAGCAGGGCGAAATGAAACAGCGGGATGACCCGGTTCTGCAGCTCGGCATTCAGGTAGATCAGGAGGTTGCGGCACGACACCAGGTCGAGCTTGGAGAACGGCGCATCCTTGATGACGTTGTGCTGCGAGAAGATGCACATCTCGCGCAGCTCCTTGACGACGCAATAGGTGTCGCCCTCACGCACGAACCAGCGCGCCAAGCGCTCCGGCGTGATGTTGGCCTCGATGTCGGTGCGATAGCGGCCGACCCGGGCCGCCGCGAGCGCCCGGCCGTCGATATCAGTCGCGAAGATCTGCAGCGAGGGCGGCGTGTCGAGCCTTGCGGCATGCTCGCGCAGCAGGATGGCGATCGAGTAGGCTTCCTCGCCGGTCGCACAGCCCAGCACCCAGATGCGGATCTGCTGCCCACTTTGCTTGCCCGCGAACATCTGCGGAATGACGTCCTGCTCGAGCACCTCGAACTCGCGCTTGTCGCGGAAGAACTCGGTCACGCCGATCAGCAGGTCGTTGAAGAGGTTCTGAACCTCGTCCTTGTCGGTGCGCAGGAACTCGACATAGGCCGCGATGTCGTCGATCTGCACCACCTGCATGCGGCGCTGGACGCGGCGCAGGAACGTGTTCTGCTTGTAGCCGTGGAAGTCGTTGCCGGTCTTGTTGCGCAGGATGTCGGCGATGCGGCCGAGCGAGGCAGCGGCGGCGGCGAGGACATCGTCGAAACCCTGGCGCTCCTCGAGCCGGCGCAGGTGGCGGGCGTAGACCTGAATGTGATCCGGGATGTCCTCGGCCGCGAGCACGAAGTCGGCGATCGCGGCGGCCCTGCTGCTGTCCTTCAGCCCCTCTTCGCCCTCGTCGAGGGGGCGTTCGGCGATGGCGAGCCCGCCATGATCCTTGAGCGTGGCGACGCCGAGCGTGCCGTCACCGCCGGTGCCCGACAGGATGACACCGATCGACTGCTCCGCACGCTCCTCGGCGAGCGACACCAGCAGGCTGTCGATCGTTGCACGTTCGCCGGGAGCCGTCGGGCTTGCGCGCAGCATGAAACGATTGTCCTGAAGGGTCGCGATCACGTTGGGCGGGCAGAGATAGATCGCCTGCCCTTCGACTTCGGTCCCATCCTCCAGATCGCGCAGCCTGACGCTTTCGAGCGGCTGCAGCACCTGGCGCAGCCAGTCTTCATCCAGCACTTCGCGATGCTGCAGCACCAAGACGATGGCGAGATCCTGGTCCAGGGCGCATTTCGACAGGAATCGCTCGAGACTCGCGCGACTGGCGGTCGAGGCGCCGACACCGACGATCAGGGGCCGCCGCGTCTTCTGACTCTCTCCAGATTGAGATCCACCACCAACCGTCATATCGCCGTGAACCAATGCGCCTCAGCCAAAAGAGAACCAAACTAGCCGAAGCGCCGGGCAACTGAAATAGCGCCGACTGCCCCGGACATGCCGCCTCCTCCGCCGAAAGCTGACGTTTTGAGCCGCTTGATCTGCCGCAAGCCGAGCGACCGCGTGTCCTCTAGCCTTTTGTCATGACAGAACCGCTCAGCCTGCCCCTCTTGCAAATGCAGCTGGACCATTTGGTTCCAGGCCAGGGCCTGCATCTTCCGACATCGGAGGTCGAGCGGATGTTCGGCCACGACGATGTGGCAAACGGACGGATCAGGAATTTCGCGGAGGGCCACGGCTGCATGTTCGCCTGGTCCGGATCGGGCGTGCAGTTCGTCAAGCTGCCCCGGGGCGAGCGCTGAGGAGGCCAGGGAGCGCGTGAGAGGCGTGTCGGGTCAGGATTGCGCCTCGCGCCGGTGCCGCTCCTTCAGATAAGCCAGCCTTTGCTCGATCAGCACACGATGCCGTTCCCACTCGACCAGGCAGCCCTTCAACAGCGCGACGAACCGCTCGGCCTCCGGCACCGTCCTGGACCCGACCGTCATGTCCACGAGCAGACACTCCTGGTCCCGCAGCCGCGCCTGACCGGCCGAAACGTCGGCTTTTGCCTGGCGCAGCTGCAGCTCCTCCGCGCGAATCGCGGCTTCCGTATCCGCGCCAGGGAAATGCAAAAGGCAGATCGGCATCTCAGCTCACCTCTTCTGGGCCGACGGCAGATCAAGCGCCTGGAGCACGACCCGCTTGATCAGATCGGCATAGCCGCGGTACTCGGCGCGCCTGCTGTCGTACATGTCCGCGATCGAGGTTCGGCCGCTGGCGCGGGCATCATCCGCCATCCGGCGCACGAGTTCGACACGCTCCTCGATGATGCGCAGCGCGACCCGCATTGCTTCGTCGACCCGGCCCTCCTGCTCCTTGCCGAGCACATCCGCGGTGAAGGCATGGCCAACCTGGCAGAGAAACCGGAGCGTCTCATCGACCGTGATGCGCGACAGGACGCCACCGCAGCTCGGGCAAGTCAAGGCCGCCGGGCTGCCGATCGTGCCCATGGTCTCGCTGTCGATCCGCTCGCCGGCGGCGATTTCGACCTCCAGCCGGATGTCCGGCGGAGCCGGCCCTACCGCATTTACCTGAGCCTTGGCGAGACCGGCGAGCACGTCGCCGATCTCCGCACTCGGAAGGCAATAATCGACCGAGCTCGCCGCGAGCGCGCGCCGCGGCATCTCATCCGCCAGGGCGTCCGTCGGCGCCTGCACCACGGCCGTCCCCCCACAGCGCTTAATTGCGTCGAGCCCCGCAGCACCGTCTGATAGAAGCCCACTCAGGACCACTCCAATGACCCTCGGCCCGTAGTGCAGCGCGGCAGAACGGAACAGTGGATCGATCGCCGGGCGGACCATGTTCTCACGTGGGCCCCGACCGAGCACCAGATGACGGTCTGCGATCAGCAGGTGATGGTCGGGGGCAGCGAGATAGACCGTTCCATGTTCGATCGGCATTCCCTGGGTGGCATGCTTGACGGGCAGCGAGCCGGCCGCGCTCACAACCGTCGACAGGATGCCGATCCCGCGCGCCGGGATGTGCAGAACCACGAACACGGCCGCAGGAACATCCCGGGGCAATCGCCCGAGAATGTCTTTCAAGGGAGCCGTTGCTCCCGACGAGCCGCCGATGACGATGATGTCGCGGTTGGACAAGGTCTGGTCCCTCCAACGGCTGCGTGAGAACTCTGCGAGCTCCGCGCCGTTGCGCGACAAGGCCCTTGTCCGGAAGTCGTTCCTATTCTCGTTTTCAGGGAGAGCCCCACGCCGCACGGTTCGGCCAATGTCCGTCCCACCTCCCAGCCCTTCGCCGGACGCTGCATCCTCATCTTGGAGGACGAGTATTTTCTCGCCGACGATCTCGTCGGTGAATTCAGGCGGCTCGACGCCGACGTGATCGGCCCGATGTCGGACGTCTCCGAGGCGCAGGAGCTGCTGCGGTCGGGACCCGCGCTCGATGCTGCATTGCTCGACATCAATCTCAGGAATGAGATGGTCTTCCCCGTGGCGCGTATGCTGCGCGAGCGCAAGATCCCGTTCGTGTTCACGACCGGATACGACAAGGCGTCGATCCGGCCCGAATTTCCCAACGTTCCGCTGCGGGAGAAGCCCATCGACATTTCCGCCATGGCCGAGTTTCTTGCTTCCAAGATTGATCAGCATTGATCTCCGCCCTCGGCGCCGCCGCGATTCTCCGGATCCATGTGAATCGACCGGCGTTGGAAAAATCGCGCGCGAAGCGATGCCCTCGGAACTCTCGTAGAGTTTTCCGTGTTTCGTCTGCAATGGCCAGCTCATCAGCTCCACCCAACTCCAGAAAAACAGTTGTCGCTCGCAGAGACACCGCGCGAACCCGTTTTCGGCCGTCGTCGGATGCGCCGCTCGGACTATTGGCGCTCCATCTGTTGCGCGCGCGGCAACGACCGACATCGCAGGGGCTGGTGTTCATCGCCGACAACGAGGCACGCGCCGAACGCCTTGCGGCCGTGCTCCATGCCATGGATCCCGATTGCGACGTCCTCGTGCTGCCGCGTTTCGATACGTTGCCGTTCGATGATGCCGAGCCGTCGCCCGAGGTGGCCGGGCGTCGCGCTCACGTGCTGCGGCGGCTTGCAGAAAGGGTGAGCGCTCCGCTCCTGATCTCGACGGTCGAGGCGATGCTGCCACGCGTTCCGCCGCCGCAATGCTGGACCGACGCGTGCCTGCATGTCGCCGTCGCGCAATCGATCGACGTCAACGACTTCCGCAGCTGTCTGGCCGCTGCAGGCTATGATCCCGAGGAGCCGCCCGACTTTCCCGGAGGCGCTTTGTTTCATGGCCAGACCACCGAGCTGTTTCCCGCCGGCGCCCTCGGCCCGGTCAGGATCCATCATCCGGACGGCATCATCAGTGCCATCCACTTCTTCGATCCGGTGCGTCAGGACGAGATCGCCGCCGTCGACGCGCTGGTCATCGATCGGATGTCGGAGCGAGAGATCAGCGACGAAACGGCCCTGGTGGATATTTTCACCTATCTCGGCAACGTCGAGATCATCGTCGATGCCGAGGTGCCGGAGCGTGCCGATGTGCGACATGCCGCGCTGGATGAGAGCGCCGTCGATGCCGGCCATCGCGAACGCGCATTCATCGGCCGCGCCGCCTGGCAGCGCGCATTGCGCGCGGCTGAAGTTCTGCCGAAAACAGCTGACTTCGAGCCGATCCCACCTTTCGCCCAGCAGAGATCGGCCCGGACGGCGCTCCGGCGATTCATTGCGAGCTGCAGTCAGCGCGGCGTCCGGATCATGTTCGCCGCCGGTACCGAGCGCGATCTTCAGCGCATGGAGCGCCTCGCCGGGTTGAAAACCGAACGCCGGGCGAACTGGTCGGCTGCAGCGCGAATGCCCCGAGGTGCGACCACCTCGCTGCTGGTCGATCTCGAGCGCGGCTTTGCAACCGGTACGACACGGCCTCTGATGGTCATCAGCGCCGCCGAGGTTCTCGGCAGCAGGGCACGCCATCTTCAACCGATGGCACGCCAGCAGGCGACAGCGGCCGGTCTGGATACCAGACCTGTGCCCGGCAGTGCCGTCATTCATCTGCAGCGCGGGCTCGCGCTGCTGCAAGGGCTGGAACTCGTCTCTGCGCCGGATGTCAGCACGCGCGAGATGATCCGCCTGGTCTTCGCCGACAGCGAGGCGATCCTGGTGCCGATCGGCGATCTCGCGCTGATCTGGCCCTACGCGCGCGATCCGAGTGGCGTCAGGCTGGACGATGCCGACGGACGTTCCTGGGCGGCCCGCTGCCTGCAGGCGGAAGGTGAGATCGACCAGACTGCCGAGACGCTGTCCGAACTGATCCGCGCGCGCCGGCGAACCGAGGCACCGCGCATCGCGGCTCCTGCCATTGCCTATGAGCGCTTCGTCGCGCGCTTTCCTTATCTCGTCACGCCGGATCAGGCGGCGGCCATCGAGGACCTGCTGAGAGATCTCGGCGCGGGACATCCGATGGACCGGATTGTCTGCGGTGATGTCGGATTCGGCAAGACCGAGGTTGCCCTGCGGGCCGCCGCGGCGACCGTGTTCGCAGGCCGCCAGGTCGTGCTCATCGTTCCGACCACGGTGCTTGCGGCCCAGCATGTTCAGACCTTCGAGAAACGCTTCGCGCCGTTCGACATCAGGGTCGGCCAGCTGTCACGGCTGTCTTCGGCAGCCGAGGCGCGCCGCACCAAACGGCAACTCGAGGACGGCTCACTCGAGCTCGTGATCGGGACCACGGCGCTGGCTGCTGACGACCTCGTATTTGCCGATCTCTGCCTCGTCATCATCGACGAGGAGCAGCATTTCGGCGCTGCCGACAAGGCCAGGCTCTCTGCGTTGCGGGCCGGCGTCCACACGCTCACGATGAGCGCCACGCCAATCCCTCGCACCATGGCAGCAGCCTTGGCCGGCCTGCGCGATCTCAGCGTCATCGCGACAGCGCCGGTGCAGCGGCGCCCCGTCGTCACCAAGGTCGCGTCCTCGCTCGATTCCACGCTGGCGATGGCGTTGCGGAGGGAGCATCGGCGGCGTGGCCAGAGCTTCGTCATCTGTCCACGGATCAAGGATCTCGCGCCGATGCAGGAGCGCCTTCGCCATGCCGTCCCCGAGCTCAGCGTCGCCGTGATCCACGGGCGGATGCCGGGGCGGGACATCGACGCGCAGATGATGCGGTTCGTCGCAGGCGAGGCCGACGTGCTCCTCGCCACCAACATCGTCGAGAACGGGCTGGACATTCCGCGCGCCAATACGATCCTGATCTCGGGCGCCGAACATTTCGGCCTCTCGCAATTGCATCAGCTGCGCGGCCGGGTCGGACGCGGCGGCATTCGGGCATTTGCCTACCTGCTCACGGACGAGCCGGGCGAGAACGCCGAGAAGCGGCTCACCGCGCTTCAGGAGCTGAGCTGGACCGGCGCCGGATTTCAGATCAGCGCACGAGATCTCGACCTGCGTGGCGCGGGAGATCTGTTGTCCGAGCAGCAGGCCGGGCACGTCCAGATCTTCGGCCCTGCGCTCTACCACGACTTGCTGTCGCGCGCGTTGAGCGGCCGGCCGCACCGCGCCGCCGACATGTGGCTTCCGGAGCTGCACATCGACCGGCCGGCGTTCCTGCCGACCGACTATGTGCAGGACCAGACCACGCGGCTCGATGTCTACGCGCGGTTGGCCCACGCCGAGACTGCCGCGGAGATCGACGATATCGAGGACGACATGCAGCTTCGCTTCGGTCCTCCGCCGCCGGAAGCATCTGGCCTGATCGATACGGCGCGGATCGGATTGGATTGCCGCGCCCTCGGCATCGCGCGCCTGGATGTCGGAACGGATGGAATTGCCGCGCGGCTGCAGCCTTCTGCATCGGCCAAGCCTGGCGCGCAGCGGACGGACAGTGCTCGATCCCGGCTCGTCTACAAGCACAAGATCGACCGCAACCGGATGCTCCAGGCTGCGATGCGGTTTCTCGCGGCTCTCAAACGAAACGACGTGCCCGATCGCAAAGGTGCTTCCCGTGCACGCGATCGCGTGGCGGTCCGCCAGGAATGCCATGACGATGATTGTGTGTCCTGAATACGAGTCTCCGGCCAGCCGAGCTCGACGAGAATGCCGGCTTCCCGAGTGGGGCGCACGCCAAGCGTCACACTTGCCGTCGCTTCAAAATCGCGCGGCCATCTCCACGAGTATCCGGTGCGCCCGCTCCTGCGCCGCCGCGGTATGTTCCGCAGGTCCGCTGGTCGGGCCGATCGCGATGAACGTGACGTCGCGAAGCCCGATGAAACGAAGCGCCTCACGCAGATAAGGCGTTACGAGATCGGTCCGGCCGCGGCTCATGCCGGTCGTGAAGTCGCCGCCGCTCGCGAGGATCACCAGCGTCGGACGATCCTTTAGCAGCGGCAGATAGCCCCTGTTGGGATCGAAGCGGAAGGTGAGCCCGGGCTGGTTGATGATATCGAGCCAATGCTTGAGCTTGTAGGGGATGCCGAAATTCCACATCGGCGTCGAGATCACGACGCGCTCGGCCAGATCGAGCCGCACCGCCATGCGCTCGGCCACAGCGAAAGCCGCGCGTTGGCCGTCCGTGAAGGCACGTCCGCCCATGCGGGCATATTTGGCCTGCAGGATCTCGCCGTCGAACTCCGGCAGATGCTCGCGCCACAGATTCAGCTCGTCGATCTCCCAGTCTGGCCGCGCCTGCCGGAAGCGATCCAGGAAAGCGCGCGCGCCGGCGCCGGATTCGGAGTCCGGTCGTGGCGAGGCGACGAGGTGAAACAGCTTGGGCATGCCTCACCCCAGCGCCTTGATCACCGCATCGGCCCTGGTCACGACGGAGACGTTCTGCATGGCAAAGTTGATCGATGCGTTGTGCCAGTCCGCATTCATCGTCGAGCAGCAATCTTCCGGCACCACCATGAAATAGCCCTTGTCCGCGCCGGTGCGCGCGGTGTGCTCGACCGACATGTTGGTCCACGCCCCAGTGTTGATGATGACGTCACGGCCGGTCGCCTTGAGAATGGTCTCAAGCCGCGTGCCCTCCCACGCGCTCATGCGCATCTTCTCGACGATGAAGTCCCCGCTCCGAGGTTCGAGCCCCGCCACCGGTGCCGCGCCCCAGCTGCCGCGCACCATCGCCTTGCTGTCGACCAGCCCCTCGAACAGTGGTGCGTTCAAGGTCACGCCGGGCGCACCGGGCTCGACCACGAACCAGACGTGAATGACGACGACGCCGCGCGCCCGCGCCGCTTCGGCAAGACGCCGGACGTTGTCGATGACGCGCTGCTGCTTGGCATGCCCGGGTGCGCCGGAGTCGGCAAAGGCGCCGCCATCCATGATGACGTCGTTCTGCAGGTCCTGGATGATCATGGCGCAACGGCGCGGGTCGAGCTGCATGTCACCAGCCGCCAGCAGCGGCGCCGCGAACGACGCGTTTGGCGACGATGCGCTCGACGCGGGCGAGCCCGACCCGGTCGAACCGCGATTGCGCGCGCCCATATAAGGCTCATGCCGCGGGCCGACCTTGGTCGCGATAGTATAGACCGAATGCGTGGCGGTGAGGTAGAGCGTGCGAAACTCAGGCCCGCCCCAGGCCAGGTTGGCCACAAGCTCCGGCACGCGCACTTTGCCGAGCAGCTCACCGGTCGGCGCGTAGACCCACACGCCACCGGGCGCGGTGACCCAGACATTGCCGCGCTGATCGCACTTCATGCCGTCGGGCACACCGGGCTCGAGCTCGGAGCGGATGCCGCTGGCGAGCACGCGGCCATTCGACAGCGCGCCGTCGCTGCCGACGTCGAACACGCGGATCAAGGCCTGCACAGTGTCATTGACGTAGAGCAGCCGCTCATCCGGCGAGAAGCACAGCCCGTTCGGCTGATCGAACAGATGGCGGTCGACCAGCAGAAGCGGCGCGCCACCGCCCGGCGGGACGCGGTAGACGCCCTGGAAGCCGAGCTGGCGCGGCCGCTCGACGCCATAGACCGGCATGCGGCCGTACCAGGGATCGGAGAAATAGATCGCGCCGCTGGAGTGGACGCAGACGTCGTTCGGGCTGTTGAGCTCCTGGTTCTCATAGTGCGAGGCCAGGATCTCACGACGCCCGTCCGGACGCTCGCGCACCAGCGACGACGTCGCGTGCTCGCAGACGATCAGGTTCAGCTCGGCATCATAGGTCATGCCGTTGCACTTGTTCGAGGGACGCCGCATCTCGACCACGCCGCGCTTGCCATCCCAGCGGCGGCGGATATCGGCCGGCATGTCGGAGAACAGCAGGAACTGCTCGACCGGATGCCAGATCGGTCCCTCCGTGAACTCGAAACCGGTCGCCACCTGTCCGACCGGGGCATAGGGGTCGATCAGGCTCTCGAACTCAGGGCGCAAGGTCACATGGGTCATCGCCGATCCTCGCGCCGGTCAAGCCGGAAACCAATGTCGCTGCGGCAGCGACTGCACGACCGGGCCCGGCACCTGGTCGTGCAACCGTCCCGTCACCACGCCGCCCTCAATCTTGGCGGGGCGATCATGGACGGGGAGCAGATAACGCGAGCTCGACAACAGTTTCTTGATCGCCGCCTTCTCCGCGCGCTTCGACGTGCCGTGATTGCCGGTCGTGCGTGGCTCGGCATCCTGGATCTCGTTGAACGGCGTCACGATCTGGTCGTTGAAGTCATAGATCACGTCGCCGCAGATGGTGGCGATGCCGTCGGCGGTGTGGACGTGGATGTTCATCGAGCCTTCGGTGTGCGCGTTGGCAGCGTCGCAATACACGCCAGGCATCAGCTCCACCGGTCCAGTCAGTTCCAGGTCGAGGAAGCGCAACGCGCTCTTGGTGTGCAGCCGGTCGATCAGATGCTTGATGTCGGGTGCCGGATATTGCGGGTGCATCAGTCCCGACACCGAATATTCCAGCTCACGCCGGTTCAGCACGACGGTCGTGTTCATCGGGAACAGATCGTCTTTCCCGGCGTGATCGATGTGCAGATGGGTGTGGCAGACGTAGCGGACGTCGCCCATGCGCACGCCGTGCCGCGCCAGCTGGTTCTCGATCATGTTCTCGTGGTATTGCAGCCCTCGCATGCCCAGCGTCTCCATGATCTGGTTGGAGCGGTAGCCGGTATCGACCACGACCGGATAAGGACCGCCGAGAATGAGAAAGCCGAGCGTCAGGACCCGGCGGGTGCGGCCGCAATCGCGGCCGAGCACCAGGAAGCTCGACTCCAATTCGATATCACCATAGTCGAGAATCTTGATTTCCAGCGCCATGAGCGTTCCCTGTTGCTTTTGTTGTCGTTGCGCTCAGCGTCATCTGAGCCGATAGACGCGCCGCGCGGTCTCTCCCATCACCTGCGTACGCGCGTGCGCGTCGAGATCCTTGATAGCAGCCTCGTAGGCTTCAACGAGCGCGCGATAATCCGTCCAGAGTTTTTCGATCGGGAAGTTCGAACCAAACAGGCAGCGTTCGGCGCCGAACATGACGATGGTCTCGCGGACGATGCTTGCGACATGAGCGGGATCGTTGCGGCGGAAGAAGGTGCCGAGACCCGAGAGCTTGCTGACGACGTTGCTGCAGGCCGCGAGCCGCTGCATGCCGCTGCGCCATTCATCGCGTCCGGCCGGCGAGAGATCTTCCAGCATGCCGGCATGCTGGAGAATGAAGGTGACGGATGGACAGCGCTCCGCGAGCTCTGCGGCACCCTCCATCTGGCCGGCGAACACCTGCAGGTCGAACGACCAGCCGTAGTCGGCGAGCCGCGCGATGTTGGCCTGAATATCAGGATCACTGCAAAGGTCCGGAGACGCAGCGAAGCGATAGAGCGGGTTGTCGTGCCAATGCAGCTGCATCCGGACGCCGCGCAGCAGCGGATAGCGCGCGAGCCGGTCGAACTGCGGTCGCGCGTCGTCAACGGAGAGATCGGCGTAGGCGACGATGGCATGAGGAAAGCCGTGCTGGTCGGCGGTTCGCTGCACCCAGGCAGCCTCGTCCTCGAAGCCGTCCTTGGCCCAGTTGGTCTGGACGTAGACGGACTGCGTGACGCCGCTGCCTGCGATGTCACCAAGATATTCCTGGATCGTGTAGTCGCGCCGGATCGGCTCGTAGGGCCCGAAGATCCGCGGCTGCATCGGGCCGACCAGCCAGGGCAGATCGGCCTGGCGCCAGATGTGATGATGCGCATCGACGTAGCCGCTCATGCCGCCCTCCTCTGCGCCAGCGACAGGATGTGCGCGACAATGGCCTCGTCCGAACCTCCGGGAACGATGTCGTCGACCAATGACGCAATCGCCTGCAGCGCCTCGGTCTGCGGCCGGAAGCCCGGCCCCATTGCCAGCGGCGTCAGCCAGCTGACGCGCCAGGCTCGCAGCGACAGCTTCCACACGGCCTCGCGGAGGGCATCGTGACCGCCGCGTTCCAGTCCGTCCGAAATGATCAACACCGCGGCGCCGCGCGCGTAGGTCGAGAAACGAGGCGCGCTGAGAAATGCTTGCAGCGCCTCACCGATGCGCGTGCCGCCATCCCAGTCGCTGACGAGATGCGAGGCCGCCAGCAGCGCCTGCTCGCGCCGCTTCAGGCGCAAGGGGCGCGTCACCCGCGTCAGCCGCGTGCCCAAGGTGAACACCTCGACCTGCGGCACGGCCTGCATCACAACATGCGCGAGCCGCATGTTGTCCTCGGTGCGCGCCTTCATCGAGCCGGAGACATCGATCAGCAGCAGCAGGCGACGCAGCCGGAGCCGCCGCTTCAGGCGCCGCAGCGACAGCACCTCGCCGTCGCGCCGCACGCTTTCACGAAGAGTTCTGCGCAGGTCGACGAAGCTGCCGCGCCGCGCCCGCATACGACGATGGCCGCGCCGCTTCGGCAACTTTGCACGCGCTTGGCGGGCGAGACGCTGCAGGGCATTTCCGCCGGACGTCGCCGAGAGGCGGCGCGCGACCAGCGCCTCGGCGCGCGTCGCCGCCAGCCCCGACTCGTTCTGCTCCTGGGCGAGGTCGGGATCAACGGCGCCATCCCCTTCCTCCTGGAGACGCACGACATCATCCTGCTGATCCGTCTCGCTGAAGCCAGCGGCCGTGCTGACGCCGAAATGGATGTCGAACAGCAGATTGTAGGTCGCGAGACGCTCCGGCGGCGGCGCCAGCGTCGCCGCACCCGCGCGGCGGATGTCGTCAATGCTTGTCGGCCCCAGCAGCGCGATGGCGGCGAGAAAAGCCGTGGTCTGCTCCGGCGCAATGGCAAAGCCGTTCCGCCGCAGCAGCGCGGCGAAGGTCACGAAGATCTCGGTGGCCGGCGGCAGGCGGGGCTCGGTCATGTCATCGCCTCCGCGAGCAGCGCATCGAGCCGTGGCGCGATGAAGGACAGATCCTCCTCGTCCTTCAGCGCGACTCCGATCGCGCGCTTGAAGGCATCGGGCCAGCGCGCGCCGCCTTGGTTCAGAAGCGTTGCGGCTTCCGCCCAATCGACCGCCTCGGCAATCCCGGGCGCCTTGCTCAGCGGCTCGCGCCGCAGCTTCGCCACCGCCTGCACCACTGCGCGCGCGGTGGCTTCGGCAACGCTGGAGGCGCGCATCATCACGATCCGCGCCTCGCGCTCAGAATCCGGATAGTCGATCCAATGATAGACGCAACGGCGGCGCAACGCCTCATGCAGGTCACGGGTGCGGTTTGATGTCAGGACGACGATCGGCCGCTCGCCGGCGCGGATCGTGCCGCGCTCGGGGATCGAGATCTGGAAGTCGGAGAGGAATTCCAGCAGGAACGCCTCGAACTCCTGGTCGGCGCGATCGATCTCGTCGATCAGGAGCACGGTCGAATCCGGCGCGCGCAGACAGGCCAGCATCGGCCGCTCGATCAGGAAGGTCTCGCCATAGATGTCGATGCTCTCCTCGCCGGCCTGGCGGATCGCCAGCATCTGGCGCGGATAGTTCCACTCATAAAGTGCCGCGGCGGCATCGATGCCCTCGTAGCATTGCAGCCGGATCAGCTTGCGGCCGAGCACTGCGGCGATCGCCTTCGCGGCCTCGGTCTTGCCGACGCCGGGCGCGCCTTCCAGCAGCAGCGGCTTGCCGAGTGCGAGCGCCAGATAGGCGGCGGTCGAGAGGCCCTCGTCGGCGAGGTAATAGGCCGCGCGGAGCGCCTTCTCCAGCGCCTGCGGCGAGTCGATGCCGACGATGTTGCTGCGGACCACCATCTCGTCTCACCGTCGCGTCTGCGGCCGCGCGCCGCCCTGGGCCTTGATCGCGCGCAGCACCTTTTCAGGCGTGATCGGCAGCTCGTCGATGCGCACGCCGACAGCGTTGAAGATCGCATTCGCGATCGCCGGCAGCACCGGATTGGCGCACATTTCGCCGGGCCCCTTGCCACCGAACGGACCATCCGGCGCAGGACGCTCCAGCACCGCGATGTCGTGCGGGCAGATGTCGCCCGGCCCGGGCATCAGATAGTCGACGAAGTCGCGCGGTCCCTGCTTCGGGTCGGGATAGTAGGGCTCGGTCGTCTCGTAGAGCGCGTGGCTCATTCCCATCCAGGCGCCGCCGACCAGTTGCTGCTCGACCAGCCGCGGATTGAGCGCGCGCCCGAGTTCATAGGCGCTGTCCATCCTGACCACGCCGACCTCGCCGGTTTCGTCATCGACATCGACCTCGGCGACGAGGCAGGCATGCGCATAGCAGGTGGCCGGCGACATCTCGCCGGTCTCCGGATCGACATCCGACAGCGGCACCAGGAAGATGCCGCGGCCGGAGATGGTCTTGCCCTGGCGGAACTGCGCGGCAATGGCGACGTCCTTCACCGAGATCGAACGATGCGGCGCGCCCTTGACGTGGATGTTGCCGCGGCCGTCAGTCTCGAGATCCCCGGCGTTGACCTCGAGCTCCTCCGCCGCCGCCTCCATCATGACGCCGCGCGCCTCCTTGGCCGCCGCCATCACGGCATTGCCGACGCGATGGGTGCCGCGGGACGCGAACGAGCCCATGCAATGGGGGCCGGTGTCGGAGTCCGCCGTGTCGACATAGACGTCCTCGACGGGCACGCCGAGCGTCTCGGCGCAGATCTGCCGCGTCACCGACTTCATGCCCTGCCCGAGATCGATCGACGACAGCGCCACCGTGAACTTGCCGCTGGGGTTGGAATGCACCAGCGCCTGGCTTGGATCGCCGCCGAGATTCATGCCGATGGGATAGTTGATCGCCGCCATGCCGCGGCCGCGGTGCCTGGTCATGTCAGCGCCTCCTGGTTCCGAACACCGACGAGAACCGCGTCGCGCCATGTGCGGGCGCCGGTGCCGGGCTATGCGGTGGTGGCGGTTCAGGAGGCGCAGAGATGGGGAGCCCGCGGTCGTAGCTTGTACGCTGCTGCGCCGGCGCAGGCCGCGCGCTCGCCGGCTCACGTGGCGTGGACGGCACTGCCGCACGTGCTCCGCCGCCATCCTTGCGTGACGACATCCGGCGGAATTCCTCGCGGATCGGCCATTTGGCCTTCTCGGCCGCGACCTGGACGCATTCGATCAGCGCGGTGTTCTTCGCCTCGCGCCGATGCGCCTTCATGTCGCCATCGCGATAGGCGTTGAGGATGCGGAACTCCATCGGGTCCATGCCGATCAGCTGCGCGAGCTTGTCCATCTGGCATTCGAGCGCGAAGTCCATGCCGGTGATGCCGAAACCGCGCATCGCGGTCGCCGGCGTGCGATTGGTGAAGACGCAGTAGATGTCGCCATGCACGTTCGGGATTGTATAGGGACCCGGCAGATGCGCCGCGCATTTGACCACCGCGTAGCTCGACAGCCGCGTGTAGGCGCCGGAGTCGAAATAGCCGCGGACCTGGCGCGCGACGATGCGGCCGTCGCGCATCACGCCGTCCTTGACGTAGATCCGCTCGGCGCCGCGCGGCGGGCCGAACTGCATCTCCTCTTCGCGGCCGAACACGTACCGCACCGGCCGTCCTGTCAGCATCGCGGCGAGGATCGCGAGCGGCTCGGTCAGCGTGTCGACCTTCCCGCCGAAGCCGCCGCCGACCGTACCGCCGATGAAGTGGAAGGTGTTGGACGGCAAATCGAGAATCTTGGCGCAGGTGTCGAGCGAAAAGAACAGCGCCTGGGTGGACGTATAGACGACATAACGTCCGTTGGTGTCGGGCGCGGCGATCGAGCCGTTGGTCTCGACCGGCGCATGCTCGATCGGCGACATCTGGTAGCGCTGCTCCAGCACATGGTCGGCGCCGGCGAAGCCACGCTCGACATCGCCGAAGCGCAGCTTCTGATGGTCGTAGCGGTCGTGATAGGTGAACGTATTCTTCGGATAGGTCTCGTTGACAACAGGCGCCCCCGGCTTCAGCGCCTCCTCCACATCGAACACCGCCGGCAAGGTCTCGTAGTCCACCCGCACCTTGGCGGCGGCCTCATAGGCTGCCCGCGGCGTATCCGCGACCACGGCAACGATCGGCTCGCCTTTGTAGCGGACCTTGTCGACAGCGAGCGTCGGCTCATCGTCCTTGCCGAAATTGATCAGGCTGAGCAGCGTGTTGAGATTGCGCGGCACGTCGCTGCCCCTGATGATCCGCCGCACGCCTTCGGTCCGCTCTGCCTCGCTGGTGTCGATGCGGCGCAATCGCGCATGCGACTGCGCGGCTCTGACGACCTTCAGGTGCAGCATGCCCTGCAGCTTATGATCGTTGAAGTAGGTCGAGGTCCCCGTGACATGGCCGAGCATGTCCTGGCGCTGCGTGCCCTTGCCGACCTCGTTCAGATTGTCGTCGCGCTCGTCGGCGAAGATGTCCTTGCGCAATTCCAGCATGGCGATCTCCCCTTACGCGCTCGCGCGCAGCGACGCGGCAGCCGCCAGCACCGCATTGATGATCGGCTCGTAGCCGGTGCAGCGGCAGATGTTTCCCGAGATGGCCTCCACGACCTGCTCGCGGCTCGGCTGCGCAACCTTGTCGAGCAGCGCCTTGGCGGCCATCAGCATGCCCGGCGTGCAATAGCCGCACTGGGCAGCAAAGCCGTCGGCAAAGGCCCGCTGCAGCGGATGCAGATTCGGTCCGTTCTTGATGCCGTCCAATGTTTCGACCGCGCGGCCCTCGACGGTCTCGGCGAGCGTCAGGCAGGAGAGATGCGCATCGCCATCGATCAGCACGGTGCAGGCGCCGCAGCCGCCCTGCCCGCAGCCGAACTTTGGCGTGGTGTCGCCGACCATCTCGCGCAGCACGACCAGGAGATTGCTGCCGCCCTCGACGAACAGCGCAACGTCGCGGCCGTTGTGACGGAACTGAAGCGGAGTCTTGGCCATGGTCTAGCTCTCCTGTCCCGACAGCAGTCGTCGCAGATGCACGCCGACGACTTCGCGGCGATACCACGCACTGGCCAGCGAATTGTCAGCCGGCGCTGTCCCCTCGCCCGCCGCCGCGGCCGCGGCACTGATCGCAGCCGCATCGAGCGGCCGGCCTTCGAGCGCGCGCTCGGCGGCCTTGGCGCGGACGGCGGTCGGCGCCATCGAGCCCAGCGCGATCCGGGCACCGGTCACGCGGCCGCCGCTCTGCGGAAGATGCGCAGCGAGCGTGATCACCGATCCGCCCTTCGGCTTGATGCGCGCGATCTTGCGGTAGCGGAACGCATCGGTAGAGGCGGGCCTGATGCAGGACACTCCCACGGCCAGCGCGCCAGCCTGGCGGTCGCGCGATTGCAGGAACTCCTCGAGCGGCATGTCACGCAGACCAAAACCGCCTTGGAGAGAAACCATGCCATCAAGCGCCAGCAGCGCGACCGTGAAATCGCCGAACGGTGCCGGCGCGAACAGATTGCCGCCCACGGTGCCCATGTTGCGCACGGCCGGCCCGCCGATCGAACGCGCCGCCGGATGCAGGAAGCCGAGGTCGCGCTCGGCCAGCACGCGCGCGAAGGTGACCCCGGCGCCGATTCGGATGCGCGCGCCGGCCGCATCGATGCCCTGCAAAGCGCGATCGGTGGCACGGATCACCGTCACAATCGACACGTCGCCCTCGTTGAGATCGCGCATGACCAGCGTGCCGCCGCCGAGATAGCGCGCGCCGCGATCGGACGACAGCGCGGACGCCGCCTCGCCAACCGCCTGAAACGTTTTCACCGTGACCGGCATCGGCTCACCTCTTGGCTCATGCCGCCTGCTTCAGATGCGATCGGATCGCTTCGAAGCCGGCCTGATAGATATCTTCTGCGACCATGCGCGCGAGCGCCTCGGATTGCTCGGGCCGCGTCGTGAAGCGGCTTTCCCAGTGCCAGAAGGTGCGGTCACCATCAGTGACCGGCAACAGCCGAACATGGGCCACGTAGTTGAACAGCTGGATCGGCGTATCGAGCAGGCAGTAGCTGAAGCTCTGTTCGAGATCGGACAGCGCCAGCAGTTGCTCACGCAGCTCGGAGCCGTCCTTCAGCCTGAAGCGCCTGACGCAGCCGATCTTGTCGGACGTCTGCGACCGCTCGATCGCCGACGTCGCCACCGCCGGATGCCAGCGATCATGGCCGTTGAAGTCGCGCAGCACCTCCCAGACCATCCCGGTCGGCGCGTCGATGATGGTGCTCTTGACGACGTGGGGCACGGCTTAGCCTCCGAACCCACGCTTGAGCGCATCGAAGCCGCCCTGGAACACGCCGCCGCCGATGGACGCGACCAGATCGGCCTCGCGCTCGGGCGCGCAGTCGAACTCGGCGGTCCATTCCAGGAATGTCTTGTCGCCATCCGTGACCGGCGTGAGCCTGATGGTCGCGACGTAGTTCGAAACCCCCATCGGCGATTCCAGGATCGAGTAGGTGCAGAACATGTCGTAGTCCGACAGGCCGAGGAGTTTCTCGCGAATGCGGTCGCCATTGCGCAGCCGAAAATCCCTGACGCAGCCGATCTTGTCGGCGGGCTCGCCGCCCTCGATCCGGCTCTCGGCGATCGCGGGGTGCCAGTTCGGCAGGCCGTTGAAGTCGCGGACGCGCGCCCACACCCGGTCGTTGCGGGCATTGACGACGGTGGAGACGTAGACCCTCGCCATGATGCCTCACCCCTTCTTGCGTGGGCCGCGGTCGGCCGGCGGCTCCGACGGAGCGCCGTCACCCGCGCCACCTCCGCCTGCGTCCTTGCGCGCCGAGGTCTCCTTGCGGATCCCCTGCATGTCCCTGGCTTCGCGGATCAGCCCCGGCATCTTGGCGAGGCTGCCGCCCTCGACGCCAATGTCGGCCAGAAGGGAGTCGATCAGCGGCGCCTGCACGCGGTAGCGCAACGCCGAGTCGATCACCTCGTCGGTGGCGCTGCGGCCGCCATTGCCGTTGCCGCCACTGCCGTTCAGGCCATCGACCTGGAGAATGCGGATGCCCTCGATCTTCTCCATCGGCTTGACGCTCTCGCGCACGATGCCCTCGATGCGATCGAGCAGCTTGCGGCGGAACAGCGAGTAGCGCGCCTGGTCGGTCAAGACGTTCTCGGCCTCGTTGAGCAGCCGCTGCGCCTCCGCCTCGACGGCGGCGCGAACCCGTTCGGCATCTGCGGCGATCTTGGTTTCCTCGGCCTGCTTCTCGGCAATCAGCACCTCGACCGTCTTGCGTCGCCGCGCGATCTCGCTCTCGCGCGCGGTGATGACTTTCTCGGCTGCTTCCGTGGCACGCGTGCGGGCCTCTTCTGCCGAGACCTTCGCCGCCGACTCCTCCAGCGATTTCTGATAGAGCGCGATCGCCTTTTCCATCAGCGCCGTCTCGACGTCCTTCTCGCGGTTCACTTCCAGCTTGCGCAGCTCGCGCTCCCTGCCGATGCGGGCCTCGTCGAGACCACGATCCGAGGCAATGCGGGCGCGTTCGACCTCCTCGCGGGCCGCGATCTCGGCCTCCTGCAGCGACTGGACGCGGGCGACCTCGAGCTGCTCGATGGAACGGCGGCGCTCCAGCCGGACCGCCTCCAGCGCCTGCTCGCGCGACACGTCGGCGGTCTCGACCTGCTTGCGCGCCACGATCTCGGCTTCCTTGACCTGGCGGTCGGCATCGATCCGCTCGGAGCGCTTTGCGGCGAGCTCAATCACCCTGATTTCATCGGCAAGCTCGACCGCCTTCTTCTGGTCGATGTTGAGCACTTCGCGAGTCCGCGACGAGGCGATGCGCTCGGCCTCCAGCGTCAGCTCGACCTCGATGCGGCGCCGCTCGACCGCCTCGCGCCGCTTGAGATCGGCGGCTTCGACGGCTTCGGTGCGTGCGATCTCCAGGCTCCGCGTCTCCTTCTCCGAGCGGATGCGCTTCTCTGCGACCGCCTGCTCCTGCGCGATCCGCGCCGCCTCGATCGCCTCGCGCGAGGCGATGTCGGCCTCCTCGATCGTCCTGATCCGCGCGATCTCCAGCCCGCGGACCCGCTCCTCCTGCGCAATGCGGCTCGCTTCGGTGGCCTCGCGCGCGGCAATGCCGGCGATCTCGATGCCCTGGTTGCGCTCGATCTCCAGCCTGCGTGTCGCATGCTCGGCCGTGATGCGCTCGGCCGACAGCGCCTGCTCGCGCGCGATCCTTGCCGCCTCGACAGCCTTCTGCGCCTCGATCTCCGCCTCCTGGATGGCGCGCACCTGCGCGATCTCGGTGGCGCGGGTACGCTCGTCGGAGCTGATGCGCTCCAGGTTGACGATCATGGTCTGCGCGATCCGCGCCTTTTCGGTCGATTCGCGGGCGGCGATCTCGGCCTGCTCGATGGCGCGGGTGCGCTCGATCTCGCGGCGTCGCGTCTCCTCGTCATTGGCGATACGGGCATCGGAGACCGCGCGATCCTGCTGGATCCGCGCCTTCTCCACCGCCTCGCGGGCCGTGATCTCAGCTTCTTCGATGGTGCGTGTGCGCTCGATGTCGCGCTGGCGCACCTCGCGCTCGGACTCGATCCGCGCGGCGTCGATCGCGCGCTGGTTGGCGATCCGCGCCTTTTCGATGTCCTCGCGCGCCAACAGCTCGCGCTCTTCGACCGCGCGCGTGCGCTCGATCTCGCGTTGCCTTGTGTCGCGCTCGGCCGCAATGCGGGCCTCCGCGATCGTCAGTTCGTTGGCGATCCGCGCCTTCTCGATCGTCTCGCGCGCCGCGATCTGGGCCTGCTCGGCCTCGGTCTCGCGCAACGCACGCTCGCGCGCGACCTCCGTCCGCTGCAGCGCGCGGCGCATCTCGATGTCGCGCTCCTGGTCCAGCCGCGCGGTTTCGCTCTCGCGCTCGATGTCGAGCGCCTCGCGCTCGGCTTCCAGATTGCGGGTGCGGATCTTGATCATCGAGTCCTGCTCGATGTCGTTGCGCAGCTTGCGCTTGCTCTCGATGTCCTCCATCAGCCGGGTCAGGCCTTCGGCATCGAACCGGTTCGACGGGTTGAAGAATTCGAGGTCGGTCTGGTCCAGATCCGTGATCGCGACCGACTCCAGCTCCAGCCCGTTCTGGGCGAGCGCCTCGGCCGCGGCCGCCTTGACCCGGCCGACATAGTCGCCGCGCTGCTCGTGCATCTGCTCCATCGTCATCTCGGCCGCGACCGCGCGCAAGGACGAGATGAACTTGCCGGACAGCAGCGCGTGCAGCTGTTCCGGTTCGAGCGTACGCCGGCCGAGCGTGGCTGCGGCGATCGAGACCGCCTCGCGCGTCGGCTGGACACGGACGTAGAAGTCGGCCTCGACGTCGACACGCATCCGATCGCGCGTGATGACGGCGTCCTGCCGCGCCCGCGTGATGCCCATCGGCAGCACGTTCATGTTGACCGGCGTGGTGTCGTGAATGAACGGCAGCACGAAGGCGCCGCCATTGATCACGACGCGCTCACCGAGGAAGCCGGTGCGGACGAAGGAGACCTCCTTGGATGAGCGGTGATACAGCCAGTTGACGATGTAGACAGCGACGACGATGACGATGATCGCGACGATCAGCCAAAGGATCAGCTCACCGATCAGAACCCCGGACATCTCATTCCTCCTTCAGTCTCCCGTCCGACGAGCGTAGCGCCAGGCGCCATGGCTGCCGGATCTCGCGTTGTCGCCTCAGACGCGGCGTGGCCGCGCGCTGATCGCCTTGAAATGTCTTACCTGCTCGGTCAGCGCCCGCTCCACCGGCAGTCGTTCCATCGAGGAGGCGCCGTAGAAGCCGTGGCAGTTCTTCGTATGCTTCAGGATGAAATCGGCGTCGGCCGGCTCCGCAATCGGACCGCCATGCGCCAGCACCAGGATCTCCGGATTGACGCTGAGCGCGGCAGACGCCCAGCTGTCGATCAGGCCGGGGCAATCCTCGAGCTTCGGCGCGGTCTGCGCGCCGATCGAGCCGCCCGTGGTGAGGCCGAGATGGCAGACGATGATGTCGGCGCCGGCGATCGCCATGCCCGTCGCCTGCGCCTCGTTGAAGACGTAGGGCGTCGTCAGCAGGTCCATGTCGTGGGCGCGGCCGATCATGTCGATCTCCAGTGCGTAGGAAATTCCCGTCTCCTCGAGATTGGCGCGGAAGGTGCCGTCGATCAGGCCGACCGTCGGGAAGTTCTGCACGCCGGAGAAGCCGAGCGTCTTCAGCTGATCGAGAAATACATCCATGTCGCGGAACGGATCGGTGCCGTTAACGCCGGCGAGCACCGGCGTGCTCTTCACCACCGGCAGCACCTCGCTCGCCATCTCGACCACGATCGCATTGGCGTCACCATAGGCCATCAGCCCGGCCAGCGAGCCGCGGCCGGCCATGCGGTAGCGGCCGGAATTGTAGATCACGATCAGATCGATGCCGCCGGCCTCCTCGCACTTGGCGGACAGCCCCGTGCCGGCGCCGCCGCCGATGATCGGCACGCCCCGGCGTACCATGTCGCGAAACTTCTTCAGCAGCGGTGCGCGCTCATATCTCGGCATCACCATCACCTCGCCTGTCCGCGCCGTGCCGGCAGCCGCCCGAGCATCGGCCTGAGGGCACCGATGATCGCTGCGACGAACTCATTGTCGTTGATGTGATGCGGCACGCGGATCAGCCGCCGGTTCGACGTCTGCCGCATCGTCTGTTCGAGGCTGCGGAACAGCGCCTCGTCCGCCTCGCGATCGAAGAACGGCTGCCCCGGCGCATCGAGCGCCGAGACGCCCTTCTCCGGCAGGAAGAACCTGACGGGCCCATCCATGCGATTGAGCCGTTCGCCGATCCAGCGTCCGATCTGCGCATTTTCAGCAGCGGTCGTGCGCATCAGCGTGACCTGCGGATTGTGGACGTGAAACTTGCGGCCGCGATAGCGGTCCGGAATGGTCTCGGGCGCCCCGAAATTCACCATGTCGAGTGCGCCGACCGAGCCGACATAGGGCACGCGACTGCGGATAATGGCGCCGAAGCGATCCTCGGTGGCCGGGAAGACGCCGCCCATCAAGAGGTCACAGACCTCGGTCGTGGTGAGATCGATGACACCGGCAAGCATGCCGGACTCGACCAGCTTCTCCATTGAGCGGCCGCCGACACCGGTGGCGTGGAAGACGAGGCACTCATAGTCATCGCGCAGCTCCGCCGTGATCTTCTGCACGGCCGGCGTGGTCACGCCGAACATCGTGATGCCGATCGCCGGCCGCCGCGGCCGTGTGCGATCGACCGCCGCGGATTGCTGCTGGCGCGCCGTCACCATGCCGGCGAGTGCATGCGCGCCATTGCCCAGCACCATCAGCGAAATCGAATTGAGGCCCTGGACGTCGGTGACCGAGTACATCATCGCGATATCGGCCGGTCCGACATAGGCGCCGACGTCACCCGAGGCGACCGAGGAGATGATCAGCTTTGGCACGCCGACGGGAAGCTCGCGCATCCCCGGCGCGACCAGCGAGGTGCCGCCGGAGCCGCCCGCCGAGATGATGCCGGCGACATTGTCCTGCCGGCGCAGCCAGCGTGCGAACGCGTCGGCCATCGCCGTGACCGATGCGCCGCGATCGACGCCGAACACGGCAGAGCCGCCACGCGGATGATTGAGCGCGATCTCCTGGGCCGAGACATCGCAGCTCGTATGCCGTCCGCTGGTGGAGACATCGACCAGCCGGGTGCGCAGGCCATGGCTCGCAACGAGGTCGCGGATGAAGCGCAGCTCCTCGCCCTTGGTATCGAGCGTGCCGACGACGATCACGGCCGGTGGCCCCGACGCGACCGATGGCACGCGCTCGCGACTTGATCTCCCGGTCTCGTCGAGACGGGTGACGCTGGTGGAGACCGTGCGCGCCTTGGCCTCGATCTGCGCGATCGGCACCGGCTGCGACCAGCGCGTCGGCAGGACGGGATTGGAGACGTAGACCTTGACGGGCGCAGCCCTGGGCGTCGCCGGCGCCGCGGCGCGCGCGGGTTCGTCCCTGACCGGCTCCGTCCCGAGATCGGTCTCGTCGCCGGCGTGCTGGCCGACGCCGAGCAGGCGCTGCTGCAACTCGCGGTCGGCGGCGAGCCGGCCTGAATCGATGATGCGGTTGACGCGGCCATTGACCATGATCGCGACGCGGGGCGAGATCGCGGTGGCGACACCGATGTTCTGCTCGATCACGAGCACCGCCATGTCGCCGTCCTGCCCCAACCGGATCAGCATCTCCTCGACCTGGGCGACGATGACAGGCGCCAGGCCCTCGGTCGGCTCGTCCATGATCAGGAGCTGCGGATTGGTCAGCAGCGCGCGCGAGATCGCCAGCATCTGCTGCTCGCCGCCCGACAATTGCCCGCCGCCATTGTTGCGACGCTCGGCCAACCTGGGGAACGTCTCGTAGACGCGATCGACAGTCCAGGCACCGCGGCGCAGTCCCGCCGCCAGCCGCAGATGCTCGTCAACGCTGAGCGAGCGCCAGAGACGCCGTCCCTGCGGCACATAGCCGACGCCGAGCCGGGCGATGCGCGCGGGATTGAGTCCGGTGATATCGTTGCCGCGCAGCCGCACCGATCCGCCGGACGGCCGCAGCAGGCCCATGATGGCCTTGCACAGCGTGGTCTTGCCCATGCCGTTGCGGCCGACCAGCGAGAACACGCCGCTGTCGAGCCGGAGGTCGACGCCTTGCAGCGCATGCGAATGACCGTAATAGACGTCGAGGCCGCGAACCTCGAGCGCAGGGGCGGAGCGGCTGGCATCATTCATGGCCGCCTCCGAGATACAGCTCCTGCACCTCCGGATCGGACTCGATCTCCTGCGGCGCGCCCTCCTTGAAGATGCGGCCGTTATGCATCATCGTCACGCTCTCGACGACGCGCAGCGCCACGTCCATGTCGTGCTCGATGATGATGTAGCCGATGTGCGGCGGCAGTGACGTCAGGATTTCCACGAGCTCACGCCGCTCGGTCGGCGACAGTCCCGCCGCCGGCTCGTCGAACAGGATGAAGCGCGGCGCACCTGCAAGCGCCAGCGCGATCTCGAGCTGCCGCTGCTGGCCATGCGCGAGCTCGGACACCAGCTGGTCGCGCACGGAAGTGAGATGCACGGCCTCGATCAGGCGTTCCGTCGCCTGCATCAGCGCGTCGTTGGCGCGGGGACGCAACATCGAGAAGCGCGAGCGCGAGACGCCGCGGCAGGCCAGATAGACGTTGTCGCGGACCGAGAGGCCGAGGAACAGCGCCGAGATCTGGTAGGTCCGGCGCAGTCCGCGACGGATCCGCTCGTAGGGCGGAAACCCCGTGATGTCCTCGCCGAAGAAGCGGATCGTGCCGGAGGTCGGCAGGAAATCACCGGTGACGCAATTGAACAAAGTGGTCTTGCCGGCGCCGTTCGAGCCGAGCACGGCGCGCCGCTCGCCGGGCCGGACGGTGATGGTGACGTCGGTGAGTGCGGCCAGCGCGCCGAACATCCGCGTCACCCCGCGCAGTTCGAGAGCTGCGGTCGAGCCGAGCGCCGAGAGCCGGTCCGCCACCCTATCCATGGCCGTGACCTCCCGGACGCGGCCGCGTCTCCACGGGCCGGCCGCGACGCCGCCACCGCTCATAGAGGCCGATGACGCCATCGGACGACCAGAACACGATGGCGAGGAAACCGAGCCCGATCAGCAGGCGGAATCGGTTGCCGTCGAGCCCGACCTTGACCAGGAAGTCGAGCGCGAAGGTGCGCAGGATGACGAAGATGAAGGCACCGATATAGGGCCCGACCGGGCGGGTGATGCCGCCGACCACGGCGACGATCAGAATGTCGATGCAGCGCTCGACCGCGACCGAGCCCGGCGAGATCTGCCGGTAGTTCCAGACCTGCAGCACGCCGGCCAGTCCGGCAACCAGGGCCGCGACGGCATAGGCGGCGATCCGATGCGCATTGACGTTGAAGCCCAGCGCCGCCATCCGCCTGGGATTGTCGCGCACGCCCTGCAGCGCCAGGCCGAACGGCGCGCGCGACAGATACAGCACGGCGAAATAGCACAGCGCCGCCACCGCCAGCGTCAGGTAATAGAACGCGATGTCCATGCGCCAATCGACGCCGAGAAAATGCGGCGTGGCGACCGTGTTGATGCCGGTATGCCCGTTGAAGATCGCCCAGTTCTGGTTGGTGAAGTAGTAGAACGCCGCGCCGATCGCGAGCGTGATCATGATGGTGTAGATGCCTTCGGTGCGCACTGCGAGCGCCCCGCCGAGCGTGCCGAACAGCACCGCGAGCACCAGCGCCATCGGCGTCGCCAGCCACCACGGCCAGCCCAGGCTGATATTGGCGTTGCCGCTGACGCCGAACACGGCGACCATGTAGCCGGCAAAGCCCGCGATCGTCAGCTGCATCAGGCTGACCATGCCGCCGTAGCCGGCGAGGAACATCAGGCTCAGCGCGATGGTGCCGAGGATCAGGGTGGTGCCGAAGATCTCGATCAAAAAGAAGCCGTTGGCGATGACCGGCATGATCAAGAGCAGCGCCGCCACGGCCCACGCCCAGGGCTGCTCGGTCACCGACCACGCGGCCGGCTGCGCGGCGGCGCTCCGTGCCAGCGTGACCTCCCGCGCCCGTGCTTCCTGGATCAAGGACATCTCAACGCCTCGCCAGCAGGCCCTGGGGCCGCAACGCCAGCACCAGCACCATGATCAGGAAGGTCACGACGATCGCGTAGGTCGGGATGTAGACCGAGCCGAGCTGTTCGGCGAGCCCGATGATCACGGCGCCGAGCGCGGCCCCCGGAATCGATCCCATGCCGCCGACGATGACGACCACGAGCGACGCCAGCAGAAACCGCGTGTCTTCGCCGGGCGAGAGCGACTGGAAAGTTCCGCCGACCACGCCAGCAATGCCGGCTAGGCCGGCGCCGAGCGCGAACACCAGCACAAACACCAGTTGGATCTGCACACCGGTGGCGGCGAGAATGTCGCGATCGTCGACGCCGGCGCGGACGATCATGCCGACCCGGGTGCGGTTGAGCGCGAGCCACATCGCGACGCCGATCACGACCGAGCCGCCGAAGATCACCAGCCGCACCGCCGGATATTGCAGGAACACCGCCTCGCCCGACGATTTCATCGCCGTCATCAGCGGCAGCTGCACCGGCCCGATCAGCCAGGCCGGAGTCTGCACCTGGTAGAAATCGCCGCCGAACGCCCACAGCATCAGGTCGGCGAACACGATCGAGAGGCCGATCGTCACCATGGTCTGGCGCAGGTCCTGCCCCTCCATCCGCCGGAACACCAGGACCTGCAGCAACACGCCGACGATGGCAACGACGACAAAGGCGGCGATGAAGGCGAGGACCCAGGAGCCGGTCGCCGTCGAGATGCCGTAGCCGACATAGCCGCCGAGCAGATACAACGAGCCATGCGCCAGATTGACGTTGCGCATCAGGCCGAAAATGAGCGTGAAGCCGCTCGCGACCAGGAAATACAGCCCGCCGAGCGTGATGCCGTTGAAGACCGCGTTGAGGAACACCTTCTTGCGGCCGATCGCTTCCTCGAGGCCGGCCGGCCACACCGCAAAGATCAACCAGACCAGGAGAGCCACGGCCAGCAGCACAACGAGAGACCAGACCGGATGGCGCTCGATGAAGCGGCTCACGCAGCGCCCCTCCGTCGAAAGACCGGGTGATTGTACGTCAACCCGCTTTGCTCGGGCTTCATGGTTCGAGGTGCGCCACCAGCGGCGTTGCAGCTGCCAGCGAACGGCAACGCTCCGTCACGTCCTCGGTGACTCGCATGCAGCCGAAGACAGCCGCGTCTGCCGGCCATCGCTCGTCCTCCCTCGTCGGATCCCTTGTCGGATCACGTTCCGCAGAGTGTAGCGGCAGACGAGAGCGCCTGTTTGATCGACAGTCTCTTTTCGCGCGACGCGCAGCAGCGCGTCAGGCGCGCAGCACTTTTGCAGCGCGGCGATAATCCGTCGGCGCCATGCCGACATTGCCGGCGAAGAACCGCGTGAAGCCGCTTTGCGAGGAGAAGCCGAGATCGAAGCCGATGTCGGCGATCGGCGACTCCGTCGCGACCAGCGCATCCAGCGCCCTCTCCATCAGCAGCGTATTGAGATAGAGGTTCGGCGTCACACCCGTCTGGCTGCGGAACAGGCGATAGAAATGCGGCCGCGACAGCCCTGACTCCTTCGCAATATGATCGAGTTCGATCTCGGCGCACGGGCTGTCCGACATCAGCTTGATGGACTTGCGAACACGAAAGTCCGTCACCTCGGCACATGGCCGCTCCGGCATCAGCTCCGGCACGCGCCAGCTTTCCTCGTAGCAGCTGTCGATCAGCTGCCGCAGCTCGCCATCGAGACAGCCGAGAGATGGCGCGCCACATACCAGCGCCGCAGTGCGGCGAATGCATCGGTCGAGCGTTGCGGTCCGCCGGAAACAGGTGCGACCAAACCGCAGGGTCTGGTCGCGCGCCGCCGGCGGCGCGAACCACTCCGCGTTGACGTAGAGCACGAAGAAAATCGCGCCGTTATCGACATCGTTGGGCAGGAAATTGTGCGGTTCCCACGGGTTGACCGCAACGATCCAGTTTTCGCCGATCTGATAGCGCTGGTCGCACACGTCGATGTCGGCCGGTGTTCCACCGACATGGAAGATCAGATGCCCCTCGCGGTGGGCATGCACGTTGAACGGCCGATTGAGCTGATAGACCGTCGCGCGACCGAAGCGAGCATGAAAGACGGCGAGCGCCCTACTCATCACTTCCTCACCGAAACATCTTCTTGTTTGCTTTTCAGCGTCGATCATTGCTTCACAGAAAGCAAGAGACGCGACGACGCGGCCCGAGCCGGCTCGAGCCGCGCCGCTCTCTCTGCGGAAAGGTCAGTACTTCTTACATTCAGGCACCGTCCGGCTCGGCAGGCCGATCTTGGCGAAGGTCGCCGGCTCGTATCCCAGGGTCTGGTTGACGTCGGGGATCACCTTGACGACCTTGCTGAACAGCGCGCCCTTGCCGTCATCGACGACCTCGGTGACGAAGTTGGTGCCGATCGCCTGGCGGTTGGAGTCGAGCTTGATCTTGCCATTGGGCGCATCGATCTCGATCTTGGCCAGCGCTTCCTTGAGCTTGGCCTGGTTGTTCGAGAGGTCGCCATTGACCTCACGAAGCGCCAGGATCAGCGCCATGGTCGAGCCGTAGTAGTTGGTGGCGAGCAGCGACGGGCTCGGGAAGCGCTTCTCCGGTGGGAACGCGTCCTGATAGGCCTTGACGAATTTCTGCCAGCGCGGATCCTCCCAGGTGTCGGCCTGGCCGGACGCGGCGATCGTTCCGATCAGGGCGTTCTTGGCGCTGCCCTTCGACGACAGGATGGTCTGATCGATCATGATCGAGCCGCCCATGAGGTGCGCCTTGCCGCCGGCCTGCTGATACTGATTGAGGAAATTGACGGCGTCGGCGCCGCCAAGGCCGAGATAGATCGCGTCGACATCGTCGGGGAGCGCCGCGATCACCGAGGCGAAATCCTTGGTTCCGAGCGGGACCCACTGCCGATTGGTGACCTTGCCACCGAGCCCACAGAACTCCAGCACCAGGCCGAACACCTGAGTGTAGATGAAGGAGTAGTCCTCGCCCACGGTCGCGATCTTGCGGTATCCCTTGGTCTCATAGGCGTATTTGCCGAGGCCGACCTGCCACTGAGCGCCATCCATGTTGTAGCGGAAGAAGTTCGGCGCGGGATCGACATAGGTCGTCTCCTGCGCGCCCGAGGCGGCGTTGACGAAGGTGAGCTCGGGATGCGTCTTGGCGAAATTCTTGACCGCGATGCCTTCGTCACCCGACAGCGGCGACAGCAGGATCTGGACCTTGTCCTGCTCGATCAGCTTGCGCACGGCGCGCACCGCAGAGTCCGGCGTGGCGTCGGTCGAAGCCACGACGAATTCCAGCTCCTTGTCGCCGATCTTCTTGCCGAGCACATTGAGCGCAGTGACATGACCGCGCATGCCGTCCTCGCCGAGCACCGTGTAGGTGCCCTCGAGCGTCGCGGTGACGCCGACCTTGATCTTCTCCTGGGCAGAGGCCGTGCCTGACAGCAGCAATGCCGTGAGCGCAGCGAACCCCACACTTCGCATGACCATCGAACTCCTCCCTTTGTCGTCAATCGCTGAGGCACCCGAATGTGTACCCGGCCAGTCGTTGCTGACCTTGTTTGATAGTGACCTCATGCGCACAGCGGTGCGTCGTGTACGGCCATGAGCCACGATCCGGGCGGACGCTATCCGAAGCCACAGGCTGCGCGAGCGCTGTCGTCACGCCGACCTTGACGGGCAGTCTCATTTTGCATGATGCGCCGCAACAGCGCAGCTAGGGCTCAACGATGCGAGGGCCCGTGCTGCCACGCGCGACGATCTCGAAGCCGAGGTCGATCTGCCTGCTCGCGGGCCGCTTGCCGGTCGCAATCGCCCGCAGCACCAGCTCCGACGCCACCCGGCCCATGTCGGCGCGCGGTGTCAGCACCGTCGACAGCGGCGGATTGCATGCCGCGGCGAATTCGAGATCGTTGAAGCCGATCAGGGAAATCCGGCCCGGGACGTCCAGTTGCGTCTGCTCGCACGCAAACAGCGCTCCGAGCGCGATGTTGTCGTCGCAGCAGAAGATCGCATCGGGCACTTCGGCGGCCAGCATGTCCAAGGTCAGCTTGCGCCCGAGCGAGATCGTCGCCTGCGCCGGCAGCGAGGCGACCAGCGACGAGCAGTCCAGACAGGCCTCAGCGAGCGCCGCGCGGTAACCCTCGAGGCGCGCCCTCGCCCGGTCGTCGCGCTGTCCGGAGAGATAGGCAATCCGCCGATGCCCGAGGTCCAGCAGGAAGCGGGTCGCGGCATAGCCGCCCTTGCGCTGCGACAAACCCACATTGAGATTGATCGGGTCATCGGTCAGCTCGAACGTCTGCACCACCGGAATTCGCGCCCGCGCCAGGACGCGGCGCGCGGCCCTGGTCTGGTTGACGCCGACCAGGATCAGCGCCTCGACGTTCTGACCGAGCAGCGCCTTGATCGCTGCTTCCTCCTCTTCCGCCGAGTAGCGGCTGCTCACGACCACCGGGCGAAAGCCGAGCGGCAGCAGGCTGTTGTAGATCGCCTGCAGATAGTCCGCGAAGATGCCGTTGGAGAGCGACGACACCACGACGCCGATCGCGTGCGTGCGTGCCGAGGCCAACCGGCTGGCGGCGAAATTCGGCACGTAGGCCAGCCTCTCGACCGCGGCATCGATCCGCTTGCGCAGCTCTGCCGAGACCATGTCGGGCCGACGCAGCGCCCGTGACACGGTGACAGCGCTGACATTGGCGATGCGCGCGACGTCCTCCAGCGTTGTGCGGCGCTTCTGAAACATGATCTGCGATGCACTGATCTCTGAGGTTCTGGCCCGGACCTCATTCTTGGCACGGCAATGGCCGCTTGGCAAAAGCCGGGCGACGGTAATTGACAGCGCTGTCATAGCTCAGTAACCCTTGGGCCGTCGGGACGACGAGCGATGCTCGAACAACCTCCGGAAACAAGTGAGGCGTCTCGCACATGCGTCAATCAGTGGCGCGACAACAACAGGGGAGGTCACGAATGTCGAAGTCGATGAGGGCGCGATGCCTTGCCACTTGCGCATCGCTGGTGCTGCTGTCGGCCTTCGCCGGCAAGGCGCTGGCAGAGCCCGAGACGGTCAAGGGCCCGGCGGCCGAGCCCGAATGCATGGTGCCATGGGCCGGCGACACCAAGTTCTTCAAATTCCCGGCCAAGAAAGGCCCCTACCGCGTCGCGTTGGCCAACGGCTACATCGCCAACACCTGGCGTATCCAGATGATCCAGACGGCGAAGGCCTATGCGGCGCAGCCCGAGGTCAAGGCCAAGCTGAAGGAGTTCAAGGTCGTTTCGACCGGCGAGGACGTCCCGGCTCAGATCTCGGCGATCAACAACTTCATCGATTCCGGCTATGACGCCATCGTCGTCAACGCGCAGAACCCGACCGCCTTCGGCCCGGTGATCAAGCGCGCCAAGCAGGCCGGCGTCGTGCTCGTCGCCTTCGACAACATTCTCGCGACCGAAGATGCCATCAACGTCAATGTCGACCAGAAGGGACTCGGCGAGCTCTGGGCGAAGTGGCTGGTCAAGAACGTCGCCGATGGCGGCAAGGTGCTCGAAGTGCGCGGCGTGGCCGGCACGTCGGTCGATACCGACCGCCACAACGGCTTCCACTCCGTTCTCAACGGCTCCGGCAAGAAGTGGCAGGTCACCGAGGTCGTCGGCAAATGGGACGATGGCGTCGCACAGAAGGCTACCGCGGACGCGATTGCGACCAACGGCCCATTCGATGCGATCTCCGGCCAGGGCGGCGACACCGGCATCGTGCAGGCCATGCTGGACGCCAAACACAAGATGGTGCCGTTCGGCGGCGAGACCGAGAACGGCTTCCGCAAGTTCTGCGCCGCCAAGGCGTCGGAAGGCCTGAAATGCTCCTCGGCCGGCACCGGTCCCGCGCAGGTCGCGGTCGCGATCAAGGTCGCGCTTGCGGCGCTCGAGGGCAAGGTGGTGCCGCAGTCGGTCAAGCTGCCGCTCGCCGTCGTCGAGGATCCGAACTTCAAGAAGGATCAGGACTACTTCCCGGCGCAGTCGGACAACTTCTTCGTGGGCAACTCCTTCCCGACCTGCGGCATCAACTTCACGGCGCAGGAGATCATGGGCCAGTCGAAGGAAAACCAATAGGCGGCAATAGGCGTCCCGATCCGCCGCGCGCCGAATTGCGCGGCGGATCGGATGCGGCAATTCGGGCGTGTCGCTCCGCACATCATCGTTGGTTCGTGAGCCCGTTCGCGGCGAGCACGTCCCTGTTGCAGAACCGCTGAGGGGATCAGCATGATCGCGGCAGAGCCGCTGTTTCGCGCGGAAGGACTGTCCAAGCGCTATGGCGGCGTCATTGCGCTCGACCGGGCCGACCTCGAAGTTCACCCCGGCCGCATCCACGCCATTCTCGGCGAGAACGGCGCCGGCAAGTCGACGCTGATCAAGCTGATGGTCGGCGTGGTCGCGCCGGACGAAGGACGCATGACGCTGCAAGGCCGCGAGGTGGCCTTCGCGCGCCCGGCGGCCGCAACCGATGCCGGCGTCGTCTGCATCTTCCAGGAGCTGTCGCTGATCCCCGATCTGTCGGTCGCCGACAACATCATGATCTCTCATCCGCCGACGCGGCTTGGCATGATCGACCGGCGGCGCCAGCGCGCCATCGCCGAGCAGGCGCTGCATCGCGCCGGCGCCGGCGACATCCATCCGCGTGCGCTGGTGAAGGACCTGCCGCTGTCGCGCCGGCAGATGGTCGAAATCGCCAAAGCGCTGGCGCGGCGGCCGAAGATCCTGATCCTCGACGAGGCAACATCGGCGCTGACGGCCTCCGACGTCAGCAAGGTGTTCGAGGTGCTGAAGCGGCTGCGGACCGAAGGACTCGCGCTGCTCTACATCTCCCACCGCATGCACGAGATCGCCGAACTCGCCGACGAGTGCAGCGTATTCCGCAACGGCCGCAGGATCTCGACCTTCGCCGCCGGCACCAAGACGGATGCCGAAGTGATCGAACTCATGATCGGCCGCGAATACAAGCATGCCTTTCCCGACAAGCCGGTCCGCAAGAGTAACGGCCGGCCGCCGGCGCTGCAATGCAAGCGGCTCGGCTGGGGCGATCGGCTGAAGGACATCTCGTTCTCGCTGCACGCCGGAGAGATCATCGGCCTCGGCGGCCTCGACGGCCAGGGCCAGCGCGAGCTGCTGCTGGCGCTGTTCGGCGTGCTCAGAGACTGCCGCGGCGACATCCTGATCGACGGCGACACCGTGAAGATCGACAGCCCGGTCGCTGCCAAGTCGGACCACATCGGCCTCGCGCTGATCCCGGAGGATCGCAAGACCGAGGGTCTGATGCTGCCGATGTCGGTGCGCGACAATCTCTCGGCGGCCGCGTTCGACCGCTTCGCGACGTTCGGCATCATCGACCGGCAACGGCAGTCGGCGCTGATCGACGAGATGATCCGCCTGATCGAGATCAAGACCGCCTCCCCCGACCTCCCCGTCAGCGCGCTGTCCGGCGGCAACCAGCAGAAGGTCGTGATCGCGAAATGGCTGATGAACAGGCCGCGCATCATCCTGCTGAACGATCCGACGCGCGGCATCGACGTCGGCACCAAGCAGGAGATCTATCGGCTGCTGCGCCGGCTCGCCGACGACGGCGCCGCGATCCTGCTCTACTCGACCGACTATGACGAGCTGATCGGCTGCTGTGACCGCGTGCTGGTGATGTATGATGGCGCGATCAGGCGCGAGCTCGCGGGCGCCGAGATCACCGAGCGCGCGCTGATCAGCAGCGCCCTCAACGTCGACGACCACGAACCGACGGAAGCGAGTGTGGGATGACCGAATGGCGGTTCTGGCTCGCTGAACAGCGCGGCACGTTGCTGGCGATCGGCATCTTCGTCGCGATGTTCCTGATCTATGCGACCAACCATCCGGCCGGCTTCAGCGCCAACATGGTGCAGACCGCCGCCAACAAGGCAACGCTCTTGGCCTTCGTCGCCATGGCGCAGGCGATCGTGGTGATCACCGCCGGCATTGATCTGTCGGTCGGCATGATCCTGACCCTGACCAATTGCCTCGCCTCCTGGATCGTGGTCGGCACCGCCACCGAGACCGCGCTCGGCGTCGCCGGCGTGCTCGGCACCGGCCTCGTCTGCGGCATGATCAACGGCGCGATCGTGATCTTCGGCCGGCTGCAGCCGATCGTGACCACGATCGCCACCGGCGCGATGTACTACGGCATTGCGCTGTTCCTGCGGCCCAATCCCGGCGGATCGGTCAACGAGACCTTGGCGGATGCCTTGACCGGGCGGCTGTTCGGCGTGCTGCCGACCAGCCTGGTGACGCTGACCCTCGTCGCGCTCCTGATCTGGGTGCCCTACAGCCGCTCGGTCGTCGGTCGGGCCGCGTTCGCGACCGGCTCCTCGGAGGTCGCAGCCTACATGTCCGGCGCGCCGGTCCGCGCCGCCAAGTTCGCCGCCTACACCTTGGCCGGCCTGTTGTCCGCGATCGGCGGCCTGTTCCTGACATTCTTCTCGTATACGGGCGAGGCGGCCTATGCGAGCGGCAACGCTTACACGCTGTTCTCGATCGCGGCCGTCGTGCTCGGCGGCGTCTCGCTGATGGGCGGCCGCGGCAGCGCGATCGGCGCGATCTTCGGCGCGCTCGCCTTCCGCACCATCGGCGACCTGCTGTTCGTGTTCGACTTCGATCCGCTGTGGCAGCCGCTGTTCCAGGGGCTCGTGCTCATGCTCGCGGTCTCGATCGGCGCGTTCGGGCTGGTTCGTGTGCGCAATCGGCTGGAGTGGTTCGGATGAGCGACGCAATGGCATCACAACAGGCCCATCGCGGCATTGCCATGCTGCGCCGGATCGACCCGGCGGTGGCGGCGTCGTTCGGCTGCATCCTGCTGTTGCTGCTGGTGGGCAGCCTGTATTCGCGCAGCTTCCTGTCGCCGGACTACCTGCTGCAACAGCTGAAGGTCGCGAGCTTCCTCGGCGTAATCGCCACCGGCATGATGCTGGTGATCCTGCTCGGGCAGATCGATCTGTCCGTGCCATGGGTGGTCACCACGGGCGCGATGATGGCGTGCGCGGTCGCTTCGCATGGCACGGCCGGCGTCATCCTCGCGATTCCCTGCGGCATCCTCTGTGGGGCGGCCATCGGCTTCCTCAACGGCATCGGCGTCGCCTATTTGCGCATTCCCTCGATGATCATCACGCTGGCGACCAATGCGGTCGCCCAGGGGCTGATGGTGGCCTACACCGGCGGCTTCTCACCGCAGGATTCCGCGTCCAAGGCGATGCGCTATCTCGCCACCGGCAATGTCGTTCCCGGCCTTCCGAATGCGGTGCTGGTCTGGGCGATCATCGGTGCAGCAGCGATCTGGCTGCTGTCGCGCACGACCTTCGGCCGCGCCATCTACGCCATCGGCAATCGCGAGCGGGCCGCCTACCTCTCCGGAATCGACACACGCCGCGTCACGATGCTGGCCTTCGCGCTGTCGGGCGCCCTCTCCGCCTTCGGCGGCGTGCTGCTCGCGGGCTATGCGTCGAAAGCCGCGCAGTCGATGGGCGACGCCTATCTGCTGCCCTCGATCGCAGCCGTCGTGCTCGGCGGCACCCACATCCTCGGCGGCCGCGGCAGCTATCTCGGCACGGTCGCCGGCGTCGTGCTGATCACGCTGCTGCAGTCGATCCTGTCGGTGATGCAGATCAGCGAGGCTGGCCGCCAGTTGATCTACGGCGCGGTGATCATCCTGATGCTGCTGATCTACGGCCGCCAGAAGGTGTGACGAGCGAAACCTGGCGCGGATGCAGCGGGCCGGCGGGTCCGAACTGCCTCTCGCGCTGCGAATACGCCGGACCTGGTCAGAGCTGCGCCTCGAACGTCTCGCGCTCGGCGCGGGTCAGATGCAGGCCATGCTTGGTGCGCCGTTCCAGGACGTCGGCTGCGGTCGAAGCCCACTCGCGCTCGCGCAGGTAAGCAAGCTCGCGCTCATAGAAGGTGCCGCCGAAATGACGGCCGAGATCATCTGTGCTGCGGGCCGAGCCGAGCAGATCCCGCGCGCAGGTGCCGTAGAGCCGCGCATAATGCGTCACCGCCTGCTGCGGCAATGCCGGATATGCAGCAGCGAGGTCGGCGAGAAACTGCTCGAAGGACGAACCGAGGTTGCCGCCCGGAAGACAGGCGTCGGCCGTCCACGCCGGCGCCATCTGCGGAAACCACGGCGCGAGGCGCTCCAGCGCCTGCTCGGCGAGCCGGCGGAAGGTCGTGATCTTGCCGCCGAAGATCGACAGCAGCGGCGGCTGCTCGGGGGTGCCATGCACCTCGAACACGTAGTCGCGCGTGACAGCCGAGGGATTGTCGGCATTGTCGTCGTACAGCGGCCGCACGCCCGAGAAGGCATGGATGATGTCGGCCTTGCGAGGCGCAGCCCGGAAATAGCGATCGAGCACAGCCAGAAGATAGTCGATCTCGCCGCCATCGATCGCGACGTCTTCTGCGCGGCCATCATGCACGATGTCGGTCGTGCCGATCAGCGCCAGATCGGTCTCGTAGGGGTTGACGAAGATGACGCGACGGTCGGTGTTCTGCAGCAGATAGGCCTGCGAGCCGCTCCAGAACTTCGGCACCACCAGATGGCTGCCCTTCACCAGGCGCACATTGTGTGCTGAATTGAGCCCGGCGACGCCCTGCACGACGTCCTGCACCCATGGCCCGGCGGCATTGACCAGCGCCCGCGCACGAACGGTCTGCACCTCGCCATTCTCGCGGTGCATGTCCAGCAGCCACACACCGTCCTCTCGCCGCGCGCTCACGGCACGGGTGCGCGGCAGGATGACCGCGCCTTTGCGCGCGGCATCGACCAGATTGAGGATCACGAGCCTGGAATCGTCGACCCAGCAATCCGAATATTCGAAGCCGCGCCGGAATTCGGGGCGAAGCGGTGCGCCTTCCGGCTCATGCGCGAGATCGACGTTGCGGCTCGCCGGCAGCTGCTTGCGGCCGCCGAGATGGTCGTAGAGGAACAGCCCGGTGCGCACGAGCCAGGCGGGGCGCTGCTCCGGCGAATGCGGCAGCACGAAGCGCATCGGCCAGATGATGTGCGGCGCGGACGCCAGCAGCACCTCGCGCTCGATCAAAGCTTCACGGACCAGCCGGAACTCGTAGTACTCGAGATAGCGCAGGCCGCCATGGATCAGCTTGCCCGAGCGCGACGAGGTCCCTTCGGCAAAGTCATCCTTCTCGCACAACAGCACCTTCAGGCCGCGGCCGGCGGCATCACGGGCGATACCAGCGCCATTGATGCCGCCGCCGATCACGGCGAGGTCCAACAAGCCGTGACCGGATCCGCTGCGTGAGACCGTCGCGTTCATCGCTTGATGCTGCGCTTCTTCTCAGGCTTGCGACGCTCGGCGGCGGCACGCGTCTTCGTTGCCGCCTTGACAGGCTTGGCCGACTTGGTCGCCTTCGCTTTGGGCTCCTGCAGCCCGTAAGTCGAAAAGCCCTGCGCCGTCTCGGCGATCTCGGCGTCACCGAGGATGTGCGGCTGGCCGAGCGCGAGCGACAGATAGTACTGCTTCGCAATGGTCTCGAGCTCGACCGCGAGCCACATCGCCTTGTCGAGATTGGCACCCACCGCGATCATGCCATGATTGGCGAGCAGGCAGCCGTTGCGACCCTCGAGCGCGGCGAGCGCGAGCTCCGACAGCTCCGCTGTGCCGTAGCGCGCATAGCCGGCGCAGCGGACGTCATTGCCGCCGAACGCTGCCATCATGTAGTGGCAGGCCGGGATCGACTTGCGCGCGATCGCAAGCACGGTGGCGTAGGTCGAGTGGGTGTGCACGACACCACCGACATCGGCGCGCCCGCGCATGATGTCGAGATGAAAGCGCCATTCCGTCGAGGGCTTCAGCGGCCCGTCCCAGGATCCGTAGTCGCCCTCGAGCGGCATCGAGGCGATCATGTCCGGCTTCATCAAGTCATAGGGCGTGGCCGACGGCGTGATCAGCATGCGATCCTTGTAGCGGGCGGAGATGTTGCCCGAGGTGCCCTGGTTCAGGCCCGACGCGTTCATCCACCGGCATTTGGCGATGATGTTTTCGCGGAGCAGTCGTTCCTCGCGATTCATTGAAAAACCTTTCGTCAGCAGGGATTGAGCGGCGGCTCGCCGGCGAGATAGCGGCGAACCTCTTCGGCCGCCTGGTCGGCGGCAAAGGTGACGGTGCGCACGGAGGCGCCGGCGATGTGCGGCGTCAGCGTGACATTGGGCAGTTGCAACAGCGGCCAGTCCGGCGGCGCCGGTTCGACCGCGAACGTGTCGAGCATCGCGCCTGCAAGCCGCTGTGAGCTGAGCGCCTCGTACAGCGCGTCATAGTCCACCAGTGGACCGCGCGCCGTGTTGATCAGGATCGCGCCCGGCTTGATTTGCGCGAGCGCCTCGCGATCGATGAAGCCGGTGGTCTCCGCGGTCACGCGGGCATGCAGGCTGATGACGTCGGCACGCGCCAGCAGCTCGGCGAGCGCGACATGCTCGACGCCGTCATTGCGGTCCTGGGCACTGAGCTGGACGTAGGGATCGGTCACCAGGACCTTGCAGCCGAACGCCTTCAACAGCTTCACCACGCGGGTGCCGATCGCGCCATAGCCGACGATGCCGACCGTCATTTCGCCGAGCTCGCGCCCCGTGCGGTCGGCGCGGTAGAGATCGCCGCGCCAATCGCCGCCGCGCATGGATTCGTGACCGCTGCGAATGAGCCTGGTCTCCGCCAGCATCGCCCCGATGGTGAATTCGGCCACCGCGCTGGCGTTGCGGCCGGGCGTGTTGACCACCAGCACGCCGTGATCGCGCGCCGCCTGCATGTCGACATTGACCGGGCCGCCGCGCGACACCGCGATGAATTTCAGGCTCGGCAGCCGCTGCAGCATCGCCCGCGAGATCGGCGCCAGATGCGTCACCAGCAGGGGCGCCTCCCCGATGAACTCGGCCAGTTCGTCCGGGTCGCCCATGAACTCCTTCAGGCCGTCGAGCTTGGAGCCGGCATAACCGTGCTCCATCGGCTCATCCGGCCAGGGCTGCTCGAGCATGCGGATGTCGATGCCATCGCCGCAGGTGGCCGTGATGCGCTCGGCAAACACCGAGGGCAGCATGAAGCGGTCGCCGATGATGGCGATGGAGCTAGACATGATCGGCTCCTGCACGCTGTCTGGCGAGCTGCTTCCACACCGGCCGCGCGGCAAGACGCGCTTCGACATAGGTCGGGAACAGCTGCGCATATCGTTCCGCCAACGCGGCGTCCGGCGCCTGCGGCCCATCCAGATACGGTCTCACCCACTCCTCCGCGCAGTCCATCATGTTCGTGTAGAGTCCGGTGGCGACCGCCGCGATCATCGCGGCGCCCGACGCGCCGGCCTCCTCGCGACGGCAGACCCGAATGGTGCTGCCGAGCGCAGCGCCGATGATGGCGCCGAGCGCACGGCTGCGTGCCGCGCCTCCCGTCAGCCGTATCTCGTTCGGCAGCGATCCCATCGCCGCGTAGCAGTCACGTGCGGCGAAGGCCAGTCCCTCCATCACCGCCCGCATCAGATCCCAATAGCCGTGCCGGGTGCGCAGGCCGATCAGTTGCGCAGACGCTTCATGAGAGACAAAGGGGCCGCGTTCGCCGGCATCGGAGATGAAGGGGTGATATAGCAGCTCGCCCGGCCTCGCCGCCAGCACACGCTCGTCCAGGCGCTTGATCAGATCATTGCGCGACCGCGCGATGCCTTCCATCGCGAGCACGCCGCGCGCGACGTCGAGCAGCCAGTCGATGTTCAGGGTCGCGGCCATCGTCGACTGCATCTGTGCATATTGGCCCGGTACTGGGAACGGCATCGTGTAGCCGGTCGCCTCGGCGTTGAGCTTGACCGCATCGGCGCTGTTCACCAGCCGCATGTGCATGCCGGTCGAGCCGATGATGCTGCAGCCGACGTCGGGTGCGGGATCATACAGCCCACCGCCGAGCGCATTGCAGATCACGTCGACATAGCCGAGCGACACCGGCACGCCCTCGGGCAATCCGGTCTCTACCGCGGCACTTGCCGTCAACGGATGCGTCGTGGCAACGCCGTCGACGACATCAGGGAACAGGCGCATGGACTCCGCGATGCCGATCAGATCAGCGGCTTCGCCGTCGAAGCAACGCTTGCGGAAATCGCCGCAGGAGAACGACGCCTCCGACGGATCGGTGGCGCGCTGGCCTGTGAGCCTGAAATAGAGCCAGTCCTTGCAGTGGAACACCGTGCTGGCGCGCGCCAGCATGTCGGCGTCATGCGCCTGCAGCCAGGCCAGTTGCGGGCCCTGCTGGCAGGCGTTGAGGCCCGATCCGGTGCGTTGATAGTGCGCAGCGTTGCGCTCGCCAGCGCGGAAGGATTCGACCAAGCCCGCCGCACGCGAGTCCAGCCACAACAAGGCGGGCGCGACCGGACGGCCATCGGCATCGATCAGCCAGGTGCCATCGCCCTGCCCGGTCACGGCGATCGCGGCCACGCGCTGCGCCAGGTCCGGAAGCGCTGCGCCGAGCCCACGCAGAGCGGCCACGGTGTCGGTCCAGGTCCGCTCCATGTCCTGCTCGACGCGGCCGCCCGGCGCCGTGGTGTAGCTGTTGGGAATGGCGAAATCGCCCAGCTGGCGGCCATTGCGCGCGAACGCGACCGCCTTGATCACCGACGTCCCGGCGTCGATGCCGATGATCACATCGCGGGTCGCAGCGGCCGCCATGGTCAGCGTGCCTCCGCATGGCGGACGCAGACGCCGTCGGCGCCGAAGATATGCAGATGACGCGCCTCCAGCGCACACGGCACGACGTCACCGGGCCTCGCAGCGACCTTGCTCGACGTCACCGCGACCAGCAGATGCCCTGCGCATTCCCCGGCAACATGCGACTGATCGCCGAGCCATTGGTTGGAGACCACGCGCAGCCGCGACTCTCCGGTCCCGATCGCGATCCGCTGCGGCCGGATGCCGACCTTGATCCGATCGGCCTGCACCAGCGCCTGCTGCGCGGTGACGTCCAGCGTCTGCCGGGGAATGTGAAAGGCGACATCGGCGCCGACCGCGAGCCGGAAACCGCCCTCCTCCTGCGCCACATTCGTCTCCAGCAAATTCATCGGCGGCTCGCCGATGAAGCTCGCGACGAACAGGTTGGCCGGACGGTTCTTCAATTCCTTCTCGCTGGCGAACTGCTGCAGCACGCCGTCCTCCATGACGGCGATGCGATCGGCGAGCGCGCTGGCCTCGGTCTGGTCATGGGTGACGAAGATCGCGGTCATGCCGCGCTCGGCCAGCAGGCCCTTGATGCGGCCGCGCAGCACGGCGCGGAGCTGCGGCTCCAACTGCCCCATCGGCTCGTCGAGCAGATAGAGGTCGGCGTCGCGCACCAGCGCACGTGCCAGCGACACCCGCTGCTGCTGTCCGCCGGAGAGCGCGCGCGGATGATGATCGAGAATGTCCTCGATCTCGACCAGGCGGGCGATGCTGTCGACCCGATGGGCGATCTCGGCGCGCGACAGCTGCTGCGCCTTCAGCGCGAAGGCGATGTTCTCGCGCACGGTCAGCGGCGGATACAGCGAATAGCCTTCGAATGCCATCGCGACCTTGCGCTTCGCCGGCGGGAGCTCATGGATCGGCCGCTGTGCCAGCGCGATCGATCCCGACGACACGCTTTCGAAGCCGGCGATCATGCGCAAGGTCGAGGTCTTGCCGCAGCCGGACGAGCCGAGCAGCGCGACGATCTCGCCTGCTTTCACCGCCATGTCGAGCGCGCGCACGGCATGAACCGGCGGCTTGCCGCGGCTGTGATAGAGCTTGTCGACGTTGCGGATCTCGAGCATGTGACTGGTCCTCACGCCGCCTGCCGCCGCGCCGGCAGGCCGATGCGGTCTCCCGTCGCATGGTCGAACAGCAGCGCCGCATTGGGCGCGAACCGCACGAACACATCCTCGTCGGGGCCGGCCTCCAGCGCCTCGGGCGCCAGCGCCGCCAGCCATTCCGAGCCGTCGGCGAAGCGCAGCAGCACCACCGCACGCTCGTGGATCGGCGTGACCGCGACGGTGCGCGCGGGGATCGCGCCGTCGCCGCCCTGACGCGTCACCATGACATCGTCCGGACGGACGCCAAGCCAGCAACGCGTGTTGGACGGCAACTCGTCCGCGTCGAGCCGGATTTGCGTTCCGGCAATGGCCGCCGTCATCCGCCCCTGCTCCGCAACCGGCATCACCTCGGAGAGGTTGATGCTGGGATCGCCGAACAGCCGCGCCACCGCGACCGACGCCGGGCGGGCGTAGATCTCCTCGGGGCGCGCCACCTGCACGAGGCGGCCATTGATCAGCACCGCGATGCGATCGGCGATCGCCATCGCCTCGCGATAGTCCTGCGTGACATAGAGCACGGCCGCCGCGTTCCGGCGCAACAGGCTCGGCAGCTCCAGCCGCATCTCGTAGCGCAGCTTGGCGTCGACATTGCGCAGGGGATCGTCGAGCAGCAGCACCTCGGGATTGCCGATCAGCGCGCGTGCCAGCGCGGTGCGCTGCTTCTGGCCATTGGACAATTCGCGCGGTCTGTGGCCGAGCACGTGCTCGATTTTCAACAGCCGGCTCATCGCCGCGACCTTCGCCGCAATATCGCCTGCGCCCGTCGCACGCAGGCCGCTGGCGATGTTGTCGCGCGCGCTCATATGCGGAAACAATGCAAAGTTCTGGAACGCCATGCCGATGCCGCGCCGCTCCGGCGGTGCATCGACGATCGAGCGGCCACCGACCAGGATGTCGCCGCCGTCCGGCTCGAACATGCCGGCGATCATGCGCAACAGCACCGTCTTGCCGCTACCGGACGGACCGAACACGGCGACGATCTCGCCGGGCTCGACGGCCAGCGACACGCCCTTGGCACAACTCGCGGCGCCGAACGCCTTGCTGACGGATTTGAGTTCGAGACGCGCCATGATGTCCTCAACCCTTGACCGCACCGAGCGAGAGCCCCTCGACCAGATAGCGCTGCGCATACAGCGCAAGCAGCAGGGTCGGCGTCACCGACAGCACGATCGCCGCGGCGATCTGGCCGTATTGGATGCCCGACGCTGTGACGAAGGCGAGCGCGCCGACCGTCACCGGCTGCTTGTCAGCGGAAGCCAGGATCAGTGCGAACACGAAATTGTTCCAGCAGAAGATGAAGGACAGCAGCCCCGCCGCCGCAATGCCCGGCCCCGCCAGCGGCACGGCGATGCGCGTGAAGGCCTCGCGCCAGGAATGGCCGGCGAGCCGGTAGGCGTGCTCGATGTCCGGGCTGATGTCCTCGAAATAGCCGCGCACGATCCACAGGATCAGCGGCAGCGCGATCAGCTGGTAGACCCAGACGATACCGAAATACGTGTCGTTGAGCCCGAGCTGCTGGTAGTAGAGCGACAACGGCAGCAGCACCAGCAGCGGCGGCGCGAAGCGGAACGACAGCAGCGTGAACGCAATGGTCTCGCCGAGGCGGAACTTGAACCGCGCGAACGCATAGGCCGCGGGCACGCCGAGCAGCAGCGCCAGGATCACCGACGCGCTCGACAGGATGAAGCTGTTCATGAGATTGCGCATGAAGGTAAGCTGCAGATTGCCGGCCGCGGTGCGCAACTGTCCCGAGATCAGCGCCTCGTAATTGGCGAGCGTCGGCTCGAACAGGAGGCGCGGCGGAATCCGCAGGATCTGCTCGTTGGTCTGGAACGACATCAGGAAAATCCAGACGATCGGAAACATGAAGAACACGAGCACCAGCGACAGCGCCACGCCGCGAAAGATACGCCCTGCCAAAGTGGAGTGATCCATGACGTCCTCCTCAGGCGTGACCGTGGGCGCGCGCACGCAGCCGAAGCCAGTTCTTGATGAAGATGTTGGACAGGATGTTGGTGATCAGCCAGAGAATCATCAGCAGCGCCGCCGAACGTCCGACATTGGTGTATTGGAAGAACTCCAGGTAGGCCTGGACCTGGAACACCATCAGCCGGTCGCCGGGCCCGCCTTGCGTCATCGCATAGACGATGTCGAACTGCTGAATGGAATCGAGCAGCCGGAACAGCGACGCGGTGATGATGTAGGGCGCGAGCATCGGCAAGGTGATGCGGAAGAACACGAAGCTCGCCGGAACGCCGTCGAGCGCCGCCGCCTCGAACGGCTGCCGCGGCAGCGAGCGCAGCCCCGCCAGCAGCAGGATCATGATGAACGGCGTGTAGACCCAGACGTCGACCAGCACCACCGTGAACAGCGCAGTCGACGGATCGGACGCCCATTTGAAATCATGCGCGCCGAACAGGCCGACCAGATAGGACAGGATGCCGAAGCTCGGATTGGTCATCAGCTTCCACATCAGCGCCGCGATCGCCGGCGCCGTCATCAGCGGCAGCAGCAATGCGATCGAGACCGCGTTGTGAAAGCGGGTCGGCCGGCGCAGCAGCAGCGCGATGCCGAGGCCGAGCAGCAGCTCGGCGATGACAGTCACCGCGGTATAGACCAGCGAGATCCGCAGCGTATTCCAGAACGCCGGATCGGACAGGAAGTCGATGTAGTTGTCGACCCCGATGAAGCCGCGCAGATACGGCAGATTGAGCCGGTAGCGCTGCAGCGAATAGATCGCCGCGGTCACGAACGGCACCAGAATGGCGATGCACACCAGCAGCGCCGGCAGGCTCAGCAGATACGGCAGCAGCCGCCCGCGCCAGCGTTTCGTGCGGCGCGGCGCCGCCTCGGTCTCGACAAGTTCAGCCATGCTCATGACAGGCGTGATCACACATTCGCAGTGATGGGCCGGTCCGGACGCCCGTGGGGGAGCGGCCGGACCGGCAGGTGGTCGTGGAGGGTCCGCGCCCAGCCTCAGCCGAGGCCGGCCTGCTTCAGCTGACGGTTGATGCTGTCGGCCAGCTTGTCGAGGCCTTCATCGACGCTGACCTCCTTGGCCACCATCTTCTGCAGCGAGGCCGCCCACTCGGTCGTGAGATCGAAGAACAGCGGCTGCGCCGTGAAGTAGATCTTGGCACCCGGCGCGGACAGGTCATGCTGCTCGAGATAGCCGGGATAGGACTTGGCGATGCGGTCACGGAACTCGCTGTCCTTCCATACCGAGGTGCGGACCGGATTGACGAAGTCCATCTTGCGGGCGCCGAACAGATCGTGCTCGACCGAGGCCGCCCACTGCATGAACAGCCACGCCGCGTCCTTCTGCTTGGAGAAGCTCGACATCGCGAGCGACCAGATCCAGACGTTCGGCGTCGGCGCCTTGGCGGCCGGGTTGGCCGCGAACGGCGCGTAGCCGAGATTGCCGCGCTCCTTGTTCTCGCCGCCGTTCATGAAATAGCCGAGGATGTCGGCGTCGAAGATCATGCCGGAGGCGCCGGCGCCGAGGTCGGTGCCGACCTGGTACCAGGTGTAGGTCGACCAGTTCTTCGGGCCCGAGCCCTGGATCATCCTGACCCACTTCTCGTGAAACTCCTTCGAGGCCTTGGTATTCATCGCGGCCTTGAGCTTGCCGCCCTCCATCACGAAGTCCTTCTGCCCGAAATTCGAATAGGCGGACAGGAAGCCCGGATGGATGGTGGCCCAGGAGCGCGAGCCGCGCACACCGACGCCGTAGGGACCACCGGCGTCCTTGGTGATCTTGGCGGCGACGTCGAGCATCTCGTCCAGGTTCTTCGGCGGCTTGACGCCGACCTTGTCGAAGATGTTGCGGTTATAGGTGATGTTGTTGAGCTCGTAGCCCCACGGGATGCACCATTGCTTGGCCTTGCCCGAGCCGAGCTCGGAGCCGGCGACGCCGTCCCACGCGGTCGACGAGCGCAGGCCGGGCAGCACGTCGTCCCAGGCGAAGGCCGGATTGGTCTTGGCGGGGTCCTTGATGTAGGTGTTGAGGTCCTCGATCCATCCGGCCGGACCATAGGTCCAGGTCATGTAGGCGCCGGTCATGAAGGCATCGTACTGATCGGACTTCGACGACAGCGCCGCTGTCACCTTGTCGAAATAGACGTCCTCCGGGAAGATGTCGTAGCTGACATTCATGCCGGTCAGGCTCTTGAACGCCTCGATGTCGCCGATCATCGCGTCGACGTAAGGATGCTTGTTGAGCAGCAGCTTGACGGTCTTGCCGCTCTGGGCCTTCCAGTCGAAGTCGGCGGCCATCGCCTTCGACATCGCGGACGCAAAGGCGGAATTGGCGGCGACACCGGCGATGCCGAGCTTGGCGGCGCCGTCGAGCAGATCGCGCCGGCTGATGCGCTTGCCGGCGTAGGACGCAAATAGGTTCTTCTCGCGATCGTACATCTTACCCTCCCATTTGTTTGTAGTTGCTTGTTCGCGTTACCTGCCCTTCCGACTTTTGTTTTTGGAGTTGCCGGATGTTTTCTCCGGCTTGTCGGTAGATAGTGCCTGAGCGGTCACCTCATCGATGATCAAGCCATTCAGGAAGCCGCTGCGCAGCACGGCGCGCAGAGCCGTGATCTTGGCCGGCCCGCCGCCGATGGCGACGATGCGGTGTTTCTTGAGATCGCGGGCCGCCATCGAGGTGGCGCGCGCCGACAGATCGAGATCGAGCAGCTTGCCGTCGGCATTGAAGAAATGCCCGAGCAGATCGGCGCAGGCGCCGGCGCGCTTCAACTCGACAACCTCGTCGGGCTTGATCATGCCGCTCGACACCAGGAAGCCGTCGGCGTGGATCTGGCCGATGCCGACGAACAGCAGCGATGCCGCGCGCGCGAGCGCGAACACGTCGGCGATGCCGAACTGCTGCATCAGCACGGCGCGGTCGGCGACCGAGTTGGCGAACACCGGCACCGGCAGCAGATAGGCCTCCGCGCCGGTGCGCTCGGCCAGGCGGTGGATCACGTCGAACGGATTGGCGGCGAATTTGCGCGTGAGGCCGCCGAGCAGCGACACGAACTGGACGTCGCGCGCCGGCGTCTGCGGCAGTTGCGCGACGACGGCCGCGAGCGTGCGGCCATGGCCGACGCCGATGATCTTGTCGTCGCCGCGCTCCAGCACCTGGCGCAGGAAGCTCGCGCCCTCCAGGGCCAGCGCCTTCAGCGGCAGCTCGCCCTCGCCGAGATCCGGCGCGACGCGGCAGAACGCCAGCCCGTAACGGTCGGCCAGCGCGTTCTCCAGCGCGACGCATTCCGCCACGGGCCCCTCGACGAAGACGCGGATCATGCCCTCGCGGCTGGCGCGCGCGATCAGCCGATGCGCCTTGGTGCTCTGGATGTTGAGGCGGTCCGCCACCTCCGACTGCGTCAGCCCGGCCGCGAAATACAGCCACGCCGCGCGCGTCGCCAGCGAGGCTTCGCCGTCCACCATGGGCGCCCTGTCGGAAGCTGTCGTCACGAATGCCTGCTCGAATGTCTGCTTGCAAAATTCTTCACGCCTTGCAAAAAATTGCAGACGCTGCTCCGCCCGTCAATCCCCCAAACGTGCTGCAGCGCAATCGAGACGAGGTCGCATGACGGAGTTATTTGTCGGCATCGACGTGGGAACCAGCGGCGTGCGCGCCTGCGCCGTCGATAACAGCGGTGCGGCCCGTGGCGCGGCCGCCGTTCCGCTCGCCGCCCCGTGTCAGGACGGCGGCGCGATCGATCAGGATCCGGAGCTGTGGTGGCAGGCCGTGGTCGCGACGATCGAGAAGCTCGGCGAGATCATCGATCTCGGTGCCGTCACGCGCATCGCGGTCGACGGCACCTCGGGCACGCTGCTGCTGATCGATGCGGATGGACGGCCCTGCTCGCCCGGCCTGATGTACAACGATGCGCGCGCGACCGGCGAGGCCAAACGCATCGCCGCGGTCGCGCCGCCCGAGAGCGGCGCGCATGGTGCGAGCAGCGCGCTCGCCAAGCTCTTGCATCTGCTGGGCAAGACTGACGGTGCGCACCGCGCCGTGCACCAGGCCGACTGGATCGCAGGACGGCTCGCGGGCCGTCACGGTTTCAGCGACGAGAACAACGCTCTCAAGCTCGGCTATGATCCGGTGCGGCGCTGCTGGCCATACTGGCTCGACCAGCTCGGCATCGCACCTGACGTGCTGCCGATCATCCTGGTGCCGGGCACGCCGTTCGCCGACATCGATCCGTCGATCGCGCGCACGCTCGGACTATCCCCATCGGCGCGCATCGTGGCCGGCACCACCGACGGCGTCGCCGCCTTCATCGCGACCGGCGCCGATACGCCCGGCGATGCCGTGACCTCGCTCGGCACCACGCTGGTGGTGAAGCTGATCGCCACACAGCCGATCTTCGCCGCCGCCCAGGGCGTGTACTCGCACCGGCTCGGCGACAAATGGCTCGCCGGCGGCGCATCGAACTCCGGCGGCGCCGCGCTGCTCGCACATTTCTCCACCGACGACATGGCCCGCATGACGCCGCTGCTGCGCCCCGACCAGCCGACCGGGCTCGACTACTATCCGCTGCCGAAGCCCGGCGAGCGTTTTCCGATCGCCGATCCTGCGCTGGCGCCACGGATCACGCCGCGCCCGCCTGAAGACCACCGCTTCTTTCAGGCGTTGCTCGAAGGCATTGCAAGCGTCGAGGCGCTGGCCTATCGGCGTCTCCAGGCGCTCGGCGCACCGGCGCTGCGGCGCGTGATCAGCATCGGCGGCGGCGCCAGGAACGCGGCCTGGACGCGCATTCGCCAGAGTGTCGTCGGCGTGCCGGTGAGCGTCGCGGCGCAGACCGAGGCGAGCTACGGCACGGCGCTGCTGGCGCTGCAGGGGCCGCCACGATGACGGCCGCGGCGTGTGAGATCAGCGGCCTCTCCGCGATCGCCGACCGGTTCGATCACGTGCTGCTCGACCAATGGGGCACGCTGCATGACGGCCGAACGGTGTTTCCGGCGGCACACGACTGCGTCATCAGATTGAAGGAAGCCGGCAAGCACATTCTCGTGCTATCGAATTCCGGCAAGCGCGCGGGCCCCAATGCCGAGCGGCTGGCGCGGCTCGGCCTGCCGCGCTCGACGTACGACGGCATTCTCACCTCGGGCGAGGTGACCTGGACGGGCCTGCGCGACCGCACGCGCGCGCCGTTCACCGACTGCGGCGACGCCTGCTTCCTGATCACCAGGGGCGGCGACGGCTCGCTGATCGACGGCCTCGACCTCGTGATCGTGAACGACACGCGCGATGCCGATTTCATCCTGCTCGGCGGCCTCGACGACGACCTCACCGAGCCCGACCTCTGGCGCGATCAGTTCGCGCGCGCAGCGGCCCGAGGCGTGCCGATGATCTGCGCCAACCCCGACCTGATGATGTTCGGTGCAACCGGCCTCGTGCCCGCGCCCGGCACGCTCGCGCGCGCCTATGAGTGGCTCGGCGGCCCGGTGTCGTTCGTCGGCAAGCCGTATCAGCCGATCTTCGCGGCGGCGCTGGCGCAGCTCGGCAACCCGGACCCGCATCGCGTGCTGATGATCGGCGACTCGCTCGACCACGACGTCGCCGGCGCCCGCGCGCAGGGGCTGCAGACGCTGCTGCTCGCCGATGGCGTGCATCGCACCACCTTGGCCGGCGCCTCGGACCTGGCTGCCGCCACGCGCAAGCTCGCGGCGTCGCCGAGCCGCATGCCGAATTGGACGATGCAACATCTGGCCTGGTGACGAGGGAGACGCGAGATGCGCGAGCCTGCAGAGCTTCATGATCTCAGCGAGATGTCGGCACGAGTCGGCCGCAACATGCTGCTGGTGCAAGGCGCCGGCGGCAACTCGTCGCTCAAGCAGGACGACGTGCTCTGGGTGAAGGCGTCCGGCACCTGGCTTGCCGACGCCAACGAGACGAACATCTTCGTGCCGGTGCTGCTGCCGGCCGCCCGCGAGACGCTCGCCGGTGACGATGAGCGCATCCCGCTCGCCGCGCCCGGTCCGTTGCGCGCCTCGATCGAGACCTCGCTGCATGCGCTGCTGCCGCACCGGATCGTGCTGCACGTCCACGCCGTCAACACCATCGCCTGGGCGGTCCGGCGCGAGGCCCGCGATGAATTTGCGGCGCGACTGGATGGGCTCGCCTGGCGCGATCTCGACTACTTTCATCCAGGGCTGCCGCTGGCGCGCGCCGTCAGCGAGATCGTCGCGCGCGAGCGCATCGATGTGCTGATCCTCGGCAATCACGGCCTCGTCGTCGGCGCCGAGACCTGCGACGAGGCCGAGGCGCTGGTCCATGAGGTGGAGCGCCGGCTGGCGCTGCCAGTGCGCCCGACACCTGCTGCCGACGAAGCGGCATTGCGCCGTCTGTGCGCCGGCACCGACTATCGCCTGCCGCAGGATGCTGGTAGCCACGGCATCGCCACCGATCCGTTCAGCCTGATGATCGCGACCGGTGGTTCGCTCTATCCCGACCACGTCGTGTTTCTCGGTCCGGCCCTGCCGACGATCGACGGCGCTGACGGCCTCGCCACGATGCTCGCGCGCACGGCATCGAGCCGCCTGCCCGCTCCCGTCGCGGCCCTGGCGCCGGGCCTCGGCGCCATCATCCGCAGCGACGCCAGTCCCGGCGCCGAGGCGATGCTGAGCTGCCTCGCGCTCGTGACCAGCCGCCTGCCGCTCGACGCGGATGTCATCTATCTCTCGGCCGTGCACGAGCAGGCCCTGCTGAACTGGGACGCCGAGCGTTACCGGCAGCAACTGACGGCAGACCGCCAGTGACATCAAGGCGTGCGGATACGCCGTGAGCGCGCACAACAAGCCATCCTGGGCTCGCTGCCCGCCGGGCGACTCATGCCGTCCCCGTTGCGCTTCCTCCCGAGCCGCTCCCGCGGCAATCCGTCCGACATGGGCACGATCGCAGCTCGAACGCCTGCGCCGAAAAGCTGATTTCACCCGCGGCCTCAACCACATCACCGCTGTCCAGTCCCCACGCGTAAAAAATCCATCTTTCTTTTTTACCGAAATCATGATTGACTGCTCCCATCCTGCCTCGCCACGAGGGGCGCTTCGCGATCGTCACGGAACGTCGGGTGCGGGATGCGGTAGGCGCAACGGTTTCGCAGCATGACCTTGGTCGTGCGGACGAACGAGCCGATGCGCCGGCGAAGTCGTATGGTCCTGGTCTCCCGATGCTGAGGCCAAGCGGATGGTGACGATGATCCGTCCGTGACGGGGGCAAACAAGCCCGGTCCCCGGGGAGAGTACGTATAAGCCGTCCAACTATCGCGCGGGGAATGCCGGGATGTCTCGGCTGAACCTGTGGTTCCTGCCGCCAGCATTTTTTCAGCTGGCGGGCCATGGGTGCGGCCAGCGCCCGGCATTCCCTGCGCCCTCGCGATCAGAGAGGGCGGACCGACCGCCACAGCTCGGACGCGACAGGCGCCGCGAGGCCGCAGTGGCATGACGCAGAAGGCGCAGACGATCCGGGGCGAAGGATGAACGGCGGGGATCAGCGTGCGAGAACCGATCGAAGGTCAAGCTCCCCGGTCCGCCCGAAGCTTCGTCCCGGCAGCGCCCGGGCCGAAGGGCTTCAACCCGCCACCGATAACCATACTGCAAAATTCAATCCACCCCGGCCGTTCGCCCGATTTAATTTTGTCCCATACGCCCGCACGATACCAGCGTCGGCGGCCGCGTCGGTCGAGCCGCCTGCACGATCGAACCATGCACCGGCAGCGCCGCGCTGCATGCTTTTGGCCACAGACGACATTTAATTATTTCCGGCCACTTGCTCGCCAAAATTAGATTTAATATAAATAATTTAAGCGGCACGATCAAACCATTTAATGACTCAGACGACAAACCTTTGTTTTAGCAGGCACCCGGGCGGCTCCGACGTCCGAAGCGAAACTGATGAAGCTTCAAAAACATGCTGCACAATCCCAACGTGAGCGCGGTTGCCTATAATCCTCAGCAGGACCATGGTTGGCAACGGACCGGGCCCGGTCCGTTCAACACGGCGCTGGGATTTCTTCGCCGGCATTATCTGGTGATTGCGATCGCCACGGTGCTTTCGGTGGCGGCGAGCATCGCCATCCTGAAGGTCCTGCCGCCGACCTATTCGGCGGACGTGAAGATCATGCTCGGCAGCGCGAAGCCCCCGGCCGTGCAGCCGCAGCCGACCCAGGACGATCCGCCGCTCGACATGGAATCCCAGATCGAGATCCTGAAGTCGAAGTCGGTCGCGACAGCCGTCATCGGCAAGCTGAACCTTGCCGATGATCCGGACTTCAACGGCAAAGGCGGCCCGCTTCAAGCCGCAACCGACGCCATCCGCCGGCTCGTCGGCTCCACGCCGGAGCCGAGCGCGCCGTCGACGGACGATCTCCTCGACGAATTTCAGCGCCGAATGACCGCTTTCAGGATCGGCACCAGCACCGTCGTCGAAGTCGATTTCAGCGCCAGCGACCCGAAACGGGCCGCGATGATCGCCAATGCGATCGCCAAGGAATATTTCGATCAGCAGCTGAAAGCAGAGACGAACGAGCACCGCACCGTCACCGCCTGGCTGCACGAGCGTCTGCAGGATCTGGGCAATGACGCGACCGCGGCCGAGCGCGCGGTGAACGAGCTGAAGAGCCGGCACAACATCGTCTCGGCCGACGGCAAGTTCATGGACCAGCAGCAGGTCACCGAGCTCACCAATCGCCTGGTGGCCGCGCGTACGCATACGGCCTCGCTGATGACCCGTCTCAGCCGGTTCGACGACATGCTCGCCACGAACAACGCCGACACGCCGATCGACAGCATCGCCGCGATCTCGGACTTTTCCCCCGCGGAGCTGAGCGGCAATCTCAATCCGCCCGACGGGCTTTCGCTGAGCAATTCGAACAGCACGGCGATCATCAACAGCCTGCGCCAGCAATACCTCGACAATGCGAAGCGGGAATACGAGTATTCCGCCAAATACGGCAGTGACCATCTGGCCGTCGTCAACATCCGCGCCGCGATGAAGAGCATCCGCCAGGCCATGCTCGACGAGGTGCGGCGACTCGCCGACGTCGCCAAGCATGATTACGCGGAGGCCAAGCAGCAGCAGCAGGAGGTCGAAAAGCAGCTCGCGCAGGCGGTGGCACGGTCTCAGGACACCAGGGCCGCCGAGGTCAGCATCCGCGAGCTGGAGACCAGCGCCAAGGGATACCGCGCGCTCTACGACACCTTTCTGCAGCGCTACATGGGCTCGGTCCAGCAGGGATCGTTCCCGATTACGAAGGCGCGGGTCATTTCGGCCGCCACTCCGCCGAAGAAGAAGAGCAAGCCGAAATCCATCGTGCTGCTGGCGATCGGCCTGTTCGGCGGCCTCGCATTGGGCGGCGGCCTGGGGCTGCTGGCGGAGGTCAAGGACCGCAGCTTTCGAACGACCGACCAGGTCGAAGACCGCCTGCGCCTGCCCTGCCTGTCGGTCGTGCCTCTGCTGAAACATGGCGAGGTGAACAGGGTCACCAGGGAGGCTGCGCTCAGGGTCGCCGACAAGGCCGACACGGATGGCGGCCAGCGCATGGTATCGCGGGGCACGGGGACCTGCTGGGCCGCATCGGCGATGCCCTCGTCCCGCTTCGCGGAATCGATCCGTTCGCTGAAAGTGGCCATCGACCAGGATCCGAGTCGCGCGTCGCGGAAGGTGTTCGGACTGACGTCGGCGCTACCCAACGAGGGCAAGTCGATCATCGCCGCCTCGCTCGCCCAGCTGATCGCCAGTTCGGGCAAGCGGGTCATCGTGGTCGACTGCGACCTGCGAAATCCGTCCCTCTCCGCCACGCTCGCCCCCGATGCCGGCTCCGGCATCGCCGACGTCGTCTCCGGCGCGCGCCGGCTCGAGGACACGATCTGGACCGACCCGGTGACGCGCCTGCATTTCCTGCCGGGCAAGGGCGCGGCGCAGCACGACACCAGCGACATCCTCGCCAACAAGGAGATGCGCAAGCTGTTCGAGCAGCTGCGTGAGACCTACGACTACATCATCGTCGATCTTCCACCGCTCGCGCCGGTGGTCGACGCGCGCGCCATCTCGGCGCTGCTCGACAGCTTCGTTCTGGTCGTCGAATGGGGACGGACGCCGGCCGACGTGGTCGAGCACGCGTTGAACACCGCGCCGAACGTCTACGATACGCTGCTCGGGGTCGTGCTCAACAAGACCGACATGAAGGCGCTGAAGCGCTACGCCCATCATTTCGGCGACTACTACAACCACGAATATTATGCCCGCTACGGCAGCGTCATGGCGGAATAGATGATCCGGCGCGCGCCGGTGGGTGCGCGCCGTCGATCATCCCGGGCTTAGCTCAGCGCTGATGTTCTGGCCGGATGGACGGATGCGCGATCCCGACGCGCTCCAGAACGCTGCGAAGATAGATGCCGGCGAGATAGCCCAGCTGGACTGCGACCAGGCCGCCGACCGATACGAGCGCAGCAGACAGGCCGCTCGCGACCGACACCGCGATGCATTCCACGAAAACCACGGCGACGAGCACGAGCAGCGTGCGAACATTGAAGATCGCCCCGGCCACAGCCCCGGCTCCAAAATGAAGTGCGATCACCCACATCAGTTTTCATGCCTCCTCGGGCCGTGGCGAGAGGCTAGCGGCGAATGGTTAGGGATGAGCTAAGCGGCTCGGGGGGATTTGAGCAAGCGCATCGGGGCAACACTGCGGTGCGGAAAATACCGCTATCGGCCGCCCAGCGGGTGCAGCACGGGATGCCGCTGCAGCCCATGCGCTCGGTAGAGCCAGAGCACCGCGGTGACCAGGACGACGTCGAACAGGCCCATCATGGTCTGGCCATAGACCTGGGGATGAACGCCGCCGAGCAGGAGCGCCAGCTTCACCGATTGGCGCACGACCTCCGAGCCCAGGAACGCGATCAGCGAGTTCTGGCCGACATTGAGGACCAGCGCGACCGCCGCCCATTGCCGGGTGGCCGCGAACAACGCCCACAGCAGCGCCAGCAGCAGCGGCAAGGTCCAAAGCAGGTTGACCAGCTTGTCGAACCGGTAGGGATATTTCTCCCCATTGCTCGGAAATCCCAGGCAACCGTCCAGCACCAGCCCAAACACGAACAGCGCCAACATGATCGCGTAGAACCGGGGGCCGATCAGGCGGTTGCGGCGGTGGAGGTCGCCGAGCCAGGTGCCCAGCATGAGAAAGAGCTGCGCCTGCAGCGAGAACAGCAGCAGGATCGCGGCGGGATTCTCCAGTGCAGGATCCCTGGTGTTGGCGAACCAGGTGCAGAGCACGAAGATCGCTGCCGAGAGCGCGAGCATCAGCCCCCTGTGCCGCTTGAACAGCGGCAGGATCAGCGGCAGCAGCAGGAACATCAACCCGTAGAATTTCAGGATCGTGATGGCCGTCGGTTCGGATTGGAACGTCAGCACGTCGAAGATCGCCTCCCCGACCGGCTCGCGCTTCTTGCCGAGGACGGCCATGCCGATGGCGACCGGCACCGAGATGACGAAATAGGCGGCGAGCACTTTCAGCCCGCGGACGACGAGCTCTCCATGCTGCTCCTTGTGCAGATAGACGTAGCCGACCATGAAGCCCGAAATGACGATGAACAGCTCGGCGAAGGGATTGAATTTGGTGAACAGGTCGACGGAATCGGGAAACACGTTCGCGGTGTGATGGTAGAACACGAACAGCATCGAGCAGCTTCGATAGAAGTCGATCAGGACCTCGCGCCGAGTCTGGGCTACCGCGCTCAACGCTCGACCTCCAGCGACGACTCCTCACGTGAAGGATGGTCCGCAGCGATCGAGCGCAGGGTAGCCCGTCGCGCCGAAGCCGGATGTCGTGGATCATCGGACCAGCGGCGAGAGGGACGATATTCGCGCGCTGCGCTCATGGAAGATCCAGGCCGCCCATGCGGAATATTCGCGCCATCAGGGGCGAGACGCCCACGAACGTCCCGGCGCAGCCCTGGGCCTCCAATTGCTTCCTCAGCATCAGCAGCAATCCGAGAAAACGCGCATCGATGGCGCAGACATTGGAGAAATCGAGCGTGACGCGCTTGCGGGAAGCCGTCGCGGCGCGGAACACCGGAATGGCCCTGTCGACGTGCCGTGCATCGGCCGGCCCTGAAAGACTGAGCGTGACCGTGCGCGAGCCATAGTCCTGGGTGATGGTGAGGGCCTCCCCCCGCTCATGCGTGCGCCGCATCCACCAGGTCCAGAACACGAATGGCAGCACGTGGGTGAACAGCAGCCGCAGCATCGCCGTCCCGTCGTTCCAGTAGCGGCGCCAGAGATAGGGCTCCTCCTTGATGCGCCACAGCCACTCCAGCCCCAGCCTGCGCAGGATCGGCGGCGCGCGCTTGACCGTGCCGGCCTGGAAATTGAGCGCAGCGCCCAGATGGGCGCGAACCGGAATCTCGAGCCGCTGATGATTGCGCTGCAGCCACGACTGCCCCTTCTGGCTGCTCAAGGAGGCGACCAGAAAGTCCGCGCCGCTGGCGTTGATCTCTTCGATGATGTGGTCCCGGCTCATCTCCTCGGCCGAGCAGTAGCCCGGATTGGACCAGCCGACGCAGTGCAATCCCCCCGGCTGGCTGTTCAGCCTGTGGGCGGCACGTTCGGCGCCACCTTCCGGTCCCCCGAACAGAAACAGCTTCAGGGTGCTCGCAGAACCGATGTCCGCCTTCAGGGCATCGAAGATATCGGCGCCGGCGGTGCGGCTCTTGATCGGAATTCCGATCAGCCGCGCGATCCAGACCACCGGCATGCCGTCGACGGTACAGAGGTCGCTCAGGATCAGCGAGTCCCTGAAGCTCCTGTCCGACTGACTGGCGACCAGGAAATTGAGATTGGGAGTCGAGATCAGAAGACGTGTCTTGCGCCGCGCGGCGTCGCGGATGCGGCGCAGGACGCCGCGCATGCCGATGGCATCGATCGGTATTCCAAGGACGCAGTAGACGTCGCGGTCGAGGTCATCGACGGCGGCGGTGTCCGTCGTTGCGGTATCGACGTCGGGCCGGTCGCGATCCGTCCCGAAACGGTCCACGCGATAATAGGAGCGTCCGGCCTCCTGCAATTCCTGCGTGGTCAGCATCGACCGCTCTCCCTCAATCTGCCCTGTCCGCACGAGGAGGCCGGGGTTTGCGGAGATCCCGGCCGCGCCCGGCTGACCCGGCGAAAATCATCATTTAATTTTAAATCATTTGATTTATTTAATACGGTTTATTTGTGAATGACAGACATATTTTCGGCAGCCGTGCAGCAAAGTCTGGCGCGCCCCAAAGCTTTGATTTAATCTTCGGCCCGGATATCATCCTTACCGCGGCGCTCCGGACCGGCTCGCCAGACGTTGGAATCGGATTTTCAGAAGTAGAGCGCGAATGCCCAGAATTCCAGCGACGACATTCACGGCCGCCGGGCCGCGGGCCGTGGGGACCTTCGACGTCTGCGCGCTGATCCCGGTCGTGGCGTTCGCCTATTCGTCGCTCATTCAGCCGCTGATCTATTTCGCCTTCCCGCCGTCCGCCGGGCTTCAAGGCCTGCTCGAGAGCCGCGTCGAGAACCGGATCTTCTGGCCGGTATTGGCGGTCCTCGCCATCGTCGTTGCGGCGCAACGCCTAGGTCGCGGCGGCAGGCTCTCCATGCCGCCGAACATCGTCGGCCTTTGCGTGTATTTCGGTTTCGCCGGCGCCAGCGTGGTATGGGCGTTGAAACCCGAATTCGCCTTCGTCCGTTTCGTCCAGGAAGCGATGGTCCTCACCGCCGTAGTGCTGCCCGCGTTGCTGGCGAGCCCGACGGCGAACATCATGCGCGGCGTGTTCCTCTGCTTCGCGGCCGGCGTGATCCTGAACGTCCTGCTGATCCCCGGCGGCTATGCGACCTACGCGCAATATGGCACCGCATTGGTGGACATCGGCTATCAGGGCTATTTCTCGGGAAAGAACCTGCTCGGCGAGTTCGCCGCCATCGCCTTTCTGCTGTCGGTGCACGAAATGCTGTATCCCGGCTACCGTCGTGCGCTCGGGCTCATCGTGGCGGTGGCAGCCGTCGTCCTGATCTTCCTCTCCAGCTCCAAGACGGCGCTGGGTCTCGCACTCGTCGCCCCCGTCCTGGCGATCCTGACGCTCGCGATCGCGAGGACATTGCGGCTCGCTCCGGTCCTGATCCTCGCGGCCATCGTGCTGGGCTATGTCGTGTTCGGCGAGCTCGCAGGCTTCAACACCGGCCGCATTGCCTATCTGTTGACCGGGGATTCCAGCTTCACGGGCCGCACGACGATATGGGCGTTCTCGGAGATGGAGATCGCGCAGAGGCCGCTTCTCGGATGGGGCTATCAGAGCTTCTGGCTGGTCGGAGCGGACGCTCCGAGCGTCACCGAAGCCCCCGGCTGGGTGAAGGCGATGCCGAACTCCCACAACGGCTACTACGACGCGATTCTGGAACTTGGCTACGTCGGTCTCGGCCTGCTCCTCGTCTTTCTCGTGACGACCGTTCACGTCATCGGGCGCGTGATGAACTACGACGCCAAGCGAGCCTGGATTCTGTTGTCCGTCGCCCTGTTCGTCATGGTCTACAATTTCCTCGAAACCTTGTGGCTGCGCGCTTTCGACGTCTCCTGGGTCGTGTTCGTCCTGGTGACGGTCGAGGCCGCGCGGTACTGGCGCCGGTCGCAGCGAGCCGTGCCCGCTCATCAGCCGGTGCCTAGAATGCCGGTTCGTTCCGGTCGCCCACGATTGGCGTGGAGGCCGCGGCTCGGCGTCCGTTTCTGACGATCTCGTGCCGGAACGTCAGGACCTCGCTCACAGCAGCCCTATTGGGTTGCTCCAGGCGCGACGGCGAACGGTGTGCCCGCATCGAGCCTCGCCTTGGCGGGCAGCGTTTGGAGCTTGGCGTCACCGGTGGGATCCACCCAAGGCCAGGGAAGGTTGCCGAAGAAGCCGGGCTTGGCGTTCAAATAAAGCGACGGCGGCAGCGGCTGTGCCGGCAGGCCGTCGGCCCAGACCGTTTTGCTGGTGAGATAGTCGAAATTACCGCCGCGGATCACCGTTGCCAATGTCTTCGGATCGGGCGCCATCGTCCAGCGCTCCGGATCGTAACCCAGCATCCAGACACTCCCGACGCCGCCCCTCCCCCAGAGCGCCGTATTGCTCCGCATCGAAGGATCATCGTAGGTCCAGCCACGCATACGCCCGGGGCGGCCGAGCACGTTGCCGACGAAGGAGTCCCACCACGACCCATACGCAAGACCGGCCGTGCGGATGCCTGAACGGTCGTCGAGGCGCTGGCGCTGGCCCGTCAAATGATTGCGGAAGAAGGTCAGATAGATGGCGTTGCCATGCGTGTAGTCGCTGTCGGCATTGTGCGACAGATTGCCTTCGAACAGGACGTGGTGGGAGCCGGCCATGTGCGAGGCATTGATGCCGACTTCGACCCAGCCCGGATTGTCGAAATCGAACGAGTCGTCGACATAGTTGTAGCCGACGACACTGCCCGCGCCGGATGAACGGAACACCATGTTCTTGCAGACGTCGACCAGGATGTTGTTTTCGATCAGCACCTCCGACGAGCCCCAGGCAAGGCTGATCGCGTATCCGGCGCCGCCGGGCTGAGGCCATGACCCCGCGTGAATATGGGAGTCGCGGAGCTCGACCCGGAACGAATTGTCGATCGCCACGCCCTCGCCGAGCCACTGCGTCACTTCGATGGATTTGGCCCAGGAATAGGCCGCAGCCTCGAACCTCAACGCACCATCCGCGCCACCCAGGATGCTCAGGTTTTCAACGCCGGCATGGGCGATGTGGATGTCGAGATTGTTCGCAGCGTGGCCGCCGCTGTTTGGATCGGTGCTGTAGGGCGTAAGCTGCGCCTGGTGACTGATGCGATAGCTGATCGTCAGCGGCGAGGTGAACGTCACGGCGCTGCCGGAAACTGATGCGATCTCCTTGATCTCGGCGGTGGCGCGGTCGGGCCGCGCGAACCACGTCATCGATTTCGGCAGCACGCCGGGTGTCTGATCATAGGGGCCCTCGGCATTCGCACCGCCATTGTCGTCGCCGGGCTGGACGGGATCATGCATGTTCCAGGCGACGCGGTCGCCTTGCCAGACCTTCGCGGCCCCCGGGAAGCCCGCTGGCGTCGCCTGCCACGATGCGCCCGAGGCTTCGTCCAACAGCACGACGTCGCCGGCCCTGAGGCCAGCTGTATTGGTCAGTCTGATGGTGGTCGCCCCCTGAGCGCCGTCCACCAGCAGGTTCTGCGAGGCGCTGCTGTCAGGCCCATTGTTCCAGCGTGAGGGCCCGACGATGATGACCGGCTTGGGATCGTAGCGGTATGAGCTCGGATCGACCGGCGTCAGGATGCCGCTGGTGCCGGCGATGACTGCCGGCGTTCTGGCACGCGCGCCATTGGACTTCAGCAGCCTCGTCGTGCCCGCGCCCGCGCCGCGCAGCGTGACCGGGCGATTGATCAAGAGCGGCTCATTGACGATGAAGGTGCCGGACCCGAGCATCACGACCTGGCCAACGGGTGCACTGCTCAGCGCGGCCTGGATCGCGCTGGTGTCGTCCTTCCCGGTCGGAGACAGCGTCCGATAGATGGTGGTGCGGTTCGGAATCCCGCCCACCGACATCAGGCCGGGATTCCACGCGACCATTCGCTCTGCCGGTAGCAGGCTGCCAGCCAATGCCGGCGCCCCGGTCGGCACGGCTGTCTCGCCGGCCGCGGCGCGCGGCTCCGAGAGGCCATGAACGATCAGCATGGCGAGCGTCGCCGCAAGACAGATGCGGCCCCGCTTGCCGGTCGCTCGAAGCCAGTCCGAACGGCATGGTAGAAGCGGCGTTTGCGTTTTGCTGGGGATCACGACGCGCATGCTCTCCGTAAAGCTGGTCTCGTTGAGCGGACCGGGCCCGATTGACGGGACGGGACGCGGTGCGGCTGGGCAGCAGATTTAAAAACACCATGATTTTGACACGGGCCGCAACATAATATTAAATCACGATTTAATTTATTCAACGGCGCCGGCATGCCCACCTGTTCCAAAAGGATGCGCCGGTGTTCCGTGCTTCCATAAAGGGATTTCATACGTGACGCCATCGCGCCGCTACCTGCTGATCTCGCCGTGCCGGGACGAGGCACAATATCTCCGCCGGACGCTCGACAGCGTGGCGGCGCAATCGGTGCCGCCCGCGCTGTGGATCGTCGTCGATGACGGATCGACCGACGAGACCCCGGCCATTCTCGAGGACTACGCCCAGCGGCTGCCCTATCTGCGCGTCGTGCGCCGCGCCGATCGCGGCGGGCGCAAGGTCGGCCCTGGTGTGATCGAAGCCTTCTATGCCGGCATGGACACCGTGCGGCTCGAGGATTTCGACTATCTCTGCAAGCTCGACATGGACCTCGACCTGCCCCCGCGCTACTTCGAACTACTGATGGAACGGATGGAGGCCGATCCAAGGGTCGGGACGACCTCGGGCAAGCCGTGGTTCGTCCATCCCCAGACCGGTGCCTTGGAGCCCGAGGTCTGCGGCGACGAGATGTCGGTCGGCATGACCAAGTTCTACCGTGTTTCGTGCTTCCAGGAGATCGGTGGCTTCGTGCGCCAGGTGATGTGGGACGGCATCGACTGCCACCGCTGCCGCATGCTCGGCTGGATCGCCGAGAGCATCGATACCGAAGCGCTGCGCTTCGTCCATCTGCGGCCGCAGGGTGCGAGCCACAACGGGATCTGGACCGGACGTCTGCGCAAAGGCTTCGGCCAGTACTTCATGGGGACGTCGCCGCTCTATCATCTCGCGGTGGCGGTCTATCACCTGCCCGCCTATCCCGCGCTGATCGGCAGCGCGGCGATGCTGTGGGGCTACTTCCGCAGCTGGCTGAAGGGCCTGCCGCGCTATGACGATCTCGAGTTCAGGCGCTTCCTCCGCACCTACCAGAAAACCTGCCTGCGGCTCGGCAAACGCGCCGCCACGGCGCGGATCAATGCGGAGCGGGCTCAACTGTGGAGCGCCAGCCATCCCGTCGCCGACGCAAGGTGATCTTCGCCCGGCCGATGACGGCGGTGTCGAAGCAACATTTGCCAAGCCGAAATTTATCTCCGACCCATTTTTCTGGACACCATGGCCAAGACTCTCGCGTTCAGCCAATTCCGCGCCGCCTCGATACCTTCGCCGGCCGGGATCTCCGATGACAACGCCACGTTCGGCGCGGCGGCTCTCCCGACGCACGCGCAGATCAGCGGATCCGCTGTCATTCCGTCGCTGGATGGCATTCGCGCGCTGTCGGTGCTGATCGTCGTCCTGGGTCATTCCGGGCTGCAGACGCTGATCCCCGGCGGCCTCGGCGTCACCATCTTCTTCTTCCTGAGCGGCTTTCTGATCTCGACCCTCATGCTGTCCGAGCACGAGCGCACCGGCACCCTCGACATCCCGCGCTTTTACGCCCGTCGCGTGTTCCGGCTGATGCCGCCCCTGCTGCTCACATTGGCGATCGCCTATGGGCTTACCTCAGCCGGCCTGCTCGACGGCGGGATCACTGCCAAGGGATTGGCGGCGCAACTGCTGTATTTCGCCAACTACTATGGCCTGTTCTTCGATCCCGGCAACACGGTCCCCGACGGCACCGGGATCCTGTGGTCGCTCGCGGTCGAGGAGCATTTCTACATCGTCTATCCGCTGCTGATGACCCTGTTGCTGGGATCGGCGCTACGCCCTCGCACCATCGGCGCGGTGCTCGGGGCCGTCTGTCTCGCCGTTCTCGCCTGGCGCATCCATCTGGTGCACGCCCCCGGCTTCTTTCCTGACCGCACCTATTACGGCTCGGATACGCGCATCGACTCGATTGCCTATGGCTGCCTCCTGGCGCTCGTCATCAATCCTGTGCGACGGCGATCGACGTCCGGCGCGATGTCATTAGCGCAATGGGCGCTGATGCTGGGCGCGGCAGCCGCGCTGCTGGTCTCCCTGCTCTACCGCGACCCGACGTTTCGGGAGACCGCCCGTTACAGCATCCAGGGCCTGGCCCTGATGCCGCTGTTCTATTTCGCAGTCCGCTTCTCTAATTCACCCCTGTTCCGAAACCTCAATCGCTCCTGGCTGATGACGCTCGGGACCTATTCCTACGCGATCTACCTGATCCACAATGTGATCATCAGGGCGATCGACAAGAACCTCCCGGCCATCGCCGCCAAACCCTATCTGCTTTTTCCGCTGACGTTGCTGCTCTCGATCATCTATGCCGCGGCGCTCGAACGCTTCATCGAGCCGTATTTCAGGCAACTCCGACACAAGCTCAGGCCAGCGTCGACCGAACGACAAAGCCGCAACGGGGTGCCGTCATGAGTGAGGGACTTTCCGTCATTCTGGCGACCGCAGGCGCCGGCGGCACCATCGCGGCCGTCCGCAGCCTCGGCGCGAGGGGCTTCGACGTCAATGTCGTCTCGAGCGAGCGCCTCGGCGCGGCAGCCTGGTCGCGCTACGCCAAACGCACCTTTTCGGCGCCGCCCGAGAGCGACAGCCCGCGATTCCTCGAGCGGCTGCTCGCGATCGGCAGGTCCAATCCCGGACATATCCTGCTCCCCACCTCGGACGAGACCGCGTGGATCTACGCGGAAAACGCAGCAATGCTGCAGCCGCATTTCCGCTTATATCATCCGCCGCTTTCGAGCCTCCGGCGTATCCTCGACAAGAAGCTCTTCTCCGATGCGGCGATCAGCGCGGGGCTGGCGGTGCTGCCGAGCTGGGACCCGACCAGCCTGGAAGAACTCGCCGCACTGGCGCCGAACCTGCCGTTTCCGATCCTGATAAAACCGCGGACCCACGTTCATCGCGTTCGCAACGACAAAGGCGTGGTGGTCAGTTCACCCGAGGAGCTGATCCGGCAATATCGCAGTTTCCTCGATCGCGAGCAGGAACGGGTCACCGACACTCCACTGCTGCCCGACGCCAAGCGGCCTCTCCTGCAGCAGTTCGTTCGCGTGAGAAGCGAGGGCGTCCTGTCGATCACCGGCTTCATCGACCGCTCGACCGAGCTGTTCGTGACCCGAGCCGCAAGAAAGGTGTTTCAGCGCTCACAGCCCGTAGGCGTGGGCGTCTGCTTCGAGTCACAGCCCTCGCCCGAGCATCTGCCTGATCTCATTCGCCATCTCTGCCGCGAGCTCGGCTATTTCGGCCTGTTCGAAGCCGAATTCGTCTGGTTCGACGGTCATTGGGCCATCATCGACTTCAACCCGCGCATGTTCAGCCAGGTTGGAATGGACATCAGCCGCGGCATGCCGCTGCCACTTCTCGCCTGCCTGGATGCGATCGGTGACAGCGCATCGCTGTGCTTGGAAGTCGCAAAGGCGCAGACGCAAGACGACAGGCAGGCGGTCTTTCGCGATCGCTTCACTCTGCGGGCAATCCTTGTCGCTCAGGTGCTCACCGCGCGCATATCGAACCAGGAATTTCGCAAATGGTACGGCTGGATGAAACAGCATGCGGGCCATGCCGTCGATTTTGCCGCTGACCGCGACGACCTCCTGCCGGGTATCGTTCACGCGTTTTCGGAAGTCTACCTCGGTCTCAGATCCCTGCCGCGCTTCATGCGCGCGAAACCGCGAGCGGCCTTGCCGACCCGGCGTGTGTTCAACGAGAGTATGTGAGAGGCAGCGCTCGTGAAGAAGGTCTCAGTCGCAATCATCGGAGCGGGACCCTACGGTCTTTCGCTCGCCGCACACCTCGCCGGGCAGGCCATCGACCACCGCATTTTTGGACGTCCGATGCAGTTCTGGTCGCGCATCGCCGAGACCGGCGGCGACCGATACCTGAAATCGTACTGCTTCGGGACGAACATCTCGGCGCCGATGCCCGGCTACAGCTTTGCCGACTACAACGGGCCGCGCGGGCTCGAGACGTTCGAGCCGTGCTCGATGCAGAACTTCGCGGCGTACGGCCAGTGGTTTCAGCAGAACGTCGTGCCCTGGGTCGAGGACATCGACGTCGCGCGCCTCGATCGCCAGGCCGGCGGCTTTGGTCTCAGCCTCGCTGACGGCAGCCGCTGCGAGGCTGAGCGCGTCGTGATCGCGACGGGGCTGTCGGGATTTGCATACGTCCCTGATCTCCTCGCGACGTTACCCACTCCGCTGGTCGTCCATACCTCCGATGTCAGCAGCTTCGCCGCCTTCAAGGGGCGCGACATCGCCGTCGTCGGCGCCGGACAATCCGCGCTCGAGGCCGCTGCGCTGCTCTTCGAGGCGGGCGCGCGGCCGCAGCTCCTGGTGCGCGAAGACGAAATTTTCTGGCAGACCCGCGTGTCGCGCGAGCGCAGCCTGTGGCGACGAATGCGCTCGCCCATTGCAGGTCTGGGGACCGGCCCCAAGGCCTGGACCTTGACGCATTTTCCGGGAGCCATGCACAGCTTGCCCGACACGTGGCGCACACGCTTTACGCGCAACCATCTCCCGCCAGAGGGCGCATGGTGGCTTCGCAGCCGCGTCGAAGACAAGTTTCCGATTCATTGCAGCATCAATGTCGTCCAGGCGCTTGAAGCCGACGGGCGCGTGGCGCTGACATTGCGCGATACGTCAAAGAACAACCTCGAACGACGGCTCGTGGTCGACCACGTCGTGGCCGGCACCGGCTATGATATCGACGTCGACCGCCTCTCTTTCATCGAAGACGAAATGCGCGCCTCAATCACGCGCCTGAAGCGCTATCCGAGGCTCGACGCCTCGTTCGAATCGTCGGTGCCGGGACTTCATTTCATCGGTCCGGCATCGGCAATGAGTTTCGGACCGCTGTTCCGATTCGTGGTGGGCGCAGACTATAGCGCGCATGTCCTGTCCGGTCGCATCGCACCGAAAGCATCGCTGGCCGCATGAGTCCGCGTGCCGCGATAGCATTCCTGCCCGCAGCGGGTGGTGACGCACCCGACCTAAACGTATTTCGGAACGGTCCCGATGATCTCATCGACATCATGGTGATCGACTATCCGGGATGGCGACGCTACATCACGGAAGGCTACTCGGCGGACGCGCTGATCGACGACATCGCGGTCAAGATCGCAGCAACGATACCGGCCGGACCGATCAGAATCGTCGGCGTCTCGATCGGCGGGCACCTTGGCTACGCGGTCGGCCTTCGGCTTCAGGCGCAGGGCCGTGACATCGCCGGTCTGTGCGCCATCGATTCAACGATGATCGAATCGTCGCGCCCCTCGCCAGGATGGAAGCGGCGCGCTCTGGAGCTGGCGTTGGAACAACTGCGTGGCTTCCGCCTGGGCGATCTCGCGCGTTTCATGCGTTCGAGGTTGTGGCGCAGTCTGGCGAGGGCGCCAGGCGATCGGCTGCCCTGGATCGCTCGACGCTGCTCCCCAGGATTGCCGCTGCTGTTCGCGCTCGATCCGATCTTCGAGCAGGAGCTCAGCATGCGTCTCCTGATCAGGATCGTTGCCCCCTGGATGGGATCGGCCGATCGAAATCCCGTCACATTGGGAGCGCCCACCATCCTGCTGCGCACCGGATTTGCAGCAGAACACGATCAAGCATGGCGACGGCGATGTCCCGATATCGACATCGCCGACATTCCAGGCAAGCATCACACCTTGTTCGATGCCGAGAATGTCGGCGCGTTGCATGAAAGGTTCGTCAGGGCGACGTCCGGCTGGCGCAAGGGGCCAGGGGTTCGATCGTCATCGTCACAGCAGCACCGAGATGATGACGGGGGCACCCCGCACGTCCCTCTCGTCTCAGCGGAACACGCGGTGGCGGTGACACCACCGCACGAACACGTAGATCGACCACACGCGTGACCAATAGAGGCCCGGTGCGCCGTCCAGGAAGGCGCGCCAGAGCCGCTCCACGGCTGCAGGGTCGAGGCCAACCGGCGCAACCGCCTGCGGATCGCGCAACGTCTGATCCATCGCGTCCTGCAGACCACGGCGAATCCAGCGATCCAGCGGCAGCACGAAGCCGCTCTTCGGCCGATCGAACAAGGCCGGGTCCAGTCCGCGCAGGCCGATTCGCCTCAGCATCGCCTTGCTGCGCAACGGCTCATAGCGTTTCTGGTCCGGCAGCCGATCGACGCTTTCGAACAGCACCTGATCCACCAGCGGCACACGCTGCTCCAGCGAGGCCGCCATGCTCGCGACGTCGTTGTCACGCAACAGCCGCTCGCCGAGGAACAGGCGCTGCTCCATGACGCTGATCGCTGAAAGCGGTGTGCGCGCGCGGGTCTCCCGGTTCAGCTTCGCCTTCATCGCGGCGGGCAGTCCGTCGCTCAATGTCGCCACGAGGTCTGGCGCCAGCAGCTCGCGCTGGAAGCCGGGAAGGAACAGCGCATACGCCATCTGATAGAGCGCCATTAGATCATCGCTGCGGCGGACCATGTCGGGGAGCTTGGCCCAGCGCGTCTGCGAGGCGACGGCGCTGCCGGACGGCGACAGCATCCGCGAGGCCAGCGCTGCCGCGGCCACCTTCAAGCCGGCCGGTACCCATGCGGTTCGTTGCGACCATCGCTGCAGGACGGGCAGGTCGCGGAACGACGTATAGCCGCCAAACAGCTCGTCGCCCCCTGTCCCCGAGAGCGCCACCGTGAAGCCGGCGCCGCGGATCGCGTGCGACATGTAGTAGGAGTTCAGGCCATCGAAGGTCGGCTGGTCGAGGCTGTCGAGCGCGGCGTCGAGATTGTCGACGAAGTGCTGCTCGGTCAGCACCACCTCGTGATGCTCTGTGCCGATGGCTGTCGCAATCTGCCGCGCGATCGGCCCCTCGTTCAGCTCCTGCTCCTCGAACGCCAGCGTGAAGGTGTGGATCGGGCTCTTCGCCGCGCGCTGCGCCAGATTGGCCATGACCGAGGAATCGATACCGCCCGACAGGAAGACAGCCAGCGGCACGTCGCTGGCCAGATGCAGCCGCAGCCCCTCCTCCAGCACGTCGGCCAGTTGCTCCTCATCCATGCTCGGTTCGGGCGTATGTCCTGGGATCGACCAGAAATCCTCGTCGCGGAGCGTGTTTCCGACGCCGTCAAACACGGTCAGATGTCCGGGAGACAGCAGCTCGACCCCCCTCACCGCCGTGCCGGGGCCGACGACAAAGCCGTTCCACACCCCGCTGGCGAGCCCCTGCGGATCGAGCTGCGCCTTGCCCAGGAGACCCGACGCCAGCAGAGCGCGCAGCTCCGACGCGAAGGCCAGCGACCAGCCGGCGTCTGGACTTGTCGCGCGGGCAACATAGAGCGGCTTGATGCCGAGGGGATCGCGCGCCAGCAGCAGCCGGCGCTCACGCGGATCCCAGCAGGCGAATGCGAACATGCCGCGCAGCCACGCCACGGCTTCGGGACCGTGCAGGCCGAGCGCGCGCAACATCACCGCGGTGTCGCCGGTGGAGCTGAACTGCTGCCCCCCGGCGATCAGGCGTTGCCGCAGATCGGCGAAGTTGTAGATCTCACCATTGAAGACGATGACGTGCCCGGTCACCGGGTCCGTCATCGGCTGCGCGCCGGCAGGCGACAGATCGAGGATGGCCAGGCGGCGGTGCGCGAGCAGCGCGCCCCAACCACGCTCGTCCGGCTCCGAGGCCCACGTGCCTCCGGCATCCGGTCCCCGGTGCAGCATGGCGTCGTTCATCCGCTGCAGCGCTGCGCGGTTGGCGTCATCCGTTCGGCCGATGATCCCGGCGATGCCACACATCAGGCCGTTCCGTTTGCAATGTGCTGATCACAATGACGAAGGATGCAGAACATATGCGACGCAGAGCTCGCCAATCTCGATGACAGCAGCGCTTCACCTCGTCGTCGCCTGATCATCGCGGAGCTCAAATCGACGCAGGCGTTCCGGGAGACCACGACGCTGGCGCTTCGGCCGGCGTCGGCACCGGGCCATAGGTCCGCGCCAGGCATTGCTTGTAGTCGAGCGGCGGGGTCCAGCCGAGCGTCTCTCTCAGCCTTCGATTGTCGAAGCGCAGCGGCTTGAGCATCGCATCGAACTTCTTGGGCGTCAGGATCGCCGGCACCTTCGTCGCCCGCCTGAAGACGGTGGCGAAGGCCAGCCGCACGATCGCACTGGCGAGCCAATGAGGAACAGGCAGCCGCAAGCCGCGCTCACCACTTCCGCTGAGGTAATCGGACAAATAGGTCCAGACCTGCTCGCCCGGACCATCGACGATGTTCAGCGTCTGACCGCGCGCGCGAGCGTCGGCGGCCGCCAAGGCGAAGACGTCGGCGCAGTTCTCGACATGGGTCATCGGGATGCGGGTCAACGGCCCGATGACGACGTGATGTCGTCCGATCTGCTGTCCCAGCGCCGCGAGATAGCCGTGCTCCCGTCCCCAGATGAATCCAGGGCGGAGCACGGTGAGATCCCAGCCGTGCTTCTCGACGTAGCGGCGCGTCACCCGCTCCTGCCACCATTTGGCGACGGTGTAGCCGCCGCGGGTGTAGACATCAGGCGTCTGCTGCAGCGGTGAAGTCTCATCGAGCACATCGCGCGTCGCCGTGTAGTCGTAGACCGAGAAGCTGCTGCACAGCACCAGCCGGCGACACGCCGTGCCCGACATCGCCTCGAGCAGCCGCTCGGTGCCACCGACCGTGCCGGCGAACTGCGCGTCCTCGCCTCCGGAGACCACGGCCGCCAGATGGATCAGCACATCGACATTCTCGAATGCATCAGCAAGATCACGCGACGTGCGCAGGTCGGCCCTGACGATATCGACGGACGACGGCCAGCCGAGCGGCTCCACGCGGGTCGCAGGACGCACCATGGCGCGAACTTCGATGCCACGCGCGAGCAACGCGTTGACGACGTGCCGGCCGAGAAAGCCATTGGCGCCGGTGACGAGCGCTTTCATATCGCCGGCTCCTTCATCTTCACCTGCTCCCTCGGCTTCATCGCCTCCACCATGCGGTTCACCTCGAGCACGTCTTCACTCGTGATCGGCAACGCTACGCCCGCGGCCAGCGCCTGATAGGTGCGCGCCAGGCATTCCCATAGCCCCTCATAGGCGCCCGGGCCCTTGAACTTGCGCAGCAAGGTCGACAGCGCCGCACGCCGGATGTCGCCGCCCTCCTCCAGGCCGCTGAAGAACGGGCGCAGCGGCTTCGGCACGTTGCGCGGTCCGTCGAAGGTCAGCCGCGTCTCGAACAGATTGGCGGTGGCCTGCATCCGCTCGCCATAGACCCGCAGCCAGAAGGCATCCGGCTGCGCGCTCGCGCTGAAGCCGAGCGTCGCCGTGCTGCGCTCGGCCTCGACCACGCAGCGAAACTCGTCGAACGGCAGCGGCGACGGTTTGCGCTTGCTCCAGACCGTCTGCGCATTGCGATGCGGACCGAGGAACGCATGCGACAGCGAGGCGAGATGCGGCAGGAAATCGGCGATCGCGCCGCCGGCCAGGTTGAGCGCCGGATGCGGCGAGTTGGGATCGGCAAAGCCGTCGGGGCCGAGGATGTCGAGGCAGATCAGCACGTCGACATGGGTGACCGCGCCGAACTCGCCGGTCTCGATGCGACGCAGGATCTCCTGCGGCGCGCGGTTGAAGACGTAGTTGTAGTCCTCGACGACATGGCGACCGGTCTGCTTGGCGCGCAGGGTCAGGATCTGCAGCTCCTCGAAGGTCGAGGTCGCCGGCTTCTCCACGATCACATGCGCACCGGCCTCGAGCGCATCAAGCGCCAGGCGGAAATGCGAGGTCGGCGGCGTCGTCACATGCACGACGTCAGGACGTACCGCGTCGAGCATCGCCCGGTGATCGGTGTACCAGGACGGGATCGCATAGCGCTCGGCCGCAGCTTCCGCGGTCGCCGGCGACAGATCGCAGATGGCGGCGAGTTGAACTCCCGGCAGGGTGTTGAGGCAGGCCAGGTGCTGGCGGGCGATCTGCCCGGCCCCGATGAGCGCGGCCTTCATGACGGCGTGGTCTCCAGGATCTCGCGGTAGAAGCTCTCCAGCGCCTGCGCGGCCGCGCTCCACGCGTATTTGTCGACGGCCACCTGCCGCGCGGCGCTGCCGATGCGCGCCGCAAGCGAGGGCTCGGCAAGCAGCCGGTTGACGGCGTCGGCGAACGCTGCAGGCTCGTTCTCGATCAGCATGTCGCGCCCAGCCATGGCTTCGATCCCCTCCGCACCCAGGCTGGTCGAAACGATCGCCTTGCCCATCGCCATCGCCTCGACGATCTTCAGCCGCGTTCCGCCACCGAGGCGCAGCGGAACGACGATAGCCGCGGCTGACGCGAGATGCGGTCGCAGGTCCGGAACGAAGCCGGTCAGTTCGATCCGCGGTCCCGCCAGTTCCAGCAACGACGGCGGCGGCCGGCCACCGATGATCTTGCAACGCGCGTCAGGATGCGCATCGGCGATGCGCGGCCAGATGTCCTGGACGAAGTGGATGACGGCATCGATGTTCGGCACGGTCGACAGCAGCCCGAAATACACGATGGTGCGGCCGTCCGGCGCCGGGTCCGTGCTGCGTGGCTGATAGAACTCGATATCGGCCGCGTTCGGGATCACCGCCGTGCAGGTGTTGGGAAGATCGTCGTGCAGACGCTTTTCGTCATCCGTACTGCACAGATAGACGCCGTCGGCCGCACCATAGATCGTGAGCTCCTCGCGGCGCAGCTTGCGCCAATTCGCACCGGCATAGAGCCGGCGGCCGACGCTGGCGCCGGTGGCCGCAAACTGCCGCGCCAGATCGTAGGCGATCTCATGGGAGTCCACGATCAGCCGCGGCGGTCTCTCGCCGGCCGGAGCCTGGCGGAAATCGAATTGACCGAGGTAGGGAAACTCGAGGTTGACGATGTCGAACCGGGTCGCGCGCAGCACCCGATCCAGCACCTGCTGCAGTTCGGGCCGTGCGACGCGCAGCCGGTCGAAGCTGTTGACCGACACCAGCGAGCGCAGCTGCAGGAGCCGTTTGCCGAGACCATCGCCCCCATCGGGATTGCGCACCAGAACGACGTCCCGGCAATACGACTGCATCGCCTGCTGGCACTCGTCGATATCGAAGGCGTCGTCCACCAGCATCACCGCCGTGAGATCGTGGCGGCGCGCGAGCTGCGTCATCAGTCCGTGCATGCGTGCCTGCGCCCCGAACCGCGGCGGACTTGCCGGCATGTGCGAGACGTAGAGAATGTTGAGACGACGCCGATCCCCGACACTGTCCTGGGGCCGCGATACATCGCGCCGTGCCGGCGGCGCAGGCCGGAGGTCGACTACATCGGAAATTGCGGTGTCGTGGGGCATGGCCATTTAAAACGATTAAATCACGACCGGATCATATATTTCAATTTAATTGACGGCGAGGGTTAATAGGACCCGCCGCGTGCAGTCTGAGGCTGCTTTCACCCGCTGGTCATCGCTTCCTGATGAAATCCTGGATGATCGTACCTGCGATCCGGAGCGGCTCGCGGTGCCGGAACACACCGACGACAACCGCGAGATAGAGACAGCTGCAGAAGCAGCCCGACAGGATCATGCGCACCAACGCGGGATAACCGGTCAGAACCGCCGCTTGCAGCCACCAGCCAGCGGCCGTGGCCGCAACCGCGCCGATCGTCTGCGGACCCACGGCCCGGATCACGAGCTCGGCGCCGATGTCGAGCGGGCGGCCCGCATAGATGACCGACGGCAGCGCGATCAGCGAGCATCCGATCACGACACCCCAGGCCACCCCGACCGGACCAAAAGGCAGGCCGGCGAGCACGGCTATCACCTGCACCACGAGGGAGATGATGCCCCATGTCTGCCACCGGTCGGCTCTCCCGAGCGACAAATGCAGCCAGCCCTGCGAGCCCTCGACCACATGCGAGATGCCGCGCAGAGCGATGATGCTCAGCAGCGCACCGGCGGCCTGCCACTTCTGGCCCAGCAGGACGACGGTCAGGTCCTCGGCGGTGACGGAAAGGATCGCTGCAACCGGCATCAGGAAAAAGGCCAGGATCGAGAGCGCCGCCTCGTATTTCTGCCGCAGCGCGGCCGGATTCGACTGCAGCTTGCTGAGGGCCGCGCTTCCGACGGCATGTGTCTGATTGAGCGCGGCATAAACCGAGTTGTCGTACAGGTTCATCGCGTTCTGGTAATAGCCGACCTGATCGGGCCGGTAGAGCAGACCGAGCGCGATCCGGTCCACGGCACGGGACAGCGTGTAGGCGACGGTGAAGCCGACGACGTGGAGGCCGAACCGGACCATCGATTTGACCTCGTCGTCGAACACCGGGGCACCGGGGCGCCAGCGGCAGGCCGACCATGCCGCAACGACGACGCAGACCGACGTCGTGATCGGACGCAGCACCAGGGCCCAATAGCCGTATCCGGCGACCGCGGCGGCGATGGCGACCACGGTGCCGGTGAGCGTGCCGAACAGCTGAATCTGACCGATGCGGCCGAACTGCATCGTGCGCCGTAGCAGCGCCATGTGCTGATTGGTCAGTCCGGACAGCACGAAGGTGATCGCGATACACAGCGCGATGGGCTGCAGCCGCGGATCACCGTAGATCCAGGCAATCAACGGACTGCACGCCGCGACGATCACAGCGACCGTCACGCCAATGCCGGCGCTGACCCAGAAGAGACCGCTGACCTGGGCCGGCGTGATCCGGCTTCTCTGCGCCGTCGCATCGAGCAGGCCGAAATCGATCAGGAGCGGAGCAAAGCTCGTCAGCACGCTGACGATGGCGACGAGACCGAAATCCTCCGGCGCGAGCAGCCGGGCCAGAACGATGGCGGCGACGATCTGAAGCGCAGCGTTGCCGTACTGAATGACGATGGAGATGATGCCGCCGCGCAGGGCGCGGCGTCCCAGATCCTTCGATTCCCGGTGCTCTTCGAAATAGGCGGCGACGACTTCAGACATGTCGGATCAATCGCCTTTGGTCTTGGCGGCGGACCTTGGGATGCTGTGTCGCGCGCAGGTCAGGTCCATCAGCGGCATGAAATATCCAGCGGTCGAAAACGAGCTATCGCGAAAAGATTGCACCAAGTTCGGGGCAACAGCGGATCGATGACGTTTCTTTGTGGCGGAGAAAAGGATTAAATGTCACCGTGCCGATAATCGCCGCTCATGATTAAATTCAGACGGCCCGATTGGACGATGGCCGGAAACCAGGCCGGCCAGCGTCGCGAGGCGATGCTTCCGTGCGGCGAGCCCTGGCAGCGGTCGCAGGCCGGCCGCCTCCAGGACCGTCTCCCACCGATACACCCAGTCATGCCGCATCAGCGCCTGCTCCATGCCGGTGCGCCGTATGCGGTCCTGGCGTCCGGGATCGCGATCCAGTTCGCTGATCACCCGGTCGATCTCGCCGGACTGCTGCGGCACCTCGATCACGGCGTCCGGCCAATCGAACAGGCCAGGAAATACCGCGTTGTTCGGTCGCTCGCCGAGCATGATGGCGCCGGAAGCCGCACCTTCGAAATAGCGGTAGCCGAACTCGACCTGATGGCCGGTTTCCTCGGGGCTGTCGAACTTCCCGGGATTGACCAGAAAGTATCTGCTTCGCTTGGCGATGCTGGCGACCTGCGCACGATGTTCCCGCGGCTCGATCGCCTGGCTCCCGCTGATCGTATCGTGGACGTAGAACAGACCGGCATCGCGGGCCATGCCGAGCAGCTTCTGATGCACGGCGGCCGGCCGCCGCCCCATGCTGTAGACGTCGACCACGCGCGCGGGCGGATCAGGATAGGGGCAGAACAGGCTCGCATCCACGCCCGGCGGAAAGTACCGGCATCGCGGCCCGATCAGCTCGCTGAGCGGCTTGACGCTCGAGCTGTGATACTGAAGCACGACGTCGAACTTGGCGAGGATCGGCAGGAAATGGCGGTGCTTGTGGATGTCCTTGGCCCAGAGCTCGTCGAGAAGGCAGACCGAAGTCTTGCAGACATCCCGCAGATGCTCCACCGCATTGAACATGAGCAGATCCTGCGGAAAGCCGCAGATCGTGAACAGGAGATCGTAAGGCCCCTTGGCTGCTATTTTGGGGATGCCGGGGTTCAGTGCGACAGGTGCGTGATAAGCGAGCCGGGTGGCCAAGCTCGCACGTCGGCTGGCCGGGTCGACCTTTGGCGCGACCAGTTCGGCGGAATCGATCTCACGGATGATGTCTTCGAACTCATAATGCGGGCCGCGGTTGAGCGCCCTGCCGAAGATATTCCTCAGCGAAAAGATCAGAACCCGCGGCTTGTCAGGCTGGTCGACCATCGACACCTCCTTGGCGCGCCTCTGCGCGGCCGGTCGCCGCGGTCTCACGACTGAGCCCGAACGACCGCATCACGCTTCACGCGCGGCAACTGGACGGACGAGATCGGCGTCCAGGGCCAGCCGCGCGGCAGCCTCGATCCGTCCGAAAGGGACATCGGCACGGATGGCCATATCGAGCAGGCTGTGCCGGCCGTCGGCCAGGTTGAGGAACCACAACAGGTCCATCTGGGTGGCGCCGCCGGCTTCGCGCTGTCCAGCGATCGCGCGGTACAGCCCGCGCCGGCCGAGTTGCGGCTCGCCTCGGCCATCGATGCGCTCATAGGTGCAGTCGCGATCGAGCAGGTCCAACAGCGTGTCCAAGACGGCAAAGGAGCCGTCGAGCGCCTCGGGCTTCACGAAATCGAGGTCATCTGCCGAGGTGTGATATTCCGGAAAAGTGCCGTGAACGCCGCGCATGAAGCATCCGACCGGAAGGTCGAAGCCGGGCGAACAAAACTGACGCTCGTCATAGCCGTAGGGATTGAACGGCATGATCGCATGCGGCGCGCCGGCCTGGGCGAGGACATGTGCGACGGCGCGATCGATCGTCGCCCCTTCCCTGCGGCTCTGCTTGTAGTGGAACGGGCCGTCGTCTCCGAGGCAGGTCAGCACCAGCCCATGCACGATGCGATCGAGACGCGCCTCGTTGCGTGCAAGCCAGGTGATGGCGCCGATGGTTGCCGGCAGGAACAGGAAGCGATAGCCGAGCCGCCCTCGTCGCCCTGCCCGTAACGCGGCCAGCGCGGTCGCGACGGCAATGCCCGAGAGATTGTCGTTGGCGAGACTGGGATGGCAGACGTGGCAGGTGATCAGGACCTCGTCCTGGGTCTCGCCGGGAACGAAGAACTCGCCATAGGTCATCGCGCCCGGCGACAGATCGCTGTCGATATCGACCTGGTAGGAATCGTCCGTCATCGTCTGCCAGAGCCGGTCGGGCAGACAGAAACCCCAATCATCGGCGTAGTAGCCGGTGCGGTATGGAATGAGGTCGGGCTGATCCGGCAGCGCGTGCACGTGGCGCGCGAGCTCGGCCCGGCTGAAAACACCGTGAACCGGCTTGCTGTACCCCATGATGTGAAGGTTATTCTGGGCGAAATCGACCAGGCATCGCCCATCGAGCGTTCTGATCGTGCCGCCGCGGATATTCCACTCCATCGGCACGTGCCAGTCGAGCACGGGGGTGCCCGTCGCCACCTCGTGAACGGTGAGATCGATATGGCGCGCGATGATCGCAAGCGTTTGGCGAACGCCCGCCCCGGTAAGGCTCCGATTGATCGGAAACATGTCGCGGATCATCGCGTGGAGGTCGATTCCGGGCCTACGGTCCAGACCGCCACGATGGCCTGGCGTTGCCGCCATCTGCACGTGCCGGTTCACCACAGACCTCGTTCTGCAAGCAATGGCCAGGCGGCATCCTTCGCCGACAGGACGGTCACGGGCTGCGGCCACTTGATCCCGATCATCGGATCATCGTGGCGGAAACCATCCGACAGATCCTCGACATATTCGATGCCCATCAGGTACTCGACCGTCACGTCGTCGGTGAGCGCCTGGAAGCCGTGGGCAAAGCCTGCGGGAATGTAGAGCATCCGCGCTGTGGTCGGCCCGAGCTCACAGGCATAGATCTCGCCCCGCGTCGGCGAATTCGGCCTGATATCGACGATGACGTCATGGATGAGTCCGGCGGAGCAGCGCACGATCTTGGCGTCGGGCTTCGGCGCGCGCTGAAAATGCATGCCGCGCACGCTTCCGCTGATACGGGTCACCGAGCTATTGCCCTGAACCGGCTGGAAGTCGATGCCCTCGTCAGCGAAGGTCTTCGCACACCAGGTCCGCGTGAAGCTGCCACGCTCGTCGGCGCGGACCGTGAGCTCGATCAGCCGCGCATCCGACCGTCCCAGCTGGACAAACCTCATGGCAACAACTCTTTCGCGCAATGATCCGGCGGTGCCGTCGATCTCGACAATTTCCTCGTCAAAGGGACGCCCTCTGTATGCAGGGCGCCCGACGACGAGCGATGACGCCCGCTAATCCTCGATGGTCGCCTTGGGCACGGGCACGATGAAACGACCGCCCCAGTTGCGGATCTCCGCGATCTGCGCCTTGATCTCGTTCTTGATGTTCCAGGGCAGGATCAGGACGTAGTCGGGCCTGGCTTCGAAGATCGCTTCCGGCGGCAGGATCGGAATGCGTACGCCCGGCATGTAGCGTCCCTGCTTGGACGGGGCGCGATCGACCGTGAAGTCGAGAAAATCGGTCCGGACGCCGCAGTAGTTGAGCAGCGTGACACCCTTGGCCGGCGCGCCGTAGGCGACGATCTTCTTGTTGTCGCGCTTCAGCGCCGTCAGGAGTTCGAGAAGCGCGCGCTTCGTCTCTTTGACCTGTTCGTTCCAGGCCATGTAGATCGCGTCCTCGTGCAGGCCGTAGGCCCGCTCCCGCGCCAGGACATCGGCGACGTTCGGGCTCTCGGCATGCGACGCGCCCTCGTGGCAGACGAAGAACCTGATCGAACCGCCATGGGTTTCGGGGAGTTCGACGTCGAACACGCGCAGGCCCGCCCGGGCGAAGATGCGCAAGCCGGCGATCAGCGACAGGTAGGAAAAGTGCTCGTGATAGATCGTATCGAACTGGTGCCGCTGCATCAGCGTCAGCAGATGCTGGACCTCGAAGGTCGCGACCCCTTCCGGAGCCAGCAGGATCTTGACCCCGCCGACGAAGTCATTGATGTCCGGAACATGGGCGAGCACGTTGTTCGCCGTAACCAGATCGGCCGACCATCCCTCCTCCCGAAGAAGCGTCGCGGAGCCACGGCCGAAGAATTCGACCCGGGTCTCGATGCCCTTCGCGCGCGCAGCCAGCGCGACGCTCTCGCAAGGCTCGACGCCGAGACAGCTGATCCCCTTCTGAAGCGAGTATTGCAGCAGGTAGCCGTCGTTCGATGCGATCTCGACATGGCGCGATGCCGGACCGAGCTTGAAGCGCTCGGTCACGACTTCGACATAGCTCCGCGCGTGCTCGAGCCACGAGGTCGAATGCGAGGAGAAGTAGGCATAGTCCGCCCGGAAGATCTCGGACGCGGCCAAGAGGTCGCGCGTCTGTGCCAGACGGCACTCGCGGCAGACGAACGTCTCCAGCGGGTAGAACGGCTCGGCCCGCATGTAATTGGCCGGATCCACGTAGTCGTTGGCGACCGGCGAGGCGCCGAGGTCGATCAGCTTGAGCGTGAGATCATCGCCGCAATGCCGGCACTTGGGCGCGACGCCCACGGCCGTGGGAAGGGTCAGTTCCATGGTTTCTCCACTATCGGTCGAAGCGAAGGCCTGCCCGGCGCGCCGCGCGGCATCAGATCCATTGCAGCCGGTCGTTGATCCTGGACGTCTCCATATGGTCCTGCAGGACCTTGAGACGGATCAGATCGGATGAGCGAAAATCGGCATCCTTGAAATTCATTCGCTTGAGGCCATCGATCAGATTCCTGATCGACTGCTCCAGCGTCACCCTTGGCTGGTGATCGGGCGCAAGCTTCCGGTACAGGCCGAAATCGACCTTGTAGGAGCGGCTGTCCACCGGCGCGGAGATATTGATCGACACATCGGTGCCCGGCACTCGAGCGGCCACGGCGTTGGCGAGATCCTTGACCTGGTAGTTGCGGTCGTCCGAACCGGCATTGACGGTGAGGAAGCGGCCGCCTGTGTCAGCCGGCCGGTCGACGGCCCAATCGATCGCCCGCGCCATGTCGGCCACGTCGATCAGCGGGCGCCACGGCGTGCCGTCGGAGAGCACGCTGATCTGCCGGCGCGTGAGCGCACAGGCCACGAAATCATTGAGGACCAGATCGAGCCTCAGCCGATCCGACATGCCGCAGGCGGTCGCAAAGCGCAGGCATGTGATGGTCATGCCGGTGTCGATCGCCGCCAGCTCCTGCTCCGATCCGATCTTCGACTTGGCATAGGCGGTGATCGGATTGAGCGGGTCGCTCTCCTTGCGCGGCGGTCCGTCGGCGATGCCGTAGACGCTGCAGCTCGAGGCGAACACGAAGTTCTTTACGCCCGCCGCCGCAGCCGCCTTGGCGAGCGACACGGTGGTGTTCTGGTTGATGTCCAGCGTCACGTCCTGGAAGCGATTGCCCATCGGGTCGTTCGAGATCGCAGCCAGCTGGACCACGGCATCGTAGCCGCGCAGGTCCAGCGACATCTCGCGGACGTCGCCATGGAACTGCTCGTCGAGATAGCGCTCGGGAAGGACCGGGGCTCCGGTCAGGCAGTGCGCGAAGTAGGCATTGTCGAAGCCGTGCAGGATGGCATCCGGCCGCTGCGCCCGCAGATGCTTTGCGACCTCGGGGCCGACATAGCCCATGTTTCCAGTGATGAGCACTCTCAAATTCGTCACCCCTTGCGCATCAACCAAAGCACGATTTAAATTACCTGCATCGCATTATAATTGATTATATTTGCTCGCGTCCAGTCCATCCACACCCCGGAGCACCGACGGCGGCGCGAGTGCGACGAGCCGAGAGACAGCCAAATGCACTTGATTCAAGCCAAAATACGGCACGACGGCCAACCTGCGGGCCAGCCGCCGGCCGCCGCGCGAATTAATCATATTCCGTCAAATTAAATGCTTGCCATGAATCCGACAAATCGGAACCGCAAACCTCGCCTGCTTTAATTCAGACGCATTCCTTGAAGATTTGAGAGACAGAGCATGACGCTATCGGCCGGCGACTGGGTTGAGGTTCGCAGCAAGGAGGAGATCCTTGCTACACTCGATGCGAACGGGCGCCTCGAAGGGCTGCCGTTCATGCCCCAGATGTTCAAATGGTGCGGCCAGCGCTTCCAGGTCTACAAGCGCGCCCACAAGACCTGCGATACGGTGACCGGCTACAACACCGGCGAATGGCTCGGCCGGCGGCTGCCCAACGCGGTCCATCTCGAGCTTCGCTGCGACGGTGAGGCCTATGGCGGCTGTCAGGCGGCCTGCCTGATCTTCTGGAAAGAGGCGTGGCTGTCCCCGGTCGACCCGGCCCAGGCCGCGGCGGCCGGCCGCGACCATGCGGCAGCCCGCCAGCCGTCCGGCGGATGCACGGCGCGCGACGTGTGGGACGCGACCAAGTCGTCCGACCAGGCGCCGGGAAAAGGTCCTCGCTATGCCTGTCAGGCCACCGAGTTGCCGAGCTACACCCAGCCGCTCAAATGGTGGGACGCACGGCAATATGCCGAGGACATCGCGTCCGGCAATGTGTCTGCGGGCAAGATGTTCCGCGGCCTGCTCTACTTCGCCTATGTCGGCGCCACGATGGCGCGCCGGCCGAGGCTCGGACGTCCGGCGCGATGGATCTACGACCGCTTCCAGTCGCTGTGGGGCGGCGTGCCGTTCCCGCGGCGGCGTGGAGACCTCGCAACCGACAAGGACGCGCCGATCGCGCATCTCGGGCTGCAGCCGGGCGACCTCGTCCGCGTGCGCCCGCACAAGGACATCCTCGCCACCATCGACAAGCAGACCAACAATCGCGGCATGGGCTTCGACGCCGAGATGGTGCCCTATTGTGGAAAAGTGTTCCGGGTGCGCACCCGCGTCGAGAAATTCATCGACGAGCGGACCGGCTACATCAGGCGGATGAAGACGCCCGCCGTCATCCTCGACGGCGTCTACTGCCAATCACGCTACAGCGAGAACCGCCTGTTCTGCCCGCGCGGCATCTTCGCCTGGTGGCGCGAAGTCTGGCTCGAGAAGGTGCCGGCCACGGCGATCGGGACGCCGCCATCGCACGAAGCCGTCGAACTTCCCAGGCGTGCGGCCGGCTGAGCGCGATCGCGCCGGCCCACGCGTCAAGACGTAGCCGCTGGCTCGCCTGGCTGCGTCGGATAACGACGCTCAGGTTCGCACCAACGCTGTAGCCGAGGTGCTTGTCCGCACGCCGAGACATCGCGGCAGGATGGCCGTGATGTCTGCCCGCCGCTTCTCAGAAACTGATGCGCCTATGATGCCGCGAACGGCGACCGACCGCGCCGATCACCCCAGCGACAGCTTGCGGACGACGAACGCCTCGGCATAGCGCTCGGGAGCACGGCATTCCATGCCCCGCAGCCGCGCCAGGCCCATGAATGTTTCGGGGTCGAACCACTGCTTGGAGCGCTGGCTGCCGAAATGCGACATCAGCAACGCGACCTTCCGCTTCATGACGAATTCAGAGACCGGCATGTAGATGTTGGGCCGCCCGAGGTCACCATCCCATTTCGGAATTTCGTATTCGAGCACGAGATGATCGCGGAACGTGTTCCAGACCAGCCGGTTGACCTGGCGATGATCCTGATGCGCATCATCGCGGCGGTGGGCGAGGATGACGTCGGGATTGATCCGGCCCTTCAGCTGCTCGAACCAGGCCTTGATCTCCTCGCCCTGCTCCGGGAAAAACCCGTCGCGGAAATTCATGATGTCGAGATTGCGGCCGGCCGCTTCCGCGAGAAAATCGTCGGCCGACGCCCTCGCCTCGACGCCACGCTCGTCATTGCCGCTCAGCACGCACCAATGAACCTCCAGGCGAACGCCCTGGTCGAGCCAGGTCAGAAGCGTGCCTCCTGCGCCGATCTCGATGTCGTCCGAATGCGCACCGAGACACAGGACCGACAGCCGGTCACCACGACCGGCAAGCTGCAGCGCTCTCATCCGTTGACCACCGCCGGAAGGCTGGTGCCGAGATGCCACGGGGTGTCGCCACGCTCGATCATTTCCTCGAGCACCTGGCGGTCCCGCAGCGTGTCCATGGCCCGCCAGAATCCTTCGTAGCGATAGGCCATCAGCAGGCCCTGGTCGATGAGCCGCTTGAACGGCTGCACGACGAGTTCGTCGCCCTCCTCGATGTAGTCGAAGATCTCCTTGCGGAAGATGAAGTAGCCGCCGTTGATCCAGATGTCGGAATCGTTGCTCGCGGCCATGCGACCAACCTTGCCGTCGCCGTCGAACTCGGCGAGGTGGAAGCTGATCGGCGGATGGATGGCGATGAAACAGCCGATCATCCCGCTGCGCTTGAACTTGTCGATCATGTCCGGGAGCGGCGCATCGGTCAGGCCGTCACTGTAGTTGGCCAGGAAGATGTCCTCGTCCTGCACCATGTGACGGACGGCCCGCAGCCGCTGGCCGATGTTGCGCCAGATGCCGGTATCGACCAGCGAGACCCGCCAATCGGCCGGGCGTTCGCCCAGCAGCTCGACCTTCTTGCCGAACTGCGAGATCGTACAGTCGGTGGTGGCCGCCTGATTGTAGTTCAGGAAGTAGTCCTTGACGACGTTGGCCTTGTAGCCGAGGCACAGCACGAAGTCCCGATGGCCATACTGGCTGTAGTACTGCATCACATGCCACAGGATGGGCTGATGGCCGATCGGAATCATCGGCTTCGGGACGCTTTCGGAATATTCCCTGATCCGCGTACCAAGTCCGCCACAGAACAACACGACCTTCATGGCTCGACGTCCTTCGGATTCATAATCTTGGAAATGGGCATCATTATCTTCCAAGCTCGCCGGACTCGGTCGCGGAAAACCAATGCCAGGCGAACGTTTGGCTCGCACGCAAATTTAATAGCCCGATTATTTTCTACTTTAAACAGCATTTTCAGGGACGGCCATTGAAATATCAGTTTCACCGACATTAATCTGCCACACGCCTGGTATGACCGACCGCATCGCCCGACTGAGCATGCCGTTCGCGGCCCTCTGAAATCACGCAGCCTTTCGGCGTTTTTCGGCTCGGGGCCGTCGCATTCCGCCACCTGCTACCGCAGCACGGTATCGCGAGACCATTCTGCCGCGGCAGCGCATTTCCCCGGCGATTTTATTTGTTTAAATTAAATGTTGATTTATATAATGACGGCCGAGCCGCCATATTAACCGAGTTTCGAACAACCCATATTCCCATGCATTACGCGGATCAGCCCGAGACTCTCGATAGGAACGGCATGCCCGCCGCCATCCTGGCGGAACGGCAATTCCAAGGGCGCAAATGGCCGGTCCATTACGCCGCCGTCGAGCCCTTCGCGATCGCGGCGGACATCGCCACCATCACCGCATCCAGCGTCCTGTCCGGATTTCTGTATCACCTGCAGGACGCTGCAGGGGCGAACGACGTCAGTAAATCGGTCGGGCTGGCGATCCTGGTCTCAGCCCTGTTCGTCTCGATGATGAAGATCCGGGGAATGTATCGCCCGGCCGAGCTCCTGATCCTGCCACGCCAGATCCGCGCGGCTTGCCTGACCTGGATCACCGCGTTCCTCGTGCTGGCCGGCGCCCTGTTCGCGCTGAAGATCGGCAGCGAATTCTCGCGCGGCACCAGCATCGTGTTCGCCATTTTCGGGATCATGGCGCTGATCCTGAATCGCCGAATCACCGAATATCTGCTGGCGAAGGGTTTGGCGGAGAAACGGTTCTCTGGCCGGAACGTCGTGCTGATCACCGACGACGCGGGCAAGGACAATGCGGGCCTGGCTCAGGCGCTCACGGATACCGGCTTCCGCGTCAAGAGGCACTTCCTGCTTCCTGAGCCCGGCGCGGATCCCAACCAGCGACAACATATCGTTTCAAGCGTGATCGATTATGTGCGCGGCTCCGACATCGAGGAGATCGTGGTCGGCGCCAGTCCCGCCCCATGGTCCGATCTGCGCACGCTGGGCGCCGAGCTGAGAGTTCTGCCGTTTCCGGTGAGCTTCGTCCCCGTCGGAACGGCCTCGGAGATATTCAAGCGTCCGCGCCGCGAACTGGGCAGCGCCGTCTGCGTCGAGTTGCACCGTGGCTTGATGAGCCCGCTCGAGCACGCGACGAAGCGGCTCATGGACGTCGTGATGGCCGGAATGGCGCTGGCACTGCTGTCGCCGCTGCTGCTGCTGGTCGCAATCGCCATCAAGCTCGATTCGCAGGGACCGGTGCTGTTCCGACAGCAGCGCTGCGGCTTCAACGGCCGAGCCTTCCAGATCTACAAATTCCGCACCATGTACGTGCTCGAGGACGGCCCCTCCATCGTTCAGGCCCGGATCGGCGACAGCAGGTTCACCCGCCTGGGCGCATGGCTGCGCCGGACCAGCATCGACGAGCTGCCTCAGCTGCTCAACGTGCTGAACGGGAGCATGTCCCTGGTCGGCCCCCGTCCGCACGCACTGGCGCATGACAACGAATTCGACAAGCTGGTGCGCAATTACGCGTTCCGCCGGCGCGTCAAGCCGGGGCTGACGGGATGGGCCCAGGTGCACGGCTGCAGGGGACCGACACCGACCCGCGCGTCCATCGAACAACGGGTCGAGTTCGACCTCTGGTACATCGACAATTGGAGCCTGTCGCTGGACATCGCCATCCTGCTCAGGACGCCGATCGAGCTGATCCGCGGCGACAACGCCTACTAGCTCCGGGGTGTAGAGCTCCAAGCGATTCTGCGGCGCACGCGTCGCGCGAGCTTCCGATCGAGGCTCCAGAAGAGAATCGATCGTACGCAACCACTTTCATTTCCCGATGGTCGTCAATGTCGCGCGGCTGGACGCTGCGGGCTTTGGAAACGCGACGCCCGCGCGATTCACTGGATGCCGCCCGATCACGGCCGCTGCTGACCTCAGGAGATCGTTCGGTGGTGGGGCTCATCTTCCGGCCGGCGGCGCCCGGCGCCCTGCGGTCACGAGACTGACGAGCGTCCCAGTATCTCGTCGTCACCATCGCTGAGAGTGCCGTTCGGCCGATGCCGCGATGACGAATCAGATGCAAGCTTTACGAGCAACGCCGATTGCCATGCACAACAGGGCGGTGACTGAACCGCAAGCGATCAGGCCCGCTGACGGCGGCCCTTCGGGGCACTTGCGCCGTTGATCGCGAACTCCTCGATCCGATGTCCGGTCTTGATCGCAGCGACCAGCCAGCGCGGCTGCTTTCCGCGGCCCGACCAGGTCTCGGAGGTCTGCGGATTGCGATATTTCGGCAGGACCCTCGGATATTTGCGTCGCGCCTTGCCACTGGAGCCGTAGGACTGCGCGCCTTCGTTGGTCGCCCCCTCGATGGCACCGCGACTGCGGTTGAGAACCGCCAGACGACGTTCGAGCTCGCGCTTCTCCGACGTGATCCTCACAGCGAGGATCTGGCTGATCTGCTCATGGAGCGACCAGAGGTCATCGAAAGACATCGTCTCGAAATCGATCTTCTTGGTGGACATACAGCGACCTTTATCTGTGATCTCTATCCTGCCGGATTAATGTCATATAATTCGGTATTTCGATCCGCAAGTGGTTCGCTGTCGGAAAAACTGAATATTTCAGTCATATTCACTCGACCGACGCGAATGGTTGTAACTCAATCAAATATCAACCTGCAACCCCGCTCGCAGAAAATGTGGCGTACAAATTACACCGAGCGACCTTGGCGGGCTGCACGGGATTGGAAAACATCAAATCGACGAGATCGGCTCGGATTTTCGCTGCTATGCGGCAAGATCGCGCCGAAATCACGTAGTCCCAAGGGCGGAGTGAGACGCATTTTCGCGGCCGAGTCGTTTGCCGCACGCTGTCATGCACAGCGACTGACGAATGCATACAACCTATTCGAGCGACGAAGCCGATAACCCGGATCGAGATATTTTGTATCCGCGCAAAATGCCGGATGCAGGTTTAATTACGCACGACACCGGGAATATGCCACGAAGCCGCCGAGATGCATTCATTTGCCGAACATCGAACTGATGCTCCTGCCAACGTCGACCATCGTCTTCCGCTGAGCAAACACGCCCCACGCCCACGCCATGACGAATTGCCGCACTGGAGCGTTGTCGGCTTCGGCTGGAGGTGGGGCTTGCCGACGATCGATTGAATGAATGAAGGCACGGTCGACCGGAGGGACCAGTCCCGGGAGCCGACGATCGCCCTGCCCGCCTTTCGTTATGCCCGACACCGGATGCTCGCGCGTTGCCCACCGCTCAGAATGCCGCCCGCAGGTTGCACTCAGGGATCACGGGACACAACGGATCGGCTGCGAAGCGGATCGGCCGCAAGACTGCAGACCGGTGCGTTCTCTGCCGGCGCCCGGACGTCCTCCGGGATACATTCGGCAATGATTTCCGAATCAGCGAAAAATCTTGAAACGCAGATCTCGATGAACTCGGTCACCGGAAGGCCGCCGAGAGGCTATCGCTGTCGGACTGCGAGGCGTCGTAGCCGTCGCCCCGCTGCAGCTCCCTGGGCGTCGGCGCAACGGCGAATTGCACTGTTGGCCGCCAAAGGTCATCGGTCGCCGAGGGGCGACCGATGACGCGGGCTGCTCGTCATTTCCGCTGCTTGGTGCGGCCCGGCGCGGGGCGACGCGGCGCCACCAGGTGAGCAGTGCCGCGGTGACGCCTGTTTGCCATCGGGCGGCGGCTGGGGGCACCGGACTTCTCCGCCCGCTTCTCCACGCAGGAACTGATCGAGCGAATTTCGTTGAGGAGGATGTCACAGAGCTCGATCTGCGAGAGCAAAGCTGATTGGCTTGAATTGCCCGACGCCAGCCGACGGAAGCGAGATTTTGTAGCACGTATTTTGTTTAATGATTTCATAACGGCATTCAATGGCCCGCCGCCGCCAATATCCATCACATGATCCTCAATCAACGCTGTACAAAGCTCGTCACACAAGGACGGACCCCACTCGCTTGCGAGTTCTAAGGGATTTTTTATCGAACGCCGGCGAACTGTCATCGCAGGAACGCACGAATTCGAGGATCAGGATTAAATTAACCACTCGCGACAAGTTAATTTACCATCTTGAAGGCAAGATATTAAACACTTCCGGTACTCATTGCGGCTACAGTAAATTCTTACCGCGTCTCCGAAAGGACTTATTAACCCACTTTATTCCGCGACGATTGAAGCTTAAGTGTGTTCTGGCGACGCTTTTTTATTTCGATCGTCTCCGCAATTGGTCGAGTAAATAATTTAATTTCAGATTGTGAAAAATATAAAACACAACCAGTAGATTACGTCCACTGGATACTCCCCGCGGCTCCGCATGGGCGACCATAGGGGGGCGCCGAGAGGCTACAGACAGAGAGCACCCGGCTCCATCGCGAAAGACGGCTCGAACTCACCAGACCATCGGTCGTTGCGGCGCCCCGCAGACCACGGCGCGGCGATACTGCGCACCCCAGCGGGTCTCCACCGCCACGCGCCGGATGCACCCGGGATAGATCGCAAGATTGTAGCGAAACGGAGTGGCCTCGAACGCGCCGTGCAGCCGGCACAGCCGGCTGAGATCCGGGCCGCACTCGGTGAGCGGATAGAGCCCACGCGCCGACGCGGTGCCAGGCAAGCCGGCAAGCGCAGCGGCAAGCGTGACGGCTGCGATCCTGATGACGTTCGACAACGACGTGCTCCCCTTGCAAGACGCTCAGCGGCTGCTGCAGCACCATAGACTTGAATGGCAGCCGCGGACAACTGATAGCCGGCCGCTGCCCCCTGCCCGGCCCTGCCGATGACACGACCGACAGCCCGGGACCGTTCCGGCCCGGCAAGCTCGCGTCGTGCGACGCGGCGACGCACCGCCTGCGCCCCTGCGTTCAGGCGTGGCGCGAACGACTCGGATAACCGTTGATCAACGGCTTTCTGTCTAGAATTTTACGGGTTCCATTAGGTCGAAGCCACGCCGCTCCGCAGGCTCGGCACATCGGTGACGATCTAGTCCCCATGAAGGTAATTTGGTGCGGCCAGACTGTGACCTAATTGGCACGGCGCGGCAAAAGCGGCCCTGGACGAACAGGGGTGCGCTTTCGCCTGGATTGGCCGCCGGGTAGGTTGGGAACTAGGTAGGACGGCGTTCTTCCTCCGGGGGGCGGAGGGAGTGGCGTGGGGAAACGTATTTTTGTCGTATCCGGGGATGCGTTTGAACGATTTAATCAATCCGTCCGGAGCGCGCGGATCGGCCGGCCTCGCCGGATCCTCGATCTGCGATGGCGCTGTGAGCCCACGCGGTTCTTACAGCCTTTGCCGGGGGTCGCGCGCCCTGATGGTCGTCGCATTGCTGGCGGTTCTGCCGGCCTGCTCCTGGCTGCCTGGGACGGGTCCGACGAGCGACGCGGTCAGCGACAATGCCACCGCCAGCGTCCGATCGAACACGGCGCTCCCCTATGCCCTGGTCGATGTCAGCTCTGACACCATCGGCTTCCTGTCGCAGCCCAATCTCATTACCTTCCAGGGCGTGTTTCCGGACAAGCGGCCGAAGCCGGTGCAGGTCGCCGGGATCGGTGACGTCCTGAACGTCTCGATTTTCGAAGCGGCACCGGGCGGACTGTTCACGCCGCCGACCGCCGCCGGCGCCCGTCCGGGCAACTTCGTCGATCTGCCGGCGCAGGCGGTGGACCAGCAAGGCAACATCCGCGTGCCCTATGCAGGCGAGATCGCCGCTGCCGGCCGGACTCTCCCCCAGATCGAGCAGGAGATCGTCTTCCGGCTGCAGAAGCGCGCGTTGGAGCCGCAGGTCGTGGTCAGCCTGAACCAGCAGCATTCGAGCGTGGTCAGCGTTCTCGGCGACGTCAACACGCCGGGCGTGCTGGCCCTCAACAGCGTGGGCGAGCGGCTCCTGGCGGTGGTTGCACGCGCCGGCGGGCCGAAGCACGAGGCGATCG